>NZ_JAAZQQ010000003.1:0-397500 GCF_012395815.1 Roseicyclus persicicus
GTGCCGTCTCAAGGACTGGCGCAGGATCGCAACCCGATATGACAAGCTCGCACGCAACTTCCTCGCAGCCGCCCAGATCGCCGCAGCCTTCATCTGGTGGATCAATTGAGTCCGGAGCCTAGGGCGGGCCACCCGCCCCCGGCTCAGCACTCCGGCAGGTTCACCGCCAGCCCGCCGAGGCTGGTTTCCTTGTACTTGGTCGACATGTCGATGCCGGTCTGGCGCATCGCCTCGATGCAGTTGTCGAGCGGCATGAAATGCGTGCCGTCGCCGCGCAGCGCGAGGCTCGCCGCCGACACCGCCTTGATCGCGCCCAGCCCGTTGCGCTCGATGCAGGGCACCTGCACCAGCCCGCCGACCGGGTCGCAGGTCATCCCCAGGTGATGCTCCAACGCGATCTCGGCGGCGTTCTCCACCTGCTCGTTGCTGCCGCCCAGCGCCGCGCACAGCCCCGCCGCCGCCATGGCGGACGCGCTGCCGACCTCGCCCTGGCAGCCGACCTCGGCGCCCGAGATGCTGGCGTTGTGCTTGATGAGACCCCCGATCGCCGCTGCCACCATCAGGAAGGTGCGCCGCCCCTCCTCGGTCGCGCCGATGCAGTGGTCGCGGTAGTAGCGCAGCACCGCGGGCACCACGCCCGCCGCCCCGTTGGTGGGCGAGGTGACGACGCGGCCCCCCGCGGCGTTCTCCTCGTTCACGGCCATGGCGTAGACCGACAGCCAGTCGTTCACCGTGTGCGGCTGCGCGAGGTTCGAGCCCCGCTCGGCGATGAGCTGCTGGTGGATGCGCCTCGCCCGCCGCTTGACCCGCAGCCCGCCGGGCAGTTCGCCATCCATGCGCAGGCCCCGGTCGATGCAGTCGTCCATCGCCTGCCACACGGCATCCAGCCGCGCCCGCACCTCGGGTTTCGGGTGGCGCGCGGTCTCGTTCGCCCATTTCATCTGCGCGATGCTGAGGCCGGAACGCTGGCCCATCTCCAGCATCTCGGCCGCCGAGCCGAAGGGGTAGGGGTAGCCCGCCGCCTCCTTCTCGCCGTGCAGCGCCTCCGAGCCGCCCTGGTCCTGGCGCGCCAGCTCCCGCGCGGTGGCGACGAAGCCGCCGCCGATGGAATAGTAGGTCTCCTCCATGTAGAGGTTCCCCGCCGCGTCGAAGGCCCGGAGCACCAGCCCGTTGGCGTGCCCCGGCAAGGGCGGGCCGTAATCGAACACGAGGTCCCGGTCGGGCGCGAATCGCAATGGCGGCAGGCCCGGAGGCGTCACCATGCCGGACGCCCGGATCTCGGCCTCCAGCGCCTGGGCGCGGTCGGGGTCGAGCGTGGCGGGCTCGAAGCCTGCGAAACCCAGGATCACCGCCCGGTCGGTCGCATGCCCCTTGCCCGTGAAGGCGAGCGACCCGTGGAGCGAGGCGCCCAGCGCGGCCAGTTCACCGGCCCCGGGCTCCTTCTCGCGGCCCGAGCGCAGGTCGGACAGGAAGCGCGCAGCCGCCGTCATCGGCCCCATGGTGTGGGACGAGGACGGGCCGACGCCGATCTTGAAGATGTCGAAGACGCTGAGGAACATGGGGCCCTAGATAGGGCAATTCCGCCCGCGGCGCGCATGGAAAACGACGGCGCCGAAGCGGTTCACGACCAAGTTCCGATTGGGGAAAATGGTGAGCCCGACAGGATTCGAACCTGTGACCAATTGATTAAAAGTCAACTGCTCTACCAACTGAGCTACGGGCCCACTCAGGGCCGCGTCTCTACGGCGGGGGTCGGGCGGCGTCAAGCCAAAATCCGGGCGGGGGATTTCCTTGGAGCGGCCCCCGGTGTATGTGCGCGCGCATGTCCCAGACGGTGCCCCCTCCCGGCCTGCCCTTCATGAAGATGCATGGGCTCGGCAACGACTTCGTGGTGATCGACGCGCGCGATGGCGCGGCGGCGGTCACGGCGGGGCTGGCGCGTGGGCTGGCGGATCGGCACCGGGGCGTGGGCTTCGACCAGCTGGCGGTGATCGAGGAGGACGCCGGGGCGGATCTGCGCCTCACCTTCTTCAACGCCGACGGGTCGCTGTCGGCGGCCTGCGGCAACGCCACCCGCTGCATCGCGCGCTGGGAGATGGACCGGCGCGGGATCGCCGCTCTGACGCTCCGCACCGAACGCGGGGTGCTGCAGGCGCGGGATGCCGGGGGCGGGCTGACCTCGGTCAACATGGGCCCGCCGGTGACGGACTGGGCGGGCATCCCGCTCGCCCGCGAGATGGACACGCTGCACTTGCCCATCGACGGCGACCCGGTCGCCACCGGCATGGGCAACCCGCACTGCACCTTCTTCGTCGCCGATGCCGAGGCCGTCGACCTTGCCGCCGACGGCGCGCGGATGGAGCACCACCCGCTGTTTCCCGAGCGCACCAACGTGCAGTTCGCCCATGTCATGGGCCCCGGCCACCTGCGCATGCGGGTGTGGGAGCGGGGCACGGGCATCACGCTCGCCTCCGGCTCCTCCTCCTGCGCGGTGGCGGTGGCGGCGGCGCGGCGGGGCCTGACGGGGCGCAGCGTGCGGATCACGCTGGACGGCGGCGAGATCGGGATCGACTGGCGCGAGGATGGCGTCTGGATGACCGGGCCGACTGCGCATGTGTTCTCGGGCGTGCTGACGCCCGAGTGGCTGGGGGCGGTGTGATGGACGCCAAGGCCCCCGTCTTTCACACGCTCGGCTGCCGGCTCAACGCCTACGAGACCGAGGCGATGCGCGAGATGACCGCCGCCGCCGGCCTGTCGGACGCGGTCGTTGTGAACACCTGCGCGGTGACGGCCGAGGCGGTGCGCAAGGCGCGGCAGGAAATCCGCAAGCTGCGGCGCCAGCATCCGGGTGCCACGCTGATCGTCACCGGCTGCGCGGCGCAGACCGAGCCCGGCACCTTCGCCGCCATGCCCGAGGTCGACCGGGTCATCGGCAACACCGAGAAGATGCGGCCCGAGACCTGGACCGCGATGGCCGCCGACTTCATCGGCGAGACGGAAAAGGTGCAGGTCGACGACATCCTGTCGGTGACGGAAACCGCCGGCCACCTGATCGACGGCTTCGGCACGCGGTCCCGCGCCTACGTGCAGGTGCAGAACGGCTGCGACCACCGCTGCACCTTCTGCATCATCCCCTATGGCCGCGGGAATTCCCGGTCGGTGCCCGCGGGCGTGGTGGTGGAGCAGGTCAAGCGGCTGGTCGACCGCGGCTACAACGAGGTGGTGCTGACCGGCGTCGACCTGACCAGCTGGGGCGCCGACCTGCCCGGCGCGCCGCGGCTGGGCGACCTGGTGATGCGGCTGCTCAGGCTGGTGCCGGACCTGCCGCGGCTGCGCATCAGTTCGATCGATTCCATCGAGGCCGACGAGAACCTGATGCAGGCCATCGCCACCGAACCCCGGCTGATGCCGCACCTTCACCTGAGCCTCCAGCACGGCGACGACCTGATCCTGAAGCGGATGAAGCGCCGCCACCTGCGCGACGACGCCATCGCCTTCTGCGAGGAGGCGCGGCGGCTGCGCCCCGACATCGTGTTCGGGGCCGACATCATCGCGGGGTTTCCGACCGAGACCGAGGCCGCCTTCGGCAATTCGCTGAAGCTGGTGGAGGACTGCGGCCTGACCTGGTTGCACGTCTTTCCCTACTCGCCGCGCCAGGGCACGCCCGCCGCGCGGATGCCGCAGGTGGACGGCGCCGCGATCCGCGACCGGGCGGCCCGGCTGCGCGCCGCGGGCGAGGCGCGGGTGGCGGCGCACCTGTCCGAACAGGTAGGGCGGATTCACCACATCTTGATGGAATCGCCCCATATGGGACGGACCGCGCAGTTCACCGAGGTGGTTTTCGGGGAGGATCAGCCCGAAGGCCGGATCGTGACCGCCCGGATCACCGGCCACACGGCCAGCCAGCTGACCGCCTGAGCGCCGCAGCCCGGCGCAGCCCTCCCCCAGACCGGACCGCCGAGCCATGCATCCGAACCCAGCCTTCCGCCAGGAACCCGAGTTTCTCAACATCACGCTGGCCCGCCGGCGCGGCTTCGGCACGCTCTGCGTCAACGGCGAGGCGGGCCCGATGCTCAGCCACGTGCCCTTCTGGCTGAACGACGCGGCGGACGAGGCCGAGTTGCACCTGGTGCGGTCGAACCCGATCGCGCGGGCGGCGACCGGCCCGATCCCCGCCGTGATCGCGGTGATGGGGCCCGATGGCTACATCTCGCCCGACTGGTACGGCGACCCCGCGCAGGTGCCGACCTGGAACTACGTCGCGGTCCACCTGCGGGGCCACCTGCACCCGGCCGACCCGGGCGACATGCGCCCGCACCTCGACCGGATCTCGGCCCAATTCGAGGACCGGCTGGCGCCGAAGAAGCCCTGGACCGTCGCCAAGATGCCGCCCGAGACGCTGGAGCGGATGATGCGCGGCATCCTGCCCTTCCGCTTCACGGTCGAACAGGTCGACGGCACCTGGAAGCTGAACCAGAACAAGACCGACGCCGCGCGCGAGGCGGCGGCCGAGGCGGTGCGCCATTCCCCCGTCGGCCACGAGGTCGAGACGCTGTCGGCGCTTATGACGGGCGGCGTGCCGGAAATAGACAAGGGCGCGCCCTTCACCTACATCTGACCCCGAAGACCCCAGCCGCAAGGGAGGTTGCGCCTTGGCCATTCCGTTCACCCCGATCGCCGCCGCGGCGCTGCGCTACGGCGTCGTCGCGGCGCTGGCCTATGCCGCGGCCCGCCGCGCCCGGCCGCAGCGCATCCACCCCGAGGCCGAGGCCGCGATGGAGCTGATGCCGCAGGGCGTCACCGTCGGCCACGCGCCGGGGCAGATGAACGCCACCGGCCGCGTGACGCGGCGGCTGCGCCTCGGGCCGCAGGGGCCGGGGATGGAGATCGACCTGTCCGCGCTGGCGCGGCTCCGGGTGAGGCGCACGGCATGAGCGGGCTCGAGCTTCTGGGGTCGCCCCTGTCGCCCTTCGTGCGCAAGGCGCGCGTGCTGATCGCCGAGCTGGGCCTGACCGACATCCCGTTCGAGCAGGTCGCCACCTCGCCCGTCCACGGCGAGGACCGGATCAACGCCGCCAACCCGCTGGGCAAGATCCCCGCGCTGGTGCGCGCCGGCGGCCCGACGCTCTACGACAGCCGGGTCATCACCCGCTACCTCGACGCCCATCACGGCGGCCGCTTCTACCCCGAGGCGCGGCTGTGGGAGGTGCTGACCCTGGAGGCGACCGCCGACGGGATCATGGATGCCGCCGTCGGCATGATCTACGAGGAACGCTACCGCCCCGAGGAGATGCGCTTCGCCCCCTGGGTCGAGGGGCAGTGGGGCAAGGTCAGTCGCGCGCTCGACGCGATCGAGCGGGAATGGATGAGCCACCTCGCCGGCCCGCTCGACATGGGCCAGATCGCGGTGGGCTGCGCGCTCGGCTACCTCGACCTGCGCCACGGCGCCCGGCACTGGCGCGACGGGCGGCCCGCCCTCGCCGCCTGGTACGAGCGCTTCGCCGCCCGCCCCTCGATGCAGGCGACCGCCCCGGCATGAGGATCGGCCGCGCCGGGACCGAGGCCGCGCGGGCGGCCTGCTTCGCCGTGCGGCGTGCCGTGTTCATCGAGGAACAGGGCATCCCCGAGGCCGAGGAGTGGGACGACCACGACGCCACCTGCCTGCACTACCTGGCCGAGGACGACACCGGGCCGCTGGGCACCGCGCGGCTGATCGCCCGCGGCGCCGAGGCCAAGATTGGCCGGGTCGCCGTCCTGCCGCGGGCGCGGGGCACGGGGGCCGGGCGCGCGCTGATGCTGCACGTTCTGGACGACGCCCGCGCGCAGGGCTTTGCCGGCGCGGTGCTGGACTCCCAGCTGACCGCGATCCCGTTCTACGAGCGTCTGGGCTTCGTGGCCGAGGGGCCCGAGTACGACGACGGCTCGGGCATCCTGCACCGGCTGATGCGCCGGGCGCTGTGATCCCGGCACGCGGCGGGCGCAGGAGCGGCCCGGCCCTCGCGCGGGGGTTGCGCGGTCGGGGAAAACGGGCGAAAGGGCCCGTTTCATATGCGACATTTCGGCCTAGATGCGCGCGTTTGTCCGCTGGACGCCTATAACCGTTGCCCATAGACAGCGTGCCAGCCGGGCGACGGGGGGAATCCCCTCGCCCTTTCGGGTTTTGAGGTCCGGCATCTCCCGGGCCAGAGCAAGGGGAGACGCGAAACCGTGTCACACGCCGAAGACCACAGCGGCGATCGCCGCGACTTTCTGTACTATGCCACGGCCGGCGTCGGCGCCGTCACCGTGGGGGCGGGCGTCTGGCCGCTCATCAACCAGATGAACCCCTCGGCCGACGTGCAGGCCGCCAGCCAGATGCGCGTCGACGTGTCGGGCGTGGCCGTCGGCACCCAGCTGACCGTCCTGTTCCTCGGCAAGCCGGTGTTCATCCGTCACCGCAGCGAGGAAGAGATCGCCGAAGCGCGCGCCGTGTCCGTCGACGACCTCGTCGACCCGATCGCGCGCAACCCCAACCTCGGCGACGTGCCCGCCACCGACGAGAACCGCTCGATGCCCGACTTCTCGGGCGCGAACACCGGCGAGTGGCTGGTGCAGGTCGGCGTCTGCACCCACCTCGGCTGCGTTCCGATCGGCGACGGCGCCGGCGATTTCGGCGGCTGGTTCTGCCCCTGCCACGGCTCGCACTACGACAGCTCGGGCCGCATCCGCCGCGGCCCCGCCCCCGAGAACCTGCCCATCCCCGTTGCGGAATTCGTGGACGACTCCACGATCCTGCTCGGCTAACCGAGGGAGATAACGAGACATGTCCGGAATTCCCCACGACCATTACGAGCCGAAGTCGAACGCCGAGAAGTGGCTGCACCGCCGGCTCCCGATCGTGTCGCTGATCTACGACACCGTGATGATCCCGACCCCCAGGAACCTCAACTGGATGTGGATCTGGGGCATCGTGCTGGTGTTCTGCCTCGTGCTGCAGATCATCACCGGCATCATCCTGGTGATGCACTACACCCCGCATGTCGACATGGCCTTCGCCTCGGTCGAGCACATCATGCGCAACGTGAACGGCGGCTGGGCGATCCGCTACATCCACCAGAACGGCGCCTCGCTGTTCTTCGTGGCGGTCTACCTGCACATCTTCCGCGGTCTCTACTACGGGTCCTACAAAGCCCCGCGCGAGATCACCTGGATCATCGGCATGCTCATCTACCTGCTGATGATGGGCACCGCGTTCATGGGCTACGTGCTGCCCTGGGGCCAGATGTCCTTCTGGGGCGCGACCGTGATCACCGGCCTGTTCGGCGCCATCCCCTTCGTGGGCGAGGCGATCCAGACCTGGCTGCTCGGCGGGCCCGCGGTGGACAACGCCACCCTGAACCGCTTCCTGTCGCTGCACTACCTGCTGCCCTTCGTGATCCTGGGCCTCGTGATCGTGCACGTCTGGGCCTTCCACACCACGGGCAACAACAACCCCACCGGGGTTGAGGTCCGCCGCACCTCCAAGAAGGAGGCCGAGGCCGACACCCTGCCCTTCTGGCCCTACTTCGTGATCAAGGACCTCTACGCGCTGGCCGTGGTGCTGGTGGTGTTCTTCGCGATCGTCGGCTTCATGCCGAACTATCTCGGCCACCCCGACAACTACATCGAGGCCAACCCGCTGCAGACCCCCGCGCACATCGTGCCGGAATGGTACTTCCTGCCGTTCTACGCGATCCTTCGGGCCTTCGACGGCGACGTCTGGGTCGTGATCGCGGCGAGCTTCCTGACCGGCGGCATCGTCGACGCCAAGTTCTTCGGCGTTCTGGCGATGTTCGGCGCGATCATCGTGATGGCGCTGGCGCCCTGGCTCGACACCTCGTCGGTCCGCTCGGGCCGCTACCGGCCGATGTTCAAGTGGTGGTTCTGGCTGTTCTTCGTGAACTTCTTCGTCCTGATGTGGGCGGGGGCGATGCCGGCCGAAGGGATCTATCCCTACATCGCGCTGATCGGCTCGGCCTACTGGTTCGCCTTCTTCCTGGTGATCCTGCCGCTGCTCGGCGTCATCGAGAAGCCGCTGCCGCAGCCGGCCACCATCGAGGACGACTTCAACGACCACTACGGCAAGGATGGCGGCCACGGCGGCATGACCTCCGCCGCGCCCTCGCCGGCCGAGTGAGAGAAAGGACTCTGAGTATGCTCAGGAAACTTGCCATCAGCACCGCAACGGCTGCGACGCTGGCCCTCTCCTCGGGGGCGGCGCTCGCCGCCGGCGCGGCGGGCCACGTCGAGGACTACAGCTTCCCGTTCGAGGGGCCCTTCGGGCGCTTCGACCAGAACCAGCTGCAGCGCGGGCTGCAGGTCTACACGCAGGTCTGCTCGGCCTGCCACGGCCTGCAGTACGTGCCGCTCCGGACCCTCGCCGACGAAGGCGGCCCGGGGCTGACCGAGGAAGAGGTCCGCGCCTACATCGAGCAGAACTTCATCGAAGTGTACGATGAGGAACTGCAGGACTGGCGCACGGCCACCCCGAACGACCACTTCCCCGGCTCGTCGCTGGAGAACGCCCCCGACCTCAGCCTGATGACCAAGGCGCGGGCGGGCTTCAGCGGGCCCTACGGCCTCGGCCTGAACCCGCTGTTCCGCGGCATGGGCGGGCCGGAATACGTCGCCTCGCTGCTGACCCACTACACCGGGTCGGAATACGAGGAGTTCGGCTCGATCCTCTACGGCAACGAGACCTTCCCGGGCGGCCGCATCGCGATGGCGCCGCCGCTGTGGGAGGACGCGGTCGAGTACAACGACGGCACCCCGGCCACGGTCGAGCAGATGGCGATGGACGTCGCCGCCTTCCTGACCTGGACCGCCGAGCCCAAGCTGATGGCGCGCAAGCAGATGGGCTTCACCGCCATCCTGATGCTCGGCATCCTGTCGGTGCTGCTGTACCTGACCAACAAGCGCATCTGGGCGCCGGTCAAGGCGCGGGCCAAGGGCGCGCAGCCGGCCGAGTGACCAGCTGACCAGCGAGACAAGGAAAACGCGCCCCACGGGGCGCGTTTTTCGTTTCCGGGGGGGCGGTGGCCGGCCCTCACGCCGGTGCCGGGTCCGCCGTCAGCCGCGCCGCAGGGTCACAGCCACGCCCGCAGCGCCGCGGGGGGATCATCCCGCAGCCCCGCCAGCCCGACGTCCAGCACCTTCCGCCCGTCCTCCAGCAGCCACAGCCGGTCGCACAGCCGCTCGGCGTCGCGCAGGTCGTGACAGGCCATCAGCAGTGTCAGAGCCTTCGCCTCGGCGATCTCGCGCACCAGCGCCAGCATCTCGGTCCGCAGCCCCGGGTCGAGCGCGGCGAAGGGCTCGTCCAGCAGCGCCAGCGGCCGGTCGCGCAGCAACATCCGCGCCAGGGCCACCCGGGCCTGCTGCCCGCCCGACAGGGTCGCGGGCCGCCGCGCGCCCAGGCCGCCCAGCCCGACCTGCGCCAGGCTCTCCTCCACCCGCGCGCGGTCGGCCTGCGTCAGCCGCAGGTCGGGCCGCAGCCCCAGCGCCACGTTGTCGGCCACGTCCAAGTGCGGGAACAGGTTGCCGTCCTGGAACAGGATCGACACCGGCCGCGCCGCGACGGGCGCGCGGGTGATGTCCTGCCCGTGCCACAGGATGCGCCCCCGGTCGGGCCAGTCGAACCCGGCGAGCACCGACAGAAGCGTGCTCTTGCCGCTGCCGGACGGACCCAGCAGCGCCACGCGCCCGCCCGCGGGGATCCCGCCCGACAGGGACAGGGTGAACCCGTCCTGCGTGAGGCTCAGCTCATCGAGTTGCAGCATCGAGCCGCCCTCCCCGGTCGAACACCCAGAACAGCGCCAGCGTCAGCCCCATCAGCAGCACCGCCGCCCCCTGCGCGTCGTCGGTGCGGTAGGAGCCCATCAGGCGATACATCTCCAAGGGCAGCGTCCCCTGCCCCGGCGTCGAGAACAGGGCGATCACCCCAAGGTCGCCCATCGAGAAGGCCGCCGCCAGCCCCGCGCCGAAGCCGAGGGGCCGGGCCAGTCGCGGCAGGATCGCGTGGCGGAGCCGGGCCGCGCCGGTCATGCCGAGCGCCTCGGCCAGCTTGCCTTGCGTCGCATCGGCCTGCAGGGCCGCAGGCACCAGCGCGCGCAGCAGGAAGGGCAGCGCGACCAGCGCGTTGACAAGGCCGGTGACCGGCAGCGCGAGCGGGACGGGGTTGCCGAAGGGCCGGATCAGCAGGAACAGCCCGGTGCCGATCACCAGCGACGAGACGGCGATGGTCAGGAAGGCCAGCGCCTCCACCAGCCCCGGCCGCCGCAGCCGCGCGACGAGGAGCGCGATGGGCAGCGCGAGGCCCACGGCCAGCGCGGTGGAGGCGAGCGCGAGGAGGACGGAGCGCAGCGCGGCCTCCCACACCACGGGCGGCAGGCCGGGGAGCGCGGGCAGCCCCTTGAGCAGCACCGCGACCAGCGGCAGGAGCAGGAACAGGGCCGCGGCGATGAGGGCCGCGGCGTCGCCGAGCCGCGCAATGGGCGTATCGCCGGGCCAGGGCAGCGGCGGGCGGTCGAGGCCGGCGCCCACCTCCTGCCGCCGGATCGCGCCGAAGGCCAAGGCGCCCGCGCCGAGGCAGATCGCCACCTGGATGAGACCCAGGAGCGCCGCGCGGCCGAGGTCGAAGTCGAAGCGGAAGGCCTGGTAGATGGCCAGCTCCACCGTGGTCGAGGCCGGCCCACCACCGAGGATCAGGGCCACGGCAAAGCTCGTGGTGCAGATCAGGAAGATCAGGAGCGCCGCACCCGGCAGCACGGCGCGCAGCAGCGGGCGCTCGAACTGGCGGCGCATGTCAACGCTGGTGAAGCCCAGCGAGGTGGCCAGCCGCACGCGCTCGGCCGGGATCGCCTGCCAGCCCTGCAGGATCAGCCGCACGGCCAGCGGCAGGTTCAGGAACACGTGCGCCAGCACCACGCCCTGCAGCCCGTAGACGTCGATCCGGCCAAGGCCCAGCGCCGCCAGCGCGTCGTTCAGCCACCCCGCCCGGCCGAACACGGCCAGGAGGCCCAGGACGGCCACGATCACCGGCAGGAGGAACGGCGCCCCCATCAGCGTGACCAGCAGCCGCCGGCCGGCAAAGCGGCGCCGCGCCAGCGCGCGGGCGACGGGGATGGCGAGGGTGACGCTGAGGGCCGCCGACAGCGCGGCCTGCAGCAGCGTGAAGCGGATCGCGGCCCAGTCGCCGGGGCCGAGCGCCGGGGGCCAGTCGGCGCGCGCCATGACGGCGCCGAGCGGCCCGAGGACGGACAGCGCGACGAGCGCGGCGAACGCCGCGCCCGTCCAGTGCATCGCGGTCAGCGGGCGAGCGCGCGTTGCCATGTGGCGACCGCCGCATCCCGCCGCGCGGCGGCGTCCTCGGGGGACAGGAGCAGCGCCTGCGCGGGCTGGATCAGCGTGCCGAAGCCCTCGGGCAGCGCATCCGGCGACAGGGCGGCGGGATACATCCAGTTGGTCGTCGGGATGACCTCCTGGAAGCCCGGGCTGAGCATGAAGGCGAGGAACTGGCGCGCCAGATCCGGCTGGTCGGTGCCCGCGACTATGCCCGCGACCTCGACCTGCATGTAGTGGCCTTCCGCGAAGGGCGCGGCGGTCTTGCTCGGGTCCTCCTCGGCGATCAGGTGGTAGGCCGGCGAGGTGGTGTAGCTCAGCACCATGTCGGCCTCGCCCTCGAGGAACAGGCCATAGGCCTCGGACCAGCCGGGGGTGACGGTGACGATGTTGTCGGCCAGCCCCTCCCAGATCTCGCCCGCGCGGTCGCCATAGGCCGCCTCGATCCACATCAGGAGGCCGAGGCCGGGCGTGGAGGACCGCGGGTCCTGGATCACGATGGACACGTCCGAGGCGGCCAGCGCCTCGAAGTCGCCCGGCACGTCGGCCAGCGCCACGTCGTGGACAAAGGCGAAATAGCCCCAGTCGAAGGGCAGGAACTCGGCGTCGTCCCAGGCGATGGGCAGCGTCAGCCCCTCGGGCGCGATGCCGTGGGGCGCGAACAGCCCCGTCTCGCGCGCCGCGGCCGTCAGGTTGGTATCGAGGCCCAGCACGACGTCGGCGTCGGTGCTTGCACCTTCCAGCCGCAGCCGCGCCAGCAGCGCGGCGCCGTCGCCCGCGCCCACGAACTGCAGGTCGCAGGCGCACTGCGCCTCGAAGGCGGCCTCGACCGCGGGGCCGGGGCCCCAGTCCGAGACGAAGCTGTCATAGGTGTAGACTGTCAGCACCGGGGCCTGCGCCGACGCAGCCCCCGCAATGACAGACAGTCCCGCGGCGATGATGGGGTGTTTCATCCTTCACTCCTCCATTGCGACGGGCGAAGTGAAGTGTGGGGCATGTCGGAACCCGCAAACCTTCCCTCCGCCGGTCCTAACCGGTTCAGGTTCAACGGGTTCGCGCGTCATCCCGCGCATCTCAGGCCCCTTAGGCCACCCCGAGGTGACGCAACACCTAGCGTTGCGGCGCACGCCCTGCAAGCGGCTTGGCATTTTCGCCGCAGGGCGGTAGGGCCTGAGCCGAGACACAAGGGATGCCCGCGCGATGAGCCTCAACAGCTTCGGCCACCTGTTCCGCGTCACCACCTGGGGCGAAAGCCACGGGCCGGCGCTTGGCGCGACCGTCGACGGTTGCCCGCCGGGCGTGCCGATCGAGGCGGCGGCGATCCAGCACTGGCTCGACCGGCGCAAGCCCGGCCAGAACAAGTACACCACCCAGCGCCGCGAGCCCGACGAGGTCGAGATCCTGTCGGGCGTGTTCGAGGGGCTGTCGACCGGCACGCCGATCCAGCTGATGATCCGCAACACCGACCAGCGGTCGAAGGACTACGGCGAGATCGCCCAGACCTTCCGCCCCGGCCACGCCGACATCACCTACTGGCAGAAATACGGCATCCGCGACTACCGCGGCGGCGGGCGGTCCTCGGCGCGGGAGACCGCGGCGCGGGTCGCGGCGGGCGGGGTGGCCCGGGCGGCGCTGGCGCAGCTGGTGCCCGGGCTGACCATCACCGGCTACATGGTGCAGATGGGCCCGCACGGCATCGACCGGGCGCGCTTCGACGCGGACGAGATCGAGCGCAACCCGTTCTGGGTGCCCGACGCGCAGGCGGCGGAACAGTGGGCCGCCTACCTCGACGGACTGCGCAAGTCGGGCGACAGCGTCGGCGCGGTGATCGAGGTGGTCGCCTCGGGCGTGCCCGCGGGGCTGGGGGCGCCGATCTACGGCAAGCTCGACACCGACCTCGCCGCCGCGATGATGTCGATCAACGCGGTCAAGGGCGTCGAGATCGGCGACGGCATGGCCGCCGCGGCCCTGACCGGCAGCCAGAACGCGGACGAGATCTTCATGGGGCCGGAAGGGCCGGAATACGGCTCGAACCACGCCGGCGGCATCCTTGGCGGCATCTCGACCGGGCAGGACCTGGTGGTGCGCTTCGCGGTCAAGCCGACCTCGTCGATCCTGACCCCGCGCCGCAGCATCACCAAGGCGGGCCAGCCCACCGAGGTGGTGACCAAGGGCCGGCACGACCCCTGCGTGGGCATCCGCGCGGTGCCGGTGGGCGAGGCGATGATGGCCTGCGTCGTGCTGGACCACCTGCTGCTGCACCGCGGCCAGATCGGCGGGGCCGGCGGCAAAATCGGCTGAATCTGCGGCGAAAGCGTGGTCGATCCCACCCCTTGCGTGGACAATCCGGCCAGGCCGGGCGGGCTACGGCGCATCCGCTGAACAATGCTCCGAAAGCTTCACGGGTCTGCCCCTTTCTCGCCACATTTGGCGGGGATTTGGTTCAAACTGGGGAAAGATTTGGGATGTCTTGAGATGGTCGGAGCCTTTCGCTCTGTCGACCGTCGCCGCCGCATCGGCTTCGACTGGATGCTGATCGCCGCGGCGTTGGTCGCCGGAGCCCTGCTTGCCGGAACGGTGATCCGGAGCGGGACCGTGGGACAGGTGGCGCAATTCGGCACGCAGGTCGGCGGCCTGAGGTCGCTCGGCCCGAACGAACGTCTGGTGGTGTTCGAGGACATGTCCTCGGGCGCCGGGGCCGGGTGGTCGGGCGGCCGGCGCGACGCGGCGCATGTGGGCCTCGGCGCGATCTGGCTGGCCGACCCGCCCCACGCGCCGCTCACCCGCGAGATCGCGCTGCCCGAGGGCACGGTGCGGGCGGTGCTGTCGCTCGACCTCATCGCCATCGACGCCTGGGCGCGGGAGGGCCTCGAGCTGCGCGTGAATGGCGCCCCCGTGCTGCGCCAGCGCTTCGGCCCCGACGCCCCCGCGACCGAGACGATCGCCGCCGAGCACGTGACGCTCCGCGGCCGGCTCGCCCCGCCGCAGGCGCTTGGCTTCGACCCCGCGCAGGCGGAGCAGCGGCTGAGCGTGGCGGTCGCCGTCACCACGCCGGGCGCGACGATCTCGCTGGCCATCCATCCCCTGCCCGCAGACGGCGCGGCGGACGGCCCCGCCCCGACCTGGGCGGTCGACAACCTGATCGTGGTGGCCGAAAGCCTGCCCTGATCCGTCAGGCCAGCCCGAGGTCCAGCAGCGCGCGGATCTCGACCTCGCGGGTGCCGGCGACGATGCGGCCCAGCTCCGTGTCGCCGCGCAGCAGGACCAGCGTGGACCGGCGCGGGATCGCCAGGCTTTGCGCCAGCTCGCCGGTGCCGTGGGTATCCCAGTCGACCTTCACGAAGGTCATCGCCGCGTCGTAGGCGGGGTTCGCGCTGCGCAGGCTTTCGATGATGCGGCCCTGGGTGCGGCAGGTCGAACACCAGGTCGCCGAGAAATCCACGAACACCGTCTCGCCGGCGGCCAGGCGGTCGCGGACGAGGCCGGGAGTGTAGTCGATCATGGCGCGGGCCCGGCCGGCCAGCGGCAGGAGGGCGAGGGCGGCAATCAGGGAACGGCGGTCGATCATGGCGGGCTCCGGGGGGTTGGGTCAGAGGGCGACGGACAGGTCCTGCAGCCAGACCGGCATCCGGTCGAGCAGCCAGGCCTCGGCGATGTGGTGCCAGCGCAGCAGGATCGCCGCGCCGACGAAAACGAAGACCGCGCCGAGGATCGGGCGCGAGGCGGTGGCGACGCGGCGGAGCGCGCCCATGTGGCGCTGCATCAGCCGGCGCGCGCCATAGCCCAGCCCCACGATGACGGTGCCGATGCCGAGCGCGAAGCCCGCCATGATGGCGAAGGCGCGCAGCAGGTCCTCGCCCTGGCTGGCCAGCGAGATCGCGCCGCCGAGGGTGGGGCCGACGCAGGGGCTCCAGACCGCGCCCAGCAGGAGACCGCCGAGGAACTGGCCCTGCCAGCCGTCGCGGGACAGGCCGCCCATGCCGGTGTCGGCCCGCGCGGCCACGCCCGCGGTGGCCAGGGCGAAGCGCGCCTGCGCCTGCGGGATCAGGAGGACGAGGCCGAAGCCCAGCATCAGGACCGCGCCGGCGCGGGCGACGGTGTCCTCGGTCAGTCCCACGAGGTGCCCCGCGGCGATCACGCCGAAGCCCAGGGTGACAAAGGCCAGCCCCATGCCGCCCGCCAGCGCCAGAGGCCCCCAGCGGCTGGCCTGCAGGGCGCCGGCCAGCACGATCGGCAGGATCGGCAGCACGCAGGGATTGATCAGGGTCAGGAGACCCGCACCGTAGGCAAGAACAAGGTCCATGCGCCGGTGATGCCCGCGCCGGGCCGACCTGTCACGCCACAGCTGCGTGATCGCGGCGTGAGGCGTCAGGCGGGTTTCGCCCGCGCCAGCTGCACCGCGAGGATGCCGGCCGCCACGATGGCCACGCCCAGCGCGTCGACCCAGCTCAGCGTCTCGCCCAGCAGCGCCGCGGCGATGGCGACGCCGAACACCGGGTTGAGGAAGTGGAAGGTCGCCGCCCGCGTCGGCCCGATGCGGCCCACCAGCCAGAACCAGATCAGCGTGGCCAGCAGCCCAGGCATCAGCGTGGTGTAGACGAAGGCCACCACGAAGGCGGTGGACCAGGTGACCTCCAGCGTCTCGGTCAGCGCCGCCACCGGCGCCAGCGCCGCCGCGCCCACCAGCATCTGCAGGCCCACCACCATCAATAGGTTGCCGCCGCCCGACGACGCGCCGCGCACCGCCAGCGTCGCCACCGTCAGCGCCACCGCGCCGATAAGGCACAGCACGATCCCCAGCCCGTCGGCGCCGCCGCCCAGCCGCTGCACCATGATGAGGCCGACGCCCAGAAAGCCCGCGGCCATCCCCAACAGCCCCAGCGCCGGCAGCCGGTCGCGGAAGATGCCCCAGTTCGCGGCGGCCACCAGCAGCGGCATGGTCGAGGCGATGATCGCGGCCAGCGACGCCTCGACCCACTGCATCGCCACGAAGTTGAGCCCGAGGTAGAGCGCGTTCTGGCAGATCCCGAAGATCACCACCGACCGCCACTGCGCCTGCGTCAGCCGCATGGTCTGGCCCAGCGCCAGCGCGATGCCGATGCCGATCACGCCGGACAGCAGGAAGCGGACCGCCAGTGCCGTGACCGGCGGCGCCGCCTCGACGATGATGCGGGCCGAGGTGAAGGCCGACGACCAGATCAGGGCAAAGACGAGCCCGGCCAGCAGCGCGCGAAGGTCCATGTGGGGAAACCGTCAGGTGGAAAAGGAAAGGGCCGCGGCCCCGTCGGGCGCGACCCTTTCACGAATGCCGGGTGAGGGCAATCAGCCGTTCACGCTGTCCTTGAGGGACTTGGCGACGGTGACCTTCACCTGCTTGTCGGCTTCCTTCTTGATGCTCTCGCCGGTGGCCGGGTTGCGCACCATGCGCTCGGCCCGCTCGCGGCAGTAGACCTTGCCGATGCCCGGCAGCGTGACGGCGCCGCCGGCGGCCACTTCCTTGGTCACGACGGCCGCCACGGCGTCGAGCGCGGCGGCGGCGGTTTTCTTGTCCGAGCCCATTTCCTCGGCGATGGCGGCGACGAGCTGCGTCTTGGTCATCGGTTTCTGTGCCATTGATGCTTATCTCCTGAATACTGCCCGAGCCCTTGGGCCCGCTGCGCGAAAACTAACCGGATTTTGTAGACACACACAACGCTTTGCGTGCGTGAAAGGCCCAAAAACAGGGCTTTTCGGGTGTTTTTTGCCATCTCAAAGGAAGGCCGTCTCCTCGAAAGAGCGCAGTTTCCGGCTGTGGAGCCGTTCCAGCGGCATGTCGCGCAGCGCTTCCATCGCCCGGATTCCGATTTGCAGGTGCCGCGACACCTGCGTCTTGTAGAAGGCCGAGGCCATGCCGGGCAGCTTCAGCTCGCCGTGCAGCGGCTTGTCGGACACGCACAGGAGCGTGCCATAGGGCACCCGGAAGCGGAACCCGTTGGCGGCGATCGTGGCGCTTTCCATGTCCAGCGCGATGGCCCGGCTCTGGCTCAGGCGCTGCACCGGGCCGGTCTGGTCGCGCAGTTCCCAGTTGCGGTTGTCGAGGCTGGCCACCGTGCCCGTGCGCATGATGCGCTTGAGCTCGTAGCCCTCCAGCTCGGTGACGCTGGCCACCGCCTGTTCCAGCGCGACCTGGATCTCGGCCAGCGCCGGCACCGGCACCCAGACGGGCAGGTCGTCGTCCAGCACCTTGTCCTCGCGCAGGTAGGCATGGGCGAGCACGAAATCGCCCAGCCGCTGCGAGTTCCGCAGCCCGGCGCAGTGCCCGACCATCAGCCAGGCATGCGGGCGCAGCACCGCGATATGGTCGGTCGCGGTCTTGGCGTTGGACGGGCCGACGCCGATGTTGACCAGCGTGATGCCGTTCCCGTCCGCCCGTTTCAGGTGGTAGGTCGGCATCTGCGGCATCTTGGGCGGCTGGTGGATCGGCGCGTCGGGGTCGGTGATCTCGACATTCCCGGTGGCGACGAAGCCGGTGTAGCCGCTGGCGGGGTCGGCCAGCATGGCGCGGGCGTAGGCCTCGAACTCGTCGACGTAGAACTGGTAGTTCGTGAACAGCACGTGGTTCTGGAAATGCGACGGGTCGGTGGCGGTGTAGTGCGCCAGCCGCGCCAGCGAGTAGTCAACGCGCTGCGCGGTGAAGGGCGCCAGCGGGTGCGCCCCGTCCTCGTAGGTGAAGCCCAGCCCGTTCACGATGTCGTCGTTGGTGGTGGCGAGGTCCGGCACGTCGAACACGTCGCGCAGGGTGAAGTCGCCCGCGCCTTCCTGCGGGACGGTGATGGTGCTGTCGTTGGCGACCGCGAAGTGGATCGGCATCGGGGTCATCGACGGCCCCACCTCGACCGGCACGCCGTGGTTGCGCACCAAAAGGCCGATCTGCTGGCGCAGGTAGTTGGCGAACAGGTCGGGCCGGGTGATGGTGGTGGCGTAGGTGCCGGGCTCGGCCACATGGCCAAAGCTCAGGCGGCTGTCGGTCACGGCGTAGGTGGTCGTGGTGATCCGCAGCTCGGGGTAGTAGGCGCGGAACCGCGTGTCGCCCGGCGCGCCGCTGGCCAGCGTCCCGGCAAAGCGGTCGCACAGGAACCGGACGGAGCCGCGATAGAGCGTCTGCAGGTAGGCCACCGCCTCGGCGGCGTCGGTGAACTGGCGCGGCTCGCCCTGGTCGGGCGTCGCGATCTTGTGCGCATGCACGTAGGTCATGGGAACCCTCTTGTTCTTGTTCTCAGGTCAGTCCGCGGGGTCGAGGATCAGGTCGGTCAGCTGGAACCGGGTGACGTCCACCAGCCCCAGGTCCGAGATGCGCAGGCTGGGGATGACAACCAGCGCCAGCAGCGAATGCTGCATGTAGGCGTTGTTGAGGGTGCAGCCACAGGCGGCCATCGCCTCGACCATGGCCTGCGCCTTGGCCGCGACCTCGGCCGCCGGGCTGTCGGACATCAGGCCGGCGATCGGCAGCTCCACCAGCGCGATCTCGGCGCCGTCCTTCCACACCGTCACGCCGCCGCCCACCTCGGCCAGCCGGTTGGCCGCCGCCGCCATCAGCGCGCGGTCGGTGCCGACAACGATCATGTGGTGGCTGTCATGCGCGACGGTCGAGGCCATCGCCATCGGCACGTCGTAGCCGAAGCCCGAGACGAAGCCGTTCACCACCTCGCCCGTGCCCCGGTGCCGTTCCACCAGCGCGATCTGGCACACGCCGCCCTGCCCCTCGATCAGCCCGTCCACGACGGGCAACATCGCGGTCAGCGCCTCGGTCGGGGCCTGGTTCTCGACCACGCCGATGACGCGGACGGTGGCCTCGGCCGCGCCCCTGGGCGCCGCGATCTCGAAATCGGCGGCGGTCAGCGCGCGGCCGAGATGGACCGAGTTGCGCGTGTCGGCGGGCCAGTCGAGATGCGGGCAGTCGACAAGGCAGGTGCCGCCCTCGGCCACCTTGCGGCCGCGCGCGTAGACCGCCTCGACCGGCAGCGCCGCGAGGTCCGAGGTCACGATCATGTCGGCCCTGCGGCCCGGCGCGATCTGGCCGATCTCGCGCTCCAGCCCGAAGTGGCTGGCGGTGTTGATCGTCGCCATCTGCAACGCCACCAGCGGGTCGCAGCCGCAGGCGATGGCGTGGCGCACGGCGCGGTTCATGTGGCCCTCGTGGACCAGCGTGCCGGAATGGCAGTCATCCGTGCACAGGATCATGTTGCGCGGGTCCAGCCCGCGTTCCGTGATGGCCGTGATCTGCGCCTCGATGTCGTACCAGGCGCTGCCCAGCCGGATCATCGACCGCATCCCCTGCCGCATCCGGGCCACCGCGTCGGCCTCGCAGGTGCCCTCGTGGTCGTCGGCCGGCCCGCCCGCGACATAGGCGTGGAAAGACGGCCCAAGGTCGGGCGAGGCGTAATGCCCGCCGACCGTCTTGCCGGCCTTCTGCGTTTCCGCGATCTCGGCCAGCATCTGCTGGCTGCCGTTCACCACGCCGGGGAAATTCATCATCTCGCCCAGCCCGATGATCCCGGGCCAGCGCATCGCCTCGGCCACGTCCTCGGGGCCGATCTCGTAGCCCGTGGTCTCCAGCCCCGGGGCCGAGGGCGCGCAGCTCGGCATCTGGGTCCAGATGTTGACCGGCTGCATCAGCGCCTCGTCATGCATCAGCCGCACGCCGCGCAGGCCGAAGACATTTGCGATCTCGTGGGGGTCGGTGAACATGCTGGTCGTGCCGTGCGGGATCACGGCGCGGGCGAATTCGGCGGGCGTCAGCATCCCGCTTTCGATATGCATGTGCCCGTCGCAGAGGCCTGGCACCAGGTAGCGGCCGCCAAGGTCCTCGACCCGCGTCTGGGGCCCGATGCAATGCGCCGCGTCCGGGCCGACATAGGCGAAGCGGCCATGCCGCACGGCGACCTGCCAGCCCTCCATCACCTCGCGGGTCTGCACCAGCACCACGCGGGCGCCCGTAAGCACGAGATCGGCCGGCGCGCGGCCGGCGGCGGTGGCGACGAGGTCCGACGCGACGTCGGCCCAGGCGGGAAAGGGGGAAAGGCTGCGCGGGTCCATGGCGCAGTGTCCCTTATCGCCCAGCCGCCTGCAAGTGACGGCTGGATGACGGGCGCGACGTCAGAGGAGGTCGTCCTCCTCGTCCGAGATGTCGAGCTCCATCGCCTCGGCCCCGGCCTCGAGGTGGTCGGCGAAATGGGGGCTGCCCAGCAGGTAGTCGGCGGTCGGCGTCGTCGCCTCGGCGCGGGCGGTGTCGACGGCCTCGTCCCAGTCCTCGGGGTCGAAGCTGCCGCGCCCGATCCAGTAGAGCGCGACCAGCTCGGCCTGCTCGTCGTCGTTCATGCCCGCGATGAAGGCCCGAAGCTCGCCTTCGGCCCGGTTCATCTCGTGGCCCATCAGGATCACCTGCGCCACCTTGCGCACCGAGATCTCCATGGCGCGTCCCTCCTGTCCTCGCGTCTGTCCTGCCCGATCATAGCATACGGTCGCGCCGCGCCGGTCGTTGATCTGGCGCAAACGGTGGCGGTCAGAAGAACAGGCGCCGGTAGAGCCCGTGGGGCAGGAAGGCGCTGCCCCGGAAGGCGAGGCTGAACAGGGTCGGGAAGCTGCGCGCGAAGCGGCTGCCGCACATGTGCTGGAAGAAGATGTCTGCGGCCGGCTCCGGCTCCATGATGAAGGGCATGGAGAAGTCGTTCTTGTCGGTCAGCCGCGTCTTGATGAAGCCGGGGTTCACCAGCTGCACGTCGACGCGCGTGTCCTTGAGGTCGCCGTCGAGCGATTCCGCCAGCGAATAGAGCCCCGCCTTGGACGCGGCATAGCCGATGGCGCCCGGCAGCCCGCGGAACCCCGACAGGCTGCCGGTCAGCACGATGTGGCCTGCGTTCCTTGCCACGAAGGCGGGCACGACATGGCCCAGCACGCGGGCTGCGCCGGTCAGGTTCACGTCGAACATGGTCTCGACCGCCTCGGCGTCCCAGTTCGTCGCCGGCACGGGCCAGTAGACGCCGGCGAGGAACACCATGCCGTCGATCTCGCCCACCTCGGACCACGCGCGCGCCACGCTGTCGCGGTCGGCGATGTCCATCGCCACGCAGGTCGCCCGCCCCGGCAATTCGGCGGCCAGCGCCTCGAGCCGCTCCATCGACCGCGCCGACAGGACCAGCTCCACCCCCGCCCGGCTCATCTTGAGCGCCAGCGCGCGGCCCAGGCCCTCGGACGCGCCCACCAGCCAATAGCGTTTTCCGCTCCAGTCCCGCATCAGGGTCTCCTTTCAGATCGTGGCATGACGCCCGCCCTCGGGCAGCGGCGTCGTCGCCAGCACCGCCATCGCGCCCAGCTTCAGGACGCAGGGCACCAGCGCGTAGAGATAGGTCAGAAGGTCGAGCGCGCCCGGCGGGCTGTCGCCGCCCGACACGAAGCCCGCCGCATCCAGCGCGGGCAACAGGACGACGGCGGCGAAGGCCAGCGTCAGTTTCGACACGAAGGCCCAGAGCCCGAAGGCCGCCGCCGCCTCGGGCGCGACCTGTTCCATGCGACGGGCGAAGAGCGCGGGCAGGAGGGCGAAATCGGCCCCCAGCGCGGCCCCCGAGGCGAGGCAGACGAGGGCGAAGAGCGTGGTGTCGCCGGCGCCGAGCGTGAGCACGACCGAGAAGGAGGCGATGGCAAGCGCCATGGCCGACAGCAGCATCGCGCGGGCGCCGAAGCGGGCGGCCAGCCGCGCCCAGACCGGCGCGGCCCCGGCGGCGGCTAGGAAGAACAACAGAAGGAGCGGCCCCTCCCACCCCGGGGCCTGCAGCACGCTTTCGACGTAGAACAGGAACAGGGTGGAGGACACCGCCACGGGCGCCGCGTTCATCAGCGCGACCAGCAGCAGTCGCCGCGCGATGGCGTCGCCCAGCACCGCGCCGAAGCCCGAGGCGCCGGGCGCCGCGCCGCCCCCGGTCCAGTCCCGCCGCATGAGCCAGAGCGCGACGGCGCACAGCCCCGCGAAGCCCAGCGCGAAGTTGCCGTAGGGATCGCCGGTGGCGTCGAGGAGCGCGGGCGCGACGGCGGCGGCGCAGACCCCCAGCAGCGCGCCGGTCTCGCGCCAGGCGGCAAGGCGCAGGTAGCCCTGCGGCCCGAGGCGCGGGGCGGCGGCGACCCCCTGCGCGTACATGCAGATCGTCAGGAAGGAGAAGGCCGAGAACAGGCCCGTCATCGTCAGCGCGAACCACCAGACCGGCGCGATGGGGGGCGCCACGGCGAACAGCCCCAGCATCGACACCGCCAGCACCCCGACACCCCCCAGAACCGCCAGCGCCCGGTGCGCCCTGAGCCGCTGCGCCAGCCAGCCCAGCGCGGGGTCCTGCACCACGTCGAACAGGCGCAGCGCGAACAGCACGCCGGCCAGCGCCGTCAGCCCGACGCCGTAGTCGTCGACGTAGACCTTGGGCGCGTGGATGTAGATGGGCAGCCCGGCGGCCGCCAGCATCGCGGCAAAGACCGCGTAGCCGGGTCGCGACGGGGCATGGGACATGGTCAGGAGACTTCTTGCTCCGGCGGGGTCGGCCGCACGCGGTAGGGCGCGCCCTTCCACCACAGCTTCAGCGCCTGCCAGTGGATCAGGGCCAGCACCCGCCGCGCGCCGAGGGGGCGGCGGACGGCCGAGCGCAGGATGCCCCAGCTGGTCAGCGGCGCGCGCCTGCCGGTCAGCGTGGCCAGCACGCCCTCGTTCCCGGTGGAATAGTCGATCCAGACCCCCACCCGGTCGTCGCGGATGTCGAAGCGGAAGGTGTAGCCGCCCTCGATCGGCTGGAACGGCGACACGTGAAAGATCTTCTGCGCGCGAAGCGTGTCCTCGCGCGTGATCGGCCGCTGGTCGTGGTGCGCGCAGAGGTAGGAATGCCGGTCGCCGAAGGTGTTCGTCACCTCGGCGATCACCGCGCGCAGCCGCGCCTGCCGGTCATGGGCCAGCCAGAAGGACACCGGGTTGAACACGTGCCCCAGCATCCGCGGCTGCGCGAGCAGCATCAGCCGCCCGTCGGTCACGTCCGACAGCCCATGCGCCGCCAGCACCTCGCGCGCCCAAGCCGCCCCGCGGCCCTGCTTCGGCGCGCCGCCGTGGTCGATGTCGTGCAGCGCCGTCAGACCCGCGCGGTTGCGGCCGAACAGCCAGGGGGCCCGCGGGCGGGCCTCCTCGGCGTCCAGCATCACGTAGTCGATGGAGTAGGTGAAGGCATTCTCCACCGCGCCCCGCCGCCCGTGGAAGGTGGACCCGGCGATATGATCGACCCGGCTCATGCCGCCAGCGCCGCCCCGTCGCGCGCGGCCATCGCCTCGACCACGTCCATGGCGCTGCCATAGCCGTCCTCGTGGAAGCCGTTCTTCATCCAGGCGCCGCAGAACCAGGTGTTGTTCTGCCCGTTCATCGCCCGCACCGCCCCCTGCGCCGCCAGCGCGGCGAGGTCGTAGACCGGGTGGCGGAACTCGGCCACGTCGTAGATCAGCTTGTCATCGATGGGCGCGCGGCTGTTCAGCGTGACGAACAGCGGGTCGCTTTCCGGGATCGGCTGCAGGCAGTTCATCCAGTAGGTCAGGTCGATGGGCCCGCCCTCGTGGCCGCGGCGCTCGGTGTAGTTCCACGACGACCAGGTCGCGCGGCGCCGGGGCATCGCGCGGGCGTCGGCGTGCAGCACGGCGGTGTTGGGCTGGTAGCGCACGGCGCCCAGCGCGGCGCTTTCCTGCGGGGTCGGGTCGGCCAGCATCCGCAGCGTGTCGTCGGAATGGGTGGCGAAGACGACCTCGTCGAACACCTCCCAGTGGCCCTGCCGCCGCACCTCGACGCCCAGCGCGGACCGCTTGACCGTCTCGATGGGGGACGCGAGCCGGATCTCGACGCCCTTCAGCATCATCGCCCGCTCCAGCCGCGTGACGTATTCGATGGACCCGCCCTTGACCGTGTACCACTGGTGCTGGCCGGTCGACTGCAGCAGGTGATGGTTGCGGAAGAACCGCACCAGCGCCTGCGCGGGGAAATCCATGATCTCCTCCTTGGGCGTCGACCAGATCGCGCCCGAGATCGGGGTCATGTAGTAGTCGCGGAACCAGCGGCCCATGCCCATCTGGTCCATCAGCTCGCCCAGCGTGATGGTCGAATCGGTCGCCACCCGTTCCGCCTCGGCGTTGAAGCGCAGGAGGTCGCGGATCATGCGCAGGAAGCCCGGGTTGGCGATGTTGCGCTTCTGCGCGAACAGCGCGCCGAGGTTGCGCAGCCCGTATTCGATCGCGCCGCCGCCGATCGAGGCGGCAAAGCTCATGTCGGACTTCGCCACCGGCACGTCCAGCTCGGCGAAGAGGCGGGTCAGGTGCGGGTAGTTGGCGTGGTTGAACACGATGAAGCCCGTGTCCACCGGCTGGTCGCCATGCTTGCCGGCCACGATGGTGCGGGCGTGGCCACCCAGCCGCGGCTCGGCCTCGAACAGCGTCACCGAATGCTGGTCGGACAGGTGGTAGGCAGCCGCCATCCCCGAGATCCCTGCGCCGATCACGGCAATACGTTTCGGCGCGGCGGCCGGCTGTTCGAATGGCATGCGGTTTTGTCCCCTCAAGGTCGTCGAAATGCGCGTCCTGAGGGTTACGGGCCTCAAGCTGCGGCAGATCAAAGAAAATAAATTTGATCCGGTCTAGGGAGAATCTCGTAACCCGGGTATGCTGCTGTCGAACGACCACGCTGACCAGCCAGCCGACGCCTTGCCGGGGCCCGCCGAAGCCCTGCATAAGGTGCGTCGGCCAGAAAGGCGTGCGCAGACCGTGACGGCAATGGAAAAGACCGAAGCGCATTGGGTGGCCACCATCGCCGCCATTGCGCAGAACCAGGATCAGAAGGCCTTCGCCGAGGTGTTTCGCCACTTCGCGCCGAAGGTGAAGGCGTTCCTGATCAAGTCGGGGGCCGACGTGAGCCTCGCGGAGGAGTGCATGCAGGACGTGATGGCCACGCTCTGGCACAAGGCGCATCTCTACGACCCGTCGCGGGCCTCGGTCGCGACGTGGATCTTCACCATCGCCCGGAACCGCAAGATCGACCTGCTGCGCCGCTACGCCCGGCCCGAACCCGAGGACCTGCCCTGGGGCCCCGAGGATGCACCGGACCAGGCCGACGTCATCGCGCTCCAGCAGGAATCGACCAAGCTCGCGGAGGCGATCCGCAAGCTCCCCGCAAAACAGCGGGAATTGATCGAACGCGCCTATTTCGGCGATCTGACCCACAGCGAAATCGCTGCGGAAACCGGATTGCCCCTTGGCACGATCAAGTCCCGCATTAGGTTGGCGCTGGAAAGGTTGCGCCACGCAATGAATTAAGGAGGCCGAATGCCCGCCATTCGCCATCATATCCCGGACGATCTCTTGATGGGCTACGCCGCCGGCGTCCTGCCCCAGGCGTTCGATCTCGTGGTTGCGACCCACGTCTCGCTCAGCGACGACGCCCGCGCCCGCCTCGCCAGCTACGAGGCGCTGGGCGGGGCCGTCCTGTCCGATCTCGACCAGGCCCAGATCGACGAGGACAGCCTCGACCGCACGCTGGCCAAGATCAAGGGCATGGCGCCCGAACCCCGGCCCGAGCCGTCGCGCGGGGTGTTCCCGTCGCCGCTGCGCAAGGTGGTCGGCGGCGACGCCGATGCCGTGCGCTGGAAGGGCGTGGGCCTCGGGGCCAAGCAGTCGGTCCTGTGCTCGGACGGCGAGGCGACCGCGCGCCTGCTCTACATCCCGGCCGGCCAGGCGATGCCCAAGCACAGCCACCGCGGCATGGAAATGACGCTGGTGCTGCAGGGCGCCTTCCGCGACGAGGACGGCGTCTTCGCCCGCGGCGACATCGAGGTGGCCGACCAGCAGGTGGACCATACCCCCATCGCCGAGCCGGGCGAGGATTGCATCTGCCTCGTCGCCACCGACGGGCGGCTCAAGTTCCAGGGCCTCCTGCCCCGCATCGCGCAGCCTTTCCTCGGCATCTGAGGAACCCGGCCCAAGGATCCAGGCCCGCCCGACCCGGCGGGCCTTTTTCATGCCCGGGGCGTCAGTCGTTGCAATTTCAACGGTCCTGTGGCATGTGTCCGGCCTGACCCGCCGGAGGCCGCGCCATGACCGAACAGAGCACCCCCCGCCCGATGATCCAGGCCCCGTCGCTGCCGGGCCCGCACGAGGGCTACATGCCGGGCTTTGCCAACGACTTCGAGACCGAGGCGCTGCCGGGGGCGCTGCCGCAGGGGATGAACAGCCCGCAGAAATGCAACTACGGCCTCTATGGCGAGCAGCTGTCAGGCACCGCCTTCACCGCCACCCCGCCGGAACGGACCTGGAGCTACCGCATCCGCCCCTCGGTCAAGCATTCCGCGCGCTACACGAAGATCGACCTGCCCTACTGGCGGTCCGCGCCCAACGTGGACCCCGACGTGATCAGCCTCGGGCAATACCGCTGGAACCCGGTGCCGCATACCGGCGACAAGCTGACGTGGCTCACCGGCATGCGCACCATGACCACGGCGGGCGACGTGAACACGCAGGTCGGCATGGCGGCCCACATCTACCTCGTCACTGCCTCGATGGTGGACGAGTATTTCTATTCCGCCGACAGCGAGCTGCTGGTCGTCCCGCAGGAGGGGCGGCTCAGGTTCTGCACCGAGCTCGGCATCATCGACCTGAAACCGCAGGAGATCGCGATCCTTCCCCGCGGCCTGGTCTACCGGGTCGAGGTGATCGACGGCCCCTGCCGCGGCTTCGTCTGCGAGAACTACGGGCAGAAGTTCGAGCTGCCCGGCCGCGGGCCCATCGGCGCCAACTGCCTCGCCAACCCGCGCGACTTCAAGGCGCCGGTCGCGGCCTTCGAGGACCGCGAGGTGCCCTCGACCCTCACCATCAAGTGGTGCGGCCAGTTCCACCTCACCGAGATCCCGCAATCGCCGCTGGACGTGGTCGCGTGGCACGGCAACTACGCGCCCTACAAGTACGACCTGACCACCTATTGCCCGGTCGGCGCGGTCCTGTTCGACCACCCCGACCCGTCGATCTTCACCGTGCTGACCGCGCCCTCGGGCGTGCCGGGGACGGCGAACATCGACTTCGTCCTGTTCCGGGAACGCTGGATGGTGGCCGAGGATACCTTCCGCCCGCCGTGGTACCACAAGAACATCATGTCCGAGCTGATGGGCAACATCTACGGCCAGTACGACGCCAAGCCGCAGGGCTTCGTGCCGGGCGGCATGTCTCTGCATAACATGATGCTGCCCCACGGGCCGGACCGCGAGGCCTTCGAGGGCGCCTCGAACGCGGAGCTGAAGCCGCACAAGCTCGACAACACCATGTCCTTCATGTTCGAGACCCGCTTTCCCCAGCACCTGACCGCCTTCGCCGCGAAGGAGGCGCCGTTGCAGGACGATTACATCGACTGCTGGGACAGCCTGGAAAAGAAGTTCGACGGCACGCCGGGCCGCAAGTAGGCTGGCGCGACGAAGAACCGGGCAGGGGCGCGCATGGACAGACCCGACAGGCTGGTGCTGCTCGGCACCAAGGGCGGGCCGGCGATCCGCCCCGGCGGGCCGATGCCGACGGCCTCGCTGCTCGACATCGGCGGGCGGCGCTGCGTGGTCGATTGCGGGCTGGGCGTGTCCAAGGGGCTGGTGGAGGCGGGGGTGGACCTGAAGACGCTCGACCTCGTCTTCGTCACCCATCTCCATTCCGACCACGTGCTGGAACTCGGCCCGCTCCTGCACACCGCCTGGACCAGCGGGCTGGCGACGCCGGTGCAGGTCTTTGGCCCCGCCGGCACGCAAGCGGTGTGGGACGGGTTCCTTTCCTCGCTCCGCTGCGACATCGAGACCCGGATCGCGGACGAGGGCCGCCCCGACCTGCGCGGCCTCGTCACGATCCGGGAATTCGCCGAGGGCGCCCTGCCCGTCGACGGGCTGACCGTCACCGCGCTGCGGGTCGATCACCCGCCGGTCACCGACTGCTTCGCCCTGCGCTTCGACAGCCCCGGCTGGTCGGTCACGTTCTCGTCGGACACCGCGTATTTCCCGCCGCTGGCCGGGTTCGCCCGCAGCACGGACATCCTCGTCCACGAGGCGATGCTGGAGCGCGGCGTCGACCGGCTGGTGGCGCGCACCGGCAACGGCACCCGGCTCAAGGCGCACATCACGCGCTCCCACACCGAGGCCGCGGACGCCGCCCGCATCGCCGCGGCGGCGGGGGTGGGCCGGCTGGTCCTGACGCACCTGATCCCCGCCGACGACCCCGGCATCACGGCGGCCGACTGGCACGAGGCCGTGGCGCCGCATTTCACCGGCCCTGTCGTCGTCGGCACCGACGGCCTGACCCTGACGCCGCGATGAGCAAGTTCGGCCCCTCCCACGGCGAGCTGAAGCTGCGCCTGGCCATCAGCCTCGCGGGCCTCGCGCTGCTGGTCGGGGCCTATGCCACCAACGGGATCGGCGGCATCGCGTCGCTGGAGATCGCGATCATCGGGACTGCCTTCTTCGGCGGCTCGGCGGTATGGTGCATCCTCAGGTTGAGACGAAAGGACGACCCATGAGCACCGGCCAGACCATCCAGCTTGTCCTGCAGGGCCTCGTCTTTCTGGCCTGGGCCGGGCTGATGTTCCGCACCCTGTTCCTGTGGCGCCGCCGCGCGCAGGACGAGACGGGCGCGGCGCTGCACGGGCCGGGACAGATGCTGAAACAGGCCGGCCGCTGGCTGCGCGCGCCCGAGGACAAGACCGACCGCAGCACGCTGTTCTTCCTGACCTTCGTGCTTTTCGCGATGATCCTGAGCTCGGTCTTCCTCGGCCCGCCGGGCTAGGCCGCCCGCGCGATCCCCAGCCGCGCCTTCAGCGCCGCCGGCAGCATCCGGGCGGCGGAAATCCGCGGTGCCGGCATCTCGGGCAGGCGCGCGGCCTCGCCATGGACCGCCATGTAGTCCGCGTGGTTGTCGAAGACCTGCCGCCCGGCATAGTCGATGAAGGTCTCGGCGGGGACGCCCTCGGCGAGGATCAGGTCATGGTCCGCGGTCTCGACGTGGTAGACGGCGAACAGCTCGCCCAGATCCGACAGGGGCACCCGGTCGATGCTGTGCCCGTTCACCAGCGCACCGGCATCGACCAGCAGCCCGTCGATGGACAGCGCATGGTCGGCCGTCACCACCAGATCGCGCTGCGGCAGGCCCTCGCCCAGCGCGCCCGCCCGCACCCGCACCGGCTGCAGGCGCTCCGCCGTGCCGAAGCGCGTGGACAGGGTCTGTCGCCAGAGCCACTTGACCGGAACGCTGCGCCCGTCCGCCGTCATCACCAGATCGCCGGCGGCCAGCGTCTCGACGGCCCTGTCGCCCCCGGGCGTCCGGATCCGCGTGCCCGCGGCAAAGCAGTTCACCACCTGCGCGTTGTCGTTGAAGGTCACGTCCAGCGGGCTGGTGAAGACCACGTTGTCCAGCTGCCCGTCATGGGGGATCCGCAATTCACCGGTGGACGCGCTGACGAAGATCGCGAAGTCCTCGCCGTTGATGTTCACGGTGTACTGCGAATACAAGACGAAGGTGCTGGTGAGATAGTCGCCGGCGGTGGCGGTGCCGCTGTTGTCCGCATCGACCGCGGTGTTGTTCTGCAGCAGATTGACTGTGTTCGTGAAGGTCAGTTGATCGGCGTTGATCGTAGAATTCGAGAAAAGAAGGATCTTCGTGGTTGTCACATTGGCCATGGGATCGGCGCTCCGGGTCTCGTGGCGATAATCCCGAAATGGTCGCCCCGTCGGTTGCGACGATCAAGAAAAAATTCTCCATCTGCATCAGACGGATGACGCGGCGTCGACCGCGGCCCGCCGATCAAGGGCGTCGCGGAGGCCCCCCGGCTGCCCCGTCGCGGGGCGGGCTGACGCTCAGGCCGCCGCCTCGGCCGCCTCGGCCCGGCGCAGGAAGGCCGGACGCCCCGGGGCGCTGAGGTCCGGCGCGTGGGCATAGCCGCCCGCGTCGAAGTCGAGGATGCCGGCGGGGTCGGTCAGCCGCCGCTCCACGATGAAGCGCGCCATCGCGCCGCGGGCCCGCTTGGCGTGGAAGCTGACGATCTTGGGCCCGCCCGGCTTGTCCTCCAGGAACTGCGGCGTGATGACGTCAAGCTTCAGCGCCGCCTCGTCCACCGCCGAGAAATACTCGACCGAGGCGCAGTTGATCAGCGTGGTCGCCCCCAGCGCCGCGGCCTCCTCGTTCAGGGCGCGGGCCAGCCGCTTGCCCCACCAGGCATAGAGCGTCGGGCCCTTCTTCGTGGCCAGGCGGCTGCCCATCTCGAGCCGGTATTGCTGGATGCCGTCGAGCGGGCGCAACAGCCCGTAGAGCCCCGACAGGATGCGCAGCCGTTCCTGCGCAAAGCGCAGGTCCTCGGCGTCGAGCGTCGCGGCCTCCAGCCCCTGGTAGGTGTCGCCGGCAAAGGCCAGCGCGGCGGGGCGGACATCGTCCCGCTCGGCGGCGAAGCGCCGGAACCGGTCCACGTTCAGCTGCGCGAGCGCCGGGGACAGGTCCATCAGCCCGGCCAGCTCATCAGCGCTCAGGCGGCGGGCCACCTTCGCCAGCGCGTCCGCGTCGGACTGGAACCGCGGCGCCGTCATCTCCACGTCACGGGGCGCCCAGTCGAGGCGCTTGGCGGGGGAAATCACGGTCAGCATGGGCCTTCACTCCGGTCGGTCTGCGGTCGGGTCAGACCTAGCGCCGCAAGCCCGGCCCGGCAACCTGCGGGACGGGCTTGAGATTGGGCCCGACAGGCCGCACAGTGGCGGGGATGACCGACCGACCCGCCCCGTGACACCCCCCGTGGAGCCCCGCTTGCCCCAGGCCGAGCCACGCCCGCGCGACCGGCTGCAGACCGGCGCGCTGATCGTGATCGCGGGCGCCGTGATCCTGTTCCTGCTGGTCGAGGCGCGGTTCCTGCTGACCTCGCTCGCCGTGGCGATCATCGTCTTCAGCCTGACCAGCGACGCGATCAACTACATCTCGCGGATGCGGATCGGGCCGCTCAGGGTGCCGAACTGGCTGGCGAGCATCGCCGCGGTGGTGCTGATCTCGACCGGCCTGTTCATGCTGTCCTCGCTGGTGCTGAGCCAGATCAACACCGTACTGTCGACGACGCTCACCTACACCGAACGCGCGCCGGGGGCGGTGGCCGACCTCTTCGCCTGGATGGGCCCCGAGGTGGAAACCGCGATCCAGAACGCGATGGGCAGCGTCAACGTCTCGGGCTACCTGCGCACGGTGGCGGGCCAGGCGGGCGGGCTGATGCAGGGCACCGTGCTGGTGATCCTGTTCGTGGGCTTCCTGTTCGCCGAACGGCTGTGGTTCGACGTCAAGCTGACCAGCCTGATGGGCGGCGACGCCGAGCGCGCGGCCCGGGCGCAGCGCATCATCGGCACCATCATGCACCGGGTGAACTACTACCTGCTGGTCAAGACCGTGGTCAGCGCCGTGACCGGCCTGATGGCCTACGGGGTCAGCGTGCTGTTCGGCCTGGACCTCGCCGTCGCCATCGGGGTGCTGACCTTCGTGCTGAACTACATCCCCAATGTCGGGTCCATCGTGGCGACGGTGCTGGCGACGCTGGTGACCTACGTGCAGCTGGGCGAGCCGGCGGCCACCATCGGGTACTTCTTCGCGCTCTTCGCGATCCAGTTCGTGAACGGCAACGTCATCGACCCCTGGCTGATGGGCAAGACGCTGCGTCTGTCCACCTTCGGGATCATCGTGTCGCTGGCCTTCTGGGGCGCGGTCTGGGGCATCGCGGGGATGTTCCTGTCGGTGCCGATCATGGTGGCGGTCATGATCGTGTGCAGCCACGTGCCGGGGCTGCGGCCCGTCGCGGTGCTGCTGTCGCGCGAGGGGCTGCCCGAGGAGGAGCCGCTGTCGCTCGACCGGGCCGCCGGGCGGACCCCGGCGACGGGCGGCCGATGACCCCGCGGGGCCCCCGGACAGGAAAAGGGGCGCCCGAGGGCGCCCCATGTCCGTCCGTCGCGGTCGGCGGGATCAGGCGAGCGAGCGCTCGACCTCCTCGCGCTCGAAGATCTCGATGACGTCGCCCTTGCGGATGTCGTCGTAGTTCTCGAAGGCCATGCCGCATTCCTGGCCCGACTGCACTTCCTTGACCTCGTCCTTGAAGCGCTTGAGCGTCTTGAGCGTGCCCTCGTGCACAACCACGTCGTCGCGCAGCAGGCGCACGCCGGCCGACCGGCGCGCCACGCCCTCGGTGACGAGGCAGCCTGCGACGTTGCCGACGCCCGACACCCGGAACACTTCCTTGATCTGCGCGTAGCCGATGAAGTTCTCGCGGATCTCGGCGCCCAGCAGGCCCGAGGCCGCGGCCTTCACGTCGTCGACGAGGTCGTAGATCACGCTGTAGTAGCGGATCTCGACGCCCTTCTGGTTGGCGGCGTTGCGAGCCGGCGCGTTGGCGCGGACGTTGAAGCCGATGACGGGGGCGCCCGAGGCTTCGGCAAGGCCGATGTCGCTCTCGGTGATGGCGCCGACGCCGTAGTGGAGGACGCGCACGCGCACCTCCTCGTTGCCGATCTTCTCCATCGCCTGCACGATCGCCTCGGCCGAACCCTGCACGTCGGCCTTCACCACGATGGGCAGTTCGGCGACGTTCTTGTCGGCCTTGGCCTTGGCCAGCAGCTGGTCGAGCGTGGTGGCGGCACCCGCCGCCGCGCGCTTGTCCTTCGCGGCCTGCGCCCGGTATTCCGCGATCTCGCGGGCCTGGGCCTCGGTCTCGACGACGTTCAGCACGTCACCCGCCTCGGGCGTGCCGTTCAGGCCCAGCACCTCGACCGGCACGGACGGGCCCGCTTCCTTCACGCGCTCGCCCTTGTCGTTCTCCATCGCGCGGACCTTGCCCCACTGCTCGCCGACGACGAAGATGTCGCCCTGCTTCAGCGTGCCCTTCTGCACGAGGACGGTGGCGACCGGGCCGCGGCCCACGTCGAGCTGCGCCTCGATCACCGCGCCCTCGGCGGGGCGGTCGGGGTTGGCCTGCAGTTCCAGGATCTCGGCCTGCAGCGCGATGGCTTCCAGCAGTTCGGGCAGGCCCTTGCCGGTCATGGCGGAGACCTCGACGTCCTGCACGTCGCCCGACATCTTCTCGACCACGACCTCGTGCTGCAGCAGGTCGGTGCGCACCTTGTCGGGGTTGGCCGCGGGCTTGTCGACCTTGTTGATCGCCACGATCATCGGCACCTTGGCCGCCTTGGCGTGGTTGATGGCCTCGACGGTCTGCGGCATCACCGCGTCGTCGGCCGCCACCACCAGCACCACGATGTCCGTCACCTGCGCGCCGCGGGCGCGCATCGAGGTGAAGGCCGCGTGGCCGGGCGTGTCGAGGAAGGTCAGCACCGCGCCGCTCTCGGTGGTCACCTGGTAGGCGCCGATGTGCTGGGTGATGCCGCCAGCCTCGCCCGCGACCACGTTGGCCTGCCGGATCTTGTCGAGCAGCGAGGTCTTGCCGTGGTCGACGTGGCCCATGATCGTGATGACCGGCGGACGCGGCCGCTGGTCCTCGGCCTTGTCCTCGGCGCTGACGATCACGTCCTCGACGTCGGCGTCCGAGACGCGCTGCACGCGGTGGCCGAATTCCTCGATGATCAGCTCGGCGGTGTCCGCGTCGATCGACTGGTTCTGCGTGACCATCATGCCCATCTGCATGAGCGCCTTGACGACGTCGGCCGCGCGCTCGGCCATGCGGTTGGCGAGCTCGGAGACCATGATGGTCTCGGGCAGCTGCACGTCGCGCACGACCTTTTCGCGGTCATGGGCGCCGCCCATGGCCTTCTGGCGCTGGCGCTCCTGCTTGCGCTTCATCGCGGCGAGGCTGCGCTGACGGCCGCCTTCGCCCCCGGTGAGGGCCTCGTTCAGGGTCAGCTTGCCCGAGCGACGCTCGCCGCCGCGGTCGCCACCCTTGCCGCGGCCGCCGCGGTCGTCGTCGTCCTCGCGGCGCCGGGGCGGCGCGGCGGGGGCGGGCTTGGCGCCGCCACGGGGGGCAGAGGGCGCCTCGGGGGCGACGGCGGCCGCGGGGGCCTCCTTGGGCGCGTTGCGGCGCGCCTCCTCCTCGGCCTTGCGGCGGGCGTCTTCCTCTTCCTTGGCGCGGAGCATTTCCTCGCGCTCGCGCTCCTCGCGTTCCTTGGCCTCGGCCTCGGCGCGGCGGCGGGCGCGTTCTTCCTCGCGCTCGCGCTCCTCCTGCTTGCGGCGCTCCTCCTCCTCGGCCTCGCGGGCGCGGGCGTTCTGGAGCGCCTTCAGGCGGCGTTCGAGCTCGGCGTCGGGAACGGACTTGTCCCGCTTTCCACCCTCGGCGTTCTGCGCAGCCGCGGTCTGCGTGCCGGGTTTCGGCACGACGACGCGCTTGCGCTTGGTCTCCACGACGACGCTCTTGGTGCGCCCGCGCGAGAAGCTCTGGTTCACGCGGCCGGACCGCGCGCCACCAGAGAGGCCAAGGGGTTTCTTACCGTCCGTATCGCTCATGCGTTCCGTTCGTCTTTCCCGGCGGTCGCTCCGCCGTCTGCCTTGCGCAGGCCCTGCAGTTTCGCGGCACCCTCTACAACACGAGGGGCCAGACCGCCAGCGGCAAGCGCGCCATGTATCACACTTTGGCGTCCGAATGCCAAACCCAATTCCCGGGCTGTCAGGACGCTGAAATAGCGGGCCCCGGTGGGGGTCCACAGCTTCGATTTCCCACGCTCCGAGCCGTCCGAGGCCTGGAGCAGAACCTTGACCTGGCGGGTCGCCAGCCAGTCCTTCACCTTCTCGAATCCGGCCACAGCCTCGCCCGCCTTTCGGCTGAGCGCGATGAGGTCCGTCAACCGCCGCGCGAGCCCCGCCTCGATCAGGTCGACGAGGTCGGGCGGCACCGTGACGGGCTGCCGGGCGGCGCGGGCGAAGAGGTTCTTCTTCACCGCCTGTTCCAGCGCGGCGCGGTCCGCCGACACCCAGATCCCGCGCCCCGGCAGCTTCTCCGCCAGGTCCGGCGCGATCTGCCCGTCGGGGCCGACCACGAAGCGGATCAGCCCATACTTGGGCTGCACCTCACCCGTGACGATGCAGCGCCGCTCGGGGCCATCGGCCCGGTCCTTGTCCTGTCCGCCCCGGCTCATGCGCGGGCCTCCGGGCAGAGGGCCTCAGCCCTCCGCCTCCTCGTCTTCGTCTTCGCCGGCCTCCGCCTCGGCGGCGGCACGGGCTTCGAGTTCCTCGATCGTGATCCAGCCCAGCGTGACGCGGGCGGTCATGATCATGTTCTGCGCTTCCTCGAGGCTGACGTCGAAGGGCTCCAGCAGGCCGTTGTCCTTCACGCGCTCGCCGTTGACCGAGGTCCAGCCGCCGGCCAGTTCCCAGTCGGCGCAGGTGGCGAAGTCCTCCAGCGTCTTGATGCCGTCCTCGCCCAGCGCCACCAGCATCTGGGGCGTCAGGCCCTCGAACTCGATCAGGCTGTCCTCGACGCCGAGACCGCGGGCCTTTTCCAGCGCCAGCCGGTTCTGCTCCTCGAGATAGTCGCGGGCGCGGGCCTGCAGCTCCTCGGCGGTGCCCTCGTCGACGCCGTCGATCACCAGAAGCTCGTCCATGTCGACGTAGGCGACCTCCTCCAAGGAGGTGAAGCCCTCGGCCACCAGCAGCTGGGCGAAGAACTCGTCCAGGTCGAGGGTGTCCATGAACAGCTTGGTGCGTTCCTCGAACTCGGCCTGGCGGCGCTTGGATTCCTCCTCCTCGGTGAGGATGTCGATGTCGAGCCCCGTCAGCTGGCTGGCCAGCCGCACGTTCTGGCCGCGGCGGCCGATGGCCAGCGACAGCTGCTCGTCGGGCACCACCACCTCGATGCGGCCGGCGTCCTCGTCGATGACGACCTTGGTCACCTCGGCGGGCTGCAGCGCGTTCACCAGGAAGGTCGCGGGATCCTCGTTCCACGGGATGATGTCGATCTTCTCGCCCTGGAGCTCGTTCACCACGGCCTGCACGCGGCTGCCGCGCATGCCGACGCAGGCGCCGACGGGGTCGATCGAGTTGTCGTAGGAGATGACCGCGATCTTGGCGCGGCTGCCCGGGTCGCGGGCGACGGCCTTGATCTCGATGATGCCGTCGTAGATCTCGGGCACTTCCATCTTGAACAGCTCGCGCATGAACTCGGGCGCGGTGCGGCTGAGGAAGATCTGCGGGCCGCGGGTCTCGCGGCGCACGTCCTTGACATAGCAGCGGATGCGGTCGCCGTTGCGGTAGGCCTCGCGGCCGATCTTCTCGTTGCGGCGCAGCACGCCCTCGCCCCGGCCGACGTCGACGATGACGTTGCCGTATTCCTCGCGCTTGACGACGCCGTTGATGATGGTGCCGACGCGGTCCTTGAATTCCTCGTACTGGCGGTCGCGCTCGGCCTCGCGGACCTTCTGCAGGATCACCTGCTTGGCCGACTGCGCCGCGATCCGGCCCATTTCCACCGGCGGGATCTCGTCGACGATGACGTCGCCCACCTTGGGGTCATCGAGGTAGGGGCGGGCCTGCACGACGGTCAGCTGGGCCTTCTCGTTCTCCAGCTCCTCGTCGGCGACCACGGTGCGCACGCGGGTGAAGGTGGCGCGGCCGGTCTTGCGGTCGATCTTGACCCGGATGTCGAGGTCGGCGCCGTAGCGCGACTTCGCGGCGCGGGCGAGGGATTCCTCCATCGCCTCGACCACCAGCGAGGGGTCGATCATCTTCTCGCGGGCCACCGCCTCGGCGGTCTGCAACAGTTCCAGCTGGTTGGCTGACGTGATGGCCATGTTCGTTCAGTCCTCCGCCTGCGAGGTGTCTTCCTCGATCTCGTCAAATTGGGTCTCGTCGATGATGCCGGCCGCCTTGCGCGCGCGCAGCATCTCGCGGATCAGGTCATCGGTCAGGACGAGCTTGGCGTCCGACAGCAGGTCGAAGTGCAGCCCGACCGTCACGGTCTCGGCGCCTTCTTCCAGGTTCAGGAGCACCTCGTCGCCCTCGACGCCCGCCAGCACGCCCTTGAAGCGGCGGCGGCCGTCGATCATCTCGGTCGTCTCGACCTTGGCCTCGTAGCCTTCCCAGGTCTCGAAATCCTTGAGCCGGGTCAGGGGCCGGTCGATGCCGGGGCTGGACACCTCCAGCGTATAGGCCTCGTCGAGCGGGTCCTCGACGTCGAGCACGGCCGACACAGCCGTGGAGATCTCGGCGCACTCGTCCACCTCGATGCCGCCCTCGGGGCGCTCGGCCATGATCTGCAGCGTCTTGGTCTTGCCGCCCATCAGCCGGATGCGCACGACCTCGAAGCCCATCCCCTCGATCACGGGGGTCAGGATCTCGGCCATGCGCCGGTCGATGGCGGTCTTGGCGATCAGGTCGGACACGGGGTCTCCAGAAACGAAAAAACGGGCCGAGCGGCCCGTCGATCTTGTCCGGTGGTGCCATCCGGTGTGGACCCGGGGGCGCCGCTGTTGACGGCCATATAGGGGGAATCGCGCCGGGGCGCAAGTCACCCGCAGCGGATGCGGGTGATCACCCCGGCGTCGTCCACCAGGAAGTTGATCCGCTGCGGCAGGAAATCCATCGTGACCGCCTGCCGGGGGCCGATCACCCGCACCGGACCATCGAACGACAGCCCCTCCAGCGCCGCGGCGGGCTGTCCGACCAGCTCGACGAAGGCGGCGGCCCCGCAGGTGTCGGGCCCGTCGATCGGCGGTTGCGGCTCGCGCATTCCGGTGCCTCCTCCGTTGGCGAGGGCCATGACCGGAAGGGCGAGGACGAGCAGGACAAGCGCCGTTCGGGTCATGGTATCCTCCGTTGCGTTGATACACAGATTGTCACAAGGTGCCCCCAAAGCAAGGTCAAGGGAGGGGCTTTCGATGCGCACACGTGCCGCCGTCGCGCTGGAGGCCGGCAAGCCGCTGGAGGTGATGGAGGTCAATCTCGACGGCCCCCGCGCCGGCGAGGTGCTGGTCGAGATCAAGGCCACGGGCATCTGCCACACCGACGAATTCACCCTGTCGGGCGCCGACCCCGAGGGGCTGTTTCCCGCCATCCTCGGCCACGAGGGCGCGGGCGTCGTGCTGGAGGTGGGCGAGGGCGTCACCAGCGTGAAGCCGGGCGACCACGTCATCCCGCTCTACACGCCCGAATGCCGGGAATGCGAATACTGCCTGCACCCCAAGACCAACCTGTGCCAGGCGATCCGGTCGACCCAGGGTCAGGGCCTGATGCCCGACGGGACCAGCCGGTTTTCGATGCTCGATGGCACGCCGATCCTGCACTACATGGGCTGCTCGACCTTTTCGAACCACACCGTCCTGCCCGAGATCGCGGTGGCCAAGGTCCGGCCCGACGCGCCCTTCGACAAGATCTGCTACATCGGCTGCGGCGTCACCACCGGCATCGGCGCGGTGATCAACACCGCCAAGGTCGAGATCGGCAGCCGCGCCATCGTGTTCGGCCTGGGCGGGATCGGGCTGAACGTGATCCAGGGGCTGCGGCTGGCCGGCGCCGACCAGATCGTCGGCGTCGACCTCAACCCCGACAAGAAGGCGATGGCCGAGTATTTCGGCATGACCGATTTCGTGAACCCGACCGAGGTGGAGGGCGACCTTGTCCCCTACCTCGTCAACCTGACGAAGGGCGGTGCCGACTACACCTTCGACGCCACCGGCAACGTCAAGGTGATGCGCGCCGCGCTCGAATCGGCGCACAAGGGCTGGGGCGAATCGATCATCATCGGCGTGGCGCCCGCCGGCGCCGAGATCTCCACCCGCCCCTTCCAGCTGGTCACCGGGCGCAGCTGGCGCGGCACGGCCTTCGGCGGGGCGCGCGGGCGCACCGACGTGCCCAAGATCGTGGACTGGTACATGGAGGGGAAGATCGAGATCGACCCCATGATCACCCACACCCTGTCCCTCGACGAGATCAATCGCGGCTTCGACCTGATGCACGCGGGCGAATCGATTCGCTCTGTCGTGGTCTACTGACCCAAACCCACCAGCGGGAGGTTCCCCAATGCGCAGCACATCCCTCATCGGCGGCCTCGGCGTCGCCCTCGCCCTCGGCACGGCGGCCCATGCCGAGGGCTGGACGGTGACCGACTTCAACTCGGTCAACACGCGCGACATCTGCATGGGGTACGCCGAGACCACCTTCCAGACCTACAACCAGCGCTTCGGCTCCAACGGCTTCATCGGCCGCTCCAGCTGGACGGTGGGCGGCTACGACCTGCGCGGCGAGGTGGTGGACGGGCTGTTCATCTGCGCCGACGAGGCGGGCCTCGTGGCCCCCTTCCTCGTGCTGCACAACACCGACGACGACAGCGATGCGCGCGAACTGATCGCCGACCGGCTGGGCGAGATCTGGGACGAGATCGTCGCCAACGGCGGAATGCCCTCGGCCGGCGGCACGGCGGGCGGCGGCACCAAGTAAGCCGTCGCCATGGCCGAGGGCCTGACGATCCGCCGCGCGACGGCGGCGGATGCGGCGGCGCTGGCGGGCCTGCTCCTGCCGGTGTTCCGGGCGGGCGACACCTACACGGTGGACCCCGGCATCGACGCCGAGGGCGCGGTCGCCACCTGGTGCGCCCCCGAGAAGACCGTCTTCCTCGCCGAGTCCGGCGGCGTGCCGCTGGGCACCTACTACATCCGGCCGAACCAGGGCGGGGGCGGAGCCCATGTCTGCAACTGCGGCTACGTCACGGCCGAGGCCGCACGGGGCCGCGGCGTGGCGCGGGCCATGCTCGACCATTCGCTGGCCGAGGCCCGGGCGCAGGGCTACCGGGCGATGCAGTTCAATTTCGTGGTGGAAGCCAACCGCCGCGCCGTCGAGACCTGGACGCGCGCGGGGTTCGAGACGGTGGGCCGGCTGCCCGGCGCCTTCCGCCACCCGACGCAGGGCTACGTGGACGCGCTGGTCATGTTCCGGTCGCTTGTCTAGGGTCGCGCCATGCGCGCCGCGACCGCCTGCCTCCTCGCCCTCACCGCCACAGCGGCGGCCCAGACGCCCCCGACGCTCGAGGCCCTGCGCGCGATCGAGGCGCCCGACCCGGTGCTGAGCTACCGTGTCGGCGACAGCGAGGTCGCGCTCCTGCCCTGGGACGTGGCGGCGGTGGAGCTGTCCGAGAGCGGCGGGATCACCGACATCTTCCTGCGGCTGGCGCCCGGGGCCGCCGCCGCGCTGGCGGCGCGGGTCGCCGCGGCGCCGGGCGTGCCGGTGGCCGTCACTGTCTGCGGCGCCGAGATGGAAGACGCGATCCTGCCCGACCGGGCCGAGGCCGGGACGCTCTACCTCGCCAACACGACATGGCCGCGCGGCGAGGCGGTCCGCGCCCTCTGGCAGGGGCGGGCGCGCTGTGACACGGTACAGGCGGAGGTATTCACCCATGCCAACTGACAAGACGCCGCTTCTGGCGGTGCTGATCGACGCGGACAACACGAGCCACAAGCACGCCAAGGCGATCTTCGACGAGATCGCCGGGCTGGGCGAGGCCAGCGTGCGCCGCATCTACGGGGATTTCTCGTCGAGCCACATGAAGGGCTGGTCGGGCGTGCAGGCCGAGTTCGGCATCGTGCCGCATCACCAGCCGGCCAACACCGTGGGCAAGAACGCCAGCGACATCGCGCTGGTGATCGACGCGATGGACCTGATGCATTCCGGCCGCTTCGACGGCTTCGTGCTGATCTCGTCCGACAGCGACTTCACCCGGCTGGCGCAGCGCATCCGCGAGCAGGGGCTGGATGTCTACGGCATCGGCCAGCAGAAGACGCCCGACGCCTTCCGCAAGGCCTGCAAGCGGTTCATCTTCGTCGAGAACATCCTGCCGCCCGACCCGCGCGAAGTGCGGTCGGACGAGAAGCCGGCCGACAAGCAGCCCCTGACCGAGGCGCGCGACCTGATCTTCCGCGCGATGGAGGGGATCGAGCAGGAGGACGACTGGTATTCGCTGGGCCAGATCGGCCAGTTCATCACCGCGGCGAACCCGGATTTCGACACCCGGACCTACGGCAAGCGCAAGCTCTCGGACCTCGTGCAGAGCCTGAAGATGCTGGAGGTCAAGCGCGGCGCGGGCAACCAGCTTCTGGTGCGGCGCCTGGATTGAGGCGGGGTTTGGGGGGCTCTGCCCCCCGTCGCCGTTGGCGACTCCCCCCGGAGGTATTTGGAAAGCAAAGATGAGGAGGCCGGGGCGCGCGTTAACCTTGATCGGGGGTTAACGGGTCAGCCAGCGCCAGCCCGGACCTGCCGCGCCCCACGGGCTGCCAAGAGGGCGGGGTGGGCGCGCGTGACCCTCAGGCGCGGCGGTAGCGGGCGAGGAAGGTCTTGACCGCCTCGGTGGCGATGCGGTCGATCTCGGCCTCGGGCGGGTCCTGTTCGATGCCGAACAGCACCTTGAGCATCAGGTCGGTGCGGCAGAGCTGCGCCAGCTGGTCGGCGGCCAGCGCGGAGTCCTCGATCTCCAGCACCGCGCGGGCGCGGGGGCTGTCGAGATACTGGGCGATCTTGCGCCCCCATTTCCGCGGGCCGCTGTCGTAGAAGGCGCGGCCGAGTTCGGGGAAGCGCTGCGCCTCGGCGACGCAGACGCGGAACATGTCCTGGCCGAAGCGGGACAGGATGAAGGTCATCAGCGTCTTGCATATGACGTGCAGGGTGTCCTCGACGCTGAGTTCGCCCGCGTCCATCAGGAACTCGACCTCGGCCTGCTGGGCGCATTCCGATTCCAGCACGGCGAGGAACAGGTGCTGCTTGTCGGGGAAATAGCTGTAGAGCGTGGCCTTGGACACGCCCGCGTCGCGCGCGATCTCGTCGACGCTGGCGCCCTCGTAGCCTTCGCGCAGGAAGACCGTGCGCGCGCCGTCGACCACCTGGTCGAACTTGCGCCCCTTGCGGATCTGCATCTCAGCGTTCATGCCCGCCCCCTTGTCTGATGACAATGTAAACCACTCGGTTCAGTTTCGGCAAGGATTTAGGCAGGCCCCGCCGCGCCGGCGGGAAACGCGGCGGGCAGATGGACTCTGCTGCGCCGCCGCATTAGCCAAGGCGCGATGATCGAGATCTTCCTCAAGACGCTGCCGTTCTTCGCGCTGATCGGGCTGGGCTACCAGGCCTGCCGGAGCGGGTTCTTCACGGCCGAGGCGGCGGCCTACCTGACGAAGTTCGTGTTCTACTTCGCCCTGTCGGCGATGCTGTTCCGCTTTGCCGCGAACCTGTCGCTGGCCGAGGTCTTCGACTGGTGGTTCGTGGCGGCGTATCTCTGGGGCTGCTTCGTGGTCTACCTGATCGCGACCGGGGTGGCCTTCCTGCGGCGGCGGTCGATCCAGGAGGCGGCGGTCGAGGCGCAATGCGCGGTGATCGGCAACACCGGGTTCCTCGGCGTGCCGATGCTGATCGTGCTGATGGGCGAGGCGGCGGCGGGGCCGGTGCTGATGGTGCTGTCGCTCGACCTGATCGTGTTCTCGTCGCTGATCGTGATCCTGATCACCGGCAGCCGTGACGGGCGGATGTCGCTGGGCATCCTGAAAACCGTGGGCCTCGGCCTCGTGAAGAACCCGATGATCGTGTCGATGGTGCTGGGTCTGGCGTGGTCGTCGACCGGCTGGGCGGTGCCGGGGCCGGTGAACGAGTTCCTCGCCATCCTCGGGGCTGCGGCGACGCCGGGCGCGCTGTTCGCCATCGGGGCGTCGCTGGCGGGGAAATCGGCCGAGCGGATCCAGGTCGCGGGCTGGCTCAGCTTCTGCAAGCTGGTGCTGCACCCGCTGGCGGTGGCCTTCGCGGCGCTGATGTTGTTCCCGGTGCCGATCTTCGACGCGGCGGTGATGATCGCGGCGGCGTCGCTGCCGGTGGCGGGCAACGTCTACATCCTGGCGCAGCACTACGGGGTGGCGCCGCAGCGGGTGTCGGCGTCGATCCTGATCTCCACCGCGCTCAGCATCGTGACCGTCTCGGCGGTGATCGCCTGGGTCTCGGGGCTGGCCGGGATCGTGCCGGGGGGCTGACCCGCTTGCGGGGCGGGGCCCGGCCGCGCTAGGGCTGGGCGGGGCCACGCGAGGACGCGACCATGGACACGATTTCCGAGAACCGCTGTTTCGGGGGCACGCAGGGCGTGTATCGCCACGCCTCGGACGCGACGGGCACCGACATGACCTTCGGCCTGTTCCTGCCGGCCGAGGCGGCGGACGGGCCGGTGCCGGTGCTGTGGTACCTGTCGGGGCTGACCTGCACGCACGAGAACGCCATGGTGAAGGCCGGCGCGCAGCAATGGGCGGCCGAGCAGGGCATCGCGCTGGTGTTTCCCGACACGAGCCCACGGGGGCCGGGCGTGCCGGATGATGCCGCCTACGACCTCGGGCAAGGGGCGGGGTTCTACGTGAACGCCACGCAGGACCCCTGGGCCGAGCATTTCCAGATGTGGAGCTACGTCACCGACGAATTGCCCCGCGCCCTGTTCTCCCGCTTCGCGCTCGACGAGGGGCGGCAGGCGATCACCGGGCATTCGATGGGCGGGCACGGCGCGCTGACCATCGCGATGCATTTCCCCGACCGCTTTGCCAGCGTCTCGGCCTTCGCGCCGATCTGCAACCCGATGGAGAGCGACTGGGGCCGCAAGCAGTTCACCGCCTATCTCGGGCCGAACACCGCGCTGTGGGAGGCGCATGACGCCACCGTCCTGATGCGCGCGCGCGGGTTCCCGGGGCCGGTGCTGATCGACACCGGGACGGCGGACCAGTTCGGCAACCACCTGGGCACGGAGGCGTTTGCGGCCGCGCTGGCGGCGCGGCGCCAGCACGCGACGCTCCGGCTCCAGCCGGGGTATGACCACAGCTATTTCTTCGTCTCGACCTTCATGGAGGATCACGTGAGTTTCCACGCCGAGGCGCTCTACGGGGTGACGGAATGACGGTCGCGCCGGAGGCCGTGATCTTCGACATCGGCAACGTGCTGATCGAGTGGCAGCCCGAGCGCTACTACGACCGGGTGCACGGCGAGGACAGGCGCCGCCGGCTGTTCGCCGAGGTGGACCTGCACTGGATGAACGAGCGGGTCGACCGGGGCGAGCCCTTCCGCGAGGTGATCTACGAGACGGCCGAGATGCATCCCGGTTGGCGCGCCGAGATCCGGGAGTGGCACGACCACTGGATCGAGCTGGCCACCCCGGTGATCGAGCATTCGGTGACGCTGCTGCGGCGGCTCAGGGCCAAGGGCGTTCCGGTGCATTGCCTGACGAATTTCGGGGTGGAGAGCTACGCCTACGCCCAGACCCAGTTCGATTTCCTGAACGAGTTCGACATCGAGTTCGTGTCGGGGCGGCTGAAGGTGACGAAGCCCGACGCGCGCATCTACGAGGCGGTCGAGCAGGGCGCGGGCGTGCCGCCGGAGCGGCTGCTGTTCGCGGACGACCGCGAGGCGAACATCGCGGTGGCGGCGGGCCGGGGCTGGCAGACGCACCTGTTCGAGGGCCCCGAGGGCTGGGCCGCGCGGCTGGTCGCGGCGGGGCTGTTGACGGCCGAGGAGGCGGCGCCGTGAGCGTGCGGATGATCGGGCCCGAGGCGGAGGCGCGGCTGGACTGGCTGGCGCTGTGCCGGGCCATCGAGGCGGGGCACGCGCGGCCCCGGGCGGAGATCGGGGATACGTTCCTTTATCGCGGGGGCGACACGCTCCTGAGCCGGGCGGCCTGGATCGACGGGCTGGGGCAGCTGGTCAAGACGGCGACGATCTTTCCGGGGAACGTGGCGGTGGGCAAGCCCGCGGTGAACGGGTCGGCGGCGGTCTATTCCGATGTCGACGGGACGCTGTCGGCGATCGTGGATTTCCACCTGCTGACCAAGTGGAAGACGGCGGGCGACAGTCTCTGCGCGGCGCTCAGGCTCGCGCCGAAGGACCCGCGCGTGATCCTGATCGTGGGGGCGGGGACGGTGGGCCGGTCGCTCCGGCAGGCCTACGGCGCGGCTTTTCCGGGGGCGCGGTTCCAGCTCTGGAACCGCACCCCCGTCAGCGCCGCGCGCCTGGCCGGGGCGTTTCCGGGGACGGAGGTGGTGACCGACCTCGCCGCGGCGGTCGCCGGGGCCGACATCGTGACCTGCGCGACGATGGCGACCGAGCCGGTGATCCGGGGGGACTGGTTGCGCCCCGGACAGCACATCGACCTGATCGGGGCCTACCGGCCCGACATGCGCGAGGCGGATGACGCTGCGCTGCGCCGGGCGCGGATCTTCGTGGATTCGCGGGCGACGACCATCGGGCATATCGGCGAGCTGAAGATCCCGCTGGCGGCAGGGGTGATTTCCGAGGGCGACGTGGTGGCCGATTACTACGACCTTGCTTCGGGGGCCTTTGCCCGGCGGTCGGAGGACGAGATCACGTTGTTCAAGAACGGCGGCGGGGCGCACCTGGACCTGATGGTGGCGCGCTACATCCTCGACGCCGCGGGCTGAGACGTGGTGCCGGCGAGGGGGCTGTCTGCCCCCTCGGGCTCCCCCGAGAGTATTTCTCAAGCAAAGATGGGATCAGGCCGGCTGTGCGGTCGGCGTGCGGTCCTTGAGCGGGATTTCCCGGATCGGCAGGTGGACGACGGCCGACAGCGCCCCGACGCCCACTCCGATCCACCAGACCGCGGTGTAGTCGCCGTAGACGTCGTAGAGCGCGCCGCCGAGCCAGACGCCGAGGAAGCTGCCCAGCTGGTGGGAGAAGAACACGAGCCCGTAGAGCGTGCCCATGTAGCGCAGCCCGTAGATGTAGCCGACGAGGCCCGAGGTCAGCGGCACGGTGGCGAGCCAGAGCGCGCCCATGACGATGGAGAAGGCGATGACCGTCTCCGGCGTGATCGGGAACAGGATGAACAGGCCGGCGGCCAGCGTCCGGCCCACGTAGATCGACGCCAAGAGGTAGCGTTTGGGGAACCGGGTGCCGAGCCAGCCCGCGGTGATGGTGCCCGCGATGTTGGCTAGCCCGATGAGCGAGATGGCGACCGCGCCCAGCGCCGAGGTGGTGGTGATGCCGATGCCGTGCAGGAGCGAGCCGGGCTCGATCGGGCCGCAGAGTTCCGTCACGAAGGCCGGAAAATGCGCGGTGATGAAGCCGAGCTGGTAGCCGCAGGAGAAGAAGCCAATGAAGATGAGCGCGAAGGAGGGGTCGCGGATCGCGCGGCCGACGATCTGGCCCATGCTTTCCTCCAGCTCCGCCTTCGTCGCGCGGGCGGGCGCGCGCAGGAGCGGCAGGGCGAAGAGGCTGGCGAGGATCATCGCGGCAAAGATCAGGAACACGGTCTGCCACGGGAACACCGACAGGAGCCCCTCGGCCAGCGGCGCGCCGAAGACCTGGCCGGCCGACCCCGCCGCGGTGGCGACGCCGAGCGCGACGGAGCGGTTCGCGTCCGACGCCGCGCGTCCGACGATGGCGAGGATGACGCCGAAGCCGGTGCCCGCGATGCCGAAGCCCACGAGGATTTCCAGCAGCTGGTGCTGGCCCGGCGTGATCGCGTAGGCCGAGAACACCAGCCCCGCGGCATACATCAGGGCGCCGAGCACGATGGCGCGGCGGTCGCCGAAGCGTTCGGCGATGGCGCCGAAGATCGGCTGGCCGATGCCCCAGGCAAGGTTCTGGATCGCGATGGCCAGCGAAAACTCGGCGCGGAGCCAGCCGAATTCCTCGGCGATGGGGATCTGGAACACCCCGAAGCTCGCCCGCACGGCGAAGCTGATCATGATGATGATGCAGCCCCCGATGAGCACCGGGGTGAAAAGCGAGTCCTGCCGGGTCATCGCGGTCCTGTCCGTCACTGTCGCGCGGATAACTGGCACCGGGGTCGGGCGGCGTCAAATCACGGCTGGTGATGGGGGCTGCAACAGGCGCTTAACCCCGCCGGCGAATGGCTGTAGGCAAGGGCGCGATGGGACAGCACCTGCAAGCGATCTACGACACCCGCGTGGCCGAGGGGATGCTCCGCCCCGACCCGGCCCAGCGTGCGGCCCTCCTGCGGATGGAGGATCTGCGGGAGCGGCTGGAGGCGCGGCCGAAGCCCCGGACCGGCCTGCTCGCGCGGCTCCTGAAGGCGCCCGAGGCGCCGGGGGGCAAGCAGGGGCTGTATCTCTGGGGCGGGGTCGGGCGCGGCAAGTCGATGCTGATGGACCTGTTCTACCAGCACGCGCCGACGACGCAGAAGCGCCGGGTGCATTTCCACGCCTTCATGCAGGAGGTGCAGGCCGCGCTGCACGAGGCGCGCAAGACCGGGGTGGATGATGCCATCAAGCCGGTGGCCGAGGGGATCGCCCGCGACCTGCGGCTCCTGTGCTTCGACGAGATGCAGATCACCGACATCGCCGATGCGATGATCGTGGGGCGGCTGTTCGAGCGGCTGTTCGCGGCCGGCGTGGTGATCGTGACGACGTCGAACCGGCACCCGAGCGAGCTCTACAAGGACGGGCTGAACCGGCAGCTGTTCCTGCCCTTCATCGCGCTGCTGGAAGAGAAGCTGGAGGTCGACCAGCTGGATGCGATGACCGACTACCGGCAGGACCGGCTGGCCGGGACGCAGGTGTATTTCACGCCGCTGGGGGCCGCAACGACGCAGGCGATCGATGCGGTCTGGCGCGACCTGACGCAGGGCCGGGAGGAGGCGCTGGTGCTGGAGGTGAAGGGGCGCGAGGTGCGGCTGCCGCGGTACTGGGCGGGGATGGCGCGGGCGGGGTTCTGGGACCTGTGCGGGCAGCCGCTGGGCCCCGCGGATTACCTCGCGCTGGTGGGCGCGGTGAAGCTCCTGGTGCTGGAGGGGGTGCCGCGGCTCGATGCCAGTAAATTCAACGAAGCCAAGAGGTTCGTGACCCTCGTCGACACGCTCTACGAGGGGCATGTGCGGCTGATCTGCTCGGCCGAGGCGGAGCCGGAGCGGCTGTATCTCGAGGGCGCCGGCAGCTTCGAGTTCGAGCGCACGGCAAGCCGGCTGCGCGAGATGCAGGGCGCCGACTGGGGCACCGGGCGGGACGCGCTGGGCTGATCGCCGGCCCGTGACATCCGTACACATCGCGTACACAGGGCGTACACCGGCGGCGCGGCGCTGGCGTGGGCGTCCGGCGCGGCTATCTGTGACCCATGGCCCCCACCCTGCCCCGCCTTGCCCTGTCCGTCCGCCAGCCTTCGGCCTGGGCGATCCTGCATGGCGGCAAGGAGATCGAGAACCGCAGCCTCGGGTCGATCCGCGCGGGCAACATGCGGCCGGGGCGGATCGCGATCCATGCCGCGTCGGGGATGAAACAGGCGGAATACGACTACCTCGTGTGGCGTTGGGCGCGGGACGGGGTGCGGGTGCCCCGGCCCGATGCCCTGCCGCGGCGGGCGATCATCGGGTCGGTCGAGGTGGTGGGCGTCGTCACCGAGAGCGACAGCCCGTGGTTCGGGGGCGAGGCGGGCCTCCTGCTGCGCGACCCGGTGCTCTGCGACCCGATCCCGGCGGCCGGCGCGCTGGGCTATTTCGAGTGGACGCCCGGTGGTGCGCTGGCCGAACCGCTGGCGTGGATGACGGCCTGGGGCGGGGCCGAGGGCGGGCTGTTCGGCGACCTGCCGGTGCAGTTCGGGGAGGCCCCGGAGAAACCGTTCGGGCGCAAAAAGTAGGCTCTGACCGGCGGAACAGGGTCGAACAGGACGGGGGTGCGCCGGGGCAGGTCGGGCGACCGCCGGGCGGCGCCCGGCGTGTCGAGGCGGGGCTGTCGGGCGGTCAGCCGGTGCGGTTCGGGGGCGTTGTGCAGAACTCGAAAACAGGGTCTGACAGGCCAAACAGGGTCGAATCCTGTCGCCCTGCCCCGCTTGCCCCGCGGAATTCCGTATTGACCGCCGTGGCCCGGCCCCTAGGCTTCGCGGCACCTGTCGCTTACCGAGGTTCGCCATGCCCCGACTGTCCCCAAAGGCCCGCATCGCCGCGCTGACCCTGCCGCTGATCCTGCTCGCCGCGCAGGCGGGCGCGCACACCGGCGAGGGCATCAACACCGGCTTCGCCAGCGGCTTCTGGCACCCGATCTACGGCTGGGACCATGTCGTCGCCATGGTGGCCGTGGGTCTCTGGGGCGCGTTCCTCGGCGCGCCGGCGATCTGGATCCTGCCGGTGGTGTTCCCGCTGGTGATGGCCTTCGGGGGCGCGCTGGGGGTGATGGGCGTGCCGATCCCGATGATCGAGACGGGCATCGCGCTGTCGGGCGTGGTGCTGGGCCTTCTGATCGCCTTCGCGGTCAGGGCGCCGATCTGGGTGGCGGCCGTGATCGTCGGCCTGTTCGCCATCTTCCACGGCCATGCCCACGGCACCGAACTGCCCGAAGCGTTCAGCCCCTACGGCTACGCGGTGGGCTTCGTCGTCGGCACGGGGCTGCTGCACCTGGCGGGGATCGCGCTGGGTTTCCTGACCAATTCCGAGGCCGGCAAGATGGCCGTGCGCGGCACCGGCGGTGTCATCGCGCTGGTCGGCGCGGCGTTCCTGTTCGGGCTGGCCTGAGCGCCGTGCGGCGGGGGCTTGCGCTTGTTGCGGCGGCGGCCTGTGCCGCCGGCCGGGCCGAGGCGCATGCCTTCCAGGGCGGGGCCGGGGCCTACGAGCAGGTGATCGAGGGCGCCGCGGTGATCCTTGGCTATCCGGGGCTGCTGCTGCCGCTCCTTGCGCTCGGGATCGCCGTCAGCCTGTGGGACAGCGAGGGGCTGCCGCGGGTCTGGCCGGGGGCGCTGGCCGGGCAGGTCGCGGGCATCCTGGCCGCGCCGTTGGCCGGCGTGTGGATCGCGCCGGCGGTGATGGCGCTGGGCGTGGGGGTCGCGGCGCTGGCGGCGCTGTGGCCGGACAGCCGGCGTGACGTCATCGCGGCGCTGGCCGTCGCCACCGGACTCGGCGTGATGATGTCGGCGCTGGAGGGGCATGGGCTGTTCGAGCTGCCGCTGTTCATCCACCTCGGGCTGGTCTTCGCCGCCAACCTGGTGCTGGCGGCGGGGGCGGGCGCGGCGGCGCTGACGCTGGAGCGGGTGGCGGCGCCCTGGATGCGGATCGGCTGGCGGGTCGTCGCGTCTTGGATCGGGGCGATCCTGCTTCTGGTGCTGGCCTTCACGCTGCGCGGCGGGGTCAGCTGATCGGCAGCGAGGGCTCGCAGGTCAGGCGCACGTCCATCGGGTAGGCCTGCAGCGGCGTGAACGGATCGATCGAGCTGTCGTCGATCCAGCGGTTGTCGATGCAGACGTCCTGCGCCCAGTTGCCGCCGTTGAAGCCGAAGCCGCCGTCGGCGCCGCAGTTGTTGACCTCGCCGTTGGCGTTCCATTCCTGATAGGTCTGCTGGCTGCGGCTGCCCCCGGTGGGAAAGCGCAGCGAGCGGGTGTCGAAGCTGAGGGTCCACGAGGTTTCGGGCGTCAGCATGTCGAGCGACCAGAAGCCGACCGGAAAGCCGTCCTTGTAGCCTTGGATGCGGAAGCCGGTGACCTGCGTCTCGTTGATGATGTCGGTGTCGAGGAGCGCGTCGGGGAACTCGATCACGCCCTCCATCGTGTAGCCGTTGGCGCCGACCCAGCAGAACTGGAACTGCGCGGCCTGCGCGGGCAGGGCGGCGAGGCTGGCGGCGACGAGGGCGAGGAGGCGGGTCATGGGCGGGAGTGTGACCGCCCGGGCGCGGGCGTCAAGGGCGGGTGTGCCCTACCCGTTTTCCTTGAGGATCTCGCCGGCAAGGTAGAGCGACCCGCAGATCAGGATGCGCGCCTCAGGGTCGGTGGCGACGATGGCGTCCAGCGCCTCGGCGACGCTGCCGGCGACCTGCGCGGGCAGGCCGGCGGCGCGGGCGGCCTCGGCGGTGACGGCGGCGGGCAGCGTCGCGGCCTGGCCGGGGATCGACACGGCGGTAAGGCTTTGGGCGACGGCGCCGAGGGGGGCCATGTAGCCGGTGACGTCCTTGGTGTTGAGCATCCCGCAGATCAGGTGCGTGGGGCGCGCGGGCATGTCGGCGAGCAGTGCCGCGATGGCGCGGGCGGCGTGGGGGTTGTGGCCGCCGTCGAGCCAGAGCTCGGCCCGGGGGGCGGCCTGTGGCAGCGGGCCGGTGCGCAGGCGCTGCATCCGGGCGGGCCAGACGGCGCGGGTCATGGCGGCCTCGCAGGCGGCCTCGGATTGGCCCAGCGCGCGCAGGGCGGCCAGCGCGGTGCCGGCGTTTTCCACCTGGTGGGCGCCGAGGAGGATGGGTTTCGGCAGGTCCAGAAGCCCGGTCTCGTCCTGGAAGATCAGGCGGCCGCCCTCGGTCCAGACCTGCCAGTGCTGGCCGTGGGCGAGGACGGGGGCGGAGAGGCGGGCGGCCTGCGCCTCGATCACCTCGAGCGCGGGCTCCTGCTGGCGGCCGACGACGACGGGGACGCCGCGCTTGATGATACCGGCCTTCTCGGCGGCGATCAGGGGCAGCGTGTCGCCGAGGTATTGCTGGTGGTCCATGTCGACCGGGGTGATGACGGTGAGCGTCGGGCGGTCGACCACGTTGGTGGCGTCGAGCCGGCCGCCGAGCCCGACCTCGAGCAGCGTCCAGTCGGCGGGCGTGTCGGCGAAGGCCGTGAAGGCGGCAGCGGTGGTGATCTCGAAGAAGGTGATCGGGTCAGGGCCGTTGGCGGCGAGGCAGCGGTCGAGGGTGGCGCCGAGGGCGGCCTCGTCGATCAGCTGGCCGGCGACGCGGATGCGCTCGTGGAAGCGGGCGAGGTGGGGCGAGGTGTAGGCGTGGGTGGTGGCGCCGCCGCCTTCGAGGCCGGCGCGGATCATGGCCAGCGTGGAGCCCTTGCCGTTGGTGCCGGCGATGTGGACGACCGGGGGCAGGCGGCGCTCGGGGTGGTCGAGGGCGGCGAGGATGCGGTGCATCCGGTCGAGGGTGAGGTCGATGACCTTGGGGTGGAGCGACATCATCCGGTCGAGGAGGATGTCGGAGCGGGCCTGGCTCACGGCTTGTCCGTCGCCTCCGGCGCGGCGCGGGGCGCCTCGTCGGCCCGGGCCTCCTCGGGGGGGGCGGGCAGGTCGCCGGCGACGGCGGGGGGCAGGCCCATCAGCATCCGGGTGATGGCGATGAGCTCGTCGCGGAGCTGCGCCCGGGGCGTGACACGGTCGAGCATCCCGTGGTCGAGCAGGTATTCGGCGCGCTGGAAGCCCTCGGGGAGCTTCTCGCGGATGGTCTGTTCGATCACGCGGGGGCCGGCGAAGCAGATCAGCGCGTTGGGCTCGGCGATCTGGATGTCGCCGAGCATGGCGTAGGAGGCGGTCACCCCGCCGGTGGTGGGATGGGTCAGGACCACGATGTAGGGCAGCCCGGCCTCCTTGAGCATCTGCACCGCCACGGTCGTGCGCGGCATCTGCATCAGGCTGAGGATGCCCTCCTGCATCCGCGCGCCGCCGGCGGCGGAGAACAGGACCAGCGGGCGCTTGCGCTTCACCGCGCGCTCGCAGGCGGCGATGATGGCGTTGCCGACATACATGCCCATCGAGCCGCCCATGAAGGAGAAGTCCTGCGCGGCGGCGACGATGGGGGTGCGGCCGATCTCGCCCTCGGCGACCAGCATCGCCTCGGTCTCGCCGGTGGATTTCTGGGCGGCCTTGAGGCGGTCGGGGTATTTCTTCTGGTCGCGGAACTTGAGCGGGTCGTCGATGGGCCTGGGCACCGCGACCTCGGTGAAGATGCCGGCGTCGAACAGCGCGGCGAAGCGGGCGCGCGGCGAGATCGCCATGTGGTGCCCGCAGTTGGTGCAGACGTTCAGCGCCTCGGTCAGTTCGCGGTGAAACAGCATCGTGCCGCATTCGTCGCACTTGGACCACAGGTTCTCGGGCATCTCGCGGCGCGAGAAGATCGAGTTGATCCGGGGGCGGACGTAGTTCGTGATCCAGTTCATGGGCGCGGGGCTCCGGGGCCGGTCCGTGTCAGGGCGGAGATATGGGATGCGGGCGCGACATGCAATCCGGCGCGCATCCCGGTGGCGGGTCTATGGGGGCTCTGCCCCCGCCGCGGCCGTGCCGGCCACGGCCCCCCCGGAGTATTTCGGAAGCAAAGATGAGGGGGCCTCAGGCGCGGCGGAGGCGGAGGAGCGCGAGGATGCCGGCCCAGATCGCGACCGAGACGGCCATGTCGAAGACGAGGAGCGGGCGCAGGTCCGCGGGCGTCAGGGCGCCCATCGGGATGGTGTAGAGGGCGAGGCCCGACAGCGGGCCATCCAGGGCGACGAACAGGATCGCCACGCAGTTGTTGGCGAAGTGGAAGCCCCAGGCCGCCCCGATGGAGCCGGTGCGCGCGGTCAGGTCGGCGGCGAGCAGGGCGAAGACGAAGACGGCGCCGACCACCAGCCAGGCGTTCTCGCCCATGATCGCGGGCTGGTAGTGGAGCACCGCGAAGAGCGCCGAGGGCAGCACCATCCAGGCCAGCGGCGAGGCGAAGCGGGCGGCGAGCTGGCTTTGCAGGTAGCCGCGGAACAGCACCTCCTCGGCGCCGGTCTGGACCAGGATGCCCACGAGCGCCAGCGGCAGGAAGGCGGCCCAGAGCGCCGGCGCGAGGTTGGCGGTGGGGATCACGGCCGAGGGCAGGAGCGCGGTCACCCCGTAGGCCAGCGCGCAGACCCCGGCGCCGATGGCGAAGCCGCGCAGGAGCCTGCCGCGGGCGCCGAAGAGCGATCCCATGGGGCGCGCATGGAGGAGCCGGGCGGCGAGGAGCGGGCCCAGCCCCATCCCGAGGAAGGTGGCGAGCACGAGGAGCGTGGCGGTCGGCGTCTCGGCCATCGCCATGCGCCGCATCCAGGCGTCGGCGCCGTCGAGGCCGCTGACCGCGACGAGGAGGCCGAAGATCGCCGCGATGCCCGCGGCGTAGACCGCCGAGCACAGCACGAGGCCGAGCGCGAGGCGCCAGAGCGACGGGCGCGCCCGGGCCGGACCGACAAGCTCGTCGTGAGCGGGGTACTGCATCGGACCTGCCTTGGGCGGCTTTTTCGTCGGGCCAGTCTAGACGGCACCGGAGGGCGCGGCAATCGCGCTTGTCTGCCCCCGCCCCCGCGTCTATTCCGGGGCCCGAACGTCCCGTATTCCAGTGAGATGCCAGAGGGAGGGCCCGCACCATGACGAAGGGCAACTTGGACAAGTCGAAACTGCCGAGCCGCCACGTGACCGAGGGGCCCGCGCGCGCTCCGCACCGGTCGTATTTCTACGCCATGGGCCTGAACGACGAGGAGATCCACCAGCCCTTCGTCGGCGTCGCCACCTGCTGGAACGAGGCCGCGCCCTGCAACATCGCGCTGAACCGGCAGGCGCAGTCGGTGAAGCTGGGCGTCAAGCACGCCAACGGCACCCCGCGCGAGTTCACCACCATCACCGTGACCGACGGCATCGCCATGGGCCACGAGGGGATGCGGTCGAGCCTCGCGTCGCGGGACGCCATCGCGGACACCGTCGAGCTGACCATGCGGGGGCATTGCTACGACGCGCTGGTGGGGCTTGCGGGTTGCGACAAGTCGCTGCCGGGGATGATGATGGCGATGGTGCGGCTGAACGTGCCGTCGGTGTTCATCTACGGCGGGTCGATCCTGCCGGGCCGTCTGGATGGCAAGGACATCACCGTGCAGGACGTGTTCGAGGCGGTGGGCCAGCACCAGGCCGGCAACATGACCGACGAGATGCTGGCGATCATCGAGCGCGTGGCCTGCCCCAGCGCGGGCGCCTGCGGCGGCCAGTTCACCGCCAACACCATGGCCTGCGTGTCCGAGGCGATCGGCCTTGCGCTGCCCAATTCCTCGGGCGCGCCCGCGCCCTACGAGAGCCGCGACCAGTATGGCGTGGCCTCGGGCGAGGCGGTGATGAAGCTCCTGGAGCTGGGCATCCGGGCGCGGGACATCGTCACGCGGAAGTCGCTGGAGAACGCCGCCCGCGTCGTCGCCTGCACCGGAGGGTCGACCAATGCCGGCCTGCACCTGCCGGCCATCGCGCACGAGGCGGGGATCGACTTCGACCTGTTCGACGTCTGCGACATCTTCAAAGACACGCCCTACTTCGTCGACATGAAGCCGGGCGGGCAGTACGTCGCCAAGGACCTCTACGAGGCGGGCGGCGTGCCGGTGGTGATGAAGGAGCTGCGCAAGATCGGCCTGATCCACGAGGACTGCATCACCGCCACGGGCCGCACCATGGGCGAGGAGCTGGACCTGATCACCCGCGAGGCCGACGGCAAGGTCATCCACGCCGCCGCCACGCCGATCACCGAGACCGGCGGGGTCGTGGGCCTGAAGGGCAACCTGGCGCCCGAGGGGGCGATCGTGAAGGTCGCCGGCATGGCGCCGGAACAGCAGGTCTTCACCGGCCCGGCCCGCGTGTTCGAGTGCGAGGAGGACGCCTTCGAGGCGGTCCGCAGCCGCGCCTACAAGGAAGGCGAGGTCATCGTGATCCGCAACGAGGGCCCGCGCGGCGGCCCCGGGATGCGCGAGATGCTGGCCACCACCAGCGCGCTGTCGGGTCAGGGCATGGGCAAGAAGGTGGCGCTCATCACCGACGGCCGGTTCTCGGGCGCGACCCGCGGGTTCTGCGTGGGCCATGTCGGCCCCGAGGCGGCGGTGGGCGGGCCCATCGGCCTGCTCAAGGACGGCGACATGATCACCATCAACGCGATCACGGGCGAACTGTCGGTGGCGCTGTCGGACGAGGAGCTGGAGGCGCGCCGCAAGCTGTGGGCCGGCCCGCGCGACACGATCTACGCCACCGGCGCGCTGTGGAAATACGCCCAGTTGGTCGGCCCGGCGGTGAAGGGCGCGGTGACGCACCCCGGCGGCAAGCACGAGAAGCACGTCTACGCCGACATCTGACGGCGCACGGCCCGCGGCGGGCATGTCCCGCCGGGGTCCGGCCGTGCTAGACTGGCGCGGCCGGCGGTCCGGCGGGAGATCGTTCGATGGACGAGGATCTGGCGGGCGGCATCGTGGTGCTGGCCGGCTTCGTGGTCGTGGGGCTGGCGCTGCTGTATGGCGTGCGCCGGTCGCTCCGGTCGGGCCGGACGTGGCTAGATGCGCGCAGCTTCAACCGGCATGACCGGCCCACCGGCTTTCGCGTGGTGGTCGCCCTTTATGCCGTGACCGGGCTGGCGATGGTCGTGGGCGGCGCGGTCGGCCTCTGGCTGGTGCTGACCTGACCGGCGGACGGCGCGGCGGTTGCAACCGGGGCGCGACCGACCTATGCCGGACGGACCCCGCAGCCCGCGCCCCGGAGTTCCAGGATGCCCCGACCTTTCCCCGCCCTGCTCGTGCTTGCGGCCAGCCTGGGCCTTGCCGGGTGCGGGGGCGGGCTGCTGCGCGGCGGCGGGGCCGAGGCGCCGACCGAGGTGGCGGTGACCACCGACGCCATCGTCGTCACCGGGCCGGACGGCTACTGCATCGACCCCACGGCGACGCGCGACACCGGGGCCACGGGCTTTGTCCTGCTGGGCAACTGCGCGGCCATCGCCAATTCGCGCCGCGTGATCCAGCCCGCCACGCCCGCCGTCCTGACCGCCGCGATCTCCGAGCCCTCGTCCGGCGGGCGGCTGGCCGACAGCATCGCGGAGCTTGACGCCTTCTTCCGTTCGGACGAGGGGCTGACGCTGCTGAGCCGCTCGGGCGACCCGGCGACGGTGACGATCCTCGACACCGCGCTGGACGGGGAGGTGTTCCTGCTGCACGCCGCCGACACCAGCGAGGGCGCCATCGACGGGGTGCAGGCGGATTACTGGCGCGCCTATCTCGACGTCGGCCCGCGCATCGCCACGCTGTCGGTGCTGGCGCTGGAGGACCGCGCGCTGAGCCGCGAGGAGAGCCTGGCCACCCTGCGCGGCTTTGCCGCCGCGGTGCAGGCGGCCAACCCCGCGCCCGGCGCCACGCCGCTGCCGCCGCCGGGCCCCGTGGCCCCCGTGCAAGCCGCGCCGCAGAACCTTCCCCTTGGGGCAGGTCCGCTCTGGAACGTGGGGCTGTTTCGGCGGATATTCGGATGAGCGGATCGGTGTGACGGGCGCGCGGGGTCCGGGCGGTGGGCGACCGCCCGCCCCGGCCGGCCCGAGGTGGATGGTGAAGATGGGCAAGGACAGGGCAGGTTTTCTCGGGCTCTTCGGCCCCGACCAGATGTTGAAGCGGTGGGAGCGCGCGCTGCAGACGCGCGCCGGCCTGGCGCCGCGCGACCTGGCGGGGCTGCGGCGCGAGATGCTGGGGGTGCGCAGCCGCATCGACCGGCTGTCCGCCGAGGCCGAGACCGAGCTTCTGGCCCGCAGCGCCGGTCAGGACGGCATCGCGCGGCCCGACCAGTGCGACTGGGCCGAGCGCGGCGGGCCCTGGCGCGCGCGCCTCACCCCCCGCGGCCATGTCGGCTTTGGCTCGCCGCTGGCCATCGGGGCGGGCGTGACGCTGTTCCACGACGCGACGCGGTCCGACCTGTCGCTCAGGCAGGAACCGGCGCGGCGGGACGCGACCGGGCCGGTCTTTGCGCTGGTGCTGGAGGTCTACCGATTTGACGGGTCGTTCCTGTCGCTGGTGCAGGACCTGCCCGACGCCGCGTTGCAGGGCCTGACGCTCGACCATTTCTTCCAGGTGCACCTGACCATGGACCGGGAGCAGCCGATCGAGGTCTACGCGCGGCTCAACATCCAGCACGGGCCGAACCACGAGCAGATCGTGCGCCAGTTCGCCTTTGACGGCGACCGCGGGCTGGCGGAGTTCGACCTTGCCTATTCGCGGATCAACGAGAAGCGGGTCGAGAAGGGCTGGCTCGACCTGATCCTCGAGGGCCCCGAGATGAACCGGGTGGCGATCCGGGACATGGTGGTGCTGCGCGCGCCGCGGGCCGATATCTGAGGGAGCAGGGGCGATGCAGGACGAGACGCTGACGCGGGTCAGGCTGAGGGGCGGGCGTTACGAGGGGCTGCTGAGCGCCGCCGCCGGCACCGGGCTCGAGGCGGTGCACGAGGGCCGGGTGGTGGCCGTGGCGACGCTGACCGCCGACGCCGCGCGGCCCGAGGAACAGCGCGTCACGCTGGAGCTGCCGGCCGAGGTGATCGCCGAGGGCGTGCAGGTGATCGGGTTGCGCTCCACCGCCAGCGGCGCGGTGCTGGACCGGGTCACGCTGATGGCGGGCGAGGCGCTGGACGCCGACATCCGCGCCGAGGTCGCGCTGCTGCGCGAGGAGCTGGAGATGCTCAAGCGCGCCTTCCGCCGCCACTGCGCCGAGACCGCGGGCCGCTGACCGCCGTTGATCCCGGTCACTGACCGGGCCGCGCCGCCGTGCTGTCTGGCCCGGGAATCCCGGCCACAGACGGAGGCATACCCCATGGCAGACCATTCCCCCGCACCCGGCCGACTGCCGGCGCCCTGGTCGGGGCGCGCGGCGGCGGTGTTCGGCGTCACCCTGTCCTTCCTCGTGATGCTGGGCAGCGGCGCCGCGCTGTTCGTGGCGCCGCAGGGGCGCAGGGCGGCCGAGATCGGCTGGACATTGGCGGGCCTGTCGCGCGAGCTGTGGGAGGCGGTGCACCTGGCCACCTCGGTCCTGTTCGCGTCCTTCGCGCTGTGGCACCTGCTGGTCCATGTCTCGGTCTACCGCGGCCTCCTGTTCGGGTCGCCCGCGCGGGCCGGCCACCGGGCCGAGACCGGGCTGGCTGTCGGCGCCGTGATCCTGGTGCTGATCCTCGCCATGTTCGACCTGCCGCCGGTCAGCTGGCTGGTGGAGCTCGGCGGCTGGTTCAAGCGGGTCTACTGGGCCTCGTGACGCCGCGTTTCGGGCTGACAGGGCCCGCGTCCCGCGCTAGCCAGAGCATCGGGAGGACCTTTCACCATGGCTGACGCGCGTTACCCGCACCTGCTGGCCCCGCTGGACCTGGGCTTTACCACGCTGAAGAACCGCGTGCTGATGGGCTCGATGCACACGGGGCTGGAGGAGACGAAGGACTGGCCCCGCGTGGCGGCCTTCTACGCCGAACGCGCGCGCGGTCAGGTGGCGCTGATCGTCACCGGCGGCATGGCGCCCAACAAGGAGGGCGGCGTGTTCCCCGGCGCCGCGGGTCTCTACACCCCGCAGGACATCGCCAACCACCGCATCGTGACCGACGCGGTGCACGCCGAGGGCGGCAAGATCGCGATGCAGATCCTGCACGCCGGGCGCTACGCCTATTCGCCGGACTGCGTGGGGCCGTCTGCCCTCAAGTCGCCGATCTCGCCGTTCCCGCCGAAGGAACTGGACGAGGCCGGGATCGAGAAGCAGATCGCCGACATCGTCACCGCCGCCGTGCGGGCCCGCGAGGCGGGCTATGACGGCGTCGAGATCATGGGGTCGGAGGGGTATTTCCTGAACCAGTTCCTGGTGACCCACACCAACAAGCGGACGGATCGCTGGGGTGGACCTTACGAGAACCGGATGCGCCTGCCCGTCGAGGTGGTGCGCCGGGCGCGCGAGGCGGTGGGGCCGGATTTCATCATCATCTACCGCCTCAGCATGATCGACCTGGTGCCGGACGGGTCCACCTTCGACGAGGTGGTGCAGCTGGCGCAGGCGATCGAGGCGGCGGGCGCCACGATCCTGAACACCGGGATCGGCTGGCACGAGGCGCGGATTCCGACCATCGCCACCAGTGTCCCGCGCAAGGCCTTTGCCTGGGTGACGCGGAAGCTGATGGGCAAGGTGGGCATCCCGGTCATCACGTCGAACCGGATCAACACGCCCGCGGTGGCCGAGGAGGTGCTGGCGACGGGCTGCGCCGACATGGTCAGCATGGCGCGGCCGTTCCTGGCCGATGCGGGCTTCGTCGCCAAGGCGATGGCCGGACGCGCCGACGAGATCGCGCCCTGCATCGCCTGCAACCAGGCCTGCCTCGACCACACGTTCTCGGGCAAGCTGACCTCCTGCCTGGTCAACCCGCGCGCCTGCCACGAGCTGGAGCTGCGCTACGCGCCCGCCGCCAAGGCAAAGCGCGTGGCCATCGTCGGCGCGGGGGCGGCGGGCATGGCGGCGGCGATGGTCGCGGCGGAGCGGGGCCACGCGGTGACACTGTGGGACAAGGCGGCGCAGGTCGGCGGGCAGCTGAACATGGCCAAGACGATCCCCGGCAAGGAGGAATTCGTCGGGCTGGTCGACTGGTTCGCCACCATGCTGGACCGCCACGGCGTGGACCTGCGCCTGGGCGCGGCGCCGTCGGTCAACGACCTGACGGGCTTCGACGAGGTGATCGTGGCGACCGGCGTGCGCCCGCGCGATCCCGCCATCCCCGGGCAGGAGGGGCCGAACGTTCTGTCCTATGTCGACGTGCTGGCGGGCCGCGCGCCCGTGGGCCGGCGCGTGGCCGTGGTGGGGGCGGGCGGCATCGGCTTCGACGTGGCCGAGTTCCTGGTCCACGAAGGCGAGAGCCCGACCGAGGTGCCCGAACTGTGGCGCCGGGAATGGGGCGTCGCCGACCCCGCGGCGCATCGCGGGGGCCTCGCCCCCGAGGGGCCGCAGCCCGAGCCGCCGGCGCGCGAGGTGGTGCTGTTGCAGCGCAAGGCGGAGAAGCCCGGCAAGCGGCTGGGCAAGACCACCGGCTGGATCCACCGCGCCAGCCTGCAGATGAAGGGCGTCAAGATGATCGCCGGCGTGAACTACGAGGGGATCGACGCGAAGGGCCTCCACGTCAGCTTTGGCGAGGCGCGGGAAAAACCCACGCTGATCGAGGTCGATACCGTCGTGCTTTGCGCCGGGCAGGAGGTGGAGCGGAGCCTGGCCGACCAGCTGATCGCGGCGGGGATCACGCCGCACGTGATCGGCGGCGCCGACGTGGCCGCGGAACTGGACGCCAAGCGCGCCATCGACCAGGGCGCGCGGCTGGCCGCGGCGCTCTGACGAAAAATCCCGCCGCGCGGTGAAACCCGCCCGGCGCCTTCCCCGTGTCTGGATGTGCAGGGCCCCGCAGGGCCCGTCCAACCAGACAGGAGAAGACACGCGATGACCCGATTTGCTGCCGCCGCCGCCCTGAGCCTGCTGGCCGGCCCCGTGCTGGCCGATGCCCATGCCGCCCCGATGACGGGCTACGCGCTCGCCAACGACGGCGCGACCCTCGTGGTGATGCCCAACCTCGCCGATCCGGGCGCGGTGATGACCCTCGAGCTTGCCATGCCGGTGCAGGCGATCGCCTGGCGCCCGGTGACGGGCGAACTGCTCGGCTTCTCGGGCGCGGGCGTCGCGGTCATCGACCCGGCCTCGGGCGCGATGACCGACCTTGGCGCGACCGTCATGGACGGCGCCACCATCGCCGACGGCGCGATGGTCGGCTTCGACTTCAACAACGCCATCGACGCGGTGCGGGCGGTGTCGACCGCCGGCGACAACCTCGTCTACTTCCCCGCCGATTTCGGCGACAACGACGAGCGGGCCGGCTCGGTCCGCCGCTTCACCGACCTCGCCTATGCGGCGGGCGACGCGAACGCGGGCGCCATGCCGATGGTGTTCGCCAACGCCTACACCAACGCGATCAACGGGATGACGGCGGGCAGCACGCAGCAATACGTGCTGGACGCGGCCACCGACAGCCTTGCGACGCTCGCCAACAACGAGGGCACGCTGGCCACCGTCGCGGCGATCACCGTGGACGGCATGGCGGCCGACATCTCGGCGATGGGCGGGTTCGACATCGTGTCGCCGGCCGAGGGCAGCGACATGGCCTACGCGATCCTGCAGATGGAGGGCGCGGGGTCGGCGGGCCTTTACGCCGTCGACCTCGGGACCGGGGCCGCGACGATGCTGGCCGACCTCGGCATGGGCGGGTTCACCGGCTTCGCGGCGTCGCAGGGCATGTAAGCCCCCCGCCGGACATGAATCGGGGCGGCGCCGGAGCGGTGCCGCCTCTCAGCGCGCCAGGAGCCGCCCGAGGCCCAGCGCGACGCCCATGTCGCCCGATACCTTGAGCTTGCCCATCATGACGCCCGTCATCGGGTTCAGCTGGCCCGACAGGAGCTTGACCAGGGTGTCGCGGCTGAGGCGGATGGTGCAGTCGGTGTCGCGGTCGTCGGTCGTGGCGGTGCCGTCCGCCAGCACGATCACCCCGTCCTCGCCGCAATCGAACTTCATCGAGCCGTCGAAGCCCTTGCCCGCGAGGCCCTCGCGGATGCGGGCGGCGATGTCTGTCAGGCTCATGGTGGCGATCCCCCGTGCAAGGGGCCGGAACGACACCGGCCCGCCTCATCGCTAGGCGGGCCGGCCGGGTCGTGCAATCGCGACGTTGCGGCGGATCAGCCCTTGAGGCGGCGGTTCCGCGACGCGATCAGCTTGAGCCGCAGCGCGTTGAGCTGGATGAAGCCCTGCGCGTCCTTCTGGTCGTAGGCGCCGGCGTCCTCCTCGAAGGTCACGTGCGCCTCGGAATAGAGGCTGCGGTCGGACCAGCGGGCGACGGTGCGGGCGAGGCCCTTGTAGAGCTTGACCCGGACGGTGCCGGTGACGTGCTCCTGGCTCTTGTCGATCAGGGCCTGCAGCATCTCGCGCTCGGGCGAGAACCAGAAGCCGTTGTAGATCAGCTCGGCGTAGCGCGGCATGATCGAATCCTTCAGGTGCCCCGCCCCGGAATCCAGCGTGATCTGCTCGATCCCGCGGTGCGCCTCGAGCAGGATGGTGCCGCCGGGCGTCTCGTAGATGCCGCGGGACTTCATGCCGACGAAGCGGTTTTCCACCAGGTCGAGCCGGCCGACGCCGTGCTTGCCGCCCAGCTCGTTCAGCCGGGTCAGGATCGCGGCGGGCGACATCGCCACGCCGTCGATGGCGACCGCATCGCCCTTCTCGAAGGTGATTTCCACCATCTCGGGCGCGTCGGGCGCGTCCTCGGGATGCACGGTGCGCTGGTAGACGTAGTCAGGGGCTTCCTCGCCGGGGTTTTCCAGCACCTTGCCCTCGGACGAGGTGTGCAGGAGGTTCGCGTCGACGCTGAAGGGCGCCTCGCCGCGCTTGTCCTTGGCGATCGGGATCTGGTTGGCTTCCGCGAATTCCAGCAGCTTGGTCCGGCTGGTCAGCGACCACAGCCGCCAGGGCGCGATCACCTTGATCTCGGGGTTCAGCGCGTAGGCCGACAGCTCGAACCGCACCTGGTCGTTGCCCTTGCCGGTCGCGCCGTGGGCCACCGCGTCGGCGCCGGTCATCGCGGCGATCTCGACCAGACGCTTGGAGATCAGCGGCCGCGCGATCGAGGTGCCGAGCAGGTAGAGCCCCTCGTACAGCGCGTTCGCCCGCATCATCGGGAAGACGAAGTCGCGCACGAATTCCTCGCGCAGATCCTCGATGTAGATGTTCTCGGGGCGGATCCCCAGCATCTCGGCCTTCTTGCGCGCGGGCTCCAGCTCCTCGCCCTGGCCGAGATCGGCGGTGAAGGTCACCACCTCGCAGCCGTATTCCGTCTGCAGCCATTTCAGGATGATCGAGGTGTCGAGGCCGCCGGAATAGGCGAGAACGACCTTCTTGGGGGCGGACATGGGCAGGCTCCGTCGCGTTCTGGATTGACCGCGCGGGCGATACCGGGTTTTCAAGGGGCAAGCAAGGTGACGGAGGGTGTGATGGACTACGGGTACCAGTTGCTGCGCCATGTGGTGCAGCAGGTCTTCGGCAACCTGGCGGCCGCGGCGCGGCTGACGCTGCTGCTGTTCCTCGCGCCCTTCCTTGCCTTTGTCCTCCTGGGCGGCGGCACCCTGGCCATGGGCGGCACCGAGACGCCGGCCGGCGGCCTGTTCCTCGGCATCGTCGTCGTGGGCCTCGTGGCGGTGGTGGCCTATTGCTGGGCGGCGGTCGGGTGGCACCGCTACGTCCTGCTGGAGGAGGGCGGCAACGGCCTGCTGCCGGCCTGGCGCGGCGACCGCGTCCTGTCCTATTTCGGGCGCGCCTTCGTCGTGGTGATCGTGGTGCTGATCGCGGTCCTGGGCGGCGGCATCGTGATCGGCCTTGTCAGCGCGATCACCCAGTCGGTGACTGTCGCCGTGGCGCTCGGCATCGGCCTTGTCTTCGGCGCGTCCTGGGTCGCCACGCGGATCGGCCTGGTGCTGCCGGCCGCGGCGCTGGGCGAGCGCATGACCATCGGCGAGAGCTGGGCCGCGACCCGCCCGGTGGCGAGCCAGATCCTGCTGCCGCTGATCGTGATCGCGCTGGTGGTCGGCGTGGTCCAGCAGGCCATCCTGCTGGCGTTCGGCCAGACCGTGACCGTCAACACCTTCGGCATGGCACAGGAACAGATCGTGCTGTCGGTGGCGGGCCAGGTGGTCAACGGGGTGGTGTCGTGGCTGCAGATCCTGGTGAACCTGTCGCTGATGACCACGCTCTACGGCAACCTGATCGAGGGCCGGCAGCTCAACTGACGCTGGACAGACGGGCGGGCTTGGGGCAGGCCGGGCGCATGAGTGATTTCGCCGACAGAGCCTGGGCCGCGACGCGCAGCTTGCGCGACCTGTTCCCGCCGACGCCGCTGCAGCGCAACCTGCACCTGTCCGAGCGTTTCGGCGCGGACATCTGGCTGAAGCGCGAGGACCTGTCGCCGGTGCGGTCCTACAAGCTGCGCGGCGCCTTCACCGCGATGCGCAAGATCCGCGCGGCCGACCCGTCGGCGACCCGCTTCGTCTGCGCCAGTGCCGGCAACCACGCGCAGGGCGTGGCTTTCGTCTGCGCGCATTTCGGGGTGACGGGGCGCATCTTCATGCCGGTGACGACACCCGAGCAGAAGATCCTCAAGACCAAGACCTTCGGCGGCGGCGCGGTCGAGATCGTGCTGACCGGCGATTTCTTCGACGAGACGCTGGCCGCGGCCAAGGCCGACTGCGCCCGCACCGAGGCGCATTTCCTGTCGCCCTTCGACGACCCCGACGTGATCGAGGGGCAGGCCTCGGTCGCCGTCGAGATCCTGGAGGAGATGGGGCGCGCGCCCGACCGGCTGATCCTGCCGGTGGGGGGCGGCGGGCTGTCGGCGGGCATGATCTCGTTCCTCGATGCGGTCGGGGCGGGCACCCATGTGACGCTGGTCGAGCCCGCGGGCGGCGCCAGCCTGACCGCCGCGCTGAAGACCGGGGCGCCGCAGACCATTCCGATCACCGACACCTTCGTCGACGGCGCGGCGGTGGCGCGGATCGGCGACAGGACCTTCGAGGTGCTGCGGCGGGTCGATCCGCGCGACGTGCTGGTGGCCCCCGAAAACCGCATCTGCGTGACGATCCAGGAGATGCTGAACATCGAGGGCATCGTGCTGGAGCCCGCCGGCGCCCTGTCGGTGGACGTGCTGGGCGAGCTGCGGGACCAGATCGCGGGGCAGACGGTGGTTTGTGTCACCTCGGGGGGCAACTTCGACTTCGAACGGCTGCCCGAGGTCAAGGAGCGCGCGCAGAACTGGCAGGGGCTGAAGAAGTATTTCATCCTGCGCCTGCCCCAGCGCCCCGGCGCGCTGCGCGATTTCCTCGACCTGCTGGGCCCCGGCGACGACATCGCGCGGTTCGAGTACCTCAAGAAGAACAGCCGCAACTTCGGTTCGGTCCTGATCGGGATCGAGACCGACGACCCGGGGAACTTCGACCGCATGGTCGAGCGCGTGACCGCGCGCGGCTTCGGCTTCCGCGACATCACCGCGGACGAGGTGCTGGCCGATTTCCTGATCTGAGCCCCGCGCCGGTCAGGCGGCGGCGAGGCCCGGAAGGTCGGGCGCGACGGCGGCCAGCGCGGCGGCGAATCCCTGCGCGACGGCGGCGATGTCGGGGGGCGTGCCGGCGAGGCAGGCGGCCTCGGCGGCGTGACAGGCCGCGACCATTCCGGTGAAGCCGAGGTTCGCGGCGCTGCCCCGCAGGAAATGGAAATCGTCGGCCCGCGCGGAGGCGGGATCGGCCTGCAGCGCCGCCAGCCGCTCCTCGATCTCGGAGACGAACAGCAGGACGACCTCGGCGAAGTCGTCCTCCCCTATGTCGGCGCGCAAGGCGGTGAGGCGGTCGAGGTCTATCATCTCTCGCTCCTTGCCCCCTGTCCGCGGTCAGGCTAGCGCCCGCCGGGTTAACGGGGCCCTACCGGCCGGCGGCCCGATACGGCGCATTGTCCGCTTCACGCCCCGTTAACGCGGGCCGGTGCAGGACGGGTCCGCCCCTGCCCGAGTCGCCTGCGCCATGCTGCACCGCCCCGACCACCTCGCCTGGCCCCTCGACCGCCCGCCCGACGCGCCGCTGCGGGTGCTGGTGATCGACGACAGCCGCGCCCAGCGCCTGATGCTGTGCACGCTGCTGCGGCGCTGGGGCCACGCGGTCGTCGAGGCCGGCACCGCCGAGGAGGCGCTGGAGATCGCCCGCGATCCCGCCATCGGGCTGGTCATCAGCGACTGGATGATGCCCGGGCTGACCGGGCCCGAGTTCTGCCGCCGCCTGCGCGCGCAGCGGCGCGAGGGCTATGCCTATGTCATCCTGCTGACCTCCAAGACCGCCGATAGCGCGCTGGCCGAGGGGCTGGAGGCCGGCGCCGACGATTTCCTGACCAAGCCGGTGCGCCCGCCCGAACTGCGGGCGCGGCTGACCGCGGGGGCGCGCATCGTCGCCATGCAGCGCGCGCTGGTCGACAGGAACCTGCGCCTGACCGACGCGCTGGGCGAGATCCGCAGCCTCTACGACGCGCTCGACCGCGACCTCGAGGAGGCGCGCCGCCTGCAGCGCTCGCAGATGCAGGACCGGTTCCGCCGCTTCGGGCCGGTCGACGTGTCGCTGTGGCTAAAGACGTCGGGGCATGTCGGCGGCGACATGGTCGGCTCCTTCCCGGTGGGCGACGGGATGGTGGGGGTGTTCGGGCTGGACGTGTCCGGGCATGGCGTGGCCTCGGCGATGATCGCCGCACGGGTCGCCGGCATCCTGAGCGCGGCGACGCCGGACCAGAACATCGCGCTGACCCGCCGCCGCGACGGGAGCCTGTGCCCGCTCGCGCCGCAGGAGGCCGCGGTGCGGCTGAACCAGATGATCCTGAGCGAGATCCGCTCGGACCGCTACTTCACCCTCGGGCTCGGCATCCTCGACACCGGTTCGGGGCGGATGTGGATGGTGCAGGCGGGCCACCCGCACCCGCTGATGCTGCGCCGGGACGGGCGGGTGGAATTCGTGGGGCCCGGCGGCCTGCCCATCGGCCTGATCGAGGGCGCCGCCTATGACGGGTTCGACATCGCCTTCGGCCCCGGCGACCGGATGCTGCTCTATTCCGATGGCCTGATCGAGTGCCCCGACCCGGACGGCCGCGCGCTGGACGAGGCGGGGCTTGCGCGGCTCGTCACCGAGGCCGCGCGCCTGACCGGGCCGCGGTTCCTTGCGGCGCTCGAGGCGGGGCTGGCGCGGCACGCGGGCACCGACAGCTTTCCCGACGACGCCTCGGCGGTGCTGATCGACTACCACGGGCCGCCCGGCTAGCGGCGCAGCGCCCCCCACGCCATCCGCAGGAAATGCCGGTCGCCGGACACGGCCAGGCGTTCGGCCGCCACGTCCCAGGGCAGGAACACCGCGGTATGCCCCGGCTCGGTCGGCGCGCCGCGGCGGGGGCCGAGGCGGGCGACGTAGACGTGGCACAGCTTCTGCGCGAAGAGGTCGTATTCCGGCATGTAGGTGTAGCGGTGGAACATCCCCAGCCGCCGGGCGGCGTGGATCAGGTAGCCGGTTTCCTCCATCACCTCGCGGTGCAGCGCGACCAGCGGTGCCTCGCCGGGGTCGATGCCGCCGCCGGGCAGCTGCAGCTCGGGGCGCGGTTCCTCCTGGAAGGTGGCGAGGATGCCGTCGCCCGCGTCGATCACGGCATAGACCCCGGGCCGCGGCGTGTAGCGGCGGGCGGGGTCGGGCGGCTGGCCGAAGCGTCGGTTCATGCGGGCCTCCTGCGGTCGCGCCCTTCATGCCAGAGCGCGGTGCGGGGCGAAATCCCCCCTCTCGCCAAGGACGCGGCTCTGCGCTAGGGGAAGGCCATGACCGAAGATCAGAACGCCGCGATCCGTGCCACCGCCGCCCGCGTGCTGCGCACCGAGGGCGCGGCCGTCACCGCGATGGCCGACGCCCTGCCCGCGGATTTCGCCGCCGCGGTCGAGGCGATCCTGGCCACCAAGGGCCGCGTGATCCTGTCGGGGATCGGCAAGTCGGGCCACATCGCGCGCAAGATCAGCTCGACCTTCGCGTCGACCGGCACGCCCTCGGCCTTCGTGCACCCGGCGGAGGCGAGCCACGGCGACCTCGGCATGGTCACGCCGGGCGACCTGACGATCCTGATCTCGAACTCGGGCGAAACCGCCGAACTGCGCGACATGGTCGCCCACGTCGCAAGGTTCTCGATCCCGATGGTGGCGATCTCGGGCCGGGCGGAGTCGACGCTGATGCAGGCGGCCGACTACCGGCTGCTGCTGCCCGATGCGCCCGAGGCCTGCGTGATCGGCATGGCGCCCACCACCTCGACCACGCTGACGCTGGCGCTGGGCGACGCGCTGGCCGTGGCGGTGATGGAGCGGCGCGGGTTCCTGCCCGAACATTTCCGCACCTTTCACCCCGGCGGCAAGCTGGGCGCGCGGCTGTCGAAGGTGGCGCAGCTGATGCACGAGGGGCCGGCCCTGCCGCTGGTCGACGCGGCCCAGCCCATGGCCGACACGCTGATCGTGATGAGCGAGAAGGGCTTCGGCATCGCCGGCGTGATGGAGGGCGGGCAGCTGGTCGGGGTCATCTCGGACGGCGACCTGAGGCGCAACATCGCCCGGCTGATGGACCGCACGGCGGGGCAGGTCGCCACCCGCAAGCCCCGCGTGATCGCGCCCGACGACCTCGCCGCCGAGGCGATGGCGGTGATGTCGGGCAACCGGATCACCGCGCTGTTCGTGGTGGATGGCGAGATGCGGCCCGTGGGGCTCTTGCACATCCACGACTGCCTGCGCGCCGGGCTGGTCTGAGCCGTCAGCCGAGGTAATCCGCGTCGCTGACCTGCTCCTGCCAGTCGGCGGCGGAGCCATCCACGGCCTCCTGCACCGCGACATGGGTCATGGCGGATTGGGCTGTTGCCCCGTGCCAGTGCCGTTCGCCCGGCGGGATCCAGACCACGTCGCCGGGGCGCAGCACCAGCCGCGGCTGGCCTTCGGTCTGCGCCCAGCCCTCGCCCTCGGTCACGATCAGGAGCTGGCCCAGCGGGTGCGTGTGCCACGCCGTCCGCGCACCGGGCGGAAAGGTCACGCGCACCGCGTTGCTGCGCGAGGGCGGCGCGGTCTCGTGCAGGCGTTCGATGGTCACGGCGCCGGTGAAATAGGCGGCGGGGCCGGGGCCGGTGGGGATCTCGGCCTTGGGGGTCAGTTTCATCTCAGACCTCGTAGTAGTCGCGGTACCAGGCGACGAAGCGGGCGACGCCATCGGCCACCGGCGTCTGCGGCCGGTAGCCCGTCAGCCGCTGCAGGAGCGAGGCGTCGGCCCAGGTGGCGGGCACGTCGCCCGGCTGCATGTCCATCAGGTTGCGCTGCGCGGTCCGGCCGGTCGCGGCCTCGATGGCGGTGATGAAGTCGGTCAGCTGGACGCTGTCGGAGTTGCCGATGTTGACGATGCGGAACGGGGCGACGGGGCTGAGGCTGTCGCCCTCGGGGATGGCGTCGGCAGTGTCGGGGCGCACCGGCACCGCGTCGATCAGGCCGGTGATGCCGGTCACGAGGTCGTCGATGTAGGTGAAGTCGCGCCGCATGTCGCCGTGGTTGTAGACGTCGATGGGCCGCCCTTCGAGGATCGCGCGGGTGAACTTGAACAGCGCCATGTCGGGCCGGCCCCAGGGCCCGTAGACGGTGAAGAAGCGGAACATCGTCACCGGCAGGCCGTAGAGGTGGGCGTAGCTGTGCGCCATCGCCTCGTTCGCCTTCTTGGTCGCGGCGTAGAAGGACATCTGCGTGTCGGCCTTCTGCGTCTCGGCATAGGGCAGGGCGGTGTTCGCGCCGTAGACCGAGGAGGTGGAGGCGAGCAGGCTGTGCGCGGGCGGAAAGGCCCGGATCGCCTCGAGCAGGCGGAAGGTGCCGATCAGGTTCGCCTCGACGTAGCTTTCGGGGTTGTCGATGGAGTAGCGCACGCCCGCCTGCGCGGCGAGGTGGATCACCGCGTCGGGCCGCGTGTCGTGCATTAGCGTGTGGAGAAGGCCCGGCGCCTCGATCCGGTCGTTCACCGCGCGGAAGCCCTCGGATTGCAGCAGCATCGCCTGCCGCCGGTCCTTGAGGCGGACATCGTAGTAGTCGGTCATGGCGTCGACGCCCACCACGCGCCAGCCCGCGGCCAGCAGCCGTGCGCAAAGGTGGTAGCCGATGAAGCCGGCCGAGCCCGTGACCAGAGCGGTCCGCGTCATTCATGCACCTCGTCGTTGGAGACCCATTTCCACGAGCTCGCGCACATTTCGTCCAGCCCCTTTTCGGTGCGGAAGCCCAGCACCTCGGCCGCCCTGTCGGCGCGGGCCACGTAGATCGGCACGTCGCCGGGGCGGCGGTCGGTGATGGTGTAGGGCAGTTCGCGGTTGCAGGCCCGCTGGTAGGCGGCGATCACCTCGAGCACGGAATAGCCCCGCCCGGTGCCGAGATTGACGAGGTGGCTGTCGCCCGTCTCGAGCAGGCGCTTGAGCGACAGGACATGGCCGCGGGCGAGATCCTCGACATGGATGTAGTCGCGCACCCCGGTGCCGTCGGGCGTGTCGTAGTCGTTGCCGAAGACGTTGACCCGCTGCAGCTCGCCGGTGGCGACCTTCGCCACGAAGGGCATCAGGTTGTTGGGGATGTCGCGCGGGTCCTCGCCGATCAGGGCCGAGCCGTGGGCGCCCGCGGGGTTGAAGTAGCGCAAGGTGCCGATCGCCCAGCGCGGGTCGGACTGCCGCAGCCAGTCCAGCATCTGCTCGCCGATGATCTTGGTCTGGCCGTAGGGGTTCATCGCCCGGAACTCGGCCGTCTCGGGCGTCGGCGTCTCGTCGGGCACCCCGTAGACGGTGGCCGAGGACGAGAACACGATTCGCCGGCAGCCCGCGGCCTCCATCGCCTTGAGGAGCGTCGTGAGCCCGCCGATGTTCACGTCGAAGTAGTCCAGCGGCCGGACCATGCTTTCGCCCACGGCCTTGAGTGCGGCGAAATGCACCACCGCGTCGATCGGGAAGGCAGCAAAGACCTCGGCCAGCCGCGCCGCGTCGCGCACGTCGCCCTCGACGCAGGTGACGGGCTTGCCGGTGATGCGCTCCAGCCGCGCGGGCACCGAGGCGCGGGCATTGCTGAAATTGTCGAGGATGATGACGTCGTGGCCCGCCGCGACCAGCGCGAGATAGGTGTGGGAGCCGATATAGCCGGCGCCGCCGGTCAACAGGATGGTCGTCATGGGAAAAACACCTTCTCGCTACGGACAGACGCAACCACGCTTCGGCCCCGGGGTTCAAGCCCGGGCCGGTCGCGCCGGCCGCCGCGGGGCGATCGGCGGCCTTTTGCCCAAGCTTCGGGCAGGTCGGCAAATTTGCATCGCTCCCCCTGAAAACCGCACTCGGCGTTGACCCCGCCCCGCCGGCGGGTATCGTTCCGCGCAAGCTGTAGGGCGAAGACATTTTCGGAGTGACGATGGATTTTCGGTTTGTCCGGGCCACCGCCCTGGTTATGGCGGGCATCCTGGCCCTTGCAGGATGCGAGCAACTCCCCCGCGGCGCGGCTGTCGAGCGCGAGATCGTCGAGGCCGCGGACGGCGAGGCCGTGGATTTCGCCATCTACACCGTGGATCGCGCCTTCCTGCCCGTGGTCGCCGACTGGCCGGTAACCGGCGAGCGCCAGCTGGGCTGGATCCCCACCAGCGGCGGCGCCCGGACCCAGGTCATCGCGCCGGGTGACGAGCTGGAAATCACCATCTGGGACAGCAACGAAAGCTCGCTCCTGTCGCAGCCCGGCCAGCGCGCCGTGCAGATCCAGGCCCTGACCGTGGCGCCCGACGGCACCATCTTCGTGCCCTATGTCGGCAACACCACCGTGTCGGGCATGACCATCCAGGTCGCGCGCGAGCATCTGCAGGACGAGATCGACATGATCGTCCCCTCGGCGCAGGTTCAGCTGACGCTGGTCGAGGGCCGCACGAATTCCGTCGACCTGGTGGGCGGCGTCGGCGCGCCGGGGGCCTACCCCCTGCCCGACCGCAACTACACCGTGCTGAACCTGATCGCGCAGGGCGGCGGCGTGCAGGCCAGCCTGGTGAATCCGCAGGTGCGGCTGATCCGGGGCGGCAGCATCTACGGCACCTCGGTCGAGCGCCTGTTCGCCAACCCCAACCTCGACACGCTGCTGCACGGCGGCGACCAGGTCATCATCGAGGAAGACCGCCGCTATTTCCTGTCGCTCGGCGCCGCCGGGCAGCAGAGCCAGCACCGCTTTACCCAGGACCAGGTCAGCGCGCTCGACGCCATGGCGATCATCGGCGGCGTCGACGACCGCCGCGGCGATCCCGGCGGCATCCTGATCCTGCGCGAGTATCCCGACAGCGCGGTGCGCCCCGACAGCCGCGGCCCCGACCAGTCGCGGGTCGTGTTCACCGTCGACCTGACCTCGGCCGACGGGCTGTTCAGCGCGCGGAACTTCCGCATCCATTCCGGCGACCTGGTGCTCGTCACGGAAAGCCCGATCACCTCGGCGCAGACGATCTTTGGCCTCGTGGGGTCGGTGTTCGGCCTGGCCCGGCAGACGGTCAACCTGACCAACTGACGGCTAGCCCGGCAGGGGGATCGCGCGGGCCGACGGCACCAGCCCGTTGATCCGCGCGAGATGCACCGGCAGGCAGCGCGTTGCGAAGTCGTAGCGCTCCACCATCTCGGCCCGCGCCGCGCGGCCCAGCGCCGCGTGGTCGCCCGGCGCCGACAGCACGTCGATCACCTGGCGGGCCAGCGCCTCGTGGTCGTGGAAGTCGACCAGCAGGCCGGTCTTGCCGTGCTCGATCACCTCGCGCACCGGCGCGGTGTCCGAGGCGACGATGGTGGCGCCCATCGACATGCTCTCCATGCAGGACCAGGACAGCACGAAGGGCACCGTCAGGTAGATGTGGCAGCGGCTGACCTGGATCACCGACTGGTAGGCGGAATAGGGCACCTTGCCGAGGAAATGCACGCGGCTCCAGTCGACGCGGCCGCCCACCTCGCGCTCCATCTCGGCGCGGTAGCCGCCCTGCGCGGCGCTGGCCTTGCCGTAGGACACCTCGCTGCCGCCGATGATGAGCGCCCGCGCGTTGGGCCGCGCATCGAGGATATGCGGCAGGGCGCGCATGAACTTGTGGAAGCCCCGGGTGGGTTCCATGTTGCGCGCCATGTAGGTGAAGATCTCGTCCTCGCGCGTCACCGGCCGGCCCAGCCGGCCCAGCGGCACCTGCGCGGCGGGGTTCGGCACCAGCCGGTCGGTGCGGATGCCGTCGTGCTGCACGTAGATCTTGTCGTGGAAGCTGGCCGGGTAGGTGTCGCGCTGGAACAGCGTCGGCGACTGGCCCAGGTCGACCGTCTGGATGTTGGCGAAGTTCACCGCGTTGCGGGCATGCATCAGGAACGGCGCGTGCTCGGAGGCCGGGAATTCCGGGTCGAACCCGACCGACCCGCCCTTGGCCAGGAAGAAATACTCGAAGAACCCCACGATCGGCACGTCCGGCCAGACCTCCTTGAGAAAGGTCAGCTCGCCCCAGCCCACATGGCCCAGGATCACGTCGGGCCGGAACCCCTGCGCCGACAGCGTCCGCGCCGCGAAGGCCGCACCAAGCCCGTTGCCGACGCATTCCTCCCAGTATTTCGTGGGGGCATAGGCATCCTCGGCGGGCACGTGGTGCGCGGCATAGCTCACCACCCGCGCGCCCCTGATCTCGGGCAGGTCCTTGCGCTGGGTCAGGAACACGAGCTCGTGCCCGCCCTGCGCCAACAGCCACTGGAACAGCTCGCGGTACTGGGCGGGAAAATTCTGGTGCACGAAGAGGATGTTCATCTGCCGCCTGTCACTCGTCCGGGTGGCGGCCATCCTTCCCGATCCCCGGGCGCGCGGCAAGCGTGCGGCGATTTGGGATTGCGGCGCACGCCCCTATATGGAAACCCGGACACGCGAGACCGGGACACGCCGACATGACCTTGACCACCAGGATCGCCTGGGACGACACCATCCTGCCCTTCCAGCTCGACCGCTCGGACATCCGCGGCCGTGTGGCGCGGCTTGACCGCACGCTGGAGCGGGTGCTGCACCAGCACGACTACCCCGCCCCGGTCGAGGCGATGGTGGCCGAGGCGGCGCTGCTGACCGCGCTGATCGGGCAGACCATCAAGCTGCGCTGGAAGCTGTCGCTGCAGGTCCGCGGCGACGGGCCGATCCGCCTGATCGCCACCGATTTCTACGCCCCGGCCGAGGACGGCGCGCCGGCCCGGATCCGCGCCTACGCAAGCTACGACGCCGCCCGGCTGGACCCCGCGGCCGATCCCTTCACGCAGATCGGCAAGGGCTATTTCGCCATCCTGCTCGACCAGGGCCAGGGCACGACGCCCTACCAGGGCATCACGCCGCTGGCCGGCGGGTCGCTCGCCGCCTGCGCCGAGGCGTATTTCGCCCAGTCCGAACAGCTGCCCACCCGGTTCCAGCTCAGCTTCGGCCAGAGCCGCCTGCCCGGCGAGGCCGCGGCCTGGCGGGGCGGCGGCGTCATGCTGCAGCACATGCCCAAGGCCTCGCCCCTGATGGGCGAGGGCGGCTCGGGCGAGGGCGGGCTGATGGCGCCGGTCGACCTGCTGGACGACGAGGAAGGCGAGAACTGGTCGCGCGCCAACATCCTGCTCGACACCGCCGAGGCGATGGAGCTGATCGGCCCGCGCGTCGCGCCGACCGACCTGTTGCTGCGGCTGTTCCACGAGGAAGGCCCGCGCGTGTTCGACGCGCTGCCGGTGCAGTTCGGCTGCACCTGCTCGGCCGAGCGCGTGCGGACCTCGCTGTCGATCTATTCGGCCCGCGACATCGGCCACATGACCACCGACGACGGCCGCGTGACCGCCGACTGCCAGTTCTGCGGCGCGCATTACGAGTTCGATCCCCGCACGCTGGGCTTCGAGGCCGAGATCGACCCGGAGGACGGGGATGGGACGGCCGATTGACCTCGACGGGATCTGTGCCGCGCTCGCCGCGACCCCGCCGCGCCCGTCCTCGGACTACGACCTGAACCCCGACATCGTGCTGCCCGAGGGCCGCGTCCTGAAACCCGCCGCGGTGCTGATCGGGGTGCAGGCGGGCCGCGTCATCCTGACCAAGCGCGCCTCGCACCTGGCCCACCACCCGGGCCAGATCGCGTTCCCCGGCGGCAAGGTCGACGCGACCGACGCCGACCCCGTCGCCGCCGCGCTCCGCGAGGCGCAAGAGGAGATCGGCCTCGACCCCGGCGCGGTCGAGGTGGTCGCCACCATGCCCGCCCACGAGACCGTAACCGGATACATGGTAAATCCGGTTATCGCCCGCATTTCCGAGGATTTCCGCCCCACGCCCGAGCCCGGCGAGGTGGCCGAGGTGTTCCGCGTGCCCCTGCCGCTCCTGATGGATCCCGCCGCCTACCGGGTGGAACACCGGCGCTGGCGCGGCGTCTGGCGGCGCTACTATGTCGTGCCCTATGGCCCTTATTACATCTGGGGCGCCACCGCGCGGATGCTGCGCACGCTGGCCGACCGGGTGGCCCCGTGAAACTGGCCGCCGACTGGCTCGCCACGCCCGGCACCCGCGCCGTGATGGGCGCGCTGGCCAGCGGCGGCCACGGCGCCTGGTTCGTCGGCGGCTGCGTGCGCAACGGCCTGCTGGGCACGACGGTCGACGATATCGACATCACCACCGACGCCCGCCCCGAACAGGTCATGGCGCTGGCCGAGGCCGCCGGGATCAAGGCGGTGCCCACCGGCATCGACCACGGCACCGTGACGCTGGTCGCGGGCCACCGCCCCTACGAGATCACCACGCTGCGCCGCGATGTCACCACCGACGGCCGCCGCGCCACCATCGCCTTCACCGACCGGCTGGAGGAGGACGCGGCCCGCCGCGACTTCACCATGAACGCGCTCTACGCCACCGCGGACGGCACGCTGATGGACCCCACCGGCGAGGGGCTGGCCGACCTTGCCGCGCGCCGCCTGCGCTTCATCGGGCACCCCGAGGACCGCATCGCCGAGGATTACCTGCGCATCCTGCGCTTCTTCCGCTTCCACGCCTGGTATGCCGACCCCGCCGGCGGGATCGACGCCGACGGGCTGGCCGCCTGCGCCGCCCTGTCGGACGGCATCGCGCGCCTCTCCCGCGAACGGGTGGGGGCCGAGATGAAGAAGCTTCTGGCCGCCCCCGACCCGGCCCCGGCCGTCGCCGCCATGGCGCAGTCGGGCGTCCTTGCCCACACCCTGCCCGGCGCCGAGGCCCGCCTCCTGCCCCTGCTCGTCGCGCTGGAGGACGTGCCGCCCGACGCGCTCCGCCGCCTCGCCGCGCTGGGGGGCGAGGAGGTGGCCGAACGCCTGCGCCTCTCCAAATCCGACCGCGACCGCCTCGCCACGCTCCGCGCCGGCATGGCCTCGGCCGAGGCGCCCGGCCCGCTGGCCTACGCCCACGGACCCGACACCGCCTGGGACATCGTCCTGCTCCGCGCGGCACTGTTTGAAACGCCCCCAGACCCCGCCGCCAGGGCGCAGATCGCGCAGGGCGCGGAGGCCCGCTTTCCCGTCCGCCCCGCCGACCTGATGCCCGCCCTCCAGGGCCCCGCCCTCGGCGCGGAGCTCAAGGCGCTGGAACGCGACTGGATCGCCTCGGGCTTCACGCTGACCCGCGCCGAGCTCCTCGCCCGGCCCCGTTAACCCCGCATCAAGGTTAACGCGCGCCCCCTCCATCTTTGCTTTCCAAATACTCCCGCCGGAGGCTCCCGCACCCGCAACCGGCGCACCGCTTGACAATCCGGGCGCCCCGCCGTCCCGTCCGGCAACCCGCGACGGAGCCCCATTTGGACCCCCTCTACCCTTTCGTCTTCTTCGGCCTGTTCAGCCCCGGGCCCAACGTCCTCCTGCTCACCGCGTCGGGGGCGCGCTTCGGCTTTCGCGCCACCCTGCCCCATGTCGCGGGCGTGGTGATCGGCGTCGGCCTCGTCGCGGGCGTCACCGGCCTCGGCATCGGCGCGCTGCTCGCCGGCCAGCCGGCGCTCCAGTTCGCCCTCAAGCTCGCCGCGGCGGCCTGGATCCTGTGGATGGCGCGCGCGCTCTGGCTGTCGTCGGCCAGGGGCCCGCAGGACGCCCGCGCCCGGCCCTTCACGCTCGTCGAGGCGATCCTGTTCCAGGGCGTGAACCCCAAGCTCTGGGCCGTCGCGCTGGCCGCCGCCTCAGGCTATGCCGCGGGCCTCGGGCCCTGGGGCGAGGCGCAGCGGCTGGCCATCGCCTTCTCCGGCCTCAACCTTTTCGTCTGCCTGTTCTGGAGCCTGGCCGGCGCGCTCCTCGCGCTCCTGCTGACCACCCCGCGGGCCTGGCGGATCTTCGCCCGCGCGATGGCGCTGGGCCTCGCCGCCTCGGCCGTCATGGTCTTTCCCTGACGGCCGGCCTATATGAGGGGCTCAGGACCAAGCGTGCCCATGTTCCGTTTCTTCGAATCCCTGGTCGATCCCTACACGGCCTATCCCGAGACCGACGCCCCCCCGCGCCGGCTCTGGGCCTTCCTGTGGTCCTATTCCCAGCCCTTCAAGCCGCTGTTCGCTGTAACCGCTTTCATGTCCATAGTGGTTGCGGCCATCGAGATCGGCCTGTTGTGGTACATGGGCCGCGTCGTCGATCTGCTGTCTTCCGGCCCGCCGGCCGAGGTTCTGGCCGCCCATGGCTGGGAACTGGTGGCCGCCGGCGTCTTCATCCTGACGCTGCGCCCGGCGCTGCAGGGCCTGTCGGTCGCGCTCCTGAACAACGGGATCCTGCCGCAATACGGCGCGCTGATCCGCTGGCGCGCGCACAGGCAGGTGCTGCGCCAGTCGGTGGGCTGGTTCGAGAACGACTTCGCCGGCCGCATCGCCAACCGCATCATGCAGACACCCACCAGCGCCGGCGACGCGATCTTCCAGATCTTCGACGCGATCACCTTCTCGCTCGCCTACCTGATCGGCGCCGCGGTGCTGCTGGCCGATGCCGACCCGCGGCTGGCGATCCCGCTGGTGCTGTGGTTCGGCCTCTACGCGATCCTCCTGCGCTGGACGATCACCCGCGTCGGCCCGGCCTCCAAGGCCAGCGCCGATGCGCGGTCGATGACCACCGGCCGCGTGGTGGACAGCTACACCAACATCCATTCGGTCAAGCTGTTCGCGCACCACGACCGGGAAATCGCCTACGCCAGGGAGGCGATCGAGGAAACCCGCGCCACCTTCGCCCGCGAGATGCGGCTGTTCACGATCATGGACGTGACCCTGACGCTGCTGAACGGGTTCCTGATCGTGGCCGTCGTCGGCTGGGCCGTCTGGCTCTGGGCGGGCGGGGCCGCCAGCGTCGGCGCCGTCGCGGCGGCCACCGCGCTGACGCTCCGGCTGAACGCCATGACCGGCTGGATCATGTGGGCGGTGTCCACCTTCTTCCGCTCGCTCGGCGTGGTGGCCGAGGGGATGGAGACGATCACCGACCCCATCGCGCTGACCGACGCGAAGGACGCGAAACCGCTGGCCCTGACCCGCGGCGAGATCGTGCTCGACGGCGTCAGCCACCACTACGGCCGCGGCGCGGGCGGGCTCGACCGGCTGTCTCTGACGATCCGGCCGGGGGAAAAGGTCGGGCTGATCGGGCGGTCGGGCGCGGGCAAGTCGACGCTGGTGAAGCTGCTCCTGCGGTTCTATGACGTCGAGGGTGGCCGCATCCTGATCGACGGGCAGGACATCCGCGGCGTCACGCAGGACAGCCTGCGCAAGGAAATCGGCATGGTGCAGCAGGACAGCTCGCTCCTGCACCGGTCCGTCCGCGACAACATCCTCTACGGCCGCCCCGACGCCACCGAGGACCAGATGATCGCCGCCGCCCGGCGCGCCGAGGCGCATGACTTCATCCTGACGCTCGAGGACCCGCAGGGCCGCCGCGGCTACGACGCCCATGTGGGCGAGCGCGGCGTCAAGCTGTCGGGCGGCCAGCGCCAGCGCGTGACGCTGGCCCGCGTCATCCTCAAGGACGCGCCGATCCTCGTGCTGGACGAGGCCACCAGCGCGCTCGACAGCGAGGTCGAGGCCGCGATCCAGGACACGCTCTACCGCGTGATGGAGGGCAAGACCGTGATCGCCATCGCCCACCGCCTGTCCACCATCGCCCAGATGGACCGCATCGTGGTGCTGGAGGACGGCCGCATCGCCGAGGACGGCACCCATGCCGAGCTGCTGGCCCGGGGCGGGCTCTACGCCGGGTTCTGGGCGCGGCAGTCGGGCGGCTTCATCGGCACCGAGGCGGAGGCCGCGGAATGAGCCTTGACCGCACCGCCGCGGGCCTCCGGCGCACGGCCAACATCCTCTTGCTCCTCGGCATCGCCATGATGGCCGCGGCGATGCTGGCGGGATCGGCCGGGCATGGCCTGCAGGGCGCGCTCCTGTCGGCGGCGGCGCTGATCGTGGCGCGGGTCATGGCCAAGCCGTGGCTTGTCACCCGCATCGGTCAGCCCGGCATGGCGATGCGCCTTGCGGGCGAGGCCGCGGGTCAGGCGGGTCTCGCCTTCCTGCTGGTCTGGGCGGGCGGCGGGGTCGCGGCCCTGACCGGCATGGGCACGCCCGCGCCGCTCTGGCTGCCGCCCGTGATGATCCTTGCGCTGGCGCTGGTGATGCGGGCGGTCTGGCGGCCCGTCCCGCTGGAGGTTGACGGCCTGCTGGATGACGCCATCGCCAGCGTCGAACGCGCCGCACCCGCGCCCGACCTTGGGCCCGAACCCGCGCCCGATCCCCGGCCCGCGCTGCCCGATGTCCCCGCGCTCGACGCCCTGCCCGAAACCGGCCTGCCCGCCGCAGCCCTTGTCGATGCCCTGATCCCCCTGATGGCGACGCTCCCGCCCGAGGAGCTGTGTCTCACCCTCCACGACCGGGCCGAGGCCAGCCGCACCGACCGCGACCTGCGCCTGATGGTGGTCGGCCTGACCGACCCCCATATCGCCCGCCAGCGGCTGGGCCATGGCGACCTGATCGCGGCCTTCGACCTTGTCCGGGACGATGGCTCCGTCGATGTGGTCAGCTGCTTCGACATGCAGGTGACGGCGCTCCTCGATCTCGTGCCCGAGGCCGCCCGCGACCTGCCCGACCCCGAGCGCATCGCCGCCCTTGGCCGCGACATCGGCGGGCCGCTCGGGGACAACCTCGCCGATCTGGCCGCGCGGGCCGACCGGCTGCGCCGGCAGGAGGCCGCGGAATGAGGGCGATGTTCAGACCCCTTCTCCTCTGGCTGGCCGACCTGATCGACGGCTTTGCCCATGCCGAGGGGCCGCCGCCGCGCGCGCTCTGGCCCTTCATCCGCTGGTGCCTGTCGGGCGCCTGGCCGGTGATCTGGGTGGCCACGGCGTTCTCGGCCGTCGCCGGCGCGCTCGAGGTGGTGTCGGCCTGGCTCCTCGGGCTGGTCATCGACACCGCGCTGTCCTCGGGCCCCGAGGGGTATTTCGGCGAGAACGCCCTCCTGATCGCCGTCTACGTCGCCTTCTACCTGCTGCTGCGCCCGTTCTTCTTCGGCGCCTCGGCGGCCTTCAACGGCATCGTCCTGCCGCCGAACCTCGCCCCCCTGATCCAGAGCCGCCTGCACCGCTGGTCGCTCGGCCACGCGGTCAGCTTCTTCGACAACGACTTCGCCGGCCGCATCGCGCAGAAGCAGATGCAGACCGCCACCGCGCTGGTGAACGTGGTGACCGAGATCATCAACGCCGGCGCCTTCGCCATCGCCACCATGGTCGGCGCGGTGGTGATGCTGGTCGCCATCGACTGGCGCATCGGCCTGATGCTGGCCGTCTGGACGGTCGGCTACTACTACATGATCCGCTGGTACCTGCCGCGGATCCGCAAGCTGTCCAAGACGCGGGCCGCCGCGCGGGCCAACGTCACCGGCCAGATCGTCGACACCATCACCAACATCAAGACGGTCAAGCTGTTCGGCCACACCGACTACGAGGATGAAAGCGCGCTGAACGCCATGCGCGGCTACCGCGAGGCGGCGCTCGACTTCGGCTACCTGTCCACCGGGTTCCGCTTCGCGCTGATGGCGACCGCGGGCGCCCTGCCGGTGATGCTGGTGCTGGGCGCGGTGGCACTGTGGCAGGCGGGCAGCGTGACCGCGGGCGAGATCGCCGCAACCGGCGCGGTCGCCATGCGCATCGCCCAGATGACCGGCTGGGTCAGCTTCACCCTGATGACGATCTACGCCAACGTGGGCGAGATCGAGGACGGGATGCGCACCCTGACGCCGCCGCACCAGCTGACCGATGCCGAGGGCGCGACGGAGCTGCCGCGTGCGAAGGGCCGCATCGCCTACGAGGGCGTCAGCTTTGCCTACGGCCGAGAGACCGGCGGGGTGGACGGCATCGACCTGGTGGTCGAGCCGGGGCAGAAGCTCGGCATCGTCGGCGCGTCCGGGGCGGGGAAATCGACGCTGGTGGCGCTGCTCCTGCGGCTCTACGACACCGAGGGCGGCCGCGTGACGCTGGATGGCGTCGACGTGCGGCGGCTCAAGCAGGACAGCCTGCGCCGGCAGATCGCGATGGTCACGCAGGACACCGCGATGTTCAACCGCTCGGCCTATGACAACATCCTCTACGGCCGTCCCGACGCCACCGAGGCCGAGGTCTACGCCGCCGCCGCCCGCGCCGAGGCGCACGAGTTCATCGAGCGGCTGGTCGACCACAAGGGCCGGCGCGGCTACGGCGCCTTCCTCGGCGAGCGGGGGGTCAAGCTGTCGGGCGGCCAGCGCCAGCGCATCGCGCTTGCCCGCGCCTTCCTCAAGGACGCCCCGGTGCTGGTGCTGGACGAGGCGACCTCGGCGCTGGACAGCGAGGTCGAGGCCGCGATCCAGGACACGCTGCAGCAGGTGATGGAGGGCAAGACGGTGATCGCCATCGCGCACCGCCTGTCCACGCTGTCGTCGATGGACCGGATCGTGGTGCTGGAGGGCGGCCGCATCGCCGAGGACGGCACGCACGAGGGGCTGCTCGAGGCCGGCGGGCTCTACGCGCGCTACTGGGCGCGGCAGTCGGGCGGGTTCCTGGGGACGGCGGAGGCGGCGGAGTAGGGCGAGCGCGTCAGTCCGGCGCCCGGTTCCGCCGCGCGAAGGCCGACAGCACCGCCGCCATGCGGCGTGTATATCCCTTGGGGTCCTCGCGCTTGAAATAGGCGATGACGTCCTCGTCCAGCCGCATGGTGACGGTCGGCTTGGGCGCGGGGCGGGACCAGTCCACGTCCCCCATGTCGGGGATCTCGTCGTAGTCGATCCTCTCGTCGCCCGTCGTGTCATGGGCCGCCTTCGCCGCCTCGCTCAGCGCGGGCGGATGCGCGGGGTCAAGCCTGTAGGTCCGTTTGCGCATCGTAGCGTTTCCTTTCCCGCGAGTTCGCCTTCCGCGCCGATATGATGCGAATGGCAGCGCCGCGCCGCGTATAGGCGACCGCGAAGAGCCGGCCTTCGACAAGGCCGAAGGTGATCCACCGTTCCTCGCCGTAGGGGACGCGGTCGTCGGGGAAGATCACCCTGTCCGGGTCGAGGAACACCGGCGTCACCTCGTCGAACCCGAAGCCGCGGCGTGCCTTCGTGTCATCGGACTTGGCCTCGTCCCACTCGAACTCCATCCGCGGCACTCCGCAACGTAATGCAAATCGTCTTACGATTCCAGAGGGCGATGACCTCCGCTGCCGTGACTGTCCCCGGAACCTCCTAACGCTGCGTGAACGCGGCGCGGAGCTCGGCTGTCTGCCTGTCCGCCGCGACAGCCGCCCGCTCTGGCCTGTCCCGCCCCCTTGCGGCATCCTGCCCGCACGTGACAGGAGCCCGGCATGGATTACGAGACCGTCCCCGCCCCCGACCTCGGCCGCAGCCTGACCGGCATCGGCCTCAACCTGCTGACCCGCGACGTGCGCGGCCTCGCGGGGTTCCTGGCGGGCGTGATGGGCCTCGCCGTCCACCGCCTGTCGGACGATTTCGGACTGGTGCGCCACGGCGGCATGACCCTGCAGATCCACGCCGACCGGACCTTTGCCCGGCATCCGCTGCCGGGCCTGATCCCGGAAAACCCGCCGCGCGGCGGCGGCGTGCAGGTCTACCTGTTCGGCATCGACCCCGACGCCGCCATCGCCCGGGCCGAGGCCGCGGGGCATGTCGTGCTGGAGCCCGCCGCCGACAAGCCGCACGGGCTGCGCGAGGGCACCATCCTCAGCCCCGAGGGCTACGCTTTTTCCCCCGCGGTCGCGCTGCCATGACCGGCCCCCTGACCATCGAGCGCCTCGGGCATCTGGGCGACGGCATCGCGCCCGGCCCCGTGTTCGTGCCGCTGGCGCTGCCCGGCGAGGTGGTGGAGGGCGAGATCGGGGGCGACCGGATCGAGGCGCCGCGCATCCTGACCCCGTCGCCCGACCGGGTGCGCCCGCCCTGCACGCATTACAGGGCCTGCGGCGGCTGTTCCCTGATGCACGCCTCGGACGGGTTCGTCGCCCGCTGGAAGGCCGAGGTCATCGCCACCGCGCTCGCCGCCCACGGCATCGACGGGACCCCCCTGCCCACTGTCACCTCGCCCGCCCGGTCGCGCCGCCGCGCCACGCTGGCCGGGCGGCGGACCAAGAAGGGCGCGCTGGTCGGCTTTCACGCCCGGCGGTCGGACGTGATCGTGCCGCTGAGCGACTGCCACGTCCTCGCCCCGCCGCTCGTGGCGCTGCTGCCGACGCTGGGGGAGATCACGCAACTGGGCGGCTCCCGCTCGGCCACGCTGTCCTTCGCGCTGACCCTGACGGACACCGGCGTCGACTGCGCGGTGACCGGGGGCAAGCCGCTCGACGCGGGCCTGCGGGCCGAGCTGCCCCGGTTCCGCGACCGCATCGCGCGGATGACCTGGGGCGACGAGCCGGTCTATGCCGACCCGCTCCCCAGCCTGCGCTTCGGCCCCGCCACGGTGGCCCCGCCGCCGGGGGCCTTCCTGCAGGCCACCGCGGCGGGCGAGGCCGCGCTGCTGGCCGCCGTGCGGCGCGCGGTGGGCAGCGCGGCGCGCATCGCCGACCTCTTCGCCGGCTGCGGCACCTTCGCCCTGCCGCTGGCCACCGGCGCCGCCGTCCACGCGGTCGAGGGCGACGCGGCGCTGCTGGCCGCGCTCGACCGGGCCGCCCGCCACGCGCCGGGCCTGCGCCCCGTCACCACCGAGACGCGCGACCTGTTCCGCAAGCCGCTTCCCCCCGATGACCTCGCCAGCTTCGACGCCGTGGTGATCGACCCGCCCCGCGCCGGCGCCGAGGCGCAGACCCGCGCCATCGCCACAGCGCAGGTGCCGCGCGTCGCCATGGTGTCCTGCAACCCCGTGACCTTCGCCCGCGATGCCGCGCTGCTCATCGCGGCGGGCTATCGCCTCGATTGGGTGCAGCCGGTGGATCAATTCCGCTGGTCGCCCCACGTGGAGCTTGCAGCCGGCCTCAGCCTGCCCCATCTCACCGGCGAATGAGGGAGCGCGCATGAGCGACAGTGTTTTCCCCGCCGAGGGGTTCCGCGGGCGTCTGGCCGACTGGCTGGACCGCCCGTCCGTCCGCAACACGATCATCGGGGTGATCCTTTTCAACGCGGTGATCCTGGGGCTGGAGACCTCGCCCACGGTCATGGCCGCGGCGGGGCCCCTGATCCTGGCGCTCGACAAGGCGTGCCTGGCGATCTTCGTGATCGAGATCGCACTGAAACTCGTCGCGCATGGGCCGCGCTTTTTCCGGTCGGGGTGGAACCTGTTCGACTTCGCCATCGTCGGCATCGCGCTGGTGCCGGGCGGTCAGGGCCTGTCGGTGCTGCGGGCGCTGCGCATCCTGCGGGTGCTGCGCATCGTGTCGGCGGTGCCGTCGCTGCGGCGGGTGGTCGAGGGGCTTCTGACCGCGCTGCCGGGGATGGGGTCGGTTTTCCTGCTGATGTCGATCATCTTCTACATCGGCGCGGTGATGGCGACCAAGCTCTTCGCCGCCAGCTTCCCCGACTGGTTCGGGTCGATCGGCGCGTCGCTTTACACGCTGTTCCAGATCATGACGCTGGAGTCTTGGTCGATGGGCATCGTGCGCCCTGTGCTGGAGGTCTACCCCTATGCCTGGGCCTTCTTCGTGCCCTTCATCATGGTCACGACCTTCGCGGTGGTGAACCTGATCGTGGGCCTGGTGGTGAACTCGATGCAGGACGCGCATTCCGAGGAATCGAACGCCGCCACCGACGCCTACCGCGACGAGGTGCTGGACCGGCTGCGCAAGATCGAGGAACGGCTGGACCGCGACCCGCGCTGACGCGACCACGGGGCCGGTTTCCAAGCCCGCCGCGCCCCGCTATGCCGGGCCGGTATGCAGCGGCGGGGTATCGGTGACATGACCAGCTTTGAGCGCTTCCTGTCGGTCTGGGTGCTGGCGGCGATCCTCGCCGGGCTGGGGCTCGGGCAGGTGCTGCCGGGGGTCTTCGGCGCGCTGGCCGCCGTGGAATACGCGTCGGTCAACCTGGTGGTGGCGGTGCTGATCTGGGCGATGGTCTATCCCATGATGATCGGCGTCGATCTCGGCAGCCTCGGCCGCGTCGGGCGGATGCCCCGGGGCCTGATCATCACCGTCGTGGTCAACTGGCTGATCAAGCCCTTCACCATGGCCGCGCTGGGCGTCCTGTTCTTCGAGCATGTCTTTGCCGGGCTGATCGACCCGGCCTCGGCGGCCGAATACATCGCCGGGCTGATCCTGCTGGGCGCGGCCCCCTGCACCGCGATGGTCTTCGTCTGGTCGCAGCTGACCCGGGGCGACGCGAACTACACGCTGGTGCAGGTGTCGCTGAACGACGTGATCATGGTGTTCGCCTTCGCGCCGATCGTGGCCTTCCTGCTGGGCGTGACCGACATCGACGTGCCGTGGCAGACGCTGCTCCTGTCGGTGGTGCTCTACGTGGTGATCCCGCTGGCGGCGGGGCTGGTGACGCGGGCGGCGCTGATGCGGCGGGGCGGCGCGGCGGCGGTCGAGGCCTTCACGGCGCGGATCAAGCCGGGGTCGATCGCGGGGCTTCTGCTGACGGTGGTGCTGCTGTTCGGGTTCCAGGGTCCGGTGATCCTGTCGCAGCCTGTGCTGATCGTGCTGCTGGCCACGCCGATCCTGATCCAGTCCTACGGGATCTTTGCGCTGGCCTATGGCTGGGCGTGGCTGTGGCGGGTGCCGCACCGGGTGGCCGCGCCCTGCGCGCTGATCGGGACGTCGAACTTCTTCGAGCTGGCGGTGGCGGTGGCGATCGGCCTGTTCGGGCTCGACTCGGGCGCGGCGCTGGTGACGGTGGTCGGCGTGCTGGTCGAGGTGCCGGTGATGCTGAGCCTTGTGGCCTTCGCCAACCGGACGCGGGCGCGGTTCCCGGGTTAGGCCCGCCGCTCCATCCGCGCCACGCCCAGCACGTCCAGCACCCTGGCCTCGATGTCGGACGCGTTCATCCGGGCGACGGCATACATGTCCTCGGGGCTGGCCTGGTCGATGAAGATGTCGGGCAGCACCATCGAGCGGTATTTCAGCCCGGTGTCGAACACGCCCTCCTCGGCCAAGAGCTGCGCGACGTGGCTGCCGAAGCCGCCCACCGCGCCCTCCTCGACGGTGATGAGCGCCTCGTGGTGGCGGGCCAGCTGCAGCACCAGATCGCGGTCGAGCGGCTTGGCAAAGCGGGCGTCGGCCACGGTCGGGGCCAGCCCGCGCTGCGCCAGCGCCTCGGCGGCCTCGCGCACCTCCTTGAGCCGGGTGCCGAAGTTCAGGATCGCCACCCGGTTGCCCTCGGCGATGACCCGGCCGCGCCCGATCTCCAGCACCTGCCCGCGCTCGGGCAGCTCCACCCCCACGCCCTCGCCGCGAGGGAAGCGGAAGGCCGACGGGCCCTCGTCATAGGCGATGGCGGTGCGGACCATATGCTTCAGCTCCGCCTCGTCGGCGGCGGCCATCACGACGAAGCCGGGCAGGTTCGCAAGAAACGCGATGTCGAAGCTGCCCGCATGGGTCGCGCCATCGGCACCCACGAGCCCCGCCCGGTCGATGGCGAAGCGCACGGGCAGGCGCTGGATGGCCACGTCATGCACCACCTGGTCGTAGCCGCGCTGCAGGAAGGTGGAATAGAGCGCGCAGACGGGTTTCAGCCCCCCCGCCGCCATCCCGGCGCAGAAGGTGACGGCGTGCTGTTCCGCGATGCCCACGTCGAAGCAGCGGTTGGGGAAGCGTTCGGCAAACAGGTCGAGGCCGGTGCCGTCGGGCATGGCGGCGGTGACCGCGGTGATCTTGGGGTCTTCCTCCGCCTCGCGGATCAGGGACTGGGCAAAGACCTTGGTGTAGGACGGCGCATTCGAGGGCGCCTTCTTCTGCTCGCCGGTGCGGATGTCGAACTTCGCGGTCGCGTGGCCCCCGTCCCGTTTGCCCTCGGCGTGGATGTAGCCCTTGCCCTTCTTGGTGATCGCGTGGATCAGCATCGGCCCGTCCGCCCGCGCCTTGACGGTGCGCAGGACGGCCAGAAGCTGCTCCATGTCGTGCCCGTCGATGGGGCCGACGTAGGAAAAGCCCAGCTCCTCGAACAGCGTGCCGCCCACGGTGGCGGCCTTGAGCAGCTCCTTCGCGCGGCGGGCGCCCTCCTGGAAGGGTTCGGGCAAGAGCGACACGGCGCTTTTCGCCGCCGCCTTCAGCTCCTGGAACGGCGCGCCGGCGTAGAGGCGCGACAGGTAGGACGACATCGCGCCGGTGGGCGGCGCGATCGACATCTCGTTGTCGTTCAGGATGACGATCAGCCGCTTCTTCAGGTGGCCCGCGTTGTTCATCGCCTCATAGGCCATGCCGCCCGACAGCGCCCCGTCGCCGATCACGGCGATCGCGTCGCCATGCCCGGTGTCGCAATCCCCGCCAAGGTCGCGCGCCACGGCGAAGCCGAGCGCCGCGGAAATACTTGTAGAAGAATGCGCCGCGCCGAAGGGGTCATAGGGGCTTTCGCTGCGCTTGGTGAAGCCAGACAGCCCGTCCTTCTGCCGGATCGTGCCCATGCGCGTGCGCCGCCCGGTCAGGATCTTGTGCGGGTAGCACTGGTGGCTCACGTCCCAGATCAGCTTGTCGCGCGGCGTGTCGAAGACAGCGTGGATCGCCACGGTCAGCTCGACCACGCCAAGGCCCGCGCCGAAATGGCCGCCGGTCCGGCTGACCGACCAGATCGTCTCCTGCCGCAACTCGTCGGCCAGCCGGCGCAGCTCGTGGTCCGAGAAGCGCTTGAGGTCGGCGGGCGAGGTCACGCGGTCGAGAAGCGGCGTGGAGGGTCGGTCGGTCACGGGCGGCTGGCCTCCTTCGGGGCCTACTTGTCACGGTCCACGATGTAGCGGGCGAGGGCGGCGAGGTTATGCGCCCTTTTGCCATAGGGCGACAGCGCCGCCTCGGCCTCGGCCACGAGGTCGGCGGCGCGCCGTTTCGCGCCGTCCAGCCCCAGCAGCGACACGAAGGTTGCCTTGCCCGCCGCCGCGTCCTTCTGCAGGGCCTTGCCGGCGGTGGCGGCGTCGCCCTCCACGTCGAGGATGTCGTCGGCGATCTGGAACGCCAGCCCGATGGCGCGGGCGTAGGCGCGCAGCGGCGCGGGGTCGGAGCGGCCGAGGATGGCCCCCGCCTCGGCCGGCCATTCGATCAGGCGGCCGGTCTTGTTGCCCTGCAGCTCGGTGATCTGCGCCAGCGTCAGGGGGGCGGCGGCGGTCTCGGCGGCGATGTCCTGCGCCTGGCCCAGCACCATGCCTTGCGCCCCCGAGGCGCGGGCAAGGCTGCCCACCAGCGCGATCCGCTGGCCATCGTCGCCGGCGCGCGGGTCGGCCAGAAGCTCGAAGGCGAAGGTCTGCAGCGCGTCGCCCACCAGAACGGCGGTCGCCTCGTCCCATTTGACGTGCACCGTGGGCTGGCCCCGGCGGAGGTCATCGTCGTCCATGCAGGGCAGGTCGTCGTGCACGAGGCTGTAGGCGTGCAGGCATTCCACCGCGCCCGCGGCGAACAGCGCCTGCGCGGGTGCCACGTCGAACAGCGCCGCGGTCTCGAGCGCGAGGAAGCCGCGCAGCCGCTTGCCGCCGTTGGTGGCGTAGCGCATCCCCTCGGCCACGCGGTCGTCCCCGAGCCGCGCCATTTCTTGTACCAGAAAGCCGGAGATGGCCTGTTGGGCCGCGCCGAGCGCCTGCTGGAACATGGGTGTCAGAGACCTTCCACCGGGGTGGTGCCGGTCGGCTGGCCGCCGGCGTCGAGCGTGATCTGGGCGACCTTCTCCTCGGCTTCCTTCAGCTTGGCCTCGCAGCGCGCCTTGAGCTTCGCGCCGCGCTCGTAGAGCTTGATCGACTCCTCCAGCGCCACGTCGCCGCGGTCGAGCGCGGTCACCACCTGCTCCAGCTCGCGGATCGCTTCCTCGAAGCTCATCTCCTCGATCTGTTTCTGCCCGCTCATGCGCTCCGCTCCTTCAGTTCCGTCACATGCACCGCGACCGAGGCCGCCAGCGCCGCCAGATCATAGCCGCCTTCGAGAGTCGAGACCACGCGCCCGCCGCACAGCTCGTCGGCCAGGTCGCAGAGGCCGCGGGTGATCCAGGCGAAATCCTCCTCGCGCCACATCAGGTTGGCCAGCGGGTCGTCGGCATGGGCGTCGAAGCCGGCCGAGATCAGGATCAGCTCCGGCTGCCACGCCCTGAGCCGCGGAAAGGCGCGGGTCTGGTAGGCGGCGCGCATCTCGGCCCCGCCGCTGCCGGGGGCGAGCGGCAGGTTCAGCACGTTGTCCGACCCGCCGCGCTCCGACGCCGCGCCGCTGCCGGGGTAGAGCGGCATCTGGTGCGACGAGATGAACAGCGCGCGGGGCTCGTCCCACAGCACGTCCTGCGTGCCGTTGCCGTGGTGGACGTCGAAATCCACCACCGCGACACGCGACAGCCCGTGCACCTCCAGCGCGTGCCGCGCCGCGATGGCGACGTTGGAGAACAGGCAGAAGCCCATCGCCCGGACCTTTTCGGCGTGGTGCCCCGGCGGCCGTGTCGCCACGAAGGCATTGCGCGCCCGCCCCTCCAGCACGGCGTCGACGGCGGCGAGGCAGCCGCCCACGCCCTTGACCGCCGCATCCCACGACCCGGGGCTGGCCCAGGTGTCGGGGTCGAGCGCCTGCCGCCCGCTGTCGGGGATCTGCCGGCGCACCGCGTCGATATACAGCTGCGGATGGCCGAGCAGCAGCGACGCCTCGTCGGCCATCGGCGCCTCGATCCGGGTCAGGTCGTCGAACTCGGGCGCCGACAGCGCCTCGTTGATCTCTTCCAGCCGCTCGACGCGCTCGGGGTGGCCGGGCGGGGTGAGGTGATCGAGCCCCGCGGGGTTTTCGACGAGAAGGGTCATGGGAACAGCTCCGCCGGTCAGTCCGGTGCCAGCATGTAACCCGCCCCGCGCACCGTCTGCAAATAGCGCGGCTGCTTCGGGTTGGTCTCGATCTTGCGGCGCAGGCGCGTGATCTGCACGTCCACCGCGCGCTCCTGCACCTGTTCCGCGCCGGCCTTGTCGCGGTTCAGCAGGCTCACCAGCTCGGTCCGGCTGAAGGCGCGGTTCGGCTCGGCGGTGAAGATCCGCATCAGCGCGGCCTCGGTCGCGGTCAGGCGCACGGGCTCGGACCCGTGCCACATCTCGCTCCGGTCGAGGTCGTAGCGGATCGGCCCGAGGTGGAGCACCTGCGGCACCTCGGCCTCGTCGGCGGGCTTGGGCATCCGGCGCAGGATCGCGTTGATCCGCAGGAGCAGCTCCTTGGGCTCGAAGGGCTTGGCGAGGTAGTCGTCGGCTCCGGCTTCGAGCCCGCTGATGCGGTCGCCCGCCTCGCCCTTGGCGGTCAGGAGCAGGATCGGCGTGCCGTTCTTGGCCCGCAGGTCGCGCGTCAGGCTCAGGCCGTCCTCGCCCGGCATCATCACGTCGAGCACGATCAGGTCGAAGGCCAGCCCCTTGAGCAGCCGCCGCGCCTGGCCCGCATCGCGCGCGACCGTGGCCATGAAGCCGTGGCGCATCAGGAATTTCTGCAGCAGTCCGCGGATGCGTTCGTCGTCGTCGACGATCAGCAGGTGCGCGCCGATGTCCCGGGTCATCGCTGCCCGTCGCCCCCGTCGACGTAGTGGCGCCGCATGTCGGGGTCCATCATCTGTTCCAGCACGGCGCGGAACCCGGCCACCGCCTCGGGCCCGGCGGCGCGGTAGGCGTCGCGCATCCGGTTGCGCTGCGCCTCGCTCAGGTCGCGCTCCAGCGCGGCACCCTTGGGGGTCAGGAACAGGTGGCGCTCGCGCTTGTCGCGGGTGCCGACGCGGCTGTCGACCAGCCCGTCCTCGACCAGCGTGCGCAGCACCCGGTTCAGCGACTGCTTGGTGACGCCGAGGATCGACAACAGGTTGTTCACCGTGGTGCCCGGCGCGCGGTTGATGAAGTGGATCGCCCGGTGATGGGCGCGGCCATAGCCGTAATCCTGCAAGATGCGGTCGGGGTCGGCGGTGAAGCCGCGATAGGCGAAGAACATCGCCTCGATGCCCCGCCTGAGCTGGTCGTCGGTGAGGAACAGCAGGCTTTCCCCGCGCCCCATCAGGTTCGCCGCGTTGCGATCCGCCATCGGATGCCCCTTCCTTCCGTCCCGTCAGGGATTTTGCCCCAGTTTATGTCAGCCTTGTTGACTTTCCAAGAATCAATTGATAGCGAGAGGGGCGTTTTGCGCAAGATTATGTCCGAACCGGACGCAACCTGCGCAACATTCGGAAATCCGCCGGTGGGAAGAGCCGGTGACTGGACGGGGATACGGACGATGGCCGGGGCCTATGACGATCGTGACGGCAAGATCTGGATGGATGGCGAGCTTGTGGACTGGCGCACGGCCAACGTCCACATCCTGACCCACGCGATGCACTACGCCTCGTCCGTGTTCGAGGGCGAGCGCGCCTACAACGGCAAGATCTTCGAGAGCCGCTGGCACTCCGAGCGCCTGCTGAAGTCGGGCGAGATGATCGACATGCCGATCCCGTGGACGGTCGACGAGATCGAGGCCGCGAAATACGCGGTGATGCAGGCCAACGGGCTGACCGACGCCTATGTCCGCGCGGTGGCGTGGCGCGGCTCGGGCGAGGACATGGGCGTGTCGTCCAAGCGCAACCCGGTGCGGATGGCCGTCGCGGCCTGGAGCTGGGGCAACTACTACGGCGACGCCAAGACCAAGGGCGCCAAGCTCGACATCGCCAAGTGGCGCCGCCCCGCGCCCGAGACCGCGCCCTACCAGGCGAAGGCCGCGGGCCTCTACATGATCGCGACCATGTCCAAGCACGCGGCCGAGGCCAAGGGCTGCTCGGACGCGATGATGTTCGACTACCGCGGCTATGTCGCCGAGGCGACGGGCGCGAACATCTTCTTCGTCAAGGACGGCGAAGTGCACACGCCCAAGCCCGACTGCTTCCTGAACGGCATCACCCGGCAGACGGTGATCGGGATGCTGACCGAGCGCCAGATCAAGGTGCACGAGCGCCACATCATGCCCGAGGAGCTGGAGGGCTTCGAGCAGTGCTGGCTGACCGGCACCGCCGCCGAGGTCACGCCGGTGGGCCAGATCGGCGACTACAACTTCGAGGTGGGCGCGCTGACGCGGCACATGTCGGATGCCTACGAGGCGCTGGTGCGGGCGTAATCGCGCGCGTGCACTCTGTGACCCTAAGGGGCCCCGGCAAGGGGCCCTTTTCCTTTGTGCGCTTGATTTCCGCCCCCATCGCCCCCACCATCCCCCCATGGTGATGCAGTTCCAGCCCATCGGGCCCGCCGCGCGCACGGATCAGGTTGCCTTCGACCGCAAGGAACTGGGCGTGATCCTCGCCCTCTACGGCCGCATGGTGGCCGCCGGGGAATGGCGCGACTACGGCATCTCGCACCTGTCCGACGCCGCGGTCTTCGCCGTGTTCCGGCGCACCGCCGAGCACCCGCTCTACCGCATCGAGAAACGGCCCAAGCTGCGCGACCGGCAGGGGCAGTACAGCGTCATCGGCATGGACGGCCAGATCCTGAAGCGCGGCCACGACCTGAAAACCGTGCTGCGGGTGCTGGAGCGCAAGCTGATCCGCGCGGTCGACGACCTCTAGAGCGGCAGCCGCTTGCGCGCCGTCACCGCGCCGAACTCGCGCGCGCCGATGCGGGCCAGCGCCTCGTCCAGCGGCTCGTAGGCCACGGCCATGTGGTGGGCGTTGGCATGGAGCAGCATCGTCTCGCTCGACATGATGCCGACATGGCCCTTCCAGAACACCAGGTCGCCGCGGCGGAGCGGTTCGTCCTCGGGCAGGTCCACGCCCAGCGCGGCCTCCTGCTGGTCACTGTCGCGCGGGCAGTCGATGCCGCAGGCGATCAGCGCCGCCTGGATCAGCCCCGAGCAGTCGATGCCCCAGCGGCTGGTCCCGCCCCAGAGGTAGGGCGTGCCGAGGAACAGGTCGGCCACGCCCACCGGGTCGGAAAACCGCGCCTTCATCGGCACCAGGTGCTGCTGCGGGATGTAGTGGCCGGTCTGGATGCGCAGGTAGCCGTCGCGCTCGCCCGCGACCCGGACCTGGCTTCCGAAGAACAGCGCCACGTCGGGCGGCGCCTTGAGGTCGGGCTTGGGGTAGAGGTGCGTGGCGGGGGCGACGACCCAGTGCGTCGCGTCCTCGGCCCCGGTCAGGGCGCCCGACAGGATGTAGCCCACGTAGCCGTCGCGCTCGGCCATGCCGAAGGAAAAGCCGTCGGCCGTCTCCAGCGCCAGGAACCGCTCGCCGAACAGGAGCTGGCTCACCCGCGCGCCGCGGGGGGCGTCGGTGATGTTGACCATGGGCTGCTGCACCATCATCCAGCGCCCGGTCACGAAGCGCTCGGCCTCGACCTGCCCCTCGAGCGAGACATGCGCCACCCGCCCGTTCGACGGCGTCATGCGCGGATCCATGGTCATGCCCAGCCCCCGTCGGCCAGCATCCGGAACAGCGCGCGCGCGCCCTGACCGACGCCGCCCTTGGGGCGGGCCGGGGCGGCCGCGGGGCTCCAGGCGTAGATGTCGAAATGGGCGTAGCGCGGCACGTCGGGCACGAAGCGGCGCAGGAACAGAGCGGCGGTGATCGAGCCCGCCATGCCGCCCGAGGGCGCGTTGTCGAGATCGGCGATGCCGGGCTCGATCATCGCCTCGTAGGGGGCGTGGAAGGGCAGGCGCCAGACCGGGTCGGCCACCTCCTGCGCGGCGGCGGCCAGCGCGCCGGCCAGCGCCGCGTCGTCGGTGTAGAAGGGCGCGATATCGGGCCCCACGGCGACGCGGGCGGCGCCGGTCAGCGTCGCCATGGAGATCGTCAGGTCGGCCGGCGTCTCGTTGGCCAGGGCCAGCGCGTCGGCCAGCACCAGCCGCCCCTCGGCGTCGGTGTTGTTGATCTCGACCGTCTTGCCGTTGCGCGCGGTGTAGATGTCGCCGGGGCGGAAGGCGCCGCCTGCGACCGCGTTCTCGACCGCCGGGATCAGCACGCGCAGCGACAGGTCCAGCCCCTCGGCCATGATCATCTGCGCCAGGCCCAGCACGGTCGCGGCGCCGCCCATGTCCTTCTTCATCAGCGCCATCGACGATCCGGGCTTGAGGTTCAGGCCCCCGGTGTCGAAGCATACCCCCTTGCCGACCAGCGTGAGGGTCTTCGCCCCGCTGCCCCAGGTCAGCTCGATCAGACGCGGCGCGCGGGCGGCGGCGCGGCCGACCGTGTGGATCAGCGGGAAGTTCCGGGCCAGCAGGTCGTCGCCGGTGATGACGGAAACCGCCGCGCCGAACTGGCCGGCCAGCGTGCGGGCGGCGGTTTCCAGCGCGTCGGGGCCCATGTCCTCGGCCGGCGTATTTACCAGGTCGCGGGTGAGCGCCTCGGCCGCGGCGATGCGCTCCAGCCGCGCGGCGTCCAAGCCTTCGGGGGCGACGAGCCGGGCCTTGGCGGGCGTCTGCGCCCGGTAGCGGTCGAAGCGGTAGAGCGACAGGAGGTAGCCCAGCGCGATCTCCTCGCCCTCGGGGCCCTGCAGCGGGGCGGCCAGCGCATAGGTCGCCTCGGGCAGGCCGGCGATGGCGGCACCCACGGCGAAGCGCTTGCGCAGCCGGTCCGCGGCGGTGCCCCGGCCGACCAGCACCGCGGCGGGGCGTCCGGCGTCGCCGGGCAGGGCGCAGACCTGCGCCAGCGTGCCGGCAAAGCCGTGGTGGCGCGCCCAGGCGGCCTGCGCCGCGGGCAGGGCGGCCAGCGCCGCCTCGGCGCCGTCGGGGTCGATCAGGTGCAGCGGGATGGCGTCCGCGTCGGGCGCGGCGAAGCGCAGGTCCTGGGGCATGGCAATCGGGCTCCGGTCGGTCGGGCGCCACACTAGCGCCGTGCCCCGCCGCCGCAAGTGGCCTCAGCCCGAAAGATCCTCGAGGTCCCAGACCGCGTGGATCGACCGGTCGCCGACCCGCTCCAGCCGCGCCAGCGTGGCCGCCAGCGCCGTCGGATCGCCCGCCCCGAGGCAGTCGAGCACGTGCCGGCCGACGGCCGCCAGCGTCGCCATGCCGATCATCTGCGCGTCCGACACCAGCGCCGCCAGCGCCGGCTCCAGCGCCGCGAGGTCGCCGCCCGGGGCCAGCCGCCCCACCTCGGCAAGACGCGCCGACAGACGCTCCAGCGCCAGCGCCACCTCGGCCTCGGCGTGCAGCTCGCCCAGCCTGTCGCACAGTTTTTCCAGCTGGCCGGGGTTGAAGCGCGCAGGCTCCCCCAGCGGAAGAAGCGTGATTCCCGCCCTCATCTTGTTGCTCCACCTTCTGCCCCCACCACGGGCAGGCAGGACCCTGCCGGGACGCGCTGAAGAAACCCTTAGGGCGGCGGCAAAAAGCGCCTCCAATTTGCAGGGCATTCGGTTTATTCAACCGTGACGAGAGACGACGGACGGCCTGACCCATGCATCGCGTGAAATCCCTGCCCGACTACCTGCTGGAGCGCTACAAGGACTGGAAGTCGCATGACTTCCCGACCAACCGCGACCTGTTCCGCAAGCTCGCCATCGAGGGGCAGAACCCCCGCGCCATGGTGATCGCCTGCTGCGACAGCCGGGTTGCGATCGAGGCGGTGTTCGGCCAGCAGGTGGGCGAGGTCTTCGTGCACCGCAACATCGCCAACATGGTGCCGCCCTACACGCCCGACGGCCAGCACCACGGCACCGCGGCGGCGGTGGAATTCGCGGTGAAATACCTCAAGGTCAGCCACATCATCGTCATGGGCCATTCCAACTGCGGCGGCGTGCGCGGCTGCCTGGCGATGTGCGCGGGCGAGGCGCCCGACCTCGAGCGCAAGGAAAGCTTCATCGGCCGCTGGCTGGACGTGCTGCGCCCGGGCGTCGCGCGGATCGCCGACATCACCGTGGCCGCCGACCGCCAGACCGCGCTGGAGAAGGAGGGGATCCAGGTCAGCCTGGAGAACCTGATGGGCTACCCCTTCGTGGCCGAGGCGGTGGATTCGGGGCAGATCACGCTGCACGGGCTCTGGACCGACCTGGCCGAGATGGACCTCGAGACCTTCGACGGCGGCGTCCGCCACTTCGTGCGCGGCTGACGCTTTACCCGCGGGCCCGGCGCCCGTAGACCGCAGGGGACAGGGCAAGGGGGACCGGCGATGGACGGCATACTGGCACTGGCGGCCGAGAACCTGCTGTCGCCGATCATCCTGTTCTTCGCGCTGGGGCTGCTTGCGGCCTTCGCGCGGTCCGACCTGACGATCCCCGAGGCGGTGGCCAAGGGGATGTCGATCTACCTGCTGTTCTCGATCGGGTTCAAGGGCGGGGCCAGCGTCGCCGACCACGGCATCGACGCCACGCTTCTGCTGTCGCTGGTGGCCGGCGTGATCCTGTCCTTCGGGCTCCCGATGATCGCCTTCGCGCTGCTGCGCGCGATGACGCGGCTCGACGTGACCGACGCGGCGGCGGTGGCGGCGCATTACGGCTCCATCTCCATCGTCACCTTCGTGGCGGCGACCTCGGTGGTGGGCTCGGCGGGGCTGAGCTCCGAGGGCTACATGGTCGCCGTCGCCGCGGTGATGGAGGCGCCCGCGATCCTGTCGGCGCTGTGGATCGTGGCGCGCTTCGGCAAGGCGGGCGGCGAGATGGAGGAGGGGCTGATGCGGGAGATCCTGCTGAACGGCTCCATCGTGCTGCTGGTCGGGTCGTTCCTGATCGGATGGATCACCGGGGCCGAGGGCATGGACCGCATCGCGCCCTTCATCGTGGCGCCGTTCCAGGGGGTGCTGTGCCTGTTCCTGCTCGACATGGGGCTGGTCGCGGGCCGCGGCCTGCGCGAGGCGCGGTCGGTGCTGACGCCGGGTGTGTTCCTGTTCGGCGTGGTGATGCCGCCCATCGGGGCCACGCTCGGGCTTGCCGCGGGGCTCCTGCTGGGCCTGTCCACGGGCGGCGTGGTGCTGTTCATGACGCTCTGCGCATCCGCGTCCTACATCGCGGTGCCGGCGGCGATGCGGGTGGCGCTGCCCGAGGCGAACCCGTCGGTCTACCTCACGCTGTCGCTTGGCGTGACCTTTCCCTTCAACCTGACGCTGGGCATCCCGCTCTATCTCGCGGTCGCCAGCGCCGTCACCGGAGGCTGAGCCCCATGCAGACCCACAAGGCGAAACGGGTCGAGATCACCATCGAGGCGGTCATGGAGGGCCGCCTGACAGCCGCGCTGATCAAGGCGGGGGTCAGGGGGTTCACCGTGCTGCCGGTGCTGGGCGGCTCGGGCCGGTCGGGACAGTGGAGCCGCGAGGGGCAGGTCAGCCGCGCGGGGGGGATGGTCTGCGTCGTCTGCATCATCCGGCCCGAGCGGCTGGACGCGCTGCTGGACGCGGCCTTCGCGGTGGTGGAGCGGCACATCGGCGTGGTCAGCGTGGTCGATTGCGAGGTGCTGCGCGCGGAGCGGTTCTGAGGCGTTCACGATCCGTTAACCGGCAGGTGCGAGGGTGGCGGCATGAGTGCCAGCCGTCGCCTGATCGTGGACCTGCCCGAGACCCTGTTCGCCGCGCTTGCCGAGGCCGCGGCGCAGAACGGGCGCAGCCTGCACGAGGAGGTCAGGCTGCGGTTGCGGCGGAGTATCCCGCAAGAGGGCGGGGCGAGGTCGTCCGGCAGGACGGACGAGCAGCTCCTCGCGCCCATCCGGGCGCGCATCGCCGGCGACATCGGCCAGGCCACCGGCTGGGACGACCTGCAATCCCGCCTGCGGGCCAAGGGCTTCATCTTCCGCGAACGCGGCGGCGGCCTCGCGCTCCACCGCCTGTCCGACGGCGAACGTATCTGCAAGGGCTCCGAGATCGGCGCCGCCTACGCCGACCTGATCCGCCGGTTCCGCGCGCCCTTTCCGGGCCACAGCCACCACTACATGGTGGCCCGCGTCCTCGGCGGCGACCCCGCCGCCACCCGCCCCAGGCCGTCGCCGCCCGACTGGGACGACGACGACCCGGTGCTCATCGAACCGTGGTGAGGCTCAGGGCCACCAGGTCAGCTCCTGCCCCTCGGGCCAGTCGAACTCCACCCGCATCTCGACCAGCGCGGTCGCACCGGGCGCGACCTCCAGCGTCCAGGCATGGACCCCGCGCAGGTCGTCCACATCCCGCTCGGAGGGCGGCGGCGCCAGCGTCAGGTCCAGCCCGAGGTCCTCCTGCTCGGCAAAGGGCGTCGCGTAGAGCAGACGCACCGTTTCGGCCGCGTCCGACAGGTTTTCCACCCCGAAGGCGATCTCGCGCAGCTGCGTGCTGGCGGTGGTGAACACGCCACGGTCACCCTCGGCCAGCGACCGGTCGATCCAGACCAGCCGCAGGTGGTCGAGCGGCCCGAAGCCCAGCTCGGCTTCGGCCCCGGCCGCGACCATGGGCAGCCAGTCCTCGCCCACCAGCGCCCCGTCGCGGTAGAACCGCGCGAGGCCCGGCAGGAGCGGCTCGCCGGTGTCGTTGGTCGCCATCGCCACCAGGAAGGCCGTCTCGTCGTAGCGCGGGATGGCGCGGGCCTCGGTCTCGGCGGTCAGCGCCAGCGTGTCCAGCGGCAGCACCGCGATGCCGTCGGGCCCGAGGCTGACCGGCTCGGCATAGGCCCAGGACAGCGACAGCCCCTCGACCTGCAGCGCCGCGCGGTCGTCGACCATCACGGGCTCGGCCACCGGCGCGGCCTCCAGCATCACCATGTCGCCGCTGGCGATGCGCGGCACCGCGCCCAGCACCACGGGGGGCGCGGGCTCGACGATCCGGGCCGGTGAGGGCGACAGCTCCGAAGGTTCGCGCTGCCGGGCCGGCGTGGCGGTGGAGAACACCATCGCCACCTCCTGCCAGCGCGCGCCGCCGCCGGCCTGAACGGTCACGAAGCGGGCCACCTCCAGCGCGCCGGTCTCGCTGTCGAGGCGCAGCTCGTAGCTCGGCTCCCAGCCCGCGGCGTAGCTCAGGTAACCCAGCGCGATCTCGGCCTCCGTGTCGGCGGCCACGCGGACGGGCACCTCGACCACGTCCACCGCGGTGCCGAAGGGCCGCAGCCGGGCCAGCGCGTCGCGGGCGGCCGCCAGCGCGACACCGCGGTCCGTCACCGCCTCGGCCAGGTCGCGGCGGGCGACGCGGGCGGCCTGAAGCTCGGCCTGCACCCGGGCGGTCTCGGCCCCCAGCGTGGCCAGCAGCTGCGGCACCAGCCCCGGGTCCGCGGGCATCGCCGCCCCCTCGGGCCCGCCGCGGGTAAGCGCGGTCAGGTAGGCCATCTGCGCCTCGAGCGCCCGGATGCCGCCATCGGCCGTGGCCAGCGCGTCCTCGGCGGCGAGAAGCGCGTCCTCGGCCGCGTCGACCGCGGACCGGGCGACGGCCTGCGACGGGTCGTCCAGCACGCCCTCGGCGATGACATGCCCCGCGCGCCGCTGCGGCGGCCCGAAGGACAGCCCGTCCGGCCCGCTGATCTCCAGCAGGTCGGCGGCGGAGAGGTCGGGCACCGGGATCAGGAGCCGGTGCTCGCCGGCCGGCAGGCTCACCGTCGCGCGGCGGGTGACCTCGGCGCTGGACAGGAAGACGGTCGCCTCGGCGATGTCGGCGCGCAGCAGGATGTCGTCGGCAAGGGCCGCCGTGCTGGCCATCAGCGCGGCGGTGAGGGAGAGGGCGAAACGCATGGGATCATGCTCCTTCTGGTCGAGGTCCCCGGGCTCGGGGTGCCCCAACGGGTGCAGGCCCACAATGCGGGGAAACCCGCGTCCACGCCAGCGCCGCGCCCCGGCGCCCCGCGCCGTCGGCAGGCTTCCACCGATGCCGCAACGACAAAGGGGCCGGCCCGGACAACGCCGGACCGGCCCCCGATGTCCCGGCCGCGCCGGATCAGCCCTTCTTGAGCACCCGGTTGCCCAGCGTCTCGGCGATCTGCACCGCGTTCAGGGCCGCGCCCTTGCGCAGGTTGTCGGAGACGCACCAGAGGTTGAGGCCGTTATCCAGCGTCGAATCCTGCCGGATCCGGCTGACGAAGGTGGCGTAGTCGCCCACGCATTCCACCGGCGTGACGTAGCCGCCGTCCTCGCGCTTGTCGACGACCAGCACGCCCGGCGCCTCGCGCAGGATGTCGCGCGCCTCCTCCTCGTCGAGGAACTCCTCGAACTCGATGTTGATCGCCTCGGAATGACCGACGAAGACCGGAACGCGCACGCAGGTCGCGGTCACCTTGATCTTGGGGTCGAGGATCTTCTTGGTCTCCACGACCATCTTCCATTCCTCCTTGGTCGACCCGTCCTCCATGAACTTGTCGATGTGGGGAATGACGTTGAAGGCGATCTGCTTGGTGAACTTGGCGGGCTCGCGCTCCTGTCCCGGCACGTACATGCCCTTGGTCTGGTCCCAGAGCTCGTCCATCGCCGCCTTGCCCGCGCCGGAGACCGACTGGTAGGTCGACACCACCACCCGCTTGATCCGCGCGCGGTCATGCAGCGGCTTCAGCGCCACGACCATCTGCGCGGTCGAGCAGTTGGGGTTCGCGATGATGTTCTTCTTGGCGTAGCCCTCGACAGCCTGCGGGTTCACCTCGGGCACCACCAGCGGCACGTCGGGGTCGTAGCGGTAGAGCGAGCTGTTGTCGATCACGATGCAGCCGGCCTTGGCGGCCTTGGGCGCATAGACCGCGGTGGCCTCGGAGCCGATCGCGAACAGCGCGATGTCCCAGCCGGTGAAGTCGAAGGTGTCCAGGTCCTTGGTCTTGAGGGTCTTGTCGCCAAAGCTGCACTCGGTGCCCAGCGATTTGCGGCTGGCCAGAGCGACGATCTCGTCGACGGGAAACTCCCGCTCGGCGAGGATGTTGAGCATTTCGCGGCCCACATTGCCCGTGGCGCCCGCGACGACGACTCGGTATCCCATATCCTTGATCCTTCGGGCTGATGGATGGGCGGCACATAAAGGAACCGCCTGCAAAGGAAAAGAGCCGCGAGGCTTGACAGCCGCGCCCTGAGGCCGCATGTGCCCTTCATGTCGCTGCACTGCCGCGTGAGCAGTCGGAGGGCGGGCAGGATCCCGCAGGCCTGACGGCGACAGATGCATTCCCCCAGTTCCCCTTCACGCAGGGTTCTGACGATCGCGGCCCTGACGGCCCCGGTCGCACCCTCGTCCGGTCCGCGCGCTGTCGCGGCCAATACCTGTGGCGACCGCGCATCCCGCGGCGCCCGAAAGGATACGATTTGTTCGACTTCGACATGCTGGGGCTTTCCCCCGCGCTGCTGTCCGCCATCAAGGCCAACGGTTTCGACACCCCCACCCCGATCCAGAACCAGGCGATCCCGCTGGCGCTGGACGGTCACGACATCCTCGGGCTGGCCCAGACCGGCACCGGCAAGACCCTTGCCTTCGGCCTGCCGCTGATCGCGCATCTGTCCGAGGCGACGGGCAAGCCCGCGCCGCGGTCGGTCCGCGCGCTGATCCTGGCGCCGACGCGGGAACTGGTGAACCAGATCGCCGACAGCCTGCGCGCCTTCACCACCGGCACGCCGCTCAAGGTGGCCACGGTCGTGGGCGGCCAGTCCATCGGCCGCCAGATCGCCACGCTGGCCCGCGGCACCGACATCCTGGTGGCCACGCCCGGCCGGCTCATCGACCTGATGGACCGCGGCGCGGTCGACCTGCGCACCGCGCAGCACCTGGTGCTGGACGAGGCCGACCAGATGCTGGACCTCGGCTTCATCCACGCGCTGCGCCGGATCGCCCCCGCGCTGGGCACGCCGCGCCAGACCATGCTGTTCTCGGCCACCATGCCGAAGCAGATGGAGGAGCTGTCGCGCGCCTACCTGACCAACCCGCGCAAGGTGCAGGTCTCGCCCCCCGGCAAGGCCGCCGACAAGGTGACGCAATCGGTCGTCTACATGGACAAGGCCGACAAGCCCGCGAAACTGCGCGAGATCCTCGACCGTGACCCCGACGCCCTGACGCTGGTCTTCGCCCGCACCAAGCACGGCGCGGAAAAGCTGATGAAGGGCCTCGTGGCCGACGGCTACAACGCCGCCTCGATCCACGGCAACAAGAGCCAGGGCCAGCGCGACCGCGCGATCAAGGCGTTCCGCGACGGCACCATCACCACGCTGGTCGCCACCGACGTGGCCGCCCGCGGCATCGACATTCCGGGCGTCGCCTACGTCATCAACTACGAGCTGCCCGACACGCCCGACAACTACGTCCACCGCATCGGCCGCACCGCGCGGGCCGGGCGCGAGGGCGAGGCCATCGCCTTCTGCTCGGCCGAGGAGGTCGACCTGCTGGTGCAGATCGAGAAGCTGATGAAGGTCGAGATCCCGGTCGCCGGCGGCACCCGTCCGCGCGCCGTGGCGATGGAAAAGCCGCAGCGCGGGGGCGGACGCGGCCGTGGTCAGGGGCAGGGCAAGCCGCAGGGCCATGCCAAGCCCGCGGGCCGCGTGATGGCGGCCGAGGCCGCGCCGGCCAAGCGCCGCCGCCCCCGCCGCCGCCGGGCGGCGTGACGCCTCAGCTGCGGCTGTCCCGCGCGAAGGCGTAAAGGGACAGCCCGGCGAGGATGGCGAGGCCCACGATCCCGAACAGCGCGCCATAGGCGTCGGCGGGGTTGCGCGTTTCGGCCAGCCCGGCAAAGGTCGGGCCGGACACGAACTGCATCACGCCCGCGCCGCCCATCCCGAACAGGTTCAACAGCGTCACCCCCCGCCCCGTCAGGTGCGGGGGGCAGAAGCTGCGCCCGTGGCTGATGACGATGGGGTAGGACGCGCCGAACAGGCCGATCAGGGCGAACATCGCCACCGCCATGCCGAACCCCGCGGGCGGCGCGGCCCAGAAGGCGAGGCACAGGGCCGCCACCACGGTATTGCCGATGAGGATCGGCCGCTTGCGGCCGCCGAAGAGGCGGTCGGCGGGGCCATACAGGAAATTCCCCGCCACCATCGCCAGCCCCATCACCAGCGTCGCCGTCCCGATCTGTGCCAGCTCTGCCCCGAACCGGTCCGCGAGATAGGGGCTGATCCACAGCCCCCTGAGCCCCGCCGCCGGGAAGTAGCAGACGAACATCATCGCCATGACCGGCCAGAGCTGCGGCATGCGCAACAGGTCGATCAGCGACCCCTTCGCCTCGCCCTCCGGCTTCACCGGGTCGCGCACCAGCGCCGCGATGACCAGCGCGATCGCCGCCGTCAGCACCGCGAATCCCCCCACCGTCTCGCGCCAGCCGAAGGCCCCGATCAGGGCCGCCAGCGGCGCCGCCGACAGGATGTTGCCGAGCGAGGACAGGCCCACCGTCACCCCCGCCAGCGTGCCGAAGATCGCCGCCGGGAACTGGCGGGCAAAGATGTAGTAGGTCGACATCAGCACCGGCGCGCAGCCCATGCCGATCAGCACCATCGCCGCCGTGATCGCCCCCGGCCCCTGCGCCAGCGCGAAGACCGCCGCGCCCCCCGCGCCCCCCAGAAGGAACAGCACCGAACAGGTCCGCCGCGGCCCGAGGTGGTCCAGCGCCCAGCCCACCGGCAGCTGCATCAGCGCGAAGGCCACGAACCACAGCCCCGAGGCGCGGGCGAGGTCGCCCGTGGTCGCCCCGATCTCGGCCTGCAGCACGGGTGACAGCACCGCGAGGAAGGCGCGGTAGAACTGGCTCAGCATGTAGGCGACGATCAGGAACGCGATCCCGGCGCGCATGGCCTCCCCCCCTCCCCGTTTCCGGCGACGGCGCGACCCTGCACCGGGCCCGGGCCTGCGGCAAGCCGGCGCGGTTTCCGAGCAATTTGGTCGGGAATCTTGACAGGCGGTCCGAGATGGGGTTCAAGGGCGCCACCCCACCCGACTAAATCGGTCAGGTATTAGACCAGGACATCTTCAGGGAGTCTTCCATGACCCGCACCCTCGCCGCCCTGCTGGGCACGGCCATCGCCGCCTCGACGCTGACCGCCGCGCAGGCGCAGGAGCTGAACCTCTATTCCTCGCGTCACTACGACACCGACGAGCGGCTCTATTCCGATTTCACCGAACTGACCGGCATCACCATCAACCGCATCGAGGGCAACGCCGACGAGCTGATCGCCCGGATGCAGGCCGAGGGCGCCAACAGCCCCGCCGACGTGTTCCTGACCGTCGACACCGTTCGGCTTGCGCGCGCCACCGACATGGGCCTGCTGCAGCCGATCAACAGCGACGTGCTGGAAACCCGCATCCCGGCCTACCTGCAGGACGACGGCAACCACTGGTTCGCCTTTTCCCAGCGCGCCCGGATCATCTTCTACGACCGCGAGGACGTGGCGAACCCGCCGCTGACCTACCAGGACCTCGCCAACCCCGAATACGCGGGGCAGGTCTGCATCCGGTCCTCGACCAACGTCTACACCCAGAACATCACCGCCGCTCTGATCGCGCATCTGGGCGAGGCGGCCGTGCAGGACTGGGCCGCGGCGGTGGTCGGCAACTTCGCCCGCGCGCCCCAGGGCGGCGACACCGACCAGCTGCGCGGGATCGCCTCGGGCGAGTGCGACATCGCGATGTCGAACACCTACTACTTCTCACGCATCCTGCGGGAAGGCGACGACCAGATCACGCCCGAGCAGCTGGCCAACATAGGCTGGGTGTTCCCGAACCAGAACGACCTCGGCGCGCACATGAACGTGTCGGGCGGCGGCGTGGCGGCCCATGCGCCGAACCTCGAGAACGCGATCCTGTTCCTCGAGTACCTCGCCTCGGACCAGGCGCAGCAGTACTTCTCGGCCGGCAACGACGAATACCCGGCGGTGCCGGGCGTGGGCCTGTCGCCCTCGGTCGCCGCGCTGGGCATCTTCCGGCCCGACGTGATCGACCTCAGCGACATCGCCGCGAACGTCGAGACCGCGGTGCAGGTGCTGAACGCCGCCGGCTGGGAGTGATCCGGTCACGGATTGCAGGACGGAATGGAACGGGCGCTCCCTCGGGGGCGCCCGTTTCCGTTCGGGGGTCTGCGCCGTTGGGAACGCCAGCGAAGGCCGCCGCCGTGCGCCGGGCACCTGTCGACCGACCGTCACGCGGACTTTCCTGGCCTTCGACGACCGCGTAGCCTCCGGGGATGACAAAGGGCGCTCTCAGGTTCTTCTTCGATCATGGCGCGGGCGGGTGCCTGTGGGCGGGTGACGAAGACACGCGCGCGCGGCTGGGCGTCGGGCCGGTCGATGCCGGATCCTTCGACCTGAAAGGGCGCGTCCTGTCGCCGGCCAGGCTGCCCCTCTCGGCAGCTGCCCAACGCCTGCGAGATGATCTTGGGTTCCAGCATTCCCGCTATCTCAACCCGTTGTATCCACCCGACCCAAGCCTCTGGTCACAGGCGCTTTGCGACCGGTTCAACGCGGATGTGGATCGGCTGCTGGCGCTTCTGCGCCGGGAGCTGGGTGGGGACTACGACATCACGGACGAACAACCGCGCTATGCCGAGGATCCCCGGCTCGCCGACTATCTGGCGAAGAACCCCGGTCTCAAGGTGATGGACCGGGTGACGCGGCCAACCATCGGATGACGGGCGGCACGCCCGGAGCCCGCCGGTCTAGTCGAACAGCACGAGGGTCGTCGGGTTCACCTCGCCGTCATAGGTCGGATCGACATCGTAACGGACAAGGCGGAAGTTGAGGTCGACAAGCCGCCAGACCGCGGCCGACGACGCGTCGCCCATGCCCCGCCAATAGCCGATCTCGCGCAGTTCGCCGATTGCGGTGTCGATCTCCGCGTTGACGACGATCTGCGACGCGGACCAGCCGACGATCCTGACCTCGCGCACGGCGCTGTCCAGATCATCCGGGTCTTCGAGGACGATATCGAGATCGGGGCTGGCGACGGACAGCGGGGTGATCCCGTCCGCCTCCGTATATCCGATCAGGACCGACTGGACGTTGTAGGCGCCGACATTGCAGCGAAACAGCCAGACCTCCATCGGCACCGGCGCGTCGCCGTAGGTCATCGGCGATACCACCGCATACCGCCGCGGCGGTTCGATCAGGCGGCCGTCCTCCAGAAAGGCGCTGTAGCAGGTATCCGCATAGGCGGCCGAAAACACCGCCGTGGCCCGGTCGTCCAGCGTGTCGGCAAGGGCCGGCATCCCCAGCGCCAGCGACGGAAGCATCAGCACAGGAAGAAGTTTCATCGAGGGCTCCGAAGATCATGGGGTCGAGGTCCGGCATCGTGCGGTCGCCGCACCCCCAGATCAGAGGCCAGGCCGGCGGATTGCAAGGCCGAACGGGGTGCCTGGCCGCTGGCGTTGCCGCCCCCCTCACGCCGTCCGCTGCACCTGCGCCGCCGCCGCGGCGATGGCGTCGCGGGAGGGGCGGCCCTCGCGGCCGATGCTCCAGCACAGGATCGCCACGGGGATGAGGCCCACCGCCCCGATCACGAGGCTCGGCACCGCCGCCTCGGCCAGCCGCTCGTCCGAGGCGAGGCGATGCGCCTGCACCGCCAGCGTGTCGTAGTTGAACGGCCGCAGGATCAGGGTGGCCGGCAGTTCCTTCATCACGTCCACGAACACGATCAGCAGCGCCGTCAGGATCGAGGGCCGCAGGATCGGCATGTGGATGCGGCGCAGCATCGGCGCCGGCCCGTGGCCCAAGGTGCGGGCGACCGCGTCCATGTTGGGGTTCACCGTCGCAAGGCCGGATTCGTAGGTGTTCAGCGCCACCGCCATGAAGCGCACCATGTAGGCCGCGATCATCAGCCAGATGGACCCGGTGATCAGGAGGCCGGTGTCGATCCCGAACCGCGCCTCCATCACCGCGTCGAGCGCGTTGTCGAAGGCCGCGAAGGGGAACAGCAGGCCCACCGCGATCACGCCGCCCGGCACGGCATAGCCGATGCCCGCGACCCGGAGGGCCGACTGCGCGCCCCGCGTCGGGTGCAGGCGGGCGTTGAACCCCAGCGCGATGGCCGCGCCGACGGTCAGCACCGCGGCGATGGCGGCCAGCGTCACCGAATGCTGGAGGAAGCCGAGGTAGCGCGGCGAGAACAGGAGCTGGCTGGTGTCCGCGGCCAGGGTCACGAGGATGACCGTGGGCAGCAGGAAGCCGAACAGCACCGGCAGCCCGCAGAGCAGGATCGCGCCGGCCGCCGCGCGGCCCGAAAGCGTCGCCGGCTCCATCCGCTCGAAGCGGCGGCCGGCGTCGTGGTGGCGCAGGTGCTGGCGCTGGCGCCGCTCCAGCACGGCCAGCGTCAGCGCGATCACCAGCAGGCAGAGCGCCAACTGCGCCGCGGCGCCGCGGTCGAACAGGCCGAACCAGCTGACGTAGATGCCGGTGGCGAAGGTCTGGACGCCGAAATACGAGACGGTGCCGTAATCGGCGAGCGTCTCCATCAGCACCAGCAGCACGCCGCCCGCGATGGCCGGCCGAGCCACCGGCACCGACACCCGGAAGAAGGCGCCCCAGGGCCCCTGCCCCAGCGTGCGCGCCGCGATGTAGGCGGTGGAGGACTGGCGCAGGAACGCCGCGCGGGCCAGCAGGTAGACGTAGGGGTAAAGGACGAAGGTCAACATCGCCGCCGCGCCGCCGAGGCTGCGGATCTCGGGGAACCAGTAGTCGCGCGGGCCCCAGCCGGTCAGGTCGCGCAGCGTCGACTGCACCCAGCCGGGGTGGTCCAGAAGGTCGGTATAGGCATAGGCCAGCACATAGGCCGGGTAGGTCAGCGGCAGGGCCAGCGCGATTTCCAGCACCCGCCGGCCCGGGAAGCGCGTGGCCGTCACCAGCCAGGCTGTCGAGGTCCCGATCACCGCCGTGCCGACGCCGACGATCAGCGCAAGCAGCGCCGTGGTCCCGGCGTAGCGCGGCAGGACGCTGCCCGCGAGGCCCGCCAGCGTGTCCGTCCCGCCGCCCAGCGCCGCGACCGCGACCGCCGCCATCGGCAGCAGGCACAGGCCCGCCGCCAGCCAGGCGATCACGGACATGCGGCGCGGAGGGGTCGGGCGGGCAGGCTTGGCCATGGCGCGGTCGGGTGTCTTTCGCTGCGTCAATCCGATCTCTTTTGTCAGGCTTTCGGCGGATTGCAAGCGGCCGGGGCCGGGCTGGGCGGCTCTGTCGCAAAAGCTTCACTTGAGCCGCGGCGATGATTCTGTATTTCCAGAATTATGGAAATAGACCTGACAACCAGATTCGCGGCCCTCAGCCACCCGGCGCGGCTCGACGTGCTGCGGCTCCTGATCCGGCGCCACCCCGACCCGCTGCCGGCGGGCGAGATCGCGGGGGTGCTGGGCCTGAAGCCCAACACGCTCAGCCCCTACCTGGCCGAGCTGTTGCGCACCGGGCTCGTGACGCGCACCCGCAGCGGCACCTCGCTCCTCTACGGGGCCGACCTGCCGGGGCTGCGGTCGATGACCGAGGCGCTGCTGATCGACTGCTGCCGGGGGCGGCCCGACCTTTGCCCGCCCACCTCCCTTTCCCTTCCCACCGGAGACAGGCCCATGACCGCCCCCCGCTACCGCGTGCTGTTCATCTGCACCGGCAACTCCGCCCGGTCCATCTTTGCCGAATCGATCCTGCGCAAGCTCGCGGGGGACAGGTTCGACGTCCACTCTGCCGGCACCCGCCCGCAGTCGGAGCTGAACCCGCTGGCCGTCCGCATGTTGCAGGACAAGGGCTACGAGACCGAAACCCTCCGCGCCAAGAACGTGTCCGAGTTCCAGGGCCATGACGTGGTGCCCTTCGACTTCGTGTTCACCGTCTGCGACCGCGCCGCGAACGAGGAGTGCCCGACCTGGCCGGGCCAGCCGCTGACCGCCCATTGGGGCACCCCCGACCCGGTGAAGGCCGAGGGCACCGACGCGCAGCGGATGCTCGCCTTCCAGCAGGCCTACGGGATGCTGCGCAACCGGATCATGGCCTTCGCCGCGCTGCCGCTGCACACGCTCGACCGGCTGTCGCTGCAGCACGCGCTGGACGACATCGCCCGCACCAAGGAGGGCACGGAATGACCGTCTACGCGCTGAACGGCCTCGGCCGGATCGGAAAGCTGGCGCTGCGCCCGCTGCTGGAGCGGGGCGCGCGGATCGCCTGGCTGAACGACGCGGTGGGCGATGCGGCGATGCACGCGCATCTGCTGGAATTCGACACGGTGCACGGGCGCTGGACGGCGGACATCCGCGCCGAGGGCGACGCCATCACCATCGACGGCACCCGCCTGCCGGTGCTGAACGAACGCGATCCCGCGAAGCTGCCGCTTGCGGGCGTAGACGTGGTGATCGACTGCACCGGCGTGTTCAAGACGGCGGCGAAGATCCAGCCGTATCTCGACGCGGGCGTGAAGCGCGTGGTGGTCAGCGCCCCGGTCAAGGACGGCGGCGCGGCCAACATCGTCTACGGCGTGAACCACGACATCTACGACCCCGCGCAGCACCGCATCGTGACGGCGGCGTCCTGCACCACCAACTGCCTCGCCCCGGTGGTCAAGGTGATCCACGAGGGGCTGGGCATCCGGCATGGCTCCATCACCACGATCCATGACGTGACCAACACCCAGACCATCGTCGACCGCCCCGCCAAGGACCTGCGCCGCGCGCGGTCGGCGCTGAACAGCCTGATCCCGACGACCACGGGCAGCGCGACGGCGATCACGCTGATCTACCCCGAGCTGAAGGGGAAGCTGAACGGCCACGCGGTTCGGGTGCCGCTCCTGAACGCGTCGCTGACGGACTGCGTGTTCGAGGTGGAGCGCCCGACGACGGCCGAGGAGGTGAACGCGCTGTTCAAGGTCGCCGCCGAGGGGGCGCTGGCCGGCATCCTCGGCTATGAGGAGCGGCCGCTGGTCAGCGCCGACTACACCAACGACACGCGGTCCTCGATCGTCGACGCGCCCTGCACCATGGTGGTGAACGGCACGCAGGTGAAGGTCTACGCCTGGTACGACAACGAGATGGGCTATGCCCACCGGCTGGTCGACGTGGCCCTGATGGTCGGCGCCGCGCCATGACCGACAGCGCGGGGCGCCCGGAGGGGCTGGCCGCCTACATCGCGGTCACGGCGGCCTACTGGGCCTTCATGCTGACCGACGGCGCGCTCAGGATGCTGGTGCTGCTGCATTTCCACACGCTGGGGTTTTCCCCGGTGCAACTGGCCTACCTGTTCCTGCTCTACGAGCTGGCTGGGATCGTGACCAACCTGAGCGCGGGCTGGATCGCGGCGCGGTTCGGGCTGACGGCGACGCTCTATGCGGGGCTGGGGTTGCAGATCGTCGCGCTGCTGGCGCTGGCGCAGCTCGACCCCGGCTGGGGCATCGCGGCGTCGGTGGCCTTCGTGATGGCGGTGCAGGGCCTGTCGGGCGTGGCCAAAGACCTCGCCAAGATGTCGTCGAAGTCGGCGGTGAAGCTGCTGGCGCCCAAGGGCGACGGGGCGCTGTTCCGCTGGGTGGCGGTGCTGACCGGGTCGAAGAACGCGGTGAAGGGGCTGGGCTTCCTCCTCGGGGCGGCTGCGCTCGCCCTCGTCGGCTTCGTGCCGGCGGTGCTGGGCATGGCGGCGGTGCTGGCGGCGATCCTGCTGGTGATCGCGCTGCGGATGCCCGCAGGGCTGCCCACCGGGCGCAAGGGCGCGAAATTCTCCGAGGTGTTTTCCAGATCGTCGAACGTCAACTGGCTGTCGGCGGCCCGCGTGTTCCTGTTCGGCGCCCGCGACGTGTGGTTCGTGGTCGGCATCCCGATCTACTTCTACGCGGTGCTGTCGGACGGCACCGTCGCCGGCAACCGCGCCGCCTTCTTCACCATCGGCACCTTCATGGCCGCCTGGATCATCCTCTATGGCGCCGTGCAGGCCAGCGCGCCCAGGCTCCTGCGCGCGCAGGCGGTGGGCGACGCGCGCCTGATCCGCCGCGCCTGGGCCTGGGCGGGCGGTCTGGCGCTGGTCCCCGCCGCGCTGGCGCTGACGGTCTGGGCGGCCGGGGCGCCCGCGCCCTGGCTGACCGCGACGCTGATCGGCGGCCTCCTCCTCTTCGGCGCGGTGTTCGCGCTGAATTCGGCGCTGCACTCCTACCTGATCCTCGCCTTCACCGAGGCCGAGCGGGTGACGATGGACGTGGGCTTCTACTACATGGCCAACGCCGGCGGCCGGCTGCTCGGCACGCTTCTGTCGGGCGTGTCCTACCAGCTTGGCGGCCTGCCCGCCTGCCTCGGCACCGCGGCGGTCATGCTGACCCTCAGCGCGCTCTGCGCCCGCCGGCTGCGTTAAGGCCCCGTTCACGCGCGGCTGCTAGGACCGGCCCATGGCCGAGAACCAGCCCCGCCCCCTGATCGTGAAACGCAAGAAGGTGATCGCCGGCGGCGGCCACCACGGCGGCGCCTGGAAGGTCGCCATGAGAGTCACCTTCCTTGGTTCTGTCGCGGCGCGTGTTCGGCGCCGGTTCCATCGAGGCCGGTCCGGGCCTCCACGAAGCGTCCTTCTGACACCTGCACCCCGTTGGTCGGGGGCACGCCACCCGGGCGGGTGCGAGGGGCAGAGTCGCGCCGAAGCCTGAACAACCCCCTAACCCGGACAGCTTGTTGCCTTGGATTTTACCGGTCAGCGCCGGGACAGGGTCTGGCCGGGCGCCGCGGCGCCCTGGCGCTGCCCGCGCGAATCGTAGGTGGTCAGCGTGGCGGTCGCGGGGGCGGTGCGGGCGGTGACGCGTGCAAGACCGCCGCGCGCCGCGTCGACGAGGCGCGCATTGTCGCGGGCCGCCGCCGACAGGGCCGCGAGGCGGTCCGCGTCCGGCGGCGCGGCCATGAGCCGGCGCATGGCGCGGTCGAGACGGTCCGGCAAGGCGGCGAGGGCGGCGAGGTCGCCGGCAAGAAGCGCCCGGCGCTGGTCGCGCAGCAGGGTCTCGACGGTGTCGGCGGCGTTCCGGCTCATGGCGCGCCGCCGCCGCTTCGGGCGACGAGCGCCCGGAACAATGATTCGGACAGCCCGAGACCGCCGCGGGCCACGAGGGCGCGGGCGTGCTCGGCCCGCAGGAGCGAGGCGAACTGGGCCTCGCCGGCGCCGCCGCCAAAGGCGCCCGGGGCCTCGCCGAGACCCGCATGTTTCAGCATTTCCGACAGGAAACTGGCCTCGAGCTCCCGTGCGACAGACAGCAGGGCCGCGGTGTCGGCGGTGGCGCGGGCGGAGGCCGGGGCCGGCAGGGAAGACAGGGCGTCGAGCGTCATGGCGGTGCCTCGAATGCGACGGATTTTCCCGAGCTTCCCAGCCCCGCGTAAAGAATTCGTAAGGGGCCGGTCTGGCATACCGGGCCGACGACCACAGTCGGACAGCCAGAATGGATGACCTGTTTCCCGGCCTCACGCCCCGCGCCGCCCGGCCGGACCGCACCGCGATGACCGCCCTGCCCGGCGCCGCCCCGGAGGGGTTCCTCGCCGCCTTCTCGGGCGCGGTTTCCGCGGCGCCGGGCCTCGCCCCGGTGCGATCTCCCCCGGGCGTGAAGGTGAGCATAATGCATCCGCGGATGGGTGTGGCGGACACGCACTTGGTCACGCCTCCGCCGATGCTGGCGCTGCCGGAGTCGGAGGGTCAGGCCCCTGAGCCCGGCGATCCCGCGCCACGCCCGGGCCCCGGGGCGGCCGGCGACACGGGGGAGATGGCCGATCCTGAAGCGGCGCCCGGCCCCGGGCTGCCCCCCATGGGTCCTGCCGCGGCGCCACCGGCCCCGGAGCCGGAGGAGGTGAGGCAGGACGTGCCTTCGCCGCGCGCCGCGCCGCCCTTCCCGCCAGCGGGTACGGTGGGGCCGGCGGCTCCACCTTCTCCGGTAGGCGCTCCGGCCGAGAGACCGGAGGCGGGCGAACCGCCGGTGCACGGTCCGGGGCCGACCCGCCGAGCCCAGACCGCGCCGGATCGCCCCGATGCGGCCCCGGGCATGGCAGACAGGCGCGCGGCCGCCGCGCCGATCCTGCCCCGGCGGGTCGTCGCCCCCGGTGCCGGTTCCCACCCGGTTCCGCGCGACGTGCCTCCGCAGGTCCTCGCCAACCCGCCTGTCCCCGGGCCACGGCCGCCTGCCTCCGCGATCATGGCCACGAGGGTCGGGGGTGCCCGGGCGATGACTGACGGGCCGACGCAGGGCGTGCAATTGGCGCGGTCGCCGGGCTCCGGTCTGGGTGTCGAGCCGGCGGCGTTTCGGGGCGCGTCGAGCGGACCCGTGTCGCCCGTGCAGCACGCCGATCGTGGAGCACGGGGCGACGCACCGGGGTCCCCCTTGGACCGGACGACCGGGCCTGCCCGCCCTGCGCCAGCCGGGCCAGAAACTGACGACGCACCAACCCGCCCCGGGCCGGCCGCCAGAGCGTCCGGAGCTGACGGGCCCCGCACCACCGACGCGGTGGCCATGACCGCCGCGCCAGTGGTTGCCGGCGGCGCGCCTCGACCCTTGGTCGCGCCTAGTGAGCCCACTTCAGAGCCAACCCTGCCAAGGCCCCCGGCCGGGCGTGCAGACATCCCCGACATGGACTTGCGGGGTGCGGTGCAAAGGGTCGGCCCGCGCGGGGATCACGCTCCCGCCGTCCTTGCCGGACCTAGCCCACAGGGTGCCGACGCCACCTCGGCTGATGCGCAGCGGGCGGGTCCGAACCGGCGGTCCGAGCCGAGGGGCGACCGCACGGAAGCACCGCGCGGGATGCCGCCGGTCGCACTGCGCCCCTCCGGTTCGGCGGCCTTACTCGTCAATGCAGATCGGGCGGAGCCTCCGGCCGGCCATCGTCTTTCTACGGAGACTGCGTCCCGGATCGCGCCGGCCCCGCGGCTTGCCACTCCCATGGCGACGGGCGGTCCGATCCAGTCCGGCCCGCCGGAGATTGCGCCAGGGCAGCCACCTGAGCGTCTTACCGCGGCGGCGCCATCACCCCGGCCGCTTGTGCCGGACCGTATGGCCATCGGGCGACCCGAGCCGGCACCACCCGGCAGCACGCCGTCCCCTGCCCCACAACCCGTCCCGCCGACGGACGCCGAGACGCGCCCGCCGTTGGTTCTGGTCTCCGGACCACGCCCGAGCCCCGACGCGGCCACGACCGCCCCGACCGGCACTTCCCGGTTTGCGTCCGTCACAGGGGCCCCGCCCGGCGCGACCGAGGCCCCGCCCGATCCCGAGCCGGGGCGTCCGGGGGCGGTCGAGGCATCCCCCGCGCCGACGCGCCCGGCCTTGCCCGCCGCCCCGGCCGCCGGCACGCCGGACCCTTCCGCGGCGGTTGCCGTGGCACCGTCCCTCGATACGGGTCCGGTCCCGCCCGCGGATGAGGAGCGCGGCCTGCCCGCCCTCGAGGCGCCGGGACGCCTGGCCGGGGGCGGGACCGCAGCCCCGGCCGCGCCGGTGCCCGCCGGGCCGGCGCCGCCCCCGACCCTCGCCCGGCAGATCCTGCAGGCGCTGGGGGACGCCCGGGAGCCGGGCGGCACCGTGGAGCTGACGCTCGACCCGCCGGAGCTTGGGCGGCTGCGGCTGAGCTTCGTGGAGGTGGGCGGCGCCCTGACGCTGGCGATCATGGCGGACCGCGGCGACACGGCCGAGATGATCCGGCGCCACCTGCCGCTGCTGGCGCAGGAGTTCGCCCGGGCCGGGCTGGATGCGCCCTCGGTCGACATCTCGGGCGGCGGGCGCGGCGACCGGCCACCACCGGATACCCCGGGCGGGGGCACGGGCGCGCCGCAGCCGGACGCCCCCCGCTCTGCCCCGCCCCCGCGCCCCGCCCCGGCCGCCCAGACGGCGGCCGGCGGGCTCGACCTGCGCCTCTAGACAGGAGACCCGGATGGAGATCTTTGCCAACAGCCCCGCCAGCGCCGCACGGTTCGGCGCCACCAGCGCGCGCCCCTCGGCCATCAGCGCCGATTTCGAGACCTTCCTGCGCCTGCTGACCACGCAGATGCAGAACCAGGACCCGCTGAACCCGATGGAATCGACCGAGTTCGCCACCCAGCTCGCCCAGTTCTCGGGGGTCGAGCAGCAGGTGCGCACCAACGACCTGCTGCTCGGGCTGCAGGCCGGGCTCGCGACGCTCGGCATGGGCCAGATCGGCAACTGGATCGGCATGGAGGCGCGGGCCGAGATGCCAGTGAACTTCGACGGGCAGACCACCAGCCTGTCGGGCATCCCGCACCCGCTGGCCGACCGGATGGAGCTGGTGGTGCGCGACGAGTCGGGCGAGATCGTGCAACGCATCCCGATGCCCCTGTCCGACGCGCGGTTCGACTGGGACGGCACCGGGGTCGACGGCACGACCGTGCCGCCCGGGCTCTATAGCTTCGCGGTGCAGAACTGGTCGGACGAGACCCTGCTCGAGGAGCGCGGGGCGATGGTCTACGGGATGGTCGAGGAGGCGGCGCTGGTCGGCGGCGAGGTCTGGCTGGCGCTGGAGGGCGGGGTCAGCATCCCCGCCAGCGACGTGCTGGGGCTGCGGGCGCCCTGACGGTCAGAGCAGCAGCACCAGCGCCGCCGCGGCGACGCCCAGCAACAGACCCGCGGCGCCGTAGCCCAGCCGCTCGGGCCAGGGGTTGCGCGGCTCGGCGCGCGGCGGGTTGGCCTGCGCCAGCAGCGCGCGCTCGGCCAGCGCCGGCAGCCGCGGCCCGAAGCGCGCCAGCACCCGCGCGGTGGCGAGGAGATCGCGCACCGCCGCCTTGGGGCCGACGTTCTCGCGGATGTAGTCCTCGACCACGGGGCGCGCGACGGTCCAGATGTTGATCTCGGGGTCGAGCGATCGCGCCACGCCCTCGACCACCACCATGGTCCGCTGCAGCAGGATCAGCTCGGTCCGCGTCTCCATGCCGAAACGCTCGGTCACCTCGAACAGGTAGGCCAAGAGCCGCGCCATCGAGATGCGGCTCGCGTCCATGCCGAAGATCGGCTCGCCGACCGACCGCAGCGCCTGCGCGAACTCGTCGATGTCGCGGTCGGCGGGGACGTAGCCGGCCTCGAAATGCACCTCGGCGACGCGGCGGTAATCCTTGCGGATGAAGCCCATCAGGATCTCGGCGTAGACCCGGCGCGTATAGACGTCGAGCCGGCCCATGATCCCGAAATCCAGCGCCACGATGTCCCCGTTCGGGGCGACCTTGAGGTTGCCGTGGTGCATGTCGGCGTGGAAGAACCCGTCGCGCAGCGCGTGGCGCAGGAACATCTGCAGCACGCGCGCGGCCAGCGCCTTGCGGTCGAAGCCGTTGCCGTCGATCGCGCCGCCGTCCGACAGGGTGATCCCCTCGACCCATTCCAGCGTCATCATCCGCCGCGAGGACAGGAACCATTCCACCTGCGGCACGACGAAGCCGGCGTCGTCCTTGGTGTTGGCGTGGAACTCGCCGCAGGCCGAGGCCTCGATGCGAAGGTCCAGCTCCTGCGTCACGACCCCCTCGAAATGGGCGATCACGTCGCGCGGCCGCAGCCGGCGCGAGGCGGGCGACAGGGTCTCGACCACCCAGGCGATCAGGTAGAAGGCGTCGATGTCCTTGCGGAAGGCGCGCTCGATGCCGGGGCGCAGGATCTTGACCGCGACCTCGCGCCCGTCATGGGCCAGCCGCGCGCGGTGGACCTGCGCGATGGAGGCGGCTGCGACGGGCTCGGACACCTCGGAGAACAGGGTCTCGACCGGGCGCTCCATCTCGTGGGCGATGACGCGCAGCGCCTCGGCCCGGGGGAAGGGCGGCAGCTTGTCCTGCAGCACCTGCAGCTGAAGCGCCATCTCGGCGCCGACCACGTCGGGGCGGGTCGACAGGATCTGGCCGAACTTGATGTAGGCGGGGCCGAGGGCCGTCAGGGCACGGGGCACCGGCGGCGTCGCGGGGTTGCCGCGCAGGCCGAGCCACTTGAACGGCCAGCCCAGCACGCGGGCCGCGATGCGGATCGAGCGCGGCGCGTCCATCGCCTCGAGCACGGCCCCCATGGCGCCGGTGCGCTCGAAGGTGGCGCCCGTGCGGACGAGGCGCCAGATGTTGTGGGGGCCCCTCACGTCAGATCTTCCACCCCGAATGGAGGGCGGCGATGCCGAAGCTGAGGTTGCGGTAGCTGACCTGCTCGAACCCCGCGGCGCGGATCATCGACGCGAAGGTTTCCTGGTCAGGGAAGCGGCGGATCGATTCCACGAGATACTGGTAGCTGTCGCGGTCGCCTGCGATCAGCTGGCCCATGCGCGGGATCACGTTGAAGGAGTAGAGATCGTAGAGCTTCTGCAGCCCGTCGTTCGGCAGCTGCGAGAACTCCAGCACCATCAGCCGCCCGCCGGGTTTCAGCACGCGGAACGCCTCGGACAGCGCGTCGGGGATGCGGGTGACGTTTCGGATGCCGAAGCTGATCGTGTAGCGGTCGAAGCTGTTGTCCTCGAAGGGCAGCGCCATGGCGTCGCCAACGATCCAGTCGAGCTTGTCGGCCATCTGCGCGGCCTCGGCCCGCTTCTGCCCCTCGACCAGCATCGACTCGGTCATGTCGAGCACCGTTGCCGTGGCCCCCGGCGCGCGGTCGAGAAAGCGGAAGGCCACGTCGCCCGTGCCGCCCGCCACGTCGAGCAGGCGCTGCCCGTTCCGCGGCGCGAGCCAGTCCATCATCGCGTCCTTCCAGACGCGGTGGATGCCGACGCTCATCACGTCGTTCATGATGTCGTATTTCGAGGCGACGTTGGTGAACACGCCGTGGACGAGCCCCGCCTTCTGCTCCTCGGCGACCTCCTGGTAGCCGAAATGGGTCGTGCGCCCTTGCGTGTCCTCGGCCATCGGGGCTTGTCCTTTCCTTGTCCCGCCCCTTCTTATAGGGGCCGTCCGGGGCGTTACAACGGCGCCCACGACATAGGAAAGCCCGCCTTGCCCGAACTTCCAGAAGTCGAGACAGTCCGTCGCGGCCTCGCCCCCGTGCTGGAGGGCGCCCGGATCGCGCGGGCGCAGGTGAACCGGCCCGACCTGCGCTGGCCGTTTCCGCCACGCATGGCCGAGCGGCTGACCGGCGCGCGGGTGGATCGGCTGCGGCGGCGGTCGAAGTACATCCTGGCCGATCTCGACACCGGCGAGACGCTGATCGTGCACCTCGGCATGTCGGGGCGGATGATCGTGTCGGGCGGCGGGGCCGGGCGGGACATGCTGGCGCAGTTCCACCACCTGCACCCGGCGCCGGAAAAGCACGACCATGTCATCCTCGACACGGACGCCGGCGCACGCGTCACCTTCAACGACGCGCGGCGGTTCGGGGCGATGGACCTCTGCCCGACCGAGGCGGTGGAGGAACATTGGCTCCTGAAGGGGATCGGGCCCGAGCCGCTGGGCAATGCCTTCGACGAGCCCTACCTCGTGGCGGCCTTCCACGGGCGCAGGACGCCGGTGAAGGCCGCGCTGCTGGACCAGCGGATCGTCGCGGGCCTGGGCAACATCTACGTCTGCGAGGCGCTGTTCCGGGCCGGCATCTCGCCGCTCCGGCAGGCCGGCCGCATCGCCGCGCCCCGAGTCGCGGCCCTCGTGCCGATCATCCGGGATGTCCTTACGGAAGCCATTTCCGCGGGCGGATCGAGCCTGCGGGACTACCGGCAGGCGGACGGGGAACTGGGGTATTTTCAACACACCTTCCGCGTCTACGGGCGCGAGGACGAGCCCTGCCAAACCCCCGGTTGCACTGGGAAAATCCGCCGGAAGGTGCAGGCGGGGCGGTCGAGCTTCTATTGCCCGGACTGTCAGAGATAACTTGAAACCGCGCGCCGGACTGATAACCCTCCGCCCCTGAGCAACAGCCGGAGAGCCGGACCAGATGGCCTACGAGACCCTGATCGTCGAGATCGAAGATCACATCGCGCTCATCAAGCTGAACCGCCCCGATGCCCTGAACGCGCTGAACGGCCAGCTGCTGGGCGAGCTGGCGAAGGCCCTGAAATCGGCGGACGAGAACGACAAGGTGCGCTGCATCGTCCTGACCGGCAGCGAGAAGGCCTTTGCCGCGGGCGCCGACATCCGCGAGATGAGCGAGAAGAGCTTCGTCGAGGTCTTCACCGAGGACATGTTCGGCGGCGAGGTCGAGCAGATGCTGCGCGTCCGCAAGCCGATCATCGCCGCGGTGGCGGGCTACGCACTGGGCGGGGGCTGCGAGCTGGCCATGATGTGCGACTTCATCATCGCCGCCGACACCGCCAAGTTCGGCCAGCCCGAGATCAACCTCGGCGTCGTGGCCGGCATTGGCGGGACGCAGCGGCTGACCCGTTTCGTCGGCAAGTCCAAGTCGATGGACATGCACCTGACCGGCCGCTTCATGACCGCCGAGGAGGCCGAGCGCTGCGGGCTCGTCAGCCGCGTGGTGCCCGCCAAGAAGCTGCTGGAAGAGGCGATGGGCGCCGCCTCCAAGATCGCGGAAAAGTCGATGCTGGCGACGATGGCCGTGAAGGAGGCCGTCAACCGCAGCTACGAGATGACGCTGCGCGAGGGGCTCCTGTTCGAGCGCCGGCTGTTCCACGCGCTGTTCGCCACCGAGGACCAGAAGGAGGGCATGGCCGCCTTCCTCGAAAAGCGCGAGCCGCAGTTCCGCGACAAGTAGGGTGCGCCGTCGGGCGCATCTCCCACTCACACCACGAAATGCAGCCGGTCGAACCGCCCCCGCATCGCCGCAGTGCGCGGCGCCACCGCGTCGGGGTCGTTCGAGGCCAGCGCCTCGGCGATGAGGTCGGCCAGCGGGTCCACGTCACCCAGATCCACGCCCCAGCGCACCAGCTCCGGCGTCCCGATGCGCAGGCCGTTCAGGTCGCCCGCCACCTCCGCCACCGGCAACCCGATGCCGCAGGCAAGGAACCCCGCCCGGCGCAGCTTTTTCGACGCGGACTGCCCGCCGCCGTAGCCCGCGGCCAGCACCGCGAACTGGTGGCTGTCGGTGGCGCCGCGGGCGGTCTCGTAGACCGGCACGCCGCGCGCCTTGAGCGCCGCGGCGAGCGCCTTGGAGACCGCGATCATCCTGGCCGCGTAGGCCCGGCCATGGGCCTTCCAGTCCAGAAGCGTCACCGCCAGCGCAGCCGATTTCGCCGCGTCGAAGTTCGCCGTCATGCCGGGGAACGCGATATGGTCGAGGCGTTCCGCAAGGCCCGCGTCGTTGGTCACGATCAGACCGCCCGCCGGCCCCCCGAGGCTCTTGTAGGTCGACATGGTCATCAGGTGCGCGCCCTCGGCCAGCGGGTCGGCCCATGCGCGGCCGGCGATGATGCCGCACTGGTGGGCGGCGTCGAACATGAGGTGCGCCCCGACCTCGTCGGCGATGGCGCGGACGGCGCGGACGGGGTGCGGGAACAGGTTCAGCGAGGCGCCCAGCGTGATCAGCCGCGGCCGCTCGCGCCGGGCGAGGTCGGCCAGCGCGGCCACGTCGATGGAATAGTCGTCGGGCGACACCGGCGCGGGCACCGTGCGCAGGCCATAGAGCCCCGCACAGCCCGCGGCGTGGTGGGTGACGTGGCCGCCCACGCTGGCGGGCGGCGCGATGATGGTGTCGCCCGGCTTGCAGGTGGCCATGAAGGCGTAGAGATTCGCCAGCGCCCCCGAGGGCACCCGGATCTCGGCGAAGCGGGCGGAAAACACCTCGGCCGCCAGCTCGGCGGCGATGACCTCGATCTCCTCGATGGCCTCGAGGCCCATCTCGTACTTGTCGCCGGGGTAGCCCAGCGACGGGCGCGACCCGATGCCCGAGGACAGGAGCGCCTCGGCCCTGGGGTTCATCACGTTGGTCGCGGGGTTGAGGTTGAAGCACTCCCGCTCGTGGATGCGGCGGTTGTCCTCGGCCAGCGCCTCGATGCGGGCGAGCAGCGCCACGCTGTCAGCGGCGGCCGTGGCCTCGGCGATCTCCTCCACCCGCGCCTCGCAGGCCGCGGGCACCCATCCCCGGCGTTCCAGTTGCATGTCCGTGCCTCCCTGCCGTCACCGGGGCGATCATGGGCAGGGGCGGCGCGTTGCGCAAACGGCATTTGCATCCCGCGGCGAAAGCCTGTATGCGCCCCGCCAGACATGCGTGTGAGGCCCGCCTTGGCCAGAGTCGCCCGGTAGCGAACCCGGGGTCGGGATCTCCCGCGCAGTATGCATTGACCGAGACCCGACGAGACGAAAGAGAGACACGACATGGCCAATACGCCCCAGTCCAAGAAGCGCGCCCGCCAGGCCGAGCGCCGCTATGCCGTCAACAAGGCGCGCCGCTCGCGCATCCGCACCTACCTGCGCAAGGTCGAGGAGGCGATCGCCTCGGGCGATTACGCCGCGGCCGAGGCGGCCCTGAAGACCGCCCAGCCCGAGCTGATGCGCGGGGTCACCAAGGGGGTGTTGCACAAGAACACCGTCGCCCGGAAAATGTCGCGGCTGTCCTCGCGGGTGAAGGGCCTGAAGGCCTGAGGGCCTGTCCCCGCACAGGGAAGTTGAGAAATGAAAAGGCGTCCGGGGGGTCCGGGCGCCTTTTTTCATGTGAAAATGTCCTTGAATCCGAGGCCCGTAGACCGGGCGCCCAGATTCGAGTTTGGTTCACATATCTGTCAAGATCGAAGAGTCGTTGCAGCCCTCGCGCGCCATCCGATAGCTTCATGAGGCGATTCAGGCGCCTTGGGGGGCGAATTCAGGGGGTAAGACTGGCGGCGGCAAAGACGGGGAAAACGGGACGGTCCGGCCAACGGCCGGAGACCCGATCCAGCTTACGCCACCAGAGGGGACAGGATGCGACCGGAGCGGTTTTCCGGGGCAGAATGTCGTTGTCTTGCCCCGAAGTCGACACCCAGCCGCCGGAGTGCCGGTTCATGACAACATGCGACTTGGCCGGGCATCCACATGCGCCGGGCTAGCGCCGGTTTTCATGCACCTGCGTTACGGCGGCTTGCCACATGCGGGGAGGGGACAGCCCCGCGGCATGGCGACTCGGATCGTGGTGCTCCCGCCTGCAGGGGGCATCGGTGCCAAGGGGTCCCTGGGCCGGGATCCACGAACAAGAACCGAGGATGGAACGGGAATGACGCACGAGACGTGGGGGCAAGTCCGGGGGGAGCTGCTGAAGGCAGTGGGTGAGAACAATTTCACGGCGTGGATCGACCCCATCGTGTTCGACCGCCTCGATGACCGAACGGCCCGATTCCATGTCCCGACGAATTTCTTCGGGTCCTGGGTCTCGCAGAATTTCAGCGACGTCATCCTGCGCCACCTGGTCTCGGCCGGGATCGGCGTGGACCGCGTCGAGTTCGCCGTGGTGCCGGGCCTGCGCGCCCGGGCCGGCAACGCCAACGCCGCGCCCTCCGACGCCGCCCCGCGCGCCGAGGTGCCCGCCGACCGGCCCGCCGCGGGCGCGGTGCGCACCGGCACGCAGGACCTGCCCGGCGCCACGCTGAACCCGGGCTACACCTTCGAGAACTTCGTCGTCGGCAAGCCCAACGAGCTGGCCCATGCCGCCGCCCGCCGCGTGGCCGAGGGGCGCGACGTGACCTTCAACCCGCTGTTCCTGTATGGCGGGGTCGGCCTCGGCAAGACGCACCTGATGCACGCCATCGCCTGGGAGCTGCGCACGCGGTTCCCCGAGGCGCGGATCCTGTACCTGTCGGCAGAGCAGTTCATGTACCGCTTCGTCCGGGCGCTGCGCGAGCAGGACACCATGGCGTTCAAGCAGATCTTCCGCTCGGTCGACGTGCTGATGGTGGACGACGTGCAGTTCATCGCCGGCAAGTCGTCGACGCAGGAGGAATTCTTCCACACCTTCAACGCGCTGGTGGAAGAGGGCAAGCAGATCGTCATCTCGGGCGACCGCGCGCCGGTGGACATGGAGGAGCTGGACGCCCGCATCGCCTCGCGGCTGCAGTGCGGCCTCGTCGTGGACCTGCACCCGACCGACTACGAGCTGCGCCTCGGCGTGCTGCAGCACAAGGCCGAGCAGGCGCTGGCCCGCAACCCCCACGTCCGCATCTCCGAGGGCGTGCTGGAGTTCATGGCGCAGCGCATCTCGACCAACATCCGCGTGGTCGAGGGGGCGCTGACCCGGCTCTTCGCCTTCGCCGACCTGGTGCGGCGCGAGATCACCATCGAGATGGTGCAGGACTGCCTGTCGGACATCCTGCGCTCGACCGACCGCAAGGTGACGCTGGACCAGATCATCAAGACCACCTGCGACTACTACAACATCCGCCAGGCCGACATCACCGGCTCCAGCCGCGCCCGCGCGGTGGCCCGGCCGCGGCAGATGGCGATGTACCTGTCCAAGACGCTGACCAGCCGCAGCTACCCCGAGATCGCCCGCAAGCTGGGCGGGCGCGACCACACCACCGTGCTCTACGGCGTGCGCAAGATCGAGGAGCTGATGTCGGTGGACAGCCAGATCGCCGAGGACGCCGAGATCCTGCGGCGGATGCTGGAGGCCTGAACCCCGCGCCCGGGCGGCGGGCCCCCGTTGGGGCTTGACGCCCGCGGCGGGCGCGGACACTCCTTGAAAAAATCGGTTGTGCTGACGGGGGAGGCGGGTAGGCTCGCGGCCCCCGCACTTGTCGGAGCCAGGTCCATGAAACTCTCGATCGAGCGCGCCACGCTGTTGCGCGCTGTCTCTCAGGCGCAGTCGGTGGTGGAGCGCCGCAACACCATCCCGATCCTCGCCAACGTGCTGATCGAGGCCGAGGGCGACACGGTCAGCTTCCGCGCCACCGACCTCGACATCGAGGTGGTCGACAAGGCCCCGGCCATGGTCGAGCGCGCGGGCGCCACGACGGTGTCGGCCGTCACCCTGCACGAGATCGTGCGCAAGCTGCCCGACGGGGCGCTGGTGACGCTGGCCGACGACGGCGCGCAGGGCCGGCTGACGGTGCAGGCGGGGCGGTCGACCTTCCAGCTGGCGACGCTGCCCAAGGAAGATTTCCCGGTGATGACCGCGACCGAGTACGCGGCCAATTTCTCCTGCCCCGCGCCGGTGCTGCGGCGGCTGTTCGACAAGTCGAAGTTCGCGATCTCGACCGAGGAGACGCGCTATTACCTGAACGGCGTGTTCTTCCACGTCGCCGACGGCGAGACCGGCCGCGTGCTCCGGGCGGTGGCGACCGACGGCCACCGGCTGGCGCGGATCGACGCCGCCGTGCCGCAGGGCGCCGACAAGATGCCGGGCGTGATCGTGCCCCGCAAGACGGTGGGCGAGCTGCGCAAGCTGCTGGACGACGACGAGGCGCAGATCGCGGTCTCGGTCAGCGAGACCAAGGTGCGCTTTGCCACGCCCGAGATCACGCTGACCTCCAAGGTCATCGACGGCACCTTCCCCGACTACGCACGGGTGATCCCGGTGAACAACTCCCGCCGGATGGAGGTGGACGCCGCCGATTTCGCCAAGGCGGTCGACCGCGTGGCGACGGTGTCGTCGGAGCGGTCCCGCGCGGTGAAGATGGCGCTGGACGAGGACCGCCTGGTGCTGTCGGTCAACGCCCCCGACGCCGGCGCCGCCGAGGAGGAGCTGGCCGTGGCCTACGGCGACGACCGGCTGGAGATCGGCTTCAACGCGAAATACCTGCTCGAGATCGCCAGCCAGGTGGACCGCGAGAACGCGGTGTTCCTGTTCTCCTCGCCGGGCGAACCCACGCTGATGCGCGAGGGGAACGACACCACGGCGATCTATGTCGTGATGCCGATGCGGGTGTGACGGAGCGGAAAACCCGGGTTTTCCGCACGGGAAATCTCGAGATTTCCCGTGCGTTTTCCTCGAGGAAAACGCCGTGACCCCCCACGTCGCCACCCTGTCCCTGTCCCATTTCCGCAGCCACCGCCGCGCGCGGCTGGACCTCGACGGGCGGCCGGTGGCGATCTTCGGACCGAACGGCGCGGGCAAGACCAACCTGATGGAGGCGGTGTCGCTCCTGTCGCCCGGCCGTGGCCTGCGACGGGCCGCGGCCGAGGAGATCATCCGCCGCCCCGAGGGGATCGGCTGGAAGGTCGCGGCCGAGGTGGCGGGCCCGGGCCTCGGCCACGAGATCGAGCTGACCGCCGAACCCGGCCAGCCGCGGGCCACGCGGATCGACGGCAAGGCGGCGCCCCAGACGGCGCTGGCCCGGCTTCTGCGCATCGTCTGGCTGGTGCCCGCGCAGGACCGGCTGTGGATCGAGGGGGCGGACGGGCGGCGGCGGTTTCTCGACCGCATCGCGCTCAGCTTCGCGCCCGATCATGCCGAGGCGTCGCTCGCCTATGAGAAGGCCATGCGCGACCGCAACCGGCTGTTGAAGGACGAGGTGACGGACGCCCGCTGGTATGCCGCGCTGGAGCGCCAGATGGCCGAGGCCGCCGCCGCGATCACCGCCACCCGGCGCGACGCCATCGCCCGCATCGCCGCCGCGCAGGATGGGGCGGCCACCGCCTTTCCCGCCGCGCGGCTGACGCTGGAGACCGACGACCTGGCCACCCCCGACGCCTTCGCCGCGGCCTTCGCGGACAGCCGGGGGCGCGACATGGCCTCCGGGCGCACGCTGATCGGGCCGCACCGCGCCGACCTTGCCGCCGTCTACGCCGACAAGGACATGCCCGCCGCGCAGTGCTCCACCGGCGAGCAGAAGGCGCTCCTGATCTCCCTCGTCCTCGCCAATGCCCGCGCGCTCAAGGCCGAGACCGGGGCGGCGCCGCTGGTGCTGCTGGACGAGGTGGCGGCGCATCTGGACGCGGGCCGCCGGGCGGCGCTGTTCGACGAGATCTGCGCGCTGGGGGCACAGGCCTGGATGACCGGCACCGGCCCCGAACTTTTCGTGGAACTCGCGGACCGGGCGCAGTACGTGACGGTGTCCGAGACCCGCGGCGAGAGTCGCGCCGAATTGCTGGATCGCGCGCCATGACCGGGCTGCCGGTGAACCGCGTCACCCTCATCACGCTGGGCGTCGCCGACCTGTCGCGCGCGCGCAGCTTCTACGCCGCGCTGGGCTGGGCCGAGGCCGCGGCGCTGGACGGGGTGGTGTTCTACCAGATGGACGGCATGGCGCTGGGCCTGTTCGGGCTGGAGCCGCTGGCCGCCGACCAGGGCCGGCCGGGCGCTGCGCTGGGGACGGGCGCGGTGACACTGGCGCAGAACTTCCCCGACACCTCGGCCGTCGACGCCGCCTACCTGCGCGCGCTCGACGCCGGGGCGACCCCGCTCAAGGCGCCCGAGCCGACGCTCTGGGGCGGCTACTCGGGCTATTTCGCCGACCCCGACGGGCATGTCTGGGAACTGGCCTACAACCCCCACTGGCCGCTCGACGAGACCGGCCGCACCCGGATCCCCACCCCCGAATGACCCTGACCCTCGGCCAGCTCGCGCTCTATGCCGGCGCGCTCTTCGTCCTGTTCATCACGCCGGGCCCCGTGTGGCTGGCGACGGCCGCCCGCGCGCTGGCCCATGGCTGGGCCGCGGCGATCCCGCTGGTGCTGGGCGTGGCGCTGGGCGATGCGCTGTGGTCGGTCGCCGCCACGCTGGGGCTGGCGTGGATCGTGGGCACCTACGGCTGGATCATGGACGTGCTGCGCTGGGTCGCGGTGGGGGTCTTCGGGCTGATGGGGTGGCTGCTGATCCGGCACGCGGACAAGACCATCTCGGCCGACAGCGCGCTGACGCGACCGGGGGCCTGGGCGGGGTTCATGGCCGGGATCGTGGCGATCCTCGCCAACCCCAAGGCGATCCTGTTCTACATGGGGATGCTGCCCGGCTTCTTCGACCTGACCGCGATCACCGCCGCCGACATCGCGGCCATCGCGCTGGTGTCGATGGGGGTGCCGCTGATCGGCAACACGGGCTTCGCCATCCTGGTCGACCGCGCGCGGCGGCGGTTTTCCAGCCCCGAGCGGCTGGCGCGGATCAACCGCGTCGCGGGCGCGCTGCTGATCGGGGTCGCGGCCCTGATCGCGGTCAGCTGAGGGCCACGTCCCGGGTCAGCCAGGCCCGCAGGTAGGGGCGGATGCGGTCGTCGATCGGCACCGGGTCGTGCAGCACGCAGAAATGCAGCGCAATGGCCTGGGTGGCGAAGGCCTGCACCCCCTCGGCCAGCAGCCGGGCGGGCACGTCGCGGCGCAGGCCCCGCGCCTGCAACCGCGCGATCCAGCCGGTCAGCAGCTCATCCTGCGCGACGAAGTTGCGGGTGATCTCGGTCGGCTCGGTCTCGAGCGCGGCACCGGAATAGCGCACCACGATGTCGAACACCGCCCGTTCCGAGGCCATGATCGCGTAGAGCGGGGCCAGCCGGTCGGCCAGCGCCTCGACGTCGTCGGGCGGCGGGCCGGCGGCGATGTCCGCCAGAGCGGCCTGCATCCGGGCGCCGATCAGCTCGGCCAGCAGCCGGTCCTTATCGGGGAAATGGGCAAAGAAGGTCCCCTTGGCCACGCCGGCGCGCGCGACCACCTCGTCGACCCTGAGCCCGGCAAAGCCCGCCTCGGCCACGATGTCCCCGGCCGCGTCCAGCAGGCGCTGGCGCGTCTCGATCCTGCGTTTCTGCGGTGCCCGGCCCATGACCCAGCGCTAGCAGGAAAAACGACCGTGGTCAAATTTAGAAATTGACCGTGGTCGATTTTACGGCTACGGAAAAGTGACCGTAGTCATTTTATAGGGACTCACCCCATGCAGACGCAGCGTATCCTTGTTCTCGACGGCCACCCGGCCCCCGCCTCGCTGTCGCGCAGCCTGGCCGAAACCTATTCCGGCGCGGCCCGTCAGGCCGGCCACGAGGTGCGCCTCCTGCACCTGTCCGAGATGGACTTCGACCTCGACTTCGGCCGCGCGGGCTATCGCGACGTGAAGCCGCTGGAGCCGGCGCTGGAGGGTTTCATGGCCGACCTCGCGTGGTCGGGGCACGTGGTGGTCATGGCGCCGCTGTGGTGGGGCGGGCTGCCGGCCAAGCTCAAGGCGCTGTTCGACCGCGCCTTCCTGCCCGGCACCGCCTTCGACCCGCGGCGGCCCAACCGCCTCGGGGTGCCGGCGCCGCTGCTCACGGGCCGCAGCGCGCGGCTGGTCATCACCTCGGACACGCCCGGCTGGTGGCAGCGGCTGGTCTACCGGCGCGCCATCGCCCACCAGGTGACGCGGCAGATCTTCGGTTTCGTCGGCATCCGGCCCACCCGGCACAGCTGGTTCGCCCCCGCCTCGCACGCCGGCGCGGGCGTCACCGGGCGCTGGCTGTCCGAGATGGCGGCGCTGGGCCGGGCCGCGGCCTGAGGCGGGCGCGGGCGGCTTGGCTCCTGCTGTGGTGGCGACCCCGCCCGACCCCCAGATTTTGGGGTTGGGCGCGTGACATTCCCTGCCCCGGCAGGTATAAAATCGACACCAAGAACAGGCAGAGCACCGCATGGCAGAGCAAGCCCCCGCGCCCAACGACTACGGCGCAGATTCCATCAAGGTTCTCAAAGGCTTGGAGGCGGTCCGCAAGCGCCCCGGCATGTATATCGGCGACACCGATGACGGCTCGGGCCTGCACCACATGGTCTACGAGGTCGTCGACAACGGCATCGACGAGGCGCTGGCCGGCCACGCCGACTACGTCCACGTCACGCTGCACCCCGACGACAGCGTGTCGGTGCGCGACAACGGCCGCGGCATCCCGGTGGCGATCCACAAGGAAGAGGGCGTCTCGGCGGCCGAGGTCATCATGACCCAGCTGCACGCGGGCGGCAAATTCGACCAGAATTCCTACAAGGTCTCGGGCGGCCTGCACGGGGTCGGCGTGTCGGTGGTGAACGCGCTGTCCGACTGGCTCGACCTGCGCATCTGGCGCGACGGCAAGGAGCACTACGCCCGCTTCGAGCGCGGCGAGACGGTGGAACACCTGCGCGTCACCGGCGAGGCGGCCGGCGAGAAGGGCACCGAGGTGCGGTTCCTTGCCTCGACCACGACGTTTTCCAACCTCGACTACAGCTTCAAGACGCTGGAGACGCGCCTGCGCGAGCTGGCCTTCCTCAACTCGGGCGTCAAGATCGTGCTGGAGGACCTCCGCCACCCCGAACCCGTCCGGGTCGAGATGGCCTACGAGGGCGGGGTGCGCGAGTTCGTGAAATACCTCGACCGGTCCAAGACCCCGATGATCGCCGACCCGATCTATGTCTCGGGCGAGCGCGACGGCATCGGCGTCGAGGTCGCGATGTGGTGGAACGACAGCTACAACGAGATGGTGCTGCCGTTTACCAACAACATCCCGCAGCGCGACGGCGGCACGCACCTGGCGGGGTTCCGCGGGGCGCTGACGCGGTCGATCAACCTCTATGCGCAGTCCTCCGGCATCGCCAAGCGCGAGAAGGTCGCCTTTACCGGCGACGACGCGCGCGAGGGGCTGACCTGCGTCTTGTCGGTCAAGGTGCCCGACCCGAAGTTTTCCAGCCAGACGAAGGACAAGCTGGTCTCCTCCGAGGTGCGGCCGGCGGTCGAGAACCTGATGAACGAGAAGCTGGGCGAGTGGTTCGAGGAGCACCCCCAGGAGGCGCGCCAGATCGTCGGCAAGATCATCGAGGCTGCGCTGGCCCGCGAGGCGGCGCGCAAGGCCCGCGAACTGACCCGGCGCAAGACGGCGATGGACGTGGCCTCGCTGCCTGGGAAACTGGCCGATTGCCAAGAAAAGGACCCGGCGAAATCGGAACTGTTCCTCGTCGAGGGCGACAGCGCCGGCGGCTCGGCCAAGCAGGGGCGCAGCCGCCACAACCAGGCCGTCCTGCCCCTGCGCGGCAAGATCCTGAACGTGGAACGCGCGCGGTTCGACCGGATGCTGTCCAGCCAGGAGATCGGGACGCTGATCACCGCGCTGGGCACCGGGATCGGGCGGGACGAGTTCGACCTCAGGAAACTGCGCTACCACAAGATCGTCATCATGACGGACGCCGACGTGGACGGCGCGCATATCCGCACGCTGCTGCTGACCTTCTTCTTCCGGCAGATGCCGCAGATCATCGAGGCGGGGCACCTCTACATCGCGCAGCCGCCGCTCTACAAGGTCAGCCGCGGCAAGTCCGAGGTCTACATCAAGGACCAGCACGCGCTGGAGGATTACCTGATCCAGCAGGGCGTCGAGGGCGCCGTGCTGCGCCTGCCGAACGGCGAGGAGATCGCCGGCGCCGACCTCGCCCGCGTGGTCGAGGGCGCGCGCAGCTTCAAGCGCATCCTCGAGGCCTTCCCGACGCATTACCCGCGCCATATCCTCGAACAGGCCGCGCTGGCCGGCGCCTTCGACCCGGGCCGGGCCGACGCCGACCTGCAGCGCGTGGCCGACGACGTCGCCAAGCGGCTGGACCTCGTGGCGGTGGAATACGAGCGCGGCTGGGCCGGCCGCATCACGCAGGACCACGGCATCCGCCTGTCCCGCGTGCTGCGCGGCGTGGAGGAGATCCGCACGCTGGACGGCGCGGTCCTGCGCTCGGGCGAGGCGCGGAAACTGTCCGAGGTCAGCCGCGACACGCGGGACGTCTACCTCGACCCCGCGAAGCTGGCGCGGAAGGAGCGCGAGCAGCTGATCCACGGGCCGACCGAGCTGTTGCAGGCGATCCTCGACGAAGGCGCCAAGGGCCTGCAGCTGCAGCGCTACAAGGGACTGGGCGAGATGAACCCCGACCAGCTGTGGGAAACCACGCTGGACCCCGAGGCGCGGACGCTGCTGCAGGTCAAGGTCGACGACCTGGCCGAGGCGGACGACATCTTCACCAAGCTGATGGGCGACGTGGTGGAGCCGCGGCGCGACTTCATCCAGCAGAACGCGCTGAGCGTGGAAAACCTCGACTTCTGACGCGGCTCAGGGCTGGGCGCGCAGCTGCCGGGACAGGGCGTTGACCGCGTCGCGCAGCCGGGCGACGTCGGCGGCGTTCAGCCCCGTGCGCTCCAGCACGCAGGCCGGGACATGGGCGGCCCGCGCCTTGAGCGCCGCGCCCTCGGGCGTCAGGATCACGCGGACCTGCCGCTCGTCGTCCGGGTTGCGGCGGCGCTGCACCAGCCCCGCGGCCTCCATCCGTTTCAGCAGCGGCGTGAGGGTGCTCGAATCGAGCCCGATCCGCTGGCCGATGCCACCCACCGTCATCGGCGCGCCCTCGGCCCAGAGCGCCGTCAGCACCAGGTATTGCGGGTAGGTCAGGCCCAGCGGCTCCAGCAGCGGGCGATAGACCTGCTGCATCGCCTGCGTCGCCGAATAGAGCGCGAAACACAGCATGTCTTCGGGAGCGAGCGTCATGGAGCGCGATTACCTTGTGCACGATCCTTTTGCAAGGGATTGACTAATGCCGCCAGCCCCGTTACCAGATGTGCACGATTATATCGCACACAAAGGAATACGGGATGTCTGTCGATCCGAAATACTGGACCGAGGCGCGCGCCACGGGCGGCGGCCGGAACGGCCTGTCGGGCCTCACCTCGGGCACGCTGACCGTCACCATGGCCAGCCCGAAGGAGCTGGGCGGCTCCGGCGCGGGCCACAACCCCGAGGAGCTGTTCGCCGTCGGCTATGCCGCCTGCTACCTCGGCGCCATGCGCTTCGCCGCCCAGACCGAAAAGCTGGGCACGGTGCCGGACAACGCGACGGTCAACGCCCATGTCGGGATCGGCCCCCGCAGCGATGGCGGATTCGGCCTCAAGGTGCGGCTGACGGTCTCGCTGCCGGGCGTCGACCGCGCCGTGGCCGAACGGATCGTCGAACGCGGGCACTTCATCTGCCCCTATTCCAACGCGACCCAGGGCAACATCGTGGTCGAGACCGAGCTGGTCTGACCCCTCCCGCCGTCCAAGGCCCAGGGCCCTCCGTGCCGCAGCGGCGCGGGGGGCCTTTCGATTCGCGGCACCCCCGCGATCCGCGCCCCGCGCCCCGCCCGCCGGCAGGGCCAGCCTGCCCCGGGGCGTCCGCAACCCGATGACATCGCCCCCGGCCGGCGCGGCCGACCCGTTATCGCCGCCCGCCAAGGCGCCGGCGCGCGCCCGCTTCCCGAAAAAAGAATCCAGCGAAACCAACCGGATGACCCCCTGTCATCCGATAACAGGCTCGCGTCATCCCCTTTCTGCGGGCTGAAATTGCCTGACATCGGGGGGTGGGGCCAGGGTCTGGTCATCGGCTCACGGGATGCCACCCCGACACGCCGGACACGAACCCGAACACACACACCAACACACCTCGTTCCACACCCAGTCTGCAAAGGACCACGCACATGACCCTCTCGATCCTCAAGACCGCCGCCGCCGCCACCGCCCTGATCGTGACGCTGTCGGCCCCGGCGCTTGCCACCTGCAACACCGCCTACACCCAGCAGTGGGGCGGCGGGAACGGCATCGGCATCAACCAGAGCGGCTTCTGCAACGGCACCTCGGTGATCCAGGACGGCTGGGGCAACACCACGATCGCCACCACCGACGGTGCGTGGAACACGACCGCGGTCGGCCAGTCGGGCTGGAACAACTCCGCCAACTCGCGCCAGACCGGCTGGAACAACGCCAACGGGATCGCGCAGTTCGGCGCCAACAACCGCGCCGACGTGGCGACCCACGGCCACAACAACGCCGTCGGCGTGATCCAGGTCGGCAACGGCAACACGGCCACCGCCCGCTCCAACGGCAACGGCAACGTGACCCTCATCATCCAGAACTGACGACCCCGCCCGAGGGGGCGGGCGACGCTGCCCGCCCGCCCCCGCCTTCCCGCCCCCTCCCCGCTCCGGAAAGGAGACCCGCCATGACCTTCCCCCTCTCCAAGGCCGTTCTCGCCCCCGCGCTGACCGCCGTCGCGCTCGGCTGCACCGCCATCGCCGGACAGACCGGCGCGACCGCCGAAGGTCCGCTTGCCTGCTCCGTCGATGTCACCGCCCGCAACGGGATGCTGACCATCGCCGGCGTGGTCTCCAGCGACGCCGCGGTCTCCGGGGTCTACCAGCTCCGCGTGTCGCGGGCCGGCACCCTGATGAACCAGGGCGGGCCCTTCCGCCTCGCGGCCGGCCAGACCGAACGCCTCGGCCAGGTGATGCTGAACGGCCCCGCCTCCGGCCTCGATGTCGCCCTGACGCTCGAGGTCGACGGCGACACCCTGCGCTGCCCGGTCGACCTCTGACCGGGCGAGGCGCCCCGCTCCTTCCCCTCGTCCCGCTCCTCCCCCCGCTCACCGCTTTTGCAAAGGACCACTGCCATGATCCGCAAGACCCTCACCGCCGCCGTCCTCGCCTCTGCCACGGCGCTGACGGCCCTGCCCGCCGCCGCCGGTGGCTCGCTCAGCTTCACCGTGAACGCCGCGAACCCCGACGAAGCCCGCGCCATCCGCGCCGGCCTGACGCTCTACCAGATCGCCCGCGGCGTAGAGAGCGGCGCCTTCGTCAACCAGGACGGCTCCTACAACGGCGCCGCCATCCGCCAGGTCGCCGGCGGCGGCTCGGTGGGCATCATCCACCAGGAAGGCAACGGCCATGCCGCCACGCTCGACCAGCAGGGCTATGGCCAGAGCCACGGCATCTTCCAGTTCGGCAACGGCGCCAACGCGAACGTTGTCCAGACATACCACGGTCAGGCTGGCCTGACCTTCCAGTTCGGCTTCGACTGATCCCTCGGTCGCAAGCCGGAACGGACGCCCGGCCAACGTCACAGGTCCCCAACCGGCCGGGCGTCCGACCTTTTTCCTCCGCCTCCCTCTCCCGCACCTTGCCCCCCGGCCGCCCCGCCGGGGGGCCTTTTTCGTCAGGCGGTGGCGTCGTTCGCGGGCCGGCGACGAGAGGGCGCGGATGGCGCAGGGTCAGCCGAGGCCGCCCGGCCCGTCGCGCAGGATGACCGGGACGATCAGGTCCTCCTCGTCGGTCAGGTGGCGGTCGATCAGCCGCTCCAGATCGGCGAGGCCGGTGTGCAGCGCCCCCGCCGCCGCCTTGGGGTCGGGGCCGCCCGCCCCCTGGATCGCGGCGTTGGCCTGCGCCACGAAGCGGTCGAGGATGCCGTCGAGCGCGTGGTGGTCGGCGTCGAGCAGGTCAAACCCCCGCTCGATCCGCGGCTCGCGGTCGCGCAGGATGGGGAAATAGTGCTGGTCCTCGATCTGGTGGTGGCCGTGCAGCTGGTTCACGAACAGCCCGCCGTAGCGCGCCACCCCCTGCGCGAACCCGCGCGGGTCGCGGGCCCCGTCGAGGAACCCCTCGGTCTCGCGCGACAGGTGCCCCATGATCTGGCGGAACATCATGTGGCGCTCCAGCCAGAAGCTGACGAGGCCATGGAACTGCGGGTCGGCCGCCCAGCCCGCGCGCGGGTAGTCGGCCAGCAGGACACGCAGATGGTCGGGAAGGCCGGTGCGGCCATCGAGGGACAGATCGGTCATGCTGCGCGACCTAGCCCCCGGCACTTCCCGGGGCAAGCGCCCGTCAGCCGAGGCTGCGGAGCGCCTGGATCGTGGCGTCGATGGAGCCGCCGTTGCGGTCGAGGATCGAGCCGACCTCGGAGCGTTCCGAGATCACCAGCGAGATACCCTCGATCAGCATGTCGATGAACAGCGGGCGGCCGGACCTGTCCCAGACCCGGAAGCGGACCTCGAAGGGCGCCTCGCCGCGCTTGGTCACGACCGAGATCACCTCGACGTAGCGGCCGGTGTCCTGCGCGCCCTGCACGGTCACGGTGCCGCCGATGAACTCGCGGAACCGGCGGCCGTACTTGCGCGCCATGTAGCCGCGGAACGCCTCGGAAAATGCCGACAGCTGTGCCGCGCTGGCCGACCGGGCAGGCGGCCCGAGCACGGATTGCGCGATGGTCGGCATGTCCGCGTAGCGCCCCATCAACCGGTCGAAGTCGCGGATCATCGCGCTTTCGGACTGGCCGGAGTTGATGATACGGGTGATCTCGGTCGCCACCTGCTGCACGAGGCCGGTGGCCTCGGCGGAGGTCAGGGCGCGCGCGGGCCCGAGCAGGAGCGGCGCCGCGGCGAGCGCGGTCAGACCGGCCAGGACGGAACGGCGGGTGGGGCGGACATGGGTCGGCATGGCAGGGGTCACGCGAGGACAGGGATCAATACGGGTCGATATAGGGATCGGCCGCCCCCCCGGCGTAGGGGTCGGCGTAGGGATCTGCCCCGATGCCGTAGCTCAGCACCGGGCCGCCCAGCTCGAAGCGGCGGTTCTGCAGGTAGATCGAGCGCAGCTGCGCGTAGCTGTCGGCGCTCTCGTAATAGATGCCGTCGATGGTGTCGCCGAGGCGGTAGCGGTCCCCGGTGCGGTCGAGCAGGCGGACGCCGGTGGCGACGTGGCTCTCGGGCGGGCCGAGCACGTGGCGCACCGGGTTGGTGGCGATGTCGACCAGCAGCCCGACGGTGTCGCGCGTCGTCGAGGGCCCGACGACGGGCAGCATGACGAAATCGCCCTCGGGCGCGCCGTAGATGTGCAGCGTCTCGCCGAAGTCGGTTTCGCGCGCCTCGAGGCCGATCGCGGTCGCGGGGTCGAGGATGCCGCCCAGCCCGACGGTCGAATTGACGAGGAACCGCAATGTGTTGTGCGTGGCCTCGCCAATGCGGACCTGCAGCAGGTTGTTCAGCACGTAGGACGGTTGCGACAGGTTCGAGGCGACGTTGTCGACCCCCTGCCGCACGGGTTCGGGCACGATGGCGCCGTAGCGCCGCGCACCGGGGCCGAGCACGGCACGGTCCAGCGCGACGTTGAAGCGGTGAACCTCGCGGTTCTGCTGCTCGTCGGCGTCGACGATGCTGTCGCCGGGCGGCAGCGCGGCCGGGCCGCAGGCCGCCACGAGGCCGAGACCGGCCAGCGCGAGGGCGGCGGCGATGCGGCGGAGGTTCGGGGTGCGGGGCACGGGCGGCCTCCCTCGGGACTTGGACTCGGTGGCGGGCGACTTAGCCGGGCGAAACCGGATTGAAAGGGATCGGGCGCTATCTAGCCACGGGGGGCACGGGTTTGTTAGACGGGTGCTTGCGGGGGAGAGTCAAGGGTTGCACCCGCCGCACCCGGTCTTGAGCGAGGAGAATGACCCAGATGTCGCGTATGACCGGGACGGGCCCCGACGAGCTGACGCTGTTCCGGCGCCGGAACGCGTGGCTCCTGTGGTCGGTCGCGCTGTTCAGCGCGGCGGTGAACGCGCTGATGCTGACCGGGCCGCTCTACATGCTGCAGGTCTACGACCGCGTTCTGGGGTCGCGGTCCGAGGAAACGCTGGTCGCCCTGACGGTGCTGATCGCCTTCCTGTTCCTGATGATGGGCGTGCTGGATTTCGTGCGCGGCCGGGTCGCCGCCCGCTACGGCGCGCGGCTGCAGGAGGCGCTCGATTCGCGCCTGTTCCGTGCCGCGCTGGCCCGCGCCCAGCGCAGCGGCGAGCGGCAGACCGCCCTGCAGGACCTGGCCTCGGTGCAGCGGCTGACCGGGTCGCCCGTGTTCATGGCGGTGTTCGACCTGCCCTGGACGCCGCTGTTCCTGGCCGCGATCTTCCTGTTCCACCCCTGGCTCGGCTGGCTGGCCGTGGCGGGCATGGCGGTGCTGGTCGCGATCACGCTGATGAACCAGGCCACCAGCGCCGCGCCGATCGCGCAGGCCGCCGCCGCGTCGCATGTCGCCGACCGCATGGCCGCCGAGATGCAGGGCGAGGCCGAGCTGATCCGCGCGCTGGGCATGGAGGGCAACGCCTTCACCCGCTGGCACCGCCAGCGCAGCGCCGCGCTGGGCGAGGGGATGCGCGCCGCCGATCGCGTCGGCAGCTTCACCGCCGCGACGCGCACGGTGCGGCTGTTCCTGCAATCGGCGATCCTGGGCCTCGGCGCCTGGCTGGTGCTGCAGGGCGAGATGACCGGCGGCGCGATGATCGCGGGGTCGATCCTGCTGGGGCGCGCGCTGGCGCCGATCGAGCTGGCGATCGGCCAGTGGAACGCCATCGCCGAGGCCGCGCAGGCGTGGCGCCGGCTGCGGGCGCTGCTGGATGCCGAGCGCGAGCCGCCGCCGCGGATGCCGCTGCCGCGCCCGCGCGCGCGGCTCGAGGTGAACCAGCTGTCGGTGGCGCCGCCGGGCGCGCGCATCCCCACCCTGCGCGGCGTCAGCTTCCGGGTCGAGCCGGGGCAGGCGGTGGGCGTGATCGGCCCCTCGGGCTCGGGCAAGTCGACGCTGGCGCGCGCCATCACCTCGGTCTGGCTGCCGGCGGCCGGGCAGATCCGGCTCGATGGCGCCACGCTGGACCAGTACGACCCCGACGCGCTGGGCGCCCATATCGGCTACCTGCCGCAGGCGGTGACGCTGTTCGAGGGCACCATCGCCGAGAACATCGCCCGCCTCGCCGGCGCGCCCGACACCGCCAAGGTCGTGGCGGCCGCCCGCGCGGCGGCGGCGCATGACATGATCCTCGCCCTGCCCGACGGCTACGACACCCGGGTGTCGGGGCTGGGCGCCCGGCTGTCGGGCGGGCAGATCCAGCGCATCGGGCTGGCGCGCGCGCTCTATGGCGACCCGGTCCTGCTGGTGCTGGACGAGCCGAACTCGGCGCTGGACAACGACGGGTCGATCGCGCTGAACAAGGCGATCCAGGACATCAAGGCCGATGGCCGCGCCGTGCTCATCATGGCGCACCGGCCCTCGGCGATCCGGGAATGCGACCGGCTGCTGGTGCTGTCGGGCGGCGCGCCCGCGATGTTCGGACCGACCCGCGAGGTGCTGCAGAAGACGCTGGCCAACTACGCCGACATCCGCGACGCCTCGGCACCCGGGGGCGTGTCGTGAGCGGCGCGCGCCCCTGGTCGGTCCGCGGCCCGCTGCTGATCGGGCTCTTGGCCATGCTGCTGCTGCTCGCCGGCTTCGGCGGCTGGGCGGCGCAGAGCCAGCTGTCGGGCGCCGTCATCGCCCCCGGCCGGATCGAGGTCGACCCCAACCGCCACGCAATCCAGCACCCCGAGGGCGGGGTGGTGGCCGAGCTGTTCGTCGGTGAGGGCGACAGGGTGGCGGCCGGCGCGGTCCTGCTGCGCCTCGCACCGGGCCTGCTCCTGCGCGATCTCAGCGTCGCGCGGTCGCAGCTGTTCGAGCTCAGGGCCCGCCGCGCCCGGCTGGAGGCCGAGCGCGACGGCGCCGCCGTGGTGGTCTTTCCCCCCGGGCTGATCGAGGCCGCCGCCACCGACCCCGACCTCACCGACCTCCTGGTCGGGCAGGAGAACCTGTTCACCGCCCGCGCCGAGACGCTGACCCGCGAGGTCGAGCAGCTGACCGGCCGCGCCACCCAGATCGAGGCGCAGATCACCGCGCTGGAGGCGCAGGAGGCGGCCCTGAACGAGCAGCTGCGGCTGGTCGAGGCCGACCTTGCGCGCCAGCAGGGGCTGCTCGATCGCGGGCTGATCCAGATCGACCCGATCCTGCGGCTGCAGCGCGACACCGCGCAGCTGCGCGGCTCGCTCGGCGAGGTCGAGGCGCGCAAGGCCGAGGGCGCCGAGCGCGTGATCGAGACGCGGCTGGCGATCCTGCAGCGCGAGAGCGCCCGCCGCGAGGAGGCCATCGCCGAGCTGCGCGAGATCCGCGTCGCCGAGGAGGAGACCCGCCAGCGCGTCGCCGACCTCGAACGCCGCATGGCCGAGCTGGAGCTGCGCGCGCCGGTGGCCGGCCGCATCATCGGGCTGCAGATCTTCGGCCCGCAGGCGGTGCTGCGTGCGGCCGACCCGGTGGCCTACCTGGTGCCCGAGGGGCGGCCGCTGGTGATCTCGGCGCAGGTGCCCGCCACGGATGTCGACCAGGTGTTCCTCGGGCAGGACGTCACCCTGCGGTTTCCGGCCTTCGACCTGCGCAACATCCCCGATCTCGTGGGGCGGGTCAGCCAGATCTCGGCCGACACCTTCGCCGACGAGACGACGGGGGTGTCGTTCTACCGGGCCGAAATCATGCTGGACGAGGGCGAGATCGCCCGCCTCGCCCCGCGCGAGCTGCTGCCCGGGATGCCGGTGGAGACCTTCATCCGCACTCGGGACCGCACGCCGCTATCCTACCTGCTGGAGCCCTTCACCGCCTATTTCGCCCGCGCCTTCCGGGAAAGTTGACGCCGCGCGGGCCGGGGCCCCTTTCCCTCGGCCCGGGGCCCCGCTAGCTTCGCGCCCGACGCACACACATGGGTGGGAGGAGACCGACATGGCCGGACAGATCGACGCGCGCTTGGCAGAACTTGGGATCGTGCTGGATGCACCGCCCCCCGCACCCGGCGCCAATTACGTGCCCTACGTCGTGGCGGGTGACCTCGTGCACGTCTCGGGGCAGGTGCCGATGACCTCGGCCGGGCTGTCCACGCTCATCAAGGGGCGGCTGGGCCAGGACATGGAGATCGAGGCCGGTGCCGCGGCGGCGCGGCTCTGCGCGATGAACCTGCTGGCGCAGGTCAAGGCGGCCTGCGGCGGCGACCTCGACCGGCTGGTGCGGGTGGTGAAGCTGACCGGCTTCGTCAATTCCACGCCCGAGTTCGGCGACCAGCCCAAGGTGGTGAACGGCGCCTCGGATCTCTTCGTCTCGGTCCTCGGCGACAAGGGGCGGCACGCCCGTTCGGCGGTCAGCGCGGGCGCGCTTCCCTTCGGCTGCGCGGTCGAGGTCGAAGGCGTCTTCCAGATCCGCGTCGACTGAGGCCCGGCCATGCCCGAGCTGCCGTCCAGCTTCACCGCGCGTCCCATCGCCCACCGGGGCCTGCATGACCGCGCCGCGGGCGTGATCGAGAACAGCCCGGCCGCGTTCCGCCGCGCGGTCGGTGCGGGCTACGGCATCGAGATGGACCTGCAGCTGAGCGCCGACGGCGTGGCGATGGTGTTCCACGACGACACGCTCGACCGGCTGACGGCCGCCAAGGGGCCCGTGCGCGCCCGCAGCGCGGCCGAGCTGGCCGACATCCGCCTGACCGGCTCCGAGGACCGCATCCCGACGCTGGCCGAGGTGCTGGCCCTGGTCGACGGCGCGGTGCCCCTGCTGATCGAGCTCAAGGACCAGTCCGGCGGGCTGGGGCAGGCCGCGCCGGACCTGGAACGCGCCGTCGCCGCCGACCTTAAGGGTTATGCCGGCGACGTGGCGGTGATGTCCTTCAACCCCGCGATGATCGGCGCGATGCGCGACCTGGCCCCCGACGTGCCGCGCGGCCTCGTGACCTGCGGCTACGTCCCGTCGCAATGGCCGATGCTGAGCCCCGAGACCTGCACGGCGCTGCGCAGCATCGGCAGTTTCGGGGCCGTGGGCGCGCGCTTCATCAGCCATGACTGGACCGACCTCGGCAGCCCGCGGGTGCGGGAGCTGAAGGCGCAGGGCGTGCCGATCCTGTGCTGGACGGTGAAAAGCCCGCAGGCCGAGGCCGAGGCGCGGCGCGTCGCCGACAGCATCACCTTCGAGGGCTACCTGCCCCCGCTCGACCCGCCGCAGGATTGACGGCGCCGCCCCGCGACCCATCTGTCGGGGACCGTGCAGCAGCCGGAGGCAGGTCGTGGACGGCACCCATCCCATCGAGATCGAGGTCCTGACGTCGCTGGCGCAGATCGACGCTGCCGACTGGGACGCCTGCGCCTGCCCCGAGGCCGCGGACGGCGGGCGCCCGGACGATCCCTTCACCACGCACCGCTTCCTGTCGGCGCTGGAGCGGTCGCGGTCGGTCGGGGCCGGCACCGGCTGGACGCCGCGCCACCTGGTCGCGCGGGCCGAGGGACAGGTGATCGCCGTGGCGCCGCTCTACGCCAAGGGGCACAGCCAGGGCGAATACATCTTCGACCACAACTGGGCCCATGCCTATGAACGCGCGGGCGGGCGCTACTACCCCAAGCTGCAGATGGCGGTGCCCTTCACGCCCGCGACCGGCCGGCGCTTCCTGACGCGGCCGGGCTGGCGCGAGCTGGGCCTGGCCGCGCTGGTGCAGGGCGCGGTGCAGCTGGCTGACGAGGGGCGGCTGAGCTCGCTCCACGTCACCTTCTGCACCCCCGAGGAGGCCGAGGCCGGGGCGCGCATGGGCCTGATGGCGCGCGCAAGCCAGCAGTTCCACTGGGAAAACGACGGTTACGCGGATTTCGACGATTTCCTCGCGGCGCTCAGTTCGCGCAAGCGCAAGACGCTGCGCAAGGAACGGGCCGAGGCGCAGGGCTTCGGCGGCGAGATCGTCGCGCTGACGGGCGATCAGATCCGGCCCGAGCACTGGGACGCGTTCTGGGCGTTCTACCAGGACACCGGGGCGCGGAAATGGGGCCAGCCCTACCTGACGCGGGCCTTCTTCGACGAGGCGCAGGCCACGATGCGCGACGACATGCTGCTGGTGCTGGCGGTGCGGGGCGGCCGCCCGGTGGCCGGCGCGCTGAACTTCATCGGCCGTGATGTGCTCTATGGCCGCTACTGGGGCTGCACGGAACATCACCCCTGCCTGCATTTCGAGCTGTGTTACTATCAGGCCGTCGACCACGCCATCGCCCACGGCCTGTCACGCGTCGAGGCCGGGGCGCAGGGCACCCACAAGCTGGCGCGCGGCTACATGCCGGTGCAGACCCATTCGCTGCACTGGGTGCGGGACGAGGGCTTTGCGCAGGCCGTCGCCCGCTACCTCGAGGCCGAGCGCGCGGCGGTGGACGAGGAGATCGAGGTGATGACGGGCTACGGCCCGTTCCGCAAGGCACAGGTGGAGGAACAGGAATGACGACGCCGCACAAGCTGACGGGCGCGGACCGGGACAAGGCGCTGGCCGCGCTGGCCGATCACGGCTGGGCGCCGGTCGAGGGGCGCGACGCCATCGCCAAGCGCTTCGTGTTCTCCGATTTCAACGAGGCCTTCGGCTGGATGACGCGGGTGGCGCTGGTGGCCGAGCACATGAACCACCACCCCGAGTGGTTCAACGTCTACAAGACCGTGGAGGTGACGCTGGCGACCCATGACGTCGGCGGGCTGAGCAACCTCGACGTGGCGCTGGCGTCCAAGATGGACCGGCTGGCGGGGTAAGGGCGCGGAAAACTGCAGTTTTCCGTGCGGCGAAACTGCAGTTTCGCGCGGGCCCCGTTGCGGGGGCCGGTCCCTCTTGCGGGCTTGATCGCGGGGCATGTCCATGGTCGGTTGAGATCACAGATTGTGATTTCAAAGCTTGACGATGACCGACACGGCGCCGATCCCCGTCTACCAGCTGCGTGGCTACGCCATCGCCCTCGACAGTGACGTGGCAGAGCGCTTCGGCGCGAAGACCGGCCCGTTCAACCAGACCGTCAAGCGCAACCTCGACCGGTTCTCCGAGGAGTTCGCGTTTCAGCTGACGCCCGAAGAATGGAGCAACTTGAGGTCACAGATCGTGATTCCAAGTGGCCATGGCGGGCGGCGGACGCTTCCTTGGGCCTTCACCGAGCATGGTGTCGTGATGGTGGCGACCCTTCTGCGCACCGAGGCCGCGATTGCCGCCTCGCGCATCATCGTGCAGAGCTTCGTCGCCTCGCGTCGTGCGGCGGGCCTGCTCGATGAGCCGGGGCGCACCCTCCCCCGACCGGTGCCGGAGACAGGCGGCCCACTGGCCGGCCGGATCGACGGCATGATCGCCCGCATCCTCGACACCATCGCCAATGACGAGGAAGGCACCACCGTCCGCGAGGAGAGCCGGGCGCTGAACTCCCGCAGCCTCGGCGCGATCCGCGCGCATCTGGATGCGAAGGGCATCGAGAACGACCGGACCGTCGCCGAGATCCGGAAACTGATGGCCGAGATCGAAACCATCGACGCCGACGTGGTCTCGAAAACGATCGAGGCCGATCACCGCCGCCTTGCGTTGCTGGCAAAGCAGCTCCAGCTGGTGATCGGCCTCCAGGCCTATCTCGACCGGGGTGAGGTGGAGGCCTTTCTCGGCCTCCTCCGCGACCTGTCCGGCAACTGACGCCTCAGATCTGCTCCAGCAGCGTCTCGCCCGCCGACAGTTCGCACTGGCCCGGGCCTTCCTCGACGTTGATCACCTTGACCACGCCGTCCTCGGCATAGAGCGCGTAGCGGCGCGAGCGGTCGTAGAAGCCGGCGCCCGCGGCGGTCCAGTTCAGGCCGATCGCCTTGGTGAACTCGGCGCCCGCGTCGCCCAGCATGGTGATGCCGGCCTCGGCCGCGCCGGTGTCCTTGCCCCAGGCGGCCATCACGAAGGGATCGTTGACCGAGACGCAGATGACCTCGTCCACGCCCTTGGCGTCGAACTGCGCCTTGGTGCGGATGAAGCTCGGCACGTGGGCGGCGGTGCAGGTGCGCGTGTAGGCGCCCGGCAGCCCGAAGATCACCACCTTGCGGCCCTTGACCTTGTCGGCCATCTTCACGGCCTCGGGCCCGTTCGCACCGAAGATCAGGAGCGTCGCATCGGGCAGCGTGTCGCCGGCGGAAATGGTCATCTGTGGGGGTCTCCCTCGCTTGTGAATCCGTTTCGACGGCATATAGGCTGACGGCCACAGGCAGCCAACGCGAAAAGGTGGGGCAATGGACAGGATCGTGGTGGTGGGCGCCGGCCAGGCCGGGGCGTCCTGCGTGGCGAAACTGCGGGCCGAGGGCTTTGCCGGGGCCATCACCCTGATCGGCGAGGAAGCCGCGCCGCCCTACCAGCGCCCGCCCCTGTCCAAGGCCTACCTGCTGGGCGAGATGGCGCTGGAGCGGCTCTACCTGCGGCCCGAAAGCTACTACGCGGACAACGCCATCGACCTGCGCCTGGACACCCGCGTCGCGGCCATCGACCGCGCCGGCAAGACGGTGACGGCGGGCGGGCAGACCCTGCTCTACGACGCGCTGGTGCTGGCCACGGGGTCGGTGCCGCGGCGGCTGCCGGCCTCGGTCGGGGGCGACCTGCGGGGCGTCCATGTCGTCCGCACGCTCCGCGACGTGGACGCGATGGAGCCGGGGATGCAACCCGGCCGCCGCGCGCTGATCGTGGGGGGCGGCTACATCGGGCTCGAGGCCGCCGCCGTCGCCCGCAAGCGCGGCATGGAGGTCACGCTGATCGAGATGGCCGACCGCATCCTGAGCCGCGTCGCCTGCCCCGAGACCTCGGACTGGTTCCGCGCGCTGCACCGCGGCCACGGCGTGGAGATCCGCGAGGGGGTGGGCCTGACCTGCCTTGTCGGTGTCGACGGGCGGGTCACCGGCGCGATCTTCTCGGACGCGACCGAGCACCCCTTCGACATGGTCATCGTCGGCATCGGCATCGCGCCCGCGACCGCGCTGGCCGAGGCCGCGGGGCTGGACATCGAGAACGGCGTCAAGGTGGACGCGCAGGGCCGCACCAGCGACCCGGCGATCTGGGCCGCGGGGGATTGCGCGAGCTTTCCCTACAAGGGCGGGCGCATCCGGCTGGAAAGCGTGCCGAACGCCATCGACCAGGCCGAGGCGGTGGCGCGCAACATCCTCGGGGCGGGCGAGGAGTACGTCGCGCAGCCGTGGTTCTGGTCGGACCAGTATGACGTCAAGCTGCAGATCGCGGGGCTGAACGCGGGCTACGACCACGTCGTCGTCCGCGACGGCGGCGCGGCGCGGTCGCACTGGTACTACCGGGGCGACACGCTGCTGGCCGTCGACGCCATGAACGACCCGCGCGGCTACATGATCGGCAAGCGCCTGATCGAGGCCGGCCGGTCGCCCGCGCCCGAGGTGGTGGGTGACGCGGGGCAGGACCTGAAACCGCTGCTGAAGGGCTGAGCCATGCGGATCGTCGCGGGGCGGCTGAGGGGCAAGAAACTGGCCGAGGTCGGCGCGGGCGACGCCCCCGCGCATCTGCGCCCGACCACCGACCGGGTGCGCGAGAGCCTGTTCAACCTGCTGACCAACGGCAAGCACGGCGACCCGGTCACGGGGGCGCGGGTGCTCGACCTTTTCGCCGGGACGGGCGCGCTTGGGCTCGAGGCACTCAGCCGGGGGGCGGCGCATGTCACCTTCGTCGATGACGGAACGGCGGCGCGGGCGCTCCTGCGCGAGAACATCGGCCTCTGTTCCGCGCAGGGCGTGACCAAGGTGTTCCGCCGGGACGCCACCGACCTCGGGCCGGTCAAAGGCGCGGGCTTCGACCTCGTGTTCCTCGACCCGCCCTACGGGCAGGGGCTGGGGGAACGCGCGCTCGCCTCGGCGCTGGCCGGCGGCTGGATCGCGCCCGGCGCGCTGGTCGTCTGGGAGGAAAACGCCCCGCCCCTGCCGCCGCCGGGCCTGACGCTCCTCGACCAGCGCAGCTATGGCGGCACCGTGCTGACCCTGCTCAGAAAGGATGCCCCGTGACCCGGCCAAGCCTTGTCATCTTCGACTGCGACGGGGTGCTGGTGGACAGCGAGACCGTGTCGAACCGCGTGCTGGCCGACAACCTCGCGCGGCACGGGCTGCGCCTGTCGCTGGCCGACACCATGGCGACCTTCATCGGCCGGAGCATGGTGGGCGTCCGCGACACCGCGCTGGACATGGGCGCCGAGCTGCCCGGCGACTGGATCGACCTGATCTACGCCGAGACCTACGCCGCCCTGCGCGCGGGTGTCGAGGTGATCGCGGGCATTCCCGCCTTGCTCGACCGGCTGGACGCGACCGGCATCCCCTACTGCGTCGCCTCGAACGGCAGCGCCGAGAAGATGGACATCACGCTGGGGCAGACGGGGCTGGCGCCGCGCTTTGACGGGCGGCGCTGGTCGGCGCACGAGCTGGGCGTGGCCAAGCCCGACCCCGGCCTGTTCTTCCACGCCGCCGCCGCCGAGGGCGTGGCGCCGCCCGGCTGCGTGGTGGTGGAGGACAGCGCCAGCGGCGCCGAGGCCGCCCACCGCGCCGGGATGCGCTGCCTCGGCTACGTGCCCGAGGGACACCCCGACCGGCTGAGCGCCTGGGGGGCGACGGTCATCCGGCGGATGGATGCCGTCGCCGCCCACATTGGCCTCGGGCCCGATCAGTCGGTGTAGGGCCCCGGCGCGCTGCCGGTTTCCGCGTCCACCGCCGCCCGCGCGGCGGCCACCAGCGCCGCCCCGTCGAGGCCGCGCGCCGTGACCTCGGCGATCCAGTCGGCGATGACCGCATCGCCCAGCGCGACGATCTCGGCGGTCAGCTCGGGCGACATCTCGGCGATGGTGTTGCCCGATTCCTCCATGGCCAGCCGGCCCTCGGCGTCGCCGATGTCATGGGCGCGGCCCGCCCAAGCCGAGGCCATCAGCCCCGAATTGGCGTCGATCACCGCGCGCAGGTCGGGGGCCAGCCCCTCGTAGACGGCCCGGTTCATCGCCCAGAGGAAGTAGAGGTTGTAGAGCGAACGGTCGCCCGCCACGTCGGTGTGGCTTTCCACCAGCTCGTCCAGCCGCAGCGACGGCGCCTGTTCCCAGGTGATCACGCCGCCGTCGACCACGCCCCGCGACAGCGCCTCGGGGAAGGCCGGCACCGGCATCCCCACCGGCGTCGCCCCGAGCCGCTCCAGCAGCAGCGTCGCCGCCCGCGAGGGGCCGCGCAGGCGCAGCCCGTCGAAATCCGACAGGGTCTCGATCGGCGGGCCCTGCAGGTGGACAAGGCCGCGCCCGTGCATGTGCACCGCGATCAGGTGGACGTCGGCGAAGTCGTCCATCAGCCAGTCCTGCGTGAAGGCCCAGGCGGCGCGGCTCGCCTCCTCGGCCGACTTGGTGGTCATGAAGGGCAGTTCCAGCGCCTCGGCCTCGGGGAAGCGGCCCGGCTGGTAGCCGGGGATGACCCAGCCGCCGTCGATCACGCCGTCGCGGATCAGGTCATACTGGTCGGGCGCGGCCCCGCCGAGCTGCATGAAGGGGTAGATTTCGACCCGAATCCGCCCGTTCGACTGGGTTTCGATGGCTTCGGCCCAGGGCTGCATGAAATGGGTGGGGTTGGCGCTGGCCGGCGAGACGAAGTGCTGGAAACGCAGCGTCACCTCGGGCTCTTGCGCCGGCACGGGGCCGGCAAGCGTCAGGCCCGCGAGGGCGGCGGTCAGGGTCCGGGCGAGTTTCATGGGTGCCCCTCCTTTTCTGGTCGGGTCAGGGTGCCGCTGCGTAAGGCAGCGGGACGATGGATGTAAGGGGACGCTCTGACGCGGCCAAGGGCGGGGCTGCGGGGAATATCTTGTGGATGTTCCCTTGACCCACCCCCGATCTGGCGTGCGGGCCTTGTTAACCCGACCTCAACATGGAACAGTCAGAAAAAACGAGCGACCCAACGACAGCACAGGCGAGCCCCCCATGCAGGACGCGCAGGCGCAGCTATCCTCCGTTTTCGGATTCTCGGCCTTCCGCCCCGGCCAGGCCGAGATCGTGGAGGCGGTGGCGGCGGGCCGGAACGTGCTGGCGATCATGCCGACGGGCGGGGGCAAGTCGCTGTGCTTCCAGCTGCCCGCGCTGATGCGGCCCGGCGTGACCGTCGTCATCTCTCCCCTCATCGCGCTGATGCGCGACCAGGTGCGCGGGCTCACCGAGGCCGGCGTGGTCGCGGGCGCGCTGACCTCCGGCAACACGCCGGAAGAGACCGAGGCGGTCTGGGCGGCGCTGGAGGACGGCACGCTCAAGCTTCTCTACATCGCGCCGGAGCGGCTGGCCTCCTCGGGCACGGAACGGATGCTGCGGCGCGCGGGCGTGTCCCTGATCGCCGTGGACGAGGCCCATTGCGTCAGCCAGTGGGGCCATGATTTCCGCCCCGACTACCTGCGCATCGGCGAGTTGCGCCGCGCGCTCGACGTGCCGCTGGCGGCCTTCACCGCGACCGCCGATGCCGAGACGCGGGAGGAGATCGTCCAGCGCCTGTTCGACGGACAGCCCCCCGAGACCTTCCTGCGCGGCTTCGACCGGCCGAACCTTGCCCTCGCCTTCGAGGTCAAGACCAACCCGCGGAACCAGATCCTGTCCTTCGCCGCGGCGCGCAAGGGGCAGTCGGGGATCGTCTATTGCGGCACCCGCGCCAAGACCGAGACGCTGGCGCAGGCGCTGCGCGAGGCGGGGCACACGGCCTGCCACTACCACGGCGGCATGGAGGCCGAGGACCGCCGGGTGGTCGAGACCCGCTTTTCCACCGAGGACGGGCTGATCGTGGTGGCGACCATCGCCTTCGGCATGGGCGTCGACAAGCCCGACATCCGCTGGGTCGCGCACGCCGACCTGCCCAAGTCGATCGAGGGCTACTACCAGGAAATCGGCCGCGCGGGGCGCGACGGGGCGCCCGCCGACACCATGACGCTCTACGGCCCCGACGACATCCGGTTCCGCCGGAGCCAGATCGACGAGGGCCTCGCCCCGCCCGAGCGCAAGGCGGCCGATCACGCGCGGCTGAACGCGCTGCTGGGTCTGGCCGAGGCGCTGGGCTGCCGGCGGCAGGTCTTGCTGGGCTATTTCGGGGAAACGGCCGAGCCCTGCGGCAACTGCGACCTCTGCGCCAGCCCGCCCGACCTGTTCGATGCCACCACGCCGGTGCGCAAGGCGCTGTCGGCGATCCTGCGCACGGGCGAATGGTTCGGCGCGGGGCACCTGATCGACATCCTGATGGGCACCGACACCGACAAGATCCGCGAGCGCGGCCATGACCGGCTGCCGACCTTCGGCGTCGGCACCGAGTTCGACAAGCGCGGCTGGCAGGCCGTGTTCCGGCAGATGGCGGCCCATGACCTCGTGCGCCCCGACCCGGCCCGCCATGGCGCCCTGCGCATGACCGAGGCGGCGCGGCCCATCCTGCGCGGCGAGGCGGGCATCACGCTGCGGCACGACACGATCAAGGCCGCGCCGCGCAAGCCGCAGGTCAAGATGCTGGTCGCCGAGGAGGATGCGCCGCTCCTGTCCGCGCTCAAGGCCAAGCGCCGCGCGCTGGCCGAGGCGGCGCGGGTGCCGGCCTATGTCATCTTCACCGACCGGACGCTGATCGAGATGGCCGAGACGCGGCCCGCGACGCTGGACCAGATGGCCCGCGTCAACGGCGTCGGCGCGTCCAAGCTGGAGAAATACGGCGCGGCCTTCCTGTCGGTCATCACCGGCGAGACGCCCGCGGGGCTGCACCCGGCGCGGCGGAAACTGGCCGGGCGCGACGCGGGTGCGCTCTACGACCGGCTGCTGGCCGTGCAGGCGGAACTGGCCCGCGGCGAGACCGGGACGGACAAGCCGATGACCTGCTCGTCCTCGCAGCTGGCGAAGCTGGCCGAGGCGAAACCGGCCGATCTGGGCGCGCTCACGCGGCTGTTGGGGGAACGTCACGCCGAACGCTTCGGCGACGCCTTCCTCGAGGTGCTGCGCGAGGCCGGTTAACCCGTGGCCTGCGCGGCCTCGTTGGGATTTCGCGCCCAGACGCTGGCGTTCAGGGCGCCCGCGATCGTGACCCAGATCAGGTAGGGCACGAACAGCGCCCCGGCGATCCAGTCCAGCTGCCAGAAGCTGACCATCGTGCCCGCGACCGCGATCCAGAGGCCGAGCATGATGACGAAGGCCGCGCGGATGCGGTGCAGGCCGAAGAACACCGGCGTCCAGAGCGTGTTGAAGGCGATCTGCATCGCCCAGAAGGCCATGCCGTAGGCGCTCCCCTCCAGGGGCGCGACGCGGGCGGCGGCCACGGCGGAGGACAGGTAGAGCACCGTCCAGGTCACCGGGAACACCCAGTCGGGCGGCGTCCAGCCGGGTTTCGACAGGCCGCGATACCACGCGCCCGGCATGAACATCGAGCCGGTCGTGGCAGCCGCGCCGCAGGCGGCCAGAAAGATGGCGAACAATCCCCAGTCCATGGGGATCAGATAGGGCGTCAGGCGGTCCGCGCCAAGCGCGCATCGCCGCGGTCGCGCGCCTCGAGCTGGGTCAGGACCGACAGCACGTTCTCGCCCCAGCCGGTCTTGGCCGCGTCGGGATGCGCCGCGGCCTCGACGAGGAAAGCCACCTCTTCCAGGGGTTTCGCGTAGATCACCGCGCTTTGCGGAAAGGCCGTGACCACCCCCGCCCGGATCACCGACCAGCCGAGGAGGCGCATCTTCTGCCCCCGCGTGGTGAAGGCGCGGCGGGTCACGCTGTCATGCCCGTTCCGCGCCAGCTGCCGGCCGATGGCGTCGTAGCAGTGCCGCGCGGCGAAGATGCCGGGGCGGGCGGCCAGCGGCAGCGCCTTGATCCCCGCCTCGGACCGGAGATAGAGCCGGTCGGCCTCGGCCAGCAGGCGGCGGACCATGCGGCGGATCTGCGGCGAGGGTTTCGGGTCGGCGAGGAAGGCGGCGGGGTCGATCCCGGCCTCCTCCAGCCAGTCGGTGGGCAGGTAGAGCCGCCCGGCGCGCGCATCCTCGCCCACGTCGCGCGCGATGTTGGTCAGCTGCATGGCGACGCCGAGGTCGCAGGCCCGGGCCAGCGCCCGCGGGTCGCGCACCCGCATCAGAACGCACATCATCGCCCCCACCGCCGAGGCGACGCGGGCGGAATAGCCGCGCAGGTCGGACAGGGTGGCGTAGCGCCGCTCCATCCCGTCCCAGGCGAGCCCCTCGAGCAGCGCCTCGGGCAGTTCCCGGGGCATGTCGTAGGTCTCGACCAGCCCGGCAAAGGCGCGGTCGGCCGGCGCGTTCCGGGGGCGACCCGAATAGGCCAGATCGAGCCTGTCGCGGAGCGCGAGGACGGCCGCCACCTTGTTCTCGCCGAAGTCGACCTCGTCGTCGGCCACCCGGCAGAAGGCATAGAGCGCCAGCGCCGCGTCGCGGATGTCGGCGGGCAGGAGGCGGGACGCCGCGTGGAAGGAATACGACCCCTCGCGGATCGCGTCCCGGCACCATGCGAGATCGGCGTCCTGCATCATTCCGCGGCCACCTTGGTTTCCGTCGTTACCCGCACCACGGGGCGCGGCGCGTCGGGGACCAGCTGGGTCAGCACCTCGGACGAGGTCACGACCGAGGGGATGCCGGCGCCGGGGTGGGTGCCCGCGCCGACGAGGAACAGGTTGCCGAACTCCTCCGAGATGTTGTGCGGCCGGAACCAGGCCGACTGGAAGATGCGCGGCTCCAGGCTGAAGCCCGCGCCATGCGGGCTCAGGTAGCGGCTCTCGAAGCTGGCGGGCGTCAGGATGTGGCTCGCCGACAGGTGATCCTCGAAGCCGGGAATCAGCTGCTCGTTCAGCACCTGAGCGAGACGCTGGCGGTAGGTCTCCTGCATCTCGGCCCAATCCACCGAGTCCTTCCCGTGCAGGTTCGGCACCGGGCTGAGGGCATAGAAGGTGTCGTCGCCGCGGGGCGCGACGCTGGGGTCGGTGACGGACGGACGGTGCAGGTAGATCGACATGTCATTGGCGAGGTGCCGCTTCATGAAGATGTCGTTCAGGAGACCCCGATAACGCGGCCCGTTCAGGATGGTGTGGTGGCCCACGTCGGCCCATTTCCCCGCCGTGCCCTTCGTCCCGAAGTACCAGACGAACAGGCCCATCGACCAGCGCGACCGGTTCAGCCGCGCGGGCGTCCAGCGGCGCTTGACCTGCTTGCGCAGGAGCCGGTCGTAGGTGTGGCCCGGGTCGGCGTTCGACACCACGATGTCGGCGGCGATACGCTCGCCCCCGGTCGTCACCACGCCGGTGGCCTTGCCGCCCTCCACCGTGATCTCGTCCACCTCGACGCCGCGGCGGACGGTGCCGCCCTGCTCCGTCACCACGCGGGCCATGGCGTCGGCCATCGCCTGCACGCCGCCCATGGCGTAGTGGACCCCGAATTCCTTCTCGAGGTGGCTGACGAGGATGTACATCGATGTCACGTGCGTCGGGTCGCCGCCGATGAAGAGCGGGTGGAAGCTGAGCGCCATGCGCAGCCGCGGGTCACGCACGCGGGCGGCGGCATGGCCGTAGACGGAGCGGTCGGCGCGGAGCTTCACGAAACCCGGCAGTTCACGGATCAGGTCCATCAGCCTGTTCATCGGGCGCCGGCCCAGCCCCTCGAAGCCGAACTGGTAGCGCGCCTCGCTGTCCTTGAGAAAGCGGCGGTAGCCCGGCACGTCGCGGGGCGACAGGCGGCGGACCTCTTCGATCATCGCGGCCTCGTCCTGCCGCACGGTAAAGACCGACCCGTCGCGCCAGCGGATCTCGTAGTAGGGATCGACCGGGCGCAGGTCGACCTCGGCGTCGAAGTCGCGCCCGCATTCGGCCCAGAGCTGGCGGAACACCTGCGGCACCGTCACGATGGTCGGCCCGAGGTCGAAGCGGTGCCCGTTCTGCGTGACCGAGGACCCGCGCCCGCCGACCCGGTCGAGCCGGTCGAGCAGCGTCACCCGGTAGCCCTTGGCCCCCAGCCGCATCGCGGCCGAAAGCCCGCCCAACCCCGCCCCGATCACGATCGCACGGGAGGGGCCGGCGGCATCTGGTCCTATGGTCATTCCGGGCCTCACACTGTCTAGTCTGATTTACAATATGTCACGCGAGTGCCATTTGCCAAGACAATCCGGACGCGAATTCCCTTTCCAACGCGCGACCAATATGTCAGACTAAGTTGACACATGGAGAGACCGGCCATGCAATCCGTCACCCTGAGCCTGTATCGTTTCGGCTCCGTTCCTGCGCGCGCGTGGGCCCTGTTCCAGATGGGCCCCGCCCGATTCGCCCTGCGCGCCATCCGCGACATCGGCACGGTAAAGCTGTGCGGCTCGGGCGTGGGCGAGGGGTTCACCCCGGTGCCCGACACCTCGGTCTACGCGATTCTCGCCACCTGGCCCGACCACGACAGCGCCCGCCGCGCGATGTTCGGCACCCGCGTGTTCCGCCGGTATGCCGAGATGGCGGACGAGACGCTGACGATCTTCCTCACCCCCACCTCCGCCCGCGGGCGCTGGGACGGCGCGCAGCCCTTCACCCCGCAGGACGCGGCCAGCGACGGCCCCGTCGCCGCGCTGACCCGCGCCACGGTCAAGCTGCGCAGCGCCGGCCGCTTCTGGCGGCAGGAGCCCGAGATTTCGCGCGCCATCGGGCAGGACCCGAACGTGCTGTTCAAGATCGGGATCGGGGAGCTGCCGCTGGTGCGGCAGGCGACCTTCTCGATCTGGCCCGACACCCGCAGCATGGCCGCGTTCGCCCGCGCCGACGGGCCGCACGCCCGCGCCATCCGCGCCGTGCGCGAAGGCCATCTCTTCAAGGAAGACCTCTACGCCCGGTTCCGGGTCGATGCCCTCGAGGGCACATGGGCGGGCGAGACACCCGACCTGACCCGCGCGCCGCAGACCGTGACCGACCAGATGAAAGTTGCCGCCGAATGAAGGATTTCGCCCTGACTGGCCCGTTCCCCTTTTCCGCCATCGTCGGGCAGGAGGACATGAAGCTTGCCATGGTCCTCACCGCGATCGACCCCGGCATCGGGGGCGTCCTGGTATTCGGCGACCGCGGCACGGGCAAGTCCACCGCCGTCCGTGGCCTCGCCGCGCTGTTGCCGCCGATCGAGGCGGTCGCGGGCTGCCCGGTGAACTCGGCCCACGAGGGCGAGATCCCCGACTGGGCGCAGGTCGCCGACCGCGCCGTGGTGGAAAAGCCGACGCCGGTGATCGACCTGCCGCTGGGCGCGACCGAGGATCGCGTCGTGGGCGCGCTCGACATCGAAAAGGCCCTGACGCGGGGCGAAAAGGCGTTCGAGCCGGGGCTGCTGGCGCGTGCCAATCGCGGATACCTCTATATCGACGAGGTGAACCTGCTCGAGGATCACCTCGTCGACCTGCTGCTCGACGTGGCGCAATCGGGCCAGAACGTGGTCGAGCGCGAGGGGCTGTCGATCCGCCACGCCGCGCGATTTGTGCTGGTCGGCTCGGGCAACCCCGAGGAGGGGGAGCTGCGGCCGCAGCTGCTCGACCGCTTCGGCCTGTCGGTCGAGGTGGCCAGCCCCAAGGACATCGACACCCGCATCGCCGTGATCCGCCGCCGCGATTCCTACGACCGCGACCCCGGCGGGTTCCTGGCCGAGTGGCGGGGCGAGGACATGGCTCTGCGCCAGCGCATCCTCGACGCCCGTGCCGCCCTTCCCGGCGTCGCGGCCGGCGACGAGGTGCTGCGCGATTGCGCGGCGCTCTGCGTGGCGCTCGGGTCGGACGGCCTGCGGGGGGAACTGACGCTGCTCCGCGCCGCACGGGCGCTGGCGGCCTTCGATGGCGCCGACACGGTCACCCGCGACCAGCTGCGCCGCGTGGCGCCCTCGGCGCTGCGCCACCGCCTCCGCCGCGATCCGCTGGACGAGGCGGGGTCCACCACCCGCGTGCTGCGCGTGGTGGAGGAGGTGCTGGCGTGAGCGCCGGCGAGGAGCGCTGGCAACGGGTCAACCTGGCGCTGGCCTGCTTCGCGCTCGACCCCGCCGCGCTGGGCGGCATCTGGCTCCGCGCCCGCGTCGGGCCGGTGCGGGACCGGGTTCATAAAGGTCTCGAAACCGCCTTGCAGGGTCTGACACTGCGCCGCCTGCACCCCGGCATCGGCGACGACGCGCTGTTCGGCGGCGTCGACCTGGGCGCCACGCTGGCCGAGGGGCGCGTGGTGCGCACCCGCGGCGTGCTGGGCGACCCGGGCGTGCTGGTCATGCCGATGGCCGAGCGGGTGAAACCCGGCCTCGCCGCGCGGCTGGCCGCCGCGCTGGACGGGCGGACCGGCCTGTCGCTCATCGCGCTCGACGAGGGCGCCGAGCCCGAGGAGACGCTCCCCTCCGCCCTCGCCGACCGCCTCGCGATCCATCTCGATCTGGCGGATCAGAGCCTGTCCGACGCCCCCGACCTGTCGCTCGACCCCGCCGCCTTGGCCGAGGCCCGCGCGCTCCTGCCCCGCGTCACCCTCCCCGAGACCGCCATCGCGGAGCTGGCCGAGGTCGCTGCCCGCCTCGGCATCCGCTCGCTGCGCGCCCCCCTTCAGGCGCTGGCCGTCGCCCGCGCCTCGGCCGCCCTGTCCGGCGAGACCGAGGTGGACGGCCCCGACCTCGTGGTTGCCATCGAGCTGGTCCTCGCCCCCCGCGCCACCCAGATCCCCGACACGCAGGACAACGCCCCCGAGCCGGAACCCGAGCCGCCCGAACCGCCGCAGCAGGACGACCAGCCGCAGGACAGCGAGCCGCAGGACGAGATCGACCTGCCCCCCGTCGAGATGCTGCTGGAGGCCGCCCGCGCCATGCTCCCCCCCGACCTGCTGGCGCGCCTGCAGGCCGGCCGCGCCGCGCGGCACGCCCCCGGCGCCAACGGCACCGGCGCCGCGAAGAAGGGCAACCGACGCGGCCGCCCCCTGCCCTCGCGCCCCGGCCGGCCCGGCGGCGAGGCGCGGGTGGACCTTGTCGCCACGCTGCGGGCCGCCGCGCCGTGGCAGCCGATGCGCCGCGCGCTGACCGAGCAGCCCGATCGGCTGCACATCCGCATGTCCGACATCCGCCTGCGCCAGTTCGAGGAAACCTCGGACCGCGCGATCATCTTCGTGGTGGATGCCTCGGGCTCCAGCGCCATGGCCCGCATGGGCGAGGCCAAGGGCGCCATCGAGCTGTTGCTGGGCGAGGCCTATGCCCGGCGCGACCACGTCGCCCTGATCGCCTTCCGCGGCGACGGATCCGAGGTGCTGCTGCCGCCCACGCGGTCGCTGGTGCAGACCAAGCGGCGGCTGGCGCTCCTGCCCGGCGGGGGCGGCACGCCGCTGGCGGCGGGGCTGAAGGCGGCGCTGGAGCTGGCGCAGCTGGCGCTGGGCAAGGGCATGACGCCTTCGGTCGCGCTGCTGACGGACGGACGGGCCAATGTCGATCTCGGCGGAATCGCCGACCGGGCGCAGGCCGGCGCGGATGCCACCGCGATGGCCCGCGCGATCCGGGCCCGCGGGCTGCCCGGGCTGGTGATCGACACCGGGCTCCGGCCCACGCGGGGCCTCGACGCGCTCGCCCGCGAGATGGGGGCGCCCTACCTGCCGCTCCCGCGCGCCGATGCACGCGCCCTGTCGGCGGCGGTCGATGCGTCGCTGACCCCGGCATGACCCCGGATCTGCCGCCCGAGGACTGGCCGCACCGCGCGGCCAGCCGGATCGTGGCCGCCCGCCCGCACCGCTGGCATGTGCAGGTCACGGGCGCGGGGCCCGATGTCCTCCTGCTGCACGGGGCCGGGGCGTCGTCGCACAGCTGGGCGCGGCTGGTGCCCGACCTGACGCGCCGGCACCGCGTCATCGCGCTGGACCTGCCCGGCCACGGCTGGACGCGCAGCCCGCGCGGGCGGGCGCGGCTGGCGGACGTGGCCCGCGACATCGCCACGCTCTGCGCGCAGGAGGGGTGGGCGCCCGAGGTCGTCATCGGCCATTCGGCGGGCGGCGCTGTCGGTCTCGAACTGGCGCGTCAGGGTCTGATCACGCCCCGGCGCATCGTCGTGGTGAACGGCGCGCTGGAGGATTTCCGGGGTGCGGCCGGCGTCCTGTTTCCGATCATGGCCAAGGTGCTGGCGCTCAACCCCTTCACCGGGCTCCTGATCTCGCAGGGCAGCCGGTCGCTGAGCCAGGTGCGGTCGATCCTCGCCTCGGCCGGCACCGAGCTGGACGAGGCGGCGCTGGCCCCCTACGCGCGGCTGATCCAGCGCCGGGCCCATGTGGACGGCACGCTCGCCATGATGGCGCAATGGTCGCTGGAGGACCTGAACCGGGCCCTGCCGGGGATCGGCACGCCGACCCTGTTCCTGCACGGCGAAAAGGACGGCGCGGTCGCCGTGCGCGTGGCCGAACGCGCCGTGGCGGCGATGCCGGATGCGCGGCTTGTCGTGCTTGCCGGGGTGGGCCACCTCGCCCACGAGGAGGCCCCCGCCGAGGTCGCCGAGCAGATCGCCCAGTTCACGGCAGGGGCTGCCGCGGAATGACGAAGGGCGCCCCGGCACGGGGGCGCCCTTCGATCGAGGTTTGGTCGGCGTGGCTTATTCGGCGGCCAGCGACGCGAGGTAGGCGTAGAGGTTCACGGCGTCCTCCTCGGAGCGCACACGGAAGCTCATCGCGCCGCGGAGCGAGTTGTCGCCGGTGGCCTCGCGGATGTAGCCGGTCGGATCGAGCACGTAGGCCGTGAAGGTTTCCTCGGTGATCATGATGCCGGCTGCGTTCAGCGCCTGCATGCCGGGCGACCAGCGGAAATCATCGCCGGTGCCGAACACTTCGCCCGCGACGCCGTACAGGTTCGGGCCGGTGCGCGCGTTGCGGCCGGCCAGCGTGTCGCCGGCTTCGTTCTGGACGACGTGGCAGGCCACGCACTGGTTGAACAGGCGCTCGCCGGCGGCGGCGTCGCCCGAGGCGGCATGGGCGTCAGCCATGGCCATGGGCGCGGAGAGGAGCGTTGCCGCCGCAGCAAGCACGATTTTGCGACTCATCAGGTAGTCTCCCTTCAGAATGGTCCCGTGCGGGTTAAACTATGTCGTTCACCGCAGGGTCCAGTGGTTTTTTGCCACATTTACGCGACCGCGTGGGCGATCGCGCACTGTTTCCAGAGAGTCTTGAGCGCCAGCACGAGGTATTCGATGTCCTCGTCCGTGTGCAGCGGGCCGGGCGTGAAGCGGAGTCGCTCGGTGCCCTTGGGCACGGTGGGGTAGTTGATCGGCTGCACGTAGATGCCGAACTGCTCCATCAGGATGTCCGACAGCATCCGGCATTTGACCGGGTCCTTCACCATCACCGGGATGATGTGGGACGGGTTCCGCTCGTGCGGGATGCCCTCGGCGTCGAGGCGCGCGCGCAGGCGGGCGACCTGCCGTTTCTGCATGTCCCGCTCGTAGGAGCTTTCCTTGAGGTGGCGGATCGAGGCGGTGGCGGCCGCGGCCACGGCGGGCGGCAGGGCGGTGGTGAAGATGAAGCCGCTGGCGAAGCTGCGGATGAAGTCGACCAGCGCGTGCGACCCGGTGATGTAGCCGCCGACGACGCCGAAGGCCTTGCCCAGCGTCCCCTCGATCAGGGTGATGCGGTCCATCAGCCCCTCGCGCTCGGCGACGCCGCCGCCGCGGGGCCCGTACATGCCGACCGCGTGGACCTCGTCGATGTAGGACATGGCGCCGTGCTTGTCGCAGACGTCGAGGATTTCCTTGATGGGCGCGATGTCGCCGTCCATCGAGTAGACCGATTCAAAGGCCACGATCTTGGTCGCGTTGGCGGGCAGCGCCGCCAGCTTGCGGTCCAGGTCCTCGGGGTCGTTGTGCTTCCAGATCACCTTCTGGCACCGGGCGTGGCGGATGCCCTCGATCATCGAGGCGTGGTTGAGCGCGTCCGACAGGATCACCGCGTTCGGCAGGCGGCTGCCCAGCGTCGACAGCGCGGCCCAGTTCGACACGTAGCCCGACGTGAACAGGAGCGCGGCCTCCTTGTGGTGCAGGTCGGCCAGCTCGGCCTCGAGCTGCTTGTGGTGCCAGGCGTTGCCCGAGATGTTGCGCGTGCCGCCGGCGCCGGTGCCGCAGTCCTGCACCGTGCTGACCATGGCCTCGATCACCTTGGGGTGCTGGCCCATGCCGAGGTAGTCGTTCGAGCACCAAACGGTGACCTCGCGCTGGCCCTTGGAATGGTTGGTGACGCGGGGAAACTCGCCGCACTTGCGCTCGAGTTCCGCGAAGATGCGATAGTTTCCCTCCTGCTTCAGGGTGTCGAGCTGGGCTTGAAACAGCTTGTCGAAGTTCATCGGGCTTCCTCGCTTGGCAGTATGGCTTGGTTGGGCGCGGGACGTGCAGGCAGCATCCAGCGCCATAGTTTCTCGTCGGGGAGCGGGAGCACCATGAACCAGTGTTCCAGCAGGGCGAGCGCGGTCAGCGCGCTCAGGAGGGCAAAGCCAACGATGTCGGCTTGGCTGTCGGCGCCCCAGATCCGCTCCAGCCAGCAGGCGACGGTAAAGCTGAGGCCGGTGATCGAGATCGGGAAGAGCCAGTTCATCCGCGCGGTGCGGAAATGGCTCGGCAGGTGGTTCAGGTGTTCGGGGATGAACTCCACGTTGATCTTGCGGACCCCGAGGTAGAGGTTGAGCTTCGCGCTGATGCGCGCCGCGAAGAGGACGGCAAAGGTCCACATGCCGAACTGGTTCGGCTGTTCGTAGCTGGCCAGCACCAGCGCGATCAGCGTGAAGGCCAGCAGCATCTCGTGATAGGCGATCGTGCCCCAGGCGCGGATGAAGCGTTCCCATTCCGGCACGCCGGCCTTGAGCGGCTGGCGCACCGGCCCGGTGATGACACCGGTCAGGAACGCCAGCTCGATCCACCCCCAGAGCGCCAGCGCCGAGAGGAAGGCGATGTAGACGCCCGCCACGCTGTCGTTCCCGAGGGTGTCGATGAAGCCCACCCCGCCCAGGACGAGGAAGGGGAGGTTCCACAGCACGGCCCAGAGCCGGGCCTTGGCCCCTTCCTTGTCCGCCCGCCGCACGGCGAGCAGGATCGCCCCGGTGGAGAACCACCAGAGGAACAGGGCGACCAGCGCCGCGATCCAGGGCGAGGCGAGGGTCATCAGTAGGCGGGCTCCAGCCGGGTTGAGACGGGCGGGTCATTCGGCACCGCCGGGATGGTGAACAGGCCGATGAAGGCCGCCGCCGCCCGCACGCGGGCCCCGAGGCCGCGGAAAAACTGCTTCTTCTCCACCGCTTCGGCGAGATCGGCATTGGCCCGCTGCAGGGCCTTGAGGCCCGGCATCCAGCGCGGGTGGTCGATGTCCAGCGTCAGCGGGAACACCTGCTTGGAGATCTCGCTGGTCTTGCGGAACACCTCCTGCCCGTACCAGTCGGTGTCGACGCCCAGCGCCTCGTGGAAGGCCGGGCGCTGGTGGTCGCGCACGTACATCGTGGCGTAGACCGCGGTGAGGAAGAACTTGATCCAGTAGCGGTTGATGCCGCTGGTCAGTTTCGGGTCGGTCTTCATCAGAAGGGCGAAGGCCTCGCCATGGCTGAACTCGTCGTTGCACCACTCCTTGAACCACTTGAAGATCGGGTGGAACCGGTGCTCGGGGTGCGCCTCGAGGTGGCGGAAGATGGTGATGTAGCGGGCGTAGCCGATCTTCTCGCTGAGGTAGGTCGCGTAGTAGATGAACTTGGGCTGGAAGTAGGTGTACTTCTTGGCCTGGGTCAGGAACCCGAGGTTCACCGCGATCCCCGCCTCGCGCAGCGCATCGTTGATGAAGCCGGCGTGCCGGGCCTCGTCGCGGGCCATCAGCTGGAACAGCGTGGTGATGTCCTCGTTGTTGCCGCGGCGCTTCATCTCCTTGTAGAGCACGCAGCCCGAGAACTCGGCCGTGCAGGACGAGATCAGGAAATCGATGAACTCGGCCTTGAGCTTGGGCTCCATGCCGTCCCAGTCGATGTGGTCCCAGTCCTCGTTCTTCTTGAAATGGCCCCGGTTCGGGTCGCTCTTCATCTGCGCGATCAGCTTGTCCCAGTCCTTGCGCACCGGGCTCACGTCGATCGCGTCGAGCTTGTCGAAATCGGTGGTGTAGAAGCGCGGCGTGAGCAGCGTGTTGCGCATGGCCACGGCCGTCGCGCTTTCGCTGTCGATCACCGCCTGGCGGTAGTTGCCGGCCTCCAGCGCGTCTTCGACATTGGTCGCGTCTGCGGAGTGGACGACGGGGGCGTCATGGACGTCTTTCATACCGAGACCTCCTCGCTGAAGGAAAATTCGCAGAGTTCCATGAACTCGAAATCGCCGGTCATCCGGGTCCAGAGCTGTTCCAGCCGGGACGCGCGGGTGATGCGGGCGATGCGCTCCTCGCGCACGACCTCGCCATAGGGCGCCATCACCGGCGGGCCCTGTACCTGGACCTCGTCACCGGGGTTGATGACGGCGCCGTTCAGGAACTTCACGTGCGCATGCAGGCTGTCGAAGCAGTGGCTGACCTCCACTTCGCAGGGCGCGGTTTCGAACTCTTTGGTGAGCCATCCCATGGGTCATTCCTCCAGCAGGCGGGCGAACACCCGCTCGTTGTCCGCCCCGAAGCCGAAGAGCTCGGCCCGGAAGTCGGTCAGGTCGTCGCGGAGCCCGATGCGCCCGTCTGAAAAGCGCACCAACCGGATGGGTTCCGACGCATGGAGGCCGACGGCCCCCCTCTCCCGCTCCAGCACGCGGTAGATGCCGGCGACAAAGCCGCCTTCTGTGGGGCCGAGGTCGGCGATGACGTTGCCGTCGACGTCGAGCACCCGCGCCGATCCGTCCATCTCTCCGAAGATGCGGATCAGCCGTTCCTGCACCGCCGGGACCTCGGCCTCGGAGGGCGGCATCGCCTCCAGCGGTCGGTCGGTCAGGCGGGCGTAGGCCACGATGATGAGAACGCAGACGCAGAGCACGAACATCGCGCGGACGAGGATGGCGGGCACCATCTCCTTGTCGCGCTCGACCAGCTTCTGCTCCGCCTTGGTGTAGCTGCGGGTGTAGGCCATGGTCGGTTACTCCGCGGCGACCGGCCGGGCGGCCGGGACGGTTTCGATGACGGGCACCGAGACGGCGGTCTCCGCGGCCTCGGCGAGGATGCGGGCGACCTTCTCGGCCTCGGGGATGCAGCGCAGCGCGGGCTGGGTGTGCTTCATCTTCCACGGCCGCACATGAGGCCAGGTCAGCACGTAGGACAGCCGCGCGCCGTCATCCTCCATCAGCTCCAGCGCGATGGTGCCGGTGCCGTTCCTGCGCAGGCCCAGCTCGGCGTTGGCGAGTTTGCGGAACGGCAGGTTCAGCGTCATGGTCAGCGCCGCGCCGATGCGCATCGCCACGCGCTTGTTGGTGATGGTGTAGACGGTCGCCTTGGCCTGCACGAAGGACACCAGCGCCAGCAGCGCCAGCACGATGGCCCCCAGCACCAGGAAGAACGAGGCGGCGGTGGCGCTCTCGACCCAGCTCTGGGTCGCGGCGCCGGCGACGGTGCGCCAGGCGAAGAGGAAGGCGAAGTAGCCCGCCACCCACCAGAAGCTGAGGCTCTCGCGGGCAAGCTGCCACCAGGCGGGCTGGCCCTGCCAGAGGATCTCCTCGCCCGTGGGCAGGGCCTCGGGCAGGCCGCGCACCGGCTCGGTGGCGAAATCGTCGTGATGGTCTTTGGGCATCGGTCGTTTCTCCTTCCGGGTCTTGGTCCGGCGCGCGGGGTCTGGCCGCGCGCCGGTCGTCTGGGGTTACAGGAGCGGGTCGATCCGGTCCTGCGACGCGTAGAGAATGCCGCCGCCGTAGTAGGCAGAGATCTTCTCCTCCTCGAGGAGCGTGACCTGGGTCGGCGCCTTGGTGACGGGGACGCCGGCGAAGTGCTTGCCGTAGATGGCGTTGATCTTCACCTTCCCGCCCCAGATCCGGCAGAAGTGGATTGGCACCAGGCGCGTGCCGCCGCCATGATCCGCATCAAGCTCGATCTCGAGGTAGCGGACCAGCTGCTCGGGGGCGTCCACCCACATGTCGCTGATCGTGCCCACCACGGCGTTGTCGCCGGCGACCACGGGCATCCCGCGCGGGTCGCGCCCGGCCGAGACGCGGAAGGTCTCGGTCTGGCCCATCGGGACGATCTTGGCATGGCCGTGGCCGTCCAGTTCCGGCACGTCGCGGCGCGGCACCCAGGCGCCGGGGCCGACACCGTCGGCCAGCGGATCGCCCGAGGGGTCGAAGGGGTAGCCGTTGGCGGCGTTGGTGCGCGTCAGCGCCAGGTCGGCGCGGCGGTGCGCGGCCTCATTCTCGGGCGAGGGCACGGTGACCTCGCCGCGGCCGTGCATCAGGCGGAAGGTCTTGGGGTTCGGAACCGGAAAGGGGCCCTGGTTTGGGGCGGCGGTGCCGTCCTCGTTTTCCAGCGGGTAGCCTTCGCGCATGTTCTCGGTCTGCAGGTAGTAGATCAGCAGGGCGAAGAAGATCCAGAACAGCCAGATCGACAGGCTGGAGAGGTCGAAGTTGCCGAAGAATACGTTTTCCATGGGATTGTCCTCTCGGGTTCGGCGGTTTCAGGTGGGCAGGTCGGCGAGCCCGAACTTCCCGGCCCCCCCATCCCTGTCGGTGGTTGCGGTACGCACCAGCGGCCCGAGGGCCACCAGCGTCACGAAAAGCAGCAGGATCTCGACGTGGTAGACCACCGAGTAGCCGGTGGCCGGATTGTCGAGCGCGACACCGAGGTGCCCCTGCGTCGCGGCGGCGTTCACGAGGTCACGCAGGCCGCCGCCGATGGCGGTGGACAGCCCCGCGGCCGTCGCCTGCGCCGCGCCCCAGGCGCCCAGCGCGAGGCCGCGGCCGGCCTTGCCCGCGGGCATGGTCATGGCGGCCGTCAGGGTCGAGACCGCGAACAGCCCGCCGCCGAAGCCGATGAACAGCGCGCCCGTGAAGAACAGCGGCGCCGAGCCCATCGGGTTCGAGAAGATCACCGCCGAGAAGGCCGCGACCCCGGCGAGGATGCCGCGCGCGCCCATGCGGTAGGGGTTGATGCCCGCGGCCAGCCAGCGCGCGGCCAGCGCGAAGCCGACCAGCGCGCCGGTGGCCCAGCTGGCCGTCAGCAGCGTGGTCGAGGACACCGACAGGCCGAGGATCTCGCCGCCGTAGGGCTCCAGCAGCACGTCCTGCATGTTGAAGGCCATGGTGCCGAGGAACACGACCGCCAGCAGCCGGCCGGCGGTGCCGCCCGACGCGTAGTCGGCCCAGGCGGCGCGGAAGCTCGGCCCCTCCTCCTCGCGCTCGGCGCGGGTCATCGGGCGGACGCGCTCCTGCTTCCACAGGGCGATGACGTTCAGCACGACGGTGACGACGGCGGTGCCCTGGATCACCTGGATCAACTCGATCGGGGTGAACTGGCGCAGGAGGTAGCCGATCACGATGGCCGACCCGCCCATGCCGATCAGGAACATGACGTAAAGCAGCGCCACGACCCGCGGCCGGGTCTCGTCGGTGGCGCGGTCGGCGGCGAGGGCCAGGCCGGCCGTCTGGGTCATGTGCATCCCGAGGCCGGTCATCAGGAAGGCAAGGCCGGCCAGGATCTCGCCGGCATAGGGAATGGGGTAGCGGACCTGCGTGACCTCGCCGCCCAGCACCAGGAGCGCGGCGGGCATGATGGCGAGGCCGCCGAACTGCCACAGCGTGCCGAACCACAGGTAGGGCACGCGCTTCCACCCGATGGCGGACTTGTAAGTGTCGGACTTGAAGCCGAGCAGCGCGCGGAACGGCGCGATCAGCACCGGCAGCGCCACCATCATCGCGACGAGGAAGGCCGGCACCTGCAGTTCCACGATCATCACGCGGTTCAGCGTGCCCAGCAGCAGCACCGCCGCCATGCCGACCGACACCTGGAACAGCGACAGGCGCAGCAGGTCGCGCAGCGGGAAATCCTCCGACGCGGCATCCGCGAAGGGGAGGTAGGCGATCGAGATGCGCTTCAGCAGGTTCTTCATGCCCGGTACTCGAGGCAGGTGGAGATGTAGAAGCCACGGCTGACGCGCGCGACCTCGGTGATGGCGCCCGCCGCGCCCTGCGCCGCGGTTTCGCGCGCGAGGCGGGCCGGCGAATGCGGGATCATGGTGGGCGACCGGTCCGAACGCGGGAACAGCTTGCCGAGGGTCCAGAAGGCCATCAGGAAGGCGGTCCGCGGCGCGACGGTGAACACGATGCTGTCGCGCACGCGCGGGCACAGGTGCGCCAGCGCGCGGCCGAGGTCGGGCGCCTCGTAGTAGATCATCGAATCCATCGCCATGACGTGGTCGAAGGCGCCGAGGCCGTCCGACAGCATGTCGCCCGAGGTGAAGGTCACCTGCGGCGCCAGCGTCTCGGGCAGGCGCTTGGCCGCGATCTCGACCAGGGCGGGCGAGATGTCGATGGCGACCACCTCGGCGCCCCGACGGGCCAGTTCCTCGGTCATTGCCCCGGTACCGCAGCCGGCGTCGAGCACGCGCTGGCCGGTCAGATCCGAAGGCAGGCGGGACAGCATGATCGCCCTCATCCTGTCCCGCCCTTCACGCACGGTCTGGCGGATGCCGGACACGGGCGCATCGGAGGTCAGCCGCTCCCACGTCTTGGTGGCGGTGCGGTCGAAGTATTCCTCGACGCGGTCGCGCGTGGCGCCGTATGTGGGCGTCGCAACCATCAATCGAACCCCAGCAGTTCAAAGATGTGGCGGTCTTCCAGCGGCGCAGGCGCCAGCGGGTCGGTGCCCCGCCACAGGAGTTCCGCGAGGCGGATGTATTCGGCGCGGCACTGCACGATGTCCTCGTCGTCGGGCATCTCGAACAGCGTCTTCTTCTTCAGCCGCGAACGGCGGATCGCATCGACGTCCGGCATGTGCGCGATGCGCTTGAACCCCACGGTGTCGCAGTAGCGGTCGACCTCGTTGGTTTCCTTCGACCGGTTGGCGACGCAGCCGGCCAGCCGCACGCTGTAGTTCTTCGACTTCGCCTGCACCGCGGCGATAATGCGGTTCATCGCGTAGATGCTGTCGAAGTCGTTGGCCGTCACGATCACCGCGCGGTCGGCGTGCTGGAGCGGCGCCGCGAAGCCGCCGCAGACCACGTCGCCCAACACGTCGAAGATCACGACGTCGGTGTCCTCCAGCAGGTGGTGCTGCTTCAGGAGCTTGACCGTCTGGCCCACGACATAGCCGCCGCAGCCGGTGCCCGCGGGCGGGCCGCCGGCCTCGATGCACATGACGCCGTTGTAGCCCACGGTCACGAAGTCCTCGGGGCGCAGTTCCTCGGCGTGGAAATCGACCTCCTTGAGGATGTCGATGACGGTGGGCTGCAGGTGGCCGGTCAGGGTGAAGGTGCTGTCATGCTTGGGGTCGCAGCCGATCTGCAGCACCTTCTTGCCCAGCCGGGAAAAGGCGGCGGACAGGTTGGAGCTGGTGGTCGACTTGCCGATGCCGCCCTTGCCGTAGACCGAGAACACCTTGGCGCCCTCGATCTTCATCGTGTCGTCCTGGTGCACCTGCACCGAGCCTTCGCCATCCTCGCCCTTCTTCAGGACGGGCGGCGCGCCGAGGCCCCGTTTGGCCAGGCCCTCGGCCTCGCGGGCGGCGGCGCGGGCGGCGGGGGGGGATCGTTCGTCCAGCATCGGTGTCGTCCTTCCTATTCGGCGGCCATGCCCGGGGTGAGACCCTCGAGGGTGTCCTCGAGCTCGTCCGCGCCAGCCTGAAGCGCGGCCAATGTGGCCTCATCGGGTTGCCAGTAGTTCCGTTCGAACGCCTCGAGCAGGCGGTTCGCCATGCGGGCCGAGGCCTGCGGGTTCAGCGCGGCCATCCGGCGGCGCATGTCTTCGTCGAGCACGAAGGTCTCGCTCAGGCGCTGGTAGACCCAGGGGTCGACCTGGCCGGTGGTGGCCGACCAGCCCAGCGTGTTGGTCACCTGCGCCTCGATCTGGCGCACGCCCTCGTGGCCGTGTTTCAGCAGGCCCTCGAACCACTTGGGGTTCAGGCTGCGCGAGCGGGTTTCCAGCGCGACCTGCTCCTTGAGCGTCCGCACCTTGCCCTCGCCGCGGGTCTGGTCCCCGATGAAGACGGGGGCTTCCTTGCCGCCCTTGGCCCGTTTCACCGCGCGCGAGATGCCGCCGAGCGTGTCGAAGTAGTGGTCGACCGTGGTGACGCCGAGTTCCACGGATTCGAGGTTCTGGTAGGCGAGGTCGACGTCCTTGAGCGCGGCCTGCAACAGCCCTGCGTTCTTCTTGGCCTTGCCGTCGCGGCCGTAGGCGAAGGATTTGCGCGCCTCGTAGGCGTCGGCCAGCTCATCCTCCTCGCCCCAGGCCCCTGAGTCGACCAGCGCGTTGACGTTGGAGCCATAGGCGCCCTCGGCATTGGAGAAGACGCGCAGCGCTGCCTCTTCCATGTCGACGCCCATCTTCGCGGCGTAGTCCAGCGCGTGGGCGCGGACGAAGTTCATCTCGACCGGCTCGTCGGCGGTGGCGGCCTTGTAGGCCGCCTCGGCCAGCATCCGGGTCTGCAGGGGCAGCAGGTCGCGGAAGATGCCCGACAGCGTCATCACCACGTCGATGCGCGGGCGGCCGAGTTCCGCCAGCGGGATCAGGTCGGCGCCGCAGAGGCGGCCATACCCGTCGAAGCGGGGACGGGCGCCCATCAGGGCCAGCGCCTGGCTGATCGGCCCGCCATCCGACTTGATGTTGTCCGACCCCCACAGCACCAGCGCGACGGAGCGCGGAAACTCCTCGGCCGCGTCGATCAGGCGCTGCGCCTGCTTCGCACCGTCCTGCAGGGCGAAGGCGGTGGGCATCCTGAATGGGTCGAAGGCATGGATGTTGCGGCCCGTGGGCAGAACCTCGGGGCTGCGGATCAGGTCGCCGCCCGGCACCGGCTCGATGTAGCGGGCGGCCAGCGCGCGCATCAGGCCATCCAGTTCGCCGTTGCGGCGCAGCAGGGTTTCGACCCGTTTCCGCGTTTCAGGGTCTGTTTCCGCCATCACCCGCAGGTGTTCCTGCAGCTCCGCCTCGGCCATGGGTCGGCCGACGATATGGAGCCCGTCGGGGATCAGCGCGTCCTCGGTCTCCAGCAGCGTCAGCCACAGCTTGTCGGGGTTGCGCTCGGACAGGTCCACCGCCTCGGCCTGCGTGGCGATCAGCTGGGCCAGCTCCTCGCGCTCATGGGCGTCGGGGGGCAGCGCGCGCCAGCGGGTCAGGCTGTCCTTCAGCTCGGACAGGCCCTTGTAGAGACCGGCGGAGGCCAGCGGCGGGGTCAGGTGGGTGATGGTGACGGCGTTCGAGCGGCGCTTGGCCAGCGACGCCTCGGACGGGTTGTTGGACGCGTAGAGGTAGACGTTCGGCAACTCGCCGATCAGCCGGTCGGGCCAGTCGCGCGCGCCGAGGCCGGCCTGCTTGCCCGGCATGAATTCCAGCGCGCCGTGCATCCCGAAGTGCAGGAGCACGTCGGCGCCGAAGGTGTTGCGCAGCCACAGGTAGAAGGTGGTGAAGGCGTGGGTCGGCGCGAAGCCCTTTTCAAAGAGAAGGCGCATCGGGTCGCCCTCGTAGCCGAAGGTCGGCTGGACGCCCACGAACACCTGCCCGAACTGCTGGCCCAGCACGAAGACGCCGCGCCCGTCCGACTGGATCTTGCCCGGCGCGGGGCCCCAGACGGCCTCGATCGCCTTCAGGGGCGGGGTGGTCCGCACGATGGTGTCGGCGTCGACATGGGCGGCGACATTGGCCTCCTGCCCGTATTGCTTGGCGTTGCCATGCAGGATCGCGGCGCGCAGGTCGTCGACGGTGGCGGGCACCTCGACGGCGTAGCCCTCAGCCTTCATCCGGCGGAGCGTGTTGTGCAGGCTCTCGAAGACGCTCAGGTAGGCGGCCGTCCCGATGGCGCCCGCGTTCGGCGGGAAGCCGAAGAGCACGATGGCGACCTTCTTCTCGGCGTTCTTCTTGCGGCGCAGGAGCGCGAGGCGGCGGGTCTTTTCGACCAGGCTCGTGATGCGCTCGGGGCAGGGCGCCATGGCCTTGCTGTCCGACCGACTGCGGCAGGCGTAGGAACAGCCCTGGCAGCCGTCGGCGCTGTGGCGGCCGCCGAAGACGGTGGGGTTGGTCGCGCCGTCGATCTCGGGCAGGGCGACCAGCATGGTGGTCTCGACCGGGCCGAGACCGCCGCCCGAGGACGACCACTGGCCGAGCGTCTGGAACTCGATGGCGTGGGCCGCGATGTAGGGCAGGTCGAGCTCCTTCAGGATCTCCACCGCCGCCGCCGAGTCGTTGTAGGCCGGGCCGCCGATCAGGCTGAAGCCGGTCAGCGAGACCATGGCGTCGATCTTGCCGCCCTTGAAGAAGGCCTCGATCGCCGGGCGCCCGTCGAGCCCGCCGGCGAAGGCCGGGATCACCGCAAGGCCCGCCTCCTGCATCTCGCGGATCACGCCGTCGTAATGGGCGGTGTCGGAGGCGAGGACGTAGCTGCGCATCATCAACAGGCCCACGGTGGCGACCGGGTTCGCGGGCTGCGGCAGGTCGGCGGGGTTGGTGGTGATGCGGTGGCCGGGCAGGTCGGGGTGGTAGAGGCCGACCTCGGGGTAGTCGATGGGCGCGGCGGCCTTGGCGCCCTTGAAGGCGCGGTCGCTGGCGTAGCTGCCGACGAGGAAGCGGATCATCTGCTCGACGTTGTCGTCCGAGCCGCCCAGCCAGTATTGCATGGTCAGGAACCACGCGCGCAGGTCCTGCGCCTTGCCGGGGATGAACTTGAGGATCTTGGGCAGCCGGCGCAGCAGCTTCATCTGCTTTTCGCCGGAATTGGCCGAGGGTTCCTTGGAGCCGCGCAGCTTCTTGAGCAGTTTCATCGGCCCCGAGGCCGGCTTCATCATGTCCAGCTCACCCATGCGGGTCAGCTGCACGACTTCCTTGGCCGAGATCACGCCGATCATCGCGTCGCAGGCGTCGCGGCGGGCCTTCAGCTCGGGCAGGATCGCGGTGATGTGCTCCTCAATGAACAGGAGGTTGGCGACGATGATGTCACCGTGGCGCACGGCGATGCGCGCCTCTTCCAGCGCGGCGGGGTTTTCCGCCCATTCCGCCGAGGCGTGGACCGAGACGTTGAGGCCGGGGAATTCCTTGGCCAGCCGGGCGCTGACGCGCGCCGCCGGGCCGGCCGCGTGGCTGTCCAGCGTGACGATCACGACCCGGTAGCCGGGGATATGGTCTCCGTCACCGCGCAAAATGGGCCTTCGCTTCGTAGAGGGTGTCGACGCTGATTTCCCGCACGCCGCGCTCGGCGGCGAATTTCTCGGTGTTGCGGCGGGCCTTGCCGCGGACGAAGAAGGGGATCTTCTTCAGCTCGCGCTCGGCATCGGCCAGCCACACCATGACGTCGGAGCCGGTCTCAGAGGGCGTCTCCGCCACCGCGGGCTCCTCCACCGGGGCCGGTGTCGTCGCCTCGGCCACGGGTTTGGGCGCGTGGCCGCCGTGGTGGCTGGGGCCGGCGGCGTCGTGGAACTCGAAATCCTCGCGGAACATCGCCAGCAGGTGCTCCTCGAGGCCCATCACCAGCGGGTGGATCCAGGTGTCGAAGATCACGTTCGCGCCTTCCCAGCCCATCTGGGGCGAGTAGCGCGCGGGGAAGTCCTGCACATGCACCGGCGCCGAGATCACGGCGCAGGGGATGCCGAGGCGCTTGCCGATGTGCCGCTCCATCTGGGTGCCGAGGATCATCTCGGGCGCGGCATCCTCGATGGCCTTCTCGACCTCGAGGTAGTCGTCGGTGATCAGCGGCTCGAGGCCGAACTCCTTGCCGAGCGCCCGGATGTCGCGGGCGAATTCGCGGTTGTAGCAGCCCAGCCCGATCACCTCGAAGCCCATCTCGTCCCGCGCGATGCGGGCGGCGGCCTTGACGTGGGTCGCGTCGCCGAAGACGAACACGCGCTTGCCGGTCAGGTAGGTGCTGTCGACCGACTTCGACCACCAAGGCTGGCGCAGGCGGGTCAGGTCGGTTTTCGGCTCTACACCGCACAACCGGGCCACTTCGGCCACGAAATCATGGGTCGCGCCGACGCCGATGGGGACGGTCTTGGTGTAGGGGATCCCGAGCGTCCGCTCCATGTGGCGGGCGGCGGTTTCGGCGTGTTCGGGATACATCAGCACGTTGACATGCGCCGCCCCGAGGCGGGTCAGGTCGTGCGGCGTCGCGTCGAAGGGGGCGACGACGTTGATGCCGATGCCCATCTCGTAGAGCAGGCCCTTGACCTCCTCGATGTCGTCGCGGTGCCGGAAACCCAGCGCGAGGGGGCCGATCAGGTTGGCCGTCACCTCCGGCGTCTTCTCGACCGGGCGGGCCAGCGCCTTGACCAGCTGGTAGAAGGTCTCGTCGGTGCCGAAGTTTTCCTTGCGCTGGTAGCTGGGCAGTTCCAGCGCGACGACGGGCACGGGAATGTCCATGGTCTCGGCCAGCCCGCCGGGGTCGTCCTGGATCAGTTCCGCCGTGCAGGAGGCGCCGACGATCAGGGCCTGCGGCTTGAAGCGGTCATAGGCGTCCTGGCAGGTCTTCTTGAAGATGCCGGCGGTGTCGGCACCGAGGTCGCGGCCCTCGAAGGTGGTGTAGGTCACCGGCGGGCGGTGGTTGCGCCGCTCGATCATGGTGAAGAGAAGGTCGGCGTAGGTGTCGCCCTGGGGGGCGTGCAGCACGTAGTGCAGGCCCTTCATGGCGGTGGCGACGCGCATGGCGCCGACATGCGGGGGGCCTTCGTAGGTCCAGACGGTCAGTTTCATTCGGCGGCCTCCAGCTTCAGGAGGTCGCGGCGGCGCACGGGGCGGCTGAACAGCCCCGCGAGGTCACCGGCCTGGTCGTAGAAATGGACGGGGGTGAAGACGAGCTCGATGGCCCATTTCGTCGTCAGCCCCTCGGCCTCGAGCGGGTTGGCGAGGCCGAGGCCGCAGACCGTGAGGTCGGGGCGGGCGGCGCGCACGCGGTCGAGCTGCTTGTCGACATCCTGCCCCTCGGAGATCACCGGGCCGGCCGGGATCAGGTCGAGGTCGGGGCCGACGAGGCCCTTGTGGATGTAGGGCTGGCCGATCTCGATCGCCTCCATGCCGCATTCGCGGGTGAGGAAGCGGGCGAGCGGGATTTCCAGCTGGCTGTCGGGCATGAAGAAGATCGTCTTGCCGCGCAGCGCCGCCGAAGCGTTGGCGATGGCCGTCCGCGCGCGGGCGCGGGGGGCGGCGGTGACGGCCTCGAAGGTCGCGTCGTCGACGCCGAATTCGTCGGCGATGGCCCGCAGCCACAGCGTCGTGCCCTCCTCGCCGAAGGGGAAGGGCGCCTGGATCATCCGCGCGCCGCGCCGTTCCAGCGCGGCAGCGGTGTCACCGAGGAAGGGCTGGAGGCAGGCGAAGACCGTGTTGGCGCCGACGCCGGGCGCCTCGGCACTGCGATGGGCCGGCAGCACGCGGATCGGGCCGATGCCCATTTTCGTCAGCAGGTCGACGGCCTGGTCCTCGACGACATCCGGCAGGGCACCGACGAGCAGGAGTTCACGCGCCGAGGTCTCGGGGAGGACCGGGACCATCGAGGCGAGGCACGCGTCCTCGCCCTGCGTGAAGGTCGTCTCGATGCCACTGCCGGAATAGTTGAGCACGCGGACGTGGGGCGCGTGCATCTGCGTCAGCCGCTCGGCCGCGCGGGCGAGGTCGAGCTTGATCACCTCGGACGGGCAGGAGCCCACGAGGAACAGTTGCTTGATGTCGGGCCGGCGCGACAGGAGGCGGCCGACCTCGCGGTCGAGCTCGTCGTTCGCGTCGGCGAGGCCGGCGAGGTCACCCTCCTCGAGGATGGCGGTGCCGAAGCGGGGCTCGGCGAAGATCATGACGCCGGCGGCCGACTGCAGGAGATGCGCGCAGGTGCGGCTGCCGACCACGAGGAAGAAGGCGTCCTGCATCTTGCGGTGCAGCCAGATGATGCCGGTCAGGCCGCAGAACACCTCGCGCTGGCCGCGTTCCTTGAGGACGGGGGTGTCGCGGCAGGTGGCGGCGGGCAGGTTGACGGGGCGGTTCATGCGCGGCCCTCCCCTTCGAGGCGGGCCATCCGCAGCTTCCAGATGAACTGCGCGGCGTTGATGACGTAGGCGGTGTAGGCGGCCAGCGCGATCCACATCTGGTCGGCATGGGGCCAGTCGGCGATCAGCGCCCAGACATAGGTGAGGTGCAGGGCGATCACGAGGAAGCTGACCACGTCCTCCCAGAAGAAGGCGTGGGCGAAGAGGTACTGGCCGAACACCACCTTTTCCCAGATCGCGCCGGTGACCATGATCGTCAGGAGCACGGCGGTCTTGAGGATGATCGAGACCGTGGCCGCCTCGTAGCCGGCGCCGGTGATCATGAAGCGGATCACCAGGCCGAGCGACACCAGGAACACGAGGAATTGAACCGGGGCGAGCACACCCTGGACCGTGGTCCAGACGGTGCCGTCGCGGCGGGCACGTTCCTCGGCTGTGTAAAGCTGGCGTGACGGCGCCGATGTCAGGGTATCACTAGGCATGCGACGGTCGATTCCTTTGGGCGATGGACAAAAACTAGCGCTGGCAGCGCCAGAGTGTCAATTAAAACTTACACCTTGAACGTCCAGTCGACCTGTCGGGTTTGTCGCGCAAAGCCTGGGGGGATCCTCGGGATTTCTTTGAAAATATTGGGCACTCAAGGGCCCCGATCGCGGGGCGCGCCCCTTGTAAATGCAAGGTTGTCAATTTACTTTGACAGCAAGACGGGAATGGGCGACACTCGGACAAACCTTTGCTGCCCGATCGACGCGAGACGACAGAATGACGTTAGGCGGCGGCGCAAGTGGTGATTTCAGATGAAGGACGAGACCCACAGGAGCCCCACGGCCTACCCGGCCATGGAGGCGGCAGAGGTCACGCGGCTGGCCCAGCGGGCCATCGCGGTGCTGGCTGCGCACGGCCCCGGCCGGAGTGATGGCCTGTCGCACCGGCTGGTCCAGCTGTGCGACGCCTTCATCTCGTCCGACGAGGAACCGCGGCACGAGATGCTGCAGCGGCTGCGCCAGGACGGCGTCTCGACCGACGACATCATCGACCACGTGATCCCCGCCGTGGCCCGGCTGATGGGCGAGCGCTGGTTTGCCGACGACATCAGCTTCGCCCATGTCACCATCGGCGCCGCGCGGCTGCAGGAGGCGGTGCGCGCCTTCGGCTGGCACGACGACAGCCGCAACCGGGCGGGCGAGGACGCGCAGGCGATCCTGCTCGTCATTCCGCGCGCCGAGCATCACACGCTGGGCACCTTCGTGCTGGCCGACCAGCTGCGCCGGCGCGGCTACACCGTGCACATCGCCGTCGACAGGCACCCGCGGCAAGTTGCTGAAATGTTGCGGAAACGCCGGTACGTGATGATCGGGATCACCGCGTCGGGACGACGAACGCTTGCATCGGCAAGAGAATTAGTAGACATAATCCGTCAAACTGTCACGACAGTTACACCTGTCATCCTTGGTGGACCGATCCTGGACAAGCGCCTCGACGTCCTCGGCCTGACAGGGGCGGATCACACCGCGGCGGACGCGGACATGGCGCTGCGGAAATGCGGCCTCTTGAGGCCCGGGCGGGAGGCCCCGGTTAAGGTAACGGTCAACCAGGCCGGCGACGTGAGCGCCGGCGGTGAGGACAGGAACGGATGAACACGCGCGGATCAGAGTTCTGGGACCAGCCGCAAGCTCCGCCGATCGGGCCGGAGCAGTTCAACGAGATCGTCACGACGGCGGCCGACCTCGCCTTGGTGCTCGACACCGAGGGGACGGTGAAATCCGTCATCGTCAACCCGCTCAACCCCACGCTGGGCCGGCTCGACCACTGGAAGGACCGCGACATCCGCGAGTTCATGGCCGAGGACAGCCTGTCCAAGCTGGAAGCCCAGCTCGAGGCCTACCGCGGCGGCCGCAAGGGCGCCGTCGACGCGATCGAGGTCAACCACTTCGACAACGCGAATTGGGAATTCCCGATCCGCTACACGATCCACAAGACCAACAATCCCGACATCATCCTGATGCTGGGCCGCGACCTGCGCCCGATCGCCGAGCTGCAGCACCGGCTGGTCAAGGCGCAGCTGGCGCTGGAAAAGGACTACGAGACCCACCGCGATTACGAGACGCGCTACCGGGTCATCATGGAGGCCGCGCGCGACGCGCTGGTGCTGGTCGATGTCGCCTCGGGGCGCATCGTCGACCTGAACTCCTCCGCCGCCCAGATCCTGGGCGCCGAGGCAGACACGCTGACCGGCAGCGCCTTCACCCAGGAATTCGAGGGGCGCCGCCGCGGCGAGTTCATCGAGGGGCTGGTGCTGGCCGCGGGCGACGAGGCCAGCGGGCCGGTGCTGGTCAAGACCCGGCGCGGCAAGCTGGACGTGACGCTGCACCCCATCGTGTTCCGCGCCGCGGGCGACAAGTCGCTCCTGTGCCGGATCGAGAGCACCAAGAGCGCCGAGACGGTCGCGGCCGAGCTGTCGACGACGCTGGCCTATCTCTACCGCGAGGGGCCGGACGCCATCGTCTTCACCGACGCGCACGGCACCATCCGCTCGGCCAACGACGCCTTCCTCAACCTCACCGACGCCGGCACGCTGGCCGACGTCAAGGGCAAGTCGCTGGGCGATTTCCTCGCCCGGGGCAGTGTCGACCTCAAGGTGCTGACCGACAACGCGGCGCGCTCGGGCAAGATGCGCATGTATGCCACCCGGCTCGAGGGCGCCTACGGCTCGCAGTTGTCGGTGGAGCTGTCGGCGACGCACCTGACCGTCGGCGGCAGCTCGGGCTTCGCCTTCGTGATCCGCGACACCTCGCGCATGGAGGTGGTGCGGGAGCCGTCCACCTCCGCCCTGCCCGGCCCCGCGCCGGTCTCGGACGACGCGATGCGCAACGTGATGGACCTGGTGGGCTCGGCCCCGCTCAAGGACATCGTGGCGGCCACCACCGACGTGGTCGAGAAGATGTGCATCGAGACCGCGGTCGAACTGACCGACAACAACCGCGTCGCGGCCGCCGAGATGCTCGGCCTGTCGCGGCAGTCGCTCTACGTGAAGCTGCGCAAGTACGGGCTTCTGAACAAGAACGACCGCAGCGGCGCGAACTGATCCGACGTCGATGACCCCCGGCAAGGGCCCGCCTGCGGGCCCTTTCTGCGTTGCGTAAAGGCGTGTTTACACTTGCCGACTCGCGAAGTGTCAGGCTATGTTGACACTCATGAGCGTAACGACCGACCTCACCCCGCCGACATCGCCACGCAGCCTTCCCGAACCCCGGGCCGTGCTGACGTTGCTCAAGCCCATCACCTGGTTCCCGCCGATGTGGGCCTATCTCTGCGGCGCGGTGTCCGCGGGCGTGTCGCCCGCCGGCCACTGGGTCGCGGTGATCCTCGGCGTCATCCTCGCCGGCCCCATCGTCTGCGGGATGAGCCAGGCCGCCAACGACTGGTGCGACCGCCACGTCGACGCGATCAACGAGCCGCACCGCCCGATCCCGTCCGGGCGCATCCCCGGCCGCTGGGGCCTCTGGATCGCGCTCATCATGTCCGGGTTCGCCGCGCTGGTCGGCACCGCGCTCGGCCCCTGGGGCTTCGGCGCGACGCTGGTCGCCATCGCAGCCGCCTGGGCCTATTCGGTGGAGCCGATCCGGCTGAAGCGGTCGGGCTGGTGGGGGCCGGGCCTCGTGGGCCTCTCCTATGAATCCCTGCCCTGGTTCACCGGCGCCGCCGTCCTGTCGATGGGCGCGCCGTCCTGGCCCGTCATCATCGTGGCGCTGCTCTACGGCATCGGCGCGCACGGCATCATGACGCTCAACGATTTCAAGGCGCTGGAGGGCGACCGCCAGATGGGCGTCAACTCGCTGCCCGTCACGCTCGGCCCCGAACGTGCGGCGAAGCTCGCCTGCGTGGTCATGGCGATCCCGCAACTGATCGTCTTCGTCCTGCTCTACGGTGTGTGGGACCGCCCGTGGCACGGCCTCGCCATCGCGGTGTCGCTGATCGCGCAGCTCTACGCGATGCAGGTGCTGCTGCGCGATCCCAAGGGCCGCGCGCCCTGGTACAACGGCGTCGGCGTCACGCTCTATGTCTCGGGCATGATGGTCACCGCCTTCGCCGTCCGCACGCTGGAGGCCTGGCCGTGACGCTGTCCTGGCTCCAGATCGTCCGCCTCGGCCTCGTGCAGATGGCGCTCGGGGCCATCGTCGTTCTCACCACCTCGACCCTAAACCGCCTGATGGTGGTGGAGCTGGTGCTGCCCGCCGTCCTGCCCGGCGCGCTGGTGGCGCTGCACTACGGCATCCAGATCACCCGGCCGCAGTGGGGCTACAAGTCCGACACCGGCGGCAAGCGCACGCGCTGGATCATCGGCGGCATGGCTATCCTGGCGCTGGGCGGCCTGTCGGCGGCCTATGGCGTCGTGCTGATGGAGACGCAGCGGGGCCTGGGTCTGATCGTGTCGATCCTGGCCTATGCCGCCATCGGCGTGGGCGTGGGCGCCTCGGGCACCTCGCTGCTGGCGCTGCTGGCCACCGCCACGGCGCCACGGCGCCGGCCCGCGGCGGCGACGATCACATGGCTGATGATGATCTTCGGCATCGCCATGACGGCGGGCGTCTCGGGCCAGTTCCTCGACCCCTATTCCCCCGACCGGCTGATGGCCGTGGTCGCCGTGGTCACGCTGGGCGCCTTCGCCCTTACCTGCCTCGCCGTCATCGGCATCGAGCGCAGCGTCGTCGCCCGCGCCGAGGAGGCCAGCGCGCCCTTCCTCGACGGTCTGCGCGAGGTCTGGGCCGAGCCCAAGGCGCGGCTCTTCACCCTGTTCGTGTTCCTCAGCATGACCGCCTATTTCATGCAGGAGCTGATCCTCGAGCCCTACTCCGGCCTCGTCTTCGGCTTCACCCCCGGCCAGTCCACCACGTTGTCGGGCGCGCAGAACGGCGGCGTGTTCCTCGGGATGGTGGTGGTCGGCGTGGCCGGCACGGCGCTCCGCCTCCTCAGCCTGCGGGCCTGGGTCATCATCGGCTGCCTCGGCTCGGCCGCGGCGCTGATCGGCATCAGCGCGCTGGGCCAGGTCGGCCCGGGCGCGCCGCTCCTGCCGGCCGTGGTCACCATGGGCTTCTTCAACGGCATGTTCGCGGTCGCGGCCATCGGGTCGATGATGGCGCTGGCCGGCGAGGGGCGCGACGCGCGCGAAGGCACGCGGATGGGCCTCTGGGGCGCGGCGCAGGCCATCGCGGCGGGCTTCGGCGGGCTGGCGGGCGCGGCGCTGGCCGATCTCGCCCGGACCGTGATGACCGACCCGGCGGCCTTCGGCGCCGTCTTCACCTTTGAAGCGCTTCTCTACCTCGCCTCGGCCGTCATGGCCCTGCGGGTGATGGAGGGCAAGGTTTCCATGGCGCCGGTGACGCGCGCCGCAGTCGCGGGAGAATGACCATGAAATACGATGTCGTCGTCGTGGGCGGGGGCCCCTCGGGCGCCACCGCCGCCAATGATCTCGCCCGCTCGGGCCACAAGGTGGCGCTGATCGACCGCGCGGGCCGGATCAAGCCCTGCGGCGGCGCGATCCCGCCGCGGCTGATCCGCGATTTCCAGATCCCCGACGACCAGCTGGTGGCCAAGATCACCACCGCGCGCATGATCTCGCCCACCGGCCGCCGGGTCGACATCCCCATCGAGAACGGCTTCGTCGGCATGGTCGACCGCGAGCATTTCGACGAGTTCCTGCGCGTCCGCGCCGCCGAGGCGGGGGCCGAGCGCGTCACCGGCACCTACACCGGCATCACCCGCGACAAGGCCGGCACCCATGTCCACTACCGCGACAAGGAGACCGGCGAAGAGCGCGTCCTGACCACCCGCATGGTGATCGGCGCCGACGGCGCGCGGTCCAACGTCGCCCGCACCGAGATCAAGGGCGGCGACAAGATCCCCTATGTCATCGCCTACCACGAGATCGTCGAGGCCCCCGGCCCCCGCGGCGACTACCACCCCGACCGCTGCGACGTGGTCTATGACGGCCGCATCAGCCCCGATTTCTACGGCTGGGTGTTCCCGCACGGCAAATCGGCCTCCATCGGCATGGGCAGCTTCCTGCGCGAGGTGGACCTGAAGAAGGCCACCGCCGACCTGCGCGAGGCGTCCGGCCTCGCCGACTGCAAGACCATCCGCAAGGAGGGTGCGCCGATCCCGCTCAAGCCGCTGGACGAGTGGGACAACGGGCGCGACGTGGTGCTGGCCGGCGACGCGGCCGGCGTCGTGGCACCATCCTCGGGCGAGGGGATCTACTACGCCATGGTCGGCGGCCGCGTGGCGGCCATCGCGGCGGCGACCAAGCTCCAGACCGGGATGATCAAGGACCTCAAGCTGGCGCGGAAGCTGTTCATGCGCGAGCACAAGAGCGTGTTCAAGATCCTCGGCGCGATGCAGGACGCCTACTACAAGTCCGACGAGCGGCGGGAGCGGTTCGTCAGCCTCTGCCACGACGTCGACGTGCAGCGCCTGACCTTCGAGGCCTACATGAACAAGGAACTGGTCAAGGCGCGCCCCTTGGCGCATATCAAGATCGGTATCAAGAACCTCGCCCACCTGACGGGCCTCGTGCCCGCCACACGCGTATGACCGACATGATCCCGGCCTGGGTGAACGGCACATTGACCCCCGTGGAAAAGCTGGAGGCCCATGTGAAGGGCATCCGGCACAAGGCGATTTCCGTCTTTCTCATGCGGGGCGACAAAGTGCTGCTGCAGAGGCGAGCGCTGGGCAAGTATCACACCCCTGGGTTGTGGGCCAACACCTGCTGCACCCATCCGCACTGGGGCGAGGCGGCGCTCGACTGCGCCACGCGGCGACTGGGGCAGGAGCTGGGGCTGTTTGATATCCCTCTGCAATTCCGTGACACGGTCGAATATCGCGCCGATGTCGGGGGCGGGCTGATCGAGCACGAGGTTGTGGACATCTTTGTGGGCGAGTTGCCACCGGGGCAGGAGCCGCGACCGAACCCCGACGAGGTGATGGATACGATCTGGCAACCGCTGGGCGCGCTGATCCGCGACGTGATGGAAAGCCCCAAGGGCTTCACCCCCTGGCTGCAGATCTACCTGCGCGACCATGCGGGGGTGATCTTTCAGGACGCGTAAAGCAGTCCTGACAAGACAAAGGGGGCGCCTACTCGGGCGCCCCCTTTTCATTTTGAGCCCCGCGCCCTCTCAGGCGCGGGCCTTCTCCTGCAGCGTGGCCACGCCCAGCGCGTTCAGCGCGGCGGCCGCGATGTCCTGCGCGGTCAGGCCCGCCGCGGCGTACATCTCGGCGGGGCTTGCCTGGTCGATGAAGCGGTCCGGCAGGCACAGCGTGCGGATCGCTACGCCCCGGTCGAGCTGGCCGGTGGCGGCGAGGTGGTGCAGCACGATCGCGCCGAAGCCCAGCATCGCGCCCTGCTCCACGGTGACCAGCGCGGAATGCCCGGCAACGAGACGGTCCACCAGCGCGGTGTCCAGCGGCTTGGCGAACCGCGCGTCGGCGATGGTGACGCTCAGGCCGCGGGCCTCGAGGGCGCGGGCGGCCTCGGTCGCCTCCTGCAGATGCGCGCCGAAGCTAAGGATCGCCACGTCGCGGCCCTCCTGCAGCACGCGGCCGCGGCCGATCTCCAGCACCTCGCCCTTTTCGGGCATCGGCACGCCGGTGCCCTCGCCCCGCGGGTAACGCAGGGCGATTGGCCCGCTGTCATGGGCGGCGGCCGTGGCCATCATGTGGACCATCTCGGCCTCGTCGGCGCAGGCCATCACCGTCATGTTGGGCAGCGCGGCAAGGAAGCCGATGTCGAAGGCGCCGGCATGGGTCGGGCCGTCGGCCCCGACCAGCCCCGCGCGGTCGATCATGAACCGGACGGGCAGGTTCTGCAGCGCCACGTCATGGACCACCTGGTCATAGCCGCGCTGGAGGAAGCTGGAATAGATCGCGCAGAAGGGCTTCATGCCCCCCGCGGCCATCCCGGCGGCGAAGGTGACGGCGTGCTGTTCCGCGATGCCGACGTCGAACACCCGGCCCGGCATCGCCTTCTGCAGGATGTTCAGGCCGGTGCCCCCGGGCATCGCGGCGGTGATGCCGACGACGGCGGAATCCGTCTCTGCGTGGCGTGTCAGGCACTGGCCGAAGACGGTGGTGTAGGCCGGCGCGTTGGGGGTGGATTTCTTCTGCACCCCGGTGGCCACGTCGAACTTGTTCACGCCGTGGTAGCAGTCGTCGGACCGCTCGGCGGGGGCGTAGCCCTTGCCCTTCACGGTCACGGCGTGGATCAGCACCGGGCCCGTCGCGCGCGCCTTGGCCGACCGCAGCACGTTCAGGAGCTGCCCCATGTCATGCCCGTCGACCGGGCCGATGTAGGTGAAGCCGAGGTGCTCGAACAGCGTGGCCGACTTGGGCGCGCCGGTGACCAGTTCGCGCGCCCGTTCGGCGCCCTGGCGCAGCGGCTCGGGCAGGTGGGCGGCGACGCCGTCCGCGATGTCCTTGAGCGCGGCGAGCGGCGAGTTCTTGGCCAGCCCCGCCAGGTAGCTCGACATCGCGCCGGTGGGCGGGGCGATGGACATGTCGTTGTCGTTCAGGATGACGAAGAGCCGCCGGCCCAAATGGCCCGCGTTGTTCAGCGCCTCGTAGGCCATGCCGGCGCTGATCGAGCCGTCGCCGATCACGGCGATCGCGTCGCCCGTCGCCTGCCCCATCTCGCGCGCCATGGCAAAGCCCAGCGCGGCGGAGATCGAGGTGGAGGAATGGGCGGCGCCGAAGGGGTCGTAGTCGCTCTCGGCGCGCTTGGTGAAGCCCGACAGCCCGTCCTTCTGGCGCAAGGTGCGGATGCGGTCGCGGCGGCCGGTGACGATCTTGTGCGGGTAGCACTGGTGCCCGACGTCCCAGACCAGCTTGTCATAGGGGGTGTTGAACACGGCGTGGATGGCGACGGTCAGCTCGACGACCCCGAGCGAGGATCCCAGGTGCCCGCCGGTTTCCGACACGGCCGAGATCACCTCGGCGCGGAGCTCGTCGGCGCATTGCCTGAGCTCGCCATCGGACAGGCGGCGCAGGTCCGCGGGGAAGGTGACACGGTCAAGGACGGGGGTGTGGGGTCTGTCGGTCATTTTGCTGGTCCTCCCGAACCGGCGGTTCAGAGACGAAAAAGGCCGCGAGCAGGGTCTGTCCTGCCCGCGGCACCAGGAAACCTCACGAAGGGACGCAAGGGTCCGTCTTGGCCGGGGGCGACGGGTGCCGCCCCGGGCCGGATCGGATATGGGCCGCGGCCCGCACCGGCCCTACTCGAAGGCCGAGTAGTCCGGCTCGCCGTCGAGGACGGCCAGCTCGGGCCAGTTGCGGATCACGTTCAGGCCGTTGAGCGGCTGCTGCTCGCCCTGGTGGCAGGTGCGGCAGGCGAGCTTGGGCACGTCGGCGTAGACCGGGCCGAGGCGCTCGGCGGGCAGCACGTCCTGCAGCGGTAGGATGTACTGCTCCAGCGTCTCCTGAACCATCGCGATCCCGAGCGAGGCGGTGGCCCATTGCGGGGTCACCTGCGCGGGGTCGTAGAAGGCGCGGCTGTTGTGACAGAACACACAGTTCACCCCCAGCGAGTTCGCGAAGTAGTTCATGAAGGCATAGGTGCGCTCGGTCTGCTGGATCAGCGGGTCGCCCGGCTGCTGCTGCACGCGGCTTTCGAGGTCATGCACGTTGATCGGCGCATAGTTCCCGTCCTCGTCGGCCAGCAGGTAGGTCTCCAGGTAATCCGACGGCAGCGAGGTGAAGTTGGACACCATCGTCACCCGGTTCTGGTTGGCCGACCAGCCCGCCACGTTCGAGTTCACGGGGCTGACGCGGAACCAGACGTTGTTCGGCACCGGCTGCCCGCGGTGGCAGGTGTAACAGGTCACCCCCACCTCCGCGTTGGCCTGGACGTGACCGATCCAGTTCTGGTTGATGTTCTGCGTCATCTCGATCATCGACCAGGCGACCTGCGTCTGGTAGCTGTCGTTCCCCGGCTCGAGCAGGTCGGGGATGCCGGTCCAGGCGCGCATCGCGGCCACGAGGCGCTCGTAGTTCTCCGGCGTCAGGTTGGCCAGCGAGGGCGGAACCCCCTCGGCCTCCCCGACGACGGCGGCACCCGCGGCCGGCACGATCGGCTCGGAGGTGAAGAACCCGGCGACATCCGGATCCCCCGCCTGCAGATCGGACACGAACTCCTGCACGTGCATGCCGGTGCCGCGCGGGCCGGTCTGCTGGCTGGCCGTGGCGAAGGGTTGCCCCCACGCCACGATCATGGCGGCGACGAAGATGGCCGACCCGGCGACCCCCACCGCGATGGCGGGACCGAAGATGTTGGTCGGGTTGTCCCGGTTCCAGTTGTCAAACCACTTGGGCAGCATGGCTCAGTTCCCTTCCGGCGCAATGCCGCCGAAGTCCGCGTAGGTGCCGTAAGCCTCGTAGCCGTAGGCGCCCAGGTATTCGGGGGCGAAGTTGTGTTCGATGGCCCAGATGAACCAGTTGTCCACGACGGTGCCGGTAAGAAGGATGCCGATGCCGCCGGTGATCGGGGTCAGGACCGCGAACCACCAGGCCCAGCGATGGATGCCTTCCATGGTGGCGTTGAAGCCCATGGTCCAGCGCCAGAACAGGCCAGCCCGCTCGGATGCCGTGCCGCGGTCGTAGATCTGCTCCAGCTCCCGGTCGCCGCCGTAGCGGGAGACGGCCAGGATGGTGGCGCCGTGCATCGCGAAGAGCAGGACGGAGCCGTAGAGGAACACGATCGAGAGCGCGTGGAACGGGTTGTAGTAGAGGTTCCCGTAGCGGATCGAGAAGGCGGTGGTCCAGTCGAGGTGCGGGAAGATGCCGTAGGGCACCGCCTCGCTCCAGGATCCCATCAGGATGGGACGGAACAGGCCGAGGACGAGGAACAGCCAGATGGCGGCCAGGAAGGCCCAGGCGATGTGCTTGCCCATCTTGTGCTGCGCGGCCAGGAGGTAGGTGCGGACCCACCACATCATCACCGAGACGAGCAGGAAGAAGCTCGCGATGATGTACCAGCCCCCGTCATTCAGCGGCGGCATGGAGAGGCCATGCTCCGGGCCCGGAGGCTCGAGCGCCAGCCAGAACAGCTGCCGCACGAATTCCGGGATCGACCAGTCCACCTGCGCCAGCATGTTGAAGCCGACGATGTTGAACCAGGCGAGGCCGGTGGCCAGGCTGATGAGGCCCGCCCAGCCGAGGTAGATCGGGCCGAGCTGCGCATTGCCGAACCAGCCGATCAGGGTCGAAAACGTCGCCTTGCGGGTCCGCTCTCCGCCCTGGATGTTGTCGGCCAGCGCCATGCCCATCTCGGGCTCGCCCTGCACCTGCACCTGGGTGAAGATGTTCTGATACTCGAAGTAGGCCATCACTGTGTCCCCCCGACGACTGCGGCCGCGTTCGTGCCGTAGGTCTCAAGATAGGTGGACGAATGCACCGGGCCGGGATCGGGCCAGATCGGCAGTTCGAGCCACCAGTTCCACCACTCGGGCCAGCCGGAGGTCCAGACCGGGCCGGAGATGATGATGCAGACCGCGCTCCAGAACCCCGCGTTCAGCGCGAGCAGCAGGCCGAGGCGGTGGATGCCCAGGGTGCCGATCGAGTAGCCGATGAAGTCGCGGAAGAAGGTGTCCTCGTGGTCCGGGGTCTTGGCTTCCTCGCCCTTCTCGGGGTTGGCCGCCGACAGGATCAGGCCACCGTGCAGCGCGAGCGCGAAGGTCGTCGCAAAGAAGAACGACACCGCGATCATGTGGGCCGGGTTGTAGTGGAAGTGCAGGTAGGCGTAGCCGACGTTCGACACCCAGTCGAGGTGGCTGAAGATGCCGTAGGGAAAGCCATGGCCCCAGGCGCCCATCAGCAGCGGCCGGAACACCACCAGCGTGACATAGGCCAGAATCGCGAAGCTGAACGCGAAGGGGACGTGGTAGCCCATGCCGAGCTTTCGGCAGATCTCGACCTCGCGCAGCGCCCAGGACACGAAGGCCCCGACCGCGCAGAAGGTGATGATCTGCCACAGGCCGCCTTCCATGAGCGGCGCGAACCCGAGCCCGTAGCTCAGGTCAGGGGGCGCGATGTTGATCGTCCAGGGGTTGAAGTTGCCATCCATGGCAGCTCCCCAGAAGATCAGGATCGTGCCCAGCAAGGCGAAGAAGGCTGTCGTCACTCCGAAGAAGCCCACGTAGAAGGGCCCAACCCAGAAGTCGAACAGATCGCCGCCAATCAGCGTCCCTCCGCGGACGCGATATTTTTTCTCGAAGCTTAGCAAAGCCATGCGTCTGTCTCCGCGTTCGGCGGCGTCGCCCGGCGGCAGGCCGGTCAGCCGTCAGTCAAAGTCTCGTTCGGATCGCTGCGGGCGAGGCGGACACGCGCCGCCCGCAGCAAAGGTCGTCGTGCCCGCGGGCACGGGCCGAGCTCAGCCGCCGAAGCCGGCGGTGGCCGCGGCGGACTCGAACCAGTTCAGACCGGACGAGAGAACCACCAGGTGGATCATCGCCGCGAGAAGGAACAGGAAGACGCCCTGGGCCACGAACACGCGGCGGGGGTCGAAAATGAGCCAGATCTTGTAGAACTTAGCCATGTTGTTGCTCCTTCCTCAGAACCAGGGCGCCCAGATGTACGTGGCGAGATGAGCGACGAGGGCGACGGCCGAGAACAGCCAGAGCCCGCTCATGTACACCGCGTGCAGCTCTTGCGCCTGCTCGTCGGTAAGACCCGTGAAGGACAGGTCGGAATTATCAGCCATTAACTTTCCTCCGGAACGTTAGACCGATTGCCGCGAACCCCGCGGCCGGGCCCCGACAAGGCCTCATTGCCCTGCCGGCCATCCACCCCACCCCGGGTCACCCCGGGATATGGCGAATTCTTCGTGTCGGCTCCGGTCGTCACGCCGAGTGTGCTGTGCTGGCTCCCCCCGCCCGCCTGTGGTCTGACGACAGGCTCTGTTAGGCGGGTTCGAGCCGGTATCAGGCCGAGAAGATCATCGGTGTGATGATCCGCGCCTGGCTCCAGGCGCGCTTGATCGGCCCTTTCTCGGTCAGGCTTCCCGAGCGGATCGCAGCCAGCGCCCAGGTCAGGGTCGCCAGCGGCAGCGTCGCCAGGAAGATGATGCCGAAGTAGATCATGAACTCCGTCCGCGGCGGCTTGTGCCGGGCGACCGGGTGGTCGGAGGTGAAGTCCGTCATCTTTCCTCTCCCTCGTTGAACTCGAACCCGGCCGGGGCAAGCGCCCGGACGGTATCCTTCATCACCCGCTCCGCCCCGTTCGCCAGCGCGGCCTTTTCGGCGGCGTCGCGCAGCGTCTTGGCGGCGGAAATGCGGGTCAGAACCGGGTGCTCGGCCACGATGCGGTCGAGCAGCATCTGCGCGTCCGCGTCCCAGGGGAAATCGCGGCGCAGCGTGGTGGGGGTGGCCTCGACGCTGTCGAGCTGGCTGCCCAGCGGCAGGATGTGGAACAGCGCGTCGAAGAGGCCGTTGCAGACCTCCTGCAGCATGTAGGTCGCGCCCGCGTAGCCCATGAAGGGCGTGCCGGTGGCGCGCCGGATCGCGGCGCCCGGGAAGCTCGCGGGGATGAAGGCCGGCTTCGGCCCATGCCCCGCGCTCATCTCGGCGAGGTACATCTTCTCGTTGATCGACCCCATCAGGATCAGCGGCCGCTTCTGGCTGACCAGGGCGCGGACCTGTTCGTTGTCGGTCTTGCGCCCCGCCACGCGGGCGACCGCGAAGGCGCAGGGCAGGCCGAGGTCGTTCTCGAGGAAGTTCCGCACGCCGCGGGCGTAGGTCTCGTTGGCGACGATCCCGAAGCTGGCGGTCGCGAAGAAGTCCTGCGTGACCGAGCGCCAGAGATCCCAGACCGGCTTGATCGTGGAATGCTTTTCCTTCGCGATGAAGGGCTCGGGGTCGAGGCCCGTCAACTCGCCCAGCATCCGCAGGAACTTCGTGGTCGACTCGACCCCGATCGGCGCCTGCAGGTAGGGCTTGCCCAGGCACTCGGCCAGGCCGCGGCCGAACTCGCGGTACATCACGATGTTGACGTCCGCGTTCACGAGGTTCCGCATCTCGGCCAGGTGGCTGCCGAGCGGCATCACCATGTTGACCTCGCAGCCGATCCCCTCGACCAGCCGCCGGATCTCGGCGAGGTCGGACGGCATGTTGAAGGTGCCGTACATCGGCCCGAGGATGTTCACGCGGGGGGCGGCGCCCTCCTCGCGCTTCTTCTCGGGGGGCATCCGGCCCTTGGTCATGCCGAACTCGGTGAAGATCCAGGTCATCGCGCGGTCGGCGCTTTCCCACTGGTCCTCGTCGATGGTGCGCGGCAGGAAGCGCTGGATGTTGGTGCCCATGGGCGTCACGCCCCCGCCGATCATCTCGGCGATGGAGCCGGTGACGACGACGGAGGGCAGCGCCGGGTCCAGAACCTCCCAGGCGCGCTTCATCGCACCCTCGGTGCCGTCGCGGCCCAGCTCCTCTTCGGCCAGCCCGGTCACCACGATGGGCAGCTCGTGCGGCGGCAGGGCGTCGGTGTAGTGCAGGACGGAGGTGACGGGCAGGTTCTCGCAACCCACCGGGCCGTCGATGATGACCTGAAGGCCCTTCACGGCGGTAAAGGCGTAGACGGACCCCCAGTAGCCCCCGGCGCGGTCATGATCCTGGATCAGCATCAGATCATCTCCTCGGCCTTGGCCGCGCGGGCCAGCTTGTCGAGCTTCTTCTGATGCTGCGCCCGGAAGTCGGGGCGCAGGTTCGGCGCGCCTTCCCAGATGCCGGCGGTGTCGCCTTCGCCGACGCCGGCGAAGAATTCCTTCATGTGGTCCATGCGGCCCTTGTTCGCCATCGCGGCGTTCACGACCTGGCCCAGCGAGCCCGCCCCGGCGGGCCCGAACAGCGGCCGCGCGGAAATCAGGTTGGTGAAATAGAGCGAGGGGATGCCCATCTCCTTGCCCTTCTGCACCACGGGCGTGGTGCCGATGGCGAGGTCGGGCTTGATGGCCTCCATCGCAGCGCAGTCATCCTCGAGCGAGGCGCGGAACTTGACCTTCACGCCCTTGGATTCCAGCCACTCCACGTCCGGCTTCGACCAGCGCGTCTTGGGGCAGGCCGAGCCGACATAGGCGACATCCGCGCCGCTCTCGATCAGCAGGCGCGCCACCAGCAGCTCGGAGCCTTCGTAGCCCGACAGCGTGATGGTGCCCTTGACCGGGACGGAGGCCAGCGCCGCCTTGATGGCGGGCAGGAAGGCGTTCTGCGCGGCGGCCACCCTGTCGGCGGGCACGCCGTAGGCGTCGCCGATGGCGGCGAGCCAGGCCGCGGTGCCGTCATGGCCCACGGGCGCGGAGCCCACGATCGTCCGCCCGGCCGCTTCGAATTCGCGGATGGCGGCGGTGTAGAAGGGGTGGATCGCGGCCACCACCTGGGACTCCAACGCGGAATAGAGCTCGCGCCACTCACGGCAGGGAACGACCGGACCTGCCGCCAGACCGAGTGGCGCGAGCATCCCTCCGATACCCAGAGGGTCCGCAGGGAACATTTCGCCCAACAGGGTCACTGTCGGACGGTCTGATTTACCCGAGACGGGGGCTTGGACTGGACCGGCCTCCACCTCCCGTCGGGCATAGTTGAGCATCGCCCCGGCGAGGACATCCTTGGCCTCGGCATGGGTCGGCACTCCGAACCCCGGAACGTCGATGCCGACGATCCGGACCCCGTTGATCTCGTTCGGCAACAGCCGCAGCGGCACCCCCGAGGCGGTCGGCACGCAGAGGTTGGTGACCACGATGGCGTCGTAACGCTCGGGGTCGGCCATCTCGTGCACGGCCTCGCGGATGTCCTCGAACAGCTTGCCGGTGACGAGGGTTTCCGAATTGAACGGGACATAGCCGACCGAGCGGCGCGCCCCGTAGAAATGGCTGACGAAGGTCAGGCCGTAGACGCAGCAGGCCGAGCCCGACAGCACGGTCGCGGTGCGGCGCATCCTGAGGCCCACGCGGAGCGACCCGAAGGCGGGGCACATGCTCTGCGGCTTGTCGTGCGGACCTTGCGGGTAGTCCTTGGCGTACTGGTCGAGGATCTCGGACTTGCCCGCCATGCGGGCGGCCTTTTCCATCTCGCCGGCACCGGCATGGCAGCCCATGCCGTCGACGGCTGCTGTGCCCGCGCCGGTGTCGCAGGATTCCACGCGCGCCTCGCCCCGGATCACCTCGGCGTCGGCTGCGTCGTCGTAGCGGACTTCTCTGGGATCATCGGTCATCGGATCAGGCCTGGTCGTAGATGACTTCGAGGGATTTCTTCGGCGCCGCGTTCTTGCCGCGCATGTCGGTGTCGCTGGCGGGTTCCAGCGTGATGCCGGCCCCGGTTTCCGACCCGTCGAAGAGCTCCAGCAGCTGGTCCTGCGTCAGCGCCACGGGGCGCATCGGCGGGGCGACGGCCACGTTCTCGCCCAGCGCGGCGAACAGGGCGCCCCACTGGCTCTCCATTGTGCCGACGATCTGGTAGTTCGCGGATTTCTTGCGCAGGTCGTCGTCCTGCGGGATGGCGGCCAGCACCGGGATGCCCACCGCCTCGGCAAAGGCCTGCGCCTCGCCCGAGCCGTCATCCTTGTTGATGACCAGCCCCGCGACGCCGACGTTGCCGCCGAGCTTGCGGAAATATTCCACCGCCGAGCAGACGTTGTTGGCGACATACAGCGACTGCAGGTCGTTCGACCCGACGAGGATCACCTTCTGCGCCATGTCGCGCGCGATCGGCAGGCCGAAGCCGCCGCAGACCACGTCGCCCAGGAAGTCGAGCAGCACGTAGTCGAAATCCCAGTCATGGAAGCCCAGCTTTTCCAGCAGCTCGAAGCCGTGGATGATGCCCCGCCCGCCGCAGCCGCGGCCGACCTCGGGCCCGCCGAGTTCCATGGCGAAGACGCCGCCGCGCTTGAAGCAGACGTCGCCGATCTTCACTTCCTCGCCGGCCAGTTTCTTCTGGGTCGAGGTCTCGATGATGGTCGGGCAGGCCTTGCCGCCGAACAGCAGGCTGGTCGTATCCGATTTCGGGTCGCAGCCGATCAGCAGCACGCGCTTGCCCTGCTCGGCCATCATGTGGCTGAGGTTGGCCAGCGTGAAGGACTTGCCGATGCCGCCCTTGCCGTAGATCGCGATGATCTGCGTCTTCTTCGTGGGCTCGCCCTGGGGCACCTCAAGCGTGGGCTCGTTGGCTTCTTCGCGGAGCTTGGCGTCGTAGTCGCGCAGGTTCGGAACATCGAGGCTCATGCGGCGTTCTCCCAATCGAGGATCATCTTCAGGCAAGCCGGGTCTTCGAACGCGGTCTGATACGCACTCGCGGCCTGCGTGGCGGAAACGGTGTGGGTGATGAGACCCCCGAGGCTGAGGGCCCCGTGGTCGATCAGGTCGCGGGTGGCGACCAGGTCTTCGCGCGTCCATTCCGCGGCGATGCGGAAACGGGCTTCGCGCAGGAAGGCGGGCGGGAAGGAGAAGGACAGCGGCTCGGGGTAGAACCCGGCGAGCACGATCTCGCCGCCCTTGCCCAGCCGGCCGACCATGGTGTCGAGCAGCGACGACACGCCGGACGCATCATAGATGCAGCCGTAGTCGCGCTTGGCGTCGTCGTCGGGGTGGACGACGCTGTAGCCGGTGGCGCCTGCCTGGCGGTCGGCGTTGATTTCCCAGACGGTCGGGGCCTTGCCGCCCGCGGCCAGCGTCAGCCGCGCCAGAAGTCGGCCAAAGACGCCGTGGCCGATGATGAGCTCGGGCAGGCGGGTGTTCATGCCGGCCAGCGCGTGGCGGGCCGTGGCGGCCAGCGCCAGCAGCGCACCCTCGGGGCCGAGGCCGGCGTCGATGCGGACCACGCGGTCGGCCTTGGTGACGAGCCGGCGGGCGGCGCCGCCGAACAGGCCCTTGACCTCGCCGTAGCAGTTGGCGCCGGGCACGAAGACCCGGTCGCCGGCCTTGTAGCCGGTGCCGGGCGCGGCCTCGACCACCTCGCCGGCGGCCTCGTAGCCGGGGACCAGCGGGTAGCCCATGCCCGGGAAGGGCGGCATCTGGCCGGACCAGAACAGCTTTTCGGTGCCGGTGGAGATGCCGGAATGGCGCACCTCGACGACCAGGTCACCCTCGCCGGGATCGGTCAGCGTGACCTCGCCGAGACCGAGGGTCCGGGGGCCTTGAAGGATGACGGCAGTCGTTCTCACGAGGATCTTTCCCGGTCGTTTGGCAGGTGGAGGAGAGAATCCTGACCCTGCTGCATCTTGACTGTCAGTTTAACCTGACACTCTTGTATGTCAATCTCAATAGACATACCTGTCAGCGCTTCTTTACGCTTTCCGCGCTTCCACCACCGAGGTGATGAAAGGGCGGGCTGTCCTGCGGTGCCGCACATCCGTGAAGCCCGCGGCCTCCAGGTGCGCCGCGATGTCGTCTGTGCTGCGGGCGCGGCCGGTGCCCATGGCGAGGCAGTAGAGGCCGAAATACGCATCCCCCGCGCGGTCGGGCCGCGCGCCGCCCGACATCGGCTCGGACACGATGATGCGCCCGCCGCTGGGCAGGGCGGCGTGGGCCTTGGCCAGCAGCATCTTCACGGTGGCGTCGCCGTGGTCGTAGAGCACCCGGATCAGGCTGATCGCGTCGGCACCGGCAGGCAGCGCGTCGGTGCGGAAGCTGCCGCCGGTGATGGTGGCGCGGTCGGCCAGGCCCGCGGCGGCGAAACGGTGGGTCGCGGGGCCGATCACGGGGGGGAGGTCGAAGAGGTGGAGCTTAGGCTCGGGCCAGGCCTGCCCGACCGCGGTCAGGAAGGCGCCGGTGCCGCCGCCGACGTCCAGCAACCTGCGGACGCCGCCGAGGTCCAGGACGCGCAGCGCCTCCTCGGCCACCAGCGTCTGGCTTTCGGCCATCAGCTCGGAATAGGTCGCGGCGGTGGCGGGGTCGATCGGGCCCGAGGCGCCGAAGACATAGGGCCAGAACGCCGCCAGCTCGGTCGCGGGCGCGTCGCGGAAGAAGGCGACCGGGTCGGCCATGTCGCGGTAGAGCACGTCATGGTGCCGGATCATCTGCATGAGACCGGGGATCCCCGGCAGCGCGGCGCCCAGCCGGCCCAGCGCGTAGCGGCCATCGCGCTGCCGCGTCATCAGCCCCAGCGCGGCGGCGGCCTGGCACAGCACGCGCATCCGGTCGGGGTTCACGCCGGTGCGCAGCGCCAGCGACTCGACCCTGCGCGGCTGGTGCGCCAGATGCTCGGCCAGGTCCAGCTCGACGAAGGCCATCAGCACCTGGCTGTGCAGGAAGCCGGCCACCAGGTCGAACAGCGCCTCGCCGTCCTTGCGCGCCACCCGGGCGGCAAGGGGCGTGCGCGCGGCCAGCGTCTGGAACCGGCGCGAACGCAGCAGACCCGTACGCCAGGCATAAAGCCGGTCCCGCAGGCGGGGCTTGTCGAGGTCGCTGGGATCGGCGACCGCCATGGCGTCACACGGTCTGATGCGCGGGCAGGACGGGGGTCAGCCGTTCGGCGGTCTTGCGGACCATCTCGGCCAGCATCGCCTCGCCGGGGCAGGACGGGATCGAGGCGATGGCGCCCGACAGGATGTCCTCCAGCCGCCGGATCGCGCCGCGCACGCCCAGCTGCGACACGGCGTTGGGGCGGCCGTTGATCTCGTCCTGGTGGGCGGGCTTGCCCAGCGTCTGTTCGTCGTAGAGCGCGTCGCGCAGGTCGTCGGCGACCTGGAACGCCTCGCCGATGCGGGCACCCAGTTCGGTCCAGGGTTCGCTGTCCTGCCCGGCGGCGGCGGCGCCCATGCGGGTGGCGGCCACGAACAGCGCGCCGGTCTTGGCACGGTGGTAGGCCGACAGGTCGATCTGCGCCTCGCTTTCCCAGCCCTGGCCCGCACAGATGCCGCCCGGCATCCCGGTAGAGGAGCCAAGCAGGCGTATCAGGTGGACGGCGCGGGCGGGATCGGTCGCGGCGGCGCGGGCCAGCACCTCGAAGGCCATGATGATGAGCGAATCGCCCGTCAGCAGCGCCAGCGGCTCGCCATAGGCGCGGTGCACGGTGGGCTTGCCGCGCCGGGTGTCGGCGTTGTCGAAGCAGGGCATGTCGTCGTGGACGAGGCTGGCGCAGTGGATCAGTTCGATCGCGGTGGCCGCTGCATCCGCCAGCGCGGGGGTGCGGTCGCCGCAGGCCAGCGCGACCGACAGGCAGATCGTCGGGCGGATGCGGGCGCCGCCCGGGTTCACCGCGTAGTCGAGCGCGGCGGCGAGCTTGGGCGGCGCGGCGCCGGCCTGCCCCTCGCGGATGGCGCTGGCGATGGCCGCTTCGATCCGGGGTTTCAAGGACATGCGCGCCCCCCTCTGTCGGGAAAGAATCTGGGCAGACTGACAGGTCTGTTGTAAATCAGGGTGGACAAACGCCTGCAAACTGTCAACATGAATTGACACTTGCCGAGGAGAAGATCGTGACAGTTTCCCCGATCCGCGCGGTCGTGATCGGCGCTGGCGTGGGCGGTCTGTCGGCTGCGCTGCGGCTGGCCCATGCGGGGCTGTCGGTGACGGTGGTCGACATGGCGCCGGGGCCCGGCGGCAAGATGCGCACGCGCGACACGGTGGCCGGCCCGGCCGACATCGGGCCCACGGTCATGACCCTGAAAGGCATGTTCGAGACGTTGTTTGCCGATGTGGGCGAACGCCTGTCCGACCATGTCCGGCTGATCCCGGACGAGATCCTGGCGCGGCATTTCTGGCCGGACGGCTCCAGCCTCGACCTCCATTCCGACGCCGAGCGCAGCGCCGCCGCGGTGCGCGCCTTTGCCGGGCCGCAGGGCGAACGGCAGTTCCGCCGATTCTCGGACCGCGCCCGTAGGCTGTACGAGGCATTCGAGGCGCCCGTGATGCACGCGCCCAGGCCCGGCCTCGCGCGTCTGACGGCGCAGGTTCTGGCCTCCCCCGGGCTGATCCCGGCGCTGGCGCCGGGGCGGAGCCTGGCCGCAAGCCTCGCCGCGCAGTTCACCGACCCGCGGCTGCGGCAACTGTTCGGGCGCTACGCCACCTATGTCGGCGGCTCCCCCTACCGCAGCCCCGCCGTCCTGGGCCTGATCTGGCATTCCGAGGCCAGCGGCGTCTGGCGGGTCGAGGGCGGGATGCACCGGCTGGCGCAGGCGATGCACCGGCTGGCCGAGACGAAAGGCGCGCGGTTCCGCTTCAACGCCCGGGCGGCGCGGATCGAGCAGCAGGATGGCCGCGTCTGCGCGGTGCATCTGGCTGACGACACCCGGCTGCCCGCCGATCTGGTGGTGTTCAACGGCGACCCCAAGGCGCTGACCGACCGGCTGCTGGGCCACGCGGTGGCCGCCGCCGTGCCCGCCGCCGGTGTCCGCAGCCGCAGCCTGTCGGCCTTCGTCTGGGGCTTTGCGGCGCGGCCCGCCGGGGTGGAGCTTGCGCACCACAACGTGTTCTTCTGCGCCGACCCGCGGCGGGAATTCGACGACCTCGCCGCCGGGCGGATGCCCGAGGACGGTACGCTTTACGTCTGCGCGCAGGACCGGGGCGGCACAGCCCCGACCGGGCCCGAGCGCTTCGAGATCATCCTGAACGGCCCGCCCGGGCACCCCTCGACGCCGGAGGACAGCTACACATGCCGGATACGTACCTTCGAAACGCTGGCGCGGATGGGGCTGAGGTTCTCGCCGACGCCGGACGTGACCGCCCTGACCATGCCGGGGGATTTCGACCGGGCCTTTCCCGGGTCGGACGGTTCCCTGTACGGGCTGAGCCCACATGGGATGATGGCGACCTTCCAGCGCCCCACGGCGCGGACCCGGCTGGCCGGCCTGTACCTGGCGGGGGGCGGGGCGCATCCGGGGGCGGGCGTTCCGATGGCCTGCCTCTCCGGCCAGCACGCGGTCGCGGCGATCTTGAGCGACCTTGCTTCGACCTCGACGTTCCGCCCGACGGCTATGCCTGGTGGTATGTCGACGGCATCAGCGACGATGGCGAGCGGGCCATCTCCATCATCGGCTTCATAGGGTCGGTCTTTTCGCCCTGGTATCGCTGGAGCGGGCGGCGCAACCCGGCCGATCACTGCTGCCTGAACGTCGTCACCTACGGCCGCGGCGGGCGCTGGACGATGACCGACCGCGGCGCGGCGGCGCTGGGCCTGAGCCGCGACCGGCTGCAGATCGGGCCCTCGGCCATGGTCTGGGCCGGCGATCATTTGCGCATCGAGGTGGAGGAGATGTCGACCCCCCACGCCCAGCGCGTGACCGGCGAGGTGATCGTGCGGCCCGCCGCGCTGACGCAGGTGGAAATGGCGCTGACCCCGGACGGCGCGCATGTCTGGCGCCCCTTCGCGCCCAAGGCCGACATCGAGGTGCGGCTGAACCGGCCCGGCTGGAGCTGGACCGGCCACGGCTATTTCGACGCGAATTTCGGGACGCGGGCGCTGGAGGCGGATTTCAGCTACTGGACCTGGGGGCGGTTTCCTCTGCGCGACGGGGCGGCCTGTTTCTACGACGCCCAGCGGCGGGACGGCACGGAACTGGCCGCCGCCATCGGCTTTGCCGAGGACGGGACGCCGCGTGCGATCCCCATGCCGCCCAAGGCGCGGCTGAAACGGCCGGGCTGGCTGGTGCGGCGCGAGACGCGGGCCGACGCGGGCTATGCGCCGCGGCAGGTCAAGGCGATGCTGGACGCGCCGTTCTACAACCGCGCCGCGGTGCAGACGAAGATCAACGGCGAGGAGACGGTGGGCGTGTTCGAGGCGCTGGACCTCGACCGGTTCCGGGGGCCGTGGCTGATGCCGATGCTCGCCGTGCGCGTGCCGCGGCGGAAGGGGTGGCGGGCGTAGACCGGGCCTTGGCCCGGTTGCGCCGCGTGTCCCGGGCCAAGGCCCGGTCTACGGGACGTCCCCACCCCGGTTGCAGCCTCCCGCCCCGCCCGCCATATAGGTCCAAACCGACGGAGGCCCCATGGCAGACAGCGATTTCCCCGGCTGGCACGGCACCACGATCATCGGCGTCCGCAAGGGCGGCGAGGTGGTCGTCGCGGGCGACGGGCAGGTGAGCCTGGGCCAGACCGTCATCAAGGGCAGCGCGCGCAAGGTGCGGCGGCTGTCGCCCGGCGGGCATGACGTGGTGGCGGGCTTCGCCGGGTCGACGGCGGATGCCTTCACCCTGCTGGAGCGGCTGGAAAAGAAGCTCGAGGCGACGCCGGGGCAGCTGCAGCGCGGCTGCGTCGAACTGGCCAAGGACTGGCGCACCGACAAGTACCTGCAAAAGCTCGAGGCGATGCTGATCGTCACCGACGGCAGCGAACTGTATGTCATCACCGGCGCGGGCGACGTGCTGGAACCCGAGCACGGGATCGCCGCCATCGGGTCGGGCGGGATGTACGCGCTGGCCGCCGCGCGCGCCCTGATCGACACCGACGCCGACGCCGAGACCGTCGCCCGCAAGGCGATGGCGATCGCGGCCGACATCTGCGTCTACACCAACGGCAACCTGACGGTGGAGACCCTTCGCCGATGACCGACCTGACCCCCCGCGAAATCGTGTCCGAGCTGGACCGCTTCATCATCGGCCAGAAGGACGCCAAGCGCGCCGTGGCCGTGGCGCTGCGCAACCGCTGGCGGCGCAAGCAGCTGGGCGACGACCTGAGGGAAGAGGTCTACCCCAAGAACATCCTGATGATCGGGCCCACGGGTGTCGGCAAGACCGAGATCTCGCGGCGGCTGGCCAAGCTGGCGCGCGCGCCCTTCATCAAGGTTGAGGCGACGAAATACACCGAGGTCGGCTATGTCGGCCGGGACGTGGAGCAGATCATCCGCGACCTGGTGGACGCCGCGCAGGTGATGGTGCGCGAGGGGATGCGGGACGAGGTCAGGGCCAAGGCCCATTCCGCCGCCGAGGAGCGGGTGATCGAGGCACTGGCCGGCGAGGGCGCGCGCGAGCAGACGCGGGAGATGTTCCGGCGGAAGCTGCGGTCGGGGGAGCTGGACGATACGATGATCGAGCTGGAGGTGGCCGACACCTCGACCCCGATGGGCGGCTTCGAGATCCCCGGCCAGCCGGGCATGGGCGGGGGGATGATGAACCTCGGCGACCTGTTCGGGAAGGCCTTCGGCCAGCGGCGGGTGCGGCGTCGGATGACCGTGGCCGCCAGCTATGATCTCCTGATCGAGGAGGAGGCCGACAAGCTGCTCGACGCCGAGATGGTGACCAAGGAGGCGCTGCGCGCGGTCGAGCAGAACGGGATCGTCTTCATCGACGAGATCGACAAGGTCGCCGCCCGGCAGGACGTGCGCGGCGGCGACGTCAGCCGCGAGGGCGTGCAGCGCGACCTGCTGCCGCTGATCGAGGGCACGACCGTGTCCACGAAATACGGGCCGGTGAAGACCGACCACATCCTGTTCATCGCGTCCGGCGCGTTCCACATCGCCAAGCCCTCGGACCTGCTGCCCGAACTGCAGGGGCGGCTGCCGATCCGGGTGAACCTGCGGCCGCTGACCGAGGCCGATTTCGTGCGCATCCTGACCGAAACGGACAACGCGCTGACGCGGCAATACTCGGCGCTGATGGCGACCGAGGAGGTGCAGGTGAGCTTTACCGAGGACGGGATCGCGGCGCTGGCCAAGATCGCGGCCGACGTGAACCAGACGGTCGAGAACATCGGCGCGCGGCGGCTTTACACCGTGATGGAGCGGGTGTTCGAGGAGCTGAGCTTCACCGCGCCGGATCGCGGGGGCGAGGCCGTGGTGGTGGATGCGGCCTTCGTCGAGACGAACCTGGGCGAGTTGACCCGCAGCGCCGACCTGTCGCGCTACGTGCTCTGACGCGCCTCAGCGGCCTTTCCTGAGATAGACATAGAAGGCGCCGGCGCCGCCGTGGCGTTGGTGCGCCTCGCGGATGTCGAGGACCAGCGCGCCGAGCGGCGGGGCGTGGAGCCAGCCGGGCACCTGGTGGCGCAACACGCCCCGGCGGATCGGGATCGGGTCGGGGGTATCGCGATCCTTGCCCTTGCCGGTGATGACGAGGACCAGCCGCTTGCCGGTCTCGTGGGCCGAAAAGACGAAGCGGATCAGCTCCGGGTGCGCCTCGGCCAGCGTCATGCCGTGCAGGTCGATGCGCGCCTCGGGCTTCAGCTTGCCGCGCAGGAGCTTCTGGTAAAGCCCGTGATCCATCCGCACGGGGGCATGGGCGAGACGCGCCGACAGGTCGCGCTGGGGCTGCGGCGGGTGGGGCTTGGCCGCGGCCTTTTCGCCGATGCGGAAGGCCGAAAGGCGTTCGCGCGGCGGCGCGGGGTCCGTCACCGGGCGCGGCGGGGCGGGCGTGTCGAGCGCGGGCACGTGCAGGCGCGTGCTCTGGGTGAGGGGCGTCGCGGTCTGGGCGACCCGTTCCCACAGCGCGCGGTCCTCGGCGCTGAGCGTTTTCTTGCCGCGGCGCGCCATGCTCAGGCGTCCGGGACGCGGCCGTGCGCCAGTTCGATGGGCAGCAGCACCACCATGCGCCCGGGGTCGCGGATGGTGCCCGCCGCCTCGCCGGCCGCATCGCCGAAGCCGTAGAAGATGTCGGCCCGCTGCGCGCCCCGGATCGCGCCGCCGGTGTCCTGTGCGATCATCAGCCGCCGCATCGGGCCGGCGCCGCCCTTCTCGATCCAGACCGGCGCGCCAAGGGGGGTAAAGGCCGGGTCGACGGCGATGGTGCGCAAGGGCGTGATCGAGCGGTTCATCGCGCCCAGCGGCCCGAGGCCGGGGTCCTCGATGCGGACCTCGCGGAAGAACACGTAGGAGGGGTTGTGGTAGAGCAGCTCGCGCCCCGCCACGGGGTTGCGGCGCACCCAGGCGCGGATCACCTGCGCCGAGACCTGGTGCGGCTCGTAGACGCCGCGGCGCACCAGCTCCTGCCCGATGGAGCGGTAGGGCTGGCCGTTGCGGCCGCCGTAACCCACGCGGATCACCGAGCCGTCGGGCATCCGGATGCGGCCCGAGCCCTGGATCTGCAGAAAGAACAGCTCCACCGGGTCGTCGACCCAGGCGATTTCCAGCCCGCGCCCCTCCAGAAGCCCCCCTTCCTCGATCTCGCGGCGGCTGACCCAGACGCCGTCCTGCGCCTCGGGGGGCGTGCGGTAGACGGGGTAGCGGAAGCGCGCGGTGGGCGTGCGGGAGCCGTCAAGCTCGGGCTCGTAGTAGCCGGTGAACAGCGCCGGCGTCTCGCCGATCAGGACGGGGCGAAAGAACAGTTCGAAAAAGGTGCGGGCGTCGGGCGCCGTGTCGGCCAGCGCGCAGAGCGCCTGCCAGTCCGCGCCCTCCATGTCGGCGCAGGTGGCGCGGAACACGGCCAGCGCGGCAGCGTGGTCGTCCTCGGCCCAGCCCTCGAGATCGGCGAAGGACAGGAGTTCCACCGTCTCCTCAGCCATGGCGGGCGAGGTCCAGCTCAGGGCGGCCAGGCACAGGCCGAGGATCGCGGCGCGCCCGGCCATCGCTCATCCGTCGGTGGCCACCAGTTCCCAGTTCGGGTCGGGGGCGCCCATCTTGCGGGCAAAGGTCCAGACGTCGCGCTGGCGCTTGATCTCGTTGGGGTCGCCCTCGACCACCTGGCCGTCGGCGTTGCGCACGACCGAGGTCAGCTCGCCCACGAACCGCACCGTCACCTCGCCCACGCCGGTGCCGCGGTCGAAGCGCGCGGACTCGAGCGCCAGTTCGCGGATGCCGATGAAGGAGGCGTCGATGCGCAGGCCCTGCGCCTCGCGCTGGCGGATCACCGATTCGAAGGTTTCCATCACGTCGGCGGCCAGGAACGGGCGCAGCTCGTCGACGTCGCCGTTCTCGAAGGCCATCAGGATCATCTCGTAGGCGCCGCGCGCGCCGCCGAGGAACTCGGAGACCGTGAAGCCGGGCTCGGCCAGCTTCATCGCGGCCAGCGCCTTGGCGCTGTCGGAGCCGTCCTCGACATGGTCGGTGATGTCGCGGTCGGGGCCGCCTTCGATCACCTCGAAGTCGCGGCGCCGTTCCGCGCGCGAGGCCGACGTCGGGGCGACGGGGGGTTTCTCGAAGCCTTCGCGGGTCCCGAGCACGCTGCGCAGGCGCAGGATGAGGAAGATCGCAATGCCGGCAAGCACCAGCAGAGACAGAAGAGACGAGTTCATACAGGCTCCTCGGAGGGCGGTCGGGCTTCTATTCACGGTCGCAGGGCACATATGTAAGGCGTGGGCCCCATCAAGTCCATGACCCAAGACCGCGCGCATCGGCGCGCACGACTGACGGAGTGCTGCCGATGTGGCTGTTTCTCGCCTTTCTCCTGGTGCCGCTGATCGAGATCGCGCTGTTCATCCGCGTCGGCGGCTGGATCGGCCTGTTTCCCACGCTGGGCATCGTGGTGCTGACCGCGATCCTCGGCACCCTGCTGGTGCGGTCGCAGGGCGCGCAGGCGCTGGCCCGGCTGCGCGACAGCTTCGAGACCCTGCGCGACCCGACCGAGCCGCTGGCCCATGGCGCGATGATCCTGTTCTCGGGCGCGTTGCTGCTGACGCCGGGGTTCTTCACTGACACCGTCGGCTTCCTGCTGCTGGTGCCCGCGGTGCGCAACTGGGTGCTCCGCGAGGTGAAGAAGCGGGTCGAGGTGCAGACCATGACGATGGGCACCCCGCCGTGGGAGGCCCAGCGGCCGCGCGACGACGTGATCGACGGCGTCTACTCGGTCGAGGACGACGCGCCGCCGCGGCGGGACGGGCCCTCGGGCTGGACAAGGCATTGAGGCCCGGGGCGGGGGCTGCTAGACCCTCGGCCCAACGTACCTTGACGGTTGGAGATCAAGATGGCCGAGAACAACGGCGGGGCCGCCCCCGCGACCCCCGACGCCGCCCCCGCGCAGCCGGTGCTGCCCAAGCTGCAGGTGCTGGGCCAGTTCGTCCGTGACATGTCCTTCGAGAACATCGCCGCCCAGAAGGCGGTGAACGCGCAGCTGCAGCCCGACATCCAGGTGCAGGTCGCGCTCGACGCCCGCAAGCGCGAGGCGGCGGACCAGTACGACGTCATCATGAAGCTGAAGATCGACAGCAAGACGAAGGATGCGTCGCCGCAGCCGATCTTCCTGCTGGAGCTGGAATACGGCGGCATCTTCAAGGTCGAGAACGTGCAGGCCGAGCAGCTGCACCCGTTCCTGCTGATCGAGTGCCCGCGGATGCTGTTCCCCTTCGTGCGGCGCATCGTGTCGGACGTGACGCGCGACGGCGGCTACCCGCCGCTGAACCTCGACACCATCGACTTCCTCGCGCTCTACCGCCAGCAGCTGGCGCAGCGCGCCGCGACCCAGCGCGCGGACGCCTGAGCCGTCAGCGGTATTTCGACCAGACCGCCGCGTCGCCCAGTTCCGCCACGAAGGCGTCATGGGCGGCGCGCTCTGCGTCCGTGATGCGCGGGGGCAGGGGCTGCGGCCGCGGGCGGGGGCGCCAGTCGGGCTCGGCCTGGGCCGAGCGGCTGCGTCCCTGCGTGGCGCCCAGCGCGAAATCGGGCTGCCGGCCGCCCGTCAGTTCCAGGTAGACATCGGCCAGGATCTCGGAGTCGAGCAGCGCGCCGTGCAGCGTGCGGCTGGAATTGTCGATCCCGAAGCGGCGGCAGAGCGCATCGAGCGACGCGGGCGAGCCCGGAAACCGGCGCCGCGCGATCATCAGCGTGTCGATGGCGCGAGTCTCGGCCAGGAGCGGCAGGCCGGCCCATTGCAGCTCCGCGTTCAGGAACCGCATGTCGAAGCTGGCGTTGTGGATCACCAGCTTGGCATCGCCCACGAACTCGAGAAAGGCGCGCGCGATCTCGGCGAAACGCGGCTTGTCGGCGAGGAAATCGTCGCCGATCCCGTGCACGGCAAAGGCCTCGGGCGGCATGGTGCGTTCGGGGTTGATGTACTGGTGATAGGTGTTCCCGGTCGGAACCTGGTTCCACAGCTCGACCGCGCCGATTTCCACGATGCGGTGGGCGGGCGTCTCGAACGGGTCGAGGCCCGTGGTCTCGGTGTCGAGGACGATCTCACGCATCCGTTTCCCCTCCGGTCAGCCGCTGCACGAGGTCTGCCACGGCGGTGCGGGTCTGTTCCAGCGTCTTTGTCTCAATGACGTGATCCGCGCGGGCGCGTTTCTCGGCATCGGGGGTTTGGCGGGCGAGGATCTGGGCGAACATCGCCTCGGTCATGCCGGGGCGGGCCATGACGCGGGCCTTCTGCGTTTCGGGGTCGGCGGAAACGACGAGGACGGCATCGAGCGTCCCGGCGGCGCCGGTCTCGAACAGCAGCGGGATGTCGAGCACCACGAGCGGCGCGTCGGCATGGCGGGCGAGAAACGCGGCGCGATCGGCGGCGACCAGCGGGTGCACGACGCGTTCGAGCCTGTTCAGCAGGTCGGGGTCTGTCTTCATCGCCTCCTTCAGCCGCGCGCGGCTGACCGCGCCACCTTCGATGGCGTCGGGGATCAAGGCCGCGACCGGCGCGACGGCATCCCCGCCGGGGGCGTAGAGGCGGTGAACCGTCTCGTCGGCGTCCCAGACCGGCACACCGAGATCGCGGAACATCTGCGCCGTGGTCGACTTGCCCATGCCGATGGAGCCGGTGAGGCCAAGGCGCAGCGTCATGGCGCGAGCACGGCCTGCCGCAGGTCGTCGTCGACAAGGGGGGTGTAGCCGAACCAGCGCTCGAAGCCCGGCACGGCCTGGTGGAGCAGCATCCCAAGGCCGTCGACCGTCTCGCACCCCGCTTCGCGCGCGGCGCGCAACAGGTCCGTTTCCAGCGGCTTGTAGACGATGTCGGTCACCACCGTGGGCGGCGACAGGCGCGACAGGTCGATGGCGAGCGGCGGCTGGCCGGTCATGCCGAGGGACGTGGTGTTCACGATCAGCGCGGCATCGGCCACGAGGTCGGGGATGCGCGTCCAGTCCTGCGGGTCGACGCGGGCGCCGAATTGTTCCTTGAGCCCGTCCGCGCGGGCGCGGGTGCGGTTGGCCACGATCACCCGCGGCGCGCCGTCGTTCAGCAGCGCCGAGACGATCGCCTTGGCCGCCCCGCCCGAACCGAGGACAAGGGCGGGGCCCGTCGCCGCCGTCCAGCCGGGCAGCGCCTGCCGGATGTTCGACAGGAAACCCTGGCCGTCGGTGTTGTCGGCCTGGATGCGCCCGTTGCCGAGGAAGGTCAGCGTGTTCGCCGCCCCGATCAGCGCCGCGCGGTCCGAGACGTTCGAGGCCAGCGACAGCACGTATTCCTTGTGGGGAATCGTGATGTTCACGCCCACGAACCCCATCTCGGGCAACACGCGCAGCACGTCGGCCAGGTGGGCGTGGGTGACGTGCAGCGGGACGTAATGGCCGCGCAAGCCGTAGCGGCGCAGCCAGTGGCCGTGCAGCCGGGGCGACAGGGAATGCGCGATGGGGTCGCCGATCACGCCGGCCAGCGGCACCTCGGGGCGCGTCATGTGAACCTCCAACCACGCAAACGCAGGAACGAACAAAGCTCGAGCAGGGGCAATCCAAGCACGGAGAACCACTCCCCGTCCATCCGCGCGAAGAGCCGCGCGCCGAGGCGTTCGGCCTGGTAGGAGCCGACCGAGCTGGCCACGTCTGGCCAGGCGCGGTCGAGATAGGCGTCGATCTCCTCGGCGGTGAGGCTGTGCATCGTCATGCGGACGACGCCGACATGGCGCCAGACCGGTTCGAGATCCTCGTAGAGCACCGCGGCGGAATAGAGATGGTGGGTCTGGCCGGAGAGGCGGAGGAGGTGGTCCTTGGCCTCGTCGCGGGTCTCGGGCTTGGCGAAGATCTCGGATTTCAGGGCGAGGATCTGGTCGCAGCCAAGCGTCAGGCCGCCCCCGGCCGCCCGGCGCGCCTTGAACTCGGCCAGCGCGTCGGCGACGTCGCGGGGGCCGGCGCCGTCCTCCACCAGCGAGGCGCGGATTGCGCCCTCATCGATTCGGACCGGGCGCACGACATGGGCGATGCCGGCCTCCGCCAGCATCCGGCGGCGGATTTCGGAGGCCGAGGCGAGCGTCAGGCTGTGATCGGGGGAAACTGTCCTGTCCATGACCCTGTGCATAACGGACAGAGGAAGCGGCCCACAATCCTGTTGGTGACCGGGCGGACCGGGGCACCGGGCGATCCGGCGGGATCCATGCGACGGCCTTGCCGGGGGTTCTCCACATGGATGATCCGTCCCCATCGGGGGGATGGACAGGCGGTGACCGTACGGGGTGTCCGTGGGTTGTTCAGCGTGTTTTCCACAGGCTGAGATATTTAAGACATTGATTGAATTATATTTTATGTGAGACAGGCCGGCGGGTGGGGACTCTCTGGGGATGATTTGCTCCTTGTGGAGATCATCCGGGACAATCGGTTGGACAGGCGGGTTTCCCGGCTTGCCCACGGTCAAACAGCAACCACATCCTTTTTCTTAAATTCTTTCTTTTATTGAGAGTGAGCCGGCGTTTCGCCCCCGGGTTGACAGGGAAAGGCGCGCGCCTTAGCTGTCCTTGCGACCCCGTCCGGGGATCGACCTTCCGACTGTACCAGACGTATCAGACAAAGACGGGACGCCCGACCGGGCAGACCCCGTCGCGGGATTTCTCCATGACCGAGATGACGCTGAAGCTTTCCGACCTCAAGGCGAAGTCGCCCAAGGACCTGCTCGCCATGGCGGAAGAGCTGGAGATCGAGAACGCCTCGACCATGCGCAAGGGCGAGATGATGTTCGAGATCCTGCGCGAGCGGGCCGACGAGGGCTGGGAAATCTCCGGCGACGGCGTGCTCGAGGTGCTGCAGGACGGTTTCGGCTTCCTCCGCTCGCCCGAGGCGAACTACCTGCCCGGCCCGGACGACATCTACGTCTCGCCCGACATGATCCGCCAGCATTCCCTGCGGACCGGCGACACGGTCGAAGGCACGATGACCGCGCCAAAGGAGAACGAGCGCTACTTCGCGCTGGTGAAGGTGCAGCGGATCAACTTCGAGGATCCCGACCGCGCCCGGCACAAGGTGGCCTTCGACAACCTGACGCCGCTTTACCCGGACGAGCGGCTGAAGATGGAAATCGAGGATCCGACCATCAAGGACCGCTCGGCCCGCATCATCGACCTGGTCGCCCCCATCGGCAAGGGCCAGCGCGCCCTGATCGTGGCCCCGCCGCGGACGGGCAAGACCGTGCTGTTGCAGAACATCGCCCATTCGATCGAGACCAACCACCCCGAGTGCTACCTGATCGTGCTGCTCATCGACGAGCGGCCCGAGGAGGTGACGGACATGCAGCGGAGCGTGAAGGGCGAGGTCATTTCCTCGACCTTCGACGAACCCGCCACCCGGCACGTCGCCGTGGCCGAAATGGTCATCGAAAAGGCCAAGCGCCTGGTGGAGCACAAGCGCGACGTCGTGATCCTGCTCGATTCGATCACGCGCCTCGGCCGGGCCTACAACACCGTCGTGCCCAGCTCGGGCAAGGTGCTGACCGGCGGCGTGGACGCCAATGCGCTGCAGCGGCCCAAGCGGTTCTTTGGCGCCGCGCGGAACATCGAGGAGGGCGGTTCGCTGACTATCATCGCGACCGCGCTGATCGACACAGGCAGCCGGATGGACGAGGTGATCTTCGAAGAATTCAAGGGCACCGGTAACTCGGAACTCGTGCTGGACCGCAAGGTGGCCGACAAGCGCGTGTTCCCGGCGATGGACATCCTCAAGTCCGGCACCCGGAAGGAGGACCTGCTGGTCGACAAGGGCGACCTGCAGAAAACCTATGTCCTGCGCCGTATCCTGAACCCGATGGGCACGACCGACGCCATCGAGTTCCTGATTTCCAAGCTCAAGCAGACCAAGACGAACTCCGAGTTCTTCGACTCGATGAACGCGTAAGGGGCCCAGGCGATGCACACGATCTTCGCCCTGGCGACGGCCCGGGGGAAGTCGGGCGTCGCCGTCATCCGCATCTCGGGGCCCGACGCGCATCGGGTCGCCGGCTCGCTCTGCGGCGCGCTGCCCGAGGCGGGGCGTTTCGCGCTTCGGGTGTTGCGTGATGCGCGGGGCGAGATGCTCGACGAGGCGCTGGTGCTGCGCTTCGACGCGCCGCGCAGTTTCACCGGGGAGGACTCGGTCGAGCTGCAGCTGCATGGGAGCATGGCGGTCATCCGCGCGGTAGAGGCCGCCATTGCCGAGACCGGGCTTGCCCGTCTGGCCGAGGCGGGGGAATTCACCCGGCGGGCGCTGTTGAACGGGAACCTCGATCTTGCGCAGGTCGAGGGCTTGGGCGACCTGATCGCGGCCGAGACCGAGGCGCAGCGGCGCCAGGCGCAGGCCCTGCTGTCCGGCGGGATGAGGGAGTTCTCCGAAAGCTGCCGTCGTGACCTGCTGCGGGCGGCCGCGCTGATCGAGGCAACCATCGATTTCGCCGACGAGGAGGTGCCGGTCGACGTGTCGCCCGAGGTGGGTGCGTTGATCGACCGCGTCCTGGGCGGGATCGAGGCCCAACTGGCGGGTTTCCAGGCGGCGGAACGGGTGCGGCACGGGTTCGAGGTGGCGATCATCGGGCCCCCGAACGCGGGGAAATCGACGCTCCTGAACCGCATCGCGGGGCGGGAAATCGCCATCACCTCGGAAATCGCCGGCACGACGCGGGATGTGCTGGAAGCGCGGGTGGACCTCGACGGGCTGCCGGTCACCTTCCTCGACACCGCCGGGCTGCGGGATACCGACGACGTGGTGGAACGCGTGGGCGTGGAACGGGCCCGCAGCCGCGCGCGCGATGCCGACCTGCGGATCCTTCTGGTCGACGGCACGGCCGGGGCGCAGGGGTTCGAGGCGGGGGTTCCCATCGACCTGCGCTACGAGACGCGGGCGGATGTCACGGGCAAGGGTGTGTCCGGTGTGACGGGGCAGGGGGTCGACGGGGTCTTGTCCGATGTGTCGCGGCTCCTGTCCGAGCGCGTGTCGGGCATGTCGCTGGCCTCGCACGAGCGGCATCGGCAGGCGCTTCTGGCGGCACGCACCAGCCTGCGGGCGGCCAAACAGGTGTTCGACCGCGGCGAGGAGGGCGCCGAAATCCTCGCGCTGCATCTGCGCGACGGGGTCACCGCCCTTGACTCGCTGATCGGGCGTATGGATGTAGAGGCCATCCTCGGCGAGATCTTTGCGCAGTTCTGCATCGGCAAGTGACGGAGTGTTTCACGTGAAACAGGCCCCCTTCGACGTCATCGTGATCGGCGGCGGCCACGCCGGCGCCGAGGCGGCCCATGCGTCGGCGCGGGCCGGGGCGCGGACGGCGCTTGTCACCATGCGGCGCGATACCATCGGCGTGATGTCCTGCAACCCGGCCATCGGCGGGCTCGGCAAGGGTCACCTTGTCCGTGAGATCGACGCGATGGGCGGGATCATGGGCTTGGCCGCGGATCGCTCCGGCATCCAGTTCCGGCTTCTCAACCGGCGCAAGGGCCCCGCTGTGCGCGGGCCGAGGACGCAATCGGATCGCGCGCTCTACAAGGCGGCGATCCAGGACCTGCTCGCCACGCAGCCGCGTCTGGAGATCGTCGAGGGCGAGGTGGCCGACCTGATCGTCGAGGGCGGCCGCATCGCCGGGGTGGAGCTGGCCGATGGCGCGCGACTGGCCGCCCGGGCCGTCGTGCTGACCACCGGCACCTTCCTGCGCGGCATGATTCACATCGGCGACCGCAAGATGGAAGGCGGGCGCATCGGCGACAAACCCTCCGTCCGCCTGGCGCAGCGGCTGCATGACCTCGCCTTGCCGCTCGGCCGTCTCAAGACGGGCACGCCGCCGCGGCTCCGCTCCTCCTCCATCGACTGGGCGCGGCTGGAGCTGCAGCCGGCCGACGAGGACCCGATGCTGTTCTCCTTCCTGTCGACGGCGCCCAGCGTCCGGCAGATCGCCTGTGGCATCACCCATACCAACGCGCGGACGCACGAGATCATCGCCGCGAACCTGTCGCGGTCGGCCATGTATGGCGGGCATATCGAAGGCGTCGGGCCGCGGTATTGCCCCTCGATCGAGGACAAGGTGGTGCGGTTCTCGGACAAGAACTCGCACCAGGTCTTCCTCGAGCCCGAGGGGCTCGACAGCGACGTGGTCTACCCCAACGGGATCTCCACCTCGCTGCCCGAGGATGTGCAGCACGACTACGTCCATTCCATCGCTGGGCTGGAGCAGGCCGAGATCCTGCAACCGGGCTATGCCATCGAATACGACTATGTCGATCCGCAAAGCCTCGACGCCTCGCTGGAGTTGCCGGCGGTGCCGGGGCTGTTCCTCGCCGGTCAGATCAACGGGACGACCGGCTACGAGGAGGCCGCCGCACAGGGCTTTGTGGCGGGCTTGAACGCCGCACGGCAGGCGCAGGGGCAGGAGCCGGTGATCTTCGCCCGGTCCGAGGCCTACATCGGCGTGCTGGTCGACGACCTCGTCACGCGGGGTGTCAGCGAGCCCTACCGCATGTTCACGTCGCGCGCCGAGTTCCGGCTGACGCTGCGGGCGGACAACGCCGATCAACGTCTCACCCCGCTGGCTGAACGTCTGGGGCTGATCGGCGAAGATCGCCGCGCGCTGTTTGCGGACAAGATGGATCGGCTGGCCCGGGGGCGCGGCGTGCTGGAGGGCGAGAACTTCACCCCGCGCCAGGTCGCGGCGGCCGGCATTCCGATCAACCAGGACGGCCAGCGGCGGACGGGCATGGATATCCTCGCCTTCCCCGACGTGGACCCCGCGCAGATCGACGCGCTGATTCCCGCCTTTGCCGAGGTTGATGACGGCACCCGCGAGCAATTGGCCATCGAGGCGCTGTATCGCACCTACGTCGACCGGCAGGCCCGCGATGCCGCGGCGCTGCAACGGGATGAGAACCAGGCGATCCCAGACGGGCTGGCTTATGCCGAGATCGGCGGATTGTCGAACGAACTCAAGGGCAAGCTCGACCGCATCCGGCCGCGCACCTTGGGGCAGGCGGGCCGTATCGACGGTATGACCCCGGCCGCGCTGGCGCTGATCCTGACCAAGATCCGCCAGGACGAACGCCGCCGCGCATGACCGAGGATGAGGCGAAGGCGGCGCTGGCCGCGCGTGTTTCACGTGAAACACTTGGGCGGCTGGAGGTCTACGCCGCGCTTCTCGTGAAGTGGCAGAAGACAATCAACCTTGTCGCGCCCTCGACGCTGCCACAGCTATGGTCACGCCACATCCTCGATTCGGCGCAGCTGATGGAGCAGGTGCCCCCCGGAGCCACCCGCTGGCTCGACCTGGGCAGCGGCGGCGGCTTCCCCGGTCTCGTCTGCGCCGCGATCGCCGCCGAAACGCATCCGGGCCTGCGGGTGACGCTGGTCGAATCGGACCAGCGCAAGGCCGCCTTCCTGCGTGAGGCCGCCCGCCAGATGGGGGTGACCGCCGATGTCATCGCCCGCCGCATCGAAGATCTGCCGCCCACGCCGTCCGACATCGTGTCCGCCCGGGCCCTCGCGCCGCTGGTCACCCTTTGCGCCTATGCCCATCCGCACCTGGTGCCCGGTGGCCTCTGCCTGTTCCAGAAAGGCGCCCGCCACGCCGAGGAGCTTGCAACCGCGCGGCAGGGCTGGCACATCGACTGCACCGTCATCCCCAGCGTCACCGACGCCGAGGCCGTCCTCCTCCGGATCGAGCAGTTGAGCCATGCCTGACCAGACCCGCCCCCGGATCCTCGCCGTGACCAACCAGAAGGGCGGGGTCGGCAAGACGACCACTGCGATCAACCTTGGCGCGGCGCTGGCCGAGCTGGGTGAGCGTGTGCTGATCATCGACCTCGATCCGCAGGGCAACGCCTCGACCGGGCTTGGTATTTCCGCGCGGGACCGGGACAACACGACCTATGAATTGCTGCTGGAGGACGCGCCGCTCGCCAGCGTGATCCGTCAGACCGGCGTCGAGCGGCTGGATATCGCGCCGGCGACGACCGACCTGAGCTCCACCGACGTGGAGCTGGGCAACGCCGAGAACCGGGTGTTCCTGCTCAAGGATGCGCTGTCGTCCGAGGTGCTGCTGACCTACGACCAGGTGCTGATTGATTGCCCGCCGTCGCTGAGCCTGCTGACGGTGAACGCGCTGGTTGCCTGCGACGCGGTGCTCGTGCCGCTGCAGGCGGAGTTTTTCGCGCTCGAGGGGCTGTCGCAGCTGATGCTGACGGTCCGCGACGTGCGCGAGACGGCGAACCCCGGTCTCAGAATCGAGGGTGTCGTGCTCACCATGTACGACCAGCGCAACAACCTGAGCCAGCAGGTCGAGGCTGATGCCCGCGCCACGCTGGGCGAACTGGTGCTGCAAACGCGCATCCCGCGGAACGTGCGGTTGAGCGAGGCGCCGTCCTACGCGCTGCCGGTGCTGGCCTATGACCCCGCGTCCAAGGGCAGCCAGGCCTACATGGAGCTGGCCGAGGAATTGCTGGCCCGCCACGCCAAGCGGAAGGAGCCCGCCTGATGGTCAAGCGACCCGAACGCACAGGGCTCGGCCGCGGCCTGTCGGCCCTCATGGCCGACATCGAACCGGCCCGCAGCACGCCCGAGGCTGAAACGCCGGCGTCGCCGCGCGGCCTGCGCCGGCTGCCGGTCGACCGCATCGCGCCGAACCCGGACCAGCCGCGCCGCACCTTCGCGGAAAGCGCGCTGGAGGAACTGGCGGCCTCCATCCGCGAAAAGGGCGTGATCCAGCCGCTGATCGTGCGCCCCGATCCGACGCGTCCCGACGGGTTTCAGATCGTCGCCGGCGAGCGCCGCTGGCGGGCGGCGCAGCGGGCGCAGCTGCACGAGCTGCCGGTCATTGTGCGCGAGTTCGACGACACCGAGGTCCTGGAAGTCGCGATCATCGAGAACATCCAGCGCGCCGATCTGAACGCGCTGGAGGAGGCGCAGGGCTATCGGCAGCTGATCGACCGATTCGGCCACACGCAGGAGCAGCTGGCGCAGGCCTTGGGCAAGAGCCGCAGCCACATCGCCAACATGATGCGCCTCCTGGCGTTGCCGGAGCCCATCCAGGAGTTGGTGCGCGGCGGACAGCTGAGCGCGGGCCACGCCCGGGCGCTGCTGACGGCTGAGGATCCGGTGGGACTGGCCCGCAAGGCGGTCGCGCAGGGCTGGTCGGTGCGGGACGTGGAGAAACATGCGAAGCCGTCCACCGGCTCCTCCAAACCCAAGGCGCGGGCCACCACGCAGAAGGATGCCGATACCGTGGCGCTGGAGGGCGACCTGAGCGCGGCGGTGGGCATGCCGGTGAGCATCGACCATGACACGGCGTCGGGCGAGGGGCGGGTGACGATCCGCTACAAGGATCTCGCGGCGCTGGATGACCTGATCCGGCTGCTCAGCGCGGGCTGAGGGTCAGTCGGCCAGCAGGTCCCGCAGCACGGCGTTCAGCACGCGGCGGCCTTGCGGCGTGGCGCTGATGCGGGTGGCCGTGACCTCGATCATCCCGAGCGATTCGAGCCTGTTCAGCACATCAGCGTCGAAATCCGCCCCGTTCAGCCGGGCAAACCGCGTGCGATCCAGCCCTTCGGCCAAACGCAGCGCCATCATCGCGTATTCCTCGGCGTGGTCGCGGGCCGTCATCGGCTCGCGCAGGGTTTCGCCCGACCCCGCCGTCTCCACGCGCTTCAACCATGCGAGCGGCAGCAGCTCGGTTTCCGTCGCGTGGCGCGTTCCGTCCAGCGTCAGGCGGCCATGCGCGCCGGGGCCGATCCCGGCATAGTCGCCGCCGCGCCAGTAGATCAGGTTGTGCCGCGACTGCGCCATGTCGGCCGCGTGGTTCGACACCTCGTAGGCGGGCAGGCCGGCGGCGGCGCACATCTCTTGCGTCAGGTCGTACATTTCGGCGCCGGCGTCGTCCTCGACCAGCCCGGGCAGCCGGCCGCGGGCGTGGCGGTCGCCAAAGGCGGTGCCGGGCTCGATGGTCAGCTGGTAGAGCGACAGGTGATCGGCGGCCAGCGTCAGCGCCTCGGCCAGCTCGCTGCGCCAGTGATCGAGCGTCTGGAACTGCCGCGCGTAGATCAGGTCGAAGCTCACCCGGGGAAAGACATCGCGGGCGATCCCGTAGGCGTTTCGACCCTCGGCCGCCGAATGGAGCCTGCCCAGCCGCTTCAGATCGGCGTCGTTCAGCGCCTGCAACCCGACCGAAACCCGGTTGACGCCCGCATCGCGGAACCCGCGGAACCGACCGGCCTCGACCGAGGTTGGGTTCGCCTCCAGCGTCACCTCGAGGTCGTTGGCGACGGGCCAGGCCGCGCGGACGGCGTCCAGCACGCCGGCCACCGTTTCGGGCGCCATCAGCGACGGGGTGCCGCCGCCGAAGAAGACACTGATGAGGCGACGGCCACCTGTCTCGGCGGAAACTCTTTTTATTTCAGATAGATAGGCAGACAGCCACCGGCGCTGGTCGATCTCGGCCGCGACGTGGCTGTTGAAATCGCAATAGGGGCATTTCGCCTGGCAAAAGGGCCAGTGGACATAGAGCCCGAAGCCCCCGGCCTCCCAATCGTCAGCCACCGAGAACCTGTTTCAACTGCTCCACCGCCTTGGCGCGATGGCTGATCCGGTTCTTTTCCCAGCGGTCCATCTCGCCGAAGGTCACGTCGAATCCGGCCGGCTGGAAGATCGGGTCGTAGCCATGCCCCTGCTGCCCGCGCATCGGCCAGACGACCTGCCCCTCCATCACGCCTTCGAACACCTCGTCATGCCCATCGGGCCAGGCCAGCACCAGCGTGCAGCAGAACCGCGCCGTCCGCGGGTGCGCGGCACCCTTCGCCTCCAGCAGATCATGCGCCTTGCGCATCGCCATCACGAAGTCGCGCCCGGTCGGCGTCTCGGCCCAATCGGCGGTGTAGACGCCCGGCGCGCCGTCCAGCGCGTCGATGGCGATGCCGCTGTCGTCGGCCAGCGCGGGCAGGCCGGTGGCACTTGCCGCGGCATGGGCCTTGATCCGCGCGTTCTCGACGAAGGTCGTCCCGGTCTCCTCCGGCTCGGGCAGCCCGTGGTCGGCGGCCGAGGACACGGCGATGCCGTAGGGCGCCAGAAGCGCCTCCATCTCCTCCAGCTTGCCCCGGTTGTGGGTCGCGATCAGCAGGTGATCGCCGGTGAAGCGCCGCATCAGCCCACCGCCGCCTTCTGCGCCGCGACCAGCGTGGCGATGCCCCGTTCGGCCAGCGCGTACATCTCGTCGAACTGCGCGCGGGAAAAGGCCGAGCCCTCGGCGCTTGCCTGCACCTCGACCAGCGCGCCGCCGCCCGTCATCACGAAGTTGGAATCGGTCCCGGCGTCGCTGTCCTCGACATAGTCGAGGTCGAGCACCGGCTGGCCCGCGTAGATCCCGCAGGAGACCGCCGCGATGTGGTCCAGCATCGGGTCCGACGTCACGTCGCCCGCCTTCATCAGCTTGTTGATCGCCAGCCGCAGCGCGACCCAGCCCCCGGTGATCGAGGCGCAGCGCGTGCCGCCATCGGCCTGGATCACGTCGCAGTCGACGGTGATCTGCCGTTCGCCCAGCGCGGAGCGGTCGATGCCGGCGCGCAGGCTGCGGCCGATCAGGCGCTGGATCTCCAGCGTGCGGCCCGACTGCTTGCCCAGCGCGGCCTCGCGGCGCATCCGGGTGTGGGTGGCGCGGGGCAGCATCCCGTATTCGGCGGTGACCCAGCCGAGGCCCGAGTTCTTCAGAAAGGGGGGCACGCGCTCCTCCAGCGTGGCGGTGCAGAGCACATGGGTGCCGCCGCAGCGGATGAGGCAGGAGCCCTCGGCATGGCGCGTGACCCCGGTTTCGATCACGATGTCGCGCATTTCGTCTAGGTTTCGGCCGGAAGGACGCATATTTATCTCCTGTTCACCCGTGGGGCGGGGATAGTCCGCGCCCGCCCCGCGACGCAAGCCCGAATGGCCGGCAGGACCATGAAGACGACCGACCGCATCACCGATCCGCGCAGCGTGCTCGCCGACCTCAACGACAGGTCGCGCGAGGTGTTCCGGCGCGTGGTCGAGGGCTACCTGGAAACCGGCGCGCCGGTGGGCTCCCGCACGCTGACGCGCAGCTTGTCGGAACAGGTGTCGGCCGCGACGATCCGCAACGTCATGCAGGACCTGGAATACCTGGGCCTTCTCGACAGCCCCCACATCTCGGCCGGGCGCGTGCCGACGCAAATGGGCCTGCGTATGTTCATCGACGGCTTCCTCGAGGTGGGGGAGCTGGCCGCCGCGGACAAGCAGAACCTCGACGACACGCTGGGGTCGAACACCGGCGATGTGGGCGCGGCGCTCGACCGGATCGGCGCGGCGCTGTCGCATGCCACCCACGGCGCCAGCGTCGTCCTGACCCCCAAGCGCGAGGCGCCGATCAAGCATATCGAGTTCGTGTCGCTGTCGCCCGAGCGGGCGCTGGTGGTGCTGGTGTTCTCGGACGGCCACGTCGAAAACCGCCTGTTCCAGCCGCCGCCCGGCCATACGCCCAGCGCGATGCGCGAGGCGGCCAACTACCTCAACGCCCATCTTGCCGACCGCACCCTGTCCAGCCTGCGCGCCGAGATGGTGCGCGAGGTGGAATCGCGCCGCGCCCAGATCGACGAGATCGCGAACCACCTGATCGAGGCGGGCCTGGCCGTCTGGGAGGCCGACGGGCAGGATTCGGGGCGCCTGATCGTTCGCGGGCGGTCAAACCTCTTGTCCGATGCCGCCGAGGCCGAGGAGCTGGACCGCATCCGCCTGCTGTTCGACGACCTGGAGCGCAAGCGCGACATTGCCGAATTCCTCGAGCTTGCCGAGGCGGGCGAGGGGGTGCGCATCTTCATCGGGTCGGAGAACAAGCTTTTCTCACTTTCGGGTTCCGCTCTGGTCGTCTCTCCCTATATGAACGCGGACCGGAAGATCGTGGGCGCGGTCGGTGTCATCGGCCCGACCCGTCTGAATTACGGGCGCATCGTCCCGATCGTGGATTACACGGCGCAGCTGGTCGGCAAACTCATCGCCGACCGGGGCTGAGGCGCCGCAAGGAAGGGTGAAGAGGCACTTATGTCCGACGCGAAACAGGACCATTTCGCTGAAACCGACGCGGCCGAGGAGGCCGTGACGCCCGAGGCCGAGCCGGCGGGCGAAACCCTCGACGAGGTGGAGGCGCTGCGGATCGAACGTGACGACCTGAAGGACCGGCTGCTGCGGACGCTGGCCGAATCGGAGAACGTGCGCAAACGTGCCGACCGCGACCGCCGCGAGGCCGAGAAATACGGCGGCACCCGCATCGTGCGCGACCTGCTGCCGGTCTACGACGCCCTGCGCCGCGCGCTGAACAGCGCCGCGGACGCGCAGGGGGCCGCCGCCGATGCCGCGCTGGTCGAGGGCGTGGAGCTGACGCTGAGGGAACTCCTGAAGGTGCTGACCAAGCACGGCGTCACGCCCATCGTGCCCGAGGTGGGCGACCGCTTCGACCCGGAAAACCACGAGGCCATGTTCGAGGCCCCCGTGCCGGGCACCAAGGCCGGCGACATCCTGCAGGTGATGGCCGAGGGCTTCCTCCTGCACGACCGGCTGGTCCGGCCGGCGCAGGTCGGCGTGTCGTCGAACACCGCCGGCTAGGATTTCTCGGCCAGGTCCTTCAGATCGTAGAGCAGCATCAGCGCCTCGCGCGCCGTCATCTCGTCGGGATGCACGGCGGCGAGGCGGTCCTTCAACGGCGACGGCCCGGCTTGTTTCACGGGCCGCGGCGGCGGCGCGGCGGCGAACAGCGGCAGGTCGTCGATGACGGCCTTGCGGTCACCGCCCTCGCGCTCGCCCTTTTCCAGCGCATCCAGCACCTCGTGCGCCCGGGCGACGACGCTGTCGGGCAGGCCCGCAAGCTTGGCCACCTGCACCCCGTAGGACCGGTCGGCCGCGCCCTCGCGCACCTCATGGAGGAAGATCACCTCGCCCTCCCACTCCTTGACCGCCACGGTGGCGTTGCGCAGGCCGGGCAGGCGGCCCGCGAGGCTGGTCATCTCGTGGTAATGCGTGGCGAAAAGCGCGCGGCAGCGGTTCACCTCGTGCAGGTGTTCCAGCGTCGCCCAGGCGATCGACAGGCCGTCATAGGTGGCCGTCCCGCGCCCGATCTCGTCGAGGATGACCAGCGCGCGGGCATCCGCCTGGTTCAGGATCGTGGCGGTTTCCACCATCTCGACCATGAAGGTCGACCGCCCGCGGGCGAGGTCGTCGGCAGCGCCGACGCGGCTGAAGACCTGGCTGACGAGGCCGATTTCGGCGCGTTCGGCAGGCACGAAACTGCCCATTTGAGCCAGAATCGCGATCAGCGCGTTCTGGCGCAGGAAGGTCGACTTGCCCGCCATGTTCGGGCCGGTCAGGAGGGTGATGGCCGCGCCGTCACCCTCGGGGCTCAGCGTGCAGTCGTTGGCCACGAAAGGCGTACCCTCGCGGGCGAGCGCGGCCTCGACCACGGGGTGCCGCCCGCCTTCGATGGCAAAGGCGCGGTCCTCGCGCATCTCGGGCCGGGTCCAGTTGCCCTCGGTCGCCCGGCGGGCCAGCGCGGCGGCAAGGTCCAGTTCCGCCAGCGCGCGGGCGGTCAGGCCGATCCGGTCGGCCTGGCCCAGAACGGCCTCGCGCAGGGACTGGAACAGGGCGCGCTCGATCTCCTGCGCCCGGTTGCCTGCGTTGAGGATCTTGGTTTCCAGCTCCGACAGCTCCAGCGTGGTGAAGCGCACGGCGTTGGCGGTGGTCTGGCGGTGGATGAAGGTCTCGGACAGCGGCGGCGAGAGTATCTTCTGCGCATGGGTCGCCGTCGTCTCGATGAAGTAGCCCAGCACGTTGTTGTGCTTGATCTTGAGCGAGGCGACGCCCGTTGCCTCGACATACTCGGCCTGCATCCCCGCGATCACCCCGCGCCCCTCGTCGCGCAGCCGCCGCACCGCGTCGAGATCGGCGTCGTAGCCCGGCGCGATGCTGCCCCCGTCGCGGAGCTGCACCGGCGGTTCGGCCACCAGCGCGCGGTCGAGGAGGGCGGAGAGGTCATCGTGCCCGGCAAGGCCATCACGGGCGGCGGCAAGAACCGTCGGCAGGTCGACGCCGGACAGCGCCCCGTGCAGCGCCGCGGCGCCCGACAGCGCGTCGCGGATGGCGGCCATGTCGCGGGGGCCGCCGCGGTCGAGGGCGAGGCGCGACAGGGCGCGGTCGAGGTCGGGGATGCGGCGCAGCTGGCGCTCCAGATCGTCCCGAACCAGCCGGTCAGAGACGAAAAACGCCACCGCGTCGTGGCGGTCGCGGATCGTCTGCAGGTCGGTGGACGGCCCGGAAAGCCGCCGTTCCAGCAGACGCGCGCCCCCGGCGGTCAGGGTCCGGTCGATCACCGACAACAGCGTGTTCGCCCGCCCGCCCGCCAGCGCGTGCGTCAGTTCCAGGTTCCGGCGCGTCGCGGCGTCGAGCTGCAGCACCTGCGCCGCGCTCTGCCGCCGTGGCGCGCGCAACAGCGGCAGGCTGCCCTTCTGCGTCAGGTCGAGGTAGTCGACCAGCGCCGCCATGGCGCCCAGCTCCGGCCGGTCGAAACTCCCGAATCCGTCCAGCGACGCGACCCCGAACAGCCGGGCCACCCGCCCCTCGGCCGAGCGGCTGTCGAAGCTCGACGGCGCCAGCGGCGTGACGGCCGCCCCGATCTCCTCGATCGCGGCGATGCGCTCGGGCGTCATGCCGTCTGACACCAGCACCTCGCGCGGCATCAGGCGCGCCAATTCCGGCCCGAGGCGGACGGGCGGGCAGGGCATCACCCGGAAATCCCCGGTGGAGATGTCGCACCACGCCAGCGCGCCGTCGCCCCGGATCTCGGCATAGGCGGCAAGGTAGTTGTGCCGCCGCGCCTCCAGCAGCGTGTCCTCGGTCAGCGTGCCGGGGGTGACCAGCCGGATCACCTCGCGCCGGACGACGGCCTTGGACCCACGCTTCTTCGCCTCGGCGGGGTCCTCCATCTGCTCGCAGATCGCGACGCGAAACCCCTTGCGGATCAGGGTCAACAGGTAGGATTCGGCACTGTGCGCGGGCACCCCGCACATCGGGATGTCGTCGCCCAGGTGCTGCCCGCGCTTGGTCAGCGCGATATCGAGCGCCTCGGCCGCCGCCACGGCGTCGTCGAAGAACATCTCGTAGAAATCGCCCATCCGGTAGAACAAGAGCGCATCGGCATGTTGCGCCTTGATCTCCAGGTATTGCGCCATCATCGGCGTCACTTGGCTCATCCCGCCCCCCGCAGTCGCGGGCCCGAGCCTACGCAAGCGCCGGGGCGGATTGAAGCGGCAAAAGGCCCTTGTTGCCGGGGGGCCGCGCTGTGGCTACACCAAGTGCCGGATGAAGGGGAGGACGCGCCGCACCATGGCCGACAAGAACAAGATCACCCGCGACGAGGCGCTGGCCTATCACCTGGAACCCTACCCGGGGAAGATCGACATCGTCGCCTCGACGCCGATGGCAACCCAGCGCGACCTGAGCCTCGCCTATTCGCCCGGCGTGGCGGTGCCCTGCGAGGTGATCGCGGAGCGGCCCGAGACGGCCTATGACTACACCACCAAGGGCAACCTCGTGGCGGTGGTGTCGAACGGCACCGCGGTGCTGGGCCTCGGCAACCTCGGCGCGCTGGCCTCCAAGCCGGTGATGGAAGGCAAGGCGGTGCTGTTCAAGCGCTTTGCCGACGTGAATTCCATCGACATCGAGCTGGACACCGAGGACCCCGACGAGTTCTGCAAGGCCGTGAAGCTCATGTCGCCCACCTTCGGCGGCATCAACCTCGAGGACATCAAGGCGCCCGAGTGCTTCATCATCGAGCAGCGCCTCAAGGAAGAATGCGACATCCCCGTCTTTCACGACGACCAGCACGGCACGGCGGTGATCTGCGCCGCGGGGCTGATCAACGCGCTGCACCTGACGGGCAAGAAGATCGAGGACTGCAAGATCGTGCTGAACGGCGCCGGCGCGGCGGGGATCGCCTGCATCGAGCTGCTCAAGACCATGGGCGCGCGGCACGACAACTGCCTCGTCTGCGACACCAAGGGCGTGCTCTACCAGGGCCGCACCGAGGGCATGAACCAGTGGAAATCGGCCCATGCGGTCAAGACCGACCTGCGCACGCTGGCCGACGCGATGAAGGGCGCCGACGTGTTCCTGGGCGTGTCGGTGAAGGGCGCCGTCACGCGGGACATGGTCGCCAGCATGGCCGAGAACCCGGTGATCTTCGCCATGGCGAACCCCGATCCCGAGATCACGCCCGAGGAGGCGCGCGAGATCCGGCCGGACGCCATCGTCGCCACCGGGCGGTCGGACTACCCCAACCAGGTGAACAACGTCCTCGGCTTTCCCTACCTGTTCCGCGGTGCGCTGGATATCCACGCCCGCGCGATCAACGACGAGATGAAGATCGCCTGCGCCGAGGCGCTGGCGGCGCTGGCGCGGGAGGACGTGCCGGACGAGGTGGCGGTCGCCTACGGGCGCAAGCTGTCCTTTGGGCGCGACTACATCATTCCCACGCCCTTCGACCCGCGGCTGATCTACACCATCCCGCCCGCCGTGGCGCGGGCCGGCATGGACACCGGCGTCGCGCGGCGGCCGATCGTGGACCTCGACCGCTATGCCAAGGGGCTGCGCGCGCGGCTCGATCCCACCAGTTCGATCCTTCAGGGCATCTACGCCCGCGCCAAGCAGGCGCAGGCGCGGATGATCTTCGCCGAGGGCGATGACGTGCGCGTGTTGCGTGCCGCCGTGGCCTACCAGCGGCAGGGGCTGGGCAAGGCGCTGGTCGTCGGCCGCGAGGGGGACGTGAAGGAGAAGCTGGAAAGCGCCGGCCTCGCCGACGCGGTGCGCGAGCTGGAGGTGGTGAACGCGGCCAACACCCGGCACCTGGAAAGCTACAAGTCGTTCCTCTACCAGCGGCTGCAGCGCAAGGGGCATGACCGGGCCGACATCCACCGGCTGGCGGCGCGCGACCGGCATGTCTTTGCCGCGCTGATGCTGGCGCACGGGCATGGCGACGCGCTGGTCACCGGGGCGACGCGGAAATCGGCCTACATCCTCGACCTGATCGGCAAGGTCTTCGACGCCCGCGCGCAGGACGGGGCGGTGGGGATCACGGCGCTGCTGCACAAGGGGCGGATCGTGCTGATCGGCGACACGCTGGTGCACGAGTGGCCCGAGAAGGAGGATCTTGCGCTGATCGCGCGGCGCGGCGCGCAGCTGGCGCGCGACCTGGGCCTCGAGCCGCGGGTCGCCTTCGTCAGCTTCTCGACCTACGGCTATCCGGTCAGCGAGCGGGCCGAGAAGATGCAACAGGCGCCGGCCGTGCTGGACGCCCAGGGCGCGGATTTCGAGTACGACGGCGAGATGGCGGTGGACGTGGCGCTGAACCCCGAGGTGATGGCGCAGTATCCCTTCACGCGGCTGTCCGGGCCGGCCAACGTGCTGGTCGTGCCGGCGCGGCACTCGGCGTCGATTTCCGTGAAGCTGATGCAGGAGATGGCGGGCGCCACCGTGATCGGGCCGATCCTGACGGGGCTGAAAAGCCCGGTGCAGATCTGTTCCTCGGTCTCGACGGCGAACGACATCCTGAACATGGCCGTGATGGCGGCCTGCGAGATCGGGCGGCGCTGACCGCGTTTGCGCTTTGGATGCGCCTTCCGGGTGTGTATGTTGGGCACACACGGAGGGTGCACCATGGGCAAGCAGCGGACCAACATCACGATCGACGCCGACCTCCTGGCCTATGCGCGGGAGAAGGGCCTGAACGTGTCGGCCATCACGGAGGAGGCACTTCGCGCCGCCCGGCGCGAGGCGTGGGCGCAGGAGAACGCGGCAGCCATCGACTCGCTGAACGCGTGGGTCGAGCAGAACGGTCTGCCGCTGGCGAAATATCAGGTGCTCAAGGTCTGATGGCGCAGTATCGGGTCTACCGCCTGCAAGGGGGCGAGCTGGTGCTCGACCTTCAGACCGACATGATCGCGACGTCCACCCGAATCGTCGCGCGCCTCGTGCCGCCCGAGGAGGTCGGGCCGGCCCTGAAGGACGCCACGCCGATCCTGCGGGTGGACGGGCGGCCCATGTTGCTCCTGACGACGCACATGGCGGCTGTGCCGGGGGCGATCCTGCAGGACGAGGTGCAGGATCTGTCGGGTGACAGCTACACCATCCTCCGCGCCGTCGACATGGTGTTCACCGGGATCTGAGGCTCAGCCGGTCATCCCGTCCCAGAAGTTCTTGACCTTGTCGAAGAACCCGCTGGCGTTGGGGTTGTTCGACTTGGCGCTGATCTCCTCGAACTTGCGCAGCAGGTCCTTCTGCTCGGAGGTCAGCTTCACCGGCGTCTCGACCTGCAGCTCGATGTACATGTCGCCGATGCCGGGGCCGCGGAGCTGGGGCATCCCCTTGCCGCGCAGGCGCATCTGGCGACCCGATTGCGAGCCCTCGGGCACCTTCACGCGGGACCGGCCGCCGTCGATCGTCGGCACCTCGATCTCGCCGCCGAGCGCGGCCTTCACCATCGACACCGGAACCCGGCAGAACAGGTCGATGCCGTCGCGCTGGAACAGGGTGTGCTCGCCGACCTCGATGAAGATGTAGAGATCGCCCGCCGGCCCGCCGCGCAGGCCCGCCTCGCCCTCGCCCGACAGGCGGATGCGGGTGCCGGTCTCCACCCCCGCGGGGATGTTCACCGACAGCGCCCGCTCCTTTTGCTGGCGGCCGGCGCCGCCGCAGGTGCGGCAGGGGTTCTTGACGATCTGGCCGACGCCCGAGCAGGTCGGGCAGGTCCGTTCCACGGTGAAGAAGCCCTGCTGCGCGCGCACCTTGCCCATGCCGGAACAGGTGGGGCAGGTGGTGGGCTCGGCGCCACCCTCCGAGCCGGTCCCGTTGCACGACCCGCAAGCGACCGAGCTGGGCACGGTGATCTGCTTGGTCAGGCCCGCGTAGGCCTCCTCGAGACTGATCCTGAGGTTGTAGCGCAGGTCCGAGCCGCGGCTGGCGCGGGTGCGGGCGCCGCCGCGCTGGCCGCCCATGAAGTCGCCGAACAGGTCCTCGAACACGTCCGAGAAGGCGCTGGCGAAATCGCCCTGCCCGGGCCGCCCGCCGAAGCCGCCGGCGCGCGCGCCGCCCGCCATGCCGCCGTCGAAGGCCGCGTGGCCGAAGCGGTCGTAGGCCGCCTTCTTGTCGGGGTCCTTGAGCACGTCATAGGCCTCGTTCACTTCCTTGAACTGGGCCTCAGCGTCGGGGTTGTCGGAATTGCGGTCGGGGTGAAGCTCCTTCGCCTTCTGGCGATAGGCCTTCTTGAGCTCTTCGGCGGAGGCGCCCTTCGAGACCCCGAGCACCTCGTAGTAATCGCGCTTTGCCATGTCGTTCCTTCCCTGAACGCATGGACCGGCCAGGGTTGCCCCGGCCGGTCGCCTTGGTCACGTCACGCGATCAGCCGCGCTTGCGGGAGTCGTCGAGATCCTCGAAATCGGCGTCGACGATGTCGTCGTCCACCGGGCGGGCGCTGTCGCCATCATCGGAATCGGCCTGCTCCTGCTGCGACTTGTAGATCGCTTCGCCCAGGCGCATGGCCGCATCGGTGACGTTCTGGATGCCGCCCTTGATCTTGCCGGCGTCCTCGGTCTCGATCTGCTCCTTGAGGTTCTTGATGGCGAGCTCGATCGCCTCGACCGTGGCCGGGTCGACCTTGTCGCCGTGCTCCTCGAGCGACTTCTCGGTCGAGTGGATCAGGCTTTCGGCCTGGTTCCGGGTCTCGACCAGCTCGCGGCGCTTCTTGTCGGCGTCGGCGTTCTCCTCGGCCTCGCGCACCATCCGTTCGATATCCTCGTCGGACAGGCCGCCCGAGGCCTGGATCGTGATCTTCTGCTCCTTGCCGGTGCCCTTGTCCTTGGCGGACACCGAGACGATGCCGTTGGCGTCGATGTCGAAGGTCACCTCGATCTGCGGCACGCCGCGGGGCGCGGGCGGGATCTGCTCGAGGTTGAACTGGCCGAGCATCTTGTTGTCGGCCGCCATCTCGCGCTCGCCCTGGAACACGCGGATCGTCACGGCGTTCTGGTTGTCCTCGGCGGTCGAGAAGATCTGCGACTTCTTGGTCGGGATCGTGGTGTTGCGGTCGATCAGGCGGGTGAACACGCCGCCCAGCGTCTCGATGCCGAGCGACAGCGGCGTCACGTCGAGCAGGACCACGTCCTTGACGTCACCCTGCAGCACGCCGGCCTGGATCGCCGCGCCCAGCGCCACGACCTCGTCGGGGTTGACGCCCTTGTGCGGCTCCTTGCCGAAGAACTTGGTCACTTCCTCGACGACCTTGGGCATCCGGGTCATGCCGCCGACGAGGACCACCTCGTCGATGTCGCCCTTGGACAGGCCCGCGTCCTTGAGGGCCGCGGCGCAGGGCTTCATCGACTTGGAGATCAGGTCGCCCACCAGGCTTTCCAGCTTGGCGCGGGTCAGCTTCATCACCAGGTGCAGCGGCTGGCCGGTCTTGCCCATCGAGATGAAGGGCTGGTTGATCTCGGTCTGGCTGGCGGACGACAGCTCGATCTTGGCCTTTTCCGCCGCTTCCTTCAGGCGCTGGAGCGCCATCTTGTCGGCGGTCAGGTCGACGCCATGCTCCTTTTTGAACTCCTCGGCGAGGTAGTTCACGATCCGCATGTCGAAGTCTTCGCCGCCCAGGAAGGTGTCGCCGTTGGTCGACTTCACCTCGAACAGGCCGTCGTCGATTTCCAGGATGGTGATGTCGAAGGTGCCGCCGCCGAGGTCATAGACCGCGATGGTGCGGGTTTCCTTCTTGTCGAGACCGTAGGCCAGCGCCGCGGCCGTCGGCTCGTTGATGATGCGCAGCACCTCGAGGCCCGCGATGCGGCCGGCGTCCTTGGTCGCCTGGCGCTGGGCGTCGTTGAAGTAGGCGGGCACGGTGATGACGGCCTGCGTCACCTCTTCGCCGAGGTAGCTTTCGGCGGTTTCCTTCATCTTGGTCAGGATCTGCGCCGAGACCTGGCTGGGCGAGAACTTCTCGCCGCGCACCTCGACCCAGGCGTCGCCGTTGCCGCCGTCGACGATCTTGTAGGGGACCAGCTTCTTGTCCTTCTCGACCTCGGCGTCGCCGAGGCGGCGGCCGATCAGCCGCTTGACCGCGAAGATGGTGTTTTCCGGGTTGGTGACGGCCTGCCGCTTGGCGGACTGGCCGACCAGCCGCTCGTCCTCGGTGAAGCCGACGATCGAGGGCGTGGTGCGCGCGCCTTCCGAGTTCTCGATGACGCGGGGCTGGCTGCCATCCATGATGGCGACGCAGGAGTTGGTGGTGCCGAGGTCGATGCCGATGACTTTGGCCATGTCGATCAGGTCCCTTCTTTCAAGCGAACGGGCGGTGGCGGGTCCGTTCCGGCCCCCGATGCCGCCTTGCAGATGGCTATGGAATTGGCCGGGATGCACGCCCCGACCGGTTCGGAGGGTATATAGGAGGGGGGTCTGGGCCCTGCAAGCGGGGCCGTCGGACCGGAAAAGGAGGAAATTCGCGTGATTTCGGCGCTGGATGTGGGGGGTGTGGCGGTGTGGGCGGGCTGGCTGTCGCCCGCGGCGCAGGCCCAGATGGTCGCGGATGTCCGCGCGGTGGCCGCGGCCGCGCCCTTCTTCACCCCCGAGACGCCGCGGGGGCAGAAGATGTCGGTGCGGATGACGGCGGCGGGCGACTACGGCTGGGTCAGCGACCGGCGCGGCTATCGCTACGAGCGCCGCCACCCCTCGGGCGTGGCCTGGCCGCCGATCCCCGGGTCGGTGCTGGCGGTGTGGCGGGCGCTGTCGGGGGTCGACCGCGCGCCCCAGTGCTGCCTCGTGAACTGGTACGGCGAGGGCGCGAAGATGGGCCTGCACCAGGACCGCGACGAGGCCGATCTCGCCATGCCGGTGGTGTCGATCTCGCTGGGCGACGACGCGCTGTTCCGTGTCGGCGGGACCGTCCGGGGTGGGCCCACGCGGTCGGTCTGGCTGCGGTCGGGCGACGTGGCGGTGCTGGGCGGTGCGGCGCGGCTGGCCTACCACGGGATCGACCGGGTGCGCCCGGGGTCGTCCACCCTGCTGCCCCGGGGCGGGCGGATCAACCTGACGCTGCGCGTGGTGGATTAGCGCCCGGCGCTCCAGCTCGCCGAGGCGTGCTTGCGGGTATAGGCCTCGGCCATGAAGCCGATGAGCAGGCCGACCAGCGTGAAATACAGCGGGTATTCCCAGTTGGAGTGGTGCGGGAAATAGTTCCGGAACACGAAGCCGCGCGACTGGTCGATGATGTGGAACAGCGGGTTCCAGTCGAAGAAGGCGATGATCGACGTCGGCAGCATGTTGGCGACGAACATCTTGCCCGAGGCGATCATGTTGGCGCGGACATAGACCAGCTGGATGATGTGCACGAGGTCCGGCGCCCAGGGCTTGGCCGCCATCAGGACGATCCCGATCACGCAGCCCGTGGACCAGGCCAGCAGGAACATCAGGAAGGCGCCGGGCCAGTAGTGGATGTCGAGCGGCGTGAACAGCGTGTGCAGCACCAGGAGCAGCACGAACAGGCTGACCGTCTTGATGTAGAGCACGGACAGCGCCGTCGACAGGATCGACACCAGCGTGTTCATCGGCGCGTGCTGCATCATCGCCGAGGTGGGCCCCTCGGCGTTCATCACCTGCTGCACCGCCTGGATATGGGTGAGATAGGCGAAGATGCCGGTCATCAGGTACAGCATGAAATCGCCGCGCACCGAGACCGAGCGTTGCCCCAGCACGGTGAACATCACGTAGAAAGCCGCGATGAACAGCATCGACTGCACCACGCTGAGCACGATCGCCCAGATCGCGTTGCGGTGCTTCTGCCGCACCTGCCGGGCCGCCGCGAAATAGGTCAGCTGCAGCATGTTCAGCGCGAGGCTGAGCGTGGATCGTGTGCGTCTGGCCTCGAACATGCGCGGTGTGCCCCGCTTGCTACCTGTGGTCTGCTCTGCCCGTGTTTCGTCGCGCGGCGGGGAGGGCCGGACTTGCCCCGCGGGCCTGTGGCGACGATAACGCGCGAGGAGTTAACAGGCAATCAAGGCCAAATGGAGGCGGATGTGGATTACGATCGGATGATGCGGGTGTTCCGGGCGGCCGCGATCGAGGCGGGCGACCGCATCATGGAGATCTACGGCGCCGAGGATTTCGAGGTGCGCGCCAAGTCCGACGCCAGCCCTGTGACCGAGGCCGACGAGGCCGCCGACGCGCTGATCTCGGCGCGGCTGCGGGTGGCCTTTCCCGACCTGCCGCTGGTGACCGAGGAACAGGCCGACAGCCACGACCAGTCGGCCGCGACTTTCCTGATCGTCGACCCGCTGGACGGCACCAAGGAATTCGTCCAGCGCCGCGGGGATTTCACCGTGAACATCGCCTTTGTCGAGGCCGGCGTCCCCGTCCGCGGCGTGGTCTATGCCCCGGCCAAGGGGCGGCTGTTCTACACCGACGCCGAGGGCAACAGCGTCGAGGAAGACGGCCCCTTCGACATCGAGAAAACAGGCTCCGTGCGGCCGATCCGGGTCGGAAAACCGGACAACGCGGCGCTCTACGTCGTCGCGTCCAAGTCGCACCGGGACGCGGCGACCGACGCCTACATCGCCCACTACGGCGTCGCCGACCTGAAGAGCGCCGGATCCTCGCTCAAGTTCTGCCTCGTGGCGACCGGCGAGGCCGATCTCTACCCGCGGCTCGGGCGCACGATGGAGTGGGACACGGCGGCCGGCGACGCGGTGCTGCGCGGCGCGGGAGGGCACGTGATCCGCTTCGAGGACCACGCGCCCTTCACCTACGGCAAGCCGGGTTTCGCCAACGGCTTCTTCATCGCCCATGCGCCGGGCGTCGCGCTGGTGAAACCTTGAGCGTCGTCTGCGTCATCCCGGCGCGCTACGCCTCGACCCGCTACCCGGGCAAGCCGCTGGCGTTGCTGCGCGGCGCGACCGGCGAGGCCCGCAGCCTGATCGAACGCAGCTGGCGCGCGGCCTGCGAGGTGTCGGGCTTCGACGCGATCCACGTCGCCACCGATGACGACCGCATCGCCGAGGCCGCCCGCGCCTTTGGCGCCAGTGTCCTGATGACCTCGTCGGACGCCCGCAACGGCACCGAGCGCTGCGCCGAGGCGCTGGCGCAGCTGGGCGAGGGTGTCGAGATGGTGGTGAACCTGCAGGGCGACGCGCCGCTGACGCCGCCCTGGTTCCTCGAGGCGCTGATCGCGGGCCTGCGCGCCGACAGCCAGGCCGCACTCGCCACCCCGATCCTGCGCTGCGACGGCGAGACGCTGGCCGCGCTCAAGGCCGACCGCGCCGCCGGGCGCGTGGGCGGCACCACGGCGGTGGTCGATAGCGCGATGCGGGGGCTCTACTTCTCCAAGGAAGTGATCCCCTACACCTCCAGCCCTTACGCCGCCGAGGCGCCGACGCCGGTGTTCCACCATGTGGGCGTCTACGCCTACCGGCCGTGGGCGCTGCACGCCTATCCCGACTGGCCGGTCGGGCCGCTGGAGACGCTGGAGGGGCTGGAGCAGCTGCGCTTCCTCGAGGCCGGCCATGCCGTGCGCTGCGTCGAGGTCGAGGCGCGCGGGCGCAAGTTCTGGGAGCTGAACAACCCCGAGGACATCCCCCGGATCGAGGCGATGCTGGCCCAGATGGGCCTGCCCTGATGGACGCCCCGCGGCTGAGCGTGGTCGTGGTCAGCGCCGGGCGCCCCCGCGCGCTGGCCCGCTGCCTCACCGCGCTGGGCCAGCTGCGCTCCACCCGGGTCGAGGCGATCGTGGTCGCCGACGCGCCGGGGCTGGCGGTCGCGCGGGCGCATCCGCTGGCCGACCGGCTGGTGCTGCTGCCGCAGGGCGAGGAGAACATCTCGGCCGCGCGCAACGCCGGGATCGCCGCGGCGGCGGGCGAGGTGGTGGCCTTTGTCGACGACGACGCGGTGCCCGAGCCCGGCTGGGCCGAGGCGATCCTGGCCGGGTTCGACGACCCGCAGGTGATGGCGGCGACCGGGCCGGTGATCGGGCGCAACGGGTTCTCGCTTCAGTGGGGGCGGATGGCGGTGGACGCCACCGGCCGCGACCGCTGGCTGGCCGCGGACGAGACGCCGGGGCCGGCCGAGGCGCCGAAGCTGCACGGCACCAACATGGCGCTCCGGCGGGACTGTGTGACCCGAACGGGCGGGTTCGACACCGGTTTCCGCTTCTATCTCGACGAGACCGACCTTGCCCTTCGGTTGCACCGCGCCGGTGACCGGATGGCCTGGCTGCCCGGCGCGGTGGTGCATCACGGCTTTGCGGCCAGCCGGCGCCGGACCGAGGACCGGGTGCCGCTGGACCTGTTCGACGTCGGCGCCTCCACGGCGCTGTTCCTGCGCAAGCACGCCCCCGACGCGCTGGAACCGGCGCTGTCGCAGCTGGAGGCCGACCAGCGGGCGCGTCTGTTGCGGCTGGCGCGGCGGCGCAGGCTCGGGGCGCGCGAGATGCGGGCACTGATGGAGAGCCTGGCCGCCGGGATCGCCGAGGGGCGTGGCCGCGACAGCGCGGTGCCGGCGCTGTCGCCGTCGGACCGGCCCTTCCTGCCGCTCCGCCGCGACCTGCCGCCCGCCATGGCCGGCCTGCACGGCTGGCGGCACCGGGCCGGCGCGCTGCGGGCCGAGGCGGCGGCGCGGGTGGCCGAGGGCCAGCCGGTGGCGCTGGTCCTGCTGGACCCGACGCCGCGCAAGCACCGGTTGAGCTTTACCGAGGGGGGCTGGTGGGAACAGATGGGCGGCCTCTACGGCCCGTCGGACCGTGCCGGACCGCGCCTGCAGCCGTGGCGGTATCGCAGCCGAACCGCCGCCGAATTGCGCAGATGGGCCATGTAACGACGGCGGAGTTCCCGCTATTTGTTCACATGGACATGCAATTCCGATTCGGCCGTGATAGATGGGTGGGGCACCCTCTCCCGGCGGGGCATGTCGCGGGAATTGAGCGAGGACCATTTCCATGAAGAAACGTGTAACGAAGGCCATCTTTCCCGTGGCGGGCCTGGGAACCCGCTTCCTTCCGGCGACGAAGTCGATCCCCAAGGAGATCATGACCCTCGTCGACCGCCCGCTGATCCAGTATGCCATCGACGAGGCGCGCGCGGCGGGGATCAAGGACTTCATCTTCGTCACCAGCCGCGGGAAATCGGCGCTGGAGGACTACTTCGACAACGCCCCCGAGCTCGAGAACGAGCTGCGCAAGAAGGGCAAGACCGAGCTCCTCGAGATGCTCAAGACCACCAACATGGAATCGGGCGCCATCGCCTACATCCGCCAGCACAAGGCGCTGGGCCTCGGCCACGCCGTCTGGTGCGCGCGGCGGCTGCTGTCCGACGAGGCCTTTGCCGTCATCCTGCCCGACGACGTGATCGCCGCCGAAACCCCCTGCCTGCAGCAGATGGTCGAGGCCCATGCCGAGACCGGCGGCAACATGGTCGCCGCGATGGAAGTGCCGGCCAGCAAGACCTCGTCCTACGGCATCCTCGACATCGGCGAGGACATGGGGTCGGTCGTGAAGGTCAAGGGCATGGTGGAAAAGCCGGCGCAGGGCACCGCGCCGTCGAACCTGGCCGTGATCGGCCGCTACATCCTGACGCCCGAGATCATGCAGAACCTGAGCCGCATCAAGTCGGGTGCGGGCGGCGAGCTGCAGCTGACCGACGCCATCGCGCAGGAGATCGAGCAGTCGCAGAACGTCTACGGCTACCGGTTCCGGGGCCAGCGGTTCGACTGCGGGTCCAAGGCGGGCTTCCTGCAGGCGACCGTCGCCTTCGGGCTGGCGCGCGAGGACCTGCGCGACGAGTTCGCGCATTTCCTCAGCGACATGGTCTCATCGCGCAGCGCCGCGCAGTAATCCACGCCATGGCGGGGTTGGGTCAGGCCGGGACGATCTGGCTTGACGTGACCCGGCTTGTGACCCGCGCCGGGCGTGGCGTGCTGACCGGCATCGACCGGGTCGAACTGGCCTACCTCCGACATCTGCTGGCCGCCGATGCGCCGGACACGCGTTACCTGTTGCGGTCGACGCGGGGCCACCTCCTGCTCGACCGGCGCGGGGGCGCGCGGCTGGCCGATCTTGCCGCCGGCGGCGCGCTCCCGGCGCGGGGCGATCTGCTTTCCCGCCTCATCGGAAAAGGCTCGAACCCGCGGCACAGGGTCGAATCCGCGCTGCGCCCGGTGGCGGTCGACCGCTGTCTGCCGTCGGGCCTGCCGCGGATGTTGCGGCGGTCGGGCGGGGCGCTGACCTATCTCAACACCGGGCACGCGAACCTGTCGGAGGCAACGCTCGGCGCACTTGGCGCCGACCCGCGGGTCCGGGTCGCGGTGCTGATCCACGACCTGATCCCCATCGCCCACCCCGACCTCGTCGCCGAGGACATGCCTGCGCGCTTCGCCGGGCGGCTGGGGTGGGTGCGGGCACATGCCGACCTCGTCATCTGCAACTCGGCCGCCACCGCGGCCGAGCTGTCGGCCCATTGGGGCGACGGGGCGCCGCGCCCGCCCGCCGTGGTGGCGCCACTGGGCCTCGACCCGGCCCCGCGGGGCGCCGGCCCGCGCGACCCGCTGCATTTCGTGATGCTGGGCACCATCGAGCCGCGCAAGAATCACGCCCTGATCCTCGCGGTGTGGGAACGGCTGGCCGAGGCGCTGCCGGCCGACCGGATGCCGAACCTCCACGTCATCGGCCCGACCGGCTGGCGGGTCGAGGCGCTGATGGCGCGGCTGGCCCGACATCCGCTGACGGGGCGGTCGATCCACCTGCACGGCGCCCTGCCCGAGGCGGCGGTGCAGGACCACCTGGCGCGCGCCGTGGCGCTCCTGTTCCCGTCGCTGGCCGAGGGCTACGGCTACCCCCCGCTCGAGGCCGCGCTGGCCGGGGCGTTGCCGATCTGCAGCGACCTGCCCGTGTTCCGTGAAACGCTTGGCAAGAGCGCCGTTTACCTTGACGGGACGGACGCTTATCCTTGGCTGGAAACGATCAAGAAACATGTCCTGGGTACAGAGGTGCTGCCGACCCTGCCCGCGCCCGTGGCGCCACGCTGGGGCGCGCACTTCGACACGGTAGGCCCGGCGTTGGGCAGCATCGAGCGGAAGGGCCCTGAATGAAGGCGGTGAAACGGTATGCATTGCGCCTGGAGCGCAAGAAATACCTCGTTCGCGCCTGGCGAAAGAGCCGGTCCCTGCGCGTCGTCGCGGACCGGACGGACGCGATCGGCCCGCGGGACGTGCTGTGCTTCTGCACGCTCCGCAACGAAAGGGTGCGGCTCAAGTATTTCCTGTCCTACTACCGCGACCGGGGCGTGTCGCATTTCCTGTTCGTCGACAACGACAGCAACGACGGCACCCGCGAGTTCCTGGCCGAGCAGCCCGACTGCTCGGTCTGGACCACGCCCGAAAGCTACAAGCGGTCTCGCTTCGGGATGGACTGGATCAACCGCCTGCTGCGGCTTTACGGGCACAAGCACTGGTGCCTGGTGGTCGACCCCGACGAGTTCCTGGTCTATCCGTTCAGTGACACCCGGCCGATCCCGGCGCTGACCGACTGGCTCGAAGCCTCGTCGATCAAGAGCTTCGGGGCCATGATCCTCGACATGTACCCCAAGGGCCCGATCACCGCGCAGCCCTATGCCGAGGGGCAGGACCCGTTCGAGATCGCCTGCTGGTTCGACCCCGGCAACTACGTGATCCGCCGCAACTGGGACTACGGCAACCTCTGGATCCAGGGCGGCCCGCGGGCGCGCCTGTTCTTCGAGGAGACGCCGGCCAAGGCGCCGGCGCTGAACAAGATCCCCCTGGTGAAGTGGCACCGGAGCTATGCCTACGCCAGTTCCACCCACATGCTGCTGCCGCGGGGCCTGAACCTCGTGTTCGACGAATGGGGCGGGGAAAAGACCTCGGGCGTCCTGTTGCACGCCAAGTTCCTCGACACCTTCACCGAGAAGGCCGCGGAGGAGCTGGACCGGCGCGAACACTACGCCGCCTCGGCCGAATACCGCGCCTACCACGAGGGGCTCAGCCGCAACCCGGACTTCTGGACCAAGTGGTCCGAGCGCTACATCAATTGGCGCCAGCTGGAGATTCTGGGTCTCATGTCCAAGGGGAACTGGGCATGAGCACGCTGGGCTTCGTCATGCTGTGCCACACCGCGCTGCACCGGGCGGCGCAGGTCGCGCGCCACTGGGCCGAGCGCGACTGCCCCATCGTCATCCATGTCGACCGCCAGGTGAAGCGCGCCCGCTTCGAGGCGTTCCGCAAGGAGCTGGCCGATCTCGAGAACGTGCGCTTTTCCCGCCGGGTGCATTGCGAATGGGGCACCTGGTCGCTGGTGCAGGCGTCGCAGATGGCGGCCGAGCAGCTGCTGGCCGAGTTCCCCGCGGTGCGGCACGTCTACCTGGCCTCGGGCTCCTGCCTGCCGCTGCGCCCGGTGGACGAGCTGCGCGCCTACCTCGCCGCGCGGCCGATGACCGATTTCATCGAGAGCGTCACCATCCGCGACGTGGACTGGACGGTGGGGGGCCTGAACGACGAACGGTTCAAGCTGCGCTTTCCGTTCTCGTGGAAACGGCACCGGGTCCTGTTCGACGCCTACGTGGAGCTGCAGCGCAAGATCGGCTTCAAGCGGCGCATCCCCGACGGCGTGGTGCCGCACCTGGGCAGCCAATGGTGGTGCCTGACCCGCCAGACCCTGAGCGCGATCCTCGAGGATCCGCGCCGCCGCGAGCTGGAGGCGTATTTCCGCCTCGTCTGGATCCCCGACGAAAGCTATTACCAGACGCTTGTGCGCAACTACGCCCGGACGATCGAAAGCCGGTCGCTGACCCTGTCCAAGTTCGATTTCCAAGGCAAGCCGCACGTCTTCTACGACGACCACCTGCACCTGCTGCGCCGGTCCGACTGCTTCGTGGCGCGCAAGATCTGGCCCCGGGCGAACCGGCTCTATTCCACCTTCCTGACCGACGACGCCGCGGTCAGCCGCATGGCCGAACCCGCGCCGGGCAAGATCGACCGGGTGTTCTCCAAGGCGCTGGAGCGGCGGACACGGGGGCGGCCGGGCCTCTACATGCACAGCCGCTATCCCAATCCCGACTGGGAAAACGGCAAGACCGCCGCGCCCTATTCGGTGTTCCACGGCTTCAACGACCTGTTCGAAGATTTCGAAAGCTGGCTGTCGCGGCGGCTGGGCACCAGCGTCCATGGCAACATCTTCGACCGCAAGCGCGCCCGCTTTGCCGGCGACGCGGCGATCTACGCGGGCTGCCTGTCGGCCAACGCCACGCTCAGGGACTACGACCCCGAGCATTTCCTGACCAACCTGATCTGGAACACCCGCGGTGAGCGGCAGGTGTTCATGTTCGGCCCCGCCGACAACCAGCAGGTCGGGTCCTTCATGGCCGGCGACGCGAACGCGCAGATCTCGGTCATCAGCGGGGCCTGGGCGGTGCGGCTCTACCGCACGAACCGCAATTTCTCCGAGATCCGGCAGGAGGCCGCGGCGCTGCAGCGGCGCGAAATCGACTTCATCAACACGCTCCGCCACGTCAAGGCGCGCGCCGACATCCGCATCTGGACCCTGGCCGAGTTCGTCGAGGAGCCGATGGAGAACCTGCAGGGCATCCTCGACGCGATGGAGGGCGCCAACGCGCTCCGGCTGACCGAGGCGCCGCGCATGGTCGACCTGTCGGGCTTTGCCGGGTTCCTGCAGTCGCTGCGCAACCAGGGCATGAACCCGATGACGGTGGGCGACTTCCCGCAGGAGGGGCTGGTGCACCGCCCGCCGTCCGACCGCAACCGCCCCTATCTCGTGACGTGAGCCATGGCCGACCGCCGCTTTGACGCCTTCGTCCTGTTCGCCGAGATGCGGACCGGCTCCAACTACCTGGAAGACAGCCTGAACGCGCTGCCCGACGTGACCTGCCACGGCGAGGTCTACAACCCCACCTTCCTCGGCCATCACAACCGGTTCGAGCTGTTCGGCTACGACATGGACCGGCGCGAGGCCGATCCGCTGGGCCTGCTGGACGCGATGATCGCGCAGACCGACGGGTTGCCGGGGTTCCGCCTGTTCCACGACCACGACGACCGGGTGGTGGACCGGGTGCTGCCCGATCCGCGGATCGCCAAGGTGATCCTCACGCGCAACCCGCTCGACAGCTACGTCAGCCGCAAGATCGCCACCGCGACGGGCCAGTGGCTCCTGAAGGACGCCAAGAACCGGCGCAGCGCGCAGATCCGCTTCGACGCTGACGAGTTCGCCGAGCTGATGGAACGGCTCGCCGCGTTCCAGGACCGGCTGCGGCGCGGGCTGCAGGTGAGCGGGCAGGCGGCCTTTCACATCCGCTACGAGGACATCAACGATGCCGAGGTGCTGAACGGGCTGGCGGCCTTCCTCGGCTCCGAAGGCAGGCTCGACGCGGCGTCGAAGACCCTGAAACGGCAGAACCCGGGCGACCTGTCGGAAAAGGTCGAGAACTACGCCGAGATGCTGGCGGCGCTGCGAGAGGTCGACCGCTTCGGCCTGACCGCGAGCCCCGAGGCGGAACCGGCGCGCGGGGCGCAGGTGCCGGGCTTCGTCGCCCATCCCACGGCGGGGCTTTTGTTCCTGCCGGTCAAGGGCGCGCCCGAGAACGCGGTGATCGACTGGCTGGCCGAGATCGGCGGCGTGGGCCGCGACGCGCTCCTGCGCAAGCTGACCCAGAAGGACCTCAAGCAGTGGATGAAGGACCATCCGGGCTACCGCAGCTTTACCGTGCTGCGGCACCCCGCCCGGCGGGCCTATGCCAGTTTCTGCCGCTTCGTCCTGCCCGACGACCGCCCCGCCTATGCCGAACCGCGCAAGGTGATGCGACAGCGCTACAAGCTGCCGATCCCCGACGGCGCCCCCGGCCCCGGCTGGACCGAGGCGGAGCAGAAGGCGGCCTTTGCGGCCTTCCTCGACTTCCTCAAGGCGAATCTCGCCGGGCAGACCAGCGTGCGGATCGACCCGGCCTGGGCCTCGCAATCGGCGATCCTGCAGGGCATGGCGCAGGTGGTGCAGCCCCACCACATGATCCGCGAGGAGGAGATGGCGACCGCGCTGCCCGACCTCGCCCGCGCCGCCGGCGTGGCCGAGCCGCCCGTGCCCCGCGCCGAGGCGATCCCGGGCGGCATCCCCTTTGCCAAGGTGATCGACGGCAAGGTGGAAAAGGCCGCGATCAACGCCTACCGCCGCGACTACCTCGGGCTGGGCTTCGGCCGCTGGGGCAAGGGCTGAGGCGCGGCGGTCAGGCGGCCTTGCTGGCCTCGTACTCGGTCAGGAGCGTATGCAGCGTCGCGGCGTCGGAATTGGCGCGCAGCTTGGCGCAGAGCGCCGGGTCGCGCAGCGTGCGGGACACCAGCGCCAGTGCCTTGAGGTGGTCGACGCCGGTGTCGGCCGGCGCGAACAGGGCAAAGACCAGGTCAACGGGCTGCCGGTCGGCGGCGTCGAAGTCGATCGGTCGCTCCAGCCGGAAAAAGGCGCCGTGCACCTCGGTCAGCTCGGACAGGCGGGCGTGCGGCAGGGCGACGCCGTGGCCGACGCCGGTGGGCCCGAGGCTTTCGCGCTCCTGCAGGGCGTCGAAGATCTGCGCCTCGGGCAGCCCGATCAGGTCATGCGCGAGATCCGCGATCGACTGCATCAGGCGCTTCTTGCTGGTCACGTCCGCCAGCACCCTCACGGCGCGTGGCTTCAGCAGCGACGACAGGTTCATCCCATCCCCCTCGTGACCCGCTGACCGGATCGGTTGCCTGGCGCGGCGGCCCCGTTCCGGGGCGCGCCGCGTGGTCTGCTCATTCCATCCGGGGGTCTATCCAGCCGACGTTTCCGTCCTCGCGCCGATACACGACGTTGACCCCGCTGTGCTTTTCGTTCCGAAACACCAGGACGGGCGCACCGGCCAGTTCCATCTGCATCACCGCTTCGCCGACAGAGAGGGACGGGATCCGCATCTCCATCTCGGCCACGATGATCGGCTGCAGATCTTCCGGCTCGTGCTCCTCTTCCTCGTGCCCTGATCGGGCAAGGACATACATGGGTGCCTGCTCGGTTTCAACGGGGTGCGGCCTATCGCGGTGATGGTCTTTCAGGCGGCGCTTGTAGCGGCGCAGCTGCTTGTCCATCTTCTCGCAGGTGCTGTCGAAGGCGGCGTAGATCTCGTGCGCATGGCCCTTGGCCGAGGCGGTCAGGCCGGTCGACAGGTGAACAGTGGCTTCGCAGACGAACTCGGCACCGGACTTCGAGAACACCACGGTCGCGTCGGTCGGGCGCTGGGCATACTTGCCCACCGCGGCGCCGAGGCTGTCCTTGACGTGGGTCTGCAGCGCATCGCCGATGTCGATCTGTTTTCCACTGATTTGATAGCGCATGGGTCCTCCGCTATTCGGGCGCGCGGGGGGTGCCGGGCCGGAATGGCCCGTTCGCCCCGCGCATGAGGCTGTCCGGTCGGTTCGGGTTAAGGGCGATCCCGGGGCCGTTTTCGCGGTCCTGCGTCCGGGGTCCGGACGGGGGGATCGAGGATGAAGCGAACGCGAACATCACCCCCATTAGGCGATGGGTCACGGGCGCTGTCAACGTAAAGCGGAGTGGTCCGGCTCAGGAGATGCGGAAGCTCTGCCCGAGGTAGACGCGGCGCACGGTCTCGTCGCGCACGACCTCGTCGGGGGTGCCCGACATGATGATGGTACCATCGTGCAGGATGTAGGCCCGGTCCACGATCTCCAGCGTCTCGCGGACGTTGTGATCGGTGATCAGCACGCCGATCCCGCGCGTCTTGAGGTCCTGCACCAGGTGACGGATGTCGCCCACCGCGATCGGGTCGACGCCGGCGAAGGGCTCGTCCAGCAGCACGTAGCGCGGGTTCGAGGCGAGGCAGCGCGCGATCTCGGCCCGGCGCCGCTCGCCGCCCGACAGCGACAGCGCGGGCGCGCGGCGCAGGTGGCCGATCGAGAACTCGGACAGGAGTTCCTCCAGCCGCTCGGCCCGGTGGGTGCGGTCGGGTTCGACGATCTCGAGGATGGCGAGGATGTTGTCCTCGACCGACAGGCCGCGAAAGATCGACATTTCCTGCGGCAGGTAGCCGATCCCGGCGCGGGCGCGGCGGTACATCGGGAACAGGGTCACGTCCTGCCCGTCGATGGTGACGGTGCCGCCGTCGGGCGTGATGAGCCCGGCGATGCAGTAGAAGGACGTGGTCTTGCCCGAGCCGTTGGGGCCCAGCAGCGCCACGACCTCGCCCCGGTTCAGGCTCAGCGACACGTCGCGGATCACCGGGCGCTTCTTGTAGCTTTTCCGAAGGCGGTGGACGACGAGGCCCTGGCCGCCCTGCGTCACGGTGAGGGACGGGCGGCTCACGGGGCGGATCCGGGGTCCAGGACCGTGCGCACGCGGCCCTCGACGGTGCCGCTGCCGGTGGTCATGTTCACCACCATGCGGTCGCCCGAGATCGCGGTCGGCCCCTGCGTGACCAGCACGTCGCCCACCATGGTCAGAAGGGCGGCGGTGATGTCGTAGGTCGCCTCGGCGCCCTCGGCGGCGTCCGCGCCGCGGGTCACAAGGACGCCGCCGGTGGCGATCACGCGCTCGACGCTGCGGGCGCCGCCGGTGTCGGAATAGACCACCTCGACCCGGCCCGCGGCCATGCGCAGGTCGCCCTGCACGATGATGACGTTGCCGTCGAACACGGCGCGGCCCGTGGTCTGGTCGATCCCGAGGCTGTCCGACGTGACCTCGACCGGCTGGCGGGAATCATGCGCGACGCCGCCGAATCCGATCTGCACCTGCGCGGCCGCCGGGCCGGACAGGGCAAGGAACGCGGCCAGCGTGGCCAGGCGGATCAGGTGGCGCATCGTGCAGACGTGGCTCTTCATTGGTCCCCCGGCTGGTATAGCAGCCGCACGCCGCCTGTGAAACTCAGGAAAGCCTGCCCTTCGGGGCCCGTGATCTCCATGGCGCCCGCCTCCAGCGTCATGCCGGGCCCGGTCAGCACCACCGGCCCCGGCGCGGCCAGCCGCATCGTGTCCATCGCCACCGTGACCCGCTCGGACCTGAGCGCGAAGCCCGCCGTGGTCGCCGCGTCGACCGTGCCCGCCAGATCGACCCGCTGCGCGGCGAGGTCGATGTCGCCGGTGGCCGCCGTCAGGGTCAGGCGGTCGCCGGCGCCCAGCGTCACCCGCGTCTCGACCTCGGTCAGCAGGATCAGGTTGGGGTTGGTCGTCGCCGGCGCCGCCGTTTCGGCCACCAGCGTCACCTCGCGCCCGTCCTCCATGGTGCCGGCAAAGCGCGGGCGCGACAGGCGCTGCTCGCGGGCCAGCTGCTCGACGTCGACCGCGGCGAAGGGCAGCGCGTCCTCGGGGTTGGGCGTGCGCGAGAACAGGAACAGCGTCGACAGCAGCGCCAGCGCGATCAACGGCAGGGCCACCTTGGTCCAGGCGATGAGGGTGGAATATCGGTTGGGCGCGGCCATCGGCGCGTCAGTGCGCGAAGATGTCGATCTCGGGCCAGCCGGCGAGGTCAAGCCGCGCCCGCGCCGGCAGGAACTCGAAGCAGGCCTGCGCCACGTCCGTGCGGCCCTCGCGAGCCAGCATCCCGTCGAGCGCCTCCTTCAGCCGGTGCAGGTACAGCACGTCCGAGGCGGCATAGGCCTTCTGCGCCTCGGTCAGCCGCTCGGCGCCCCAGTCGCTGGTCTGCTGCTGCTTGGAGATGTCGATCTCCAGCAGTTCCTGCAGCAGGTACTTCAGCCCGTGCCGGTCGGTGAAGGTGCGCACCAGTTTCGACGCGATCTTGGTGCAGTAGACCGGCGCGGCCAGCGCCCCGAAGGCGTGGTACATCACCGCGATGTCGAATCGCCCGAAGTGGAACAGCTTGAGCACCTCGGGGTCGGTCAGCAGCCGCGCGAGGTTCGGCGCCTCGGTCTGGCCCTGGGCGACCTGAACCAGGTGCGCGTGCCCGTCGCCGCCCGACAGCTGCACCACGCACAGCCGGTCGCGGTGCGGGTTCAGGCCCATCGTCTCGCAGTCGATGGCCACCACGGGCCCGAGGGACAGGCCATCGGGAAGGTCGTTCTGGTAGAGGTGGATGGTCACGCCATTGTCCCTTTCCGTCGCCGTCGGTGCCGGCTCCTGCCCTCACGCTCCCGAAGGGGGAAGGGCATCGAGGGATATGGTGCCCAGGAGAGGACTCGAACCTCCACGGCCGTTAAGCCACTGGTACCTGAAACCAGCGCGTCTACCAATTCCGCCACCTGGGCAGGTGTCGTGAGCGGGGCTGATATAGCCGCCGCGGGGGGCTGTCAACGGGGTGTCCGCGGGAAAAAAACGACGGCGCTCAGTAGTCGCGTTCAAAGAACACGCCGAGGCTGGATGTGCCGTCGGAGGTGAAGCTGCCGCGGGCGGTGATGCTGGGGGTCAGGTCGATGTTCAGCGACACGCCAGTGTTGCCGGCGTCGCCGATCACGACGTCGGTGTAGATGTTCTCGGACAGGTAGCGCCCGGCCCGCAGCGCGGCGCTGCCGTCCTCGCTGGTCTGCAGGTCGAGGTCGTCGAGGCCCAGCCCCTCGCGCAGCCGGGCGAAGATGCCCGACTGGCTGGACCCGCCGGCCAGCCCGGCCACCGCGTCGGCCATCTGCAGGATCTGCACCGGAGACAGAGCCGAGACCGAGCGCCCGAACAGGAGCTGCGCCAGCACCTCGTCCTCGGGCAGCGCGGGCGTGGAGGTGAAGGTGATCGTCGGCGCGCTGACCGGGCCGTCGAGGTCGATGCCGATGGTGTAGCCGCCCGCCCGCGAGGTGGCGAGCAGCCGGATGTAGGGGTCGAACCCGCCCTGCAGGGTCGCCGAGCCGTCGGTCAGGTCGAGCCGGGTGCCGAGGATCGACAGCCGCCCGCGGATCAGGTCGAAGCGGCCCTCGGGAATCACGTTGGCGGTGGTGCCGAAGATGCGCAGCTGGCCGCCCAGCTCGGCGTCGAGACCGCGGCCGCGGATGAACACGCGCCCCGGCGCCCGGATCGTCAGGTCGAGGCCCACGCGCTGCGACCCGCCGCCGCCCGAGGTGACCGGCCCGAGGCCCGCGGCGATGCGCGTGCGCCGTTCCGCGGCGGTTTCGCCCAGGTGCGCGATCGGCGGGATCGGGGCCGAGCCGCCAAGACCGGTCTCGGGCACCCGCAGCTCGGTCTCGCCCAGCACGACCGTGCCGCCCACCTGCAGCGTGCCGGCCAGCGCGCCGCCCACGGTGATGTCGGCGCTGGCGATCCGCGCCTCGTAGAGCGTGGGATCGACGATGCGCAGGTCGCGCCCGGTGACGGTGATCTGCGCGGGCAGGCTGGGGGCGTTGACCGTGACGGTGCCGCTGGCCGACAGCGACCCGCCGGTGCCGAGCGCGCCGCCGGCGTCGAAGCTGACGCGGCCGGCGGACAGGGTGCCCGAGGCGGTCACGTTCTCCAGCGCGGTGCCGAAGGTCGGCAGCGTCACCCGCGCGCCCCCGGTGCGGAAGCTGCCCGACAGCGTGTCCAGCCCCGGCGCGCCGCGCATGGCGAGATCGAAGCCCAGCGTGCCGAACACGCTGCGCGGGGCCAGCGCCCGGTTCGCCAGCGCAAGGGGCAGTTGCCCGGTAGCGGTCAGGTCGACGGTGCCGTCCGCGGGCTGCACGTCGCCGCGCAGCGTGGTCGAGATGCCGGCCTGGCTGCGCAGGTCGGCGACGATGCGCCAGGGCGCGGCGTCCGACGGGCCGCGCGTGGCGTCGAGCGCCGCCGTCACCGGCCCGCTCAGGGCGTCGGTGAACAGCCCGACATTGGCGAGGCGCGCGTCGACATCGACAAGCGCGCCGCCCGAGGACACGCGGCCGGTGCCCGCCAGCGACAGCTCGCGCCCCTGCAGGGTCAGCTCGCGCAGGATCAGCCCGGTTTCGTCGCGGACCGCCGACAGGGTCAGCGTGGTGTCGCCCGCCAGCAGCGCGGGCGGCACGCCCTCGGCCACGCGCAGGTCGGTGCCGGTGCCGGTCAGCACCACGTCGAAGGCGCCGGACAGAAGCTCCGCCTCGGCGTCGAGCTGGGCCGACAGCCGGCCGGCCAGCGGCTGCCGGGCCAGCGGCGCGAAGCGGGCAAGGTCGCCCGCCTCGGCGGCCAGCGCCGTCGCCAGCACCAGCCGCGCCCCGCCGGTGGTCAGGGTCGCGTCGCCCCGCAGCGCCAGGTCGCCCGCCTCGGCCACGAGGTTCGCCAGGCCCAGCGGCCCGCCGCTCTGCCAGGACAGGTCGGCCGACAGGGTGGCCGCGCTGCCCAGCGCCTGCGACAGTGCCGGGTCGGCGTGGGTCAGGCCGGCGAGGACCAGCGTGATGGGCGAGGCGACCGTCAGGCCCGCGTCGGTCTCGGCGATGGTGCCGCCCGCGTCGAGCCGCAGGCTTTCCACCGCCGCCGGGCCGAGGTCGAGCGCCTGCACCAGCGCCTGGGCGCGGTAGCCGTCGCCGGCGGCGGCGTTGTAGCTGACCCCTAGGTCCACCGCGCCCACCGTCACCACCGCGTCGGGCACCGGCAGGCGCACCGGCCCGCTGCCCTCGGGCCCCGCGATGCGGCCGGTCAGCTCGAAGGCCCGCGGCTGGCCGCCGGGCGCCAGCGACATCTGCCCAGCCAGCGCCAGCTGCGCCGCGCGCAGGCTGAAGGTGTCCAGTTCCACCGCGCCGTCGGGCATCAGGCGCAGCCGTGTTACCAGCCCCACGTCGGGGCCGAAGAAGTCGCGGTAATCGGGCAGGAACAGCGGCGTGATGTCGCCGCCGATGTCGGCGTCGACGCTGCGCACGCCGGTGTCCAGCGCCAGGCGGGTGGCCACGGTGCCGGCCAGCCGCGGTTCCCCGTCGCTGTCCAGCGCGATCTGGGCTTCAAACCCGTCGATCGGCCCGGCGCCGGCCGCCGTCAGCCGGATCGCCGGCGCGCCCGGCAGGCCCAGCAGCGTGGCGGCGAGGCCGCCCGCCTCCTCCTCGACCAGCAGCGACAGGTCCAGAACGCGGGTGGTGTTGCCGTAGCCGGCGGCCAGGTCGAAGGCCCCCCGCGGCCCGTCGAGGCGCAGGAGTTCGATGTCGGCCGCGCCCTCGCCGTCGGCCAGCCGGGCGCTGCCCTCCACCGACAGCTCCACCGCCTGCCCCAGCAGCGTGGGGCCCAGCGACACGCGGGCGATGGCGGTGCGGTCGACCGCGATCGAGACCGGCAGCTCGGGCAGGGCGAAGGGCGTGGCCTCGGCCGGCGGCAGGTCGAGGCCGGCGGGCTCCGTCACCGGGGCGCGCAGGATCTCCAGCCGCTCGGCGGTCAGCGAATCGATCTGCAGGGCCCCGCGCAGGAGCGCGGCGCGCGACCAGGTCAGCTCGGCGCCCTCCAGCGTCAGCCAGACGCCCTCGGCATCTGCGATGGTCAGCAGGTCGAGCTCGGCGGTGGAGCTGAGCGCGCCGCGGAAGCCGCGGATCGTCACCTGCCGCGCGCCGTCCGACAGCTGCTCCTCGAGGAAGCGGACGATGCGCGAGCGGTCGTCGTCCTGGGCCAGGACGGGGCCCGGCAGCAGCACCAGCGCCAGCGCGAGGAGGGACAGAAGCCGCCGCATCAGAAGGCCTGCCCGATGCCGATGTAGAGATAGGCCTCGCGCCCGGCCTGATCGCCGGTCACGGGGGTGGCCAGGTCGACGCGGATCGGGCCGAAGGGCGTGTCGTAGCGCACCCCGATCCCGGCCCCGGCGTGCCAGTCGCTGGGCCCTTCGCCCCAGGCGTCGCGGCTGATCACGCCCGCGTCGGCGAAGCCCACGATCCCGAAGGCGGTGTCGCCGATGTCGTGCCGCACCTCGCCGGACAGGCCGGCAAAGCTGCGCCCGCCCGCCGCGAAGCCGCCCTGTTCCGCCCCGAGGGACTGGTAGGATTGCCCCCGGACGGTGCCGGCGCCGCCGGAATAGAACAGGTCGTCGGGCGGGATGGTGGCGATGTTGCCGCCCTCCAGCGTGCCGAGCTGCAGCCGCGCCGCGACCCGGGTGCGATCGTCTTCGCCGAAGCCCCAGTAGGCGCGCCCGTCCAGCGTCATCCGGATGCCCGCGCCGTCGTCCAGCACCTGGAACGGGGTCAGGGATATGTCGGCATAGGCGCCGGCCCGGGCGTCGAGCGGGTTGTCGCGGTTCTCGTAGGTCGCGCCCAGCGGCAGGGTGACGCGGGTGAGGTCGTAGGCCCCGCCGCCCCACTCGAAGTCGAAATAGGCAAGCCCGATGCCGCCGCGGATCGTCACCGTGTCGGACAGGCGGTGCAGCAGCGACGCCTCCAGCTCGGCCCCCTGGATCACGAACAGCCGCTCGTCGGCATAGCCCAGCGCCAGTTCCAGCGCGAAGGTGGTGTCGGGGGTGAAGGTCGCCGGGCGCTCGAAGCGGGTGCGCAGCTCGGCGGTGAGGCCGCTGTCGAGGCTGCGGATGCCCGAGACCTCGGCGTCGAAGCGCAGCCGCTCGGCCCCGCCGAGCAGGTTGCGGTGCAGCCAGTAGGCGGTCAGGCGCAGGCCCTCGTCCGTCGCCACCTCGGCGCCGAAGCCGAGCCTGCGCAGCGGCGCCTCGTCGACCACGGCGGTGACGTCGGCGATGTCGCCCGCGCGCGGGTCGCCCAGCTGCAGGGACACGGCGGAAAAGGCGCCGGTCTCGCGCAGGCGGTCCTCGGCGCGCTGCAGCGCCTCGGGGGAATAGACCTCGCCGGTGGGCAGGCCCGCGATCTCGAGGATGCGGGCGACGCGCATCCGCTCGTGCCCCTCGGGCAGGAGGGCGCCGAAGGTGATGACCGGGCCGGGATCGACCCGGATCGCCACGTCCAACAGCGCCTCGGGGTGGCGCGCGGTGATCTGCTGCCCGGCGATGTCGGCGACGGCGTGGCCGCGCGCGCGCCAGCCGTCCAGCGCCGCCTCGGCGGTGTCGCGCAGGAGCGGCGTCGAGGCGGGTTCGCCGGGGCGGAACCCGTCGGGCAGGGCGGTGTTGGGGTCGAGCGGCCCGATCTCGGCCCGGCCGAGCCGGAACGGCGCCCCGGTGTCGACCACGATCTCGACCCGGCGCACGTCGGCCGGCGCGCTGAAGGGCGAGATGGCCGACGCCTCGCGCCCGTCCAGCCGGATCGCGATGACCGGGGCAAAGAACCCCTCCTCGTAGAGCACCCCGATCAGGCGGCCGTAATCGGCGCGGGCCGCGGCGACGATGTCGCTGCCGGTGCGGGTGGTGCCCTCCTCGGGGTCGCGGAACAGGAGCGCGTTCAGGCGCAGCCGCTCGACCAGGTCGTCCGAGGCGCCGGGCACCGACAGGGTGACCTCCTGCGCGGCGGCAGGGCCAAGGGCCACCAGCGCGGCGAGGGCCGTCGCGGGCAGCGCGGTGCGGATCAGGCGGGGCAGCGCAGACATATCCCTAGTGGTAGAGCCCCCGGGCCCGGCTTGCCAGTCACCATTCCGCGTATCGGCGGGTTTGGGCGGGGATTGGGACGATTTGCGCCTTGTCGGGCCGCGGGGGCGCGCCTATCACCCGGGCCAGACCGGGACCGGAGGGCATGAGACATGTCGAAACTCGTCACCATTTTCGGCGGATCGGGCTTCGTCGGCCGCTACATCGCGCGCCGCATGGCCAAGGAAGGCTGGCGCGTGCGCGTCGCCGTCCGCCGCCCGAACGAGGCGCTGTTCGTGCGCCCCTACGGGGTTGTCGGGCAGGTGGAGCCGGTGCTCGCCAACGTGCGCGACGACGCCAGCGTGCGCGCCGCCATCCACGGCGCGGACGCGGTGGTGAACTGCGTGGGCATCCTGTCCGAGCGCGGCCGTAACCGCTTTGACCAGGTGCAGGCCGAGGGCGCCGCCCGCGTCGCCCGCATCGCCGCCGAGGAGGGCGTGGCGCGGCTGGTGCAGATCTCGGCCATCGGCGCCGACGCCCACAGCGACAGCGCCTATGCCGCGACCAAGGGCGCGGGCGAGGCCGCGGTGCTGGAGGCCTTCCCGACCGCCGTGATCCTGCGGCCCTCCATCGTGTTCGGCCCCGAGGACCAGTTCTTCAACCGCTTTGCCGCGATGACGCGCCTCGGCCCGGTCCTGCCGGTGGTGGGCGCCGATACGCGGTTCCAGCCGGTCTATGTCGACGACGTGGCGCAGGCCGCCGTGATGGGCGTGCTGGGCACGGCCGGGCCCGGCATCTACGAGCTGGGCGGCCCGGACGTCGAAAGCTTCCGCGCGCTGATGCAGCGGATGCTGGGCGTGATCCGGCGGCGCCGGCTGATCGTCAACGTTCCGTTCGCCGTGGCCGGGATCATGGCGGCGGTGCTGGACCTGGTGCAGACCCTGTCCCTGGGCCTGATCCACAACGGGATGCTCACCCGCGACCAGGTCCGCAACCTGCGCCGCGACAACGTGGTGGGCGAGGGCCGCATGGGCTTTGCCGACCTCGGGATCTCGCCGACCGCGATGGAGGCGGTGCTGGAGGAGTACCTGTGGCCCTACCGCCCGGGCGGGCAGTATTCCGAGATCAAGGAAACCGCCCGCCACCTGCGCGGTCAGGAATAGGCGATCCCCAGCAGGACAACGCCGAGGATCACCCTGTAGATCACGTAGGGCGTAAAGCTGACCTTCGGCAGGAAGCGCATCATCAGCGCCAGCGCGCCGAAGGCCGCCGCGAAGGCGAACAGAGCCGCCAGCGCGATGGGACCGAGCGGCAGGGCCGCGCCTTCGGTCAGCGCGTCGCGCAGGAGCACCGCCCCGGTGGCCAGCGTGATGGGGATCGACATCAGCATGGAGATCCGCGCGGCCTCGGCCCGCCGGTAGCCCAGCGCGCGGGCCGCGGTGATCGAGATGCCCGAGCGCGACACGCCGGGGATCAGCGCGACCGCCTGCGCGAGGCCCAGCAGCACCGCCTGCCGCGGGCCCCAGGCGTCGATCGCGGCGACCTCGGGGCCCCAGCGGTCGGCGGCCCAGAGGATCACGCCGAACAGGATCATCATCCAGCCGATCACCGTCATGCTGCGCAGCGCGTCGACCCAGCCGGTGACGACCAGCAGCGCGCCGAACAGGATCGCCGGGATGGTGGCGATGACCAGCGCCAGCGCCAGCCGCGCGCCGGGCTCGGCGGCGCGGCCGCGCGCCAGCGGCACCAGCCCGCGCACGGCCCGGGCGGCGTCGTCGCGGAAGTAGAGGATGACGGCGAGAATCGACCCCAGGTGCACCGCGACGTCGAGGGCGAGATCGTTCTCGCTGCCGCCGAAGGCATCGTGCAGCAGGATCAGGTGACCCGAGCTGGAGATCGGCAGGAATTCGGTGATGCCCTGGATCAGGGCCAGCAGGATCAGCGTCCAGAGCGTCATGCCGCAAGGCCCCGCGCGAACGGGAGGAAGGCAAGGTCTTGAGACATGGAGGTTATTTTCCTGATAGGTCCGAAAGTTTACCAATTTCCCGGTTTTCGACCCGGGTGTCGTGCGATCCGGCCCGGAAAATCGACAAATAGGTCAGCACTGCTGTCTTTTTATCCCGCGGCGAGGCCGGTATAGGGGCGGCGAAAGAATGGGAGATGTTTCGTGGCCAAGCAACCCATGTTGAAATTCGTGACCGTGGAAAAGGAGATGCCCGAGAAGCGTCCGCCGATTCTGCGCAAATCCGATTTCCACGAGATTTACGGCGAGTACGCCCGCGAGAAGGCGGCCGAGCAGGCCGGGCGCTGCAGCCAGTGCGGCGTGCCCTACTGCCAGTCGCATTGCCCGCTGCACAACAACATCCCCGACTGGCTCAAGCTGACGGCCGAGGGCCGGCTTCAGGAAGCCTACCAGATCAGCCAGGCGACCAACACCTTCCCCGAGATCTGCGGCCGCATCTGCCCGCAGGACCGGCTCTGCGAAGGCAACTGCGTGATCGAGCAGTCTGGTCATGGCACCGTCACCATCGGGTCGGTCGAGAAGTACATCACCGACACCGCGTGGGAGGAAGGCTGGGTCCAGCCGATCGCGCCGTCGGTGGAGCGCCCCGAGTCGGTCGGCATCATCGGCGCCGGGCCGGGCGGCCTTGCCGCGGCCGACATGCTGCGCCGCGCCGGCCTGCAGGTGACGGTCTACGACCGCTACGACCGCGCGGGCGGGCTGATGACCTACGGCATCCCCGGCTTCAAGCTGGAGAAGGACGTGGTCATGCGCCGCATCGACCAGCTGGAGGCGGCGGGCATCGAGTTCGTGCTGAACTGCAACGTGGGCGAGGATGTCAGCTTCGACGCGATCCGCGGCAAGCATGACTTCGTCGTCATCGCCACCGGGGTCTACAAGTCGCGCGACCTGAACGCGCCGGGCGTCGGCGCCACGGGGATCGTGCGCGCGATCGACTATCTCACGGCCAGCAACCGCAAGAGCTTTGGCGACGAGGTGCCCGAGTTCGACTCGGGCGAGCTGAACGCCCACGGCAAGCGCATCGTCGTGATCGGCGGCGGCGACACCGCGATGGACTGCGTCCGCACCGCGGTGCGGCAGGGCGCGACCAGCGTGAAGTGCCTGTATCGCCGCGACCGGGCCAACATGCCCGGGTCGCAGCGCGAGGTGGCCAACGCCGAGGAGGAGGGCGTCGAGTTCGTGTGGCTGAGCGCGCCCAAGGGCTTCACCGGCGATGTGGTGGACGGCGTGATGGTGCAGAAGATGCGCCTCGGCCAGCCGGACCAGACCGGGCGCCAGAGCCCCGAGGTGATCGAGGGCGCCGACTACGTCGAGGGCGCCGACATGGTCATCAAGGCGTTGGGCTTCGAGCCCGAGGACCTGCCGACGCTCTGGGGCTGCCCGGAGCTGGAGGTCACGCGCTGGGGCACGATCAAGGCCAATTTCCGCACCCACGAGACCCAGATCCCCAATGTCTACGCGGTGGGCGACATCGTGCGCGGCGCGTCGCTGGTGGTTTGGGCGATCCGCGACGGGCGCGAGGCGGCCGAGGCGATCCTCGAGAAGCTGGCGGTCTCCGGCGCGGTGGCGGCGGAATAGGAACGGGCCCGTGACCCGCGTACACCGCCCGTACACAGGGCGTACATACGCGGGCCGGATGGACAGGTCAGAAGGGCTGACGCGATGAGACGGACTAGGACACCGGGCCTTGCCTCGACCGCGCTTGCGGCTGCGATGGCCTGTGCCCCGGCCCTGCCCGTCGCGGCGCAGCAGGGCCCCGCGCTGTTCGAGGTGCCGGCGGGTTGCACCGCCTTCCTGACGGTGCAGTCGCGCGGTTGCATGGTGAGCCATCACTGGACCTGCGAGGGCGACCCGCCGGGCACGCACTGGCGCGCCTCGCTGGACGAGGACAGCCCGTTCTACGTCAGCTTCACCGACGCAGAGTTCCGCTGGCTGCGCAGCTGGGACCTGCGCGGCGGCGGCCAGTCGGTGCTGATCGAGCCCGAGGACGACCCCGCCAGCCTGTCCGAGCTGCTGTCGACCGGCAGCGATGCGATGGTGTTCAGCCTGCGCACCGAATCGCGTTTCGGCATTGAACAGCGCGACTACACCGGCTTTGACCGGCTGACCGGCGACGAGGTGGCGGTGGACGGCCGCACCCTGCTGGTGACCGAGTTCACCTACCAGTACCCGGTCGAGGGCGGCACCCGGCAGGTGACGGGTAACCAGTTCGTTCACGAGGGCTGGCGCATGTTCTTCGGCGGGCTGGAAACCGTGACCGAGCCCGACGGCACGACCTTCGAATACAACAACAGCCCGATGGAGTTCGCCGAACCCGGCGAGCGCGGGTTCCTGACGATGCAGCCGATCTACGACTGCGGCGAGATGATGAGCGACCTCGGCCCCGCGCCGCTGTGGAGGGCCGCGCAGTGATCGACGCCTACCGCCGCACCGGGGTGCTGGACGGGCGCTGCCTCTGCGGGGCGGTGTCGATCCGCATCGATGGGCCCTACATCGCCGCCGTCGGCGCCTGCCACTGCGGCATGTGCCAGCGCTGGAACGGGGTGCTGCACGGGTCGTTCGACGCCGAGGCGCAGGCGGTGACGGTCACCGGGCCGGTCACGCGCCACCCGTCGTCGTCGTTCTCGGAGCGCGCCTTCTGCGCCGTCTGCGGCAGCCACCTGTGGATGCGCAACACCGACGAGGCCGACCAGAACTACGAGTTCATGCCGGGCCTGTTCCCGGCCGCGGCGGGGTTCCCGCTGATTTCCGAGATCTACACCGACCGCGCGCCCGCCTATCTGCGGCTGTCGGGCGACCACCGCCGGGCGACCGGCGCCGAATACGAATCCAAGCACCTCTTTGTCGAGGGAGACACGCCATGACGAAATACGACGCCAGCTGGGCCGCCGCCGAGCAAGCCAAGCGCGAGTGGATGGCCGAACACGGCATGTATTCCGAGGCCGAGGAGCATTCCTCCTGCGGCGTCGGCCTGGTGGTGTCGATCGACGGCCGGGCCAGCCGCAAGGTCGTGGAGAACGGCATCAACGCGCTCAAGGCGGTGTGGCACCGGGGCGCCGTGGACGCCGACGGCCGGACCGGCGACGGCGCGGGCATCCACGTGCAGATCCCCGCCACCTTCTTCTACGACCAGGTGCGCCGCACCGGCCACGAGCCGCGGATGGACCAGCGCATGGCGGTGGGCCAGGTGTTCCTGCCCCGCACCAATTTCGGCGCGCAGGAGACCTGCCGGACCATCGTGGAATCCGAGGTCCTGCGGATGGGTTACTACATCTACGGCTGGCGCCACGTGCCGGTGAACGTGTCGGTGCTGGGCGACAAGGCCAACGCGACCCGGCCCGAGATCGAGCAGATAATCATCTCGAACGCCAAGGGCGTCGACGAGGAGACCTTCGAGCGCGAGCTCTACGTCATCCGCCGCCGGATCGAGAAGGCCGCGCAGGCCGCGGGCATCCGCGAGCTGTACCTGTGCTCGCTGTCCTGCCGGTCGATCATCTACAAGGGGATGATGCTGGCGCAGGACGTGGCCGAGTTCTACCCCGACCTCAAGGACGAGCGGTTCGAGAGCGCCTTCGCGATCTACCACCAGCGCTATTCCACCAACACCTTCCCGCAGTGGTGGCTGGCCCAGCCGTTCCGCATGTTGGCCCACAACGGCGAGATCAACACGCTCAAGGGCAACGTCAACTGGATGAAGAGCCACGAGATCCGGATGGCGTCGAACTACTTCGGCGAGCTGGCCGAGGACATCAAGCCGATCGTGCCGCAGGGCGCGTCGGATTCGGGCGCGCTGGACGCCGTGTTCGAGGTGCTGGTGCGCGCGGGCCGGTCCGCGCCGATGGCCAAGACCATGCTGGTGCCCGAGGCCTGGTCGAACACCGCCGCCGAGCTGCCGCAGGCGTGGCAGGACATGTATGCCTATTGCAACAGCGTGATGGAGCCGTGGGACGGCCCCGCCGCGCTGGCGATGACCGACGGGCGCTGGGTCTGCGCGGGCCTCGACCGGAACGGTCTGCGGCCGATGCGCTATGTCGTGACCGGCGAGGGGATGCTGATCGCGGGGTCCGAGGCGGGGATGGTGCCCGTCAACGAGGCCACCGTGCTGGAGAAGGGCGCGCTTGGCCCGGGCCAGATGATCGCGGTCGACATGGCCGAGGGCAAGCTGTTCCACGACACCCAGATCAAGGACAAGCTGGCCGCCTCGCGCCCCTTCGGCGACTGGGTCGGCAAGATCACCGACCTTGCGCAGGCGACCGTGGGCCTGACCGAGACCGCCCAGTTCGACGGCACAGAGCTGCGCCGCCGGCAGGTGGCCGCGGGCTATTCCATCGAGGAGCTGGAGCAGATCCTCGCGCCGATGGCCGAGGACGGCAAGGAACTGGTCGCCTCGATGGGGGACGACACGCCGGCCGCCGTGCTGTCGAGCATGTACCGCCCGCTGTCGCATTACTTCCGCCAGAACTTCAGCCAGGTCACGAACCCGCCGATCGACTCATTGCGCGAATACCGCGTGATGAGCCTCAAGACCCGGTTCGGGAACCTCAAGAACGTGCTGGACGAGGATTCGTCGCAGACCGAGATCCTGGTGCTGGACAGCCCCTTCGTGTCGAACGCCCAGTTCGCCGAGATGGTGAAGCATTTCGGCCAGGAGCATGTCTCGATCGACTGCACCTTCCCGACCGGGGGCAAGGCCGAGGCGCTGCGCGAGGGGCTGGAGCGGATCCGCCGCGAGGCCGAGGATGCCGTGCGCTCGGGCGCCGGGCACCTGATCCTGACCGATGTCGGCCAGGGCGAGGGCCGCGTGGCGATGCCGATGATCCTGGCCACCAGCGCCGTGCACAGCTGGCTGACGCGGCAGGGGCTGCGGACCTTCTGCTCGCTCAACGTGCGCTCGGCCGAATGCATCGACCCGCATTACTTCGCGGTGCTGGTGGGCTGCGGCGCGACCACGGTGAACGCCTATTTGGCGCAGGACAGCATCGCCGACCGCATCGACCGCGGCCTGATCGACGGGACGCTGACCGAGGCGATGGCGCGGTATCGCGCGGCCATCGACGCGGGGTTGCTGAAGATCATGTCCAAGATGGGCATCTCGGTGATCTCGTCCTACCGCGGCGGCCTGAACTTCGAGGCCGTGGGCCTGAGCCGCGCGATGGTGGCGGAGTATTTCCCGGGCATGGTCAGCCGGATTTCCGGCATCGGCGTCAGCGGCCTGCAGAAGAAGGCCGAGGAGGTCCATGCCAAGGGCTTCCTCCGTGGCGAGGGCGTGCTGCCCATCGGCGGCTTCTACAAGGCCCGCCGCTCGGGCGAGAAGCACGCCTGGGAAGCGACTTCGATGCACATGCTGCAGGAGGCGTGCAACCGCGCGTCCTATTCCCTGTGGAAGCAGTATTCGGAAAAGATGCGGAGCAATCCGCCGATCCACCTGCGCGACCTGATGGACATCAAGCCGCTGGGCAAGCCGGTGCCGATCGAGGAGGTGGAGAGCATCACCTCGATCCGCAAGCGCTTCGTTACGCCGGGCATGTCGCTGGGCGCCCTCAGCCCCGAGGCGCACAAGACGCTGAACGTGGCGATGAACCGGATCGGCGCGAAGTCGGATTCGGGCGAGGGCGGCGAGGATCCGGCGCATTTCGTGCCGGAACCGAACGGCGACAACCCGTCGGCCAAGATCAAGCAGGTCGCCTCGGGCCGCTTCGGCGTGACGGTGGAGTACCTGAACCACTGCGAGGAGCTGGAGATCAAGATCGCCCAGGGTGCCAAGCCCGGCGAGGGCGGCCAGCTGCCCGGCATGAAGGTCACCGACCTGATCGCGCGGCTGCGCCATTCGACCAAGGGCGTGACCCTGATCAGCCCGCCGCCGCACCATGACATCTACTCGATCGAGGACCTCGCGCAGCTGATCTACGACCTCAAGCAGATCAACCCGCGCGCCAAGGTCACGGTCAAGCTGGTGGCGTCGTCGGGCGTGGGGACCATCGCGGCGGGCGTGGCCAAGGCCAAGGCCGACGTCATCCTGATCTCGGGCCACAACGGCGGCACGGGCGCGTCGCCCGCCACGTCCATCAAGTACGCGGGCCTGCCGTGGGAGATGGGCCTGACCGAGGCGCACCAGGTTCTCGCCATGAACAACCTGCGCGACCGGGTCACGCTGCGCACCGATGGGGGCCTGCGCACGGGCCGCGACATCGTCATGGCGGCGATGATGGGGGCCGAAGAATACGGCATCGGCACCGCGGCGCTGATCGCCATGGGCTGCATCATGGTGCGCCAGTGCCAGTCGAACACCTGCCCGGTGGGCGTCTGCACGCAGGACGAGCGCCTGCGCGCCAAGTTCACCGGCAACGCGGACAAGGTGGTGAACCTCATCACCTTCTACGCGCAGGAGGTGCGGGAAATCCTCGCCTCGATCGGCGCGCGGTCGATGGACGACGTGATCGGCCGGGCCGACCTGCTGACGCAGGTGTCGCGCGGCGCGGCGCATCTGGACGATCTGGACCTGAACCCGATGCTCATCACCGTCGATGGCGCGGACCGGATCAAGTACGACCGCTACAAGCCGCGCAACGTGGTGCCCGACACGCTGGACGCCCAGATTGTCAAGGACGCGCACCGCTTCCTCGAGGACGGGGAAAAGATGCAGCTGTCCTACGCGGTGCAGAACACGCTGCGCACCATCGGCACCCGCACGTCCAGCCACATCGTGCAGGCCTTCGGGATGCGCAACGCGCTGCAGCCCGATCACCTGACGGTCAAGCTGCAGGGGTCGGCGGGACAGTCGCTGGGGGCCTTCGCGGCGCCGGGGCTGAAGCTCGAGGTGTCGGGCGACGCCAACGACTACGTCGGCAAGGGCCTGTCGGGCGGCACCATCGTGGTGAAGCCGGTGCAGGACAGCCCGCTGGTGGCGCATGACAACGTCATCATCGGCAACACCGTGCTTTACGGGGCGACGAACGGCTACCTCTTTGCCGCCGGCCGGGCGGGCGAGCGGTTCGCCGTGCGGAACTCGGGCGCCAAGGTGGTGGTCGAAGGCTGCGGGTCGAACGGCTGCGAGTACATGACCGGCGGGGTCGCCGTGATCCTCGGGCGGATCGGCGCCAACTTCGGCGCCGGCATGACCGGGGGCATGGCCTACCTCTACGACCCCGAGGGGGCCGCGCGCATCAACATGAACCTCGAGACGCTGGTGACCTGCCCGGTGACCGTCGAGCACTGGGAGGCGCAGCTGAAGGGCCTGATCGAAGCGCATCTGCGCGAGACCGGATCCCGCCGGGCCGCGTCGATCCTGCAGCACTGGGAGGTGGAGCGCGGGAATTTCCTGCAGGTCTGCCCGAAGGAGATGCTGGACAAGCTGGCGCACCCGCTGGGGATCGAGGCGAAGGCGGTGCCGGCCGAGTAAGGCCCGATTCGCCACATTCCTGCCGCAATTCGGCTGTCAGGGCCCCGCGCATCCCACGCGGGGCCCTTTCGTTTCGCCTTGTCTGGAAGGGAAACCCGCGCCTTGACGCCGGTCGCGGCCGGGCCCCGCCGGTCCGCATGATTTTCCGCGTTGTTCCCGAAAATCGTCTCAATTCCGTCTCATGCTGCGCGCCGAGCAGATCAGCAAGGCGCGCAAGATGCCGACGACCTATATCGACCAGTTCTACGTGATGGACCCGGCCAACCCGCCGGCCCGGAACACCTTCCTGCAGGTGCAGGAGTTCCAGATCGTCGACTTCAACGACAACAACTTCATCGAGAGCCCCGGCTTCGACTCGATCGACGGGGTCGACGTGACCGCCGTCTGGCCGGGCGACCGCGTGCGCATGCGCATCGACGGGCAGAACGTGTGGATCGAGGGGACCACCTTCTACCTCGCCGATGGCCGCGCGGTGTTCACCCCGACGGACGGCACCATCCTGCAGGACGGCCGGTTCCGCGACAGCGATTTCGTCACCGTCGAGGACCCGATGCCCATCGGCGACCTCGGGCCGCCCTGCCTGATGGCGGGGACGCTGGTCGACACCGACCGCGGGCGCGTGCCGGTGGAACAGCTGCGCGAGGGCGACCGGGTGATGACCCTGGACCACGGGCCGCAGCCGCTGCTGTGGCTCGGCGTCACCACGGTGCCGGGGCTGGAGGCGCACGCCCCCGTGGTCATCGACGCCGGCGCGCTGGGCAATTCCGAGACGCTCCGGGTCTCGCCGCAGCACCGGGTGCTGGTCGGCGGCTGGCAGGTCGAGCTGATCCACGGCGCGCCCGAGGTGCTGGTCGCGGCCAAGCACCTCGTCAACGGCACCACGATCCGCACCGCGCCCGCGCGGCGCGTGGTCTACTACCACCTGCTGTTCGAGCGGCACGAGATCATCCGCACCGGCGGCGTCTGGACCGAGAGCTTCCTGCCCGAAGCCGGGCTGGAGCGCGACGTGCCGGCGATGCACGACGCGCTGGCGCGGATGCACCCCGAGCTTGCCGAGCGGATGCGCGGTGCGCCGCTGGCCCGGCCGCAGCTGCGCCATTTCGAGGCGGCGCTGCTGGCCGCCTGAGCCTAGCCGGCCACGAAATCGCGGCGTTCGTAGCCCTGGATGTACAGGAGCGCCGTGAGGTCGCCGTGGTTGATCGCGTGGGCCGCCTGCGCGCGGACCACCGGCTTGGCGTGCACGGCCACGCCCAGACCGGCGCGCTGCAGCATCCCGAGGTCGTTGGCCCCGTCGCCGATCGCCAGCACGTCCGCCGCCGCGATCCCGAAGCGCGCCGTCAGGTCCTCGAGCGCGGCGACCTTGGCCTCGCGCCCCAGGATCGGCTCGGCCACCGTGCCGGTCAGGGTGCCGTTCTCGACATGGAGCGTGTTCGCCCGGTGCTCGTCGAAGCCCAGCTTCGCCGCCACCGCCGCCGTGAAGGCCGTGAACCCCCCCGACACCAGCGCGGCATAGGCGCCGTGCGCCTTCATCGTGGCGACCAGCGTGGCGCCGCCCGGCATCATGGTGATGCGCCGGGCCAGCACCTCGGCGATGGTCGTCTCGGGTAGGCCGCGCAGGAGCGCCACGCGTTCCTTGAGCGCCGCCTCGAAGTCGAGCTCGCCGTTCATCGCCCGAGCCGTGATCTGCGCCACGCGGTCGCCGATGCCAGCGGCGGCGGCCAGCTCGTCCACGCATTCCTGCTGGATCATGGTCGAATCCATGTCGGCCAGCAGGAGCTTCTTGCGCCGCCCGGCGCTGGGCTGCGCGACGAGGTCGACGCCCTCGGCGGTCAGGCTGGTGCGGATGTCGTCGAGGGTGCGGGGCAGCTTGGCCACCTCGAACTCGGCGGCGCAGTTGGGGTCGAGCCACACCGCGTCGCCGCCGCCCAGCGCATCGCGCAGCGCGCGCACCAGCGCGGGGTCGAGGATCATCGCGGGGTTGGTGACGAGGGTCAGCGTGAACATGCGGGCATCCGGGCAGGTTTGGCGCCATAGACCATGAAGCGGGGCGCGGGGCCAGAGGCTTTGGCGGTTGGCAGCGCCGCCCGGGACGCTAGATGTGTCAGGGCAGATTGACGGACGGTTTACATGACTCGCGGCATCGTGGCGGCGCTGATCGCGCTCCTCTCCATCGGGATCGGCCTGTGGGGGCTGGAGGCGCCGCGGGCGGGGCTCGAGATCACGCAGGCCGAGGTCGGCGAGACGCCGGTGACGGTGATGCGCCGGCCCGAGGCACAGGGCCCGGTGGTGGTGATCGCCCACGGTTTCGCGGGGTCGCGGCAGCTGATGGCGGCCTGGCAGCTCAGCCTCGCGCGGGCCGGCTTCGTGACCGTCAGCTTCGATTTCGAGGGGCACGGCCGCAACCCGGTGCCGATGTCGGGCGATGTCACCTCGGTCGACGGCACCACGCGGCTGCTGATGGCCGAGACCGCCCGGGTGACGGATTTCGCCGTGTCCTTGCCGGGGGCCGAGCCGCGGGTGGCGCTGGTGGGGCACTCCATGGCCTCCGACATCATCGTGCGGCAGGGGCTGGCGGACCCCCGCGTCGCGGCCATCGTCGGCATCTCGGTGTTCTCGCAGGCAGTGACGGCCGAGGCGCCGCAGAACCTCCTGATCCTGAACGGCGCCTGGGAGGGCGCGCTGCGCGACGAGGCCCGCCGCGTCATGGCCGAGATCGGCGCGGCGGAGGGCGACACGGTCGGCACCCCCGGCGACGGATTCGCCCGGCGCGCGGCGGCGGTGCCTTATGCCGAGCATGTCGGCGTGCTCTACGCGCCCTCTGGCATCGCCGAGGGGATCGCCTGGCTGTCGGCAAGCCTCGGCGTGCCGGCGCAGTCCGGCCTGGTGGCCCTCGGCCCCTGGATCCTGCTGACGCTGTTCGGGGTCGTGCTGCTGGTGCTGCCGGCGGCCCACCTCCTGCCGCGCGGGGAGGCGCCCTGGCATCCGCCCCGCGGCGTGTTCTGGGCGCTGGCGCTGGGGCCCGCCGTCGCCACGCCGCTGATCCTCAGCCTGTTCGACACGCGGTTCCTGCCGGTCCTGGTGGCCGACTACCTGGCCCTCCACCTCGCCCTCTACGGTGCGCTGGTGCTGGGTGGCGCGGCCTGGGTCGGCGGCCTGCCCCGGCGCGCGGGCTGGGCCTGGGGCCTTGCCCTCGCGGCCTACGGCATCCTCGTCTTCGGCGGGATCATGGACCGCCACGTGGGCAGCTTCGTGCCGCACCCCGGCCGGGTGCCGGTGATGCTGGCGATCCTGCCCGGCGCGATCCTTGCCATGATCGCCGACGCGCTGCTGCTGGAGGCGACACGTGCGGCGCTCTGGCGGCGGATCGTGGCGCGGGGCGCCTTCCTCGTCTCGCTCGGCATCGCGGTGGCGCTGGATTTCGAGCGGCTGTTCTTCCTCATCATCATCCTGCCGGTGATCCTGTTGTTCTACCTGGGCTACGGGATGATGGGCCGCTTCCTCGGCAAGCGGACGGGCTCGGTCCTGGCTATGGGTCTGGGTCTCGGGATCGTGCTGGGCTGGGCGCTGGGCGTGACCTTCCCGATGTTCGACCCGAGCCTGTGACGGCTCAACGGAACCGGATCGGCAGGGAAAACCCGTAACTCGCCTCGGTCAGACCCGCCGGCGCGGCCGGGAACCGCCCCGCGCGGCGCACGGCATCGAGCGCGGCGGCGTCCAGCGCCGGGTCGCCCGAGGACCGGCTGACCGACAGGGCCGCCAGCTGCCCGTCGCGCGCGACGCGCAGCGCCAGCAGCACCTGCCCCTCGCCCCGTACGCGGGGTCGGGCGCGCTCGATCCGGGCCATGATCTGCCCGCCCCACTGCGACATCAGGCTTTGCTGCTGGCCCGCGGACAGGGCGGGTGCGGCGGCGGGCGCGGCGCTGCCCTGCGTGGCGCCGGTGCCGGTGCCGGCGGCGACACGGGCCGGCTGCGGGGCCGAGGCGGGGGCGGGTGGCTCGGCCGCGACGGGCCGCTGCGGCGGGCGCGGCGAGCGGTCGGTGGCCAGCGCGGTGCGCACGGGCGGCGGGGGCGCGGTGTCGGCCGCGGGCGCCTCGGGCGGCGCGGGGGCGGCAAGGCGCGGGGCGGCGGGCCGGGCCGGTGCGCTGTCGGCGCGCGCGGTCTGCGGCTGCGGCGCGGACAGCTCCGGCAGGGCCGGCGCCTCGGGCACTGGTGCCAGGGTCGGGCGTGGGAAGGCCGGGGGCGGCTCGGGGCGCGACACCGCCGCCTCGGCGGTCGGGGCGACGGGGGCGGATGGCTGAAACAGGCTCGAAACGGCGGTTTCGGGTCTGATCTCGGGGATGTCGACGGCTATCTCGGGCGGGGCCAGCGGGGCCGGGGCGGCGACGGGATCGGGCGGGGTGGTCCAGCGGTCGGCCAGCGCCGACAGGCTTTCGGGCGCGGCCTGCAGGGTGACGCGGGACGCCCCGCCCGCGCCTTGCCCCTGCGCCCCGCCCATGGCGTCGCCGAAGCCGGCCACCACGCCCGCATGGACCGCCGCCGAGAGGCCGAGGAAGGCCGCGATCTCGGCCACGCGCCTCATGGCTGCACCGTGACGAGGCGGATCGCCTCTACCCCCGCCGCGGCCAGCCGCGGCAGCAGCCGCGCAAGCTCGGCCGCCGGGTAGGCCGCGTCGGCCATCACGGGCAGCGGGTCGGGCGGCGCCCCGGCCAGGGCGGCCAGCGCGCCGTCCCCGGTCTGGTCGCCATAGGCCAGCGTCCCGTCGGCGGCGATGTAGAGCGTGCCGGGCGCGGGTTCGGCCAGCGGCGCCTCGGCGACGGGTGGCGCGATGTCGAGCGGCGGCGGCGGGGTCAGGCTGGCCGTCATCAGGAAGAAGATCAGCAGCAGGAAGACCACGTTGATCATCGGCACGATGGCCCGGTCCTGCGCGCCGCGCGGCGCCTGTCGCGGGGCGAAGATCACGGGTCCACCAGCGCGAGCGAGGTGAGGCCGCCCGCCTCCAGCAGGGCCATCACGTCAAGCAGCCGTTGCAGCGCCACGCCCTCGGCGGGCTGGATCAGGACGAGGTCTGAGTCAGTCTCTACAAGGCTGCGCAGAGCCTCAACCAGCTCCTCACCCTCCACGGCCTGACCGTTCAGCCGCACCCCCTCGGCCTCCACCTGCACCAGTCGCGGCGGGCCCTCCCACGCCGTTCCGCCGCCGCCGGCGATCCGCAGGTCGAGGACCCCCTCCTGTCCGAAACGGGCGGCCAGCATGAAGAACACGAGCAGCAGGAACACCACGTCGATCATCGGCGTCAGGCTGGGGCGGCGGCGCGGGCGCGGCTCGGCGAAGCGGAAGCTCATGGCCGCGCCCCCCCGCGGGTGAAGATGCGCGTCGCGTCATCCTCCATCTCGGATTGCAGCCGGTCGGCCACCGAATCGAAGAAGGTCAGCGCCATCGAGGCTGGGATCGCCACCGCCATGCCGGCGGCCGTGGTCAGCAGCGCCTCCCAGATCCCGCCGGCGAGCGTCGCAGGGTCGGTCTGCGCGCCGGCCTCCTGCAGCGCCTGGAAGGCGGCGATCATGCCGAGGACCGTGCCCAACAGGCCCAGCAGGGGCGCAATCGTCACGATCAGGTCCAGCGGCCTCAGCCCCGCCCGCAGCTCCGCCAGAAGCGCCCGGGCGATGCGCGTGGTGTCCTCGCGCGCGGCCTCGGGCGTCAGGGCGGGGTCGCGCCAGGCGGTCATCGCGGCCTGGGCCAGCCGCGCCCGGACGGACCGGCGCGGGGCGAGCCGGGCCAGCGCGCTCTCCGCCTCGCCCGCCTGCCACAGCGCGATCGCCTCGCCCGTGACCCGCCCGCCGGACCACGCGCCCAGGGCCGAGAGGCGGAACAGCTTCCACAGGATCAGCGCGAGCGTCAGCACCGACAGTGCGCCGATGGCCCAGATGACGGGGCCGCCACGGGTCAGGAGGTCGGGCAGGTCGGTCATGGCAACACCTCGAGCGGCTGGAAGATGACGCCCTCGGGGCCACGGGTCAAATGCGCCGAGATGTGGAACACCGCGCGCAGGTTGTCCTGCGTCAGCACCGCCTCGGGCGGGCCGTCGGCGTGGATGCGGCCCTTGTGCATCAGCACCAGCCGGGTGCAGTGCCGCGCGGCGAGGCCAAGGTCGTGCAGCGACACCACCAGCGCCTTGCCGGCGCGGGCCAGCGCGGCGAAGGCGGCCATGGTGGCGATCTGGTGGCCGGGGTCGAGGCCGGCGATCGGCTCGTCGGCCAGGATCAGGGCCGTGTCCTGCGCCAGCGCGCGGGCGATCAGGACGCGGGCCTGTTCGCCGCCCGACAGCTCGGTCGCCGGCCGGGTCTCGAAGCCCGCGAGGTCCATGGTGGCGATGGCCCGCGCCACCGCGGCGCGGTCGGCGTCGGTGGGCCGCTGCCCGGCGGCGAGGTGCGGCGTACGGCCCAGCATCACCAGCGTTTCGACGCTGACCGGCCAGGCGATCTCGCGCGATTGCGGCAGCCAGGCGGCGTGGCGGGCGCGGGCCTGCGGCGCGAGGTCGGTCAGCGACGACCGCCCCTCGTGCGGCAACAGCCCCAGCGCCCCGCGCATCAGCGTGGTCTTGCCGGCGCCGTTGGGCCCGATCAGGCCCACCAGCTCGCCGGCCGCGACCGACAGGGTGGCGGCATCCACCACCGGGCAGGCGCCGCGGCGGACGGTGAGGCGGTCGAGGGACAGGAGGGTCACGCCGCGGCCCTCCGGGTCTTGAAGATCAGGTGCAGGAACAGCGGCGCGCCGACGATGGCCATGAGGACGCCGAGCTTGAGGTCGCGCTCGGGCAGGACCAGCCGCACCGCGATGTCGGCCAGCAGGACCATCGCCGCCCCGCCCAGCGCCGAGGCGGGCAGCAGCACCGAGGGGCGCGCCCCCACCAGCGGGCGCAGCAGGTGCGGCACCACGAGGCCGACGAAGCCGATCGCGCCCGCCACCGCGGTGGCCGCGCCCACGCAGGCGGCGACCCCGAGGACCAGCCGCAGCCGCAGCCGGGCGAGCCGGACCCCGAGGGCGGCGGCCGCATCCTCGCCCAGCGTGAGGGCGTCGAGGCCCCGGCCGAGCGGCAGCAGCAGCGCCCAGCCCAGCGCCATGAAGGGCGCGGCGAGCCAGACATGCGTCAGGCTCCGGTCGGCGAGCGAGCCCATCATCCAGAACACGATCTCGGCGGTGGCGAAGGGGTTGGGCGACAGGTTCAGCGCCAGCGAGGTCAGCGCGCCGGCCAGCGCCGAGATGGCGATGCCGGCGAGGATGAGGGTCAGCGACCCGCCGCGCGGCCCGGCGAGCAGCAGGATCAGCAGCACCGCGACCACGGCGCCGGCCAGCGCCATGAGCGGCAGGGCCAGCCCGAAGGCGGCCGCCGCGCCGGTCTGGAGCGCGATCACGGCGCCCAGCGCGGCCGAGCCCGAGACGCCGATCAGGCCCGGTTCCGCCAGCGGGTTGCGCAGGTAGCCCTGCAGCGCCGCGCCCGACAGGCCGAGGCTTGCGCCAACCAGGACGGCGAGGAGCGCGCGGGGCAGGCGGATCTCGCGCATCACCAGGGTCACGGCCTCGCCCTGGCCGGTCAGCAGCGCCGACAGGCTTTCGCCCGGCCCGAAGCCCGCCGGCCCCGTCAGCAGCGACACCAGCACCAGCGCGGCGGTCAGGAGGACGAGGCCGGGGAACAGCGCGCGGGTCACGGGGCGGCCTCCATCGCCTGCCGCGCGTCCACGAGGTCGCGCAGCGCCGCGATGATGCGGGGGGTGCCGCAGGCCCAGTCGGGGCTGTCCTCGTGGCCGGTGCCGGCGGCGATCAGGGCCATCAGCGCGGGATGGTGCAGGATCTCCTCGGCGCGGGAGGCGCCGGGAAAGGTCTCGGCCCGCACGATCAGGTCGGGCGCGGCCATCACCAGCAGCTCGAGCGCGATCTGCCCGGTGTCGCTGCGCCCGATCTCGGCGGCGACGTTGCGAAAACCGGCCCGGGTCAGGACCTCGTGCGCCAGCGCCCCCTCGCCGGTGGTATAGCCGTTCGGGCCATAGAGCACCGCGCGCGGGCCGAGGTCGGCCGCCGTCAGGGCGGCCAGATCCGTCTCGAACCGGCGGATCAGTGTCTGTGCGGCCTCTTCCCGGCCCAGCAGCGCGCCGACCTCGGCCAGACGCGCGGGGATGTCCGGCAGGCTGTCCACGCCGGGCACCTGCACCACCCGCAGCCCGAGCCGCCGCAGCATGGCAAGCGCGGTGGGGTCGGACCACGGGTGCGCCAGCACGAGGTCGGGGGACAGGAGATAGATCTGCTCGGCCCCGCCGTGGTTGAGGTGCAGCCCCGCGGTGGCCGCGGCCATCGGCGAGGAGACCGGATCGGCCGAGACATGGCTGACCGACACGAGCTGCCCCGGCGCGGCGAGCATCAGCGCGTACTGGTCGGTGCAGAGGTTCATCGACACGACCCTCTGCGGCGCGCCCTCCGGCGCGTCGGCAAGGCCCGGCCCGGCGGCGAGCGCAAGGCCCGCCGCCAGAACCGCGCCCCGGAGGCGCTCAGAACCGCGAGCGCAGGCCAATATAGACCGCCCTGTCGCTGGTGCCGTAGTTGCGGAACAGCTGGTACTCCTCGTCGGTCAGGTTCTCGATCCGCAGGTAGGCCTCGACCTCCTCGGCCAGCGCGTAGGTGAAGGTCGCGTGGGCGATGGTGTAGTCGCCCAGCGTCGGACGGTCCCACACCGACTGCACCGAGAGCGCCAGCGACAGCCGGTCGGTCAGGTCGCCGGTCAGGGTCAGCGAGGCGTCGTGCTCGGGGAACTCGAGGTTCCATGCGTTGCCGCTGTCCAGCGGCGGGTTGCGCCCGTCGGTGTAGGTGTAGCTGCCGTCGATCCGCCAGGCCGCGCCGATCGGCGCGCCGGCCTCCAGCTCCACCCCGCGCCGGATCACGGTGCCGGCGACCTGCCGGTAGACGTAGGGCGAGCCCGGGATGAAGGGCAGGTCGATCAGGTTGGTCGTCTCGTTGTAGAACAGGGTCGCGCGGGCGAAGGCGTCGGGGCCGAAGCGCCGTTCGACGCCGAGGTCGACCGACCGGCTTTCCTCGGGCTGCAGCGCCGCGTTGCCGAAGGGGCCGTAGAGCTCGTAGAGCGACGGGGCCCGGTAGCTCTGGGCGGCCGATGCGCGGACGATCCAGTCGTCGCTCGGGCGCCACGACATGGCGATCCGCCCGGAGGTCAGGCCGCCGAACTGCGAGTGGTCGTCGTGGCGCAGGGTCGCCGCGACGTCGATGCCCGGAGCGGGCGACCACGCCACCTCGCCGAAGAGGCCGAAGATCTCGCTCTCGCCCCGCGCGGGGCCGAAGTCGCCGGCCTGGGAAAAGGTCTCGCGCGTGGCGTCGAGGCCGAAGCGCAGCTCGGTCGTCGGGGCGACCTGCGCGACGCCGAGGTAGCTCAGGCCGACGCGCTCGCCCATGTAGACGTTGTTGGCCCCGCCGAACCCGGTCGAGCCGCGCACGTCGCGCTCGATCTCGTACCAGGTGGCGGCGAAGGTGCTGTCTATCGGGCCGGTCGGCAGCTCCAGGTAGGCGCGCAGGCCGACCGAATCGTTGTAGGACACCTCGTCGGGGCTGCCGTCGCCGACGGGGAACTGCTCGTCGAACTCGATCCGCGCCTCCTCGACGAAGCCGTTCAGCCCGACGCGCCCGCCATTGGCGAGGTCATGGCCCAGCGAGAAGCTGAGCCGGGTCGATTCGAACCCGTCGGCCTCGGTGTTGCCCTGGTTCTCGTCGGCGGCCGAGAAGCCCTCGGTCTGCGTGCGCGACAGGGTGAAGGCATAGTCGAACGCGCCGATCCGGGCCGCCACGCCATAGCTGCCGCGGAGCGTGTCGTAGCTGCCGGCCTCGAGGCTGAGGGTCTGGGTGACGCCCTCCTCCTCGGCGCGCAGCGTGGTGATGTTGATGACGCCGCCGATCGCCTCGGAGCCGTAGACGGCCGACTGTCCGCCGCGCAGTAGCTCGATCCGCGAGATGTCGGCGGTGGTCAGGCTGCCGAAGTCGAAGGCCACCTGCGGGCCCGACACGTCGCTGACGTCGATGCCGTCGACGAGGACGCGGACGTAGTTCTGCCCGGCGCCGCGGATGGTGATCGAGGTGAGGCCGCCGATCGGCCCGCGCGCGCGGACGTCGACGCCCGGCAGGCGGGCGAGGTAGTCCACCAGGCGCGTCTCGCCGGTGGCCTGAAGCTCCTCGCGGGTGACGACCGAGACGGTGGCGCCGGTTTCCTCCAGCGTGGTTTCGCCGAAGGCGCCGGAAAAGACGATCTCGTCGAGGTCGAAGACGGTCTGCGCCGACGCGACGGCCGGCAGGAGCAGCGCCGGGAGCAGCGCCGCTGTGACGTGGTGTTTCATATGTCCCCCTCGCGGGCCAGCCTCGGCCCGTCAGGATTGCAGCGATGTTCTTGAGGGGGGCAGACAGACCCCTCCCGCGAACGGTGAAGTGTGTCACCACGACGGAAGGGTCCGTTGCCCATGGCGCCCACCGCGCCCGGACAGGGTGATCACTCCGGCAGGTCTCCTGACTTGCGGGTCGTCGCGGGTGCCGGGCCTTCCCGGGGGTCGCCCCCCAGTGGCATGTGCCGGTGCCGCTCGCCGCTTACAGTTGCGGGGGCAGTCGCGGGTTTGCACCGCGTTCCCTTTTCACCGGACGGTTGAACCGCCCGGACCGAAGCGCCCTCACGGTAGCGTGAAGCCCGCCGCCGCGGCAAGGCCATGTGCGACGCCTGCCGGTCCGAAACCGAATTTGCCGCAGGGCCGTTGCATCCGGTTCCGCCTTGCGCCTTGCTGGCCGCGACGAGAGGGAGGGCGCCATGCCGATCACCGACTGGGACGATGCCTACGCCAATGCCGCCCACATCCCGGGCGCCGAGCGCTTCCTGGCCGACTGGCCCGCGCGCACCGCCGCCCTGCGCGACCTGCACCCGCCCGAGGTGCTGCGCTACGGGCCGGGCGCGCGTCAGATGATCGACCTGTTTCGACCCGAAACCGCCGTGCAGGGTCTGACGGTGGTGGTGCACGGGGGCTACTGGATGCGGTTCTCGCCGGACGAGTTCGGCTTTCTCGCCGGGGGGCCGCTGGCGCGGGGGCAGGCGGTGGCCGCGCTGCGCTACACGCTCGCCACCGAGGCACGCATCGCCGAGATCACGCGCGAGATCGCCGCGGCGATCCGCGTGGCCGCGGCGGCGGTGCCGGGGCCGATCCACCTGACCGGGCATTCGGCCGGCGGGCACCTCGTCACGCGGATGGTCTGCGAGGGCGTGCTGGAGGATGCCGTCGCCGCGCGCATCGGGCATGTTCTGTCGGTGTCAGGGGTGCATGACCTGCGGCCGCTGCTGCGTACGGGGATGAACGCCACGCTGCGGCTGGATGCGGCCGAGGCCGCCGCCGAGAGCCCCGCGCTCCTGCTGCCGCGGCCGGGGGTGCGGGTGACCTGCGCGGTCGGCGCCGACGAGCGGCCCGAGTTCCGGCGGCAGACCGACCTGTTGGCGAATGTCTGGTGGGGGCTGGGGGCCGAGACGCGGGCGGTGCATCTGCCCGGCCTGCACCATTTCGACGTGATCGACGGGCTGGCCGCGCCGGACGGCGCGCTGACGCGGCTCCTGCTGGATCAGAGCCGTTCGTAGAGGCCGCCGATCGTCGTTTTGAGGCAGGCGCGGTCCTCGGGGCCGAGTTCCTCGAGGATGGTCGATTCGATCTCGCGGGCGAGGAACTTGAGCCGCGTCACCTCCTCGGTGCCCTTGTCGCTCAGGCGCACCACGAGGCGGCGGCGGTCGGCGGTGTCGCGCACCACCGAGATCATGTCCAGATCCTCCAGCCGGCGCTGCGCCCGGCTGACGCGGGCGGCGTCCATCGCGGTCAGGACGCAGAGATCCTGGCTGGAACAGGGTTGGTGGGCCGGCAGCGCCATCATGATCCGCCATTCGGGCACCTGCATGCCCGCGACTTCCATGATCTGCTGAAAGGCCCGACCTGCGATCACCGACATCTGGAAAGGCAGGAAGTCGGTCAGGTCGAAGAGGAGGGTGTTGGCCTGGTCGCGCACGCGAGACCCCAGTGCTGGTTGTGTTCTTCGTGGGTCGTTCGCCTCAGAGTTTAGCGCCGTGCCGCGCTTTCGGGCAAGCGGTTTGTCAACCGGGCTGGACAGCTGCGGGAAAAAACCGCGGCGCCCTGTCAGTTAAGATTGTCATATCAAGGGCATGTCGCCGTCGCGCGGGGCCCGCACCCGTTGCCGCAGGCCCCGGGGTCCGGGCCACCACGCGGGCGGGTTTCCGATCGTGAACCGGCGTCGCGGCGGCGCGCCCGAATGCGACGTTTCGGGCGCATTTTCCGTCTTGCCGGGTGCATCGGCGCCCCGTATGAGCAGCGGCGGGACACCCCTCCCCAACGAGGGGCGTATATCTGAGAGGATATCAGATCATGGCACCGACCACTGCGGCGTCGCTGGACGCCGTGCGCAAACCCGACGTGAAGCCCGCCAATCCGCGGTTTTCCTCCGGCCCCTGCGCCAAACCCCCGACATACTCGCTCGACAAGCTGGCCGACGCGGCGCTGGGCCGTTCGCACCGTGCCGGCGTGGGCAAGGTCAAGCTGAAGGCCGCCATCGAGACCACCCGCGAGATCCTCGGCGTGCCCGCCGACTACCGCATCGGCATCGTGCCCGCGTCCGACACCGGCGCCGTGGAGATGGCGATGTGGTCGCTCTTGGGCGCGCGGCCCTGCACCATGATCGCCTGGGAAAGCTTCGGCGAGGGCTGGGTCAGCGACGCGGTCAAGCAGCTGAAGCTGGACGCGAAGGTGCTGAAGGCCGACTACGGCCACATCGTCGATTTCGCTGAGGTCGATTTCGACACCGATGTGGTGTTCACGTGGAACGGCACCACCTCGGGCGTGCGCCTGCCGAACGGCGACGCGATCCCGGCGGATCGCGCGGGCTTGACCATCTGCGACGCGACCAGCGCGGCCTTCGCGCAGGACCTGCCGTGGGACAAGCTGGATGTCACCACCTTCTCCTGGCAGAAGGTGATGGGCGGCGAGGCGGCGCATGGGATGCTGATCCTGTCCCCCCGCGCGGTCGAGCGGCTGGAAAGCTACACGCCGCCGTGGCCGATGCCCAAGATCTTCCGCATGACCAAGGGCGGCAAGCTGATCGAGGGCATCTTCGTCGGCGAGACGATCAACACGCCGTCGATGCTGGCGGTCGAGGATTACCTCGTCGCGCTCGACTGGGGCAAATCCATCGGCGGGCTGCCGGCGCTGATGGCGCGGGCGGATGCCAACGCGCAGGCCATCTTCGACTTCTGCGCGGCGCGCGACTGGATCGACAACCTCGCCGTCGACCCGGCAACGCGGTCGAACACGTCGGTCTGCCTCAAGTTCACCGATCCGCGCATCACCGACGGCGCCGCCTTTGCCAAGGCCGTGGCCAAGCGGCTGGAGGCCGAGGGCGTGGCGCTGGACGTGGGCGCCTACCGCGACGCGCCTCCGGGCCTGCGGATCTGGTGCGGCGCGACGGTCGAGACGGCGGACGTCGAGGCGATGCTGCCGTGGCTCGACTGGGCCTTCCACACGGAAATCGACGCTCTGGCCCAGGCGGCCTGAGCGTCCCCTTCATCTTTCCCCAAATACGCATGTGCCGGTCCGCCACGGGGCGACCGGCCTGTCCAGAGGAGTGCCCGACATGGCCCCCAAGGTTCTGATTTCCGACAAGCTGTCGGACGCCGCCGTGCAGATCTTCACCGATCGCGGCATCGACGTGACCTTCGACCCCTCGATCGGCAAGGACAAGGACAAGCTCCTTGCCGTGATCGATCAGTATGACGGCCTCGCCATCCGCTCGGCCACCAAGGTCACGGAAAAGATCATCGCCGCCGCCACCAACCTCAAGGTGATCGGCCGCGCCGGCATCGGGGTCGACAACGTCGACATCCCGGCGGCGTCGAAGAAGGGCATCATCGTGATGAACACGCCCTTCGGCAACTCGATCACCACGGCCGAGCACGCCATCGCGATGATGTTCGCCGTCGCCCGCGAAATTCCCGAGGCCAACGCCTCGACCCATGCCGGGAAGTGGGAAAAGTCCCGCTTCATGGGCGTGGAGCTGACCGGCAAGACGCTGGGCGTGATCGGGGCGGGCAACATCGGCTCGATCGTCTGCAACCGGGCGCAGGGCCTGAAGATGAAGGTCGTGGCCTACGACCCCTTCCTGTCCGAGGAGCGCGCGACCCAGATCGGCGTCACCAAGGTGGAGCTGGACGAGCTGCTGGCGCGGGCCGATTTCATCACGCTGCACGTCCCCTACACGGACAAGACCGCCAACATCCTGTCGGCCGAGAACCTGGCCAAGACCAAGAAGGGCGTCCGCATCATCAACTGCGCCCGCGGCGGGCTGGTCGACGAGGAGGCGCTGGCGGGGCTCCTGAAATCCGGCCATGTCGCCGGCGCGGCCTTCGACGTGTTCAAGGAGGAACCGGCCACCGAGAACCCGCTGTTCAACCTGCCGAACGTGGTCGTCACGCCGCACCTCGGCGCCGCCACCACCGAGGCGCAGGAGAACGTCGCCCTGCAGGTCGCGGAACAGATGGCCGACTACCTGCTGACCGGCGCGGTGTCGAACGCGCTCAACATGCCGTCGGTCACCGCCGAGGAGGCGCGGATCATGGGGCCGTGGCTGAAGCTGTCGGAGCATCTGGGTGCCTTCGTCGGCCAGCTGACCGACGAGCCCATCGAGTCGATCGAGGTGGTCTACAACGGCATCGCCAAGGACATGAACCTCAAGGCGCTGAACTGCGCCGCCATCGCCGGCGTGATGAAGGCCACCAACCCCGACGTGAACATGGTCTCGGCCCCGATCATGGCCAAGGAGCGGGGGGTCGAGCTGTCGACCACCACGCAGGACAAGACCGGCGTCTTCGACGGCTACATCCGCCTTGTCGTGACCACGCCGACCCGGACGCGGTCGATCGCCGGCACGGTGTTCAGCGACGGCAAGCCGCGCTTCATCCAGATCAAGGGCATCAACATCGACGCCGAGATCGGGCAGCACATGCTCTACACCACCAACAAGGACGTGCCCGGCATCATCGGCACGCTGGGGCAGACGCTGGGCCAGGGCGGGGTGAACATCGCCAACTTCACCCTCGGCCGGTCCGAGCGCCACGGCGAGGCCATCGCGCTGCTGTACCTCGACGAGACGCCGCCGGCCGAGGTGCTGGACAAGCTGACCGCGACCGGCCTGTTCCAGCAGGTGCGCCCGCTTCAGTTCGACGCGGCCTGAGCCCGTCCTGCGCGACCATAAGGCCCGCCGCACCCGCTTGCGGCGGGCCTGTCTTTTGCGCCACTCTCGCACACAACCGTAACGGGTGCCGGTGCCATGACCGATCCCTTCGTCCTCGACGGCTTCCTGCCCTACCGCATCGCGGTGCTGGCCGGGCGGCTGAGCCGCGAGTTCTCGCGCTTCTACCAGGAGCGATTCGGGCTCTCCCGCGCCGAATGGCGGGTGATGGCGCATCTGAGCCAGGAGGCGGAGGTGTCGGTGCGCGAGATCCACGCCCGCGTCGACATGGACAAGTCCAAGGTCAGCCGCGCCGCCACCCGGCTGGAGGAGGCCGGCATCGTCACCAAGCAGGTCAGCCAGCGCGACCGCAGGCTGGTGGTGCTGGCGCTGACCGACAAGGGCTCCGCGATGATGGCCGAGCTGGCCGGGGCCGCCCGCGCCTACCACGACGAGCTGATCGGGCGGCTCGGGCCCGAGGCGGCGGGGTTTCTCGGCGGCATCGACGCGCTGATGGGCGAGGCGGGGGCGACGCCACGTCACACTGGCGCGGTGCGGTCCGCCGCGGGCGAATAGACACGGGGTCACGGAGGAGAGAACCACCATGGACGAGATCGTCATCCTGTCGGGCGCACGCACCGCCATCGGCACCTTCGGCGGGTCGCTCGCGGCCGTGCCGCCCACCCGGCTCGGCGCCATCGCCGCGAAGGCCGCGCTGGAGCGCGCCGGCGTCGAGGGCGGGCAGATCGGGCACGTGGTGTTTGGTCACGTCATCAACACCGAGCCCAAGGACATGTACCTGTCCCGCGTCGCGGCGATGGACGCCGGCATCCCCGACACCACGCCGGCGATGAACGTCAACCGGCTGTGCGGGTCGGGCGCGCAGGCGATCGTGTCGGTGATCCAGTCGCTGGCGCTGGGCGACGCGCAGTTCGGCCTGGCGGGCGGCGCCGAAAGCATGTCGAACGGGCCGCACATCCTGCCGGCGGCAAGGTTCGGGCAGAAGATGGGCGATGTCCGCGCGCTAGACATGATGATCGGCGCGCTGCACTGCCCCTTCGGCACCGGGCACATGGGGGTGACGGCCGAGAATGTCGCGGCCGAGCACCACATCAGCCGCGAGCAGCAGGACGCCTTTGCGCTGGAAAGCCAGAGCCGGGCGGCGCGGGCCATCGCCGAGGGGCGGTTCAAGGACCAGATCGTGCCGGTGGAGATCCAGGTGAAGCGCGAGACCGTGGGCTTCGCCACCGACGAGCACCCCAAGGCCACCAGCGCCGAGGCGCTGGCGGGGCTGCGGCCGGCCTTCCGCAAGGACGGCAGCGTCACCGCGGGCAACGCCAGCGGCATCAACGACGGCGCGGCGGCGCTGGTGCTGGCGCGGGCCGAGGCGGTCGAGAAGGCGGGGCTGAAGCCGCGGGCGCGGGTCATCGGCTACGCCCATGCCGGGGTGCGGCCCGAGGTGATGGGCATCGGCCCGGTGCCGGCGGTCGAGAACCTGCTGGCGCGGACGGGGCTGAAGATCACCGATTTCGACGTGATCGAATCGAACGAGGCCTTCGCGGCGCAGGCGCTGGCGGTGAACAAGGGCCTGGGGCTCGATGCGGCGAAGGTGAACCCGAACGGCGGCGCCATCGCGCTGGGCCATCCGGTGGGGGCGACCGGCGCGATCATCACCGTCAAGGCGATGTACGAGCTGGAGCGCATCGGCGGCAAGCGCGCGCTGATCACCATGTGCATCGGTGGCGGCCAGGGCATCGCGCTGGCGATCGAGCGGGTCTGACCCGGCGGTCAGGGCGCGCCGGTTTCCTCGAGGAAACCGGGTGGGAAAACTCGAGTTTTCCCACCCGGAAACCTGCAGTTTTCCGACCCCCCTACGGCGCCGCGATCTCGACCCCAACCCGCGCCGCGCGCCCCTCGGCGTCGATCACCGTCAGCTCGCCGAAGCCCAGGCCCGGCGTCTCCAGCATCACCTCCCGGTCGCGCGCGCCCGTCACCAGCGGCGCGCCGTTCCACAGCCAGGTGAAGGGCGGCGCCCCCTCGGCCACGCGGGCCACCACTGGCAGGCCCGGGTCGTAGGCCAGCACCACGCCGTCGGGCGGAAACGCGATCTCGGGGCCGGTTTCCGCGGCGGTCGCGCCGAATCGCTGCAGCGGCGGGGGCAGCGCGCTCCACCCCACGGTCAGGGCGCCCGGCGGCGGGCCCGGGCGCGGCGTCATCGGCACGCCCAGCTGCGCGAAGGCCTCGAACAGCACCGGCGCCGAGACCTCGGCCCCGAAGGACCCCGGCACCGCCGCCCCATCGGCCCGGCCCATCCAGACGCCCACCACGTGCCGCCCGTCGTAGCCGAAGGCCCAGGCGTCGCGGTGGCCGTAGCTGGTGCCGGTCTTGTAGGCGAGCCGGACGCGCGGCGCGGTGGCCGGCGGCGGCACGCCCCCCAGCACGTCGCCGAGATACCAGGCCGCGACCGGGCCGATCACCCGCTGTCCCTCGGCCATCGGGTCGTCGGCGTGCCAACGCAGCCGCACCGCGGTGCCGCCGCGCGCCAGCGCCGCGTAGAGGCCCATCAGGTCCTCCATCCGCGTGCCGATCCCGCCCAGCGCGATCGCCAGCCCCGCGCCGGCCTCGCCCTCGGGCAGGGTCACCTCCATCCCCGCCCGCCGCATCGCCGACAGCATCTGCGCCGGCCCCAGCGCGTCCAGCAGCGCGACGGCTGGGATGTTGAGCGAAGCCTGCAGCGCCTCAGCCACGCTGATCTCGCCGCGGAAGGCGTTGTCGAAGTTCTGCGGCCGGTAGCCGCCGAAGCTGGTCGGCCGGTCCGCGATCCGTGTCTCGGGATGGACGAGGCCCGCGTCGAAGGCGAGCCCGTAGATCAGCGGCTTCAGCGCCGATCCGGGCGAGCGCACGGCCCGCGTCATGTCGACGAAGCCCTCGCGCCCGGTGTCGGTGAAATCGGGCGAGCCGACCGAGGCGAGGATCTCGCCGCTGCGGTGGTCCAGCACCATGATCGCGGCACTCATCCGCGCGCCCTGCCCCTCGGCGGCGCGGGCGGCAAGGCGCTCCATCCGCGCCTGCAGGTCGCGGTCGAGGGTCAGGCGGTGCAGCCCCTGAGTCGGCCGCTCGGTGCGGATGCGGTCGGCGAGGTGGGCGGCCAGCGCCGGGAAGGCCTGCCGTTCGGTCGGGATCGGCGCGGCGCGGGCCCAGGCGACCTCGGCCTCGGTCAGCGCGGTGAAGCGCACGGCGCGGTCGAGCACGCGGTCGCGGGCGATGCGGGCGGCCTCGGGAAAGCGGTCGGGCCGGCGCGAGGCGGGCGCCTGCGGCAGCGCCACCAGCAGCGCCGATTGCGCGGCGGTCAGGCGGTCGGGTTCCACCCCGAACCAGGTCAGCGTCGCCGCGCGCAGCCCCTCGATGTTGCCGCCGTAGGGCGCGAGGTGGAGGTAGAGCGTCAGGATCTCGTCCTTGGACAGCCGCCGTTCCAGCGCCAGCGCCAGCCGGATCTGCCGGATCTTGCCGTCGAGCCGCCCGGTCCCCGACGCCTCCAGCAGCCGGGCCACCTGCATGGTCAGGGTCGAGCCGCCCGACACGACGCGGCCCGTGGTCGCCGCCTGCCAGGCCGCCCGGACGAAGGCGCGCGGGTCGATGCCGTTGTGGCTCCAGAACCGCCGATCCTCGTAGGCGACCAGCATCTCGATGAAGCCGGGGTCGACGCCGTCGAGGCTGACCGCGAGGCGCCAGCGCCCGTCCTCGACCGTGTAGGCGCGCAGGAGGTCGCCGTTGCGGTCCAGCACCTCCACCCCGGTTTCCAGCACCAGCGGGGGGATCTCGGTCTCGTCGATCCAGCGGTCGAGCCAGAGCACCGCGCCGACCGTAAAGATGGCCGCGATCAGCGCCAGCGTGCCGGCGATCTGGCGGATCATTCCGTCACGACGACCCGGCCCGAGGCGGTCTGGGCCCGGTAGGCGGGGCGGTACATGTCCTCGACGCCGGCGGCGGGGTGGTGGAAGCTGCCGGGCGTGACCGCGCGCACGATGTAGGCCAGCCGCAGCGGATCCTGCGACCGGCTGTCGATGGCGGCGAGGAAGCGGTCCTGCCGGAACTCGGTGTGCTCGGCCCAGGCGGTCAGGTCGATGCCCTGCAGCCCGCGCACGTCGCCCGAGGCGAGCAGGTTGGGGTTGTCGATCTCGAAGCCCGCCGGCAGCGGGTCGGTGACCATCAGCCGCCCCTCGGGCGCGCCGAGCGGCGTGACGGTCAGCAGCACCACCATCCGCGTGCCCTGCCGCACGGTGGCCGGGTCGGCCGGCGCGCCCTCGAGCGTCAGGTAGTCCCGGTCGATCCGGTAGCGGTTGCCGAACTGCTCCGTCCCGCCCTCGGGCAGGCCGAAGCGGGTCAGCGTCAGCACCTCCTCGCGCGGGCCGGTGTTGGTGACGGTGCGGGTGGTCGTGTCGCCCGCCCGCAGCGCCTCGACCAGCGGGCCGCTGACCGGGGCGCCATCCAGCATCAGCCCCTCGGCGGCGGGATTGTCGATGAGGGCGTGGGCGGCCAGCAGCGTCCACACCGCCTCCTGCGTCGAGACCGCGTCGGCCGGCGCGGCCAGCAGCGCCGCCGGATCGGGCAGCGTGTCGGACCCCGCCGCGGCGGCCAGCGCCACCAGCCCCGCGGCGTCGCGCGCCGGCGTGCCGTAGTCGACGCGCCACAGCTCCGGCTCGGGCGCGGCGCGCAGCCGGGCAAAGCCCGCCCGGAACATCGCGTCGGCGCGCGGCTGGTCCCCGTACATCGCCAGCGCCGCGCCCAGCTGCCCCAGCGCCAGCGGCGTGGCGAAGCTGTCGGCCTTGACGTCGGCGTAGTAGCGCAGGTCGCCCATGCTGGCCTGCCCCTCGCGGGCCAGCACCATCAGCGCATAGGCCAGCCCCTCGCCGCCGTTCTCGAAATCGCCGTGGGCCGCGACCTCGTTCGCCAGGTTGTCGAGCGCCAGCCGGAACGGGATCGCCGGCACCGTGTGCCCCTCGGCCCGCGCGCGGCTCAGGAAATCGGTGACATAGGCGTCGAGCCAGAGGTCGCCGCCGCCGGCGCGCCACAGGCCGAAGCTGCCGTTGCCGGCCTGGTTCACCAGCACCTGCCCGATGGCGTCGTCGATCCGCGCGGACAGGTCGCCCGCGGTGCCGAGGTCCAGCGCCTCGGCGACCGAGGACAGGTAGAGGAGCGGCATCGCCTGGCTGGTGACCTGCTCGGTGCAGCCCCAGGGGTAGGCGTCGAGCCGCGCCAGCAGCCCCGCCGCGTCGAACCGCGCCAGCGGCCCCGCGGCCAGCATCGCCCGGCCCGTGCCGGCGCGGGTGCCGGCGAAGACCTGCGCGTCGAGGGTGAAGGACTGCCCGGGCGCCAGCGCGATGCGCGAGGTTTCCGCGATCTCGGGGTCGTTCACCTGCACCGGCAGGGACAGCTCGCGGGTGAGCACGCGACCGTCGGGCAGCGTGGCCGCCACCGTCACGCGCTCCACGTCGGTGCCGTCCAGCGCCGTCACCGGCAGGCTCAGCCGCGCGGTTTCCTGCGCGCCCAGCATCACGGGCGCGGGCGTGCCGCCCAGCGACAGGCCCCCGGTCGTGGTGACGGCCAGCGCCACCTCGCCCACCGGCCCCTCGGCGTGGGTCAGTTCCAGCAGCATCCGCCCGGTGTCGCCGGGCGACAGGAAGCGCGGCAGGCTGGCGGTGACGACGACCGGGTCGCGCACCAGCACGTCGCCCGACGCCTGCCCAACCCCGGTCTCGGACCAAGCGACCGCCATGACGCGCACCGTGCCGTTGAAGGCGGGCAGGTCGAAGCTGACGCGCGCGGTGCCGTCGGCACCCACGGTGACGGGGCCGGAGAACTCGGCCAGCAGCTCCTCGGTCGGCGGGGGCGCCTGCATCCGCAGCCCCGCGCCGCCGTCGCCGCCCTGCCGGATGCGCCCCTCGGCGCCGTCGCGGGCGTCGATCAGGCGGCCGTAGACATCGCGGAAGGCGACGCCCAGCCGGCGCTGGCCGAAGAAATAGCCCTGCGGGTCGGGCGCGTCGAAGCCGGTGAGGTTGAGGATGCCGAGGTCGACCGCGGCGAGGGTGGCGTAGACCGTCTCCCCCTCCCGCGCGCCGTCGACGCGCAGCACCACCTCCAGCGGGCCGCGCGGCTGGGCGGTCGCGGGCAGGTCCAGCGCGGCGGCCAGCGCCCGGGCGCCCGGCGCGACGGTGGCATGGGCAAGGCCCAGCGCGCGGGCGGGCACTGGGCCCGACACCGCCGACAGCGGCCGGATCAGGGTGGCGGTGACATAGGCGCCGCTGCCCCAGTCGGCGGTGACGGGCAGGGCGATTTCGGTGGGGTCGTCACCGATCTCGACCATCTGCATCGCGATAAGCCGATCCGAGACCACCTGCACCAGCGCCAGCCCGCCCTGCCGCGGCACGATCCGCAGCATGGCGGTGTCGCCCGCGGCGTAGCTGTCGGCGTCGAGCGAGACCTCGAGCACGTCCGGCGTGTCGGTGCCCTCGGTCGCCCCGTACCAGCCGGCGGCAAAGCCGACCGACGACAGGGCATGGCCGCCCTCGTCCGTCTCGACCCTCAGTTCGTAGTCGCCCCAATCCAGCGGAACCGACAGGTCCACGGGCTCGGTGCCCAGCACGGCGGTGCCCTCGGCCACGCGGGACCGCGTCGTCACCGGCTCCCACGACCAGTTGCCGTTCTGCTGGTACCACTGGTAGCGCCGGTCGACCCGGTTCACCGTCCAGCGCACCGGCAGCGCGGTGGCGTTCACCGCGATCAGCCGGAACCCGGCCTCGGCGCCCTCGGGCAGCACGTCGTCGAATAGCGGGCGGATGCCGATCAGGGGCGCCTCGGGCATCACGGGCCGCGTGATGCGGCGCTCCACCGGGCGGCCGGAGCCTTCGGTGATGGTGGCCGTGACCGTCATCAGCCCCGGCTGCGGCGCGCCCTGCAGCGCCGGCACCTCGACCCGCACCGATCCTGCCCCTACGGCATCACTGCGCAGCGCGCCGAGGCCCGCGAAGGCGGCCTCCGGCGCGGCATCGTGGCGGCCGAAGCTGTAGCCGGGAAAGGCATCGAGCGTGGACACGGGGCGCAGCGCCACCTGCCCCTCGACGGCTAGGTCGGCGGCGGGCGCGCCGAACAGGTAATCGGCCTGCAGCGTCAGGATCGGCCGGTCGCCGGGGGCGAAGGGGCCCGCGTCCATGTCCAGCACCAGGTCCAGCCGCTCGGGCAGGAAATCCTCGACCAGCACGCTGGTCTCGGCCAGGGCGGGGGCGTCGGGGTCGGCGTGGAGCGCCAGCCGCCAGGTCCCGCGCGGCACCTGGGTGCCGATGGGGAGCGAAAAGGCATAGCCGCCCGCGCCGGCCTCGGTCACGAGGGTGCGGCTGTATTCCACCCCGTCCGCGCGGGACAGGATCGCGGTCAGGGGCAGGCCGGTGACCGCCTGCGCCTGCGGGTCGCGGGCCAGCGCGGTGGCGTGGATCACCTCGCCCGCGCGGTAGGCGCCGCGCTCGGTGGTCAGGAACACGTCGACGGGGTTCGCCGGCGCGCGGCCCTCGACGCCGCGGTCGCTCAGGTCGAACTCGGCCTCGCGCAGCGACAGGAAGGCGAAATCCGTCTCGCCGTCGCGCACCGACACCAGCGCCGGCGCCGCGCCGCCGGTGCCGCGGGCAAGCCCGGCCTCGAACCGCGCATACCCGTCCGCGTCGGTCACCGTCTCGGCCAGCACCCGGTTCGATTCGGAGACCAGCGCCACCGTCACGCCCGGGCGCGGCCCGGCATCGGCCAGACCCCGCACCACGACATGCACGCCGTCGCTGCCGGTCAGCACCGACAGCCCGAGGTCGCTGACCAGGAACCACTGTGTCGCCGGCACGCCGTCCGTGCCGGCACCCTCGACCCGCGCCTCGAGCGCGTAGAGCCCAGGCGGCAGCCCCTCCAGCACCGCGTCCATGGGCAGCCGGGTGGTCACCGCGCGGTTCTGTTCGCGGGCGATCTCGGCCGTGCCCTCCCAGACCCGCTCGGCGATGTCGCGTTCGAGGAAATCGAACTGCCAGGCCCGCAGCGGCTGGCCGAAATAGTCCTCCTGCAGGCTGCGCAGGATGTTGCGGTCGGATACCGCGTAGAGGGTCAACTCCACCGTGTCGGCGTTCACGCCCACGATGGGCAGCGCCCCGCCGGCGCTTGCGGCAAGGATGTAGGCGCGGCCCTCGAAGCGCACCGAGGGCGCGCGGTCGCGCACGTATTGCCGGATCGGGACGGGGCGCTGCAGCACCTCACCCGAGGCGGCGGGCAGGCCAGCGCGCAACGTCACCTCGTAGCGCGCCCCGTGCTGCACGCCCGCGATGCAGAGCTGCCGGTCCTCGGCCTCGACGCTGAGGCCGGTGTCGGTGGTCTGGACGAAATCCGACCAGATCACCCCGCCGGCGGCGAGCGGTTCCGAGAACACCGCGCAGATGCGGGGGAAGTCGGTCTCGCCGTCCACCTGCGTCTCGACCACGCGGAACCCGAAAAGGCCCACCAGCCGGTCGAGCGCCGCGGCGCGGTCGGCGGTGCCGGCCTCGACCATGGCGAGCCGCAGCGCCGGGATGGCGTCGCCCCCGCGCTCGGCCCGTTCCAGCGCCTGGGCCAGCACGTCGAGCGCGGCGGCCAGCTCCGCCCCCGGCGCGGCGCGCAGGCCGGCGTTGACCGCCGCCGACAGGGCCGCGTTGGTCCGCTCCTGCCGTTCGGCCCAGCCACCGCCCTCGATCGCCAGCGTCAGCCGCGCGTGGTCGGCCCAGTCGGCGGCCGCGTCGGACCGCGTCACCGCCGCGCCCATCATCCGCGCGGCGCCCGCAAGGTTGCCCGCGGCCTCCTCGCGCGCGGCGGCCTCGCGCCAGGCCTCGGCGGTGAACTGGCCCGCGTAATGTGCCCGTCCCATGCCCAGCGCCTGTTCCCGCGCGGCGACGAGGTCGTCCTCGCGCAGGAACGCCAGCGCCGCCAGCCGCGCGTCGAGCCGGTCCAGCACCCCCGGCGCGACCGGCCGCATCTCGCCCGAGATGGCGTTCTGGTAGGCCACCGGCTCGGACAGGTCGGATTTCGGGAAACAGGCCCCGTTGCGCCCGTTGTAGGTAAAGCCCACGCAGTCGGGATCGGCCCGGCAGGCGGCCTCGCAGGCGCTGAGCGTGGTGTCGAAGATCGGCCTCAGGTCGCCGCCCGGGAAATCCACGTCGCGGGTCAGGGTCACGAAGCGGTCGGGGATCACGTCCTGTGCCGCGGCGGTCAGCGGCAGGCACAACAGGGCGGCCAGAATCGCGGAGGCGGTACGCATGGAACCCTCGTCTCGATACGGCACTCTCGATGGGCGAGTGTGCCAGTGGCGACACACCCTGTCCATGATTCCCCCGGTCAAGGCGGGTTAACCCCCTGTTCAGCCTGAGCTGCGAAGCTGTCCGCGAAAGACGGCCGGGGGCGGACGAACAGGATGAGCATCGCGGGCATCGACGACCGCCTGGCGCGGGAACGCCGCGCGCGGCTGCAGGCCGAACGCCTGCTCGCCCAGCGGTCCGAGGAACTGTATTCCGCCAACAAGAAGCTCGCCGAACACGCCCACGCCCTGTCGCACACCGTCATCGCCCAGCGCGAGGAGAACGCCGCCCTGATGGGCCGGTCCACCCGGACCGAGGCCGCGCTGGAGGTCGCCACCGAAAAGGCCGTGGTCGCCGAGCGCCGGCTCTGGGACGCGCTGACCGCGGTCGAGGACGGGTTCGCCATCTTCGACCGCGACTGGCGTCTCGTCGTCGCCAACCCGGCCTGGATCGGCGCCTTCGACGGCGTCACCGACGTCGCGCCCGGCGCCACCTATGAGGCCGTCCTGCGCATCGCGGTCGAGGAGGGGCTGGTCGACCTGCAGGGCGAGGCGCCCGACGACTGGGTCGACCGCATGATCGCCCGCTGGGAACGCCCGCAGATCCCGCAGACAGACATCCGCCTGTTCAACGGCGCCTATGTCCGCCTGATCGACAAGCGCACCCCCGACGGCGACATGGTCAGCCTCGCCGTCGACATCACCGACACCATCCGCCGCGAGCGCGAGCTGACCCGCGCCCGCGACGAGGCCGAGGCGGCGGCGCGGGCGAAATCCGCCTTCCTCGCCAACATGTCCCACGAGATCCGCACGCCGATGAACGGCGTCGTCTCGATGGCCGACCTGTTGCGCGACACCGACCTGACCGAGGAACAGCGCCTCTACGCCGACACCATCCGCACCTCGGGCGAGGCGCTGCTGGTCATCATCAACGACGTGCTGGACTACTCCAAGATCGACGCCGGCAAGCTGGTGCTGCACCCCGAGCCCTTCGACCTGCAGCAGCTGATCCTCGAGATTTTCCAGCTCATGCGCCCCGGCCTGCAGGGCAAGCCGCTGGACCTGCGGCTGGACTACGACCTGTTCCTGCCCGAACGCGTGGTGGGCGACCGCGGGCGGCTGAGGCAGGTGCTGACGAACCTGATCGGCAACGCGGTCAAGTTCACCGAGGCGGGGCATGTCACCGTGCATGTGGTCGGCGCGCCGCGGCCCACCCCGCCCGACACCGTTCCGATCCGCGTGGTGGTCGAGGACACCGGCATCGGCATCGCGCCCGAGATGCAGGCCCATGTCTTCGGCGAGTTCAACCAGGTCGAATCGGAGGCCAACCGCCGCTTCGACGGCACCGGCCTGGGGCTGGCCATCACCCGGCGGCTGATCGGGTTGATGGGGGGCGAGATCTGGCTCGATTCGGTGCCGGGCGAGGGGTCGTCCTTCGGCTTCGCGGTCACGCTCGGCGCCGCGCCGGGGGAGGAGGGCGCGCCCGTCGCCCCGCTGCCGCCCGAGCGCGCCACGGTCTGGGCCATCACCGGCGGCCGGCCCCTGCCGGCCACGGTCGAGGGCCACCTGCGCCGCCTGCGCGCCCGGCTGGCCGAGACCGAGGGGCCCGGGGGCGGCCCCGCCGACCCCTCGGCGGTGATCCTGCTGGGCGGGGCCGATCCGGGGGCGCTGCGCGACGGCGGGTTCACCGGACCGATCCTCTGCCTCTGCCCCGCGGCGCGGGCGCGCGACCTGCCCCCCGGGGTGGTCCCGATCCGGCCCGACCTGCCGCTGGCCGAGCTGCGCGCCGCGCTCCTGTCCGACCCGGTGCCGCCGCCCCGGACCCGCCTGCGCGTGCTGGCGGCCGAGGACAACCGCACCAACCAGCTGGTGTTCCGCACGATGCTCAAGGGCCTCGACCTTGACCTGACGCTGGTCGAGAACGGCGCCCAGCTGGTCGCGGCGGTCGAGGCCGGGGCGCCGGACCTCGTGTTCACCGACATCTCCATGCCCGAGATGGACGGGCTCGAGGCCGCCCGCCGGATCCGCGCCCGCGAGGCCGCGCTGGGCCTGCCCCGCCTGCCGCTGGTCGCGATGACCGCCCACGCGATGGACGGCGACCGCGACCGCGTGCTGGCCGCCGGGATCGACGGCTACCTGACCAAGCCGCTCAAGAAGGCCGAACTGCTGGAAATGCTGCGGACCCACGCCCCCGAGGGGCGCGCGCCGGGGTCCGTTGCGACACCGCCGCCCTAGGCCGGGGGTGCCCCGACCGGGCCCGCCCGCCTACAGCCGCGGCTGCCACCCCGTCAGCGCCTCGGTCAGCCGGTAGCCGCCCGTCACCGTGCCCCGCACGTTGCGGATCGGCCCGGACAGGTAGCCCTGCGCCACCGGGTCGGCGCGGTCGAGCAGGCCCAGCTTGCACAGGATCTCGGTCACCACGGCCTCGGAGGCGCGCGTCGCGCCGTCGGCGATCTTGACCGCCACGCCGATCCGGTGCTCGGGCACGATGGCGGCGAACACCGCCTCGGCCCCGGTCTTGATCGCCGCGCGCGGGCCCATGACCTCCATCAGCCGGGTGCAGGCCCGGCCCTCGCCCGCGACCAGCAGCGGGTGCGCCATCATCGCGCCGCGCAGCCGCACCATCGCCGACTGCCGCGCATCGGCGCCGTCCCGCGCCGCGGCGAACTGCGACAGGGCGCGCGCGAAGCCCTTGAGGCTCGACGCGAAGTTCGGGGCCGAGCAGCCGTCGATGCCGTAACCGGGGCTGGTCTCGTCGGTCAGCTCCTCCCAGGCGGCGAGGACGGCGCGCTGCACCGGGTGGGCGGGGTCGACGTACTCGGGCCCGGCCTTGAGGTGTTTCGTCAGGGTCAGGAAGCCCGAATGCTTGCCCGAGCAGTTGTTGTGCCTTTGCCCCGCCGCGCACTTGCTGCAGACCAGCGCGTCGCGCGTCGGCTCGTGGTAGGGCAGATGCGCCCCGCAGCGCAGCGCGTCCTCGGTCAGCCCCAGCGCGGACAGCCAGTCCGTCACCATGCCGGTGTGCACGGGCATTCCCGAATGCGACGCGCAGGCCAGCGCCAGCTGCGCGTCGGTCAGGCCGTGGGCGTCGGCGGCGCCGCTTTCGACCAGCGGCAGGGCCTGGATCATCTTGGAGGACGACCGCGGCAGCATCGGCCGGTCGATGTCGCCCAGGGCCCAGATCAGCCCAGCATCGGCGTGCCAGACCGCGACATGGCCGCGGTGCTCGCTCTCGCAGATGTCCCCGCGCCAGACCTCGACCAGCCGCTCCGCCGTTCCGACCATGCTCCGCTCCCTTCACGTCCCGGCGATTTTCCGCCACCGGGGCTTTTGCTGCACGGCGGTTTCCTCTAGTGTCTCTGTGGATAAGGTTTGCCGCCCAGACGTTACCTGAACCAAAAACCGGGCGCAGACCAGAGGCAGAAAGGGCGGAGGCTCTGGACATGAAACACTGGCTTGTCGGTGCCCTGGTGGGGACGGCGCTGGCCGTGGCCGGCGGCATGGCGTCGGCTCAGGAAGAATCGACCAACCGCGTGAACGCCGAGACGGACTGGTCCGTCTTCGTCGAGGACAACCCGACCCAGTGCTGGGTCGTGTCGACCCCGCGCGAGACCGTGAACACCCGCGACGGCCGCGTCGTGTCGGTGCGCCGCGGCGAGATCCTGATGTTCGTCAGCTTCTGGCCCGGGCAGGAGCGGATGGGCGAAGTGTCGTTCACCGGCGGCTATCCCTTCGCCGACGGGTCCACCGTGACGATGCAGATCGGCGACGCGACCTTCGAGCTGTTCACCGAGGGCGAGATGGCCTGGGCCGCCTCGCCGCAGGACGACCAGCGCATCATCACCGCGATGAAGCGCGGCGCCGACGCGGTGCTGACGGCGCGCTCGGCGCGGGGCACGCAGACGCAGGACACCTTCTCGCTGATGGGCTTCACCGCCGCCGTCGAGGACGCCGAGGCGCGCTGCGGCAGCTGACCCGGGGCCGGACGGCGCGCAAAACCCTTTGCGCGGGGGCGGCGATGCCTATATCTGCCCCCAGTTCACCAAGGATTGCGCCCATGACCGCCTCTGCGCCCGTCACGCAGGATGTCCTGACCATTCCGCGCAAGCTGCCCGAGGGGCCGGTCAACCTGATCGGCCTGACGCGCGAGGCCATGCGCGACGCGCTGATCGCCGCCGGCACGCCGGAAAAGCAGGCGAAGATGCGGGTCAGCCAGATCTGGCAGTGGATCTATGTCTGGGGCGTCCGCGACTTCGACGCGATGACGAACCTGGCGAAATCCTACCGCGCCGAGCTCAAGGACCGCTTCGTGATCGAGGTGCCCGAGATGGTGCGCCGCGACGTCTCGGCCGACGGGACGCGGAAATACCTGGTGCGGATCGCCGGCGGCCACGAGGTCGAGGTGGTCTACATCCCCGAGGAGGACCGCGGGACGCTGTGCATCTCCTCCCAGGTGGGCTGCACGCTGACCTGTTCCTTCTGCCACACCGGCACGCAGAAGCTGGTGCGCAACCTGACCGCGGGCGAGATCGTGGGCCAGGTGATGATGGCGCGCGACGATCTGGGCGAATGGCCGGAACCCGGCGAGGGCATGGGCGACCGGCCGCGGCTGATCTCCAACATCGTGCTGATGGGCATGGGCGAGCCGCTATACAATTTCGAGAACGTGCGCGACGCCATGAAGATCGCCATGGACGGCGAGGGGATTTCCCTGTCGCGCCGGCGGATCACCCTGTCGACCTCCGGCGTGGTGCCCGAGATCGCGCGCTGCGCCGACGAGATCGGCTGCATGTTGGCGGTGTCCTTCCACGCCACCACCGACGCGATCCGCGACAAGCTGGTGCCGATCAACAAGCGCTGGAACATCGCCACGCTGCTCGACGCGCTGCGGGCCTATCCCAAGGCCAGCAATTCCGAGCGGATCACCTTTGAATACGTGATGCTGAAGGGCGTGAACGATTCGGACGACGACGCGCGGCGGCTGGTCAAGCTGATCGCGGGCATCCCGGCCAAGATCAACCTGATCCCCTTCAACGAATGGCCAGGCGCCCCCTACGAGCGGTCGGACTGGGAGCGGATCGAGCGTTTCGCCGACATCGTCTACAAGGCGGGCTATGCCAGCCCCATCCGCACGCCCCGCGGCGAGGACATCATGGCCGCCTGCGGGCAGCTCAAGTCCGCCACCGAGCGGGAGCGCAAGTCGCGCGCCCAGATCGCGGCCGAGGCCGGTCTGCAGGAGTGATCCGGCGCGCCTCCGGCCAACCGCCGTTCGTGACCCCGGATACGAAAAAGGCGGCCCGAACCCGGGCCGCCTTTTCCTGAACTGGTCGACTGTCGTCGGATCAGTCGTTGGCAGCGACAGCTGCGGCGATCAGGATGAGCGCCAGGATCGGAACCAGGATGCCGCCGGCCGAGGAAGAGGTGTCTTCCACGATGACGACGGGCTCCACGACGGGTTCCACATAGCCGCCAGCGAACGCGCCAGTGGCGACGACCGACAGAGCAGCAGCGAGAGCGAGTTTCTTCATTGTATCCTCCAAGATACGCCCCTTTTCGCGCGACATGCGCAAGGTCAGGGCACCCAAGACTGTACCTCGTACGATTTGTTTAAGCAGCAATGCCATCCGATTGCAATGCGTCCGAAATCGCCCGAACCGCAGGATTGCCTGCATGTCGTCAAATAAGCAACACCTGCGTTCCGATGCGGGCGAGGCCGTAAAGCTCTGCGATGTGATGGTTGTAGAGGCCCACGCAGCCGTTGGACGACCGGCGCCCGATCTTGCGCGTGTCGTGGGTGCCGTGGATGCGGTAGAACTCCCAGCTGAGGTACAGGGCATGGGTCCCGAGCGGGTTGTCGGGGCCGGGCGGGACGTAGTCGGGCCACTCGGGATTGCGCTCGCGCATCGCCGGCGTCGGGCGCCAGTCGGGGCCTTCGACCTTGCGCACCACCTCGGTCCGGCCGAGGCGGGTCAGATCGTCGGACATCGGCACCGAGGTCGGGTACAGCCGGTAGACGCTGCGGTCCTCGCTCCAGAAATGCAGCGCGCGCGAGGTGATGTCGACCAGGATCGCGCCGTTCCGGGTGCTGTCGAAATAGGGCTGCCAGTCGAGCGTGCGAAAGCTCGAGATGTTGCGGCGGACGCCCTGGTCGAGGGGCGTCTCGAACTCGGTCGATCCGGGGGTCTCCTGCGCCAGGGCGGGGGCGGCCAGGCCGCCGGCCATGCCGGCCAGGAACGCGCGCCGGCCGATGCCGCCGCGGGTGGGTCTGCTCATGCGTCTGCCTCCTTGTCGCCGGGGGCTGGAATGACTGCCTCGCGCGACAGCCTACCACGACGGGGGCCCGATCCGACCGGCCGCTGAGTCGATTTGGCAACGAATGTGGTCAAATGGCCGCAGCCGCCCGGCGCCGCCATTGTCAACGAATCCGCAACGGTTCTTGGTTAAACCATGGTTCCCATGATCCCGCGCAGACAATTCCTTTTCGCCTCGGCCGGCGCGCTCGCGCTGTCGGCCTGCATCCGGGCCGAGCCGCAGCTCGGCCCCGACGGGCAGCCCCTGCCGGTGCTGTACCGAATCGACCCGGCCGACACCGCGCGCATCCAGTTCCGGGTGCTCGACAGCGTGAACTCGCTCCGCGCGGCGGCCGGCGCGCCGCCGCTGGCGCTCAACGCCGAACTCAACGCCGCCGCGGCCACCCATGCGCGCGACATGGCGGTGCAGAACCGGCCCTGGCATTTCGGCTCCGACGGGTCCTCGCCCATCGACCGGGCGCAGCGCGCGGGCTACCGCGGCACCGTGCTGGGCGAGAACATCTCCGAGACCTACGAGGCCGAGCTGGAAACGGTGGCCGCCTGGATGACCCGGCCCGACACCCGCGACGTCATCACCGACCCGCGCGGCCGCGACCTCGGCATCGCCTTCTACCAGGAGGAGGCCGGCAAGATCTGGTGGACCATGCTGGTCGGCGACGGCGGCACCACGGGGCCGGCGAACGCGCCGACCGGCTGACCGGGCCGCTCAGGCGTAGATGTCGATCACCGTGCCGTCGCGCACCGCGGCATAGATGTGCCGCATCTCGCGGTTCGACACCGCAATGCAGCCCGCCGTCCAGTCGCCGCGGTTGCGCCACGGGTTCGGGGTGCCGTGGATGAAGATGTCGCCACCCGGGCTGACGCCGCGCTCGCGGGCCTGCGCGCGGTCTTCCTCGTTGGGGTAGCTGATCCCGATGGACAGGTAGAAGGCGCTGTTGGGGTTGCGCCGGTCGATGTGGTAGCGCCCCTCGGGCGTGCGGCCGTCGCCCTCGGTGGTCTTGTGCCCCTGCGGCGCGAAGCCCAGCGCGATGTCGTAGCCCTCCAGCACCGTCTCGTGGTTCAGGAGGAACATCTGCCGCGACGACTTGTGGACCTCGACGCGGGTGACCTCGGGGCCGTCATAGGTGATGAAACGCGACGGCTCGCAGGCCGCGACGGCGGCGGTGGAGCCGAGAAGGCACAGGGTGGTCCGACGGGTGAAAACGGGGCTCATGGCTGCTCATACCGATGTTTTTTCGGCCTTCTACCGCAGAATCGCGCCCCTGCGTAGGGGTTACGCACCGCCCTCGGCGGCAAGCAGCGCAGCCAGACCCGCCCGGTAGTCGGGGTAGCGCAGTCGCACGCCAAGCTCCTCCTTGATGCGGCGGTTATCGACCCGTTTCGATTCGGCGTAGAAGCTGGCGGCCATCGGCGACAGCTCGGCCTCGTCGAAGGGGATCTCGGGCGGCAGCGGCAGGCCGAGCAACTCCGCGGCGTGGCCGATCACGTCCTGCGGGGGGGCCGGGTCGTCGTCGCAGACGTTGTAGGCCGCGCCGGGGTCGGGCCGCGCCATCGAGGCCGCCAGCACCTGCGCGATGTCCTCCACATGGATGCGGCTGAACACCTGCCCCGGCTTGACGATCCGCCGCGCGGTGCCCTCGCGGACCTTCTCGAAGGGGCCGCGGCCGGGGCCGTAGATGCCGGCGAGGCGGAAGATGTGCAGGGCCAGCCCGTGCTCGCGGTGCAGCGCCTGCCACTCGGTCTCGGCCGCCACCCGCGCCCGGCCCCGTTCGGTCGAGGGGGTGAGCGGCGTGTCCTCGGTGACCCAGCCGCCGGCGTGGTCGCCGTAGACGCCGGTGGTGGACAGGTAGCCGACCCAGTCGAGCCGTCCGGCATGGGCGACAAAGGCGTCGCGCGCCTCGGCCAGCACCGGGTCCTGCCCGCCCTCGGGGCCGGCGGACACCAGAACATGGGTCGCCCAGGCCAGGTCGGGCCCCATGTCGGTGCCGGGAAACACCCGCGCGGTCAGGCCCTGCGCGGCCAGCCTATCGGCCTTGCCGGCGCTGCGTGTGGTCACGCGGACATGGCCCGGCGGCAGGGCCAGTTCGGCGACCAGCGCCTTCGCGGAATATCCATACCCGAAGATCAGCAAGTTCATCGCAGCCTCTCCACCGCCCAGCGCGCCGCGTCGGCCACGGCGTCGTCGGGGTCATTCACCAGTCTCTGCGCGGCGGGTTCGAGCCGTTTATCGCCCGAGTTCCCGATCGCGTAGAGCACGTTTCGCACGAACCTGTCGCGCCCGATCCGCTTGATCGGCGATCCCGCGAACATGGCCCGGAACCCGGCATCGTCCAGCGCGGCCAGTTCCTCCAGCGGCGGCGACACCAGCTCGGGCCGCGCGGCGTAGCGCAGCTCGGTCGCGGCGACGGCGAACTTGTTCCAGGGGCAGACGGCAAGGCAGTCGTCGCAGCCGTAGATCCGGTTGCCCATCTTGCCCCGCAGGTCCGGGTCGACCGGGCCCTTGTGCTCGATGGTCAGGTAGGAAATGCAGCGCCGCGCATCCAGCTGGAAGGGCGCCGGAAAGGCATCCGTCGGGCAGATGTCGAGGCAGGCGGTGCAGCTGCCGCAATGCTCCGTCTCGGGCGGGTCGGGCTCCAGCTCCACCGTGGTGAAGATCGCGCCCAGGAACACCCAGTTGCCCAGGTCGCGCGCCAGGAGGTTGGTGTGCTTGCCCTGCCAGCCCAGCCCGGCGGCCTGCGCCAGCGGCTTCTCCATCACCGGGGCGGTGTCGACGAAGACCTTGATCTCATGCCCCGGCGCCTGCTCCAGCAGCCAGCGCCCGACCCGTTTCAGCCGCTTCTTGACGAGGTCGTGATAGTCCCTGTTCCGCGCGTAGACACTGATCGTGCCCCGGTCGCGGCGCTCCAGCGCGGCCAGCGGGTCGTCGTCCGGCGTGTAGGGCTCGGCCAGCATCACGACCGACCGCGCCTCGGGCCAGAGCGCCGCGGGGTCGCCGCGCCAGGCCATGCGCTCGGCCATCCAGCCCATCTGCCCGTGCCGCCCCTGCGCCACGAACTCCGCCAGCCGGCCCGCGGCCTCTGGGATCGCGTCGGGCCGGCACACGCCCATCCTGGCGAAGCCCGCCGCGCGGGCCTCGGCCTGCAATGCGCGTTTCAGATCGGTCAAAAGTCGAGGTTCGCGTAGTGGGGCGGCTGGATGAAGCCGGGGATCTGGTCGGCCAGGATCGACCGGAAGGCGGGGCGCGATTTCACCTTGGCGTACCAGTCCTTGACCACCTCGGAGCGGTTCCAGTCCACGTCCGAGATGTAGTCGAGGCAGGACAGGTGCGCGGCCGCGGTGAAATCGGCCATCGTCATGCGGTCGCCGGCCAGCCAACGCCGGTGGTCCAGCAGCCAGGCCATGTAGTCGAGGTGGTACTTGATCTGCTGCGCGCCGGTTTTCACCGCTTTTCCATCGGGATAGCCGCCGCGCATGATCTTCTTGTTGACCCGCTCGTAGACCAGGTTCTTGGTCACCTCCTGGTGGAACTTGTCGTCGAACCAGTGCATCAGCCGCCGCACCTCGGCGCGGCCCTTGGGGTCGGACGGCATCAATGGCGGTTCGGGGCGGGTTTCCTCGAGGTATTCGCAGATCGCGGCGGATTCGGTCAGGTACAGCCCGTCGATCTTCAGCACCGGCACCTTGCCCGCCGGGTTGCGGCGCAGGAACTCGGTGCTGGGCTCCCAGTACTTCTCGTCGATCAGCTCCACCTCGATGCGCTTCTCGGCCAGCACCAGCCGGACCTTGCGACAAAACGGGGAAAGGGCGAAGTGGTAGAGGCGCGCCATGGATCTGCTCGGTCTCTCTCAGGCTGCCCCTCTATGGCGTGAAACGGCCCCGGAGTTCAATTCGCAAAGCACCCGTCGCGCCCGTCGGCGGCGATCGTCGCGGCGCCATCGGCGATGGACCGCGCGCGCCGGTCGACGAATCCCGAGGGGTTTCCGGCGTCGCGCTGCTGCGGGTTGGGCAGGACGGCGGCCAGCAGCGACGCCTGCCGCAAGGTCAGATCGGCCGCCGAGACGCCGAAATGGTGCCGCGCCGCGGCCTCGGCGCCGAACACGCCCTCGCCGAACTCGGCCACGTTCAGGTAGACCTCCAGCACCCGGCGCTTGGGCCAGATCAGCTCCACCAGCGGGGTGATCGCGGCCTCCATCGCCTTCCGCACCCAGCTGCGCCCGTGCCAGAGAAAGGCGTTCTTCACCGTCTGCTGGCTGATGGTCGAGGCCCCGCGCTGGCCGCCCTCGGCGATGGCGTCGCGGATCGCGGCCATGTCGAAGCCCCAGTGCAGGCAGAAGTTCGCATCCTCGGCCGCGACGGCGGCGCGCTGCAGGTGGATCGAGATCTCCTCGATCGGCACCCAGTCGCGCTCGATCCCGCCGAGGCGGCGGCTTTCGCCGATCATGTAGAGCGTCGTGGGCACCGGCAGCACGGCATAGGCCACCACCCAGCCCACGGTGACGAGGAACAGGATGGCGATGCCCCGCGTCAGCCAGCGGTGCAGCCATTGCGCGGCCCGGCGCAGGCGCGAGGGGCCGGCCCGCTTGCGGGTGCCTTTCCGCGGGCTGCGGATCGCGGATTTGACCGCGCTGTCTGGGTCCGGGGATCGCGCCACCCCTGCCTCGCCGATGTCCTGCCTGTTTCGCGGCAGGATACCGGCGGGCGGGGTCCGGGGCAAACCCTAGGCGTCGGCCTGCCCCGGCGCGGCGACGGCGCCGGCCAGTATGCCGCCATCCATCACGATCTCGGAGCCGGTGATGTAGCCCGCCTCGCCCGAGGCAAGCATGACGGCCACCGCCGCCACCTCCTCGACCGTGCCGAAACGGCGGAGCGGCGTGTCGGCGACGAAGGCCGCCATGCGCGCCTCGCGGTCGGGGCCGGTGCCCAGCATCGGCTCCCACATCGGCGTCAGGATGGCGGCGGGCGAGATCGCGTTGCAGGTCAGTGTCAGACCCTGTTCCGCGGCATAGAGAGCCACGGACTTGGTCAGGTTGCGGATCCCGGCCTTGGAGGCCGCATAGGCCGCCGCGCCCGGAATCCCCACCATGCCCGAGCGCGAGGCGATGTTGACGATCGCCGCGCCGGGCCGGCCGCGCATGGCGCCAAGCGCATAGCGGCAGCCCAGCATGCAGCCATCGAGGTTGGTCGCCATGACGCGACGCCAGTCCTCCAGCGCGATCCCCTCGGGGTCGAAGCGGGCCGGCCCGTCCTCGAACCCGGTGATGCCGGCGTTGTTGACCAGCACGTCGAGCGCGGGCCGGTGGTCGACCAGCCGCTGCCAGTCGGCTTCGGAGCGCACGTCGAGCACCAGCGCCGTGGCGCCGATGCCCCGCGCGACGGCCTCGGCCGCACCGAGGTCGATGTCGGTGACAAGAACCTCGGCCCCTTCCCGGGCAAAGGCGGTTGCGATCGCGGCACCGATGCCGCGGCCCGCGCCGGTGACGACGCAGGTCTTGCCTGTCAGTCTGTGCATGGAATGTCTTTCGCAGTCGGAGGGCCCGCGCGGGGGCGGGCGGGTCGGTCTGTCGGGGTCTCTCGGCCTCAGCCGTGGCGCTGGTCCACCGGACGCGTCTCCTGCGTTGACAGGGGCGGATTACGCCAGCGGGCCGCGAAAGACAACCGGCAGGGTCAAAGGTTGCGCAGGCCCCCGATCACGAGGTCCGCGGCCAGGTCGCCGTAGTCCGCCCGGCTCATCCCCTTGCCGGGGCGGTGCCACATGTAGACCCAGTTGAGCATCCCGAAGACGCTCATCGTGACGGCCCCGCGGCGGGGACCGAGGCCTGGCCGGATCGCCTCCAGCGCCTCGCCCATGATCGACACCATCCGGCGTTGCAGGGACAGAAGTGGCGCCTGCATCTCGGCCGGCAGCAGCGCCAGCGCGTCGAGCTGCAGCTTGTGCTCGGCGTCGGCGTCCTCGTATTCCGCGAGGATCGCGCTGATCAGCCGTTTCAGCCGCGCCTCGGGCAGCCCGTCGCGCCCCACGGCCTCGACCGCCGCCACCAGCGCGCCCAGGTGCTCCTCGAGAATGTCGAAGAGCAGCGCCTCCTTGCCCTCGTAGTAGTGGTAGATCAGCGCCTTGGACACGCCGCAGGCCCGCGCCGCCCCGGCCATCGAGGCCCGGGCATAGCCCTCGCGCGCGAAATAGGCCGCCGCCCCCCGGCGGAGCGCCGCGCGCTTCTCCGCGTGGTCCCTGGCAAGGCCGCGTGCCACCGTCCTAGACCTTCGGCCTCTTGTCGACGATGCGCACCGCCTTGCCCTGGCTCCGCGGCACCCCGCCCGAGCCATGGGCGGCGATCTCGACACTGACGCCAACGCGCTCCTTGATCCGCCGTTTCAGGCTCTCAGCAGCCTGTTCGAGACTGTCTGTGCCCATCGGTCCCTGCGCGGCCTCGACATGGACGGTCATCACGTCCATCCGCCCCTCGCGCGTCAGCTCGATCTGGAAATGCGGGCCCAGACCCGCCGTCGCCATCAGCTGTTCCTCGATCTGGGTCGGGAACACGTTGACGCCGCGCAGGATCATCATGTCGTCCGACCGCCCGGTGATCTTCTCCATCCGCCGCATCGACCGCGCCGTGCCCGGCAACAGCCGCGTCAGGTCGCGGGTGCGGTAGCGGATGATCGGAAACGCCTCCTTGGTCAGCGAGGTGAACACCAGCTCGCCCTTCTCGCCATCGGGCAGCACCTGACCCGTGACCACGTCGATCACCTCGGGGTAGAAGTGATCCTCCCAGATGTGCAGCCCGTCCTTCGTCTCGACGCATTCGTTGGCGACGCCGGGGCCGATCACCTCGGACAGGCCGTAGATGTCGACGGCATGCATGTCGAAGGCCTGCTCGATCTCGGCCCGCATCGCGTTGGTCCAGGGCTCGGCCCCGAAGATGCCGACCTTCAGCGGGCTTTCCCGCGGGTCGAGCCCCTGTTCGCGGTACTCGTCCAGGATCGACAGCGCGTAGGACGGCGTCACCATGATGGTCGAGGCGCCGAAATCCTCGATCAGCTGCACCTGCCTTGGCGTCATCCCGCCCGACACCGGCACCACGGTGCAGCCCAGCTTTTCCGCCCCGTAATGCGCGCCGAGGCCGCCGGTGAACAGGCCGTAGCCATAGGCCACATGCACCACGTCGCCCGGCCGCGTCCCGCTCGCCCGCATCGACCGCGCAACGCAGGTCGCCCAGGTGTCGATGTCGCGCGCGGTGTAGCCCACGACGGTCGGCTTGCCGGTCGTGCCCGAGGAGGCGTGGATGCGCGCGACCTTGTCGCGGGGCACGGCGAACATGCCGAAGGGGTAGTTGTCGCGCAGGTCCTGCTTCACGGTGAAAGGGAATTTCGACAGGTCCGACAGGTCCTGCAGCTCGTCGGGGTGCACACCGGCGGCGTCGAAGCTGGCCCGGTAGAACGGCACGTTGTCGTAGGCGTGGCGCAGCGACCACCGCAGCCGCTCCAGTTGCAGCGCGGCGATCTCGTCGCGCGAGGCGATCTCGATCGGGTCGAGATCCTCGCGCCGCGGCGTCCTGTCCTCCATCACGCCTCCTCCTCGAAATGCTGGCCCTTGATCTGCCGCGACGCGCCCCGGAACAGCGCCACCTTGCGCCCGTCCCCGCCCGTGACGGTCACGTCCGTCAGACCCGAACGGCCCGTCAGAGACATTTCCACCGCCTCGGCCCGCAGCACCTCGCCCCGCTGGCCGGGGCTCAGGTAGGTGATCGTATTGTGCTGCGCGACGGCGACCCGGTTGTGCGAATTGCAGGCGAAGGCGAAGGCCGAATCCGCGAGCGTGAAGATGAACCCGCCGTGGCAGATGCCGTGCCCGTTCAGGTGATGGTCCTCGACCGCCATCTCCATCACGGCGCGGCCGGGCCCGACCTCCACGAGGCGCAGGCCCACCCATTGCGACGCCGTGTCGGTCGTCCACATCGCCTCGGCCGACCGGCGCGCGCGTTCCTCCTCGGTCATGCGCGACCCCTCCCCTTTCCGGAAAACTTGACGCAAAGCCGACCGAGCGGTCAAGAATAATCCCGTGGAAGGGGAGGGCGCATCAATGCTGGAGCTTCAGTCCTACGCCGCGGGCCGCTGGGTCGGCCCCGACGCCGGCGCGCGGGTGATGCGCTCGGCCATCACCGGGGAGCCGGTGGCGCGGGGCGGCGCGGCGCTCGATTTCGCCGCCATGATCGGCCACGCCACGCGGGTCGGTGGCCCCGCCCTGCGCGCGATGGATTTCCACCAGCGCGCGCGGCTCATCAAGGCGCTGGCCCAGGCGCTCGATGCCCGGAAGGAGGAGCTCTACGCGCTGAACCCGCTGACCGGCGCCACCCGCGCCGATGGCTGGATCGACATCGACGGCGGCATCGGGACGATGTTCGTCTTCGCCTCCAAGGGCCGGCGCGAGATGGTCGAGGGGCAGATCCACCTCGACGGCGGGCTGGAGCAGCTGTCTCGCAAGGGGACATTCCTCGGCCAGCACGTCGCGGTGCCGCTGCAGGGGGTGGCCGTCCAGATCAACGCCTTCAACTTCCCCGTCTGGGGGATGCTGGAAAAGCTCGCGCCCGCGCTGCTGGCCGGCGTGCCGTCGATCGTGAAGCCCGCCACCGCCACCGCCTACCTCGCGGAAGCCGCGGTCCGCATCCTGGTCGATTCGGGCCTCCTGCCCGAGGGCGCGGTGCAGCTGGCGATCGGCGGCACCGGCGACCTGCTCGACCGGCTCGGGCCGCAGGACGTGGTCAGTTTCACCGGGTCGGCGGACACGGCCTTCGCGCTCCGCTCCAATCCCACCCTCCTCCGCCGCGGCACCCGGTTCATCGCCGAGCAGGACAGCCTGAACGCCTCGATCCTCGGCCCCGATGTCACGCCCGACGCCCCAGAGTTCGACCTGTTCGTCAAGGAAGCCGCGCGCGAGATGACCACCAAGGCGGGGCAGAAATGCACCGCGATCCGCCGCATGATTGTGCCTGCGCGGCTCATGGACCCGGTGGCCGAGGCGCTGTCGGCCCGCCTCGCCCAGACCCGCATCGGCGACCCGCGGCTGGAGACGACGCGCATGGGCGCGCTGGTGGGGCTGGACCAGAAGGCCGACGTGGAGGCCCGTCTCGCCGCCTTCGCGGAGGAGGTGACCCCGGTCTTCACCGGCGACACCCTCACCATCGAGGCCGACCACCCCGGGGCCGGCGCCTTCCAGAAACCGTCCCTGTACCGCTGCACAGACCCGGATTCCGCCACCCGCGTCCACGAGATCGAGGCCTTCGGCCCCTCCGCCACCCTGATGCCCTACCGTGACCTGCCCCACGCCGCGCGGCTCGCCAACCGCGGCGGCGGCTCGCTGGTGGTGTCGGTCATCACCCATGATCCGGCCGTCGCCCGCAGCCTCGTGCAGGAGGCCGGCCCCTGGCACGGCCGCATCTACGTCAACGACCGCGACGCGATGGCCGAGGCCACCGGCCACGGCTCCCCCCTCCCGCACATGACCCACGGCGGCCCGGGCCGCGCCGGCGGCGGCGAGGAGCTGGGCGGCATCCGCGGCGTGATGCACTACATGCAGCGCGTGGCGGTGCAGGGCAGCCCGCGGATGCTGGCGGCGATCACCGGCCAATGGGTGCCGGGCGCGCCGACGGTCCCGCCGCCGACGCACCCCTTCCAGCTCACCTTCGACGAGATCGCGATCGGGCACAGCATCGTCACCGAGGCGCGCGAGGTGACCCTCGCCGACATCGAGCATTTCGCCCATTTCACCGGCGATACCTTCTACGCCCACATGGACGAGGCCGCCGCGGCGGCGAACCCGTTCTTCCCGGGCCGCGTGGCGCACGGCTACCTGCTCCTCAGCTTCGCCGCGGGCCTGTTCGTGCAGCCCGATCCGGGGCCGGTGCTGGCCAACACCGGGCTCAACGGCCTCAGCTTCCGCAAGCCCGTCAGCCCCGGCGACCGCGTCCATGTCCGCCTGACCGCAAAACGCAAGACCCGCCGCACCGACAGCTACGGCGAGGTCCGCTGGGGCGTGACCCTCTACAACCAGGACGACGACCCGGTCGCGGATTACGAGCTCCTCACCATGGTCAGCTACAGCCGCTGATCCCTTCATCTGTCCCCAAATACGCGGGGGAGCGCGAGGGGGTGAAACCCCCTCGCCCGGGTCGACGCCGAAGGCGGCGAAATCCCTTCCGCTTTCCTTTCGCCCCGGCTTCCGACAGCATCCGCCGCATGACGCCCGACCCGCTCGCCCCGATCCTTGCCGACCACCTGCACGGCCTCGGCCGCCTCCGGGTCTGGTCGCTGATCGTCACCATCCTAGGCGATTCCATCGAACCTCGCGGCGGCCGGGTCCGGGCGGCGCGGCTGGCGGCGATCCTCGACCGGCTGGGGGTCGGCCGCGGGGCGCAGCGCACGGCGCTGTCGCGGCTGGTGGCCGACGGCTGGATCGACCGCGCCCGCGACCCGAAGGACGGGCGCGCCGCGATCTACGGGTTTTCCGACAGCGCGCGGGCGGAGTTCACCCGTGCCGCGCGCCTGGTCTATGCCGCGCCGGGGACCGTCACCGCGGGCGACTGGATGGTCACCCGGTCCGACGATCCCCGGGGGATTGCGCTTGCCCCGGGTGTCGGTCTCTGGCCCGCTGCCTTCGCGCCGACGCCGTCCGGTTTGACCCTGATTGGCAAGATAGAGACTGTATCCGACCCCGGGATCGGCCCCGGACCCGACCAGCGCGCCGAGACCGAGGCCATCGCGGCGTTGGCAGGGCAGGTTGGCGCGGTCCGCTCCTCGCCCGATGGGCTCGACGCGGTCGCCGCGCGGACGGTGCTGGTGCATCGCTGGCGGCGTTACGTCCTGCGCTACCCCGAATGGCCCGAGGCGCTGGCCCCCCGCGACTGGCCCGGGCTGGCGCTGAGGGCGGAGGTCGCGGGCGCCTACGCGCGCATCGCGGCACAGTCCGACGCCTGGCTGTCGCGGCCCGTGCCCGGATGCCCCGGCTTGCCTGCCGCTACAGCCGGTGACCGGTTCGGATGACGTGTTACAGAGATTCGTTGATTTTGGGATTTTCGTAACATAAAATCCGTCGAGCAGGCGGCAGGGAGGTGTGCGCATGTATTCTCAGGGGCTGATCGGCGCCGATGGCGCGACGGAGGAGACGCCGGAGTTCCTGGCGCGGTTCCAGGCGCGGATCGACGCCGAGGAGAAGATCGAGCCGAACGACGCCATGCCCGAAGGCTACCGCCGGACGCTGGTGCGCCAGATCGGCCAGCACGCCCATTCCGAGATCGTCGGGATGCTGCCCGAGGGCAATTGGATCACCCGCGCGCCGAGCCTGAAGCGCAAGGCGGCGCTCTTGGCCAAGGTGCAGGACGAGGGGGGGCATGGCCTTTACCTCTATGCCGCTGCCGAGACGCTCGGGGTGAGCCGGGAGCAGATGACCGAGGAGTTGCTGTCGGGGAAGGCCAAGTATTCCTCGATCTTCAACTACCCGACGCTCAGCTGGGCCGACATCGGCGTGATCGGCTGGCTGGTCGACGGGGCGGCGATCATGAACCAGATCCCGCTCTGCCGCTGCTCCTACGGGCCCTATGCCCGGGCTATGATCCGCATCTGCAAGGAGGAGAGTTTCCACCAGCGGCAGGGCTACGAGATCGTCATGACGCTGGCGCGCGGGACGCCCGCGCAGAAGGAGATGGCGCAGGACGCGCTGAACCGGTGGTGGTGGCCGAGCCTGATGATGTTCGGGCCGTCCGACGCCGACAGCCAGCATTCCGACCAGTCGATGCGCTGGAAGATCAAGCGCTTCACCAATGACGAGCTGCGGCAGAAGTTCATCGACGCGACGGTGCCGCAGGCGGAGTTCCTGGGCCTGAGCGTCCCGGATCCGGAGTTGCGGTGGAACGAGGCCAAGGGCGGCTACGACCACGGGCCGATCGACTGGGACGAGTTCTGGCGCGTGGTGAAGGGCGGCGGGCAGATGAACGTCGACCGCATCCGCGACCGGAAGAAGGCCTGGGACGAGGGCGCCTGGGTGCGGGAGGCCGCGCTGGCGCATGCGGAGAAGCGGGCGGCGCGCAAGGCGGCGCTGGCAGCGGAATAGGGGGTTTCGCCTGCTGTCGCAGGCGACCCGCCGGGGGGCCAACCCCGTCGCCATTGTCGCTCGGACCAATGGCGACCCCCCGGGAGTATTTGGGAAGCAAAGATGGAGGGCGCGATGGCGCATGAGACACCGTTGTGGGAAGTGTTCATCCGCCCGCGGAACGGGTTGAGCCACAAGCATGTGGGCAGCCTCCATGCCGCCGACGAGGTGCTGGCGCTGCAGGCCGCGCGCGACGTCTACACGCGGCGGGGCGAGGGGGTGAGCATCTGGGTGGTGCCGTCGAAGGCGATCACGGCGAGCGACCCCGACCGCGCGGCCGAGGATTTCGAGCCGACGGCGGACAAGATCTATCGCCATCCGACCTTCTACGAGATCCCCGACGAGGTGGGGCACATGTGATGGCGGAACAGGCTCTGACAGGCGGATCAGACCCGCATCCGGCGCTCTTCGACGCGGTGCTGGAGCTGGCGGACGACCACCTGATCCTCGGGCATCGGCTGTCGGAATGGTGCGGCCATGCGCCGATGCTGGAGGAGGATCTGGCGCTGCCGAACATGGCGCTGGACCTGATCGGCACGGCGCGGACGCTCTACGACTACGCGGCCCGGCAGGAGGGGAAGGGGCGGGGCGAGGACGACCTCGCCTTTCTGCGGGTCGAGCGGGAGTACCGGAACCTGCTGATCTGCGAGCGGCCGAACGGGGATTTCGCGCAGACGATGCTGCGGCAGCTCTACTTCGCGGCAGTCATGGAGCCCTACTGGGCCGCGGCGGTGGACAGTCCCGACGCGGTGATCCGGGGCGTCGCGGGCAAGGCGGTGAAGGAGATGGCCTATCACGTCCGCCATGCGGGCGAATGGGTGATCCGGCTGGGCGACGGGACGGACGAGAGCGCCGCGCGAATGCGGGCCGCGGTGGCGGAGCTGCACCGGTTCACGGGCGAGCTGTTCGAGGAGAGCACGGCTTCGGCGGCGCTGGTGGAGGGCGGCGTGCTGCCGGCGCGGGGCGACCTGCGGGGGCCGTGGGACCGGGTGATCGGGATGGTCTTCGCCGAGGCGGGGTTGGAGGTGCCGGAGGTGCCGTTCCCGCAGACCGGCGGGCGCCGCGGCCTGCATGGCGAGGCGCTGGGGCATCTGCTGGCCGAGATGCAGTACCTGCAGCGCGCCTATCCGGGGGCGACCTGGTGAGCGCCGCGGCGCGGGCCTGGGCGGCGGCGGCTGCGGTGCCGGACCCGGAGGTGCCCTGCGTGACGGTGGCCGACCTCGGCATCCTGCGCGAGGTGCGGATCGAGGACGGGGTGGCGGTGGCCTGCGTGAGCCCGACCTATTCGGGGTGCCCCGCGACGGCGATGATCGAGATGGGGATCGAGACGGCGCTGCGGGGGGCGGGCTTCGAGGTGCGGATCGAGCGGGTGCTGTCGCCGGCGTGGACGACGGACTGGATCACCGCGGAAGGGCGCGAGAAGCTGCGCGCCTACGGGATCGCGCCCCCCGAGGGGCCGGCGGGCAAGCGCGCGCTGTTCGCCGACCCGGTGGTGGCCTGCCCGCGCTGCGGGGCGACGGCGACGCGGAAGATCAGCGAGTTCGGCTCGACCGCCTGCAAGGCGCAGTACGCCTGCACGGCCTGTGGCGAGCCCTTCGACTATTTCAAATGCATCTGAGGGGGCGGCCATGTTCCACGAGCTGACCGTGGCGGAGGTGCGGCCCGAGGGGCCCGAGGCGGTGGCGATCCGGCTGGCGGTGCCCGAGGCGCTGCGCGACGCCTTTGCCTTCGCGCCAGGGCAATACCTGACGCTGCGGGCCGAGGTGGGGGGCGTGGACACGCGGCGGTCCTATTCCATCGCCTCCCTGCCCGGCGAGGGGCTGTGGGTGGGAGTGAAGCATGTGCCGGGCGGCGTGTTCTCGGGCCATGCGCAGGGGCTGAAACCGGGCGACCGGCTGCAGGTGATGCCGCCCGAGGGGCGGTTCACCGATCCGGGCTGCGGGCGGCTGGTGCTGGTGGCGGCGGGGTCGGGGATCACGCCGATGGTGGCGCTGGCGGGTGCGGCGTTGGCGCGGGGGGCGGAGGTGACGCTGGTCTACGGCAACCGGCGCAGCGGGACGATCATGTTCCGCGAGGCGCTGGAGCGGCTGAAGGACCGCTACATGGACCGCTTCACGCTGGTGCATGTGCTGAGCCGGGAGGAGCAGGACGTGGCGCTGCTGAACGGGCGCGTGGACGGGGACAAGATCGCTCGGCTGGCGCGGGCGGGGGTGGTGGACCTGGCCGGGGCGGACGGCGTGTTCCTGTGCGGGCCGGGGGAGATGATCGACGCGGTGGAGGCGGCCTGCCTGTCGCTGGGCGTCGACCGGGCGCGGATCCACCACGAACGCTTCTACATGGACGGCGAGGCGCCCCGCGCCCCGCGCTCGGCCGCGGCCGAGGCGGCGATGGCGCAGGGAGTGGCGGTCGAGGTGGTGCTGGACGGCGCGCGGCGCGGCTTCGTGATGGGGGCGGGCGACGACACCGTGCTGGAGGCCGCCGAGCGGCAGGGGGTGGAGCTGCCCTATTCCTGCCGGGGCGGCATGTGCTGCACCTGCCGTTGCCGGGTGACCGTGGGGCGGGCCGAGATGGCGGTGAACTGGTCGCTGGAGCCCTGGGAGCTGGAGGCGGGGTTCGTGCTGGCCTGCCAGGCGCGGCCGGTGACCGAGCGGCTGGCGCTGGATTTCGACGCGGCCTGACGGCCCGGCGCGCCGGGGGGGCGGGCCGGGCTTGCGTATTTTCGGAAAGATGAAGCGCCGACAGACGGTTACTGGACGTAGTCCGGGGCCTCTGCATCCAGAACGGCGCGCATGCCGCGCAGGAAATCGGCCTCGGCCTGGGCATCGCCCTCCTGCTGGCGGGCGGTCAGCTCGGCGACCTCGGGCGACAGCTCGCGCAGGGGGCGGCCGGTCTGCAGCGCCAGTATGTAGGTGCGGGCGGCGCGCTCGAAGTAGTACATCCGCATGAAGGTCTCGGCGACGGTCTCGCCGATGAACAGGACGCCGTGGTTGCCCATGATCATGGTGCGCACCGAGGGGTCCTGGAACAGGCGGGCGCAGCGGGTGCCCTCCTCCTCCAGCGCGAGGCCGCCGTAATCCTCGTCGACGACCTGGCGGTTGTAGAACATGGCCGAGGACTGGTCGATCGGGGGCAGGCGCGAGTCGGCGAGGCTGGCCAGCACGGTCGCGTAGGTCGAATGCACATGCATCGCGCAGCGGGCGTGGGGCACGTGGCGGTGCAGGCTGGCGTGCAGGCCCCAGGCGGTGGGGTCGGGGGCGTCCTCGCCGCGGGCGCTGTCGGGGTCGGTCGCGTCGATCACCCAGAGGTCCGAGGCGCGGATGCGGCTGAAATGCTTGCGCGGGTTGATCAGGAACTGCGTCCCGTCGGCGTTGACCGCCATCGAGAAGTGGTTGGCGACGCCTTCATGCATCCCCTCGCGGGCGGTCAGGCGGAAGGCGGCGGCCAGCTCCGCGCGGGTGTCGGCATGATCCATCGGAAGGCCCTTTCGGTGATGCTGCGGCGGCACACTAGACCGGCGCCCGGGCCCGCGTCCATGGACGTTTCCGGCCCGGCCGGCCGCGGGGAAATTGGTGAGGCGACACGAACGATCCGCCGAATTACCCGGCTTTGGCCCGGTGACCTCCCCAATCGCGCCGCATTTGCCGGCGACAAGAACGGCATCGAAAAGACCGAGCAGGTGGCAGAGACATGGATCGTCTGACCGAAATGGAAGCCTTCGCCATGGTCGTGGACCAGGGCGGCTTCACGGATGCAGCGAAGAAGATGGGGATCTCCAAGTCCGCCGTCTCCAAGCATGTCTCGAGCCTCGAGGCGCGGCTTGGCGCCCGGCTGCTCAACCGCACGACGCGCCGCGTCAGCCCGACGGAGATCGGGCTGGCCTATTACGACCGCGCCCGCCGGGTGCTGAACGACGCGGGCGAGGCCGACGCGCTGGTCACCGCGATGCAGTCGGCGCCCTCGGGCACGCTGCGGGTGTCGGTGGCCACGGATTTCGGCGTGAACCACGTGTCGCCGATCCTGGGGCGGTTCCTGCACGAATACCCCGAGGTCACCGTGAACATGGTGCTCAACAACCGCTACGTGGAGCTGATCTCGGAAGGCTTCGACATGGCGATCCGGGTCGGTGAGCTGGAGGATTCGAGCCTGCGCGCGCGCAAGATCTGCGAGACCCAGCGCCGGATGATCGCGGCGCCGTCCTACTTCGCGAAATACGGGCGCCCCGAACGGATCGACGACCTGAACGAGCACAAGCTCCTGCATTATTCCAACAACGCCAACGCGAACGTCTGGAAGATCACGGCGCCGTCGGGCGAGCAGCGCCAGGTGCGCACCGGCGGCTGGCTGACGGTGAACGACGGGCAGTCGCTCCTGAACGCGGCGATCGGGGGGCTGGGCATCGCCTACTTGCCGAGCTTCCTCTACGCCGAGCCGATGCGCGCGGGGCTGGTCGAGGACGTGATCCCGGACCTGCCCGTGGAGATCCAGGGCGTCTACGCGATCTACCCGCCGGGCCGCTACACCCAGCCCAAGGTGCGCGCCTTCATCGATTTCCTGGTGGACACCTTCAAGGACAAGGGTCCGACCGACTGGTGACCGCCCCCCGCGCCGGCCCCCGCCGGTGCCCCCCGAGTTTCCCTGTTGCCGTGCCTGCGCCCGTTTCTGTTCCGGGCGCACATCCTGTGCCCGGGTCGGCCCTGTGCCGGTCCGGGCGCTTTTTTCTCAGTCGGAGACCAGCACCACCTCGACCCGGCGGTTGGCCTCGCGCCCCGCGGGGCTGGTGTTCGCGGCGCGCGGCGACAGGTAGCCGACGCCCGCGGCCTCGATCCGGGCCGGGTCCGCGCCGGCCTCGGCGACCAGCCAGTCGCGCACCGCGGCGGCGCGGGCGCGGCTGAGCTCGATGTTGGCCTCCAGCGACCCCTCGGCGTCGGTGTGGCCGACCAGGACGATGCGGCGGTCCGGGTCCTCGGCCAGCCAGGCGGCGAGCGTGACGAGGCTTTCGTAGCGGGCCTCCGACAGCGCCGAGGCGCCGGTGCCGAACTGAAGATCGTCCAGCACCGCGTGCCCCGTGCCCACGAGCCGCTCGACCAGCCCCTCGTCCGGGTCGGCCCCGTTCTGGCGGCTGGAGGGGGTCACCTCGCCCGGCAGCGCGCCCGCCGGCGTCATCCGGGCAAGATGGGCATACCCGAGCCGCCCGCCGTGGGACACGGTCAGGGCCACGTGCTCTTGGCCTTCGGGCGTGGAGCGGCTGGCGGCCAGGTAGTGGAAATTCCCGAGGTCGACATGCATCTCGGGCCCCTCGGCGATGGGCAGCGCGTAGCGGAAATCGAACCCGCCGCAGTCGCGGGCGGCGCAGGCCAGGTCGATCGCGTAGCCCTGCGCGGCCAGCTGGTCGCGCAACAGGCCCACCAGCAGCGCGGGGTCGCCCATCTCGCCGGGGATCTGCCAGATCTCTTCCGACAGGTCGCCGGACAGGGCCAGCGCGGGCACCTGCGCCCCGTCGAAGACCCCGGTGGCGATGTGGACGCCGCTGGCCGGCGCGCTGCGCGTCACGACGCGCTCGGCGCCTTCGGGCCAGGCCAGGTCGAGGGCGGTGGCGGGCAGCGCCAGGGCCAGCGGAAGAAGCGACAGGCAGAGGCTGCGGGAGAGGCGCGGCCAGCGGCCGGGATGCGTCATGGGCGCGTCAGGGGGTCTGGGATCGGTAGTGGTACTGTCCCACAGAGCGGAACCCCAGGGAAGCGTAAAGGCCCCGCGCCGGCCGGTTTCCGCTGGTCACCAGGACGGCGACGGTGCCGGCGCCGGCGCCCCGCGCCCAGTCGGCGGCGGCGCGCATCATGGTCGCGGCCAGACCCTTGCGGCGGTGGGCGGGCAGCACCTCGAGCGCGTGGAGCATGGCCACGCCGTCGTGGATCGCGGCAAAGGCGGTGCCGGCCGGCTTGTCGTCGGTGCGGCCGAAGAAGCTCATCTTCGGCCCCTTGGCGCGGTCCATGACGGCCAGCCGCCCGGGGCCGATGCCGCCCGCGGCCCAGATCTCGGCCTGGATCGCCAGCGGCGGCCAGGTGGAAAAGCAGGTGACGGGCGGCGGCGGCGCGGCGAGGTCGGCGGCGGGCATGACCATGGCTTGCGTTTCGTCGCGGAGGGTGAGGCCGCGCCCGGCGAGGCGGGCGTCGAGCGGCGCCTGGTGGTCCAGCACCATGAACAGCGGCGGCTGGCCCAGGTCGGCGAGCGCCGCAAGTGCGGCGTCGATGTCGGCCTCGGAGGCGTCGGTCGCGGCGGGGTCGGCCAGCCGCGCGGCGCTGACCCGCTGGCCGCCGCCCGCGCCCTCGGCCACCGTGAAGGCCCCCGCGGCGCGGGTCGAGGCCGGGGGCCAGGTCGCGGCGATGACGGGGGCGAGGTCGGCGAGGGTCATGCCGGGTCGGGGAAGAGCCGCGACAGCTCGGCCATCACCCCATCGATGGCGGCCCCGTCCTGGCTGCGGACCACGACGTTGGAGCCCTGCGCGCCGTTCAGGGTGAAGGGGTAGGACCCGATCGACACCTCGGGGTGGGCGGCGGCGACGCGGCCCAGCGCCTCGGCGATCTCGCCCTCGGGCCACAGCACCCGCAGCGACTGCGACAGGAGCGGCGGGCCGCCGGTCAGCCGGGGCAGCACGCTGGCCACCATCGCCTCGAAGATCGAGGGTACGCCGGCCATGACGTGGACGTTGCCGAGGCTGAAGCCCGGCGCGGCGGACACCGGGTTGTCGATCAGGGCCGCCCCGTCGGGGATGCGCGCCATGCGCAGGCGGGCGGCGTTCAGCTCCTGCCCGCGGGCGTCGTAATGGGCCTGCAGGATCGCGCGGGCGTCGGCGCGCACGTCGATGGCGGCGCCCATGGCGTCGGCCACGGCGTCGGCGGTGATGTCGTCGTGGGTCGGCCCGATCCCGCCCGAGGTAAAGACATGGTCGTAGGCGGCAGACAGGCTCTGCACGGCCTGTTTGATCCTGTCATGGATGTCGGGCACGACGCGCGCCTCGGCCAGCCGGATGCCGTGGTCTGTCAGCGCCCGGGCGAGGAAATGCATGTTCGAATCTCGGGTCCGGCCCGACAGGATCTCGTCTCCGATCACCAGCATCGCGGCGGTGGGGGTCTGCATCGGCGCCTCGCTTGTCCTTCGCTGCCGGTTCGGTATAGGCCCGCGCCCATGCGGTTTCCAACCCCCCTCGTCCCCGCGACGCTGATCCGGCGCTACAAGCGCTTCCTCGCCGACATCGTGCTGGCGGACGGGCGCGAGGTGACGGCCCATTGCCCCAACCCCGGCGCGATGCTGGGGCTGGCCGAACCGGGTGCGCGGATCTGGGTCGAACCCAACGACGACCCGAAGAAGAAGCTGGGCTACGGCTGGCGGCTGGTGGAGCTGCCGGGCGGGCACATGGCCGGCATCGACGCGGGTGCGCCGAACCGGATCGTGGCCGAGGCGCTGGGCGCGGGCGGCATCCCGGCGCTGGCGGGCTACGGCACGATCCGGCCCGAGCAGCGCTATGGCACCAACAGCCGGATCGATTTCCTGCTGTCCGAACCCGGCCGGCCCGACGCCTATGTCGAGGTCAAGAACGTGCATCTGCGCCGCGACGGCGACTGGGCCGAGTTCCCCGACTGCGTCACCGCGCGGGGCGCCAAGCACCTGGCCGAGCTGTCGCGCATCGCCGCCGCCGGGGGGCGGGCGGTGATGCTCTACCTCGTGCAGCGCACCGATTGTGGGCGGTTCCGGCTTGCCCCCGACCTCGACCCGGCCTATGCCGCCGCCTTCGACGCCGCCCGCGCAGCCGGGGTGGAGATGCTGTGCCACGGCACGCGCATCACCGCCGAGGGGGTCTGGCTCGACCGCGCGCTGCCGGTCGACCCCGGCCCGCAGGCGGCCGCCGCCGCCGCGCGGCGCGCAAGGGGCAGTTGACTGGAATTTGTCGCATGATGCGACTAGGTTAGACACGAGCATGCCACCGGAGGTCCAGCACTTGGACGACTTCAAGGGCCGTCTCACCAAGGACGGCATCCGCATCCACAACCCCGAGGACTTCGCCGGGATGCACCGCGCGGGGCAGGTCGCCGCGCGCATCCTCGACGCGGTGGCGCCGCTGGTGTTCCCCGGCCAGACGACCGAGGCCATCGACGCCGCCATCGAGCGCATGGTGACCGAGGCCGGCGCGACCTCGGCCACGATCGGCTACCGCGGCTACCAGCACGCGTCCTGCATCAGCGTGAACCACGTGGTCTGCCACGGCATCCCCGGGCCCAAGGTGTTGAAGGACGGCGATATCCTGAACGTGGACGTGACGGTGATCGTCGACGGCTGGTTCGGAGACACCAGCCGGATGTACGTGGCCGGCAAGCTGGGCCGCAAGGCCGAACGGCTGATCGAGGTCACCCATGACGCCCTGTTCAAGGGCATCGAGGCCGTGCGCCCCGGCAACACCTTCGGCGACATCGGCTGTGCCATCCAGAGCTTCGTCGAGGCGCAGCGCATGTCGGTGGTGCGGGATTTCTGCGGCCACGGGCTGGGGCAGGTGTTCCACGCTCCGCCGAACGTGCTGCATTACGGGCGCGCCGGCACCGGGCCGGTGCTGGAGGAAGGCATGTTCTTCACCATCGAGCCGATGGTGAACCTCGGCCGGCCCGAGACCAAGGTGCTGGCCGACGACTGGACGGCGGTGACCCGCGACAAGAGCCTGTCGGCCCAGTTCGAGCATTCGGTGGGGGTGACGGCCACGGGCTGCGAGATCTTCACCCTGTCGCCCGCGGGCAAGTTCCACCCGACCTGGGACTGAGGCCCGTCAGTCCAGCCAGACCTCGACCCGGCGGTTGACGGCGCGGCCCCAGTCGCTGTCGTCGCAGGCCATGGGCATCGCCTCGCCGAAGGCATCGACGTCCAGCGTGACGCGGTCGGGGTCGGCGGCCTCGGCCGCGGCCAGAACGGCGGCGCGCACCGTCTCGGCGCGGCGGAGCGACAGGCGCAGGTTCACCTCGGCCCGGCCCCCGCCGTCGGAAAAGCCCACGAAGACCAGCCGCCGCCCGTCGAAGGCGCCCTGTTCGATCGCCGCGGCCAGCCGGGCCACGGAGGCGCGCGACTGCGCGTCGAGGTCGACCGACCCGTCGGCAAAGCGGAAGGTGGCGGACAGCCGTTCCGCGTGCCCGAGCGTCTCGACCAGGCGCTGCAGCTCGGCCAGCGGCACCTCCTCGCCGGCCGCGGCCACCGCGTTGGCCAGCCGCGTGCCCTGCAACGCCAGCGGCGTGCGCGTGAGGCTCTGGTTCACGTAGCCCGCCTCGGCGACCACGCGCTCGGCGGCCTCGGTCTCGGTCCAGGCGAGGAAATCGCGCACCAGCTGCGGCAGGCGGCGGGGGGCGAGGTAGAGATAGACTGGCGCCGTGAGCGGGTAGTCCTCGGCCTTGACCGCGTTGGGGTCGGCGCCTTGGCTGAAACCGCAGGCGCCGGCAAGCGGCAGGCTGCGGGTTGTGCCGCGCGCCGATTGCGCCGTCACGCCAAGGGCATAGGCATCGCGCGCCACCGCCGTCGCCAGCGCCAGCGCGCTGGCATGGGTGGTGATCCCGGCGGCCGGCTCGCGCGGGGCGCCGCCCAGCACGGCGGTTGCGAAGGTCTGCGCCAGCCCCAGCTCGGGCTCCAGCAGGTGCAGCGCGACCGGCGCGTCGGGCCCGCCCAGCGCCTGCCAGTTGTCGATCTCGCCGGTGTAGATCGCCGCCAGCTCGGCCTGCGACAGCGCGTCGACCGGGTTCTGCGGCGCGACCACCGGCACCAGCGCGTCGAGCCCGATCACCCGCACCCGGCGGATCAGCGGCGGGTCGTCCGGCGCACCGGCGCGGTCGGCGCGGCGCTCGGCCTCGGTGGGGGCGCGGAGCGTCAGGGCCAGGTCGGTGTCGCCGTTCAGCAACGCGAGGAAGCCGCTGTCGCTGGTGCCCGGCGCCACGACCACACGCGCCGCGGTCGACCCGTCGCGGCGGGTGAGCGCGTAGACCAGCCCCTCGCCCGTCGTCTCGGGCCCCGCCAGCGCCATGCCCCGGTCCTGCGCGAAGCCGGCCAGCAGCGCGGGCAGGAGCCCCTCGGCCACCGTCGCCTCGCCCGCGATCCGCGCCTCGGCCACGAAGCTGGACAGGTCGGGGCAGCCCGGCCCGGCGCAGCTGACGCCCTCGGCGGCGACGGTCAGGCGGCCATAGGCCGAGTCGAGCTGGTAATAGGCCCCGTCGAAGGCGACGAGGTTGCCCTCGAGCGTCACCGTGCCGTCGAGCGACCGCAGTTCCACGTCCTGCGCAGGGGCAGGGGCGGGAACCGGGACAAGAAAAAGGGCGGCGATCAGGGCCGCCCTGACGGGCACTGGCATGGGGCTGCGCGGCGGGGCTTCAGTTGCCGGCGAGTCTCAGGTCGTCGAAGAGATTTTGCAACACCAGATAGTCGCCGACCGCGTCGCAGCCGGGCAGGGTGAGGCGGATCTCCTGCGTCTCGACCGCGCCGTCGCGGAGCCGCAGGCTCTGGGCGCGGACCGGCTGGCCGCAGCTGGCCGAGGTGACGGGGATGTCGACCGAGAGCGCCAGCGCGCCGGCGACGGCGACGGGGTAGGTGTAGACCTGTGCGATGCGCGGGGCCTCCACCGTTGGGTCGCCGAGGCGGGTCAGCACGCCGCCGGTGCCGGCCGTCACCAGGGTCACGTCGCCGGGGGCGTCCTGCCAGACATGGCCGGGGGCGCCGAAGGCGGCGTCGTTCTCGAAGGCGTGCAGTTCGATCGCGCGGTCCTCCTCCCAGGCGACGGCGACGCGGCCGATGCCGCCGAGGTCGGGCACCGGCACCAGCGCCATGCCGAGGGTTTCGTCGGCGAGGCGCACGGTAAAGATGGCGGGGGCCTCAAGCGCGGGCACGTCGAGCGTGAGCAGGCCCATGGCGTCGGTCGCGGCGGCGAAGGTCAAGCCGGCGTGTTCGACCTCGACCCGCATGCCGGGGCGGCAGGGGTCCATCACGTCGAGCGCCACCATGGCGCCGGGCATCGCCGTGCCGGCGACCTCGAGGCCGCAGGGCAGGCCCAGGGGGCTGCGGGCGATGTCGGTCGCGGGCGCGGCCTGCGGCGCCGCGTCGGGCAAGGGGGCGGGCACCGGCGCGCCGGCGGCGACCGGCAGGGCCGGCGGCATCGGGGCCGAGGCGGGCAGCCGCACGCCGGCAGTGTCTGCCGTCAGCGGCAGGGCGGGCGCGGCCGGCGGCTGGTCCGGCGCGGGCTGGGCCACCTGTGCCGGGGCGGCGGGGCGCGATGCGGCCCCGATCAGCCCCATGTTGAGCGCGGCGGCCAGCCCCGATCCGGCGAGGACGGCCAGCGCGCTGGCGCGGAGAATGGTCTGGCGAACGGGCATGGCTTTCGGCCTCGCATCTGTCGGGACGCGATGAGCCTGCGCGCCGAATGGGGCGAAAGCGCGGAGAAATCGGGCAGTCTTGGGGACAATCCGCGCGGTTTCGGCGGATTGTCCGTCAGGTCATGCGAGGCGGCCGTGGCAGTGCTTGAACTTCTTGCCCGAGCCGCAGGGGCAGGCGTCGTTCCGGCCCGGGTTGCCCCAGGTGGCCGGGTCGCTCTCGTCGAAGCCCTCGCGGCGCTCGCCGGGGGTCTCGACCGCGGTCTCGGCGGCCTCGGTGGCGAGGTCGGCCTGGCGCTGGGCGGCCTGCTGCTGCGCCTGCAGCTGGCGGATCAGCTGCTCCTGCTGCTCCTGCGTCAGCGGCTGGATGCGCGCCAGCTTGGAGGTCACGTCGGTGCGCAGCCCGTCCAGCATCGACTCGAACAGCTGGAACGCCTCGGTCTTGTACTCGTTAAGCGGGTCGCGCTGGGCGTAGCCGCGGAAGCCCACGACCGAGCGCAGGTGTTCCAGCGTCAGCAGGTGGTCGCGCCATTTCTGGTCGATGGTCTGCAGGAGCACCTGCTTCTCGATCGACCGCATCTGGTCGGCGCCGAACTGCGCCGCCTTGGAGGCCATGTATTCGTCGGCGGCCGTTTCCAGCCGTTCGCGCACGACCTCCTGGTCGACGCCGTCCTCGGCGGCCCAGTCGGCCAGCGGCACGGCGACGCCCAGCGTCTCGCGCACGGCCTTGTCCATCGCCTCGATCTCCCACTGGTCGGCGTAGGATTTCGGCGGCATGTAGGTGTCGACCAGGTCCTCGATGACCTGGTGGCGCATGTCGCGGGCGACCTCGGCGATGTCCTCGGCGCCCATGACCTCGCGGCGCTGCTCGAAGATCACCTTGCGCTGGTCGTTCATCACGTCGTCGAACTTGAGCAGCTGCTTGCGGATGTCGAAGTTGCGCCCCTCGACCTTGGCCTGCGCGCGCTCGAGGCTCTTGTTCACCCAGGGGTGCACGATGGCCTCGCCTTCCTTCATCCCCAGCGTGGACAGCATCTTGTCGAGCTTCTCCGACCCGAAGATGCGCATCAGGTCGTCTTCCAGCGACAGGAAGAAGGACGACCGCCCCGGGTCGCCCTGCCGGCCCGAGCGGCCGCGCAGCTGGTTGTCGATGCGGCGGCTTTCGTGGCGTTCGGTGGCCAGCACGTAGAGGCCGCCGGCCTGCTTGACCTTTTCCTCGTCGGCCTTGTGTTCTTCCTCGATCCGGGCGCGGATCGCGGCGTGGTCGCCCTCGGGGTCCGCGGCGATGGCCTCCATGATCTTGAACTCGACGTTGCCGCCCAGCTTGATGTCGGTGCCGCGGCCGGCCATGTTCGTGGCGATGGTCACGGCGCCCAGCTTGCCGGCGTCGGCGACGATCTGCGCCTCCTGCTCGTGCTGGCGCGCGTTCAGGATGTTGTGGGGCAGCTTGGCCTTTTCCAGCATCCGGCCCAGCATCTCGGATTTCTCGATCGACGTGGTGCCGACCAGCACCGGCTGGCCCTTTTCATGCGCCTCGCGGATGGCGGCCACGATGGCCTCGTATTTTTCCTTGCCGGTGCGGTAGACCTGGTCGTCCTCGTCGATCCGCGCGACTGGCAGGTTGGTGGGGATCTCGACCACGCCGAGGCCATAGATCGCCATGAATTCCTCGGCCTCGGTGGCCGCGGTGCCGGTCATGCCGGACAGCTTGGCGTAGAGGCGGAAGTAGTTCTGGAAGGTGACGGACGCCAGCGTCACGTTCTCGGGCTGGATCTTGCAGCCCTCCTTGGCCTCGATGGCCTGGTGAAGACCGTCCGACAGGCGGCGGCCCGGCATCATGCGGCCGGTGAACTCGTCGACCAGCACCACCTCGCCCGAGCGCACGATGTACTGCTGGTCCTTGTGGAACAGCTTGTGGGCGCGCAGCGCGTTGGTCACGTGGTGGACGATGGTGGTGGATTCCGGGTCGTAGAGGCTCTGCCCCTCGGGCAGCAGGCCCATCTCGTGCAGGCGATCCTCGAGGAAATCGTTGCCCTCATCGGTGAAGGTCGCGTTGCGCGCCTTCTCGTCGAGGGTGAAATGCTCGTCGGTGATCCCGGGGATCACGCGGTCGATGGCGATGTAGAGCTCGGAGCGGTCCTGCGTCGGGCCCGAGATGATGAGCGGCGTCCGCGCCTCGTCGATCAGGATACTGTCGACCTCGTCGACGATGGCGAAGTTGTGCCCGCGCTGCGCCATTTCCTCGAGGCTCGCGCGCATGTTGTCGCGCAGGTAGTCGAAGCCGAGCTCGTTGTTGGTGGCGTAGGTGATGTCGGCGGCGTAGGCCCGCCGCTTCTCGTCGTCGGGCTGGCGCGGGTAGACCACGCCGGTGGTCAGGCCCAGCGCGGTGTAGACCTTGCCCATCCAGTCGGCGTCGCGCTTGGCCAGGTAGTCGTTCACCGTGACGATGTGCACGCCCTTGCCGGTCAGCGCGTTCAGGTAGGCCGGGAAGGTCGCCACCAGCGTCTTGCCCTCGCCGGTCTTCATCTCGGCGATGTTGCCCTGGTGCAGGAAGATGCCGCCGATCAGCTGCACGTCGTGGGCGCGCAGGCCCAGCGCGCGCCGGGCGGCCTCGCGGCAGTTGGCGAAGGCTTCGGGCAGCAGCGCGTCGAGCGTCTCGCCGTTCTGGACCCGGGCGCGCAGCTCGGCCGTCTTGGCGACGATCTCGGTGTCGGACTTGGCCTTGTACTCGGGCTCGAGGGCGTTGATCTGGGCGACGAGGGGCCGGACCGCCTTGACCTTGCGGTCGTTCGGACTGCCGAAGACCTTTTTCGCCAGCGTACCCAATCCGAGCATGTGAAGCGCCTTTTTGTGGTGGCCCCCTTGCGCGGAGCATCGCGCGGGCCTGGGACTCTCAACCGATCGTGTGGGGCATCCGGGTTGTTCGGCCCCTCTTGGCGGTCTATCAACGCGGCAGCAGGCCAGGGCCCCGATGCGATCCGTCAAGCGACATAAGGGGCCGCCCAAACCGTGTCAACGCGGGCAGGACCACCCGCGCCAGAGGAAAAAGGACGCATCCATGAAGAAGTATCTCGCCGGGGTCGCTCTGTCGGCCCTGCTCGCCATGCCCGCCACGGCGCAGGAGGACGTGACCGCCGCGACCGTGCTGGCCACGGTGAACGGCACCGAGATCACGCTGGGCCACGTCATCGCCATGGTGCAGATGCTGCCGCCGCAATACCAGGAACTGCCGGACAACGTGCTGCTGGACGGGCTGCTGGAGCAGCTGGTGCAGCAGGAGGTGCTGGCCTCGGTCGCCGAGGGCGACATCGGCACCCGCGAGCGGCTGGGCCTGGAGAACGAGCGCCGCGCCTTCCTGGCCGCGATGCTGCTGGACGAGGTCGGCATGGCGCCGGTCTCCGACGAGGACCTGCAGGCGGAATACGACGCCCAGTACGGCAGCCTGGGGCCGATCACGGAATACAACGCCAGCCACATCCTGCTGGAAACCGAGGAAGAGGCGCAGGCCGTCATCGCCGAGCTGGCCGAGGGCGCCGATTTCGCGGAACTGGCGCAGGAACGCTCGATCGGGCCGTCGGGCCCCAACGGCGGGCAGCTGGGCTGGTTCACCGCGGGCATGATGGTGCCGGATTTCGAGGCGGCGGTCTTTGCGCTGGAGGTCGGCGAGGTGTCGGCGCCGGTGCAGACGCAGTTCGGCTGGCATGTCGTGGTCCTGAACGACACCCGCGAGCAGGAGCCCCCGGGCCTCGACCAGGTCCGCGCCGAGCTGGAGGACGGCCTGCGCCGCGCCCGCGTCGATGCCGCGATCCAGGAGCTGACGGCCGCGGCCACGGTCGAGCGGCCCGAGATTCAGGTTGACCCGTCGGTCATCCGGAACTTGGATCTGCTCGCCGATTGAGGCGATCGTCAGGGGAAGCACGGTGATGGCGAAGGACGAGAAGAAGAAGAAGTCCAAGGACAAGGACAAGAAGGGCAAGAAGGCCAAGGCCGCCAAGCCCGCGGGCAAGGCGCCGCTGAAGGTCTCGCCGCTTGCGCCCGCGTCCTTCCCCGACCTGCCGGTGATCGCCGGCGTCCGCTTCGCCGCCGGCGAGGCGGGGGTGCGTTACCAGAACCGCACCGACGTGATGCTGGCCGAGATCTCGGCCGGCGCCACGATGGCCGGTGTCTTCACCCGGTCGGCCACCCGGTCGGCCGCGGTGCTGGACGGGCAGGCCAAGCTAGCCGCGTTGCCGGGCAAGTCGAAGAAGGGGTTCGCCATCGTGGTGAACTCGGGCAACGCCAACACCTTCACCGGGTCGCGCGGCGCCGCGGACGTCGCGGTCATCTGCGAGGCGGCGGCGGCGGCGCTCAAGATCCCGGCGACGCATGTGTTCACCTCGTCCACCGGCGTGATCGGCGAGCCGCTGCCGGCGGAAAAGATCACCGCGATCCTGCCGGTGCTGGCCGACGGGTTGGACGAGGCCAAGGCCGCGGTCGCGGCGCGCGCCATCATGACCACCGACACCTTCCCCAAGGGGGCGGTGGCCGAGCTGGAGATCGGCGGCAAGCCGGTCAGGATCGCGGGCTTCGCCAAGGGCTCGGGCATGATCGCGCCCGACATGGCGACGATGCTGGGCTACATCTTCACCGATGCCGCCGTCACGCAGGACGCGCTGCAGGCGATGCTGTCGGCGGCGACGAAGCGCAGCTTCAACGCGGTGACGGTGGACAGCGACACCTCGACCTCGGACACCGTGCTGCTGGCCGCGACCGGCCGGGCGAACCACGCGCCGATCGCATCGGCGCGGTCGGCCGAGGGCCGGGCCTTCGCCGCGGCGCTGGGCGCGGTGATGCAGGACCTTGCGTTGCAGATCGTGCGCGACGGCGAGGGCGCGACCAAGCTGGTCGAGGTGCAGGTGACCGGCGCCAAGACGGCCCGCGACGCGGATCGCGTGGCCCGCGCCATCGCCAATTCGCCGCTGGTCAAGACCGCCATCGCCGGCGAGGACCCGAACTGGGGCCGCATCGTCATGGCGGTGGGCAAGTCGGGCGCGGCCGCCGACAGGGACACGCTGACCATCCGCTTCGGCGACCTCGTGGTGGCGGAAAAGGGCTGGCGCTCGGAGAGCTACTCCGAGGCGGCCTGCGCCGCCTACATGAAGGGGCAGGAGCTGGTGATCGGCGTCGACCTCGGCCTCGGCCGCGGCGCGGCGACCGTCTGGACCTGCGACCTGACCCACGCCTACATCGACATCAACGCGGATTACCGGTCTTGAAGGTCATTCTCGTGTCGGCCGTCGCGCTCATCGACCGCGACGGCCGGGTGCTTCTGGCGCAGCGGCCCGAGGGGAAATCCATGGCCGGCCTCTGGGAGTTTCCCGGCGGCAAGGTCGAACCCGGCGAGACGCCCGAACAGGCGCTGATCCGCGAACTGCACGAGGAGCTGGGCATCGGCACCTGGGCCTCCTGCCTCGCGCCGCTGACCTTCGCCAGCCACAGCTACGACGATTTCCACCTGCTGATGCCGCTGTTCGCCTGCCGCAAGTGGGAGGGCATTCCGCAGGCGAAGGAGGGGCAGCGACTCGCCTGGGCGCGGGCCGGCGAGTTGCGCGACTACCCGATGCCGCCGGCCGACATCCCGCTGATTCCGATCCTGCGCGACTGGCTCTGAACCCGCGCGCGCGGGATTGTTAAAAGTTTGCACGACATTTGAGCGACAAAACGGCCGTTGCGCATCTTTTCTGCGTGATTTCGGAAGCGGAACGGCTATCTTCCCCTCATCGGTCCAATCGGGGGATGTGGCTGTGCTGGCGACCATCATTCTGGGCACCTGCGTGTCCGTTCAGGGTCTCTTCGTGAAGCGGAATGCGAACGGCACCGTGACCGTCCGCGTGGGCGACCTGGTCTACACCGGCCGCCCCGCCAACATCGCCGCCTGACGCCTCAGTCCAGCCAGCCCTTCAGGTTCTGTTCGACCACCGCGGCCAGCGCGTCGATGTGCGCCGCGTCGTCGTTCAGGCAGGGGATGTAGGTGAATTCCTCGCCGCCGGCGTCCTCGAAGCTTTCCTTGATCTCCTCGTTGATCTCCTCGAGGGTCTCGATGCAGTCGGCGGAAAACGCGGGGGCGACCACGGCGATGCGCTTCTTGCCCTGCTCGGCCAGCCGGGCGACCTCCTCCACCGTGTAGGGCTTCAGCCATTCCTCGGGCCCGAAGCGGCTCTGGAAGGTGGTCACGATCTCGGTCTTGTCCCAGCCCAGCCGCTCGCGCAGCAGGCGCGTCGTCTTCTGGCACTGGCAATGGTAGGGGTCGCCTTCCATCAGGTAGCGCTTGGGCACGCCGTGGTAGCTGGCCACCAGCACGTCCGGCCGGTTCTCCAGCCCCGCATAGGCGCGCTCGACCGACTGGGCCAGCGCCTCGATGTAGAGCGGGTTCTCGTAGTAGGGCTCGACCGTACGCACGATCGGCTGCCACTTGATGTTCTCGAGGCTGCGGAAGAACTGGTCGCAGGCCGTGGCCGAGGTGGCGCCGGCGTATTGCGGATACAGCGGGAAGAACAGGATCTTGGTGCAGCCCTTGGCGACCAGCTCGTCGACCTTGGACTTGGTCGAGGGGTTGCCATAGCGCATGCAGAAATCGACGATCACGTCGTCGCCGTAGCGGTCGGCCATGCGCTCGGCCATCAGGCGCGTCTGCGCCTTGGTGATGGTCATCAGCGGGCTTTCGTTCAGCTCCTCGTTCCAGATCGACTTGTAGTTCGCGCCCGACGAGAACGGCCGCTTGGTCAGGATGATGAGTTGCAGCAGCGGCTGCCAGATCCACGGGCTGTAGTCGATGACCCGCCGGTCCGACAGGAACTCGTTCAGGTACCGCCGCATCGGCCAGTAGCTGTAGTGATCCGGGGTGCCGAGGTTGGCCAGCAGGATGCCGACCTTGCCGAACTTCACCCTGGGGTGATCGGCGGGCGCGTAGGGCAGGTCGGTCGCGGGCGTGGCGGCGGTCGTCTCGGACATCATGTTCATCTTTGGCGGCCTCAATCGTCGGACGGGTGTAGGACCGGACGGGCGGTCTCGTCAAATTCCTTGGTACCCAGCGCGTCCGCCAGCCGCGCCGCGGCGCTGCCGGGGCGGAGGGGTTTTTGCTGGCTCTCGTGCGGGGCCCAGCCCGAGAGGAAGATCATCTCGAACGTGGCGCGGATGCGGGCGGGGTCGTCGGCGGCGGGGAACCGCGCGGCGTAGATCTCGGCCATGCGCAGGAACAGCCGCCGCGTCGCGGGCGCGCGGTGGCGGGCGTCAAGCGCGTTGGTCTCGCCCATGGCGCGCAGGTCGGCCATGAGCGCGAAGGCGTTGGCATAGGTCACGGTTTTCGGCAGCCGGTCGGCCACGGGCAGCGACAGGCCGGCGCGTTGCAGGAGCGCGCCCATGTCGCGGATCTCGGCCATCGGCGCGACGCGGGGGGACAGGCCGCCCGCGACCTCGGTCTCGGCCTCGGCCAGCGCTGCGCGGAGTTCCGCCAGCGTCTCGCCGCCGAAGGCCACCGACAGGAACAGCCCGTCGGGGCAGAGCGCGCGGCGGCATTGCACGACCTGCCCCACCGGGTCGTCGGCCCAGTGCAGCGCCATCGCGTGGACGACAAGGTCATGGGCGCCGGGCGACAGGTCCAGCACCTCGTCGGGCGCGACCATCTTCGCGCCGGGGACCAGATCGGCCCAGGCGGCGGGAAAGGGCGTCACCACGGCGGGGGACGTAAACCTTCTGTTAACGTCGATCAGCCTTTCCTGAAGCTCGGCCTTCGCCTCGTCGTGCAGGAAGCCGGCGTCGTCCAGCCGGGCGCGCGACCGGGCCCGCGCAAGGCGGTCGGGGTCCACGAGGCGGGGCTGTGGGCTGGCTTGGGGCACGGGGTCGCCTGTCCTGTCGCTGACCCGGGGCTACTTAGGGGACGGGGATGAGATTGCAAACATTGGTCCGCGCGGTGTTTCCCCCCGAATGCCTGTGCTGCGGCGCGCGGGTGGAAAGCGAGTTCGGCCTCTGCGGGGCGTGCTGGGGCGAAACCCCCTTCATCTTCGGGGCGGCCTGCGACCTTTGCGGGGTCGGCCTGCCGGGGCAGAGCGCGGGGGCCGAGCGGCTGATCTGCGAGGAGTGTCATGGCGTCGCACGGCCCTGGGCCCATGGCCGGGCGGTGCTGCACTACGCGGGCAACGGGCGGTCGCTGGTGCTGGGCCTCAAGCACGGCGACCGCGCCGAGGTGGCGCGCGCGGCGGGCCCCTGGATGGCGCGGGCGGGGGCCGACCTGCTGGCGGCGCGGCCCCTGATCGTGCCGGTGCCGCTGCACTGGAGGCGGCTGGCCACCCGACGGTTCAACCAGGCGGCGCTCCTGGCGCGCGCGCTGGCCGAGGCGTCGGGCTGCGACTGGGCGCCCGACGCCCTGATCCGGCCGCGCTCCACCGGGAACCAGGATGGCCGCGACCGCGAGGGGCGGTTCCGCAACGTCGACGCGGCGATCCGGGCGCACCCGCGGCGCGGCGCGGTGCTCAAGGGGCGGCGGGTGCTGCTGGTCGACGACGTGATGACCTCGGGCGCGACCTTTTCCGCGGCGGCGCAGGCCTGCCATGCGGCGGGCGCAGATGAGGTTTGCGTGATGGCACTGGCGCGGGTGGCGCGCGATGTCTAAGTCTGCGTCCTGCGCGACAGATGAGGACCCGCCCGATGCCGACCGTCGAAATCTACACCTCGCCCCTCTGCGGCTACTGCCACGCGGCCAAGCGCCTGCTGGCCGACAAGGGCGTGACCTACACCGAATACGACGTCGCCCGCGACCCGGCCAAGCGGCAGGAAATGATGGCGCGCGCGAACGGCCGCCACACCGTGCCCCAGATCTTCATCGGCCCGACCCATGTCGGCGGCTACGACGACATGGCCGCGCTCGACCGGGCCGGCAAGCTCGACCCGCTTTTGACCACGGTCTGAACGGCTTGCGACCCTTCGCCCCTTGCCCTGCGCGGGCCGGGGGTGTCCTACTGCCCGGCATGGCAGCCCCCGAGGATCCGCTTTCCGTCGCGCTCTTCAGCGAGATGTTCATGGCCGACCATCTGGCCCGGAACCGGCTGAGCCGTGCGCTGCCCAAGGGCATGGAACTGAGCCATTTTTCGGTGCTGAACCACCTCGCCTCGGCGACCGAGGAAAAGACCCCGGCGCAGCTGGCGCGGGTGTTCCACGTGACGCGGGGGGCGATGACCAACACGCTGAACCGGCTGGAATGGGCGGGCTACATCCATGTCCGCCCCGACTGGGACGACGCCCGCCGCAAGATGGTGTCGATCAGCCCCGCGGGCCGGCGCGCGCGCGAGGCCGCGCTGTCGGCGATCGCGCCGATCCTGTCGGACACGGTGCGCGAGATCGGCGCCGACCGGGTGCGCGCGGCCCTGCCGGTGATCCGCGAGATGCGGCTGCGGCTGGAGAACGAGGGCTGAGGCGCCGCCGCGGGTGCAGCGCCCGGCCCCGGCTCAGGCCCGCTTGACCGAGGCGGTGACGTAGTTCACCGACAGGTCCCGGTCCGAGATCGACCAGGTCCAGGTCAGCTTGTTGAACACGAAGCCCTTGCGGTCCACCGGCTCCAGCCCGGCGGTGCGGATCAGGCCGTAGAGCTCGTCGGGGGTGATGAACTTGGCCCACTCATGGGTGCCCTTGGGCAGCCAGCGCATCACGTATTCCGCCCCGATGATCGCCATCAGGTAGCTTTTCGGGTTGCGGTTGATGGTGGAGCAGATCATCAGCCCGCCCGGTTTAAGGAGCTGTTGGCAGGCGGTCAGGTAGGCCTGCGGGTCGGACACGTGCTCGACCACCTCCATGTTCAGCACCACGTCGAACTGTTCGCCCGCCTCGGCCAGCGCCTCGGCGGTGGTGTGGCGGTAGTCGATGGTCAGCCCCGACTGCGCGGCATGGATCTGGGCCACCGGGATGTTGCGGGGGGCGGCGTCGGCGCCCACGACCTCGGCGCCCAGCCGCGCCATCGGCTCGGACAGGAGGCCGCCGCCGCAGCCGATGTCGAGCAGGCGCAGGCCCTCGAACGGTCTCGGCGCGGTGAGGTCGCGGCCGAATTCGGCGGCGATCTGGCGGGTGATGTAGTCGAGCCGGGTGGGGTTCAGCATGTGCAGCGGCTTGAACTTGCCGTTGGGATTCCACCACTCGGCCGCCATCGCCTCGAACTTGGCGATCTCGCCCGCGTCGACGGTAAGATTGACCTGTGCCATGGCATATCCCCTCGCATTCTGTCACTGTGCAGCCGTGCAGGCCGCGTCTTGCGGTCTATATAGGAGCGGCATGGACAAGTTCTCCGGCCAAAAGCGCGCAGCCGCGCACCTGTTCCCGCCGATCGACCCTTTCGACCAGCGGATGCTGGACGTTGGCGACGGGCACCACCTGTACGTGGAACAGTGCGGCAACCCCGACGGCGCGGCGGTCGTGGTGCTGCATGGCGGGCCGGGCGGGGGCTGCAGCCCCGCGATGCGGCGCTACTTCGACCCGGCGCAGTGGCGGATCGTCCTGTTCGACCAGCGCGGCTGCGGGCGGTCGCGGCCCCATGCCAACGTGCGGGCGAATACCACCTGGCACCTGGTGGCCGACATCGAGCGCATCCGCAACACGCTCGGCATCGAGCGCTGGGCGGTGTTCGGCGGCAGCTGGGGCGCGACGCTGGGGCTGATCTACGCAGAGACGCACCCCGACCGGGTGGCCTACCTGGCGCTGCGCGGCGTGTTCCTGTCGATGCAGCGCGAGCTCGACTGGTTCTACGGCGGCGGGGCGGGGCAGTTCTGGCCCGACCAGTGGGGCCGCTTCTGCGCGCTGATCCCCGAGGAGGAGCGCGGCGACCTGATCGCGGCCTACAACCGGCGCCTGTTCTCGGGCGACCTGATGGTCGAGACGCGCTATGCCCGCGCCTGGGCCGCCTGGGAGAACGCGCTGGCCTCGATGGACAGCGACGGCGGCGGCGGCGAGAGCCCGGCGGAATACGCCCGCGCCTTCGCCCGGCTGGAGAACCACTATTTCCTGAACAAGGGCTTCCTCGAGGAGGACGGCCAGATCCTGCGCGACCTCTACCGCATCGCGCAGGTGCCCGGCACCATCGTGCAGGGGCGCTACGACATGATCTGCCCGCCCCTGTCGGCGCACAAGCTGCTGGCCGGCTGGCCCGCGGGGCGGCTGCACATGATCAAGGCGGCCGGCCACGCCCTGTCGGAGCCCGGCATCAGCCAGGAGCTGGTGCGCGTGATGGGCCAGGTGGGCGAGAAACGGGACCGGTACGGGCTTTAGTTTCGTGGACCATCTTTATGGCGAGTGATGTTGTTTCCGAGAGCAATAGAGAGCTTAGGTTTGATTTTCCTTGGCCTTTCTGGGCTTACGGAAAGTATGAATTAACCTTTGCGTTTAACGAAGCTGCGCATGCGGTAGGCCAACAGCCTCACTACTTCGATGTTCATCCCCTGTTTAAGGAACGTCCGCGCTTTATTGTCCTATCTAGCACTGAAAAGCGCTCAGTAGTTGTTTTGGGCGACGGAGATCAGGCACTTGGTGAGGCTTGGCTGAGAATTGGACTGTTTGTGAAAGGTGGCGGAAGTCTTTTTTCATGGATTTGTGAAACGTATCGATATCGTCGAGCTTGGCGCGATGAACTGACAACCGAGATGGATGGGGAGCGCGCTGGTCCCTTTGTTCTGCCTAGTCGGGAGAAGGACCTGATTTGTAGGTTTCGCAGGCATGATCAGGCACTGATGCTGGTTTCAGGAACCTTCTTTGCCCGTTTATCGCGTTGCTCTTGAAATAAATTACTCCTTGTCAGCCACCGCCGGTCGATCCCCGGGCTCAGCCGGTCGCGGATCAGCGCCACCGGGTGGGTGCGGAGCGTGAGGCGCAGCGCCACGTAGTCCTCCACCACCGCCTCGCCCTCGTTCATGGCGGGCAGGTGCACCGCCGGTTCCACGATCCCCTCGCCATCCAGATCGCCCGAGAACAGCGGCAGTTCCCCCTTGGGCGCCAGCGCGCGGGCGGCCCAGAGCGCGTCGCGCCGGGGGATGCCGAGGGCGGCGAAGGCGTCCGCTTCGGCCAGGATCGTCAGGGTCCGCGCGTCCAGCCCCGCGCGGCGCCACACGTCCTCGACCGCCGTGTAGCCGTTGCCGCGGGCCGCCGTCAGCCAGTCGGCCTCCTCCTCCCGCATCGCGCGGATCTGGCGGAACCCCAGCCGCAGCGCCAGCGCGCCGGTCTCGGTGCGTTCCATCACGTTGTCCCAGTGGCTGCGGTTCACGCAGACGGGCCGCACCTCGACCCCGTGCTCGCGGGCGTCGCGCACGATCTGGGCCGGCGCGTAGAAGCCCATCGGCTGGGAGTTCAGCAGCGCGCAGGCGAAGATGCCGGGATGGTGGCGTTTCAGCCAGGCCGAGGCGTAGACCAGCAGGGCAAAGCTGGCGGCGTGGCTTTCGGGAAAGCCGTAGCTGCCGAAGCCCTCGATCTGGCTGAAACAGCGCTCGGCAAAGGCGTCGTCGTAGCCGTTGGCGCGCATCCCGCGCAGGAAGCGGGTGCGGAACTCACTGACCGACCCGTGCTTCTTGAAGGTGGCAAGCGACCGGCGCAGGCGGTCGGCCTCGTCGGGGGTGAAGCCCGCGCCGGTGATGGCGATCTGCATCGCCTGTTCCTGGAACAGCGGCACCCCCAGCGTCTTGCCCAGCACCCGGCCGAGCTCGTCCGAGGGGAAGCTGACCGGCTCCTCCCCGTTCCGGCGCCGGATGAAGGGGTGCACCATGTCGCCCTGGATCGGCCCGGGGCGGATGATCGCGACCTGGATCACCAGGTCGTAGAAGCAGCGCGGGCGCATCCGCGGCAGGAAATTCATCTGCGCGCGGGATTCGACCTGGAACACGCCCAGCGTGTCGGCCCGGCACATCATGTCGTAGACCGCGGGGTCCTCGGGCGGCAGGGTGGCGAGGTTGTAGTCGGTCTGGTGATGCAGGCGCAGCAGCCCAAAGGCCTTGCGGATGCAGGACAGCATCCCCAGCGCGAGGATATCGACCTTGAGGATCCCCAGCGCGTCGATGTCGTCCTTGTCCCAGCAGATGACGGTGCGGTCCTCCATCGTGGCGTTCTCGATCGGCACCAGCTCGTCCAGCCTGCCTTCGGTGATGACGAAGCCGCCGACATGCTGGCTCAGGTGCCGGGGAAAGCCGATGATCTCCTCGATGAGCGCGATGGTTTGCTTCAGCCGCGGGCTGTCGGGGTCGAGGCCGATCTCGCGCATTCGGTCGATCTCGGGCCCGTGTTTCGACCATGACCCCCAGATCTGGGAGGACAGCGCCGACAGCACGTCCTCGGACAGGCCCATCGCGCGGCCCACCTCGCGCACGGCGCGCTTGCCGCGGTAGTGGATGACGGTGGCGCAAAGGCCGGCCCGGTGGCGGCCGTAGCGTTCGTAGATGTGCTGGATCACCTCTTCCCGCCGCTCGTGCTCGAAATCGACGTCGATGTCGGGCGGCTCGTTCCGCGCCTCCGAGACGAAGCGTTCGAACACCATCGTCCCGATCTCGGGGCTGACGGAGGTGACGCCCAGGGCATAGCAGGTGATCGAGTTCGCCGCCGACCCGCGCCCCTGGCACAGGATGTCGCGGGAACGGGCGAAGGCGACGATGTCGTGGACGGTGAGGAAATAGGGCTCGTAGCCGAGCTTGCCGATCAGGCGCAGCTCGTGGTCGAGCTGGTTTTGCGCGCGCTCGGGGATGCCCTGCGGGTAGCGCCAGTGCAGCCCCGCCTGCGCCAGCCGTTTCAGCCGGGCGGCGGCGGTTTCGCCGTCGGCGATCTCGGAGGGGTATTCGTAACGCAAGGACCGGATGTCGAAAGCCAGCCGTGCCGCGATCTCATCCGCCCGGTCCACGGCGTCTTCATGCCCGCGGAAGATGCGCCGCATCTCGGCCTCCGACCGCAGGCGCTGTTCGGCATTGGCCTGCGCGGCGGTGCCCAGCTCCTCGATGCGCAGCCCCTCGCGGATGCAGGTCAGGATGTCGGTCAGCCGCCGGCGCGAGCCGTGGTGCATGATCGGCCGGGCCGAGGCGACGGTGGGCAGGCCCAGCCGGTCCGCCAGCCGGGCGGCGCGGGTCAGGCGGGCGGCGTCCTGCCCGTCATAGGCCGGCGCCATCAGGAGGTGCAGTTGCGGGCGCAGCGCCGCGACCAGTCGCTCGGCCCCGGCCAGCCAGCCGGGCGCGGGGCGGTCGGGCGCGTGGAGCAAGAGCTCCAGCCCCTCCGCGCGGGCCAGCACATCGTCGAGCGCCAGGTCGCAGTCGCCCTTTCTCGTCCTGAGCCGCCCGGTGGACAAAAGGCGGCACAGGCTGGCCCAGCCGGTCCGGTCGCGCGGCAGGGCGGTGATCGCCATGCCGTCCCGCAGGACAAGGCAGGCGCCGGGCAACAGCCGCGGCACGTGGTCGATGGGGGCGCGGGGCGGATCGGGCAGATGCGCGGGCTTCGGCGGGCCGACGGGGTCGGCGCGGGCGGCCTCGGCATCGGCGATCTCCTCGGCGATCTTCTTCAGCTCGGACCAGGCGCGGACCACCCCCGCCACTGAATTGACGTCGGCGATGGCAAAGGCCGACAGGCCCAGCAGCGCGGCGCGGCGCGCGTGTTCCTCGGGGTGCGAGCCACCGGTGAGGAAGGTGAAGTTGGAGGTGATGGAGAGTTCCGCGAATCCCATGACGCGGGAGTATATTCACGTTTTGTTCTCACGGCGAGTCGCCTTGGCCGGCCCTCTGCACCGCGCGCTTCCCCCCGCGCGCCCGATTGCCTATCGTCGCCCCACCTGTCCCGGATCGCGGTCCCATGTCCTTGCCCTGTCGCCTGATCTACGTTCTCGACCGCAACTTCATCGGCTGCACGGCCGTCTCGCTCTATTCCGCCCTGGAAACCGCCGGCGCGCCGCTCGACGTGACGATCTACACGGTCGACCTGCAGGACGACCCGCTGGACCTGTTCCACGGCCTCGCCCGGCACCCCAACGCCGCCGCGATCCGCCTGATGCCGATCGACCTGTCGGCCTATCCCGAGCAGTTCACCTTCAACCTGCCGCGGGCGACCTGCGGACGGCTTGCCATGGTGGGCCGCGAGGCCGGGCGCGCGGTCTATCTCGACGGGGACACGCTCGTCCTGCAGGACATCACTGAGTTGCACCGCGCCGACCTGAACGGGCAGCCCCTGGGCGCATCGCTCGACACGCTGGTGCGCAACTGGCTGATGAAGGCCCGCGCCCGGCGCCGGCCGGGCGGCGAGAAGTACCGCCGCATGTTGGCGCATCGCGGCACCCTCATGCCGAGCGTCGATTTCGACAGCTATTTCAACGCCGGGGTCCTGTTTTTCGATTTCGACCGCATCCACGCGCTCGGCCTCGTCGACCGCATCATGGATCCGACCCCGATCCGCGGCTACCCGCTGATGGACCAGGACCACCTGAACGAGATCTTTGCCGGGCGCGTCGCCTTGCTCGACCCGGCCTGGAATTCGCAGTGGGGCAATCTGCACACCGGGAAAGGCATCTACCCGGCGCCGGAGCGGGCCATGTTCCGGCGGTCCCGGCGCAGCCCCGCGGTGATCCATTACACCGGCCCGCGCAAACCCTGGCTGCCGCTGGGCCCGCGGCGATTCCTGCGCGCCTTCGGGGTGCAGCAGATCCTGCAGCTCGCCGAGGTCCTGCGCCGCCGCCGGCTTTACCGCGAGGCCGAGGCGCGGATGACCGCGTTCCTGCAAGGGCGCCCCTGAGCGCCGCGATCCTCCGCGTCCGTCGCGGTCGGGATCAGCCCCCGCAGGCCCCCCGCGTGTGGCAGGCGGACACCGCGTCCAGCGTGGCGCGGTCGATGCCGAAATGCGCGTTCTGGCTGCAGAGCCCGGGCTCCAGCACCAGCGCGTCGCCGACGCGGCGGAGGAACACCAGCGCCTCGCCCTCGGGCCCCGTCACCGGGCAGGACAGCGCGTCGCCGCAGTCGTGGCGCAGCGTGAAATCGAGCGTCACCCGCGGGCCGAAGCCGCCGCCGCCCAGTTGCCGGCCCTGCACCCGCATCGGCACGCTCAGGATGTTGTCCGCCTCGACGCCGGTCCCGGTGACGGTCAGGTCGCCGGCCACCACCACGTAGCTGTGCGGTGAGGCGGCGATGGCCCGGAAATCCTGCACCGGTTCGGGATCGGGGCAGATGAAGGCGGCGGCGGGGGCGGCTGACAGCAGCGCGAGGCAGAGGGGCAGGGCACGCATGGTGGACCTCGCAAAAGGGTTCTGGCGCCGAGGCTACACCGACCGGGGCCGCGGCCCAAAGACGGGAAATCCGCCGCGGACCGGCCTAGGACCGCCGCCCGCGCAGCCAGTTCCGCAGGGCCTGCCACCCGCCGACTGGCGTGTTGCGGGCCGGTCTCAGGCCATGCTCCACCGCGAGGAAGCCGGTGTTCCGGCGCAGCGAATCGGCGCGGTCGCGCGCGAAGCGGCGGATGTCGTCCAGCGGATCGAAGACGAGGGTGAAGCCGTACGTCGCGGAGAAGGTTCCGACGGCCAGGTGCAGGTCCGCCCAGCCCGGGTGATCCGCGTCGAGGATGCAGAGCGCGGCCGCCTCGGACCGCAGCGGGGTGTCGTCGGCCATCCGGCGCGCGGCCTCCCCGGTGGTCGCGCGCTCAGGCGAGCCCGAACTCGCCCAGAACGGCCTCGTAGATCGGCCGCTTGAACGGCACGATCAGCGCCAGGAGCTCGGCCCCCGTCATCCAGCGCCAGGCCGAAAACTCCACGTCCTCGTGGGTGAGGTCGATGACCTCCTCGCCGGCATCCAGCCGCATCAGCACCCATTTCTGGGTCTGGCCGCGATACTTGCCGCGGTAGGGCAGCACCTCGGGCGGCAGGTCGTAGGGCAGCCAGTCGGCGGTCTCGGCCAGCACGGTGACGTGGCGCTTTTTCACGCCGGTTTCCTCGCGCAGCTCGCGCAGGGCCGCATCGACCGGGGTTTCGCCGGCGTCGATCCCGCCCTGCGGCATCTGCCAGGCGGGGTCGGCCATGTCGGCCCGCTGCCCGGCAAAGACGCGGCCCTGCCCATCGGTCAGGACCACGCCGACGCAGGGCCGGTAGGGCAGGGCCGCGATCTCCTCGGGCGTCATCGCGCCGTCAGTTGCCGCTGGGGCCCAGCGCGTTCAGGCCGGTGAGGATGTCGATGGCGTAGGCCAGCTGGTAATCCTCGTTGCGCAGCCGCGCGGTGGCCTCGGCGATGGCCTGCTCCGCCTCGAGCTGGCGAAGCTCGTCCTCGGTGAGGGTGGAGTTCTGCAGCGCGCCCCGCAAGCTGGCCTCGTTGCGGCGGCTGGCGGCGCTCTCCTCCTCCTCCTCGGGCGTTTCCACGACCGGGCGCTGCTCCACCAGGATGTCGGGCGCGATGCCCAGCGCCTGGATCGAGCGGCCCGACGGCGTGTAGTAGAGCGAGGTGGTCAGCCGGATCGCGCCGTTGCCGGCCAGCGGCATGATCGACTGGACCGAGCCCTTGCCGAAGGTGTTGGTGCCCACGATCACCGCGCGACGGTGGTCCTGCAGGGCGCCGGCCACGATCTCGGAGGCCGAGGCCGAACCGCCATTGACCAGCACCACCATCGGCAGGCCCTCGATCAGGTCGCCGGGGGTGGCGTTGTAGCGCTCGCCGTCGGCCGGGTCGCGGCCGCGGGTCGAGACGATCTCGCCCTGCTGGAGGAAGGCGTCCGACACCCGGATCGCCTGGGACAGGAGGCCGCCCGGGTTGTTGCGCAGGTCGAGCACGACGCCGTTCAGGTTCTCCAGCCCCCCGACCTCCTCGATCATCTCCAGCAGGCCCTCCTGCAGGTTCGGGTAGGTCTGGTCGTTGAAGGTCGACACCCGCAGGATCGCGGTGTTGCCCTCCAGCCGGTAGCGCACGGCGGTCAGGCGGATGCGGTCGCGCACGATGGTCAGGTCGAAGGGCTCGTCGGTGCCCTCGCGGACGATGGTGATGGTGATCTCGGAGCCCACCGGCCCGCGCATCAGGTCCACCGCCTGTTCCAGCGTCAGGCCCAGCAGCGCCTCGCCGTCGACATGGGTGATGAAGTCGCCGGCCTCGACGCCCGCGGCCATGGCGGGGGTGTCGTCCATCGGGGTGATGACGCGGACGAAGCCGTCCTCCTGCGTCACCTCGATGCCGAGGCCGCCGAACTCGCCGCGGGTCTGCACCTGCATGTCGTCGAAGTCGTTCGGCGGCAGGTAGGAGGAATGCGGGTCGAGCGAGGTGAGCATGCCGTTGATCGCGGCCTCGATCAGGGCGGCCTCGTCGACCTCCTCGACGTAGTTGGCCCGGATGCGCTCGAAGATGTCGCCGAACAGGTCCAGCTGCTCGTAGACCGACGCGTTGGCGCGGTCCTCCTGCGCGATCAGGGGCCCGGCCACCTGGGTGCTCAGCAGGACCCCGCCCGCGATGCCCCCGACGGCAGCGATGATCAGCTTGTTCATGGCGTCCCTTCCTTCGACTCAGTCGCGCCCGGTGGCGGTGAACCAATCCGCCGGATCGACGGGGGCGCCCGCCGCCCGCAGTTCCATATAAAGCGTTTCCGTCAGGCCTCCGCCACCGGATTGCGGCGCGGCGACGATCAATTCTTCGCTGTCCCCGCCCGGGTCGCCGGGCATCAGCCCCAGCGGCCCGTCGGCGGCCACGATGTCGCCCGCGGCGGCGTAGAGCGTGCCGAGACCCGCCAGAACGAGCAGATAGCCGCCCTCGGGTTCGAGGATAATGACATTTCCGTAATCGAGAAGCGGCCCGCCGTAGCGCACCGTCGCCGGCCAGGGCGCGGTGACCAGCGCCCGCGGGCGGGTGGCGAGCACGAGGCCCGGCCGGGTGACGCCGGCGGCATCCGCCTCGCCGAAGCGGCGCAGGACCGTGCCCAGCACGGGCAGGTCCAGCGTGCCGCGCGCGCCGGCGAAATCGGGCAGGTCGGGGGCGGCCTCGGGCGGGTCCGCCGCGAGCAGCGCGGCCAGCGCGTCGAGCGAATCGACGCTCCCGATCAGGTCCGCCATCGCGGCCTCGTCGCGGATGAAGTTCTCGGGCAGCATCCGGCGGTCGGCGATGGCCTGGCTCAGCTGGGTGCGTGCGTCCTGCGCGCGCTCCAGTGCGGCGCTCAGCTGGGTCAGCGCGCCGTCCTGCAGGGCGCGCAGCGTCGCCAGCTCCTGCAGCTGGGTGCGGAGCGCGCGGGCCTCCTCGGCCACGGCGGGGGTGACATCCGACAGGATCATCCCCGACCGCGCCGTGCCCAGCGCCCCCTCGGGGTGCATCAGGAGGAGCGGCGCGGGCGCCTGCTCGATCGTCTGCAACACGCCCAGAAGCCGCCCCAGCCGGTCGCGTTCGGCCTCGAACACCAGCAGGATCGTCTGTTCCCTGAGCGCGGCCTGCCGCATCCCCTCGCGCAGCGCGAGCAGCCCTTCCTCGTAGGCGCGCACGGTCTGGGTCAGCGCCTCGACCCGGTCGCGCGCGCCCTCGGCCTCCAGCAGCGCGAATCCCGCCTGTTCCAGCATCTCGGCCGCGCGTGCCGCGGTTTCCGCGGCGTCGATCTCGGCCCGGGCCGGGGCGGCCCAGAGCAGCAGCGCGGCGAGGGCGGCACGCAGGATCATGCCAGCAGCGACCGCCCGGTCATCTCGGCCGGCTGCGGCAGGCCCATCAGCTGCAGCAGCGTCGGCGCGAGGTCGGCCAGGACGCCATCGCGCAGGCTCGCCCCGGCGGGCCCGCCGGCCAGGATCACCGGCACCGGGTTCGTCGTGTGCGCCGTGTGCGGCCCGCCGGTCGCGGGGTCGACCATGGTTTCGCAATTGCCGTGGTCGGCGGTGACGATCATCGCCCCGCCCGCGGCCTCCAGCGCCGCCAGCGCCCGGCCCAGCCCCGCGTCCACCGCCTCGCAGGCGCGCATCGCGGCCTGCAGGTCGCCGGTGTGGCCGACCATGTCGGGGTTGGCGTAGTTCACCACGATCAGGTCGTAGCCATCGGCGATGGCCGCGACGAGGTGGTCGGTGACCTCGGGCGCCGACATCTCGGGCTGCAGGTCGTAGGTCGCCACCTTGGGCGACTGCGCCATGTAGCGGTCCTCGCCCGGCACCGGGGGTTCCTTGCCGCCGTTGAGGAAGAAGGTGACGTGCGGGTATTTCTCGGTCTCGGCGATGTGGAACTGCCGCAGCCCGTGGCTCGCCACCCATTCCGCCAGCGTGTTCACGATCTCCTGCTTGGGGTAGAGCGTGGTCATGAAGCGGTCGTGGTCCCTGGAATAGTCCACCATCCCGAGCGCCGCGGCGAGCTTCGGCCGCGGGCCGGTGTCGAAGGCGTCGAACCCCGGATCGGCCAGCGCCGACAGGATCTCCCGTGCGCGGTCGGCGCGGAAGTTGAGGCAGAACAGGCCGTCGCCGTCCTTCATGCCCGCGTAGTCGCCCAGCACGGTTGGCACGATGAACTCGTCGGTCTCGCCGCGCCCGTAGGCCGCCTGCACCGCGTCCTGCGCCGTGCCGTCCTGGTGCAGCGTGCCCTCGCCACCGCCCTCGGCCATGGCGCGGAAGGCGCGCGCGACGCGGTCCCAGCGGTGGTCGCGGTCCATCGCGTAGTAGCGCCCGATCACGGTGGCGATGCGCGCCCCCTCGGGCATCGCCGCCGCCATCCGGTCGAGCACCGGGATCGCCGAGCGCGGGGCCACGTCGCGCCCGTCGGTGATGGCGTGCAGCCGCACCGGCACGCCCGCCGCGGCGACGGCCTCGACCGCGGCCATCAGGTGCGCCGACTGGCTGTGCACTCCGCCGTCCGAGGCCAGCCCGAACAGGTGCGCCGTGCCGCCCGACGCCTTCAGCGTTTCGATGAAGGCGACCAGCGCCGGTTCCCGCGCGAACCGCCCGGTCTCGATCGCCTCGTCGATGCGCACGAGGTCCATCTGCACGATGCGGCCCGCGCCGATGTTGGTGTGGCCGACCTCGGAATTGCCGAACTGCCCCTCGGGCAGACCCACGGCGCGCCCATGGGTGGTCAGCGTCGCGTGCGGGCAGGTGGCCGTCAGGCGGTCCATGGTCGGCGTCCGGGCGAGCAGCGGGGCGTTGTCGGCCTCGGTCGGCCCGATCCCCCAGCCGTCGAGGATGCAGAGGACCACGGGTTTCGGCGGGGCGGGCTGTGGCATGGACGGTCTCCTTCGCGCCCCCGGTTCTAGGAGGCCGCCGCTCGCGGCGCAAGGCGGCGGGTCAGCGCCCGAGCAGACGTCCGACGAGGCCGGGCCGCGTGCGCCCCAGCCCGGCATAGCGGTCGCGCCACGCCTGCGGCACCGCATCGCCGAACCGGGCAAAGGCGTCCTCATAGTGCCGTTGCAGCCCCTCGAGCAGCATCGTCTCGATCTCGCCGGGAATGGGAAGCGGGTTGCCGAGGTTGACCCGCTTGTCCGTCTCGGCCGGTCTGTCGGCGATTCCGAGGAAGGCGCAGAGGGCGGAGACGCTCTCCTGCCGGAACATGTCCTCGTAGAAGATGGTGTGGATCCGGTCGCGCGGCACCACGGCTTCCAGTTCGGTGAGCGTGCGCTCGTAGTGCGCCCGGAGCAAGGTCGGCAGGCGGCCCGACTTGACCAGATGCCTCGCCCGGGCGATGCAGGCCGGCGCATAATCCGGCCCGTCCGGGTCGATCCCCTTGCCCTCGACCATCATGCGGATCTGCGACCAGAGCCGGCCGACCGGATCGCGCAGGATGAACACGAACTTCGCCGGGCCGAGGCTGTCCATGTCGGCAAAGCCGGCCCTGTCCAGCACCGCGTAGGAGGGGGTGATGTCGCAGGCCAGCTTCTGACCGGCATGTCCGCGCATCAGGTAGGACAGGTAGGGCCCGTGATCGCCGGGTGGCCCCGAATGGATGCAGAGCCATTCGACCAAGCGCGCGATCTGGTCGAGGATCCGCTGGTTCGCGGGCTCCGGCGTCTCCGCCAGCCGCGCCGAGAGGGATTGCAGGGCCTTCACACGCCGCGCGTGGTGGCGGTTTTCGTGCGGCGGGTGGATCACGTCGAAATAGTGGAGCTCCTTCAGCTCGGGGCAGTGGCAGTCCGGGTGCCCGGCGAGGAACTCGTACAGCCAGCTGGTCCCGGCCTTCTGCGCGCCAATCCCGTAGACCAGCGTCGTCCCCCCGGGCAGTCCGCCGGCCTTGCGCCGCGCCGGCCTTGGCCGCTCCGGCGCCGCGACGAAGTCGAGCACCGCGGCGGCCGCCTGCTCGCTGTGCGGGGGCTGGGTGAAGAACCCGTGGCCCGCGCCGGGAAACACCTTGATCTCGCAGCGGGAGGCCGGCCAGAGGCGCGCGAAGCCCTGCGAGGACGCGAGCGGGACCACGGTGTCCGCGTCGCCATGCGCGATGAAGCAGCGCAGCCGCCCGACGATCGGGCTCGCGGCATGGCGCTGCAGGGGCGAGAGACCCACGAGGCGCGCGTCCGGCACGACCTCGTCGGGGAAGGTTCCGGGGCCGATGTCCGTCACCGGGTTCATCAGGATCAGGCCGGCGATGCCCCCTGGCGCCTCCACCGCGGCATGGAGGGCGAGAAGGCCGCCGAAGGATGCGCCGAACAGGTAGAGCTCCGCCCCGGGCGGAAGGTCGGCCCGGCACCACTCTAGCGCCTGTTCGGCATCGGCCAGCATGTCCTCGAGCCCGGCGCCGTCGCGCTCCGGCGTCCGGTAGCCGGCCGCGAGCACGGTGATGTCCCCCCGCGCCGCGAGCCGCGCGCAGAAGGGCGCCAGCATGTCCGGCGCGCCATCCACGCCGCCGCCGTGGAACGCCAGGATGCGCGTCGTTTCGGGCAGGCGAGAGGGAAACAGGAGCGACCCCGGACCGCGGCCGATATAGACCGTCTGAGCCGCGGTTTCCTGGCCGGGCATCGGGGGTCCATCGGTGCTTGCCATCCCCGTCTGTCTCCTCGCGGCGCCCGATGCCCGGACCCGCCGCCCCCCTTTCACCCGACCGGCCGGGCAAAACGGGCCGACCTGATCAAACGATGACGAGGTCGTCAAGCAGGAGGCTGGTGTTGGTGAGCCCGTTGATGGTCAGCGTGTTGCCCCCGCCGAAGTCCAGCACGGTGTTGCCGCCCACCACCGACCCGAAGGCCGAGATGACCTGCGCGACCGTCAGCCCGCCGCCCCACATCGCATCGTCGAGGTGGATCTCGTCCACGTCGTTCTTGAAGTCGGTGATCACGTCGAGACCTTCGCCGAAGACGAACACATCGGCGCCGATATCCCCGGTCAGGGTGTCGTTGCCCGCACCGCCGTCGAGCGTATCGTTGCCGCCGCCGCCGAAGACCCGGTCGTTGCCCGCGTCGCCAAACAGCACGTCGTGGCCCGCCAGGCCGTAGACCTGGTCGTTGTCGCCGCCGCCATGGATGGTGTCCCGTCCGCCGTTCCCGAACAGCCAGTCCCGCCCGTCGCCACCGTCGAGCCAATCGTGGCCGGGCATGCCGTAGAGACGATCGCCGTCATCGCCCCCCTCAAGCCGGTCGTCCTGGGCATAGCCGAACAGCCAATCGCGCCCGCTTCCGCCGATCAGGTGATCCTCACCACGCTGGCCGTGCAGCACGTCGTTGCCGTCGCCGCCCTCGAGCGTGTCGTTCCCGGCACCGCCATACAGCGTATCGTTGCCGGCAAGGCCCAGGATCGTCTCGTCGCCGTCACCCCCGGACAACAGATCGGGCCCGTCGGTCCCTTCCAGCGGCGGATTGGCCCTCAGGTCCGGCGGGATCGGGCTTCGCTCGGGGGCGGTCATCAGCGCCGCCCGCACGTTGGCCGCGCTGAGCGAGGTTCCGTTCAGGGTCTGGATCACCAGGGTCTCGCCGCGCCAGGTGACGATGGCGCCGTCGGGGGTGGGGGTGATCGTCAGTTGGGCCGGGTCGTACAGAAAGGGCCAGTCGGACAGGTCGATCCTGTCCCGGCCCGGTTCGAAATCGGTGATGACGTCGGTCTGCCCGTCCGCCCGGAGCACGAAGATGTCGCGCCCGGCACCCCCCGACAGGGTGTCGAGGCCGCGCCCGTCCTCGAGGATGTCGTCGCCGGAGGCGCCCTGCAGGAGATCGTTGCCGGCCCCGCCCAGCACGATGTCGTCCAGCGCGGTCCCTGACAGGGTGCCGCCCCCCTGCGCGGCGATGAGCACCGAGCCGTTTCGGGACGTGTCGAGCGTGATCGCGGTCACGCCGGCGCTGATCTCGGAGGACAGGTACAGGTGCAGGGCGTTGCCGCCGTGGAAGGCCACGACCGCCGTCACGTTCTCGAGCCCCGTGGCGGGCGTGTCGGCCATGACGTCGATGATCTGGAGCCGCCCGTTGGGCATCAGCAGGAACACGGTCAGGCCGTCGTCGCCGCCCGCCGCGACGACATAGGTGAAGCCGTTCGAGGTCACCACGTCGAGGGTCTGGATGCCGCCGAAGCGCGTGTGCAGGGTGTCGATGACGTGATCCGTCGGCACCAGCTGCCCATCCCCCAGCAGCTCCATCACCGTGATCGCGCCCGACTGGCCGATGCCGTCGCCCGGCGCGGACCCCAGCAGCACGAAGCATCGGTTGCCCACCATCGCCGTGGCCATCGCGGTCGGGGTCATGACGCCGATGCCTTCGGCGACGCCGAGGTTCCCGGTCGCCACGAAGCGGTCCGCCTCGATGCGGTAGGCGGTGACGCCCTGGTCGGTTGCGCTGGCGCCGATCAGGTAGTCGACGCCGCCGATCGCCACGGTTTCCAGCGCAAAGACCGAATCCGCGTAGGTCGCCTGCGTGTCGGCGGCCGCGAAGGCATGGGCCAGCGTGCCGCCCTGGGCGAAGCTGTAGGCCTGGATCGACCCGGTGCCGGCGTTGGCGAGGAACAGCATGTCGTCGCCCCACTGGTCCATGTCGAGGACCGCGCCTGCTTGGCTGGCCAGCCCGGACAGCGTGCTCGACCCGTCGATGCCGCCCTGCGCACCCAGCTGATAGCCCGTCAGGTTGCCCGCACCGTCCGCCGCCACCACGAGCTTCGGCCCGTCCGCCGTGTCGATCAGCGTGAGGGTCGGCAGGATGTCCGGCGCGAGGCCGGCCGCGAAATGGGCCTGGTCGATCAGCGCAAGGTCGCCGTCCGGTCCGATGGCATAGGCGGCCAGCCCCCCGTTTGGACCCGACAGGGTATAGAGCACGGCACCCGTCCCGGTGTCGTGGATCAGGAGGTCACTGATGCCGTGGTCCAGGATGGCCTGGTTGGTCTGGGTCTGTCCTGCGACGACAAGCTGCGGCATGGGCGGCTCCATCGTGGTGTCGATGGCGCCAAGGCTGCGATGCCGCCTGGGGATGGGTGGGGACGGAATGTGGTGTGGCTGCGGAGAACCGCTCGCATTGCCGCGGTCGCGTTAACCCTTTGCTCTACCGCGCCGGGAGGCGGGCAGGGCCATGTTCCGCTTGTGGACCTCGATGGCCTCGTCAAGATCCTCGAAATACTGCAGTTTTCCGTGTTCGAGGATCAGGGCTGCGTCGCAGAATTCCTTAAGCTCGCCAAGGTTGTGATTCACCATGATCGCGTCGGAGGTCGACATGCGCTCGTGGAACAGGGCCGCGCTGCGGGTGCGGAAGGAGGCGTCGCCCGCCGCCGTCACCTCGTCGATGAGGTAGGTGTCGAACTTGATCCCCAGCGACAGGCCGAAGCTGAGCCTTGCCTTCATCCCGGAGGAATAGGTCCGCAACGGCATGTGGAAATGCGGGCCCAGCTGGGCGAAGTCCTCGACGAAATCGACCAGCTCCTCGGTGTCGACGCCGTAGACCCGCGCGATGAAGCGCGCGTTCTGCGCGCCGGTCATGTTGGGGTGGGTCGAGCCGGCCTGCCCGATCGGCCAGGAGATGGTGCCGTCGCACAGGATTCGGCCGGAATCGGGGCGCATGTTGCCCGCGATGATCGACATCAGCGTGGACTTACCGGCGCCGTTGCGCCCGAGCAGTGCCAGCGACCGCCCTGTCGCCACCGTCAGCGTCAGGTTGTCGATCACCACCTTGCGCTGCCCGTTGACCTCGAAGCTCTTGGTCAGGTTCTCGAAGCGGATCATGGCGCGCGGCCCCGTGCCCCTTACTGCCGGTCCCGGATGCTGTAGTAGATCAGCGCGAGGATCGCCCAGCCCAGCGTCAGGAACAGGAGCGCCAGCCCCGAGATCATGCTGCGCTGGGGGTATTCGGCGCTCTGCGGCAGGGTGGGGCGGATGTAGACGGCGAGGTAGCGGCTCTGCCGGGCGGCGTTGGTCCGCGCCGCGTCGAGGGCCGTCAGGGCCGCGCGGTAGCTTTCCTCCGCGAACTCGCGATCCACCACGAGGCCCTCGTAGCGGGCGAGCAGGGTCGGGTAATCCTCGCCGTCGGACCCGATGTCCTCGGTGGCGAAGTTCTGCCGCTCCTGCCGGATCCGCTCGCGGATCACCTCGATCCGCCGGGCGGACTGCACCAGCCGGGGATCGTTGGGGTTGGTCGTGTTCTCGGACAGCAGGTCGAATTCGATCAGCGCCTCGGCCAGCTGCTGCTGCAGGGTGTTCAGCACGCCGGACCGGCCCTGCAGATCGCTGGCGGGGTCGACGATCTGGGTTTCCGTGCGGAACTGCGTCAGGGCCTCGCGGGCAAGGCGCAGGCGCGCGATGGCGGCCTCGAGGTCGGCCTCGGCGTAGCGCATGGAATCGGCGCGGGCCTGGTCGTTGAGCTCGTTGATCATCGACTGGCTTTCCTCGACGATCGCCCGCGCCAGCGTCTGCGCGGTGACCGGGTCGTAGGCCAGCACCTCGAGGTCGATGAGCCCGCTGCTCTGGGTGTAGGAGACCCGCACGACACCCTGCCAGTGGTCGACGAGATCCTCGAGGGTCGCGTCGGGTTGCAGGGCGAACAGCGGGTCGGCCTCGTGGGGGGCCGAGTAATGCGCCACCAGGTCCATGCGCTCGGACAGCCGCTGCACCAGCTCGGGGCTGGTGATGAACTCGAACAGGATGTCGCCGTCGGCGCCGACGGAGGACCCCGCGAGGGACGCCAGCCCCCCCAGCAGGTCGGTCGCCGAGCTGGTTTCCTCGGTCCGGATGGTGAACCCGGCGGTCGAGGCGTACTGGTCCTGCGCGAAGGTGTAGACGTAGTACACGGTCGCCAGGAACGGCACGATCACGAGCAGGATGAAGGACAGCACCAGGCCGTAATGCCGCCGCCGCATCCGGGCGGGCTGCGCGATCGGCTTGAAGGTGGGCGCCTCGGCTGGCTCGGGTGCGCGACCGGGCTTGTTCGGCCTTGGCCGGTTCGGATCCGGCTGGCCGGGTGCGTTCGGGGCCTGTGCCGGCTTCGGGCGTGCTTGCCCATCGCCTTGTGGCTGCGGCTGCTGCTGGTTCCTCGGTTGCCCCGCCTGTCCCGCCTGTCCCTGACGCGGGCCCTGCGCCGGGCGCGCCGCACCTTGGGCCGCCGGGCGGGCCTGCGGGTCGGCGCCCTGTCCGGGGGCTGCGGCCGGACCGCCGGCAGCCCGCGCCGCCGCCCCGGCCTGTCCGGGTCCGGCAACGGGGGTAGGCCGCTGCTGAGGCTGTTCGGATGGATCGGCCAAGGACGCGGCCCTGCTCTTGTCGTTTGAACTTACCCCGACCGTCATACATACTCGCGGGGTCCAATGCCATAGCGATGGAGACGAGCCTGTCCGCCGCAGACCCCCTGCAGCCGCGTCCGCCGGCCGGCCGCGCCGTGCACATGACACGGTCCTTCGCGAGCTTCCGCTCGATCATCGCGCTGATGCTGCGCGAGATGTCGACACGCTATGGCCGGACGCCCGGGGGCTACATCTGGGCCATCGCCGAGCCGGTCGGGGCGCTGATCGTGATGGCGGTGGTCTTCTCCTTCATGTTCAGGGCTCCGTCGCTGGGGAACTCCTTCATCCTGTTCTACGCCTCGGGCTACCTGCCCTTCACCCTGTTCAGCACCATCTCGGGGCAGGTGCAGAATTCGCTCTCCTTCTCGAAACCGCTCCTGCAATACCCGGCGGTGTCCTGGATCGACGCGGTCATCGCCAAGTTCCTGCTCAATTTCCTGACCGGCGTCGCCGTCTTCGCGATCGTCCTGTTCGGGATCCTGCAGTTCGCCGAGGCCACGGCCACGCTCGACTTCGGGCCGATCGTGACCGCCATCGTCCTGTCGGCGCTCCTCGGTCTCGGGATCGGGTCCCTGAACTGCCTGCTCGAGGGCCTGTTCCCTGCCTGGGGCAATCTCTGGTCGATCGCCACACGGCCGCTCTTCATCATCGCCGGGGTCTTCTTCACCTACGACGACATGCCGACCGTGCTGCAGGATATCCTCTGGTACACCCCGTGGATCCACATCACCGGCATCTCGCGCAGCGGCATCTACCCGACCTATTCCGCCGACTACACGTCGATCCCGCTGGTCATGGCCTGGGCCATGATCCCGATGTTCTTCGGGCTGCTCCTGCTGCGCCGCTATTACCAGGACATCCTGAACCGCTGAGGCGCCGTCACGCCCGGTGGTAGGGTCCGCCCGACAGGATGGAGGCCGCGCGGTAGAGCTGTTCGGCCAGCATCACCCGCACCAGCATGTGCGGCCAGACCATGCGCCCCAGCGACACCGCCAGCGACGCCTCGGCGCAAAGGTCGGCGGCAAGGCCGTCCGCGCCGCCGATGCAGATGGCGAGGTCGCCCTGTCCCGCGTCGCGCTGCGCCGCCAGCCGTGCCGCGAAATCGGGGGAGGTCAGGGTCTCGCCGCGCTCGTCCAGAACCCAGAGGGCGGCACCCTTCGGCACCGCCCGGCGCAGCAGCTCGGCCTCGGCCGGCTTGCCGCCGCCCTTGCGGTCCTCCACCTCGGTCACACCGCCCGAGGTCAGCCCCAGCGCGCGGCCGGTGCGGTCGAACCGCGCGAGGTAATCGTCGATCAACTGCTGTTCGGGCCCGCCCCTGAGGCGCCCGACAGCGCAGACGTGGACCTTCATGCCCGGCGCTCAGCGCGCGGCGGCGCCGGCCGGCATCCACATCTTCTCGAGCTGGTAGAACTCCCGCACCTCGGGGCGGAAGACATGGACGATCACGTCGCCCGCGTCGATCAGCACCCAGTCGCCGGTGTCCTTGCCTTCCATCTTGCAGCTCAGGCGGTAGTCTTCCTTGAGCCGCTCGGCCAGCTTCTCGGAAATCGCCGCCACCTGGCGCGAGGACCGGCCGGACGCGATCACCATGTAGTCGGCGATCGACGACTTGCCGCGCAGGTCGATCTGCACGATCTCTTCGGCCTTGTCATCGTCGAGGGAGGCGAGGACGCGTGCCAGCAGCTCCGCGCTGGTGGGGGCGTCCGGTTGGGCCGGCATGGCGGCCCGGGGGGCGGTGGTCATGGCCACCGCGGCGGTCTGTCCGGTCAGGAGCAGGTCCTCCAGTGTTGCGCGCCTGATCCACCCCGGCGCCGGGTCCCTTATAACGTAGCATCGCAGGGCCCCGATCTCAACCGCCCGCCGCCCGCGGGCCCGGCGGGCAGCCGCGGGACGACGGCCCGATCTATCCACAAGATCCGGTGACGCTTCGCATATCTTGGGGATAACAGGCCGGTTTCCGCCATATCCGGTAGGCGAGCGTTGACTCGGGCCTGCACCCCGGGGGTAGGATGACGCCTCAAAGGCGGATCGCCCCGAGGAGGCTGGCCCATGCGTTTCACCCGGCTCCGGCTGAACGGCTTCAAGAGCTTCGTGGACCCGACCGACCTGGTGATCCAGGACGGGCTGACCGGCGTGGTCGGCCCCAACGGCTGCGGCAAGTCCAACCTGCTCGAGGCGCTGCGCTGGGTGATGGGCGAAAACCGCCCCACCGCCATGCGCGGCGACGGGATGGAGGACGTGATCTTCGCCGGCGCCGCCACCCGGGGCGCGCGCAACTTCGCCGAGGTCGTCCTGCAGATCGACAACACCGAGCGGCTGGCGCCCGCGGGCTTCAACGACGCCGACACGCTCGACATCACCCGCCGCATCACCCGCGACGCGGGCTCGGCCTACAAGCTGAACGGCAAGGACGTGCGCGCGCGCGACGTGCAGATGCTGTTCGCCGATGCCTCGACCGGCGCGCATTCGCCCGCGCTGGTGCGGCAGGGACAGATTTCCGAACTCATCAACGCGCGGCCCAAGGCGCGTCGGCGGGTGCTGGAAGAGGCCGCGGGGATCTCGGGCCTCTACCAGCGCCGCCATGAAGCCGAGCTGAAGCTGAAGGGGGCCGAGGGCAACCTGACCCGCGTCGACGACGTGCTGGAACAGCTTGGCGCGCAGCTGGCCACGCTGGCCCGGCAGGCGCGGCAGGCGCAGCGCTACCGCGAGATCGGCGCCGAGCTGCGGCAGGCCGAGGGGCTGCTTTTGTGGCTGCGCTGGCGCGATGCGCAGGAGGGCGTGGAGCGGGCCGAGGCGGTGCTGCGCGAGGCGCTGGGCGGCGCGGCGCGGGCCGAGGCGGCGGCGCGGGCGGCCTCCGCGGCGCGCGAGGCGGCCGACGCCGCCCTGCCGCCGCTCCGCGAGGAGGAGGCGATCGCGGGTGCCATCCTGCAGCGGCTTCTGGTCGAGCGCGACAGCCTCGACGGCGAGATCGCGCGGGCCGAGGCGGCGGTGACGACACTGACCTCCCGGCTCGACCAGCTGACCCGCGACATCGAGCGCGAGGGCGCGCTGAACGCCGACGCGGGCGACAGCATCGCCCGGCTCGAGGCCGAGCGCGCGGGGCTCACGGCGGAGTCCGAGGGCCACGATGACCGGCTGGCCGCGGCGCTTGCGGCCGCCGAGGAGGCCGCCGGCGTGCTGCGGGCCCGCGAGAAGGACCTCGCCGAGGCGACGGAGGAGGCCGCGCGCCTGTCCGCCCGGCACCAGTCGGCCGAGCGCCGCGTGGCCGAGGCGCAGAAGGCGCGGGCCCGCCATGCCGCCGAGGCCGAGACCGCCGCCCGCAACGCCGAGGAGGCCGCCCTGCGCCTGTCCGCCGTCACGCGCGACGTGGCCGCGGCCGAGGAGGCGCTTGCCGCCGCCCGCGACCTTGCCGCCCGGGCCGAGGAGACCCTGACCGAGACCGAGGCCGCCCGCGCCGCCGCGCAATCCGCCGAGGCCGAGGCCCGCGCCGCCCGGTCCGAGGCCGAGGGCCGGGCCGGCACGCTGGAGGCCGAGGTGTCGGCGCTGAACCGTCTGCTGGAGCGCGAGCGCGGGCAGGGCGACCAGATCCTCGACCGGATCACGGTGGCCAAGGGCTACGAGGCCGCGCTGGGCGCCGCGCTCTCCGATGACCTCAAGGCGGGCGAGGCGTCCACGCCGGGCACCACCGGCTGGACCGGCCTTACCCCCTACGACGCCGCCGCCCCCCTGCCCGCGGGCGCCCGCCCCATCGCCGAGGTCGCGCAGGGACCCGCGCTCCTCGCCCGCCGCCTGTCGCAGATCGGGCTGGTGGACCGGGCCGAGGGCGCGCGTCTGCAACCGCTCCTGCAGCCCGGCCAGCGGCTGGTCAGCCGCGAGGGCGATCTCTGGCGCTGGGACGGCTATGCCGTGGCCGCCGCCGATGCCGTGTCCTCGGCCGCGCGGCGGCTGGAGCAGGTGAACCGGCTGGCCGAGCTGCGCGCCGAGGCCCACGAGGCCGCCGAGCGGGCCGCCGGCACCCGCGCCGCGCACGAGTCCCTGTCGCGCCGACTGGCCGATCTGACCGAGGCCGACCGCGCCGCGCGGTCTGCCCGGCGCGACGCCGACACGCGGCTGGCCGAGGCGTCCCGCAGCCTGTCCCGCGCCGAGGCCGAGCGCAGCGTGCTGGAGGGCAAGCTGGAAACCCTGCAGTCCGCCGCCGCCCGCCACGCCGACGAGGCCCGCGCCGCCGCGACGGAACTGGCCCGCGCCGAGGGCGCGCGCGCCGAGCTGGAGGATCTGGGCGATGCCCGCGCCCGGCTCGAGGACATCCGCACCACGGTCGAGGCGTCGCGCATGACCATGCTGGCGCGTCGCACCGCCCATGACGAGCTGAAGCGCGAGGGCGAGCGCCGCGTGGCGCGGATCGGCCGGATCGGCGACGAGATCGCGGGCTGGCAGACGCGGCTGGACAGCGCCGCCACCCGTCTGGCCGAGCTGGAGGCCCGTCTGGGCGAGACCGAGCCGCAGCTGGCCGAGGCACGCGCCCTGCCCGGCACGCTGGCGGCGAAACGCGCCGGGCTGGCCGAGACGATCGCCACCGCCGAGGCGCGCAAGGCCGCCGCCGCCGACGCGCTGTCGGGGGCCGAGGGCGCATTGCGCAACGCGACCGTCGCCGAGCGGGACGCCGAGCGCGCCGCCTCCGAGGCCCGCGAGGCGCGCGCCGCCGCCGAGGCCCGCCGCGACGCCGCCCGCGAGGGGGTGGAGGCCGCCGCGCAACGCATCGCCGAGGAGCTGGAGACGACGCCGCCCGCGCTCCGCGAGAGCCTGGGCGACCTGCCCGAGCCCGCGCCGCCGTCGGACCGGATCGAGGCCGAGGTGCATCGCCTCCGCCGCCAGCGCGATGCGCTGGGCGCCGTCAACCTGCGCGCCGAGGAGGACGCCCGCGAGGTGCAGGCCGAGCACGACCTGTTGTCGACCGAGAAGGCCGACCTCGAACAGGCCATCGCCAAGCTGCGCTCGGGCATCGCCAGCCTGAACCGCGAGGGGCGCGAGCGGCTGCTCAAGGCTTTCGACGAGGTGAACGCGAATTTCGCCAAGCTGTTCACCCACCTCTTCGGCGGCGGCGAGGCGCGGCTGGTGCTGGTGGAATCGGACGACCCGCTGGAGGCGGGGCTGGAGATCCTGTGCCAGCCGCCCGGCAAGAAGCTGTCGACGCTGTCGCTGCTGTCGGGCGGCGAGCAGACGCTGACGGCGCTGGCGCTGATCTTTGCCGTGTTCCTGGCGAACCCGGCCCCGATCTGCGTGCTCGACGAGGTCGACGCGCCGCTCGACGACGCCAACGTGACGCGGTTCTGCGACCTTCTGGACGAGATGACCCGCCGCACCGACACGCGCTTCCTGATCATCACCCACCACGCGGTGACGATGGCCCGGATGGACCGCCTGTTCGGCGTCACCATGGTGGAACAGGGCGTGTCGCAGCTGGTGTCGGTCGACCTGCGCAAGGCCGAGCAGATGGTGGCCTGAGCGCAGGGTTAACGGCCTGTTGACCAAGGGAGCCTAGCGTCCCTCCTGCCGCGACCCTTCGCGGTGATTGGAGGTGAGATGCTTGAGACAAGAACAGTACCGCAGGTGGATGGTGCTGCTGACGGCGGGAACGCTGGCGGTGGCCTTCGCCCGCCTCCTGATCGGGCACTAGCCTGAAAAGGAAAGGCCCCACGAAGGCGCAACTTCGTGGGGCCAACTTTGGTGAGTCCTTGAGGACTGACAGTTACCGCAGGCCCAGCCTATACCCGAAATCCTGCCAAAAAGTAAAGATTCGCGTCCCTCACAGCGCGTTCAGCAGCGCCCGCGTGGGCCAGGCATCCGCGGGCAGACCCAGCCGCCGCTGCTCCTCCCGCACCGCCGCCCGCGTGCCCGCGCCGAGGATGCCGTCGATCCGGCCGACGTCGTAGCCGCGGGCCTGCAGGCGCCGTTGCAACTCGCGCATCTCGTCGCCCGACAGGCCGGGCTCGGGGTTGCGGGCGTCGAAGACCGGCGCGCCCTCCAGCCGGGTGGCGAAATAGGCGGCGGTCAGGACGTAGGTGAAGCTCTGGTTCCACTCGAACAGCACGTTGAAGTTCGGATAGGCGAGGAAGGCCGGCCCGTTGCGCCCCTCGGGCAGCACGACCGACGCCTGCGCGCCCGGCATCGGCAGCGCGCCGCCCGCCCGCGCGCGGACGCCGGCGGCTTCCCACTCGGACACGCGGCGCGAGGTGTGGATGCCGGTCTGGTACCAGTCGAGGTCGCCCGGCACGGTGATCTCGACCAGCCACGGCTCGTTCGGCCGCCAGCCCAGCGACGACAGGATGTTCGCGCCCGACATCAGCGCGTCGGGGGCCGAGGTCTGCAGGTAGACATGCCCGTCTCCGTCGCCGTCGATGCCGTGGTTCACGATGTCCTCGGGCAGCATCTGCACCATGCCGATCTCGCCCGCCCAGGCGCCCTGCGTGTTCACCGGGTCGAAGTCGCCGTGGGTGTAGAGCTCCAGCGCGGCGAAGATCTCGGGGCGGAAAAGCTCGGGGCGGCGGCAGTCATGGGCGAGCGTCACCAGCGAATCCAGCGTGTTGTAGTCGCCCTGGAAGGCGCCGTAGTCGGTCTCGAAGGCCCAGAAGGACAGCAGGATCCCGCGGTTCACGCCAAAGCGGCGCTCGATCTCGTTGAACACCGCCGCCTGCCGCTCGGCGTTGCGGCGGCCGTTGTCGATGCGGTTCTGGGAGATCAGGCGGCGCGAGAACTCGGTGAAGGGCACGGTGAAGATGCCCTGCCGCCGGTCGGCATCCAGCGCGCGCTGGTAGAAATTCGCGTGGCGGAAGAAGCCGTCGATCGCCTCCTGGCTGAAGCCGCGCTGGGCGGCCTCGGCGCGCAGCCCCTGCACGAACTGGCCGAAATCGCCGCCGCACTGCTGGGCGCTGGCGGCGCCGGTGGAAATCCCGAGGGCGAGGCACCCGGCCGTCACGAAACGCATCATCTGGAAAAGCCCTGTTGGTTCCCTTTAGGGGGCCAGACTAACAAGGCTGTGCAATCCCGCAAGCTCGGCGGACGGTGGGGAAACCCCGCGCCTGACCGGCCTCAGGCCGTCTTGAGACGCTCGCGCCCGTGCGGTTCGGTCCAGTCGATGACCGGGTTGATCGGGATGATCCGGTGCGGATTGATGCTGTCGTGGCTGTAGTGGTAGTGCCGCACGATGTGGTCCAGGTGCACCGTGTCGGCGACGCCGGCCCACTGGTACAGCTCGCGCGCATAGGCCCAGAGGTTGGGATAGTCGATCAGCCGCCGCCGGTTGCACTTGAAGTGCAGGTGGTAGACCGCGTCGAAGCGCACCAGCGTGGTGAACAGGCGCCAGTCGGCTTCGGTCACGCGGTCGCCGGCGAGGTAGCGGTTGGTCGACAGGATGTCTTCGACCCAGTCGAGCGCGTCGAACAGCGCGTGGACGGCTTCGTCATAGGCGGCCTGCGTGATGGCGAAGCCGGATTTGTAGACGCCGTTGTTGATCTCGTCGTAGACGCGGGCGTTGATGGCGTCGATGCGGTCCCGCAGGGGCTCGGGGTAGTAATCGTCTGTGTTGCCGGTGATGCCGTTGAAGGACGTGTTGAACATCCGGATGATCTCGGAGCTTTCGTTGGACACGATCGTCTCGCGCTCCTTGTCCCACAGGATCGGCACGGTGACCCGTGTCGTCGCGCCGGGCTGCGCCTTGAGGTAGATGTCGCGCGCGAAGGGCAGGCCGTAGAGCCGGTCGCCGGTGGCCCCGTCGAAATCGGTGTCGAAGGTCCAGCCCTCGCCCAGCATGTCGGGATGCACGACCGACACGTCGATGTGATCCGTGAGCCCCTTCAGCGCGCGGAAGATCATCGTGCGGTTGGCCCAGGGGCAGGCATGGCTGACATAGAGGTGATAGCGGCCGCTTTCGGCCCTGAAGCCTCCCTCGCCCGTCGGACCGGCGCTGCCGTCCGGGGTGATCCAGTTGCGGAACTGCGACTCGGCGCGCTTGAAGGCCCCGTTCGACATCTCGTCGGGTTCATACCAGCGGTCGTGCCACTCGCCGTCGATCAGCAGGCCCATGTTGCACCCTCCATGTTCATTCCCTCCATAGCTATGGGATCGGCGGCGGTGACTTAACCGGTCTGACCGCAGGGCCGCCCCCGCAGGAGCGCACAGGTTCAACCCGTGGCCCGCTGCCGGGCGCGGAAGGTCTCGACCTTGGCGCGGTTGCCGCAGCGCGCCATGGAGCACCAGCGCCGTCCCTGCCCGCGCCCGTGGTCGAGGAACAGGTGGGTGCAGCGCCGGCATTCCCTCAGCCGGTCGAGGTCGGGGCGTCGGAGCAGGTCGAACAGCGCCAGCGCCAGCCGGTCGTGGATGCCGCCGAGCGGGCCGGGCGCGATCTCCATGCCGCCGGGCCGCAGGGCGAACGCCGCGTCCTGCAGGGCCGATTTCGTCGCTGCCTCGAGGCTCAGCGCCTCCTCCCGGCCGGGCCGGCGCCCTGCGGCCAGCGCCGAAAGCACCGCGTAGGCCACCTCGCGCAGCCCGATCAGCGCGGCGGTCTGCCCCGCCCCCGGCGCCGGCGTCCCGCGCGGCACAAGCCCCGCCGCCACCAGCATCGCGACCAGCCCCGCGCCATCGGCAAAGGCGTTCTGGCGACGGGTCTTGCCGTCATCCGTCACGCTGTTGACGAAGCGCAGGATCGGCGGGTCGGGGTCTGCGGGGGCCATGCGGGCGTGCCTCGGGCAGCGTGTGTAACCACCAACATGCCTGTTTCCGGTTCATCCGTCCAGCGCGGGTCCGCCCCTGTGGCCGCGCCGCGACGGATGCAGGTGCAGCATATTCAAATCATTGACCGAATCTCCGTTAGGTCCATTTATCCACATCAGGAGCCCATGGAGGACCCCGCGATGTCGAGCTTCCTGCCCCAGTCGGTCCGTGACGAGCTGGCCGCCGCGCAAAAGACCGCCCGCCGCCGCCGCGCGACGCGGGTGGTGCATGTGGGCGACGAGGCCTACCCGATCCTCGAGATGAGCGACCGCGGTTTTTCCGTCGATGCCGAGGACGCGCCGCGGCTGCGCGGGCTGATCGACATCTACGACGGGCCCCGGCACCTGTATCAGGCGCTGATCGTGGCCTCGGAACAGGCGGGTGACGTGATGCGCTACGAGTTCAAGCGCAACACGGCCGCCCATGCGCAGGCCCCGGTTGACTTTGAGGTGCCCGAGGGGCGGCCGGCGGGCTTCCTGCCGCCTGCCTGACCGGCGCGCGATTTTCGCGCAAGTGGGCGATCTGCTGCACGAATCTCCGACATGCCCCGCCGGATCGCGCGAAACTTGCGACCTCCCTGCGGCGATGGCGCGGTATCCTTCGCGGGTCGAATCCCGAAGCCGGAGTGCCCGCCATGATCGAGACCCCCTATCTTCTGTTCCTTGGCGATGCGCCCGACCAGCTGGCCGCCAAGGTGGCGCAGGGCATCCGCGACTGGCGCCCGGCCAATGCCGTCGGCCAGTTCCGCATGGAGGGCTGCAAGGCCGACGTGAAGCTGCCCGACATGGACCTTGCCGCCGCCAAGGCCGCGGGGGCGAAGACGCTGGTGATCGGCGTCGCCAACCGCGGCGGCGTGATCTCGGCGGCGTGGAAGAAGGTGCTGGTGCAGGCGCTCGAGGAGGGTTTCGACCTCGCGTCCGGCCTGCACAACCTGCTGCGCGACGAGGAGGACCTCGCCGCCGTCGCCCGCGCCACCGGGCGCAAGCTGCACGACGTGCGGGTGCCGTCGGTGAAATACCCCATCGCCAACGGCGTGAAGCGGACGGGCAAGCGCTGTCTTGCCGTCGGCACCGACTGCTCGGTCGGCAAGATGTACACCTCGCTCGCCATGGACGCCGAGATGAAGGCGCGCGGGCTCAAGTCGTCGTTCCGCGCCACCGGGCAGACCGGCATCCTGATCACCGGCGGCGGCGTGCCGCTGGACGCCGTGATCGCCGATTTCATGGCCGGCTCCATCGAGTGGCTGACGCCCGACAACGACGCCGACCACTGGGACCATATCGAGGGGCAGGGCAGCCTGTTCCACGTCTCCTATTCCGGGGTCACGCTGGCGCTGATCCACGGCGGCCAGCCCGACGCGCTGATCCTGTCGCACGAGCCGACCCGCGCCCACATGCGCGGGCTGCCGGGCTACGACCTGCCCTCGCTCGAGGCGCTGCGCGACACCGCCCTGCCGCTGGCGCGCATTGCCAACCCGGCCTGCCAGGTGGTGGGCGTGTCGATCAACACCTCGGGCATGGGCGAGGACGAGGCGCTGTCCTATCTCGAGTCGGTCGAGAAACGCATGGGCCTGCCCACCGCCGACCCATTCCGGCAGGGCGCCGGGCGGCTGGTCGACGCGCTGGACGCGCTATGATCTCGGTCACGCCCGACACCTTCCGGCTGGCCGAGGCCTTCACCATCAGCCGCGGCTCGCGCACCGAGGCGCGGGTGCTGACCGTCCGGGTGATCCGCGACGGCGTGACGGGCCGGGGCGAATGCGTGCCCTACGCCCGCTACGGCGAGACGCTGGACAGCGTGACCGCCGAGATCGAGGCCCTGCCGCCCGGCATCTCGCGGCAGGACCTGCAGGATGCGCTGCCCGCCGGGGCCGCGCGCAACGCAGTCGACTGCGCGCTGTGGGACTGGCACGCCAAGCACGAGGGCTGCCCGGTGCACAAGCTGGCCGGCCTGCCCGCGCCGCGCCCGGTGGTGTCCGCCTATACCCTGTCGCTCGACACGCCCGAGCGGATGCAGGCCGCCGCCGCCCGCCATGCGCACCGGCCGCTCCTGAAGATCAAGCTCGGCACGCCCGACGACATGCCCCGGCTGGAGGCCGTGCGCGCCGGCGCGCCCGGGGCCCGCATCATCGTGGACGCCAACGAGGGCTGGACGGCCGAGGTGTATTCCGACCTCGCCCCGCATCTGTTGCGCCTCGGCGTCGAGATGGTGGAACAGCCGCTGCCGGCGGGCGCCGATGACCTGCTGGCCGAGATCGACCGCCCGCTGCCGGTGTGTGCCGACGAATCCTGCCATGACCGCGCCAGCCTGCCGGGGCTGCGCGGGAAATACGACATGGTGAACATCAAGCTCGACAAGACCGGCGGTCTGACCGAGGCGCTGGCGCTGAAGGCGCAGGCCGAGGCCGAGGGCTATGGCGTGATGGTGGGCTGCATGGTCGGATCCTCGCTGGCCATGGCGCCCGCGGTGCTGGTGGCGCAGGGCGCGGCCATCGTCGATCTCGACGGGCCGCTCCTGCTGGCCGAGGACCGCGAGGACGCGCTGCGCTTCGAGGGGTCGGTCCTGCACCCGCCGCTGCCGGCGCTCTGGGGCTGAGGCGGGCGCCGCCGCCGCCTCGGCTGACACGGCCGGCCAGTCGCGCTTGACCTCGGGGCGGAACGGGCGGAAACAGCATCCGGTCCAGTCGCAAGGAGCACCGCGCATGTCCCGCACCGTCTATGTCAACGGCGAGTATCTTCCCGAGGAAGAGGCCAAGGTCTCGGTCTTCGACCGCGGTTTCCTGTTCGCCGACGGCGTCTACGAGGTGACGAGCGTGCTGGGCGGCAAGCTGATCGACTTCGCGGGCCACGCCAAGCGCCTCAAGCGGTCGCTGGACGAGCTGCAGATGGCGAACCCGGTGACCGAGGAGGAGCTGCTGGAGATCCACCGCCAGCTGGTGGCCCGCAACGGCATCGAAGAGGGGCTGGTCTACCTCCAGATCACCCGCGGCGCGGCCGACCGCGACTTCGCCTTCCCCAAGGACGCGACGCCCACCATCGTCCTGTTCACGCAGGCCAAGCCGGGCCTCGCCGACAGCCCGATGGCCAAGACGGGCATGAAGGTCATTTCCATCGAGGACCAGCGCTGGGGCCGCCGCGACATCAAGACGGTGCAGCTGCTGTATCCCTCCATGGGCAAGATGATGGCCAAGGCCGCCGGCTGCGACGACGCCTGGATGGTCGAGGACGGCGCGGTGACCGAGGGCACCTCGAACAACGCCTACATCGTGAAGGGCAAGACCATCGTCACCCGGCACCTCGGCACCGAGATCCTGCACGGGATCACGCGGGCCGCGGTGCTGCGCTTTGCCCGCGAGGCGCAGATGACGGTGGAGGAACGGCCCTTCACCGTCGACGAAGCCAAGGCGGCGGACGAGGCCTTCATCACCTCGGCCTCGGCCTTCGTCATGCCGGTGGTGGAGATCGACGGGCAGGCCATCGGCGCCGGCGCGCCGGGCCCGGTGACGGCGCGGCTGCGCGAGATCTACCTCGACGAGATGCGCAAGGCGGCGGTCTGACGGCGGGTCAGGCCGCGGTCCGCAGGCCGATCACGAGGCCCTCGGTGCTGTGAAGCCCGGGCAGGCGCACGTAGACGTCGCCGTCGATCAGAACCTCCACGCCCTCCGGCCCCAGCCGGGTCGTCACCGCATGGGGCGGGGCGTCGGCGTCGGTTTCGTCACCGCCGGGGATTTCCAGCGTCAGGGTGTCGGTGCCGGTGTCGAAGCCGGTGACGACGGCGGGGTCGTCGGCCCCGCCCATCGCCGAGTAGACGGTGACGGCGCTGTCGGGAGTGCCGGCCGGCTCCGGCTCCGGCTCCGGGTCGGCCCCGTCATCGTCAGGGCCAAACGCGATCGCGGCGTCGCCGGACGGGTCGGCGCCCCCGGCCGGTGCGGTCTCCATCGCGGCGGCGATCATGTCGGGGGCCTCGGCCCCGGGCGGGATGGCCGCGGGGGCGGGGTCGGGCGCGGGGGCATCGTCGTCGCCGGCAAGGCCGTCGAGCAGCAGCGTCAGGCCAAGCCCGACGACCAGGAGGGACAGAAGACCGATCGCCATGTCGTCACCCCGTGCCATGCTGGGCCCCGGTGCGCGGACGACATCCTGTCGCCGCCGAATCCCTGGTCGCACCGGGACGAACCGCGCCAGAATAGCCGAGGCGCCGGCGCCCCGGATAGGGGAAAAATCACGTATTTATAAAGGCTTCGCGCAACAGTCCGGGTGCATGTCCTGGCTTTGTCGGCGGCCGGGGAACGATGCCCGGGCTCAGCCGAAATCGCCCTGCGCGAACCAGCCGCCCGAGACCGCCCCGCCATGGGCGTAGAACAGCCACAGCCGCTGGCCCCCGGTGGTGACCACGCGCCAGTAGTCGCGCACGCCCGAGCGCCAGTTCGGGTCGTCGAGCCACCATTCCGGCGCCAGGCGCTCGGGGCCCTGGGCGGCGCGGGTCTCGAAGTCGCGCCCGCGCCAGCGGAACCGGGCTGGCACGTCGGGCATGTCGGGGGCGCCGACCGGCTCGGGGCGGAACAGGGTCAGGGGGCGGGGCCGCGTGGGGGCGGGCCAGCCGGTGGCGGGCGCGGTCCAGGCGGCGGCCTGGGTGGCCGAGGTCTTTTCGGGGATGTGGCTGTCGGCGGGATGTTCGCGGGTTATCCGCTCCAGCCCGGTGCGCGTGCCGATCCTGGCGACCAGGTCGTCCAGCGCCTGCGCCGCGCTGCGGTCGGCGCGGGCCTCGGCGGCCACCGCCCAGCCGCCCTTGTGCTCGGTGGCGTGCAGCGGCTCGGTCAGGGGCGCGACGAGGCGCAGCGTGTCGATGCCGAAGCCCGCGTCGAGGCCGCCGAGCTTCAGCTCGAACAGGGGGCGCAGGCTGTCGGGGCGGTCGGCGGGGCGGGCGAGGCCGATCTCGATGCGCTCGGTGCCGCCCTCGGCGCGGGTCAGTTCCAGCCGAAGCCTCCGCGCCCCGCGCCCGCGGGCGCGGAGCTTGTCGCAGAGCACGGGCAGCAGGCGGTCGAGCCCGGCGAGGATGTCGTCCTGCAGGCCGATGGGCTCCGGCAGGCTGAGGCGGACGGCGAAGTGCAGCGGCGCGCCGGCGGGCGAGATCGGCTCGGGTTCGACGCCGAGTGCCTGGTCCAGCCGGCGCACGAGGTCCTGCCCGAAGCGCCGCGCGAGGCCGGCCCGGGGCATGCCCCAGAGATCGCCGATGCGGCGGAGGCCCAGCCTTGCGAGCCCCGCGGCGGTGTCGGGCGTCACGCGCAGCGCGGCGATAGGCAGCGGGGCCAGCGACTGCCGCACGCCGCCCGGCGGCGCGATGCGGGCGACGGCCCCCGGCGCGGCGGCGGGTTCGGGCGCGGGGCCGCCCTTGACCCAGTGGCGCTTGCCGGCGCGGGAGCGGGTGGCGCGGGCCTCCTGGTCGATGGCGTCGCCGGTCGGGCCGCGGGCTATCCCGCCGCCGCCGGCGTAGCGCGCGAGCGCCCAGGCCGCCCCCGCGGTGTCGGCGATGCCGGCGCGCACGGTCAGGCCGAGATCGGCGCAATCCTGCTGCACCTGCGCGAAGAGCGCCGCCTCGCCGCCGAAGAGATGCGCGCAGCCGGTGAGGTCGATCAGCAGCGCCTCCGGCCCTTCCTCGGCGACCCAGGGGCTGAACTTGCCGGCCCAGCGGCGCAGCGCCGACAGGGTCTGCGCCTCGCGGTCGGGGTCGGCGGGGCGGGTGACGAGGTCGGGGCAGAGCGTGATCGCCTCGGTCAGCGCCTGCCCACGCGACAGGCCCCGCGCGCTGGCGGCGGCGGTGAGCGAGGCGAGCTGGCGCAGGTTGCCGGTCTCGGTCACGACGGCGAGCGGCACCTCGGCCAGCGCGGGCTCGGCGCGCAGCAGGCGTTCGGCCGCCAGCCGCGGGAACCACAGCGACAGGATGCGCCGGGTCACGGGCCGGGCGGGGCGGGGGTCGGGGGCGGACATGGGCGCGGGCAGCTCGGCATGTTCACTATATGTTCTCATTTCTAGGGCAGGAGGGGGTGGGAGTCGAGTCCGCGTCGTGGCAGGGTCGGGCGCATGGAGCGGATGGCGGACCTGATCGCGCGGCAGGCGCAGGACGGGCGGCTCGACTGGATCGGGCTGCGCCCCGCGCGGTTGGCCGTGCCTGTGGCGGTGGAAGCCGTGGAGGTGACGGCGGCGGGTCTGTCCGGCGACCACGCAAGGCCCGGGCCGCGGGCGGTGACGCTGCTGCAGGCGGAACACCTGGTCGTCATCGGCGCCTTCCTCGGGCGCGGGCCGGTGGCGCCCGGGGTGCTGCGGCGCAACCTCGTGGTGGCGGGGCTGAACCTGTCGGCGCTGCGCGGGCGGCGGCTGGCGGTCGGGTCTGCGGTGTTGCGCGTGACCGGCCCCTGCGCGCCCTGTTCGCGGATGGAGGCCGCGCTAGGCCCCGGCGGCTATTCGGCGCTGCGCGGGCACGGCGGCTGGTGCGCCGAGGTGCTGCTGCCCGGGCGGATCGCGCGGGGCGACGCGGTCAGGCCGCTGTCAGAGGAAGGCGGCGACGTTGTTGCGCAGGACGATTTCCAGCGCGTAGAGGCCGAGGATCACGACCAGCGGCGCCAGGTCGAGCCCCCCCATCGCCGGTAGCCGACGGCGGATCGGGCCGTAGATGGGCTCCACCATCCGGTTCAGACCGTCCCACAGCTGCGCGACGATCGGCTGGCGCAGGTTCAGGACGCCGAAGTTGATCAGCCAGCTCATGATGATGTGGGCGAGGATGATGAAGAACGCCACGTCGATCAGCAGCATCAGGATCTGGAAGAGCGAGGTCATCGGCGCGGGCATCCCTTGTGGCGTGTTTCTGCGAGATAGTCGGGCGGGGGGGCAGGTGCAAGCGGGGGTCTCCGCTGAGGGGGCGGTCTGCGGTGGCTGGCCCCCGGGGCTCTGCCCCGGACCCCGGAGTATTTTCTCAAGCAAAGATGAGGGGGGGCGGCGCGTTAACCTTGATGAAGGGTTGATGCTGGGGGGCAGACGGTCGGGGCCGGGTGTGACGCGACGGCGGGCTTGACCTGCGGCGCGGGGCGCGCTTCCTGCCGGCGAATGTACCCGTTCCTCCGCTTCGCCGCCGTCACCCTCTCCGAACGCCGCAAGCCGCGGCTGGGGTTGTTCGACACCCATGTGCTGCCGATGCGCTGCCTGCCGAACGATCTCGACGGGTTCCTCGAGATGAACAACGGCCGCATCCTGACGCTGTTCGACCTCGGGCGCTTTGCCATGGCGATCCGGGTGGGGCTGTGGGACGTGCTGCAGCGCGAGCGCTGGGGGCTGGTCGTGGCCGGCTCCTCGGTGCGTTACCGGGCGCGGATCACGGGGTTCCAGCGTTTCGAGATGCGGACGCGGCTGGTGGGCTGGGACGCGCGGTTCTTCTACATCGAGCAGGCGATGTGGCGCGGCGAGACCTGCTGCAACCACGCGCTGCTGCGCACCGGCGTGACCGAGAAGGGCCGCCTTGCCCCGGTCGAGGCGGTGGCGCGCGCGATGGACCATCCCGACCCCTCGCCGGCGCTGCCCGGGTGGGTACACGCCTGGGCCAACGCCGACGCGGAGCGCCCGTGGCCGCCGATGCAGGACGGGGCATCAAGCCGGTAGACAAATCGGGGGCCGATGGCGGATGGTGCGCGCCATGAGCGTGACCAGCCCCGACCCGTCCCTGCTGTCCCCCCACGCGGCGCGCCGCCGCATCTGGGGCTGGTGGGCCTTCGACTGGGCGAGCCAGCCCTATTTCACCCTGTGCCTGACCTTCGTCTTCGGCCCGTATTTCGCCGCCGTGGCGACCGAGACCTTCATGGCCCAGGGCCTGACCGAGCAGGTCGCCGACGCGCAGGCCCAGAGCCTGTGGTCGCTGGGCCAGACCGTTTCGGGCATCCTGATCGCGCTGTGTGCGCCGATCCTGGGCGCCTTCGCCGACAACACCGGGCGGCGGATGCCGTGGATCGTGCTGTTCTCGGCCTTCTACGTCGTCGGCGCCTTTTCGCTGTGGTGGATGGTGCCCGACGGATCCTTCCTCGTCGGCGCGCTGATCGCCTTCGGCATCGGCCTGATCGGGGCCGAGTTCACCACGATCTTCACCAATTCCATGCTGCCCGAGCTGGGCGACGACGGCGCCATCGGGCGGCTGTCGGGCACCGGCTTTGCCTGGGGCTACGCGGGCGGCGTACTGGCCCTGTTCCTGATGCTGATCTTCTTTGCCGAGGGCGAGAGCGGGCGCACCTTCGTCGGGCTGGAGCCGGCGCTGGGCCTCGACCCCGAGGCGCGGGAGGGCACGCGCTTTGTCGGGCCGTTCACGGCGGTCTGGTACGTCGTGTTCATGATCCCCTTCTTCCTCTGGGTGCGCGAGCCGCGGCGGCGGCCGACGCACCCGAGCTTCGGCGGTGCGCTGGGCGATCTCTGGGCCACGGTGAAAAGCCTGCCGCGGCGGCCCAGCCTGTTCGCCTATCTCGGATCGTCGATGTTCTACCGCGATGCGCTGAACGCGCTTTACGGCTTCGGCGGCACCTACGCGGTGCTGGTGCTGAACTGGTCGATCACGCAGGTCGGCATCTTCGGCATCGTCGGCGCAGTGACCTCGGCCATCGCCACCTGGATCGGCGGCAAGGTCGACAGCGCGGTGGGGCCGAAGCCGGTGATCATCGGCTCGATCGTGACCCTGATCGCGGTCTGCGCGCTGGTGCTGGGCATGACCCGCGAGACCCTGTGGGGGATCGCGCTGGCGCCCGGCTCGTCGCTGCCGGACATCGCCTTCTACGTCTGCGGCGCCATCATCGGGGGCGCGGGCGGCGTGCTGCAGTCGGCGTCGCGCACGATGATGTGCCGCCATGCGCCGCCGGCGCGGCCGACCGAGGCCTTCGGGCTCTACGCCCTGTCGGGCAAGGCCACGGCCTTCCTCGGGCCCGCGCTGATCGGGCTGACGACCTGGGTGACGGAAAGCGCCCGGCTCGGGATGCTGCCGCTGATCGGGTTGTTCACGATCGGGCTGGTTCTGCTCCTGTGGGTCCGGGCCGAAGGGGAGGGGCGGCCATGACCCTGCGGTCCAGACTGGGCACCGGCCTGCGCCTTGCCGCCCTGAGCCTCCTGGCGGCCTGCACCCCCTCGGGTGGCGGCGGCGGCGGCGACCGTGGCCTGCCGCCCCTCGACGCCACCATCTCGGGGCAGGAGGCGCGGCTCCTGTTCGGGGCCGAGGCGGGGCCGTCCACGGGCACGGCCGAGGCCATCGGCTTCTATTCCCGCGGCTGCCTCGCGGGCGCGCAGGAACTGCCCGAGACCGGGCCGACGTGGCAGGCGATGCGGCTCAGCCGCAACCGCAACTGGGGGCACCCGGAGCTGGTCGACTACGTGCAGGACCTGTCGCGGCGTGTCGCGGCCGAGACCTCGTGGACGGGGCTTTACGTGGGCGACATGCAGCAGCCGCGCGGCGGGCCGATGCTGACGGGGCACGCCAGCCACCAGTCGGGCCTCGATGTCGACATCTGGATGCTGCCGCCGGGCCGCCTCAACCTGAGCGAGGCCGAGCGCGAGAGCCTGTCGTCGATCTCCACCCGCTCGGCGGGCGGCGCGCGGGTGGGGGAGAACTGGACGGCCGAGCACATGGAGGTGATGCGCCTCGCCGCCTCCGACCCGCGGGTGGAGCGGATCTTCGTCTTTGCCGGCGCCAAGGTCTGGATGTGCGACAACGCCACCGGCGACCGGTCCTGGCTGCGCGCGATCCGGCCCGCGGCGGGGCACCACTACCATTTCCACGTCCGGCTCAGCTGCCCGGCGGGCTCGCCCGACTGCGAGGCGCAGGACCCGGTGCCGCCCGGCGACGGCTGCGACGAGGCGCGGGCCGCCGCCGCGGCGATCCTCAACCCCCCGCCGCCCGACCCGGACTACGTGCCGCCGCCGCCGCGGGGGCCGCTGACGCTGGCCGACCTGCCGCGGCAATGCGTGGGGCTGCTCAGCCCGTTGTGAGACGGCTGTTTCCCTTCCTGCTGGTCGCGGTGCTGGCCGCGCCGCCGCTCGGGGCCGACCCCGGGGCCCGGTTCCTCGGGGCGATCCGTCTTGACGCGGCCGGGCTGGAGTGGCTGGGCGGGTTCTCGGCCATCGAGATGGACGCCGATGGCGCCGCGGCGGTGATCCTGTCCGACCGCGGGCGCCTGTTCCCGGTGCAGCTGACCCGCGACGACGGGCGCATCGCCGCTGTGGCGGTGGGCGCCGGGGCGCTGCTGACCGACGCCGAGGGCCTGCGCCCGCCGGCGCGGGGGGCGATGGATTCCGAGGGGCTGGCGCGGCTGCCGGACGGGCGGCTGGCGTTGTCCTTCGAGGGCGACATGCGGGTGGCCGTGCACGGGCCGGACGGGCGCGAGACCTGGCGCGCGGCGCCGCCGGCGGGGTCCGGCGCGCTGCCGGGCAACGGCGCCTACGAGGCACTGGCCGCCGACGATCGCGGGCGGCTCTACACGCTGGCCGAGGATCCGCCGGGCGACGGGCCGGTGCCGCTCTACCGGCGGGCGACGCGGCGGTGGCAGGAGATCGGGGCCCTGCCCCGCAGCGGCGGGTTCCGGCCGGTGGGCCTGGATTTCGACGACCGCGGGCGGCTTTACCTGCTCGAGCGGCGCTTTTCGCTCCTGGGCGGCTTTGCGGCGCGGCTGACGCGGTTCGAGATGGTCGACGACCGGCTCGGGCCCGGCACGCTGATGTTCGAGACCACGCCGGGGCGGCACGGCAACCTCGAGGGCGTCAGCCTGTGGCGCACGGCGGACGGGACGCTGGTGGCGGCGCTGGTGTCTGACGACAACTTCAGCCCGCTCCTGCCGTCCGAGATCGTGGAATACGCGTTGCCGGACTAGCGCCCGGGGATGTCGCCGCGCTTGCCCGTGTAGGTCCAGCCGTCGATCACGGCGAGCGCGTCCTCGGCCGTCTCGACGAAGCGGAACAGGTCAAGGTCCTCGCGGGCGATGGTGCCGGCCTCGGCCAGCGCCTCCCAGTTCACGATGCGGCGCCAGAACTCCTCGCCGAACAGCAGGAGGGGCACCTGCTCCATGCGGCCGGTCTGGATCAGCGTGATGCTCTCGAACAGCTCGTCCAGCGTGCCGAAGCCGCCGGGGAACACGGCGATGGCCTTGGCGCGCAACAGGAAATGCATCTTGCGGATGCCGAAGTAGTGGAAGTTGAAGCAGAGCTCGGGCGTGACGTAGCCGTTCGGCACCTGCTCGTGGGGCAGCACGATGTTGAGGCCGATGGAACAGCCGCCCGCCTCGGCGGCGCCGCGGTTGCCGGCCTCCATCACGCCCGGGCCGCCGCCGGTGACGATGACGTTCTCGGTGCAGTTGGTGGCGACCGAGCGCTCGGTGATGGCGCGGGCGAAGCGGCGGGCCTCGTCGTAGTAGCGGCTCATCCCGGCCAGCGCGGGGCTGCGGGCCTTGTCCTTCGCCTCGGGGCTGGGGATGCGCGCGCCGCCGAACAGGACGACGGTGGAGCGGATGCCGCGGGCGTCGAGCTCCAGCGTGGGCTTCAGGAGCTCCAGCTGCAGGCGCACCGGGCGCAGCTCGTCGCGCAGGAGAAACTCGGGGTCGGCGAAGGCGAGGCGATAGGCCGGGGAGCGCGCCTGCGGCGTGTCGGGCAGGTGGCGTGCGAATTCGGTGTCCTGATGCGCGTCGCGGAACGGTTTGCGTTCGTCCTTCATGGCGGAGGGCTTCCTGCTTTGGTCCCGGGCTTGGTGACAGGAATGCCGCGCGATGTCCAATCACGTCGCTTGCGACATGCCCCTGTCGCGGACCTTCGCGACCGGGGCGGCGCCCGGCGCTATGCGCGACGACACCGGATACCCGTGCCTGTCCTTGTGCCGAGGGAATTCCCATGCGTTGCACACGCCTCGTCCCCGCCCTTCTCGCCTGCCTGATCGCCCCCGCGCTCTCTGCCCAGACCTGGACGGAAACCGGCGGCGGGGTGGTCGCGCTTCCGGCTGCGTCCGCGGGCGTGCCCGTCGCGGGCGCGCGGCTCGCCTGCATCGCCGATGCGTGGCGGCTGATCGTGCCCGAAGCGGCGGGCGTCGGCGCGGTGGTGCTGGGGATCGACGGACAGGTCTTTCCGACCGTGGCCGAGGGCGACGGGACGATGGCGATCCCCTCCGCCGCGCTCGACCCGCTGCGCGCCGGGTCGCGGCTGACGCTGACATGGACCGTCTCGGGCGCGACCGCCGAGGCGAGTTTCGGCCTGCGCGGCTCGCGGGCCGCCATCGACGGCGCGGCGGCGACCTGCGCGGCCCAGGCTCAGGCCGCGGCGGCCCCGGTTGCCGCCCCCGCCCCGGCCGCCGTTCCAGCCGAGGTCAGCGTGACCCTCGCGGCCGATCCCGTCGCCGGGCAGCCGGTCGAGCTGTCCTTCACCGGTCCGCTCGGGGCGCAGGACTGGGTCGGCATCGCCAGCCCCGGATCGGCCGGGTCGGCCTGGGTGGCCGGTGCCTGGTCCTACGTCTCGTCCGGGAGCCCCGCCCGCTTCCCCGCCCCGCCCGAGCCCGGCGCCTACGAGCTGCGCTACATCCGCGGCAGCGACAGCGCGATCCTGCTCGCGGTGCCGGTCACCGTGGCCCCGGCCGATCCCGCGGCCCGCCCGACCGCCACGCTGCAGCCGATGACGGCGCCGGCGGGCAGTGTCCTGACCGTCGCGCTCGACGGCACGCCCCGGACGCCCGGCGATTACCTCTACATCGCGCCTGCGGCCGCCGGCGACCAGGACTATTCCGGCGGCTATGTCGGCATCCCGGCCTCGGGCTCGGCCACCATCACCGCGCCCGCCGCGCCCGGCGATTGGGAACTGCGCTACGTCGTCAGCGCGGGTGGCGGCCTCTACACGGTCATCGGGCGCGCGCCGCTGACCCTGCAGTGAGTCCGCCGCCGCCGGTTCGGCGCGAAGGCCGGGGCCGGATTGCCAGCGGGGGGCGCGCCGGCTATGACCGCCCGGAACCGCAGGACGCCGGAGGGGAACCCATGTCGATCACTCATCTCGAGACCGCCATCGAAGCCGCCTGGGAGGCGCGCGACACCATCACCCCGCACACCAAGGGCGAGGCCCGCGACGCCATCGAGGCGACGCTGCACGCGCTCGACCAGGGGCAGCTGCGCGTGGCCGAGCGGCAGGCGGACGGGCGCTGGCACGTCAACCAGTGGGCCAAGAAGGCGGTGCTGCTGGGCTTCCGCATCCAGGACATGGGCGTGCAGACCGGCGGGCCGCAGGGCGGCACCTGGTGGGACAAGGTGGATTCGAAGTTCGCCCATTGGGGCGAGGCGCAGTGGAAGGCCGCGGGGTTCCGCGCGGTGCCGAACTGCGTGGTCCGGCGCTCGGCGCATATCGCCAAGGGCGTGGTGCTGATGCCGTCCTTCGTGAACCTCGGCGCCTATGTCGACGAGGGCACGATGGTGGACACCTGGGCGACGGTGGGCTCCTGCGCGCAGATCGGCAAGAACGTGCACCTGTCGGGCGGCGTGGGCATCGGCGGCGTGCTGGAGCCGATGCAGGCGGGGCCGACGATCATCGAGGACAACTGCTTCATCGGCGCGCGGTCCGAGGTCGTGGAGGGTGTCATCGTCCGCGAGGGCTCGGTGCTGGGCATGGGCGTCTTCATCGGCCAGTCGACCAAGATCGTGGACCGGGAGACCGGCGCGGTGATGTACGGCGAGGTGCCGGCGGGGTCGGTCGTGGTCGCGGGGTCGATGCCGTCGAAGAACGGGATCAACCTGTATTGCGCCGTCATCGTGAAGCGCGTGGACGAGAAGACCCGGTCCAAGACCTCGATCAACGAGCTCCTGCGCGACTGAGGGTCCGGGCGTCTCCGCGGTGTCGCGGAGGCGCGTTGACCGGTCGTCGGGTCCATCGTCGCGGCGGTGGTGGCGGGCCGTGCCCGCCCTACGAGCCGCGCAGGCGTTGCAGGACGCGGAGCGAGGCGTAGCCGTCGGGCACCCAGCCGATCGAGGCCTGGAAGCGGCGGACCGAGTCGATGGTCTCGGGGCCGACGATCCCGTCGACGTTGTGACGGTGGAACCCCGCCTGCACCAGCCGGCGCTGCAACTCCTGCCTCTCGGCGAAGCTCAGCGCGCGGTCCTCGCGCGGCCAGCTGGCCCGGAACGGGTCGCCGCCGGCGATGCGGTCGGACAGGTGGCCCACCGCGATGACATAGGCGTCGGCGGGGTTGTAGCGCTCGATCACGTGGAAATTGTCGAAGATCACCAGCGCGACCCCGCTGTGACCGGCCGGCAGCAGGATCGACGCCTCGCCATGGTCGGGGATGCGGCCGCCGTCGGCCAGCCGCACGCCGCGGTCGTTCCAGAAGGCGGCGCTCCGCTTCACCCGCTCGCCGGTCAGGCCGTAGTCGAAGCCCTCGGGCAGGCGCACCTCCATCCCCCAGGGCTGGCCGGTGGTCCAGCCGTGGTGGCGGAGGTAGTTGGCGGTCGAGGCAAGCGCGTCGATGGGATCGTCCGACCAGATGTCACGCCGCCCGTCGCCGTCGAAATCGACGGCGAGCTGCAGGTAGGAGGTGGGCATGAACTGGGTGTGGCCCATGGCGCCCGCCCAGGAGCCGGTCATCTGCCGCGGCGCGACGTCGCCCGCCTGCAGGATGCGGAGGGCGGCGATCAGCTGTTCCTCGAAGAAGTCCCGCCGGCGCCCGTCGTAGGCCAGCGTCGCCATGGCGGCGATGATGTCGGTGTCCCCGCGCATCGCCCCGTAGGCCGATTCGAGGCCCCAGACGGCGACCACCACCTCGGCCTCGACACCGTAGCGGCGTTCGATCCGGGCGAGCGCGTCGCGGTGCCGGGCCAGCGCATCGCGGCCGTTGGCGACCCGCGTGGCCGAGACGGCGCTGTCGAGATAGTCCCACAGCGCGCGGGAGAACTCGGCCTGGTTGCGGTCGCGCTCGAGGACGCGGGCCTGGACCTGCACGCCGGAAAAGGCCCGGGTCAGGGTGGCGTCGCTTATGCCCTGCGTGCGGGCGCGGGCGCGGAAGCCGTCGAGCCAGGTCGCGAACCCGGCATCGGTGACCGGGGCCTGAACCGGGGCCGCCACGGCCGCGGCCGTGGCGACGGGCCGCTCCGCGCCGCGCAGGAGCGGTCGGAGCGAGCGGGTGACGGCCAGCGGCGTTGCCTGGCTGGAGACCGTGACGGCGGCGGGCACGACGGCGGGCGCGCTGCGCACCGGCGCAGCACCCGGCCGCATCTCGGGCCGGAGCGAGGTGGCGGGCGGCAAGGCCAGCGCGGGCAGCGCAAAGGCGAGGAACCCGGCAAGGAAAACGGTCAGGGCGCGGCGCATCTTGGTGTCTGGCTGTCCGGCTGTGCTCGATTGCAAAACAGTATAGCGGAAAAGGCGCGATTGGGCAGTCTGGCTGATCAATCCGCCTGCCCAAGACATAGCCTGCGCAGCGAAGTCTTGAAACTCCGTTACCGCCCGCCCCGCCGCGCCGGCGCTTTCTTGCGCAGGCTGGCACGCCTGGCCGCCGCCTGGCCGGCCTTGCGCCGCATCGCGCCGCCCGGCTTGCCGCGCCCGCGGCGAACGGGCGACTGCCGCCCCTCGACCTCGACCAGGTCGAGGACGAGGCCGCCGGTGACCGGCATCGCCTCGGCCAGCTTGACCGTCACCTTGTCGCCGATGCCGATGGTCAGGCCGCTTTCGGAGCCCATCAGCGTCTGGCTGTCGGCGTCGAAGTGGAAATACTCGGCGCCGATGGCGCGCATCGGCAGGAGGCCGTCGGCGCCGGTCTCGTCGAGCTTCACGAAGGCGCCGAAGCGGGCGATGCCCGAGATGCGGCCGGTGAAGGTGCTGCCCACGCGGTCGGACAGGTAGGCGGCGAGGTAGCGGTCGGCGGTGTCGCGTTCGGCGGCCATCGACCGGCGCTCGGTGTCGGAGATGTGTTTCGCGGTTTCCTCCAGCCGGTCGATCTCGTCGGGGGAGAGGCCGTCGCGGCCCCAGCCGTGGGCCGAGATCAGCGCCCGGTGGACGACGAGGTCGGAATAGCGGCGGATCGGCGAGGTGAAATGGGCGTAGGCCCTGAGCGCGAGGCCGAAATGGCCGAAGTTCTGCGGGAAGTAGTAGGCCTGCTGCATCGACCGCAGCGTGGTCATGTTGATCAGCTCGTCGAACTCGGTCCCCTCGGCCTGGGCGAGCAGGCGGTTCAGCTGGCTCGTGTGCAGGACCTGCCCCTTGGCGAGGGTAAAGCCCGAGGCGGCGGCCGTTTCGCGGAGCGAGTCGAGCTTCTCGGGGCTCGGTTCCTCGTGGACACGGAACAGGAGCGGGGTGCGGCGGGCGATCAGTTCCTCGGCGGCGGCGACGTTCGCCAGCACCATGAAATCCTCGATCAGCCGGTGGGCCTCGAGCCGGTCCTTGAAGCCGACCGACAGCACCTCGCCCTCCTCGGACAGCTCGATCCGCCGCTCGGGCAGGTCGAGGTCGAGGGGCTGGCGGCGCGTGCGGGCGGATTTCAGCGCCTCGTAGGCGGCGAACAGCGGCGCGATGACATCGGCGACCAGCGGTTTGGTCTTGTCGTTCGGCTGCCCGTCCTGGGCGGCCTGCACCTCTTCGTAGGCCAGCGAGGCGACGGAGCGCATGAGGCCGCGGACGAAGCGGTGCGACCGCTTGTTGCCGTCGGCGTCGATCACCATGCGCACGGCGAGGCAGGCGCGCGGCACGCCCTCGTGGAGCGAGCACAGGTCGCCCGACAGCCGGTCGGGCAGCATCGGCACCACGCGGTCGGGGAAATAGGTGGAATTGCCGCGCTTGCGCGCCTCGCGGTCGAGGGCGGAGCCGGGGTGCACGTAATGGGCGACATCGGCGATGGCGACCCAGATGACGTGGCCGCCGGGGTTCCTGGGGTCGTCGTCGGGGTGGGCGAGGACGGCGTCGTCGCGGTCGCGGGCGTCGGCGGGGTCGATGGTGACGAGCGGGTGGTCGCGCAGGTCCTCGCGCCCCGTCAGGCCGGCGGGTTTCGCGGCGTCGGCCTCGGCGATGGCGGCGTCGGGGAAGGCGTCGGGGATGCCGTGCTCGGCGATGGCGATGAGGCTGACGGCGCGCGGCGCGCCGGGGTCGCCGAGGCGGGTGATGACGCGCGCCCGCGGCAGGCCCATGCGGCCCTTGGGGCCGATCTGTTCGGCCTCGACCAGTTCGCCGTCCTTCGCGCCGTGGGTGTCGCCGGGGCGCACCGTCCAGTCGCGGTCGGCGCCCTTGGCGATGGGGACGATGCGGCCGCCCTCGGCGCCCTTGCGGAAGATGCCCATGACCTTCTGCGGGTTGGTGCCGATGCGGCGGATCAGGCGGGCGACGTAGTGGTGATCCTCGCCCTCGACCTCCTGCATCCGTGCGAGGATGCGGTCGCCCTCGCCCACGGCGGGGTCGGTGGCGCGGAGCGACAGGAGGATCTTCGGCTCCGGCCCCTCGCCCTGCCATTCGAGCGGGCGGGCGAAGAGGTCGCCGAGGCTGTCGGCGGGCAGGACCTGCAGGACCGAGACGGGCGGCAGGCGGTCGGGGTCGCGGTAGGTGCGGTGGCGTTTCTCGAGGTGGCCCTCCTCCTCCAGCTCCTTGAGGAGGCGCTTGAGGTCTATCCGGGCGGCGCCCTTGATGCCGAAGGCCTTGGCGATGTCGCGCTTGGCGGTCGCGTGGGGGTGCTCGGCGATCCAGGCGAGGATCTGGTCTTTGGTGGGGAGCTGGGCCATGCGGCTGGCGTAGCATGGCCCGCCGGGGGCGTCATGCGGGAATTGGCGGGCGGTGCGCCGGTTGCGGCTGCGGGAGCCTCCGGCGGGAGTATTTGGAAAGCAAAGATGGGGAGGGCGCGCGTTAACCTTGATGCGGGGTTAACCGTCCTGGTCGAAATAGGCGCGCAGCATCCGGGCATAGATGCGCTTCAGGTCGTGGATGTCCTGCAGCCAGACGCGCTCGTCCACCTCGTGCATGCGGTGGCCGACGAGGCCGAATTCGACCACCGGGCAGTGGTCCTTGACGAAGCGCGCGTCCGAGGTGCCGCCGGTGGTGGAGAGGACGGGGGACTGGTTCGTCTCCTGCCCGATCGCGCGGGTGACGAGGTCGCTGAGGGCGCCGGGCGGCGTCAGGAAGGCCTCGCCCGACACCTGCGCCGTCATCTCGATCCGGGTGCCGGTCTCGGCGGCGACGCGGTCGGCCTCGGCGCGGAGCCAGTCGGTCAGCGACGCGCCGGTGTGCAGGTCGTTGAAGCGCAGGTTCACGGTCATCCGGGTGCGGGCGGGGATGACGTTCGACGCCGGGTTGCCGGTGTCGATGGTGGTCACCGACAGGGTCGAGGGGTCGAAGTGGTCGGTGCCCTCGTCCAGCACGTGGGTCGACAGGCGGTGCGCCAGCAGCGCGACCGCCGGCATCGGGTTCAGCGCCTTGTGCAGATAGGCGGAATGGCCCTGCTTGCCGATCACCTCGAAGCGGGCGGTCATCGAGCCGCGGCGGCCGATCTTGACCATGTCGCCGATGGTCTCCACGCTGGTCGGCTCGCCGACGATGCAGAGGTCCATCCGCTCGCCCGCGGTCGCCATCCAGTCGAGGATGGCGATGGTGCCGTCCTGTCCGGGCCCTTCCTCGTCGCCGGTTATGGCGATCAGGATCGCACCGTCGGGCGGCGTGTCGGTCACGTGGTCGATGGCGGCGGCGACGAAGGCCGCGACACCAGATTTCATGTCGGTCGCGCCCCGGCCGTAGAGCCAGCCGTCCTCCGCGTGGGCCGAGAAGGGCGGGTGGGTCCAGGCGGCCGCGTCGCCCACCGGCACCACGTCGGTGTGCCCGTTGAAGCCGAAGCTTTTCGCCGCGCCCCTCGCGCCCCAGCGGCCGAAGAGGTTGGGGGTGCCGTTGCGGTCGACCCGGGTGCAGGCGAAGCCCGCGGTCTCCAGCATCGCCTGCAGCAGCTGCAGCGCGCCGCCTTCCTCGGGCGTGACCGAGGCGCAGCGGACGAGATCGGCGGTGAGGCGGGCGGGATCGGTGGGCATCGGGGCGGCTCCTGCGGCGGTGGGGCCTTGGGTAGCGCTGTGACCGGGAAGGCACAATGGGGGGCGGCCCGGCCCGCGGGGCCGTGGCCGTGCTATGCCTGCGGCGGGAGGCTGATATTGTTTCCTCAAGGACAACAAAGGCCGAGGCAGGCCGCGGCGCAGGCCGCATCCGGGCAGGACAGGATCATGGGACCGAGCGGGACAAGCGCGCTTCGGCATATCGGCCGCGTCACGGCGGAGGCGACCCCGTGAGCTGGGCGGCGCAGGGCGCAGCCGACGCCGCGGTCGAGGGCCGGTGGTGCGCCATCTGGCGCGCCGGGGTGCTGGTCGCCCCCCTGCGCCCCGTCGATGCCCTGCCGCGCCCCGAGCTGACCCTGTGCCTCGAGTTTACCCTGCCGCCCCTGCCAAGGCGCGTGCCGCTGCGGCTGTGGCAGGGCGCGGCCGAGGCGTCGCGGGCGATCGGGCTCTATGCGCTGCCGGACGGGGCGCTGAGGCTGGTGCATGGCGAGATCGACCTTGTCACCCCCCCGGGCACCGCCCGGCCCGGCGAGACGGTGACGCTGCGCTACCGGGCCTGCGCGCGCGGGCGCGGCGACATCGCGGATTTCATCAACCACGACCGCCCCTTGCGCCACCGGCTGCGGGCCGGGCTGGCGCGCGCGGCGCGGCTGGACGAGGCGTTGCCGCGCGAGGCGGGGTTCCTGTCGGTCTGCCATGTGGCCGCGGTGGCCGAGTTCGGCCTCGCGCCGACCGATCTGCCCGCGCTGGCCACCGGCGCGATGCTGCCCACGTCGCAGGGGATGCGGCCCGTCGAGGCGCTGGAGCCCGGCATGGTGCTCAGGACGGTCACCGGCGAGCGGCTGCCGCTGCGCTGGGTGGCGCGGCGTCCGCGGCTCTGCCTTGGGCGGCTTGCCCCGGTGCGCCTGCGGGCGCCCTATTTCGGGCTGGCGCAGGACATCTGCGTCACCCCCGAGACCCGGATCCTGCGCAGCGGCCCGGCGGTCGAGTACCTGTTCGGGCATGAGAAGGTGCTGGTCCGCGCCGGCGACCTGACCGGCAGCCCGGGGGCCCACCCCGACCGCAACGCGCCGGTGCGCGTGGTCCATCACCTGATGCTCGACGATCCCGCCTGCGTGACCATCGACCGCTGCGGGGTTGAGACGGCACTGTTGTCCGATGTGGTCGCCGCCGAGGATGCCGGCCCGCCGCGCAACCTGTCCGACGCCGACCGCCAGCCCTGCCTGCCGGTGCTGGACCGTGCCGCCGCGCAGGCGCTGGTGGCGGCCTCGGCCCGGGGGCGGCGGGCGGCGGGCTAGAGTCCGTCAGTCGTAGAAGGGCGTCATCTGGGCGACGATCACGGCGTTCTCGGCCGCCGCGCGGTCCATCAGCGCGGCCTCCTCGGGGTCGATCTCCTCGCCGGCGGCCTCGCGCTCGGCGCGGGTGCCGTGGCCGGTCACGTCGAGCGGCGCAAGGTCGGCCTGCTTGAGGATCGCCACGGTCTCGCGCACCGCCTCGGCCTCGTCGACGCCCGAGGCGTAGCACAGCAGCGCTGCGCCGGTCGCCTTGTCCGGCAGCCCGTCGCCGGCCTTGCGGCCGACCTCGACGACGAGGGTGTAGACGTGCTGCGGGCGGCGGGGTTTCGGGGCGTCGGTCATGGGCGATCCCTGCGCCGGAACGGGGCGGGCGTCAATCCCGGTTGACCGGGGCGGCGGCGCTTGGGAAGTTGACCGGGTTCACGACCGGAGGGCCGCCATGATCCGCCGCTTCGCCGCCCGCGCGGGCGACGTGCTGTTCCAGCCCGGATCGGCCTGCCCGGGGTTCCTGGTGCTCGACCGCGGCACGATCCGCGTCAGCCTGACCGCCGCGAACGGGCGCGAGGTGGTGCTCTACCGCGTCTCGGCCGGCACGGTCTGCCTGCAGACCTTCACCTGCCTTGTCGAGGGGGAGCACTACAGCGCCGAGGGCGTGGTGGAGGAGGACGTGGCGGGCGAGATGATCCCCGCGGGCGAGTTCCGCGCCCGGCTGGCCACGGACGATGCGTTCCGCGGCAAGGTGTTCGAGGGGGTGGCCCAGCGGTTCGCCGAGTACCAGCGGCTGGTCGAGGAGGTGGCGCTGACCGGCTTCGACGCGCGGCTGGCGCGGGTGCTGCTGCGGCTGGCCGATGACGCGGGCTTCGTGGCGGCGACCCACGCGGCGCTGGCGGCCGAGACGGCCTCGGGGCGGGCGGTGGTCACCCGGCGGCTGGCCGAGTTCGCCCGCGCCGGCGTCGCGGTGCAGGAAAAGGGCGGCGTGCGCATCGCCGACCGCACGGGGCTGGAACGGATTGCCGCAGATACGCGGTGACAAGGTCACCGTGGCGACTCGGGCGCGGGCTGTAGGGTGTTCCCCATCGGACAGCCAAAAGGAGACGGTCCCATGTCCCGCAACGAAGGCACTCTCGACCGCGCGCTGCGCATCATCGCCGGTCTCGTCCTCATCTCGCTCGTGTTCATCGGCCCGCAGACGGCCTGGGGCTGGGTCGGCCTCGTGCCGCTGCTGACCGGCCTCGTGGGCGTCTGCCCGCTCTACAGCCTGCTCGGGATCAATACCTGCGCCCTGAAATCCTGAGACCAGGCCTGTGCCCCGTCCGCCCCAAAGGGTGGGCGGGGCCTATCGCCTGAGGCCGCGCCCCAGCGCGATCAGCAGGCAGGCGCCCACGGCGCCCGTGGCCAGCTGCCCGACGATCCCCGGAAAGGTGGTCTGCAGCAGCGCCTGCGCCAGGAAATTGCCGACCAGCGCGCCGACGATGCCGAGCACGATGTTCAGCAGGAGCCCGTGCCGCGCGCCCATCATCTTTTCCGCGATCCATCCGGCCAGCGCGCCGATGATGACGCTTCCGATCAGCCCGAAGCCTTCCATGTCCTGCCCTCCCGCAGCGTGATGCGCCCGAGTGTGCCCCGCCCGGCCGCGCGCGCCAAGCCTCAGCCGCCGTGCCCGGCGAAGGGGGCCGCGTCGCCCCAGAGCTCGGCCACCCGCGCATCGCGGCCGCAGGCCGCGCGGTAGAGCCCGTAGGCAACCGATTTCCGCCGCGGGCCGAAGCGGGTCAGGATCACCTCGTCCGAGCGGTGGTAATCCTGGTGGTAGATCTCGGCCGGGTAGAAGGGTGCGGCGTCGCGGACCGGCGTGACGACGGGCTGGCCGAGGGTGGCCTGCGCCTCGGCCAGCGCGGCCTCGGCGATGCGGCGTTCCTCGGGGGTCGTGACGAAGATGGCGGTGGCGTAGCTCGGGCCGCGGTCGCAGAACTGGCCGCCGGCGTCGGTGGGATCGACCGAGCGCAGGAACAGGTGCAGGAGCCGCGCGTAGGGCAGGCGCTGGGCGTCGTAGGTGATCTGCACCACCTCGAGATGCCCGGTGCCGCCGCGCACCACGTCGCGGTAGGACGGGTTCGCCACCGTGCCGCCCGCGAAGCCCGAGACCACGTCGATCACGCCCTCGACCCGCTCGAAATCGGCCTCGACGCACCAGAAGCAGCCGCCGGCCAGCACCGCGGTGCGGATGTCCTGCGCCTGCGCGCGGCCGGTCTGGGCGGCGAGGCCGGCCAGGATGGCGAGGGCGAGCGCCACGGCCTTGGCGGCGGCGGAGCGGGGCGTGCGGGGCATGGGCGGGCCTCCTGTCTCTGGGCTGTGGCGAGGGTCCGGCATCGCCCGGCGCCTGCCAAGCCACGGCTGCGTGAGGTCACGCAGGCGTGACCCCTTGCGGTCGCCGACGGGGCGCTGTTCCTATGCGGCACGCCGGGCAGGAGGGACGCCAGCATGAGGATCGCGATGTGGTCGGGGCCGCGGAACCTGTCGACGGCGATGATGTACGCCTTCGCCGCGCGGGGCGACTGCGCGGCGTCGGACGAGCCCTTCTACGCCGCCTACCTCGCCGCGACGGGGGCCGACCACCCGATGCGGGCCGAGATCCTGGCCGCGGGCGAGACCGACCCCGGACAGGTCGCCGCCGCCTGCGCCGGGCCGGTGCCGGGCGCGCGGCTGCACTGGTACCAGAAGCACATGGCGCACCACATGGTGGAGGGCTTCCCGCTGGGCTGGGCCGGGGTGTGCGTGAACGTCCACCTGATCCGCCACCCGGCGCGGGTGATCGCCAGCTACGCCGAGAAGCGGGGCGAGATGACGCTGGAGGACATCGGCTTTCCGCAGCAGGCGCGGCTCTGGGAGCTGCTGCCGGGGCCGGTGGTGGATTCGGCAGACATCCGGGCCGACCCGGCGCGGATGCTGGGGCGCCTCTGCGCCGAGATCGGGCTGCCGTATTCGGACGCCATGTTGCAGTGGGAGGCGGGGCCGAAGCCCTTCGATGGGTCGTGGGCGCCGCACTGGTACAACGCGGTGCACCGGTCGACCGGGTTCGCCGGGCCCGAGGGGCCGGTGCCCGAGGTGCCGCCCGGGCGGCGGGCGCTGCTGGACGCCGCGCTGCCGGTCTACGAGGCGATGCGGGCGGTGGCCTTGGGGTGAGGGGGTGGCGGGCCGAGGCCCGCCCTACGGCGTCAGGCCGGCGGTGCGCCCTGCGGAGAGGGTGCTCCCGAAGGGCGTATTTGGGGAAAGATGAATGGGCGGGCGGTCAGACCGTGGCGACGTGCCGGTCGAAGGCGGCCTTGGCGCGGGCCCAGACGCCTGCGTCGGGGCGGTCGAGGGTCAGGAGGGCCGGCAGGAGCTGGGCCGCGTAGTCCTGCGAGCTTTCGACCGGCAGCAGCGAGGGCAGGTTGTCGATCGCCATGACGTCGAGGGGCGGCGCGTCGTGGACGCGGAGGACAGGGGCAGACCAGTCGGTGGTGCGGTCGTAGACCTTGACCGGCGAGAAGTCCGAAGTCGGGTCGCAGGCGATGTCGCCGATGACGCGGAGCGCACGGGCGGCGGTGGTTGCCTCGGCGGGGACGAAGACCGGGACGCCGGGCAGGGCGAGGATGCAGTTGAGGAAGATCTCGTGGGCGAGAACCTCGGGGAAGGGGCCGCCATGGGCCGTCTCGGCCATGTCCCAGAGCGTCGTCTCGATTCCGACGGCGTGGCAGAAGGCGGTGGCGCCGGTGCCGACGCGGCCCTTGGCGCCGATGATGAGGGCGCGGGGGCGGGGGCCGGGGAGGGCGTCCAGCGCGGCGGCGATGCCGCGCGCCAGCGTGGGGGCGTCGGGGGCGGTCGCGACCGGGCCGCAGACCGTGCCCTGCGCCTGAGCGACAAGGGCGAGGGCCGATACGGCGGCGCCGGCGTAGCCCGCCCAGTAGCCGAAGGCCGCGATCCGGCGGCCGGTCTCGTCCACCAGCGATTCGAGGTCGTAGAGCGTGCCGCCGCCGGCCTTGAAGCGGCGCAGCAGGATGCGGCCCGCCGGCTGGCCCTTGTAGGCGTGGCCGAAGAGGATGTGGCGGTGGGTCAGCGGCGTGCCGTCCTCGGGCAGTTCCTTGAGGCCGAACACGATGGCGTCGGCGGGGGCGTCGGGCCAGCTGCCCTCGGGCGCGGTCTCGGCGCCGGCATCGCGGTAGCCCTGCAGGGGGATGGCGCGGGTGCGGCTCTCTTCCACCGTGACGCGGAAGCCCGCGGCGATCAGGGCGCGGGCGCCGTCGGGCGTGAGGCCGACGCGCTCCTCGTTCGGGCGCTGTTCGGCGCGGACCCAGAGATGCGGCATGGGATCAGTACTCCGTCCGGGCATGGAGGCGGTCGGGGGTGTCGAGGTGCGGGGTGGCGTTGAAGCCCGACAGGATCTGCGCCTCGGGCAGCACCATGACGCGGTGGATCGAGGCGTTGCGGATCGGCACCAGCAGATGCGCCATGCGCGCCGGGTCGAGGTCGAGCAGGTGGCGGGCCATCATGCCGATCACGCCGCCCGAGGTGACGCAGAGTACGCGGCGGCCGGGGCGGGCGGCGAGCGTCAGCATCTCGGCGACGCGGGCCTCGAAGGCAGCGTAGCTTTCGTTGCCCTGGATCTCGGCGCGGTGCCAGGCCTGCATGACGTCGGTGATGTGGCTGACGAAGGTCTCGGGCGTCGGAGCGGGCCGGCCGGTTGCCCGCGCATGGGCCTGGGCGAGGTTGAAGTAGTCGAGCTCGTTCAGGCGGTCGTCGATTTCCGCCTCGGCGCCCATGTCGCCCATTTCCGCGAGCGTCTCGCGGTGGCGGCGGAGCGAGCCCGTCAGAACCCGGTCGAAGGGCCGGTCATGGCCGCGCAGCCAGTCGCCGAGCCAGCGCGCCTGCTGCTTGCCGAGGTCGGACAGGCGGTCGTAGCCCGTTTCGTCCTGCGCGGCGGAATTCGCCTGCCCGTGGCGCACGAGTACCAGTTCGCCCATGTGTGTCCCCTTCGCGGTGTCGGCGCGGTGATGGGCGATCGGGCCTCAGAGCGCAAGGGCGGCGCGCAGGACGGGCAGGAGTGCGGCGGCCGCGATGCCGACCAGCGCGCCGACCCCCAGCCGCAGGAGCGGGGTGCCCAGCCGCGGGGCGGCGAGGCTCAGGAGCGCGCAGACGGCGGCGTAGAAGGCAAGCGCGGTCACATCCATGGGCTGGACCCTAGCACGGGACGGGGTATCAAGGCGACATGACCAATCTGCCCGTCGACCCCGCCCGCTTCCTTGCCGACCTGCACGCGCTGCGCCGGATCGGCGGCGACACCGCCACCAAGGGGGTGCGGCGGCGCGCCTTCACCGAGGCCGACCTCGCCGCGCGCGACTGGCTGGCCGCGCGGATGGCCGAGGCGGGGCTGACGCCGCATCTCGACCCGGTGGGCAACCTGTTCGGGCTGGCGGAGGGGCGGTCGCTGCTGCTCGGGTCGCACTCCGACACGCAGCCCGAGGGTGGCTGGCTCGACGGGGCGCTGGGCGTGATCGCGGCCCTGGAAGTGGCGCGCGCCGTGCGCGAGGCGGGCGGGCCGCCGGTGTCGGTGGTCAGCTTCCAGGACGAGGAAGGGCGCTTTGGCGCGCTGACGGGGAGTTCGGTCTGGTCGGGCAAGCTGTCGCTGGAGGTGGCCGACACGCTGGTGGCCAGTGACGGGACGGGGTTCGCCGCGGTGCGGGCGGCGATTTCGGGCCGGGCCGGGGGCTTCGTCGATCCGTCGCGGTTCAGCGGGTTTCTCGAGATGCACATCGAGCAGGGGCCGGTGCTGGACGAAGCCGGCGAGGCGGTGGGCGTCGTGACCGGGATCGTGGGCCTCAGGCAGCTGCAGGTGACGGTCGAGGGGCAGCAGAACCACGCCGGCACCACGCCGATGGCGATGCGGCGCGATGCCTTCACCGCCGCGGCGCGGGTCGCCGTGGGGCTGCCCGAGCGGCTGGCGGGGATCGTGACGCCGCAGTCGGTCTGGACGATCGGGCAGATCCGGCTGCATCCGGGCGCGTCTTCGGTGGTGCCGGGGCGGGCCGAGTTCTCGCTCCAGTGGCGGGACATCGACGCGGGCCGGCTCGACCGGATGGAGGCGGCGATCACCGCGCTGCTGGCCGATGTGGCGGCCGAAACCGGCTGCACCATCCGGGCCGAGCGGCTGCGCCACGACCTCGCGCCGATGCCGATGGACGCGGGGGTGCAGGCGGCGCTGTCGGCTGCGGCCGAGGCGGTGGCGCCGGGGCGCTGGCGGGCGATGCCGTCAGGGGCGCTGCACGACGCGTCGAACCTGGCCGCGCTGATGCCGGTGGGGATGCTGTTCGTGCCGTCCATCGGCGGGATTTCCCACGACTTCGCCGAGGACACGGGCGAGGACGACCTGGTGACCGGCCTCAGGGTGCTGGCCGAGGCGGTGGCACGGATGGCTTGATCGCGGCGGGGGTGCGGGGTCAGACTGGGGCCCCGAGACCCCGAGCGCGAGGCGTCCATGACCGACCCCACAGGCCCCCCCGACACTGCCCGCCAGGTCGCCGCGCTGGAGGTGCTGCTGGAGCACCTGTTGTCGGCGCGGTCCTCGCTCGACGGTCTGCTGGCACAGGCCGACGGCGAGATGCGGCCGCTCCTGCACAAGTTCCGCGAGGAGCATCACCAGCACGCCGAACGGGTCGCCGCGATGTTGTTCGCGCTGGGCGTCGATGCCGGCGTCGGCGAGGACCTGGGCGACCGCTTGCGGCGGACGCTGGGGCGGCTGTTCGGCCGGGCAACGGATGCGGCGGCGCTGGCCGAGGCGGGCGGGGCCCTGCTGGGGGAATTCGACGTGGCGATCCGGGCGACGCCGATGAACCGGCACCGCGCACAGCTGGAGGAGATGCGGGACGAGCTGGCGACCCTGGTGGCCGAGGCGCGGCGGCGGTAGGGGACGGAAAACTGCAGTTTTCCGTCCTCGCGAACCTGCAGTTTCGCGTCCCGTTTTCCTGCAGGAAAACGCCGCCTCACCCCCAGCTGACGTCGCCGAGGAAGATGTAGCCCGCGCCGTAGATCGTCTTGATCAGGCGGGGGTTCTTGGGGTCCTCGCCCAGCTTGGTGCGCAGCCGCGAGATGCGGACGTCCATCGCGCGGTCGAAGCTTTCGCCGGCCGCGCCGCCCAGGCTTTCCTGCATCTGCTGGCGCGAGATCAGCCGTTTCGGCGCCTCGAGGAACAAGCGCAGCACCTCGCCCTCGGCGTGGGAGAAGCTGACCTCGGTGCCGTCGTCGGCGACCAGCGCGTAGCGGTCGAAATGCGCCGTCCAGCCATTGAAGCGGGCGGTGTCGTGGCTGGGGCCGGGTGTCTTCGGCTGGCGCAGGCGGGCGCGGATGCGGGCCACCACCTCGGCGGGGTCGAAGGGCTTGATGATGTAGTCGTCGGCGCCCAGCTCCAGCCCCGTCACCCGGTCCTGCACCTGCGCGCGGCCCGAGATGATGATGATCGCGGCGCCGGATTCGAGCGCGAGCCGATGCACCAGCGCCAGCCCGTCGCGGTCGGGCAGGCCGAGGTCGACGAGGCAGACATCGGGGGTGGCGCGGGCAAGCGCGGCCTCGAACTCGGTCGCGCGGCCGTAGGTGGCGGTGCGGAACCCGGCCTCGGTCAGGGTATCGGACAGGAGCGCGCGGATCTGCGGCTCGTCGTCGAGGATGGCGACAAGGGGCGCGGTCATGCGGCGGCCTCGCGCGACAGGAGGGCGTGGAGCGCCGGCGCGTCCACCGGCTTGGGCAGCACGGGCCAGCGGGTCGCGCCCTGCGCGCGGAGCGGGTCGGTGGCGGGCAGCGAGGTCATCAGGGCAAGGTTCAGGCCGGGCTGGCGGCGGGCGATGCGGCCCAGAAGGTCCACCCCGTCGTCGGGGCCGAGGCGGATGTCGGACAGCACCCAGTCGATGCCGGGGATCTCGGCCAGCGCCAGCGCCTCCTCGGCGGTGGCGGCCTCGATCACCTGGTGGCCGAGGCCGGTCAGGCCGTCGCGGACATGGGCGCGGATCTCGGGGGTATCTTCCACAAGAAGGACGAGGCGGGGGCGCGCCTCGGCCTCGGCCGGTCGCAAGGGCAGGCGCAGGGTGACGCAGGCGCCCCCCGATGGCGCGTTGTCGAGGCGCACCTGCCCGCCGGCCAGCCGGGTCTGGTCGTAGACCATGCTGAGCCCGAGGCCGGACCCCTCCTGCCCCTTGGTGGTGAAGAACGGGTCGAGCGCGCGGGCCAGCGCCGTTTCGGTGAAGCCCGGGCCGGTGTCGGTCACGGTGATCTCCAGCCATGTCGCCTGCACCTCGGACAGCCGGATCGCGATCTCGCCCGGTCCCGCGCCGATGGCGTCGCGGGCGTTGAGGACGAGGTTCAGGAGACAGTCCTGCAACGACCCCGCATCCAGCATCAGCGCCGGCGCGCCGACCCGGTTGTCCAGCGTCAGGCTCACGTCGGGCGGCAGCGCGGCGCGGGCCAGAGGCGCGAGCGTGGCGAGGAAATCGGCCAGCACCGTCGGCGCCTCGCGCATCTCGCGCGGGCCGGACATGCGGGCGATCTTGTTCAGCAGGTCGCCGCCGCGCCGGGCCGCGGCCTTGGTCGCGCCGGTCAGCTCCTGCGCGCCGGCGGGCAGCGCCAGCCGTTCCAGCCGGCCCTGCAGCCCGAGGATGATCGTCAGCAGGTTGGCGAAGTCATGCGCCAGCCCGCTGGTCAGCTGGGCGGCCAGTTCGCGCTTGTGGGTCTGGGCCAGCGCGGCGCGGGCCTGGGTTTCCTCGGTCAGGTCGGTGGACAGGAGGTAGACGCCGGTGATCGGTTCCCCCGGCCCGGCCTGGTCGGGGGTGAAGGCGGTGCGGATGCGGCGGCCGGTCTCGTCCTCGGTGAATTCCAGCACGCTCGCCTCGCCGGCCAGCGCCCGGGCCAGCGTCGGGCGCAGGCGGGTGGCGGTGCGCTCGCCCAGCGCCTCCTCGAAGCTGAGGCCCACGATGTCGCTCTGCCGCCCGGGCAGGAGCGAGGACAGGCGGCGGTTGGTGTAGGTGTAGACCCCGTCGCGGTCGACGCGGGCGATGTGGGCGGGCGTCATCTCGGTGGTCAGGCGGATGCGCGCCTCCATCTCGGTCAGCTCGGCCTTGGCCTCCTCCAGCTGGGCGATGGTCGCCTCGAGCGCGCGGTTGGTCTGCGCCAGTTCCTCGGTGTAGCCGAGCACCTGGTCCGACAGCTCCTCGGACCTTGCCCGCAGCAATTCCTCCTGCCGCTTGATCGCGGTGATGTCGGTGTAGACGGTGACCCAGCCGCCCTCGGGCAGCGGCGAGCCCTCGACGCTGATGGTGCGGCCGTTGGCGCGGCGGCGTTCCATGTAATGCGGCTCGAAGGCGCGGGCCTGGTGCACGCGGGTGCGCACGAACCCCTCCACGTCGCCGACCTCGCCGTATTCGCCGGTCTCGGCGAGGTAGCGGATCGTGTCCTCGAATCGGGCGCCGGGCGTCACCAGCCGCTCGGGCAGGCCGAACATGGTCTGGAAGGGGCGGTTGCAGACCGCCAGCCGCAGGTCGGCGTCGTAGATCGACAGCGCCTGCTGGATCAGGTTCAGGCCCGCGCGCGTCAGGTGATCGGTGCCCGGCCTTTGCGGCATGTCTCGTCCTCCCGCCCTCATCGCTGCCCCCCTTGCCGGCACCCGTCAAGCGTGTCGGGGTCCATGTTACAATTCGTAAGGATTGCGCAAAACTGGGGCAAAACTTGACCGCGACCGATTGTGTGTCACGGTGGCGACGCGGGAGTCGCCTGCCCCAAGACGGGCGCGCCGTGGACGCCGGGAAGAGGAGCCCGGCGAAGGGAGGGAAAGCATTGGCCCAGAAAGACGCGCCCCAGGGTGTGCCGCAATCCGTGCCTGCGCTTCTGGCGCGGAACGTGGCGCAGTTCGGTTCCAAGCCCGCCTACCGGGAGAAGGAGCTGGGCATCTGGCAGAACTGGAGCTGGGCCGAGGCGGCCGAGGAAATCGACGCCATGGCCCATGGCCTGCTGGCGCTGGGCGCGAACCGCGGCGATTACGTCGCGGTGATCGGGCGCAACCGCCCGGCGCTCTACTGGTCGATGGTGGCCGCGATGAAGGTCGGCGCGATCCCGGTGCCGCTCTACCAGGATTCGGTCGCCGAGGAGATGGCCTACGTGCTGGAGCACTGCGGCGCGCGCTTCGTCGTCTGCGGCGACCAGGAACAGGTCGACAAGGTGATCGAGGCGCAGGAAACCCTGCACCACATCGAGCACATCCTCTACCTCGACGCCCGCGGCCTGCGGAAATACGACCATTCGCGGCTGCACGCGCTCAAGGACGTGCAGGCCGAGGGGCGCGCGGCGCGGGAGCGGTTCGCGGCCGAGCTGAAGGCGCGCGAGGCGGAGCTGGATTTCGACTCGACCTGCGTGATGCTCTACACCTCGGGCACGACCGGCAAGCCCAAGGGCGTGGTCCTGTCGAACCGCAACATCATCCTGACCTCCAAGGCGTCGTCCGAGTTCGACCGGCTGGATCCCCATGACGAGGTGCTGGCCTACCTGCCGATGGCCTGGGTGGGCGATTTCATCTTTTCCATCGGCCAGGCCTACTGGACCGGATTCTGCGTGAACTGCCCCGAATCGGCCGACACGATGATGACGGACCTGCGCGAGATCGGGCCGACCTATTTCTTCGCCCCGCCGCGCGTGTTCGAGAACCTGCTGACCAGCGTCATGATCCGCATGGAGGACGCGGGCGCGATCAAGCGGCGGTTGTTCCACCATTTCCTCGCCCACGCGAAGGTGGTGGGGCCGAAGCTGCTGGACGGCAAGCCGGTCGGTGCGCTGGACAAGCTGAAATACCAGCTGGGCAACCTGATGGTGATCGGGCCGCTCAAGAACGCGCTGGGCATGAGCCGGGTGCGCGTGGGCTACACCGCCGGCGAGGCGATCGGGCCCGAGATCTTCGATTTCTACCGCGCGCTCGGGATCAACCTGAAACAGCTCTACGGCCAGACCGAGGCGTCGGTGTTCATCACCCAGCAGCCCGACCACGAGGTGCGGCCCGACACGGTCGGCGTGCCCTCGCCCGGGGTGGAGCTGCGGATCGCGGACAACGGCGAGGTCTACTACCGCAGCCCCGGCGTGTTCGTGGAGTATTACAAGAACCCCGAAAGCACGGCCTCGACCAAGGATGCCGAGGGCTGGGTCGCCACCGGCGACGCGGGCTTCATCGAGCCCGACACCGGGCATCTGCGGATCATCGACCGGGCCAAGGACGTGGGCAAGATGGCCGACGGCAGCCTGTTCGCGCCGAAATACGTGGAGAACAAGCTCAAGTTCTTCCCCAACATCCTCGAGGCGGTCGTGTTCGGGAACGGGCGCGACTACTGCACCGCCTTCATCAACATCGACCTGACGGCCGTGGGCAACTGGGCCGAGCGCAACAACATCGCCTATGCGTCGTACCAGGAACTGGCCGGGCATCCGAAGGTGCTTGAGACGATCCAGTCCCACGTCGAGGAGGTGAACCGCAGCGTCGCCGCCGACCCGATGCTGTCGGGGTGCCAGGTCCACCGCTTCCTCGTGCTGCACAAGGAGCTGGACGCCGACGACGGCGAGCTGACCCGGACCCGCAAGGTGCGCCGCCGGATCATCGAGGAGAAGTTCGCCGACCTGATCGACGCGCTCTATTCCGGCAAGGCGCGGCAATACACCGAGACCGAGGTGACCTACGAGGACGGCCGCAAGGGCAAGATCAGCGCCACGCTGGAGATCCGCGACGCGGCCACGATGGCCGAGCGCGCGCCGGCCAAGGTGGCTGCGGAATGACCATCGCCGCGGTCGTCCTGTTCCTCCTCGGCTTCGCGGCCAGCTGGGTCGCGGGGCGCTACGTGGCCACGGGCGCGGCGGCCCTGCAGGGCGGCGCGATCGGGGTCTGCGGGGTGGCGGCGCTGTTGTTCGGGATGCCGCAGGTCTGGGAGGACAGCCTGATCTGGGCGCTGGTGGCGCTGCTGGTCTACGGGCTGATCGGGGCGCTGATATTCCGGTCTGGGCAGGCCGCACGGGAAAGGGCGAAGTAGATGCTGGATGCCTCGCAGGACGGCTACACCACCGCGGACGGCCGCAGGATCGGCGGCGTGGTGATGGAGATGCGGAACATCACGCTGCGGTTCGGCGGCGTGGTGGCGATCAAGGACATCAGCTTCGACATCCGCGAGGGCGAGATCCGCGCGATCATCGGGCCGAACGGCGCGGGCAAGTCGTCGATGCTGAACGTGATCTCGGGCTTCTACAACCCGCAGGAGGGCGAGGTGATCTACCGCGGCCAGAAGCGGCCGCCGATGAAGCCCTACCAGGTCGCCCGCCAGGGCATCGCCCGCACCTTCCAGAACATCGCGCTGTTCGAGGGGATGACGGTGCTCGACAACGTGATGACGGGCCGCCTGAACCACATGAGCGCCAGCATCTTCGACCAGGCCTTTTGGTGGGGCAAGGCGCAGCGCGAAGAGGTCGAGAACCGCAAGAAAGCCGAGGAAATCATCGACTTCCTCGAGATCCAGCACATCCGCAAGACGCCGGTGGGCCGGCTGCCCTACGGGTTGAAGAAGCGGGTGGAGCTGGCCCGCGCGCTGGTGAGCGAGCCGTCGATCCTGCTGCTCGACGAACCGATGGCCGGGATGAACGTCGAGGAGAAGGAGGACATGAGCCGCTTCGTCCTCGACGTGAACGACGAATACGGCACCACCATCGTGCTGATCGAGCACGACATGGGCGTGGTGATGGACCTATCCGACCGGGTGGTCGTGATGGACTACGGCAAGAAGATCGGCGACGGCACCCCCGACGAGGTGCGCCGCAACCAGGAGGTCATCGACGCCTACCTTGGGGTTGCCCATGACTGATCCCGCCCGTCACCGCCCGTACACAGCCCGTACACCGCGCGTACACACGCCGAGCCAGGGAGGCCGCGCATGCCCGACCAACTGATTTTCGCGATGGAGGTCACACTGAACGGCCTCCTGAACGGGGTGATGTATGCCCTCGTGGCGCTCGGCTTCGTGCTGATCTTCAAGGCGTCGGGCATCTTCAACTACGCGCAGGGGGTCATGGCGCTGTTCGCGGCGATGACGCTGGTGGGCATCCAGCAGGGGCGCGTGCCCTTCGGCCACCTGATCAACGAGATCTTCGGCACCGACATCCACTATTTCGGCTGGGAGGTGCCCGCGCTGCTGGCCATCCTGCTGACGGCGCTGGTGATGATCGCCTTTGCCTGGGCGGTGCAGCGGTTCGTGTTCAAGCACCTTGTCGGGCAGGAGCCGATCATCCTGTTCATGGCCACCATCGGGCTGGCGTATTTCCTGGAAGGCACGTCCGACCTGATGTGGGGGTCCGAGATCCGCAACATGGATGTGGGCCTGCCGCAGGGCATCAACGACGCCATCGACAGCGCGACCTTCGACATCTTCGGCTACGGCTTCTTCATCGACAACCTCGACATCTCGGCCGCGATCATCGCGGCGGTGCTGGTGGCGGCGCTGATCGCCTTTGCCCAGTACACCAAGCAGGGCCGTGCCATGCGCGCGGTGGCCGACGACCACCAGGCCGCGCTGAGCGTCGGCATCAAGCTGAACTACGTCTGGGTGCTGGTCTGGTCGCTGGCGGGCATCGTGGCGCTGGTGGCGGGGATCATGTGGGGCTCGAAATCGGGGGTGCAGTTCAGCCTGTCGCTGATCGCGCTCAAGGCGCTGCCGGTGCTGATGCTGGGCGGCTTCACCTCGATCCCGGGGGCCATCGTGGGCGGCCTGATCATCGGGGTGGGCGAGGCGCTGTTCGAGTTCTCCATCGGCCCGATGATCGGCGGCGCGACCGAGAACTGGTTCGCCTACGTGCTGGCGCTGGTTTTCCTCGTGTTCCGGCCGCAGGGCCTGTTCGGCGAGAAGATCATCGAGAGGGTATGAACCGATGCAGGGTCTTCGCCGTTCCGCCCGTCACGACTGCGCGCCGCTGGCCACGCTGCCCAGGAACAGCAGGCTGAGCAGCATGGCGTTCATCCCCAGCGCCACCACCGTGATGGCGAGGTCGGTGGGCACGCCGCCGAACACGACCAGCCCCGCGGTGCAGAACAGCGTGGCGATGGAGATGCCGAGGATCGAGCCGAACAGGGCCCGCAGCACGACCGTGAGCACGGCCAGGGGAAACAGGAGCACGCGGCGGGCAGGGCCCGGCTGTGCGGAGGGAGTGTCGGCCGGGGTCATGCGTGGCCTCTTCGTCTGTTTGATCCGGTCAACCGTATTTAACGAAGAAGGTTTCATTCGGGCGGAATCAGGGCGGACCCGGGCCCGGCCGGCCGCGAAAGTTGCTGACGCGCCGCACGCTCTGGTGCAGAGTGACCGGCAGCGGACAGGTATGGCAGATCCGCGCGGGCCCCGGCGGGGAGGGTCGGACCCGCGCGCATGGCGGAGGAACGTTGCCCATGGCACTGGACGACCTGCAGCAGCCGAACATCGGCACACCGGATTTCGCCCGCGGCGCATCGACGGCGATGCGCAAGACTTGGGCCATCGTGACCACCATCGGATTTGCGCTGTTCTGGGTCGCGGGGCTGTTCCTGGCGGCCAGCCTGGTGGGCGGGCAGCCGATGCACTGGTCCATGCCGGTGTTCTGCGCGGCGGGGCTGGCGCTGGGCCTGTACGGCCGGCGCAAGGTCGAGGCGCGCTGAGCGCCGCCGCGGCGCGCACACATCATCGAGATCACCGCACGTCATCGCGGGCGCCTGCGCCCCGCGGTGCCGGCGCGCGTGCGCACATGCTGGGAGGGTAAGCCGTGTTCTACCGCGAGGCGGGCGATTTCAAGACGTCCTACACCGACGACAGCCAGACCTTCCCGATCAAGTTCGACCGCTACCGCTACTACGTGGTGCTGCTGGTGGGGCTGGGGGTCATCCCCTTTCTCATCAACGACTACTGGGCGAACTCGATCCTGATCCCTTTCCTGATCTACGCCATCGCGGCGATCGGGCTGAACATCCTGACGGGCTATTGCGGGCAGGTGTCGCTGGGCACGGGCGGCTTCATGGCGGTGGGGGCCTTCACCTCCTACAAGCTGATGACGGCGTTTCCGTGGATGGACATGGTGACGGTCACGATCCTGTCGGGGGCGATGACCGCGATGGTGGGGGTGGCCTTCGGCCTGCCGTCGCTCAGGATCAAGGGTTTCTACCTCGCGGTGGCGACGCTGGCGGCGCAGTTCTTCCTCGTGTGGATGTTCAACAAGGTGCCGTGGTTCTTCAACTACTCGGCCTCGGGGCAGATCAACGCGCCCGAGCGCACGCTGCTCGGCGTGGCGGTCACGGGGCCGAACGCGGAGGCCTGGGTGAAGTACCTGTTCTGCTTTGCCTTCGTCTTCGTGCTGGCCTGGATCGCGCGCAACCTGACGCGCGGGTCGATGGGCCGGCAGTGGATGGCGATCCGCGACATGGACATCGCGGCCGAGATCATCGGGGTGAACCCGCTCAGGGCCAAGCTGATGGCCTTCGCGGTGTCGTCCTTCTACGTGGGCATCGCCGGGTCGCTGTTGTTCACCGTCTATCTCGGCGCGGTCGAGGTGGGGTCGGCCTACGGCATCCAGAAATCCTTCCTGGTGCTGTTCATGATCATCATCGGCGGGCTGGGGTCGATCTTCGGCAGCTTCGCGGGCGCGGCCTTCATGGTGCTGCTGCCGGTGCTGCTGCGGAACCTGATGGACAGCACGGGCCTCGATTCGGCCATCGCCACCCATTTCGAATTCGTCATCGTCGGCGCACTGATCATGTTCTTCCTGATCGTGGAGCCGCATGGCCTGGCGCGCCTCTGGGCGCTGGCCAAGGAGAAGCTGAGATTGTGGCCCTTCCCGCATTGACGGGCCACCAGAACGAGAAACCCGGAGCAGAACCGGGGCATGAGACAATCGGATCAACCCTAGGGAGGACAACCCCGATGAAGAGACTTGCAACCCTGGCCCTGGCCGGCGTGCTGACCGCCGGGACCGCCGCGGCGGACCTGGTGATCCCCGACCTGCATTACCGCACCGGCGCCTATGCCGCCGGCGGCATCCCGTTCTCGGACGGCTACCAGGACTACTTCAACCTGCTGAACCAGCGCGACGGCGGCATCGGCGGCGAGATGGTGCGCATCGTCAGCTGCGAGACCGCCTACGACACCGAGCGCGGGGTGGAGTGCTACGAATCGACCAAGGCCGAGGGCTCGCTGGTGTACCAGCCGCTGTCGACCGGCATCACCTACCAGCTGATCCCGCGCGCCACCGCCGACGGCATCCCGCTCCACACCATGGGCTACGGGCGCACCTCGGCCGCCAACGGCGACGTGTTCAGCCACGTGTTCAACTACCCGGCGAACTACTGGGACGCCGCGAGCGTGATCATCAACCAGCTGCTGGAGGAGAACGGCGGCTCGCTCGAGGGCAAGTCGATCACGCTGCTGTATCACAACTCGGCCTATGGCCGGGAGCCGATCCGCACGCTGGAGACGCTGGCCGCGCAGCATGGCTTCACCCTGACCCAGATCGCCGTGGACCACCCCGGCCAGGAGCAGGGCAACCAGTGGCTGCAGATCCGGCGCGAGCGCCCGGACTACGTGGTCATGTGGGGCTGGGGCGTGATGAACCAGGTCGCCATCCAGGAGGCCGTGAACATCCGCTTCCCGATGGAGAACTTCATCGGCAACTGGTGGGCCGGGGCCGAGCATGACGTGGCGCAGGCCGGGGCCGCCGCCGCGGGCTACCGCTCGCTCAACATGAACCGCCTGGGCGACATGCCGGTGTTCGACGAGATCCGCGAGTACGTCCATGGCCGGGGCCTGGCCGCCGGCGACGGCAGCAACGTGGGCTCGGTGCTCTACACCCGCGGCATGTACGCGGCGATGCTGGCCGCCGAGGCGATCCGCACCGCGCAGGAGATCCACGGCGTGGCCGCCATCACCCCCGCGATGATGCGGGACGGGATGGAGGCGCTGGTGATGACCAACGCGCGCATGGAAGAGCTGGGGATGCCGGGCATCGGCCCCGAGTTCGCGGTGACCTGCGAGGATCACGGCGGCACCGGCATGGCGATCATGCAGCAGTGGGACGGCAGCCAGTGGGTGACCCTCACCGACTTCGTCGCGCCCGACGACAGCGTGACCCAGCCGCTGATCGACGAGGACTCGGCCGCCTTCGCCGCCGAGAACAACATCGCCAGCCAGTGCGGCGACAGCTGACCTGACCCAACCCCGGCGGCGGCGCGGGCCGTCGCCGCCGGGACTTGCGTATTTTCGGAAAGATGAAGGACGGGGCGCGCCGGACCGGGCCCGTTAACCTTAACCCGATGTGACCGGGCCCCGTGGGGGGCGCGGGCGAGGAGGAGAGCCGCAAGATGCTGGACCAGCCTGCCGAGACCCATGGCGAGGGCGTGGCGCCCGAGTTTCGGGACGTCGAGACGCTGCTCGAGGTCAACAACATCGAGGTGATCTACAACCACGTGATCCTGGTGCTGAAGGGCGTGTCGCTGAAGGTGCCGAAGGGCGGCATCACCGCGCTGCTCGGCGGCAACGGGGCGGGCAAGACGACGACGCTGAAGGCGATTTCCAACCTGCTCCATTCCGAGCGCGGCGAGGTGACCAAGGGGTCGATCCTGTACCGCGGCGAGCCGGTGGCCGCGCTGACGCCGTCCGACCTGGTGGACCGGGGCGTGATCCAGGTGATGGAGGGGCGGCACTGCTTCGAGCACCTGACCGTCGAGGAGAACCTGATGACCGGCGCCTACACCCGCAAGGACGGGAAGGGCGCGATCGCGGCGGACCTGGAGATGGTCTACGACTATTTCCCGCGGCTGAAGGAGCGGCGGACGAGCCAGGCCGGCTATACCTCGGGCGGCGAGCAGCAGATGACGGCGATCGGGCGGGCGCTGATGAGCCGGCCCGAGACGATCCTGCTGGACGAGCCGTCGATGGGCCTTGCGCCGCAGCTGGTGGAGCAGATCTTCGACATCGTGAAGCGGCTGAACGAGGAGCAGGGGGTGACCTTCCTGCTGGCCGAGCAGAACACCAACGTGGCGCTGCGGTTCGCCCATTACGGCTACATCCTCGAATCGGGCCGCGTGGTGATGGACGGGCCGGCGAAGGACCTGCGCGAGAACCCGGACGTGAAGGAATTCTACCTCGGCATGTCCGAGGAGGGCCGGAAGAGCTTCCGCGACGTGCGGAGCTACCGGCGCCGCAAGCGGTGGTTGAGCTGATGCTGGACGAGAACCTCAAACATTACGACGCGCTGGAGACCCGGAGCGCGGATGCGCGCGCCGCCGACCAGCTGGCGCAGCTGCAGGGGCAGCTGGCGCGCAACGGCGTGCCGCCGGTGGCGTCGCTGGACGAGCTGAAGGACCTGCCCGTGCTGCGCAAGTCGGAGCTGGTGGCGCGGCAGGAGACCGAGCCGCCCTTCGGCGGGCTGCCGGTGTCGAACCTGGCCCACGTGTTCCAGAGCCCCGGGCCGATCTACGAGCCGGGCGGCGTCAGCCACGACTGGTGGCGGATGGGCCGGTTCCTGCACGCGGTGGGGATCGGGCCGGGCGACATCGTGCAGAACTGCTTCGGCTACCACCTGACGCCGGCCGGCATGATCTTCGAGAACGGGGCGCGGGCGGTGGGGGCGGCCGTGCTGCCCGCCGGCGTGGGCCAGACCGAGCTGCAGGTGCGGGCGGCCAAGGACGTGGGCTGCACCGCCTATGCCGGGACGCCGGATTACCTGAAGGTGATCCTCGACAAGGCCGACGAGCTGGGCGTGAAGCTGGCCTTTGCCCGCGCGGCGGTGGGGGGCGGGGCGCTGTTCCCCTCGCTGCGCCAGTACTACGCCGACCGCGGCATCGCCTGCCTGCAGTGCTATGCCACCGCCGATCTCGGCAACATCGCCTACGAGAGCCCCGCGATGGAGGGGATGATCGTGGACGAGGGCGTGATCTTGGAGATCGTGCGCCCCGGCACCGGCGACCCGGTCGCCCCGGGCGAGGTGGGCGAGGTGGTGGTGACCACGCTGAACCCCGATTACCCGCTGATCCGCTTCGCCACCGGCGACCTGTCGGCCGTGCTGCCCGGGGTCAGCCCCTGCGGCCGGACCAACCTGCGCATCAAGGGCTGGATGGGCCGCGCCGACCAGACCACCAAGATCAAGGGCATGTTCGTGCGCCCCGAGCAGGTGGCCGAGTTCGTCGCCCGCCACGCCGAGGTCGCCCGCGCCCGCGTCGTCGCCACCCGCGAGGGCGAGATGGACGTGATGACCGTGCAGGTCGAGGCGGTGGGCGTCGATGTCGGCCGGCTGGCCGACAGCGTGGCGGCGGTGATGAAGCTGAAGGGCCGGGTCGAGATCGTCGCGCCCGGCAGCCTGCCCAACGACGGCAAGGTGATCGACGATCAACGAAAGTATGACTGAGGCGGGACCCCCGGTTATCGGTTAACCGGGCGCGGCGTGCTAGGCAGCGGGCAGAGACGACACTGACCGGAGGCTTGCCATGCGTGCCCTTGTTTCCCTTGCCCTTGCCGTGCTGGCCGCGCCCGCGGCCTGGGCCGATACCGCGCTCCTGATCGCGAATACGCGCCACGATTCGGCGCAGACCCTGCGTTATGCCGGCGAGATCGCGGCGCTGGAGCGGCCGCTGTCGCAGGCGGGTTTCGACGTGATCGTGGTCGAGAACGGCACGGCCGAGGCGCTGCGGGCCGGGGTTTCGGCGCTGCTGGCCGCCGACGAGACCGAGCGCGTGCTGGTCGCGGTGGCGGGGCACGTGGTGCGGTCGCAGCGCGGCACCTGGGTGCTGGGCACCGATGCCGACACGCCGGACCTGGCCACCGTGGGCGGGCAGGGCATGGCGCTGGACGTGCTGCTGGAGATCGCGGGGCGCGCGCCGGGCCGGGCGCTGGTGCTGGTCGGGCAGGAGCCGCGGCGGATCGACCTCGGGCCGGGGCTTGCGCGCGGGATGGGGCCGGTGGAGGCGCCGCAGGGGGTGACCGTTCTGAGCGGGGCGCCCGACGACCTGGCCGACCTGGTGCTGGGCGTGGCGCTGCGCCCCGGCGCGGACCTGGCGGGCGCGGTGGCGTCGTCGCGCGACCTGCGGAGCCACGGCTTCCTGTCGCCGGCGCTGCCCTTCCTCGGGGCGCTGGACACGGCGCCCGCGGGGCCGGCGGCGCCGTCGGCCGAGGAGGCCGCGCTTTGGGCCGCGGTGCAGGAGCTGAACAGCGTGGGCGCCTACCGCGCCTACCTGGAGCAGTATCCCGAGGGCGCCTTTGCCGCCGAGGCGCGCGCGGCCGTGGCGGGGCTCGAGGCGCAGCCCTTCGACCCGCTGGTGGCCGCCGAGGCGGTGGAGACGGCGCTGGGGCTGAGCCGGGCCGCGCGGCAGCAGATCCAGCGCGACCTGACGCTGCTCGACTTCGACACGCGGGGGATCGACGGAATCTTCGGCCGCGGCACGCGGGGCGCGATCCGGGCCTGGCAGGAGGTGCGGGGCTTCGAGGCGACCGGCTTCCTGACCGGGCCGCAGATCGGCGTGCTGCGCGAGGCCGCGGTGCAGCGGGCCGCGGAGCTGGAGGAGGAGGCGCGGCGCCGGGCCGAGGCCGAGGCGCGGGCCGACCGGGCGTTCTGGCAGGCGATCGGCGAGGGGGCGGACGAGGCGGGTCTGCGGGCCTATCTGGAGCGCTACCCGTCGGGGCAGTTCGCGGCGATCGCGCGGGCGCGGCTGGATGCGATCGAGGCCGAGCGGCGGGCCCAGGCCGAGGCCGCCGAGCGCGCGACCTGGGACGCGGTGCGCCAGCGCGACACGGTCGAGGCCTACCGGCGCTACCTGAGCGACTACCCGCAGGGGCTGTTCGTGGAGATGGCCCGCGCGCGGATCGCCGAGCTCGAATCGGGCCTGAGCCCGCAGGAGCAGGCGCAGGCCGAGGCGCGGGAGGCGGCGCTGAACCTCGCGCCGCAGATGCGCGGACTGGTCGAGCAGCGGCTGGCGGCGATGGGGCTGGACCCGGGGCCGGTCGACGGGGTCTTCGACGTCCGCACGCGGCAGGCGATTCGCGCCTACCAGCAGGCCCGCGGCATCCCGGCGACGGGGTATCTGGACCAGCTGACGGTGGTGCGGCTGCTGGCCGAGGCGATCGGCGGGCGGATCTTCGACTGAGGCGGGGGGGCGGGCGGGTCGCGGCCCGCCCGGCCGCCCGGCCGCCCGGCCTGACCGCGCAACGAAAAAGCCGCCCCGGGGGGCGGCTTTTCACGTCGATCGGTGCGGCCGGTTCAGCCCTGGCGGGCCTTGTAGCGGCGCTGGGTCTTGTTGATCACGTAGACCCGGCCCTTGCGGCGCACGACGCGGCAATCGCGGTGGCGCTGCTTGAGCGAGCGGAGCGAGTTCTTGACCTTCATCGGTCCTCTCCTTCGTCGCGGCGCGGCGATGCGCCTGTGAAATCCCGTGGCCCCCTGCGGGGCCGGTTCATCTGGCGCCAGCCTTTTCTGCGAAAGGCGTGGCATGGTGGGCGGTACTGGGATCGAACCAGTGACCCCTACGATGTCAACGTAGTGCTCTACCGCTGAGCTAACCGCCCGGACCCGCGAGGCCAACACGATGGATCACGAGCCGCACGGCCCGAGCCCGGCGCCCGGCCGCTTGGGTGACGGGTCTATAGAAGGATTGGCATGGGGGTTCAAGAGCTTTTGGCTTGGCGCGAAATGCCGCTATATCTGAGCGCAGGAGACCCGACCGGAGCGCGCATGCACCCTGCCTTCCGACTAGACCGGCCGCACGAGCTGTTGACGCCCGTGGTGGTGGCGTCGCCCCATTCCGGGCGTCATTATCCCGCGTCCTTCCTGCGCCAGACGGTGCTGGACGAGCGCGCGATCCGGTCGTCGGAGGATGCCTACATGGACCTGCTGGTCGAGGCGGCGCCGCGGCTGGGGGCGCCGCTGCTGGCGGCGGAATACCCGCGCGCCTGGCTCGACCTCAACCGCAGCCCCGAGGAGATGGACCCGGGCGTGGTCGACGGGGTGGGGCGCGTGGTGCAGACGCCGCGGATCTCGTCGGGGCTGGGGGTGATTCCCCGCGTCGTGGCGAACGGGCGCGCGATCTACCGGGGCAAGCTGACCCGGGCCGAGGCCGAGGCGCGGATCGCGCAGGTCTGGCGGCCCTACCACGCCGCGCTGGACGGGCTGATGGCCGAGGCGCAGGCGGCCTTCGGCGAGGCGGTGCTGCTGGATTTCCACTCGATGCCGCACGAGGCGCTGGACAGCGTGTCGCGCCCCGGCCAGCCGCGGCCGGAGGTGGTGCTGGGCGACCGTTTCGGCGCCTCGGCCGCGGGCGAGGTGCTGGACGCGCTGGAGGACGGGTTCCTGTCGGAGGGGCTGACGGTGGTGCGCAACGCGCCCTTCGCCGGGGCCTTCGTGGCGCAGCAGTACGGCAGGCCCGCGCGCGGGCGCCACGCGGTGCAGGTGGAGATCGACCGGTCGCTCTACATGAACGAGCGGCTGGTGCGGCCGAACGCGAATTTCGACACGGTGAAGCGGATCCTGACCTCGGTGATCGACCGGGTGATCGCGGCCCGGCCGGGGCGGGTGCCGCTGGCGGCGGAATGACCACGCCGCTGGGCCTGTTGTTCCTTGTGAAGATCGTCGTCACGGCGCTGGGTGTCGCGGCGCCGCTGCTCGTCGCGCCGACGGCGCTCCTCGCCCGGGTGGCGGGGGTGGCTGACGCCGGGCCGCTGTTCCGGCTTTACGGGGTGGCGATCCTGGCACTGCTGGTGGGCTACGGCTTCGGTCTGGCCGATGTCGCGGCCGGCCGGCTTCCGGTGGGTCTGTTGTGGGTGGCGGTGGTCAGCAACCTGGGCGCGGCGGCGGTGCTGCTGCGGATGCGCCCGCTGCCGATGCGGGCGGCCGGCGTGCTGTTCGGGCTGATCGGTCTTGGGGCGGGGCTGGGGCTGCTGCTGCCTGGCGTGATGCTGGGCTGAGGCGGTGCAGGGGGGCCAGCCCCCCGTCGCCTTTGGCGACTCCCCCCGGAGTATTTCCGAAGCATAGATGCGGTGGGTCGGGGCTTTCGGGTCAGCGCAGCGCGCGGCCCTTGAGGATCGCGTCCTCGCCGAAGCGGGCGCGGATAGCGTCGGTGGCGCGTTCGGCGGCGATGCGGCGGGCCTCCTGCGGGTCGAGGAGGTTGCCCGAGCGGTCGGCGGTGTCGGCGGGGACGAGGTCGGAGAGGCCGACGCCGATCAGGCGGTAGGGGCGCGGGTGGTCGGCCTGGTCGTAGAGCGCGCGGGCGGCGCGGTAGATCCGGTCGGCTATCTGGGTGCCGTCGGGCAGGGTCTGGCGGCGGGTGACGAGGCGGAAGTCGTCGCGCTTGAGCTTGAGGGTGACGGTGCGGCCCGCCAGCCCCTTGGCCTTGGCGCGGTCGGCCACCTTTTCGGCCAGCCGCCAGATGTGGCCGTCCAGCAGGTCGGGGTCGGCGATGTCGTCGGAAAAGGTGGTCTCGGTCGAGATCGACTTGACCGCGCGGTCGGGCGAGACGCGGCGGTGGTCCTCGCCGCGGGCGAGGTGCCAGAGCCGGTCGCCCATGGCGCCAAAGCGCGCCTGCAGGTCGGCGCGGTCCCAGCGGCGGAGGTCGGCGAAGGTGCGGATGCCGACCTTGTCGAGCGACGCCTGCCCGGCCTCGCCGATGCCCCAGATCATGCGCACGGGCTTGTCGCGGAGGAAGTCCATCGTCTCGGCCTTGCCGATCACGGAGAAGCCGCGGGGCTTGTCGAGGTCGGAGGCGAGTTTCGCCAGGAACTTGTTGTGGCTGAGGCCGATGGAGCCGGTGATGCCGAGCTCGGCCTGCATCCGCTTGACCAGGCGGGCGAGAAGGACGGCGGGGGCCGCGCCGTGCAGCCGGGCGGTGCCGGAGAGGTCGAGGAAGGCCTCGTCGAGCGACAGGGGCTCGATGGCGGGGGTGAGGTCCTGCATCATGGCGCGGATCTGGCGCGAGACGGCGGCGTAGACGTCCATCCGGCCTTTCACGACGACGGCCTCGGGGCAGAGTTTCAGCGCCTGGAACATCGGCATGGCCGAGCGCACGCCCTTGATGCGGGCGATGTAGCAGGCGGTGGAGACGACGCCGCGCCGGCCGCCCCCGATGATGACGGGCTTGTCGCGGAGGGCCGGGTTGTCGCGTTTCTCGACCGAGGCGTAGAAGGCGTCGCAATCCATGTGGGCGATGGAGAGATCCCACAGCTCGGGGTGCGACGTCAGGCGCGGGCTGCCGCAGGCGGGGCAGCGGCGTCCGGTGTCGAAGGCGTGCAGGCAGTCGCGGCAGAGGGCGGGCATGGTGCGCAGGATAGGCGCTTTGCCGCGGGCGCGGAAGCGGGCGCTGTGCAGGCGCAGCATCTGTGGCAGGATGGGCGGAGCCAGGGAGAGTCGCCCATGGACCGGGACCAGACCGTGGATTGCAGGGGCCCCGAGGGGGCCGTCACGCCGATCGCGGCGTGGAAGGTGGAGATGCTGCGCAAGGCCATCCTGCACGCGGTCGACCGGGCGGGGCCGGGCGGCCTGCCGCTGGCCGAGCTGGCGGGCGCGGTGCGGGCGCGGCTGTCGGCGGGCGACCTGGCGCGGCTGGGCGCGCTGGGCTGGCACTGCACCGCGGTGCGGCACGAGATGGAGGCCGCGGGCGAGATCGTCGCGGCAAGGGACGGCGGCGCGCCGCGGCTGCGGCGGAGCTGAAGGGGGGAGGCCGGGTGGGGAATTCCCCCGCCCGGCGGCGTCATTTTGGTGTAGCTTTGCGGTCCGGCCCCCCGCATACCTTGCGCCATGAAGCCCGAGGACCAACAGACGAGTGTACCGATGGAAGACCTGATCGCCACGCTGGTGGGCGGGAATCTCGTGATTCTCCTGCTCGCCCTCTTCATCATCCTCTGCATCTTCCTGGCCATCCGCATCGTGCCGCAGTCCGAGCAGCACGTGGTGGAGCGGTTCGGCCGGCTGAAGTCGGTGCTCGGACCGGGGATCAACTTCATCGTGCCCTTCCTCGACCGGGTGGCGCACAAGGTGTCGATCCTGGAGCGGCAGCTGCCGACCGCCAGCCAGGACGCCATCACGCTCGACAACGTGCTGCTGGTGGTCGAGACCAGCGTGTTCTACCGCGTGCTGGAGCCGGAAAAGACGGTCTACCGCATCCGGGACGTGGACGCGGCCATCGCCACCACGGTCGCCGGCATCGTGCGCGCCGAGATCGGCAAGATGGAGCTGGACGAGGTGCAGTCGAACCGCGCCAGCCTGATCACGCGGATCAAGGAAAGCGTCGAGGGCGCGGTGAACGACTGGGGCATCGAGGTGACGCGGGCCGAGATCCTCGACGTCGGTCTCGACCAGGCGACGCGGGACGCGATGCTGCAGCAGCTGAACGCCGAGCGCGAGCGCCGCGCCGCGGTGACGCGGGCCGAGGGCCAGAAGCGGGCGGTGGAGCTGGCGGCCGACGCCGAGCTCTACGCCGCGCGGCAGCAGGCCGAGGCGCGCCGGGTCGAGGCCGACGCCGAGGCCTATGCCACCGGCGTGGTGGCCGAGGCCATCGCGCGCGGGGGTCTCGAGGCGGTGCAGTACAACATCGCGCTGGAGCAGGTGAAGGCGATCGCGCAGGTCGCCAAGGGCCAGGGCAGCCAGACGATCATCGTGCCGGCCGACGCGGTGGATGCCTTCGGCAAGGCGTTCCAGATGCTGAAGGGGCGCGGCTGATGTGGGCCGAATGGTGGGTCTGGGGCGCGGCGGCGGTGGTGCTGGCCATCGGCGAGGTGATCCTGCCGGGCTTCGTCCTGCTGGGCTTTGCCGCAGGGGCGGCGGTGGTGGCGCTGCTGCTGCTGGTGGGCGGGCCGCTGGCCGTCTGGCTTGCGGGGTCCTGGCCGCTGCTGGCGCTGGTCTTCGCGGTGGTGTCGCTGGTGGCGTGGCTGGTGCTGCGGCGCTGGGCGGGCGTCTACCGGGGGCAGGTGCGGACCTTCGACCGCGACATCAACGACAACTGATTACTCGGCCGATCCCGCGATGCGGAAGCCGAGCGGCCGGGTCAGGGCGTGGCCCTTGACCAGCCAGGCGACGGCGAAGGCGAGGACGCCGGCGGTTTCCACCCAGAAGATGTAGTTCACCGCGCGCATCTGGTCCTTGAAGGGGAGGGCGAGATAGGCCAGCGCGGCGAGGATCGCGGCGATCAGGATGCCGCCGCAAATATAGTAGGTCAGGTGTTCGAGGCTGAGGGCCGGGCCGCCGTCGGGCCGCCGCCGCCCGCCCATCGGGAACAGCACGAGGCAGAACCACGCCAGCGCGAGGAAGAACACCGCCGCGCAGGCGAAATGCAGCGGCCCGGTCAGGAAATGCAGCCCGGTCAGGAGCGTGGGGTCGGGCAGGGCGCCGGCGCAGGCGCCGGGCGTGCCCCCCGCGAGGCAGCGGGCATGGGCCGGGTCGGCGCCCGCGGGCAGGAAGGCGACCCCGAGCGCGGCCAGCCCGGCGATGATCGAGGTGGCCCGGTCGCCCAGAGGGAAGATCGCAGGCCGCGCCCGGTAGCCGCGGTAGGACAGCAGGAACACCCCGATGGCGGTGAGGCAGCCCACGAACACGTCGCCCATGGCCGTGTAGTAGAATTCCGAGATCGAGGGCTGCATCCGCCCGGCCCCGGATTGCCCGTAGGCGTAGAGCGCGACGGGCAGGATCAGGCCGAGCAGGCCGATCCCCTGCCGCACGGCGAGGAAATGGAGATCAAGGCGGGGGTCATCGTCACGCAGCATGGCATCCTCCGGCGTCGGGCGCGCGGAGGATAGCACGGATCGCGCCGGGGTGGGGTCAGGGCAGCTCGGCCAGGATCGCCCGCGCGGCGGCGCGCGGGTCGGGCGCCTGCCAGACAGGGCGGCCGACGACGATGTGGTCGGCGCCGTCGGCGATGGCGGCGGCAGGGGTGGCGATGCGCTTCTGGTCACCCGCGTCGCTGCCGGCGGGGCGGACGCCGGGCGTGACGATCAGGCGGCCCGCGGCCTCGGGCAGCGCGCGGATCAGGGCGGCCTCGTGCGGCGAGGCGATGACGCCGTCGGCCCCGGCCTCGAAGGCGCGGGCCGCGCGGGTGGCGACGATGTCGGCCATGTTGCCCGGCACGATCAGGTTGGCGTCGAGGTCGGCGCGGTCGTTCGAGGTCAGGATCGTGACGGCGAGGATCTTGAGCCCCGTGCCCGCCGCGCCCTGTTTCGCGGCGCGCACCACCTGCGGGTCGCCGTGAACGGTGAGGAAATCGAGGTCGTAGGCCGCGATCCCGCGCACCGCCTTTTCCACCGTCGCGCCGATGTCGAAGAACTTCATGTCGAGGAAGATGCGCTTGCCGTGGTCCTGCTTGAGCTCGTTGGCGAGCGCGAGGCCGCCGCCGGTCAGCATCCCCAGCCCGATCTTGTAGAACGAGACCGCGTCGCCGATCCGCGCGGCGAGGTCCAGGCCCTGCAGGGCGTTGGCGACGTCGAGGGCGACGATCAGGCGGTCATCGGACATGGGGCTGGCCTTTCGGATGCGAGGGTCGCCCGTTCCTAGGGGGGTGCGCGCCCGCTGTCCATCGGGTCGGGGGGCGCCGGCACAAAGGGAGGCGCCCCCCTGCGCGACCAGAACACACGCGGCCGCGCGGTCCGTTGTGACAAATCCTGAACATTCCGCCTAGGGGAATGTTGCCGCGCTTTCCCTCGCCCGTGACTTGCAGGGCGAGGCGCCGCTTCCCACATGGATGGTCGAGGCCCACGGGCCGCCATGCCGCGATGCCGGGTGGTGGCCGAACCGGGCGCTTGCGAGAGGAGAGACGACATGAACTTGGAGAAGTTCACGGACCGGGCGCGCGGGTTCCTGCAGGCCGCGCAGACGATCGCCCAGCGGGAGGACCACCAGAAGCTGGCCCCCGAGCACCTGCTGAAAGCCCTGATGGATGACGAACAGGGGCTGGCCGCGACGCTGATCAAGCGGGCGGGCGGCGCGCCGGAGCGCGTGCGCGAGGCGCTGGAGCTGTCGATGCGCAAGCTGCCCAAGGTGACGGGCGACGCGGGCCAGATCTACATCGACAAGCAGACCGCCAAGGTTCTGGACGAGGCCGAGAAGATCGCCAAGAAGGCCGGCGACAGCTTTGTCGCGGTCGAACGCATCCTGACCGCGCTGGCCGTGGTCACGAGCCCGGCGCGCGAGGCGCTGGAGGCGGGCGCGGTGAACGCGCAGGCGCTGAACGCCGCGATCAACGATCTGCGCAAGGGCCGCACGGCGGATTCGGCCGGGGCCGAGGACAGCTACGAGGCGCTGAAGAAATACGCCCGCGACCTGACCGCGGCGGCGCGCGAGGGCAAGATCGACCCGATCATCGGGAGGGATGAAGAGATCCGCCGCGCGATGCAGGTGCTGAGCCGCCGGACCAAGAACAACCCGGTGCTGATCGGGGAGCCCGGCGTCGGCAAGACTGCCATCGCCGAGGGCTTGGCGCTGCGGATCGTGAACGGCGACGTGCCCGAGAGCCTGCGGAACAAGACCCTGATGGCGCTCGACATGGGCGCGCTGATCGCGGGGGCGAAGTATCGCGGTGAGTTCGAGGAGCGGCTGAAGGCCGTTCTGGGCGAGATCACCGCCGCGGCGGGCGAGATCATCCTGTTCATCGACGAGATGCACACGCTGGTGGGCGCGGGCAAGACGGACGGGGCGATGGACGCCGCGAACCTGATCAAGCCGGCGCTGGCCCGCGGCGAGCTGCACTGCGTGGGCGCCACCACGCTGGATGAATACCGCAAGTACGTGGAGAAGGACGCGGCGCTGGCCCGCCGGTTCCAGCCGCTGCTGGTGGAGGAGCCGACGGTGGAGGACACCGTATCGATCCTGCGCGGCATCAAGGAGAAGTACGAGATGCACCACGGCGTGCGCATCTCGGACGCGGCGCTGGTTGCGGCCGCCACGCTGTCGCACCGCTACATCACCGACCGTTTCCTGCCCGACAAGGCGATCGACCTGGTGGACGAGGCCGCCAGCCGCCTGCGGATGGAAGTGGACAGCAAGCCCGAGGAGCTGGACGCGCTCGACCGGCAGATCCTGCAGATGCAGATCGAGGCCGAGGCCCTGAAGAAGGAGGACGACCAGGCCTCGAAGGACCGGCTGCAGAAGCTGGAGAAGGACCTGGGCGATCTGCAGCAGCAGTCGGCCGAGCTGACCGCCAAGTGGCAGGCCGAGCGCGACAGGCTGGACTCGGCCCGCACTCTGAAGGAGCGGCTGGACCACGCCCGCGCCGAGCTGGAGCAGGCCAAGCGGAACGGCGACCTCGCGCGCGCGGGCGAGCTGTCCTACGGCGTGATCCCGCAGCTGGAAAAGGAGCTGGCCGCGGCCGAGAGCCAGGACGAGGACGTGCTGGTCGAGGAGGCCGTGCGGCCTGAGCAGATCGCGGGCGTCGTCGAGCGCTGGACCGGCGTGCCGGTGTCCAAGATGCTGGAGGGCGAGCGCGAGAAGCTGTTGCGCATGGAGGACGAGCTGGGCCGCCGGGTCATCGGCCAGATGCAGGCGGTCAGCGCCGTCAGCCGCGCGGTGCGTCGCGCGCGGGCCGGCCTGCAGGACGAGAACCGGCCGCTGGGGTCGTTCCTGTTCCTCGGGCCGACCGGTGTCGGCAAGACCGAGCTGACCAAGGCGCTGGCGGAATACCTGTTCGACGACGACCAGGCGATGGTGCGGATCGATATGAGCGAGTTCATGGAGAAGCACTCGGTCGCCCGGCTGATCGGCGCACCGCCCGGCTATGTCGGCTATGACGAGGGCGGGGTGCTGACCGAGGCGGTGCGGCGCCGGCCCTACCAGGTGGTGCTGTTCGACGAGGTCGAGAAGGCGCACCCCGAGGTGTTCAACGTGCTGTTGCAGGTGCTGGACGACGGCATCCTGACAGACGGGCAGGGGCGCACGGTCGACTTCAAGCAGACGATCATCGTGCTGACCTCGAACCTCGGGTCGCAGGCTCTGAGCCAGCTGCCCGACGGGGCGGACGCGGCCGCGGCCAAGCGCGACGTGATGGAGGCGGTGCGCGCCCATTTCCGGCCCGAGTTCCTGAACCGGCTGGACGACATGATCGTCTTTGACCGGCTGACCCGCGCGGACATGGACGGGATCGTGAAGATCCAGCTCAAGCGGCTGGAGAAGCGGCTGGCGCAGCGGAAGATCACGCTGGAGCTGGACGACGCGGCGATGTCGTGGCTGGCCGACGAGGGCTACGATCCGGTGTTCGGCGCGCGGCCGCTGAAGCGGGTGATCCAGCGGTCGCTGCAGGACCAGCTGGCCGAGGCGATCCTGGCGGGCGACATCCTCGACGGCAGCACGGTCAAGGTCCATGCCGGGGTCGACGGGCTGATCGTGGGCGACCGCGTGGCGCCGTCGAACCGGCCGAAGCCGGGCGATGCCGTGGTGCACTGAGCGCGCGCGGACCGGCGAGACAGGGGAAAGGCGGGGCGTGGCCCCGCCTTTTCCGTTTCGGGGGGGGGCGCGCGAACGAACAACGCCCCCGGCCTGGGGCGCGGGGGCGTTGTCTGGTCCGGGGTGCCGGGGGCGGGGAGGCGCCCCCGGCGGCATGGCCCGGGATCACATCGGCGGCAGGATGACCTTGTCGATGACGTGGATGACGCCGTTCGACGCCTCGATGTCGGCGGTCACGACGGACGCGTCGTTGATCATCACGCCGCTGTCGAGATCGACGGTGATCTCGCCGCCCTGCACGGTCGCAGCCATCATGCCGTCGGTCAGGTCGGTCGACATCACGGCGCCGGGGACGACGTGGTAGGTGAGGATCGCGATCAGCTGGTCACGGTTCTCGGGGAGGAGGAGGCTTTCGACGGTGCCCTCGGGCAGCGCGGCGAAGGCTTCATCGGTCGGCGCGAAGACGGTGAAGGGGCCTTCGCCCGACAGGGTCTCGACCAGGCCGGCCGCTTCGACGGCGGCGACGAGGGTGGTGAAGCTGCCGGCGCTGACGGCGGTTTCCACGATGTTCATGCCGTGGCCGCCGGCGAAGGCGGGCGCGGAGAGGGCGCTGGTGGCCGCGAGGGCAAGGATGGTCTTCCGCATGGGGTCGTCTCCTTCATGACTGTGGGTGCGAGGGGCTGTGCCCTCGTCCCGCCGTCAGATGGCCGGGGGAAAAATCGTTTCAACCGAAGCGGATTTCCGCCGGGCGGCTTGACGGCGAGGGGCGGCTGCCTAAGCCGCGGCGGCCCCGCGTTTCCAATCAAAGGGCCGTGACAACATGTGAGAGGACGTGACCGGCGGCGGCCCCGCGGCGGCAAACAGTTTCGTGAAAAGCCATGTCATCGCTTGGGCCGGGGGCCATATCCGGGGCAAGCTGATGGCGCCGCGACGAAGGAGACACGCATGGCCCGCCGCTATACCTCGGATCTCACCTGGGACGACGTCACGCCCAAGGCGCTCTACATGAACCGGCGCCAGATCATGTCGGGGGCCGGCGCGATGCTGGGGGCCGGGCTGATCGGCGGGGCCGCGCAGGCGCAGGGCGCGCTGGAGCCGAACAGCTGGGAAGAGATCACCACCTACAACAACTACTACGAGTTCGGCACCCGCAAGGAAGACCCGGCGCGGAACGCGCACACGCTGACCACCTCGCCGTGGGAGATCGTGATCGACGGGATGGTCGACAACCCCGGCACCTATTCCTTCGAGGAGATCGTCGCGGGCCAGACCATCGAGGAGCGGATCTACCGGTTCCGCTGCGTCGAGGCCTGGTCGATGGTCATTCCGTGGAACGGGTTCGAGCTGGCCGACCTGCTGGAGCGGGTGGGGGTGCAGGACGGCGCGCGCTACGTCGCGTTCGAGACCGCGCTGCGGCCCGACGAGATGCCGGGCGTGCGGCTGCCGGTGCTGGACTGGCCCTACCGCGAGGGGCTGCGGCTGGACGAGGCGATGCATCCGCTGACGATCATGGCCACGGGCATCTACGGCGAGACGATCCCGAACCAGAACGGCGCGCCGATCCGTCTGGTGGTGCCGTGGAAGTACGGGTTCAAGTCGATCAAGTCGATCGTGCGGATCACCCTGACCGACGAACAGCCCCACGCGACTTGGAACGCGACGCAGCCCGACGAGTACGGCTTCTATTCCAACGTGAACCCCAACGTGAATCACCCGCGCTGGTCGCAGGCGACCGAGCGGCGGATCGGCGGCGGGCTGTTCGCGTCGCGGCAGGACACGCTGATGTTCAACGGCTACGAGGCCGAGGTCGCGGCGCTTTACGAGGGCATGGACCTGGCGGAGTTCTTCTGACCCGATGGCGGGGCCGTCCGACATCGCGCCGCGGGCGCCCCTGACGGCCCGCGTGAATCAGGCGCTGCGCCGGGTCCCGGCGTGGACGCTCTATATAGTGGGGGCTGGCTGGGGCGGCTGGCTGTTCTGGCTGGCGGCCACCGGGGGCCTCGGGGTGGAGCCGATCGAGGCGCTGGAGCACCGGTACGGCGAGCTGGCGCTGCAGCTCATGGTGGCGGGGCTGGCGGTGACGCCGCTGCGCCAGCACCTGG
>NZ_JAAZQQ010000003.1:402500-467927 GCF_012395815.1 Roseicyclus persicicus
GGTGCCGGAAGGTTAAATGGAGGGGTGCAAGCTCCGAAATGAAGCCCCGGTAAACGGCGGCCGTAACTATAACGGTCCTAAGGTAGCGAAATTCCTTGTCGGGTAAGTTCCGACCTGCACGAATGGCGTAACGACTTCCCCGCTGTCTCCAACATCAACTCAGCGAAATCGAATTGCCTGTCAAGATGCAGGCTTCCCGCGGTTAGACGGAAAGACCCCGTGCACCTTTACTACAGCTTCGCACTGGCATCAGGACTGCAATGTGCAGGATAGGTGGTAGGCTTTGAAGCAGGGACGCCAGTCTCTGTGGAGCCTCCCTTGAGATACCACCCTTTGCATTCTTGATGTCTAACCGCGGCCCGTTATCCGGGTCCGGGACCATGCGTGGCGGGTAGTTTGACTGGGGCGGTCGCCTCCTAAAGAGTAACGGAGGCGCGCGAAGGTTGGCTCAGAGCGGTCGGAAATCGCTCGTTGAGTGCAATGGCAGAAGCCAGCCTGACTGCGAGACTGACAAGTCGAGCAGAGTCGAAAGACGGCCATAGTGATCCGGTGGTCCCAAGTGGGAGGGCCATCGCTCAACGGATAAAAGGTACGCCGGGGATAACAGGCTGATGATGCCCAAGAGTCCATATCGACGGCATCGTTTGGCACCTCGATGTCGGCTCATCTCATCCTGGGGCTGGAGCAGGTCCCAAGGGTATGGCTGTTCGCCATTTAAAGAGGTACGTGAGCTGGGTTTAGAACGTCGTGAGACAGTTCGGTCCCTATCTGCCGTGGGTGTAGGATACTTGAGAGGAGTTGCCCCTAGTACGAGAGGACCGGGGTGAACGTTCCACTGGTGGACCTGTTGTTGCGCCAGCAGCAGTGCAGGGTAGCTATGAACGGAAAGGATAACCGCTGAAGGCATCTAAGCGGGAAGCCCCCCTCAAAACAAGGTATCCCTGAGGGCCGTGAAAGACCATCACGTCGATAGGCCGGAGATGTAAGCGCAGCAATGCGTTCAGTTGACCGGTACTAATTGCCCGATAGGCTTGATTTGATCCAGTGAAAGCCAGGTTTGGCTCGAACGGATCCAGAAGCGTCACTCGCTTGACTTGGACGGATGTTTCTTCCTCGGTTTGGTGGTCATAGCACGAGCAAAACACCCGGCTCCATTCCGAACCCGGCCGTTAAGTGCCGTTGCGCCGATGGTACTGCGTCTTAAGGCGTGGGAGAGTAGGTCACCGCCAAACCTAGCAAGAAACATCCATGTATCTCTCTTTCGATGACATTTACCCTCGGTCACGTTTTGAACTCGCCGAGGACTTGGCGCGGGGTGGAGCAGCCCGGTAGCTCGTCAGGCTCATAACCTGAAGGCCGCAGGTTCAAATCCTGCCCCCGCAACCAAATTCCTGAAACCCGGACCAACGTCCGGGTTTTCTGTTTTTGCCACACGCCAAGCCGCCGGAAAAAACACCAAACTCCTGTGCCAAGCCATCTGCCGCGCACGACCAACCGTCACACCAGCCCGCAGAAGCGGTCCGGGATCCGGTAGATCGTCTTGTTCTCGACCGCACCCCAGATGAACTGGTCCCTGTAGCGTTCCTTCTGGCGCAGCATCGCGGCGCGGATCGCGGGTAGCGCCACGTCCTCGGGGCCGAGCGCATGGGTGCTGCGGACCCGGTGATAGTTCGCAACCGTCTCGGTCCAGCCGTGCTGGCCCTGGTAGTCGGGGTTCGACAGCGCCGCCGCCGACACCAGCTCGGCCTGCACGTCGGACCTCTCGGTCATCCAGCCGAGGTCCGCGCTCTTCAGATGCACCAGAAACAGCGCGTCCGACAGCGTCCGGCGCCCGAGGTTGTTGCGGTGCCCGCCCGGTCCGAACACGACCGGCTCCCGCACCAGGCAGGGCTTGCTGTAGACGCGGCTGGGCAGGAAGTGCCGCCGCCGCGACAGGATCGGCGTGCCCTCCTCGATCGGGAGCGGCTCAAACTCGGGCACATGGATCATGTTGAGCGCGAAGGGCGCCACGCTGCGCGGCGCGCTGGCCGGGTCGGCGTAGCGGTCGTGCAGATGCTCCACGAGACCCGGCGCGACGTCCGGATCCACGATCACGATCTCGTCCACGTCCGCGACGATCACCCAGCTGTAGAATTCCAGCAGGCCGCTTGCGACATGGCTCATCATCTTCCAGCGCCGGCGGTCGAACTTGACCATGCCGGGGTCGCGCGGGACGTTCAGGATGTTGGCCTCAGGCGCGATCCGGCGATGCTCGGGGTCGTTGCCGTGGCTGAAGACATACAGGTGCTCGGGCCCGACCTGCGCGCCGTAGTAGTCGTACCACCGCTTGAGGAAGGGATAGTCGCCGTAGACCATCGTCATCACGGCGAGGGGCTTCCTGATGTCGTCCATCCCGCGCAGGCCCCTCAGGCGTCGATCGGAAACGACAGGCCATGCGCCGCCGCTTCGCCCTGCAACTCCGCCAGCAGGCCGGCATGGGCCGGGTGATCCCGCCCCAGGTCCTTCAGCGTCCAGGGATCGGTCCGCAGGTCGAACAGCTGCGTGCTGCCGTCCTCGTAGCGGATGATGCGGTAGGGGCCGCTGCGGATCGTGGCATTGCCGAACCGATACGAGGCCACGGGCCGCTCGGGCCGCGTGCCGCCCGCGATCAGCGACCGCAGCGACCGGCCGACGCTGTCCTCCATCGGCGGCAGGCCCAGCAGATCCAGCACCGTCGGGCCCACGTCGATCAGGCCGACGGGCTGGTCGATCACCCGCCCCACCGGCGCCTCGGGGTCGTGGATGACGAGCGGCGTGCCCACCGATTGCTCCCACAGCGTCGTCTTGTAGAAGCGCTGGCGCGCGCCCAGCAGGAACCCGTGATCGGACAGGATCACCACGATGGTGTTCCTGGCGTGGCCCGTCTCCTGCAGCGCGTCCCACACCAGCCCGAGGTGATGATCGCCATGGCTGAGCGCGGCGAAGTAGTTGCGCACGTTGTAGCGCCACTCGGTCATGTCGCCGGTTTCGAGCCACGGGGTGAAAGGCATCGTCTCGCGGGTGTAGTCGGTCTCGTCGAACCCGCCGGCCCAGCTCTCGGGCGGCTGGAAGGCGTCTAGGTCGTACATCTCCTTGAAGCGGGCGGGCGTGAAGCGCGGGCCATGCGGGCTGAAGAAGCCCAGCTCGCGATAGAACGGCGCCGCGCCGTCGTAGCCGGTCAGGAACTCGATGGCCGAGCTTGACGACTGCGCGTCGTAATACAGCGCATCGTCCTTCTCGTCGGTGGTGCCCCAGCCGCCGCGGATGCCGTGGTAGCGTTTCCGCTCGACCCCGGGCGGCAGCGACATGTCGTCGGTGAACCGCTTCTGCGCGTCGGAATAAAGCACGTTGTGGATGCGCCGCTTCAGCGGCTTGTAGCCGTGGTGGACCTTGCCCCCCGAGGAGCAGAAATAACCCCCCTCCTTCAGGCGATAGGTCCAGATCTCCCGCGGGTCGATCCGCTCGAACACGTCGTCGGCATTGCTCAGCACGCCCAGCTGGTGCGGCATCCGCCCGGTCATGAAACTGGCGCGCGACGGGCCGCACAGCGGCACCTGGCAATAGGCCGACCGGAACACCGAAGAACAGGCCATGATGCGGTCGAGGTTCGGCGTCTGCAGCACCGCGCCGAAGGCCGAGCGGTAGTTCATGAACGCGATGCAGTCGTCGAAACTGACGAGGAGGACGTTCTTGCCGTCGCTCATGCCGCGCCCTCGGTCCCCGCCGCCTCGGTCACATGGGGCAACCGGTCGAGGTAGGCGTCGACGCCCTCCCGCGGCAGGCCGCTCCGCTCGACCAGCTGGGCGAGGCAGGCGACCGTCACGTCCTGGCTGTCGAACACGGCGTCGGCGAGCAACGCCATGTGCTTCAGCTCCTCGGTCGACAGCTTGCCGAGCTCAAGCAACCCGCGCAGGAACACGACGTCGCCGTCCACCATCTGGCTGCGGAACTTGCGGCGGTGCATCCGTTCGGCCATCGGGCCGCGCAGCGAGAAGCTGTTGATCGACTTGAACTTGTGCAGGAAAAAGCCCATCGGCCGCAGCGCAAGGATCTGCGCGTCGATCAGCGGCTGGTCGACGTAGATCGGGATCGCGGCCGCCTCGGTGATCACTGCCAGCGCCCGCGTCAGCCGCCGCTGCGCCCCCTCGAACACCGCGGTCTCGCCGCCCTGGATGTCGATCTTGAGCAGCTCGAAGTCCGGCAGCTCGGCCAGGTCGTCCAGGCGGCAGGTCGCCATGGTCGTGCGTCCGACGACCTCGGCGATGTCGTGGAACCGGCCCAGCGCGTCGAAGGTGGCGCGGTTCGGCTCGAGGCTGGAACTCATGCCCGAGCTAGCGCAGATACGGAACTCCACCTCCGCCCCCGAGCCCACCGCGACCGGCAGGTAATGCTCGTGCGGACCGGCCGACGCGGACAGCTTCGCATAGGCCTCGGGGTGCGGCTCGAACCCCCAGACCTCGCACAGCCCCGCCTTGAGCAGCGCGGCGTAGGGCGGCGCCGACAGCGGGTTCGCGCCCACGTCGACCACCCGCGTCAGCCGCGCCGGCGCCAGCAGCCTGTACAGGAACCGTGCCCGCTCCGCGTCAAACCCTACTCCCAAACGCCTGCTCCCGGATGATGCGTGCCACAGCGGTCGGGTGACCGGCCGGTAGGGCGTCGCAGCCGACCACGACACGGCCCGACCGACCCGCCGACCGACGACAAGCTTGTCTGAATCCCGAGGAAGATCAAGCGTCCCGGGGCGCGGCGGGGCGGCGGCCTAGCGGAAGAAGCAGGTCGTGCCGGCCCAGAGCAGCCGGATCGACGCGTCGTCCTCGGTCAGCAGGCCGTAGATGTCGCTGCGGGCGAACTCGGTGCCCAGCGACGTCACCTGGAAGCTGACCTGCGGCATCGCCAGCCGCGGCATCCCGGCGCGGAACCCGCCGCCGACGGCGAGGTCGGGGTCGGTGTTCACCCAGCCGACGAAGGCGCCCTCCTGGAAGTTCAGCGTCAGGCCGTCCTCCCAGGACGCGGCCGTCACGGGGCCGGCGCCGCATTCGGTGTTGGTCTCGATCGCCGCGGGCCCCTCGCCCAGCAGGCGCGACACGGTGTCGATCACGCCCACCTGCGCGCGGCCGAAATCGATCCGCAGCTGGCTGACGCTGGGCTGGATGCCCTGCGCGTCGAGCTGGAGCACGGGCGGCTCCGGCTCGCTCGGGGTGGTCACGCAGGCCGACAGGGCAAGGGCCGCGCAGACGGCGGTCACGGCGCGCAGGGTCATGGGTCTCTCCCGACTCGGGGTGGCTTCGCCGGGCCCTCTTAGCGCGGGCTGCGCTTGGCGAGAATACGCTGCAGCGTCCGGCGGTGCATGTTCAGCCGCCGCGCGGTTTCGGACACGTTGCGGTCGCACAGCTCGTAGACGCGCTGGATATGCTCCCACCGCACGCGGTCGGCCGACATCGGGTTTTCCGGCGGCGGCGGCAGGTCCTCGCCGTCGGACAGGAGCGCGGCGGTGATGTCGTTGGCGTCGGCGGGTTTCGACAGGTAGTCGGTCGCGCCGATCTTGACGGCGGCGACCGCGGTGGCGATGGCGCCGTAGCCGGTCAGCACGACGACCCGGCAGTCGGGCCGCTTGGCGCGCAGGGTTTCCACCACGTCGAGGCCGTTGCCGTCCTCCAGCCGCAGGTCGACGACCGCGTAGGCGGGGGGGCGGGCGGTGGCGATGGCCTTGCCGGCGGCGACGGACAGGGCGGCCTCGACCTCGAAGCCGCGCTTTTCCATCGCCCGCTCCAGGCGCCTCAGGAAGGGCTCGTCGTCATCGACGAGCAGAAGGGACTTGTCGGGTCCGATGTCCCTGAGGGCGCGCTCCTGCGACATGCGGCATCTCCTTGCGGTCGTTCAAAGGTTGAACCTGTTTACAGGCATTCCCGTTCGCCGGTCAATTTGTCGCGCAACCGGCGCGTGTCCAGCCCGTCAGCCCGCCGCGTCGAGGAAACATTCGGTGCGTTCGGCCATCTCCTGCGGGGGGGTCTCGCGGTTGAAGAACTCCACGAAACCGTGCCCGGGCAGCACCAGGTAGGTGAAGGCCGAGTGGTCCACGAGGTAGTAGGGATCATCGCCCTCGCGATTGATGCGGTAGTACACCCGGTAGGCGCGCGCGGCGGCGTCGGTCTGCTCGGGCGTGCCGGTCAGGCCCAGCATGGCGGGGTGCACGTTGTCGGTGAAGGCGGCCATCACCTCGGGCGTGTCCCGCGTGGGATCGACCGAGATCATCACCGGCAGCACGTCGTAGCCGTCGCCCGCCAGGATATCGACCGCCTCGGCGTTGCGCACGGTATCCAGCGGGCAGACGTCGGGGCAGAAGGTGTAGCCGAAATAGACCAGCGTCGGCTGCGTGATGACGTCGGCGTCGGTCACCGTCTCGCCGGTCTCGCTGACCAGCGTGAAGGGGCCGCCGATCTGGCCCGCGCCGCCCGCGACGTTGCTCGCCCGGCACTGGCCGAAGGGATCGTCCGAGGCGGCGCGCTGCACCTGCCCCAGCCAGACGGCGACGCCGGCGCCCAGGATCAGCGTGCCGATCAGCGCGGCCGAGGCGAGGGCATAGGTGCGCGTCATCATCTGTGTCTCCCGTCGGTCCTGCGGAGGCTGACCCCTCCGATCGCGTTGATTACCTAAGCCCCGCGCCCTATCAATTCACGATCCGGCCCCTGTGACAGAAAGCCCCCCATGGCCATCGCCACCCCCGATCCGGCCCTCGACCTCGTCAGCCAGGATGCGCGCAGCGACTGGGTGCGCCTGCGCACGCTGCTGGTGCTGCGCTGGCTGGCGATCCTGGGGCAGACCATCACCGTGGTGGTCGCGGCCTTCTACCTCGGGCTGCGGGTGGAGCTGGGGCTGTGCTTCCTCGCCATCGGCGCCAGCGTCATCTCGAACCTGATCGCGATGACGATCTTCCCCGAGAACCAGCGCCTCAGCGACCGCGACGCGATGCTGACGCTCCTGTTCGACCTGTCGCAGCTCAGTTTCCTGCTGTTCCTCACCGGCGGGCTCAACAACCCCTTCGCGCTGCTGATCCTCGCGCCGGTGACGATCTCGGCCACCGCGCTGACGGTGCGATCCACCACCATCCTCGGCGTGCTGGCGGTGGCGATGATCACGCTCTTGGCGCTGTTCCACGTGCCGCTGACCACGGCCGGGGGCGAGGTGCTGCAACTGCCCGACATCTTCATCGCCGGGTTCTGGATCTCGATCACCATCGGCATCGTGTTCCTGTCGGCCTATGCCCGCCGGATCACCTCCGAGACCCATTCCATGAGCCAGGCCCTGCTGGCGACCCAGATGGCGCTGGCCCGTGAGCAGAAGCTGACCGACCTCGGCGGGGTGGTGGCCGCCGCCGCGCACGAGCTGGGCACGCCGCTCGCCACCATCAAGCTGGTGTCGACCGAGCTGGTCGAGGAGCTGTCGGACCATCCCGAGCTGGCCGAGGACGCCCGCCTGATCCGCGACCAGGCCGACCGCTGCCGCGACATCCTGCGCTCGATGGGCCGGGCCGGGAAGGACGACCTGCACATGCGCTCGGCCCCCTTCGGCGCGGTGGTGCGCGAGGCCGCCGAGCCCCACGCCGGGCGCGGCATCGACGTGCAGTACGACTTCGCCGGCGACGAGGGCGAGCCGCAGGGCCAGCCGGTGATCTGGCGCAAGCCCGAGGTGATCCACGGCCTGCGCAACCTCGTGCAGAACGCTGTCGACTTCGCGCAGGCCCGGATCTGGGTCGAGGGCAGCTGGGGCGACGGCGAGATCCGGCTGCGCATCACCGATGACGGGCCGGGCTATCCGCAGGACCTGCTGGGCCGGCTGGGCGACCCGTTCCTCAGCCGCCGCGCCCGCGCCCAGAGCCCCGACCGCCCCGGCTACGAGGGGATGGGCCTCGGCCTGTTCATCGCCAAGACCCTGCTGGAACGGTCGGGCGCGCGCGTCACCTTCTGGAACGCCTCCGACCCGTTCCTTTCGGCCGAGGACAAGAGCGGCAAGTCGGGCGCCATCGTCGAGGTGATCTGGCCGCACCAGGCCATCGGCCTACTGGAGAGCGAGGCGACCGGGCCGCTGGGGGAAAACCAGCCCATCGCCATCTGACGCCCTCCCGTGCGGCAAGAAACAGTTCACTTAACAGACTGTTAACACTTCGCGACGAAGCTGCCTTCCGGGGACAGTTGGTCAGTGCGTCGCGATGCCGGATCTTTACACCGTTGTGTTCTTCGCCGGCGTCAGCCTGTTCAGCGCGGCGCTGGGCCTGGCGCTCAGCGCCCGTCTCGAAACGCGCGCGGGGCGGCGGCGCGGGGCGGGCCCGGTCTTTGCCGACGCGCCGCGCCGCTACGAGTTCCGCGAGGGCTACCTGCTGTCCCCGGTTGACCCCAACGACGCCTTCCTGCCCGACGGCACCGACCGCAGCGCGGCCTTCGAGGCGCTGATCGAGGCGCTGCGGCCGCTCAACCCCGACCTCGCGCCGCGCATGGCCGCGCTGGCCCGGCGGGGCGAGCCGTTCCTGTTGTCCGGCAGCTTCGGCCAGGACGCGCTGACGCTCGCCGGCCGCGCCGAGGGCGACCGCCTGATCGTCACCGTCGGCCCCTCCGCCTCGGCCACCGGCCGCGAGGTGGTGGACGGCGCCGCGCTGGCCGCCCTCCGGGCCGAGGCCGAGGATCTGCGCGCCGCGCTCGACGCGGCGCCCGCCGCGATGTGGCGGCAGGGCCCCGACGGCCGCATCCTTTGGGCCAACGCCCCCTATTTCGCGCTGGTCGACCGCCTCGGCGGCGCCGGCGGGCGGGGCGTGGCGTGGCCGCCGCCTCCGCTCTTCGCCGGCCAGGTCGACCCGCTGCCCGACGCCGGCACCCTGCGCCGCTGCACCCTTTCGTCGCCCGCCGCCGGGGCCGACGCCGCGCTGTCCTTCGAGGTGGCGGGCCTGCGCCAGCCCGGCGGCGACGCGCTCTGCACCGCGCTGCCGGCCGACCGGCTCGTCGCCGCCGAAACCGCGCTGCGGAGCTTCGTGCAGACCCTGTCCAAGACCTTCGCGCAGCTGCCCATCGGGCTTGCCGTGTTCGACCGGCGGCGCGAGCTGATGCTGTTCAACCCCGCCCTTGTCGCCCTGTCGACCCTGCCGCCCGACTTCCTGTCGTCGCGGCCCACGCTGGTCGCCTTTCTCGATGCGCTGCGCGACCGGCAGCGGGCGCCCGAGCCGCGCAACTACCGCGCCTGGCGCGACGAGATCGCGCGGCTGGAGCGGGGCGCCGAGGACGGCACCTACCAGGAGCTCTGGAGCCTGCCCTCCGGCCAGAGCTTCCGCGTGATCGGCCGGCCGCATCCCGACGGCGCGCTGGCGATCATGTTCGAGGACATCACCCCCGAGATGACCCTGACCCGCCGGTTCCGCGGCGACCTCGATCTCTACCGCGCCGCGCTCGACGCGCTGCCCGAGGCGGTGGCCGTGGTCTCGGACGAGGGCCGGCTGGTCTTTGCCAACGCCGCCTGCGCCGCCCTGTGGGACCTGCCCGCGGCCGGCACCGGCGACGCGCCCCCGCTGGCGGCCCTGATCGCCGACTGGGAGGCGCGCTGCCGCCCGACCGGCCTGTGGGACGCGCTGCGCCGCGCCGCCGCCGGGACCGCCCGGCGCGCGGGCTGGTCCGGCGAGGTCTGCCTCAACGCCGGCCGCCGCCTGTCGGCCACGGTGACGCCGCTGCCGGGCGGGGCCCTGTCGCTGGTGCTCCGCGCGCCCGACGAGGCCGGGTTGCCGGCGGTCGCCTTCGCTGAACCGCAGGCGCGGTTCCGAAGCCGCCGCGCCACCGAGGACTAGCTGGCCGCCGTCCCGCGTTGCAGCGGCGCGCCGGATGGCTACACTCCGCCGGGCCATGACCGCCGTACCGCTCCCGACCGACCCCGAGCTTGCCGCCCCGCCGCCCGGCTGGGTGCCCTGCGCGCGCGCCGTCCTGCCCGACCCGGGGGCGACCGAGGCGCTGGCCCGCGCGCTGGCGCCCCGCCTCGCCCCCGGCGACACGCTGCTGCTGCAGGGCCAGCTTGGCGCCGGGAAGAGCCATTTCGCCCGCGCACTGGTGCGCGCCCTGATCGGGCCGGGGGGCGAGACGGCCGAGGTGCCCTCGCCGACCTTCACGCTGGTGCAGGTCTACGACACGCCGGCGGGCGAGGTCTGGCACGCCGACCTCTACCGCCTGTCCGACCCGCAGGAGGCGGTGGAGCTGGGCCTCGACGCCGCGATGGAGGACGCGATCTGCCTGGTGGAGTGGCCCGACCGGATCGCCCCCGACTGGCCCGCCGGCGCCGTCAGCCTGCGGCTTGCCGCCATGCCCGGCGCGCCCGACGCCCGGGCGCTGACGCTCGTCGCGCCGCCCGGCAGCGACCTCGCCACCCGCGTCGCCGCCGCGATGGAGGGGCGATGACCGACCCCGTCGCGGCCCTCCTCGACGCGTCCGGCTGGGCCGGGGCCGCCCGCGCGGCGCTGCCCGGCGACGCCTCGGCGCGCGGCTACCTGCGGCTGGCCCGTGGCGCGGAGACGGCGATCCTGATGCAGGCGCCGGTCGCCACATCGGCCGACCGCGACAGCCTCGCGGCCTTCCTGCGGGTGGGGGCGCATCTGGCGGCGCTGGGCCTGTCCGCGCCCGCCGTGATCGCGGCCGACCCCGCGCAGGGCCTTGTCCTGATGGAGGATTTCGGCGACGCCACGCTGGCGCGGCTGCTTGTCTCCGACCCCGCCACGGCCCGCGCGGGCTACGACGCCACGGCCGAGGCGCTGGACCGGCTGGCGCTGGCCCCCGTGCCCGGCTGGGCCGCGCGCCCCGACGCGGAGGGGCAGGCGGCGATGATCGGCCTGACGCTGGGCTTCCTGCCGCCGGTCCCGATGCTCGCCGACCTGCCCGCCCGTCTGGCCGAGGCGCTGGCGACCCATGCGGGCGGCCCGCCCGTGCTGGCGCTCCGTGACTGCCACGCCGACAACCTCGTCTGGCTGCCCGACCGCGCCGGGCCCACGCGCGTGGGCCTTCTCGACTACCAGGACGCGCTGGCCTTGCCGCTCGGCTACGACCTCGCCTCGCTCCTCGACGACCCGCGCCGCGACGTGCCGGACGCCTGGCGCGCCGACCTGATCGCCCGCTTCGCCACCGCCCACGGCCTCGACCGCGCGGCGTCGCGCCTCGCCACCCTGTCGCTGCTGCGCAACCTGCGCATCCTCGGCATCTTTCACCGCCTCGCCCGCGACGGCAAACCCCGCTACCGCGCCTTCCTGCCGCGAACCGCCGCCCTCGTCGCCCGCGCTGTGGCGGACCCGGCCCTTGTGGCCCTCCGCGCGCCGGTGGACGAACTCCTGCACCTGACAGGCCCCTGGGCCGAGGCCGCGGCATGACGCCCGACGTGATGATCCTCGCCGCGGGCTTCGGCACGCGGATGGGCGCGCTGACCGCCGACCGGCCGAAGCCGCTCCTGACCGTGGGCGGCCGGCCCCTGCTGGACCACGCCATCGCCGCCGCGCGGGCGGGCGGCGGGCGCATCGCCGTCAACGCCCATTACCGGGCCGACCAGATCGCGGCGCACCTAGCCGACAGCCCCGACATCCACCTGTCCATTGAGGCCCCCGCGATCCTCGACTCGGGCGGCGGGATCAAGCGCGCCCTGCCCGCGCTGCGCACCTCGCCCATCGCCACCCTCAACGCCGACGCCGTCTGGTCCGGCCCGCCGCCCCTGCCGGTCCTGGCCGCCGCCTGGGACCCCGCGCGCATGGGGGCGCTGATGCTGCTCGTGCCTCGTGACCGCGCCGTGGGGCGGCAAGGGGCGGGCGACGTGGCCCGCGCCCCCGACGGCCGCCTGGGCTGGGACCGGACCGACACCGGCCTCGTCCACACCGGCGCGCAGCTGATCGACCCGGCGCTGGTGGCCGCGCATCCGGGCGAGGTGTTTTCCCTCCGCGCGATCTGGCAGGCGCTGATCGACGAGGGGCGCCTTTTCGGCGTCCTCTACCCCGGCCGCTGGGCCGACGTGGGCCACCCCGAGGGGCTGGCGCTGGCCGAGGCGATGCTGGCCGATGGCTGACCTTTTTTCCCAAACCGCCACCCCCCGCGTCTACGCCACGCCGCTCGGCGTCGACTTCTGCGCCGCGCTCGTCGCGGGGCTCGACCGCCTGCTCGCCGGCCAGCCGCCCGAGGCCATCGCGCGGGTCGACCTCTACGTCGCCAACGCCCGGATGGAGCGGCGGCTGCGCGCCCTTTACCTCGCCCGCGGGCCGGGGTTCCTGCCGCGGCTGCGGCCCGTACAGGCGCTGGGCGACCAGGCCGACCTCGCCGGTCTGCCCGCCGCCATCCCGCCCCTGCGGCTGCGGCTGGAACTGGTCCAGCTGATCGGCCGGCTGCTGGATGCCCAGCCGAACCTCGCGCCCCGGTCCGCGCTCTACGACCTCGCCGACAGCCTCGCCGACCTGATGGGCGAGATGTTCGAGGAGGGCGTCACGCCGCAAACCATCGCCGGGCTGGACGTGGCCGACCATGCCGAGCACTGGCAAAGGTCGCAGGCCTTCCTCGACCTCGTGACCCATTACATGGGCGACGAGGCCGCCCTGACCCGCGAGGCGCGGCAGGCCCGGATCGTCGCGGCGCTGGCCCGGCAATGGGAAACCGCGCCGCCAGCGCACCCGGTGATCGTGGCGGGCTCCACCGGTTCGCGCGGGGCGACGGCGCAGCTGATGGCCGCCGTCGCGCGCCTGCCGCAGGGCGCGGTGATCCTGCCCGGGATCGACCGCGACCTGCCGCGCGAGATCTGGGAGCGTCTGCTGCAGGACCGCCACGCCGGCCTCGACGGCGAGGACCACCCGCAGTTCCGACTGGCGAAGTTCGCCCATCGCCTCGGCCTCGACCCCCACGCCATCCCCGACTGGCCCGGCGCGTCGCGGCCCCCCGGCACGCGCGGCGCGCTGGTGTCGCTGGCGCTGCGGCCCGCGCCCGTCACCGACCAGTGGCTGGCCGAGGGGCCGCGGCTGACCGGCGTGGCCGAGGCGATGGCGGGCGTGACCCTGCTGGAAGCTCCCGGCCCACAGGTGGAGGCGACCGCCATCGCGCTGCGCCTGCGGCAGGCGGTGGAGGAGGGGCGCCGCGCCGCCGTGATCTCGCCCGACCGGGTGCTGACACGGGCTGTCACCGCCGCCCTGTCGCGCTGGGGCATCCGGCCCGACGACAGCGCGGGCCAGCCCCTGTCGCTCAGCGCGCCGGGCCGGTTCCTGCGTCATGTCGCGGAGCTTGAGGCGAAGGCCGCCGACCCCGAGGCGCTGGCGGTGATCCTGAAGCACCCGCTCTGCCACAGCGGGGCGGAGCGCCGGTCGCACAACCTCCGCACCCGCGACCTCGAGCTGCAGGTTCTCCGCGCCGAGCCCGGCGTGCCGACCCGCGCGCGGCTGGTCGACTGGGCGGAGAAGCGCAAGACCGATCCCGGCGCGACGCTCTGGGTTGGCTGGCTGGCCGACCACCTGCTCGACCCGCCCGACCCCGGCCCGATCCCGATGGAGACCCGCGTCGCCCGCCACCGCGCCCGGGCCGAGGCGCTGGCGGCGGGCCCCGGTGTCGCGGGCAGCGGCGAGCTCTACGAGAAGGAACCGGGCGAGGCCGCCGCCGCGCTGATGGACGACCTCGCCGCCGAGGCGGCGGCGGGCGGCGCCATCACCGCGCTCGACTACCGCGACCTGTTCGAGGCCCTGACCCGCGACCGCGAGGTGCGGCAGGCGCTCTATCCCCATGCCGACATCCTGATCTGGGGCACGCAGGAGGCCCGCGTGCAAGGCGCCGACCTGCTGATCTGCGCGGGTCTGAACGAGGGCGCCTGGCCCGCCGCGCCGGATGCCGACCCCTGGCTCAACCGCGCGCTCAGGGCCGAGGCGGGGCTGCGCCTGCCCGACCGGGTCATCGGGCTGGCCGCGCATGATTTCCAGCAGGCCGTCGCCGCGCCCGAGGTCTGGCTGACGCGGGCGGAACGGGACGCCGAGACCGACACCGTGCCGTCGCGCTGGCTGAACCGGCTGGTGAACCTGATGGCGGGGGCAAGCGCCGACACGCAGGCCGCGCTGGCCGCCATGCGCGCCCGCGGTGCCGACTGGATCGCGCTGGCCGAGCGGCAGCTGGCGCCCGAGGCGGACGTGCCCTTCGAGCCGCGCCCCGCGCCCGCGCCCCCCGCCGCCGCGCGGCCCACGCGCCTGTCCGTCACCCAGATGGAGACGCTGATCCGCGACCCCTACGCGGTCTACGCCTCCCGCGTGCTGCGCCTGAAACGGCTCGACCCCCTCCGCACCGACCCCGACGCCCGCCTGCGCGGCACGCTCCTGCACGAGGTGATGGAGCGCTTCGTCCGCGAGACCCAGGCCGCGCTCCCCGACCGCGCCACGGCGCTGGCCCGGCTGATGGACCTGACCGACGCCGTGCTGGACGAACAGGTCCCCTTTCCGGCCGCCCGCCGCCTGTGGCGGGCCCGGATGGCGCGGGTGGCGGGGTATATCGTGGACAGCGAGGCGGAGCGCCGGGCGCTGGCCGTGCCCGAGCTGTTCGAGGCAAAGGGCACCTGGGAGGTTCCGGGCAGCGGCGTCACCCTCTCCGGCATCGCCGACCGGATCGACCGGCTGCCTGACGGGCGCGTCGCCATCTACGACTACAAGACCGGCAAGCCGCCCACCAAGGACGAGGAGCTGCATTTCAACCGCCAGCTCTGGATCGAGGCGCTGATGGCGCAGGCTGGCGCCTTCGGCCTCGCACCGGGGACGGAGGTGGCGCGCATCGCCTACATCGGGCTGGGGTCCAGCCCCGGCCCGGTGCCCCATGACCCCGACCCCGAGCGGCTGGCGCAGATCGACGCCGATCTCCGCCGCCGGCTGACCCACATGCAGGACGAGGCGCAGGGCTTCCCCTCGCGCCGGTCGGTCAGGACGACCTTCACCGCGGGCGACTTCGACCAGCTGGCCCGCCACGGCGAATGGGACGAGACGCAAGCACCCGTGATCCTGCCCGTCGGGGGGGAGGGCGAGCCGTGAACGACGCCAGCCGCGCGCAGGTCGAGGCCGCCCGGCCCGACACCTCCACCTGGCTGTCCGCCAATGCGGGCTCGGGCAAGACCCGCGTCCTGACCGACCGGGTGGCGCGGCTCCTGCTGCGCGGCGTGCGGCCCGAGCGCATCCTGTGCCTGACCTACACCAAGGCCGCGGCGATGGAGATGCAGAACCGGCTGTTCCAGCGCCTCGGCGAATGGGCGATGAAGCCCGACGCCGACCTGCGCGCCGTGCTGGCCGAGATCGGCGAGGGGGCCATCGACGCCGACGCGCTCCGCCACGCCCGCACGCTGTTCGCCCGTGCCATCGAGGCGCCGGGCGGGCTCAAGATCCAGACCATCCATTCCTTCTGCGCCGCCGTCCTGCGCCGCTTTCCGCTCGAGGCCGGCGTCAGCCCGGGCTTCACCGAGATCGACGAACGCGTGCAGGCGCGCCTGATCGCCGACCTGCTGGATGCGCTGGCCGGGGATGCGGCGGGGCAGGGGGCCATCGACGGGGTCGCGGCGCTGATGGGCGACGACGACGGGCTGATGCGGCTGGCCAAGGCGGCGGCGGGCCGGGCCGAGGCGCTGGAGGACCCGTGGGACTGGCCCGCGATCTGCGACTGGGCGGGGATCGACCCCGGCGCCACCGAGGCCGACATCGCCGCCCGCGTCCTTGTCGGCGGCGAGGCCGCGCTGGCCGCCCGCGTGCTGCCCCACCTCGACCCGGACGGCCGCAGCACCTCCAAACCCCATGCCGCGCTCCGCGACACCGACTGGGCCGCGCCGGGGCTGGCCGATCTGGAGAAGCTGGAGGACGCCTTCCTCACCGGCTCGACCGCGGCCGCGCCCTTCAGCGCCAAGATCGACGCCATCGGCAACAAGGCCGTCCGCACCGCCATCGGCGCCGACATGGACGCGCTGAACGCGCTCATGCTGCGGATCGAGGCCGCCCGCCCCCTGCGCCTCGCCTTCCTCACCGCCCGCCGCGTGCACGCGCTGCACCGCTTCGCCGCGGCCTTCCTGCCCGCCTATGCGCGGGCCAAGGCGCTGCGCGGCTGGCTCGACTTCGACGACCTGATCCGCGCCACCCGCCGCCTGCTGACCGACCGCAGCGTCGCGCAATGGGTGCTGTTCCGGCTGGATGGCGGGATCGACCACATCCTCGTGGACGAGGCGCAGGACACCAGCCCCGCGCAATGGCAGATCGTGGAGCGGCTGGCCGAGGAATTCGCCGCCGGCGAGGGCGCGCGGGCCGACACGCCGCGCACCGTCTTCGTCGTGGGCGACAAGAAACAGTCGATCTACTCCTTCCAGGGCGCCGACCCCGCGGGCTTCGACCGGATGCGCGACCACTTCGCCGCCCGCCACGCCGAGGTCGGCCTGCCCTTCCAGTCGCGCGAGCTGCTGCATTCCTTCCGCTCCTCGCCCGTGATCCTGTCGCTGGTCGATGCGGTCGCCGCCCGCGCGGGCGGCCCCGGCGTCGGTGACGCGGATGGCGTCGAACACCGCGCGTTTCACGGGGACAAGCCCGGCCGCGTCGACCTCTGGCCCGTGGTGCCGCCCGCCGAGAAGCCGCCACCCGTCGCCTGGGACGACCCGCAGGACATCCGCTCCGAGGACCACCCGACCAGCCTGCTCGCCCGCGCGATCGCCGACCGCATCGCCGCGATGCTGGCGGCCGGCGAGCCGATCCCGCACAAGGGCGGCCCCCGGCCCATCACCCCCGGCGACATCCTGATCCTCGTGCAGAGCCGCTCGCCGCTGTTCCGCAAGATCATCGCCGCGCTCAAGGAGGCCCGCCTGCCGGTGGCCGGCGTCGACCGCGCCGCCATCGCCGAGCCGCTGGCGGTCAAGGACCTGATCGCGCTCCTGCGGTTCCTCGCGCTGCCCGAGGATGACCTGTCGCTTGCCTGCGTGCTGCGCTCGCCCATCGCCGGCTGGTCCGAGGACGCGCTGTTCCGCCTCGCGCACGGTCGGGGCGGCCGTTACCTCTGGCCCGCGCTGCAGGACGCGCGCGACCGCCACCCCGAGACGGTGGCGATGCTCGAGGACCTGCGCCGGCAGGCCGATTTCCTGCGGCCCTACGACCTGCTGGAACGGGTGCTGATCCGCCACGACGCCCGCCGCCGGCTGGTCGCGCGGCTGGGCCCCGAGGCCGAGGACGGCATCGACGCGCTGCTGGCGCAGGCGCTGGCCTACGAGGCGATCGAGGTGCCCAGCCTGACCGGCTTCGTCGGCTGGCTCGAGGCCGGCGAGGTGACGGTGAAACGCGACCTCGCCCGGCCGAACGGGCAGATCCGGGTGATGACGGTGCACGGCGCCAAGGGGCTCGAGGCGCCCGTGGTGATCCTGCCCGACACCGGCGTGCGGCAGGGCCGCGGCGGCGGCGGCCCCGACCTCGTGACGCCCGAGGGCGGCCCGCTGGTCTGGGCGCGCAAGGCCGACGCGACCGACCCGGTGCTGGCCGCGCTGGAGGCCCGCGCCACCGCCGGGGCGGAGGAACGCAACCGCCTCCTCTACGTCGCCATGACGCGGGCCGAGAGCTGGCTGATCGTGGCCGCGGCCGGCAAGGTCGCCAACAAGGCCGGGGACCCCGCCGACAGCTGGTACGCCGCCATCCGCGACGGGATGGAGGCGCTGGGCGCGGCGCCCCACCTGATCCCCGAGATCCCGGGCGGCGGCCTGCGCCTGCAGGCGGGCGACTGGACCTGCCTGCCCCCCGCCGCCGCCGCCACCGACCGCTTGCCGCCGCTGCCCGGCTGGGCGCTGACCCCCGCGCCGCCCTCGCGGCGGGAGGACAAGGCCCGCACCCCTTCCGACCTCGGCGGCGCCAAGGTGATCCCGGGCGCGACCGAGGGGCTGGACGAACAGGCCGCGCTGCGGCGCGGGCGCCTCGTCCACCTGCTTCTCGAACACCTGCCCCGGGTGCCCGCCCCCGGCTGGCCCGCGGCCGCGCCCGGCATCCTGTCGCTGGAGCCCGGCGCGGTGGCCGAGGCCGAGCGCGCCGGGCTGCTGGCCGAGGCGACCCGCGTCCTGACCGCGCCCGACCTGCGGTTCCTCTTCGCCGCCGACGCGCTGGCCGAGGTGACGCTGACCGGCACGCTGGGCGGCGCGCCGATGCTGGGCGTGATCGACCGGCTGCTGGTCGGGGAGACCCGGGTGCTCGCCGTCGACTTCAAGACCAACGCCGCCGTGCCGGACCGCGCGGAGGACACGCCCGAGGGCCTGTTGCGCCAGATGGGCGCCTATGCCGCGCTGCTGGCCCCGCTCTACCCCGGCCGCCGGATCGAGACGGCGATCCTCTGGACCCGCACCGCGCGCCTCATGCCGCTGCCACACGATCTCGTGTCGGCGGCGCTGTCACGCGCAAGCGGTGCTTGACCCTGTCAGGGGTGATCCTTACCTTCCGGGTCCGATTTCATGCGCCAGGAGGGCCAGACGCCATGGCAACCGTTTCCGTTTCCGACGCCACCTTCGACGCCGAGGTGCGCAAGTCCGACATCCCCGTGGTCGTGGACTTCTGGGCCGAGTGGTGCGGCCCCTGCAAGCAGATCGGCCCCGCGCTGGAAGAGCTGTCCGAGGAATACGCCGGCCGCGTCAAGATCGTGAAGGTCAACGTGGACGAGAACCCGCAGTCGCCGATGCAGATGGGCGTCCGCGGCATCCCCGCGCTGTTCCTGTTCAAGGACGGCGAGGTGGTGTCGAACAAGATCGGCGCCGCCCCCAAGGCCGCCCTGCAGAAATGGATCGCCGAGGCGATCTGAAGCGGTTTGAGTTTCCAGATCGAAGGCGCCCCCCGGTGGGGCGCCTTTTCATTTTCGACCTGCAGGCGAAATTTGCTTTGCGTTCGGCGTTCCGTCGCCTAGCGTTTTTTCGGCACGGCAAAGCCCGCATTCCGGGAAGCTGCCGGGCCCTGCCCGAGACCTGGTATCTGGACGCCCCGCGGTGGGACTCTCCGGCCCCACGACGATGGCGGATCATCTTCCGGGTCGCCGTCTCCGACTGTGGCTCACCCAATAAGATCATCAGTGCGCCCGATTCAGGGCGGTGAAGGGAGTGACACAGAATGACGACAGCCACCTACCAATACTTGTATCTTTACAGTGGTCTCGTTCCGGGCACCGGAACTCTGAGTGGCAAACAAAACAACACTTATACCGTTACCGAGATGGACCTTCCCGACGATGGACAAACGCCCATCGGCTCGACCATTGCTTGGTCCGTCAACGGCAGCGACCAAACCCCAGGCGTATTGATTGGCGTAACGTCAGAAGGTGAACCTCTGATCCAACAATCCAGCGTTGTCTTCGTTCTATCCAATTCCAGTGTGCTCACCTCGGCCACTGTGTCAGAGAGCGCCTACGCCTACTGCTTCGCCCCCGGCACGTTCATTGGCACGCCATCGGGCGAGACCACGGTCGAAACCCTCCACATCGGCGACCTGGTCACCACTGCCGACGGCCGCGCCGTGCCGGTCAAGTGGATCGGCCACCAGACCGTGGCCAAGCTCTTCGCCGGCGAACGTGCCTGCCCCGTACGCGTCGCCAAGGGTGCGCTGGGCGAGGGCCTGCCGCATACCGATCTCGTGCTGACGGCCGATCACGCGCTGATCCTCGACGGCCTCGCCATCAATGCCGGCGCGCTGGTCAACGGCACCACGATCACGCTGGAGCCGCTCTCGGCGGTCCCCGACCGCGTGACCTACTACCACGTCGAGACCGAGGACCACGACGTGATCCTCGCCAACGGCGCGGCGGCGGAGACCTTCATCGACTACGCCGACCGCCGAGGCTTCGACAACCACGCCGAGTACATCGCCCTGTATGGCGAGGATCGCATCATCACCGAGATGCCGCTGCCCCGTATCAGCACGGCGCGGCTGGTCGCGCCCGCCCTGCGCAAGAGGCTCGCCGGAGAAGCCGCGGCCTGACCTGCACCGCCGAACACGAAAGGCGCGCCCCGGGGGCGCGCCTTTTCCGTGTCAGTTCCGCCCCAGCAGGCCGTTCAGCACCCGCATCAGGATCTGGTCGGCCTCGTCCGGGGCGGGGCCCAGCAGCGTGCCGCGCGGGGGCGGTTCGCCGCCGACGCCGGCCCCCGCGCCGGGCCCGTATTCCACCACCTGCGGCACCGGCCGCCCCTCGAGGGCGGGGTCGATCATCGGCAGGGGGCGCGGCGGGATATCCTCGTGGATGCGCTGCATCGTCTGGCGCCAGATCTCGGCGGGCAGGCCGCCGCCGGTGACGCCGGACAGGGGCGTGTTGTCGTCGTAGCCCATCCACACGCCGGCCACGTAATCGGCGGTGAAGCCGATGAACCACGCGTCGCGCTGGCTGTTCGTCGTGCCGGTCTTGCCCGCCACCGGCCGGTCGGGCAGCTGCGCGCGCTGGCCGGTGCCGCGGGCCACGGCGACCGACATCATGTAGGTCAGCTGCCGCGCCGCCTGTTCCGAGATCACCCGCTCCTGGATGCCGCTGCGCTGCTCGAACAGGGGCGCGCTGTCGCCGAGGATGCGCAGCTCCTGCACGCCGTAGGGCATCACCGCCGAGCCGCCGTTGAGGATGCCGGCATAGGCGCCCGTCATCTCGATCAGGGTCGATTCCGACGCCCCCAGCGCCAGCGCCGGTCCGGCGGCCAGGTCGCTCTCGATGCCGAACTGGGCGGCCACCGTGCGCACCGCGTCGCGGCCCACCTCCTCGGACAGGCGCACGGCGGCGGTGTTCAGCGATTGCCGCAGCGCCTCGGTCAGCGTCACCTCGCCGTAGAACTCGCCGGTGTAGTTCTCGGGCGACCACGGCCCCGAGCCGGGGATGTTGATGGTCAGCGGCGCGTCGAGGACCAGGTCGTCGAAGCGCCAGCCGAGGTCGAGCGCCGCGGCGTAGACGAAGGGCTTGAAGCTCGACCCGGTCTGCCGCATCGCCTGGGTGGCGCGGTTGAACAGGCCCGTCCCCTCGGTGTCGCGCCCCCCGACCATGGCGCGCACCGCGCCGTCGGCCGACATCACGATGATCGCCGCCTGCGCCGCGGACCCCGCGCGCACCTGCGTCTCGAACACCTCGGCCACCGCCGCCTCGGCCGCCGCCTGCATCGCGGGGTCGAAGGTGGTGCGGATGATGACGTCCTCGGTGGTCTCGCGGGTCAGGAAATCGGGGCCCGAGGCCATGATCCAGTCGGCGAAGGCGCCGCCGCGGTCCTGCCGTGCGGCGTCGGACAGGGTGGCGGGGTTGGCCTGCGCGGCGGCGGCCTCGGCCGCGGTCAGGTAGCCCTGCTCCTCCATCAGGCGCAGCACGGTGGCGGCCCGGCGCTGGGCGCGCTCGAGGTTGCGGGTGGGGGCGTAGTAGCTGGGCGCGACGAGGAGGCCGGCCAGCATCGCCGCCTGCTGCGGGTTCAGGTCGGCCGACGAGATGCCGAAGTAGCGCTGCGCCGCCGCCTCGAAGCCGCGCGCGCCGGCGCCGAGGAAGGCGCGGTTCATGTAGACCGACAGGATCTCGTCCTTGGAATAGCGCAGCTCCATCGCCAGGGCGAAGGGCACCTCCTGGATCTTGCGCCACAGCGTGGTGCGGCGGCAGTCCTGCTCGTAGTCGGCCTCGCTCTCCCAGGCCTCGGGGTCGTAGGGCACGCCCAGGCACATCAGCTTGGCCACCTGCTGCGTGATGGTCGAGCCGCCGTGACCCTCCAGCGGCCCGCGCCCCTCGCTCAGGTTGATGCGGATCGCGCCGAGGATGCCGCGGGGGCTGACGCCGAGATGCCGGTAGAAGCGCCGGTCCTCGGTGGCCACGATGGCGTTGACGAGGTGGGGGCTGACCGTGTCGGGGTCGATCGCGCCCCCGAACTGGTCGCCGCGCCAGGCAAAGACGTTGCCGTCGCGGTCGAGCATGGTCACCGACCCGCGGTAACGGGCGTCGACCACCGCCGCGAGGTCGGGCAGCTGCGCGTAGTAGTAGGCCGTGGCCGCGCCCAGCAGCACCATCACCGCGACGGTGCCCCGCCACACGAGGCCCCAGACGATCCGCCCGATCAGCCGGAAGAACGCCGCGATCCAGCCCAGCGGGCCCCGCGGCCGCGGCCGGGGCGTGCTGGTGCGGCGGCTGCGCCGTGGCGGGCGGCCCGAGCCCGAGCCCGAACCGGACCCGCCCGATCCCGTCCCGCGGCTGCGGGCGGGCTGTTTCGACGACGTGCCGCCGGAACGGCGATCAGCCACCAGGCGGGGCGCCGAGGGCGCGCCGCGGCGGCCGGTTCCCGAAGTGCTCATGGAGCGGGTCCTGCCTCATTTTTGGCGAAACATAGGCAAAAACGAGTCGCTTGTGGACCCTCTTCGCCGCGCCGCCGCATCTTTACTTTGCCCAAAATATAAGCGCAGGGGCGAAAATGCGCAAAAATAATGCAAGTTCGCCTCCCGGTTGCGGCCCGGATGCCCGCTTTCATTGCTCCTGCCCGGTTTGACGCCTGTTTTGGGCCCGTGTCGTCCGCCGCGGATCGGGTCGGGCGGACGAACCGGAACAGCAACCGGAAGGGATAAGACGTGAAACTCATCATCGCAGCGATCAAGCCGTTCAAGCTGGAGGAGGTCCGGGAAGCCCTGACCGCCATCGGCGTGCGCGGCATGATGGTGACCGAGATCAAGGGCTTCGGCTCGCAGTCCGGCCACACCGAAATCTACCGCGGCGCGGAGTATGCCGTGAACTTCGTGCCCAAGGTGAAGCTCGAGATCGTGGTCGCGGACGGCATGGCCGACCAGGTGGTCGAGACCATCCAGACCACCGCCAAGACCGACAAGATCGGCGACGGCAAGATCTTCGTCCTGGACGTGGAAAGCGCCGTGCGCGTCCGCACCGGCGAAACCAACGACGACGCGCTCTGAGCGACGGCCGGAACCCCAAGGAGAACCGACTGATGAACTCTCTCAAGTACACCGCCCTGGGCGCCGCCGCGCTGGTCGCGCTGCCGGGCCTGGCCTTCGCGCAGGAGGCGGCCGCCGCGCCGACCTTCGACGAGATCGGCCCCTACATCATGACGACCCTGCTGTTCTGCATGGCGGGTTTCCTCGTCTTCTTCATGGCCTGCGGCTTCGCGATGCTCGAGGGCGGCCTCGTCCGCTCCAAGAACGTCACCATGCAGATGACCAAGAACATCGCGCTCTACTCCTTCGCCGCGATCATGTACTGGCTCATCGGCTTCAACCTGATGTACCCGGGCGACGGCTGGATCGTCGCGGGCTGGGTCGGCCCCTTCTTCAACCAGACCGTGCTTGACCCGGTTGGCGTCGCCGCCGCGGATGCCGCGCTCGACTACGCGTCGGTCGGCTCGGACTTCTTCTTCCAGCTGGTGTTCGTCGCCGCCACCGCCTCGATCGTGTCGGGCGCGCTGGCCGAGCGGATCAAGCTGTGGCCGTTCCTGATCTTCGTCATCGTCCTGACCGGCGTCATGTACCCGATCTCGGGCTCGTGGCAGTGGGGCGGCGGCTGGCTGTCCGAGATGGGCTTCTCCGACTTCGCCGGCTCGACCATCGTGCACTCGGTCGGCGGCTGGGCCGCTCTGGCCGGCGCCATCATCCTCGGCCCCCGTCTGGGCAAGTACAAGGATGGCCGCGTGAACCCGATGCCGGGCTCGAACCTGGCGCTGGCGACCCTCGGCACCTTCATCCTGTGGCTGGGCTGGTTCGGCTTCAACGGCGGCTCGCAGCTGGCCATGGGCACCGTGGGTGACGTCTCCGACGTGTCGCGGATCTTCGCCAACACCAACATGGCCGCCGCGGCCGGCTCCGTCGCCGCGCTGATCCTGACGCAGGTGCTCTACGGCAAGGTCGACCTGACCATGGTGCTGAACGGCGCGCTGGCCGGCCTCGTGTCGATCACCGCCGAGCCGCTGGCCCCGACCCTGTTCGGCGCGCTGTGGATCGGTGCCGTCGGTGGCGTGATCGTGGTCTTCGCGGTTCCGTTCCTCGACAAGCTCAAGATCGACGACGTGGTCGGCGCCATCCCGGTGCACCTGTTCGCCGGCATCTGGGGCACCATCGCGGTCGTGTTCTACAACGACGGCGCGAGCCTCGGCACCCAGCTGGTCGGCATCGCGGCCTACGGCGCCTTCACCTTCGTCGGTGCGCTGATCGTGTGGGTGATCCTCAAGGCGGTCATGGGCATCCGGGTGTCGGAAGAGGCCGAGCTTCAGGGTCTCGACGTGGCCGAGATGGGCATGGAAGCCTACCCCGAGTTCACCAAGGGCTGATCCGTCTCCTCCCGACGGATCCTGGGAAAGGGGCGCCTCCGGGCGCCCCTTTTCACGTCTCAGCCCTCGTCCCGCGGGCCCGCCCCCACGTGCCGTTCGCCCCGCGCCTCGGCCAGCCGCACCTGCCGCTGCCGTTCCCGGAACCGCGCCCGGTCGTCCTCGGAATACTCTCCCGCGCAGCGGTGGCACTGCACGCCCTCCTCGTACTCGGGCCGCGCCTTGTCCGCCTCGTCCAGCGGCCGCCGGCACGCCCGGCAGAGCCTGTAGGGCAGGGGGGTCAGGCCGTGGCCCACCGCCACCCGTTCGTCGAAGACGAAGCAGCCGCCGTCCCACAGGCTCCGCTCCTCCGGCACCTCCTCCAGGTATTTCAGGATGCCGCCCTGCAGGTGGTAGACCTCCGCCACCCCCTGCGCCTTGAGGAAGGCCGTCGATTTTTCGCAGCGGATGCCGCCGGTGCAGAACATCGCGATGCGCTTGTTGTGGAACCGGTCCCTGTTCGCCGCCCACCAGGCCGGGAAATCGCGGAAGCTTTCCGTGCCGGGGTCCACCGCGCCGCGGAAGGTGCCGATGGCGACCTCGTAGTCGTTCCGCGTGTCGATCACCGCCACGTCCGGCGCCGCGATCAGGGCGTTCCAGTCGGCGGGCTTCACATAAGTCCCCACCAGCGCCCGCGGGTCCGTCCCCGGCACACCCATGGTCACGATCTCGCGCTTGAGCCGCACCTTCATGCGGCCGAAGGGCATCGTTGCGGCGGTGCTCTCCTTGGCCTCCAGCCCGGCACAGCCCGGCAACGCCCGCACATGCGCCAGCACCGCGTCCACGCCCGCCCGCGTCCCCGCTATGGTGCCGTTGATCCCCTCGGTCGCCAAGAGCAGCGTCCCCTTCACCCCCCGCGCCTCGCACAGCGCCAGGAGCGGCCCGCGCAGCGCGGCGGGGTCGGGGAAACTGGTGAAGCGGTAGAGCGCGGCGACGGTCAGCATGGCCGCGGCAGATACGCCGTTGCGCGCCGCCGCTCAACCCGTAGGCTGGGGCCGATCCCGACGCAGCCCAGCCGGAGGCCCCCATGCGCGACGCGACCGAAGCCCTCCTCGTCATCGACGTGCAGGTCGATTTCTGCCCCGGCGGCGCGCTGGCCGTGCCCGGCGGCGACGCCATCGTGCCGGGCATCAACGCGCTGATGGCCGGGTTCCCCGCCGTGATCCTGACGCAGGACTGGCACCCGGCCGACCACCTGAGTTTCGCCAGCCAGCACCCCGGCAAGGCGCCCATGGACATGACCGAGATGCCCTACGGCCCGCAGGTCCTCTGGCCCGACCATTGCGTGCAGGGCACGCCCGGCGCCGCCTTCCACCCCGACCTCGACACGACCCGCGCCGACCTGGTCATCCGCAAGGGCTTCCGCCGCGCCATCGACAGCTACTCGGCCTTCTTCGAGAACGACCGCACCACGCCCACGGGGCTGGAGGGCTACCTGAAGACCCGCGGCCTGACCCGCCTCACCCTCGTCGGCCTCGCCACCGATTTCTGCGTGAACTACTCCGCCGTCGACGCCGCCCGCCTCGGCTTCGAGGTGACGGTGCGGCAGGACCTCTGCCGCGCCATCGACTTCGGCGGGTCGCTGGCCGCCGCGCGGGACGGCATGGCCGCCGCCGGCGTTGCGCTTGCCTGACCCTCTCAGGCTCGTGGCCGCCGCCGCGGCCCTCGCGCTGGCCCCGGGGCCCGCGCCCGCCCAGACCTGCGCCGCGCCGCCCTACGCCGGGGTCGACGACCCGGTCCTGTCCGCCGCTCTCGCCACGCTGGCCCGCTACCCGTCCCTCGACGCCGCCCTGCGCCAGGTCGGCCCCGATCTCTGCCGCGTCGACGGGGTGTTCGGCGCGATGGGCTATTTCGAGCCGGCCGCCAACCGCGTCGTCGTCGACGCCGCCCTCGACCCCGGCCTGCAGCGCGCCGTCCTGTTCCACGAGCTGCGCCACGTCGACCAGTTCGCCCGCGGCGTCTGCCCCGACCTGTCGCTTGCCATGCAGGCCTATGCCCGCGCCACCTGGGCGCTCGAGGCCGACGCCGCCACCATCAGCCTGATCATCGCCTGGGACCTGCGCGCCGGCGGCGACCCCGCCCCGTGGGACGCGCTGGCCGCCCTGCCGCGCTATGCCGCGATGACCGACGCCTTCGCCGCGCAGATGGAGGCCGGCGCCGGCCTGCCCGACGCCGGCGCCGCGGCCTTCACAAGCTGGTATGCCAACGCCGAACGGCTGCGCGACTACTACATCGCCGGCTGCAGCACCTACCTCGACGAACAGGACCGGACCCGCCTCCTGCCGCAATACGGCGGCATCGGCGGCGCCTATTTCGCCCGGCTCTGCGTGCTGCCCGACGGCAGCGGCTACCCCTGCGCGGAGCCGCCGCTGGATTGAGCCCGGCTCACTCCGCCGGCACCACCCGCCGGCCCTGGCCTGTCCGCGACAGCACCGCGTCGGCGCCCAGGATGCCCGCCACCACGGCCGCGAAGGCGATGATCGCCGCGACGCCCAGCGTCGGCAGCCCGGCCAGCCCCGCGCCCACGGTGCAGCCACCGGCCAGCACGCCGCCCACGCCCATCAGGGCCGCGCCCGACAGGCTCCGGCCCATCTGCGCGGCGCTGTCGAAGCTCTCCCACCGGAACCGCCGCGACAGCACGGCCGCGACCAGCGCGCCGGCCAGCACGCCGCCGATCAGCCCGGCGCCGAAGCCCGGCGTCGTCACCTGCGCGGCCACGCCCCAGAACAGCGCTTCGGCGAAGGGCCCGGTAAAGGCCAGCCCCTCCAGCGCGATGGGGTCAAATTCATCGTAAAGGACGAAGCCCGTCCCGACCCAGGCCAGCGGCACCAGCGCCCCGATCGCCGCCCCCCCGAGGATCAGCCCCAGCGACGCCCGCGACCGCAGCACCACCAGCAGCGCCGCGCCCGCGATCACCGCGGCCCACAGCACCGGCGCCCCCGGCAGCGCGCCCAGCGGCACCGTCACCGACCCGAGCGCCACGCGGATGGGCGCCAGCGCGCCCTGCAGCGTCGCCTGCGCCGCCACCGCGGCCACCAGGATCGCCACCAGCGCCCGCAGGTTGCCCGAGGCCGACAGCACCGTCAGCCGCGACAGGCAGCCCCGCGCCAGCACCGTGCCCAGCCCGAACATCAGCCCGCCCGCGACGATACCCAGCACCGGCACCGCCTCGACGGTGAACCGGTGCGCCTCGAAAGATACGTAGCCAAGGGACACCGCCGCCTGCGTGCCGATCACCGCCACGGCCAGCGCCATCGCCCAGACGCCCCGGGCGCTCGCCCGCTCGGCCTCGGGCCCGACCAGCGCGCGCCGCAGGCAGAACCGCGTCAGCATCGCCAGCGCGCCGAACCCGACCCCCAGGATCAGACCCAGCCAAAGCGACGCCGCCCGCGGCGTGATCTCAAGGCCCAGCGTCTCGAACATGATGCACCCTCCGGGGCCCCCGTGACCCCAACGCGCGGGAGCTAGGGCAGTCCGCGCCGGGGTGCAAGCCCGGCCGCCGGTCTGCCCGTTCTGCGCAAGTCCACCTGGAAAAACGCCCGTTCCAAAACGCAGTCCGCGCCATGACGAAGCCGGTCCGACCGTCCCGCCGTCGCGACGCTGGTCCCTATTTCGCAGGTCTCACCCGACCCGCCCGCGCCAGAGCCAGACCTTGGTGCCGGAATGGTCCACCGGCCCGACCGGCTCCAGCGACAGCCCGGTCGCCTGCGCCAGCCCGCGGTCGCTCGTCACGATCCCGACCTGCCAGCCGGAAAACCGCTCGGCCAGCACCCGCCCCAGCGCGCCATACAGCCCGAACAGCAGTTTCCGGTCCCCGATCCGCGCCCCGTAGGGCGGGTTGGTCAGCACGATCCCGGGCGCGACCCCCTCTGGCGGCACCAGATCGCTCACCGCCTGCCGCTCGAACCGGCACAGGCCCGCCACGCCGGCCCGCTCCGCATTGCCGCGCGCCCCCCGGATCGCCCCGTCGTCCCGGTCGAACCCGAAAAACCGCGCCCCCTCATCTTTGTTTTCCAAATACTCCGGGGAGCGCGAGGGGCAGGGCCCCTCGCTCCCGCCCGCGCCACCCGAACCACCGCCCCCCAACCGCCGTAGGCCGGGCTTCAGCCCGGCATCCCCGGCATCCCCGGCACCGCCCACCATCGCCTCGAACGCAAACCCCCGCGACCGCCCGGGCACCAGCCCCGCCGCGATCTCGGCCGCCTCCAGCGGGATCGTCCCTGAGCCACACATCGGGTCGACCACGCACTGCGACCCGTCGAACCCCATGTCCCACAGGAAGGCCGCCGCCATCGTCTCGCGCAGCGGCGCCTTGCCGACGAAGGTCTTGTGCCCCCGCCGGTGCAGCGCTTCGCCCGTCGTATCCAGCGACACCGTGCACAGATCATCCTCGATCCGCACCTTCACCGCGACCGCCGCCTCCGCCGCCACCGGGATCCCCGCGGCCTCCAGCGCCCCCGCGATCCGCTCCGCCGCCGCCTTGTGGTGGTAGATCTTCGAGGCCCGGCACACCGCCTCGACCTTCACCGGCACCCCCGGCACCAGCCAGTCGCGCCACGCCACCTTGCGCGCCCGCTTGTCCAGCTGCGCCAGGTGCATCGCCCGGAACGCCGCGACCCGCCACAGCACCCTGACCGCGCAGCGCAGGGTCACGTTCGCCCGCACCGCCTCGGCCAGACCGCCCGCGACCTCGACGCCGCCCGGCACCTCGCGCACGCTGGAAAATCCCGCCCGCGCCGCCTCGGCCGCCAGCGCGCCCTCCAGCCCCGGCACCGCCACCAGAAACAGAACGCCCGGCGCCGTCACCGGGCCGGGCGCGTCATCGGCCATGGGTCAGCCCTCAGTCCTTGGCCCGCTCGACGTAGGAGGCATCCTCGGTGTTCACCACCACGCGGGTGCCCACGCCGATATGCGGCGGCACCATCACGCGCACGCCGTTGTCGGCCATCGCCGGCTTGTAGGACGACGAGGCCGTCTGCCCCTTCACCACCGGCTCGGTCTCCATGATCTCGACCGTCACCTTCTGCGGGATCTCGATGGCGATGGCGACCTCGTTGTGGATCGACAGGTAGACCGACATGCCGTCCTGCAGCCAGACCTTGTTGTCGCCCACCACGTCCTCGGTCACGGCCACCTGCTCGTAGCTCTCGGGCTCCATGAAGTGGTAGCCCTCGCCGTCGGCGTAGAGGAAGGTATAGGCCTTCTCCTCCACATGCGCGCGCTCGACGCCGTCGGTCGTCTTCCAGCGCTCGCTGACCTTGGTGCCGTTGTCGATCCGGCGCATGTCCACCTGGGTCACGGGCGTGCCCTTGCCGGGGTGGAAGTTCTCGGCCTTGAGGATGACGTAGAGAATGCCGTCGATGTCGACGACATTGCCCTTGCGCAGCTGGGACGCGATGACCTTCATGAAAGCCTCCAGAATTGACGTCGCTTGAGGGCGCGCACGCCCCGCGTTAGAGGCAGCCGTTACCGCATCCGCCGCGAAAGGGCCAGCCATGACATGGTGGGATCGTGACACCCACGCCGACCGCCGCCCGGTGCTCATGGCGCGGAACCGCATCGTCGCCGCGATCCAGCGCTGGTTCGCGGATCAGGGCTTTGTCGAGGTCGATCCGGCCTACCTTGTCGTGTCCCCCGGCAACGAGACCCACCTCCACGCCTTCGAGACCGTGGCGCTGGACGAGGCGCTGACGCCGCGCACCCGCTACCTCCACACCTCGCCCGAGTTCGCGATGAAGAAGCTGCTGGCCGCCGGCGAGACCCGCATCTTCACCCTCTCCCGCGTCTGGCGGAACCGCGAGGGCGGGCCGCGCCACGCGGTCGAGTTCACCATGCTCGAATGGTACCGCGCCGACGCGTCCTACGAGACCCTGATGGACGACTGCGCCGCGCTCCTGCGCCTCGCCGCCGAGGCCGCCGGCACCACCGAGCTGCGCCACCGCGACGTGACCTGCGACCCCTTCGCCCCGCCCCGCCGCACCACCTTGCAGGCCGAGGCACTGCGCCACGGTGTCGACCTGCTCGCCACCCTCGACGACCCCGCCGCGCTGGCCGCGCAACTCAGCGCCATCGGCATCCCCCCGGGCGCGGACGACAGCTGGTCCGACCTGTTCTCCCGCCTGCTGACCGCCCGCATCGAGCCGAACCTCGGCCCCGGCCCCGTCATCCTCGACGCCTACCCCGCCCCCGAGGCCGCGCTCGCCCGCCGCTCCCCGGCCGACCCCCGCACCGCCGAACGGTTCGAGCTCTTCGCCTGCGGCGTCGAACTGGCCAACGCCTTCGGGGAACTGATCGATGCCACCGAACAGCGCGCCCGCTTCACCGCCGACATGGACCTGAAGGAACGCCTCTACGGCACCCGCTACCCCCTCGACGAAGACCTCCTCGCGGCGCTGCCCCACATGCCCCCCGCCGCCGGCTGCGCGCTGGGCCTCGACCGGCTGGTCATGCTGGCCACCCACGCGCCCCGCCTGTCCGACGTGCAGTGGACACCCCCCGCCTAGACAAGCGCCGCCCCCCTTGCTCTAACCTCGCGCAACGAAACGCCCGGAGGAGCCGATGGTCGACATCGCCACCCGTGTCTACAACCACAAGTGGAAGATCGACCCGATCGTCCGCTCCCTCATCGACACCGATTTCTACAAGCTCCTGATGTGCCAGTCGGTGTTCCGCAACCGGCCCACCACCACCGTCACCTTCTCGCTCATCAACCGGACCACCCGCGTGCCGCTGGCACGGCTGATCGACGAGGGCGAGCTGCGCGAACAGCTCGACCACATCCGCACCCTGCGGCTGACCCGCGGGGAATCCACCTGGCTCCGCGGCAACACCTTTTACGGCAAGCGCCAGATGTTCCGCCCCGACTTCATGGAGTGGTTCGAGAACCTGCAGCTGCCGCCCTACCACCTCGACCGCGTCGGCGACCAATACGAGCTCACCTTCGAGGGCAAGTGGCCCGAGGTCATGCTGTGGGAAATCCCCGCCCTCGCGGTGCTGATGGAACTCCGCTCCCGCGCCGTGCTGCGCCACATGGGGCGGTTCGAGCTGCAGGTCCTCTATGCCCGCGCCATGACCCGCGTCTGGGAAAAGGTGGAACGCCTGCAACGGATCGACGGCCTCCGCATCGCCGATTTCGGCACCCGCCGCCGCCATTCCTTCCTCTGGCAGGACTGGTGCGTGCAGGCCATGCAGGAGGGGCTGGGCCCCGCCTTCACCGGCACCTCCAACTGCCTCATCGCCAAGAACCGCGACCTCGAGGCCATCGGCACCAACGCCCATGAACTGCCCATGGTCTACGCCGCCCTGGCCGAGACCGACGACGCGCTGGCCCGTGCCCCCTACGACGTGCTGTCGGACTGGCACGAGGAACACTCCGGCAACCTCCGCATCATCCTGCCCGACACCTACGGGACCGAGGGCTTCCTGTCCCGCGCCCCCGACTGGCTGACGCAATGGACCGGCATCCGCATCGACTCGGGCGACCCCTTCGCGGGGGCCGAGACCGCGATCCGCTGGTGGCAGTCCCGCGGCGAGGACCCGCGGGAAAAGCTGGTGATCTTCTCCGACGGGCTGGACGTGGACGTGATCGAGGCGCTGCACGCCCGCTTCTCGGGCCGCGTCCGGGTGGGCTTCGGCTGGGGGACGCTCCTGACCAACGACTTCCGCGGGCTGGTCGCGGACGACGCGCTTGCCCCGTTTTCCCTCGTCTGCAAGGCTGTCGCGGCCGAGGGCCGCCCGACGGTCAAGCTGTCGGACAACCCCGAGAAGGCGATGGGGCCCGCGTCGGAGATCGCTCGGTACAAGCGGGTGTTCGGGGTGGGGGAGCAGGAGAGGTTGGAGGTGGTGGTGTGAGGCTTGCGCGCAACAGGTCTGTTGTCTACTGAATCTGCATTGACATTGGGGATAACTCTTTTTTGACATGCGAATCAGATCATGCTAAATCATTAATAGGCGTTTTTCGGAAATTAAGTGATGGTTTCAGAAGCACCAATCTTTAAGATGCGAGGTGGGCTAGCCCATCGAGCGTCAAAACTCATAAATGGACTCTCTGAAAAATCAAGCTCTGGGTCCCTGCCGTATAATACTAGCTTCATCGTATATCTGCTTGAAGAGCCTTCACGTTCGCGGCTGAATCTGCTCTGCGGACTGGAAACTACACTCATTGAGGTTTGTCGAGAAGACTTTCGTCTTGTTGGCATGAGGAGGGGATGTTTTGAGTTATTCTTCGAACTCAATGATTTTTCGCGGGATCGTGCGATTTCCTGCAGGCAAAGAATTGAGAATTCAGAATACCTAAAGATGCGGCTAAACTACTTCAAGGTGGCTCGCGCGCATTTTTTCGGATGGACATTTAAGAACGGCTTTTGAAGTGATCGACGCCCTCATTGTATGCGCTCGGAACCAAGAAGTTTCCGAAATTTCAAAGGTCCTTCGTCAAACTGGGGAGGCGACGCGCATTAGGGCTGAGCCAAACACTAGTTTCTCCTTTGAGGTTTACCGCATCCCTTCAACCGGGCCAAGGGGGGAGGCAATCGTTGGTATCGTCAATTGCGGCGATATGGGAAATGTTCATTCAGCGATTCGAACTGCATATTTTTACAATCTATTTGTTCCATCTGTTATGGTTTTCTGTGGGATTGCTGGAAGCCTCGAGCCAAAGAAGGCAAGGCTTGGAGACGTTGTCATTCCAACGAAGGTGTACAATTACAAGCATGACAAAATATCGGACCTCAAAGGGGCTGAGCGTGACTCCGCTAGAGAAAAAGGTTTTGATGACTGCATAGAGTTCTTAGCTGATCGAACGATCAGTTTAAGGCCCAAAAGAAAAGACATTGGCATTGATGACTCGGCTTTGCAGCTTCTGACAGCTTTGCCTAGAGACGAAATCTCAGATGAGTTGGAAAGTGAAGACCTTCCACAAGAATTGATGGATGTTGAAGATCTTCGAGTAGAGCGACGCGCCCAGCTCATTAGGGAGGAAGACATTTTCTCATGGGAAATGGTTTTTAACAGCGCCGTGTATAGATCATTCCTCAAGGGAAAGAATGAACTCAATGGAGCGGTTGTCGTTGATATGGAGTCATTTGGGTTTGTATCAGCGGTGCGGGAGCTTAGAAAAGTAAATGGAATTTTGGCAGGATTTGTGGTACGAGGTGTGTCAGACTACGTTGGCTATAAGGAAGAATGTGACGCCATTGATGGAGAACGATTCAGACATATGGCTCTGCGAAATGCGGCTTTGGTAGCAATTAGAATTGTGAGGGGAATAAACTTCGAAGATATAACTGTCCAGAAACAGTCAGGTGGGTAATTCTGCTCATCGCCCCCGATTGACGAAAAAACCACCCTCCAAACTCTTCCACTTCTCCCTGCAACTTCTTGACCTTTATCCGGCGTTCAATTGACCTGCGGATCAGGCTTGTTGGCGGCCGCGGTTTCGGCGCCCTCACCAGCTTTGCCGGCCGCTCTCGAAGGTCTTGCGGTTGCTGGTTCTGTGACCGTGTATCAACCACCAACATCGCCATCGCCCAGTCTTTGGGACACCACGCCCCCCCCCTCACCCGTCACACGCCGCCATCAACGCCGCGTGGCGTGCCGTGTAGGCGTCGCGCGCCGCGACCGGCGGGCGGAGCACCAGTGTCAGGCCCTCGATCACCTCCGGCTCGGGCCGGCCGAAGAAGCGGTCGGCCTCGGCCAAGGCAAAGCCCGCCAGCTGCGTCGCCTCCAGCCAGGCCGAGACCCGGTCGGCGCGCTTGACCAGCGTCTTGATCGGCTTGGGCAGCACCGCGGGCAGGCCGAAGCGCAGGTGGATCGCCGCCGTCAGCCGCTCGTCCAGCGCCCCGTAGCCCGGCCCCACCGCCGCCTTCACCGGCGAGATCATGTCGCCGATCACGTATTCCGGCGCGTCGTGCAGCAGCGCGGCCAGCCGCCATTTCGCCGGCCAGTCCGGTTTCAGCCGGCCGCAGATCTGTTCCACCAGCAGCGAGTGCTCGGCCACCGAATAGGCGTAGTCGCCCCGCGTCTGCCCGTTCCAGCGGGCGACGAAGGCGAGGCCGTGGGCGATGTCCTCGATCTCGATGTCCACGGGCGTCGGGTCGAGCAGGTCGAGCCGGCGCCCCGACAGCATCCGCTGCCAGGCGCGGGGTGTCTTCATGGCCAAGGCGTCACCACCTCGAGATCAGGCTGTCGGGACATAGAAGCTGTTCGCCTCCAGCGCGCCGCCCAGGACGTAACCATGCTCGGGAACCATGGCCTGAAGCTGGTCGAGATACAGCGCCGCCCGCCGCGGGGTCGGCGCCTCGAGCACGATCAGGGGCGCGTTGTCCCGGATCAGGCGCGCCGCTCCGGTCAGGGCCTTCTGCTCGAAGCCTTCGATATCGAGGTGCAGGATCGAGACGCGCCGCTCGGCGGGCACGAGGTCATCGATGCGGGTGACTTCGACATCGACGTAGCCCTCGCCACCGCCCTTGGCGACAAGCCGCGAAGCCGCAGCGGCGGGAAGCTGGCGCGCATGATCGTAGATCTCCAGTGGCAGCACGCCCCTCGAATCCCCGACCGCGACATTGGCCAGCCGCACGTTGTCGAGGCCGTTCAGCGCGATCGTGTGCTGCGCGGCCGCGAAGGACAACGGATGCGGCTCGAAGCTCCACAGCACCGCCCCGTCCGCGAGGCCCGAGGCCAGCGCGGGGAAGAAGTCGCCCACGAAGGCGCCACCCGATACCACGTCGCCTGACCCGGCCTTGCGGCGCAGCAGGTTGAGGGTGCGCGGCTCATAGACCTGCCCCTTGGCGAGGACACCCGGCACGACCTTCTGTGCGAACTCGTCTGGCACGCAATAGAAGCCATGTTCGTTGCAGCAGATCGTGTGGGGAAAGCTCGGCGTCATGGTGGTTCAGGCAGGTACTTGCGGCTGGGGCATCGGCCGCCAATAGACCGCCGGGCTGGCAACGATGCAAGGTTCGACTTGGCTCCACGCTTCAGGCGTGGCTGGCCGAGGGACGGCAGGAGTTTGCCCGAATCGCCCGTCCGGGGGACACTCGCGGCCCATACATCGTGAGAAAGGGAGAGTTCCATGACCAAATCCGGCGAGTCCACCCTCGGCCCGGGCGCCGTGAAGCAGCCCGCCCCGCCGAAGAACCCCGCGCCCTCGAAGGGCGGCAAGAGCTGACCGCGCTGCCCCGGGGCGGCGACCCCGGGGCCTGCCTGCGACAGGGGCGGCGCCGCGTCCGGCGGGGCCGCCTTCGCGTCCCGGATGACCCGCCGGCATTGCCGCATCGCGGCACCAGTGCTAAGTGCCCCGGCAACAGATTTCATGCATCCGAGGACAGACGCCCGTGACCGATTACATCGTGAAGGACATCAAGCTTGCCGAGTACGGCCGCAAGGAGCTGGACATCGCCGAGACGGAGATGCCGGGCCTGATGGCGCTGCGCGAGGAGTACGGCGCGTCGAAGCCGCTCAAGGGCGCGCGGATCGTGGGCTCGCTCCACATGACGATCCAGACCGCCGTCCTGATCGAGACGCTGGCGCATCTGGGCGCCGATGTGCGCTGGGCGTCGTGCAACATCTTCTCGACCCAGGACCATGCCGCGGCCGCCATCGCCAAGGCCGGCATCCCGGTCTTCGCCGTCAAGGGCCAGACGCTGGAGGAGCACTGGGACTACCTCGACCGCTCGTTCCAGTTCCCCGAGGGGCCGAACATGATCCTCGACGACGGCGGCGACGCGACGCTGTATGTCCTGCTCGGTGCCCGCGCCGAGGCCGGGGAGGAGATCATCCCGGTCCCGCAATCCGAGGAAGAGGCCGTCATCAAGGAGCAGATCAAGCGCCGCATGGCCATGAGCCCGGGCTGGTTCACCAAGATGAAGGCGCAGATCAAGGGCGTCTCCGAGGAGACGACCACGGGCGTCCACCGCCTCTACGACCTGCAGAAGTCCGGCGGCCTGCCCTTCCCGGCGATCAACGTGAACGACAGCGTCACCAAGTCGAAGTTCGACAACAAGTACGGCTGCAAGGAATCGCTCGTCGACGGCATCCGCCGCGCGACCGACACGATGATGGCGGGCAAGGTCGCCGTGGTCTGCGGCTACGGCGACGTGGGCAAGGGCTCGGCGGCGTCGCTGCGGGGCGCGGGCGCGCGGGTCAAGGTGACCGAGGCCGACCCGATCTGCGCGCTGCAGGCGGCGATGGACGGCTACGAGGTGGTGCTGCTGGAGGATGTGGTGGATAGCGCCGACATCTTCATCACCACGACCGGCAACCGCGACGTGATCCGCATCGAGCACATGCGCGCGATGAAGGACATGGCGATCGTGGGCAACATCGGCCACTTCGACAACGAGATCCAGGTGGCGGCGCTGCGCAACCACAAGTGGACGAACATCAAGGACCAGGTGGACATGATCGAGATGCCCTCGGGCAACCGGATCATCCTGCTGTCCGAGGGGCGGCTGCTGAACCTCGGCAACGCCACCGGGCACCCGTCCTTCGTGATGTCGGCGTCCTTCACCAACCAGGTGCTGGCGCAGATCGAGCTCTGGACCCGCGGCGAGGCCTACGAGAACAAGGTCTACGTCCTGCCCAAGGTGCTGGACGAGAAGGTCGCGCGCCTGCACCTCGCCAAGATCGGCGTGAAGCTGACCCAGCTGAACAAGGAGCAGGCCGACTACATCGGCGTGCCCATGGAAGGGCCCTTCAAGCCCGAACACTACCGCTACTGATGCGGGTCATCGTCCACGGGGTCGGCGCGATCGGGGGAACCGTCGCCGCCGGCCTCCACCGGGCCGGGGTCGAGGTCGTCGGCATCGCGCGTGGCGGGATGCTGGCCGCGATGCGCGAACGCGGTCTCAGGCTGCGCGCCCCGGGGCTCGACGTGACCGTGCCGGTGCCGGTGGTGGCGCACCCCTCCGAGATCGCCTGGCGCGCGGACGACGCGGTGCTCCTGTGCATGAAGGGGCAGGACACGGCCGCCGCGCTGGAGGACCTGCGCGCGGCCGGCCTGGCCGACCAGCCGATCTTCTGCGCGCAGAACGGTGTCGCCAACGAGCGCGCGGCGCTCCGCATCTTCCCGAACGTCCACGGCGTCACCGTGATGATGCCCGCGGTCTACCTGGTGCCGGGCGAGGTGGCGGTGTTCACCGAGCCGAAGCTTGGGATCTTCGACATCGGCCGCTTTCCCGGCGGCGTCGATGACGACGACCGGCGCATGGCCGCCGCGCTGGAGGCGGGCGGCGTGGCCGCCGTGCTGCGCGAGGACGTGATGGCCTCCAAGCGCGGCAAGCTGCTCCTGAACCTCAACAACGTCCTCAAGGCCGCGCTCGGCCCCGACGCCGACACCGGCGATCTGGGCCGCGCCGCGCGGGCCGAGGCCGAGGCGGTCTACCGTGCCGCCGGCCTGTCCTGGGACGACCCCAACCGCCGCGACCCGGCCCGCGACGCCCTGATCCGGCCGGTCGACGACCTGCCCGGCGTGCCGCGGGCGGGCGGCTCGACGGTGCAGAGCCTGCTGCGCGGGGCCGACCGGGTCGAGACCGATTACCTGAACGGCGAGATCGCGCTCCTGGGCCGGCTGCACGGGGTGCCGGTGCCGGTGAACGCCGCGCTGGCCCGCATCGGCGCACGGCTGGCGCGCGAGGGGCGCAAGCCCGGCAGCACCACGCTGGCCGCGCTGACCGAGGCGGTGGCGGCGGGCGGCTGACCCCGGCGGTCGGTCCGCGACACCGGGGCGTCGCGGCGGGGCGGGACGGGCGCGTCGCGCGCCCGCAGGCTCGTCCCGCACGCCGAGGAGGGACAGCCATGAGCCGGACGGTCAGCTTCACCCAGATGAAGGACGGGACGCGGGAGGAATACGAGCTCCTCCGCGACCTCGAGAAACCCTTTCTCCGGCTCACCGCCGACCGCGTGCTGGAGGAGCTGCGCCGGCAGGAACACGTCACGCTGGAGGGCTACAAGGTCACCCGGCTGGAGCACGGGCTGCAATCGGCCACGCGGGCGGAACGCGACGGGGCCGACATCGACTGGGTTGTCGCGGCGCTGCTGCACGACATCGGCGACGGGCTCGCGCCCCAGAACCACGACCGCATGTCGGCCGAGGTGATCCGCCCCTTCGTGCGCTGGGACGTGGCCTGGGTGGTGGAACACCACGGCATTTTCCAGATGCTCTACTACGCCCACCACTACGGCTGGGACCGCAACGCGCGGGACCGGTTCCGCGACCACCCCTGCTTCGACAGCTGCGCCGCCTTCTGCGAGCGCTGGGACCAGGCGAGCTTCGACCCCGATTACGACAGCCTGCCGCTGTCGCATTTCGAGCCGATGGTGCGCGAGGTCTTCGGCCGCCCCGCCTACGCGCCCGAGGTGATCCGCGAGGGGCACGTGTCGCCGCTGGGCGCCTGAGGGCCGGGAAACCGGGCGAAATTATGTTTTGGCGTCCGCGAGGGGACCGGCTAACCTTTTCGGAACGGTTGGCCGCGGGGCCAGCCGGGACCAGTGTGACCCGAGGGAGGACAAAGAACCATGGGCAAGAGGGACGACCTGATCGCGCACTACGCCGCGGATCTGCGCAACAAGTGCGGGATGGAGCCGGACATGGCTCTGCTGACCAAGGTGACCATCGGCTGCGGGCCGGCGATCTACGATGCGGACGCCTCGACCGTGGCCGGCAGCCAGCCGGGCGAGCTGGAGACCGTCAAGAAGAACTTCCTCGTCAAGAAGCTGGGCCTGAAGGACGGGCCGGAGCTGGACGCCGCCATCGCCAAGGTGATCGAGACCTACGGCAAGTCCGAGCGCAACAAGTACCGCGCCGTGGTCTACTACATGCTGACCAAGCATTTCGGCAAGGAAAGCGTCTACGGCTGAGGCCGGGCGCCACCGCGTTCCGCAAGGGCCCGCCCGCATGGCGGGCCTTTCGCGTCCGGGGCCGGCCGTCCGGCCCGGTCCCGCCGCGGCTGCGCGCGGTTTTCGGAAAAATCGCGTCGAATGCGACGGGCATTCCCTTTGCCGCGCGCGGCGCGATGGGGTACCCCTGACCCATGCCTGACCAGGATGGACGGGCCCGACAGATCGACACGCGGGAGCGAGCGCGCGTGTGGGTGGTGGAGGGTCCCGAGGGGTCGGGGCCCTCCGGTTTTTCCCGCCGACGCTACGCTGCGCCGCCCGCGAACAGGCCCAGCACCAGCCCCATCAGCCCGCAGCCGATCACCGCGTAGCCGCCGTCGATCAGCGTCAGCCGGAAGGGCCGCATCGCGTAGGCGTTGTTGATCATGATCCAGGGCGCGATGAAGAACAGCCCCACGCCCAGCCCCGTGGTCGCCGCCGGCACCGCCCCCGCGATCCCCGCCATCACCAGCAGGTGCCGCAGCATCCCCGCGACCACCAGCATCGCCAGCGCCGACAGGAGGAAGGGCAGGGGGCTGCCCCCGCCCGCGGGCTTGCCGTCCGGCCCGACGGGCACGCCGGCCGCCTCCATCCATGTCCGCGACAAGGTCATGTACCAGACCGCCCCGAATACCCACGACGCGGCCGCCGCCGCGATCACCGCCAGAACGCCCATGGCCATGTCCCTCCCGTCGCCCTGCGGCGCAGTCTAGCACGGCCGCGGCCGCCGGGGCAGGCGGCTCAGAGCCCGCCCATCTCGCGGATCAGGCGCCATTCCGCCTCGGTCACCGGCTGCACCGACAGGCGCGAGTTCTTCACCAGAACCATGTCCGCCAGCCGCGGCTCGGCCTTGATGGCGTCCAGCGTCACCGGCCGGGGCAGGGCCTCCACCGCCTTCAGATCCACGCACTCCCAGCGCGGGTCGTCCGTGGTGCTGTCGGGATGGGCCGTGGCGATCACCTCGACGATGCCGACCACCGCCTTGTCGGTCTGCGAATGGTAGAAGAACCCCCGGTCGCCCACCGCCATCTCGCGCATGAAGTTGCGCGCCTGGTAGTTGCGGACGCCGGTCCATTCCTCGCCCTCGGCCCCCCTGGCGACCTGCTGGTCCCAGGACCAGGCATCGGGTTCGGACTTGAACAGCCAGTAACGCATGGGGGTCACTCCGGTTTCAGGGGGCGATTCAGCAGCGCGTCGGCAATGGTGGCCACGTCCGCCCGCCCGTCGGCCAGCGCCGCCACCGCGTCGGCCAGCGGCGTGTCGAGGTCGCCGCGCGCCGCGATCTCGTGGGCGGTGTGCAGGCCCTCGACGGTCACGCCGGGGCCCAGCGTCTCGCCGCGCGCCAGCGCCATGCCGAAGCGGAAGTTGCGCGATTTCTCGGACCCGCAGGTCAGGACCAGGTCGCCGAGGCCCGACAGCCCGGTCAGCGTCGCCTCCTGCGCCCCGGCGGCGCGGGCGACGCGGGCCATCTCGGCGAAGCCGCGCGCGATCAGCGCGGCGCGCGCGCTGTCGCCATAGCCTGCGCCGATCACCGCGCCGGCGGCGATGGCGACGACGTTCTTGAGCGCGCCGCCCATCTCGGCCCCGATCACGTCGGTGGTGCGGTACAGCCGCAGGTGGTGCGTCGACAGGCGGTCCTGCACCGCCGCGCCGATCCGGTCGTCGGCGCAGGCCAGCGTCAGCGCCGTGGGCAGGCCGGCGGCGATGTCGACGGCAAAGCTGGGACCGGTCAGCTGAGCGGGCGTCGCGCCCGAATGCCGGGCGATCAGGGCGGTGGGGCCAAGGCCCGTGTCGCGGTCGATGCCCTTGGCGCAGGACACCAGCGTTCCGGCCCGCAGCCGGGCCGAGGACAGGAAGGGCCCCAGGCTCTGCGTCGGCAGGGCCAGCAGGGCAAGATCCGCGGTCAGCGCGCCGAGGTCCCCGGTGACGCGCAGGCTGTCGGGAAAGCGGTGGCCGGGCAGGCGGCGGGCGTTCTCGCGCGCGGCCTCCATCGCCTCGGCCCCGTCCCGCGCCCAGAGCGTCACCGCGTGGCCCGCCCGCGCATAGGTCAGCGCCAGCGCCGTCCCGAAGGCGCCCGCGCCCAGGATGTCGATGCGTCCGGTCATGCCTTGGCGCCCTTCTTCCCCGACCCGACCAGCGGTGCGGCGGCGGTGTCGAGCGGCCAGCGCGGCCGCGCCGACAGGGTTAGGTCGTCCACCCGCCCCGCCTCCAGCGCCATCAGCCCGGCAAAGGCGATCATCGCCGCGTTGTCGGTGCACAGCGCCAGCGGCGGCGCGACGAAGGGCAGGCCGGCCTCCGCCGCGACCTGTTCCAGCCGCGCCCGCAGCGTCTTGTTCGCCGCGACGCCGCCCGCGACGGCAAAGCCCGTCAGCCCCGCCTGGCCCGCCAGCGCGCGCGCCGACTTCACCGCCAGCACGTCGGCCACCGCCGCCTGGAACCCGGCACAGAGGTCGGCGCGGTCCTGTTCCGTGATCCCGCCCTGCGCGGCGACCAGCTCGTCGCGGGCGCGCAGCACGGCGGTCTTCAGCCCCGAGAAACTCAGGTCGCAGCCCGGCCGGTCCAGCAGCGGCCGCGGCAGGTCGAACCGGGCGGGGTCGCCGCGCCGTGCCTCGGTCTCCACCGACGGGCCGCCCGGCTGCGGCAGGCCCAGCAGCCGCGCGACCTTGTCGAAGGCCTCGCCCGGCGCGTCGTCGATGGTGCCGCCGAGGCGGTGGAACGCCTCCGGCCCGTCGACCCGCAGGAACTGGCAATGCCCGCCCGAGACCAGCAGCATCAGGTAGGGAAACGCCACCCCGTCGGTCAGCACCGGGGTCAGCGCGTGGCCGGCAAGGTGGTTCACGCCCACCAGCGGCACGCCCAGCCCCATGGCCAGCCCCTTGGCCGCCATCACCCCCGACAGCACGCCGCCGATCAGGCCGGGGCCCGCCGTCACCGCGATGGCGTCGATCCCCGACAGTGGCACGCCCGCCGCCGCCAGCGCCTGTTCCACCACGTGGTCCAGCGTCTCGGCATGGGCGCGGGCCGCGATCTCGGGCACCACGCCGCCGAAGGCCGCGTGCAGATCCGCCTGCCCCGCGACCACGTTCGACAGGATCTCCGCCCGGCCGTCCGCGCCGCGCAGCACCGCCGCGCCGGTGTCGTCGCAGCTCGATTCAAGGCCGAGGAGGGTCAGGGGGGCGGGCATGGGCGCTCGTTGTCAGTCGGACCCATGGCAGGTAACACTCGCCCCGATGCCTGACAATGCCGCGCCCCTCGTGCTGCTGACCCGCCCCCGCGCCGCCTCGGCGCGCTTCGCCGGGGATCTGCGCGCCGCCCTCGGCCCGGTCGAGGTCGCCATCGCGCCGCTGATGGAGATCGTGCCGGTGGTCTCCTCCCTCGACCTCGCGGGGGTGTCGGGCCTGATCTTCACCTCCGCCGCCGGCGTCGAAACCTTCGCCGCGCTGACGACCGACCGCAGTTTGCCCGCCTGGTGCGTCGGCGACCGCACCGCCGAGGCCGCGCGCGCCGCCGGGCTGACCGCGACCTCGGCCGGGGGCGACGCCGACGCGCTGGTGGCCCTGATGGCCGGGGCACGGCCCGAGGGGCGGCTCCTGCACCTCGCGGGCGTTCACACCCGCGGCGACGTGGCGGGCCGGCTGGCCGCGGCCGGGCTCATGGCCGAGGCGCGCGCGATCTACGACCAGCAGGCGGTGGACCCGGGCCCGGACCTCGCCGCCGCGCTCGCCCATGACGGGCCGATCCTCGCGCCGCTGTTCTCGCCGCGCTCGGCGAAACTCTTCGCCCGGGCCGTCGGCGGGGCGCCCGTGACCCCCGTCGCGATGAGCCCCGCGGTGCGCGACGCGCTGCCCGAGACGCTGGCCGCGCGCGCCGTCGTGGCCCGGCACCCCGACGCGCCATCCATGCTGCGCGCCCTTGCTGCGCTGATTTCGCCCTAGCCGCGGCTTGAGGGGCATGCCACGCTGGTCTAGGCTGGCCGGGCGCATCTGTCAGGTGCGCTAGACAGTCCAGACGTGACAGATGAAGGACGGGACAGGTGGCACGGGGAAGCTCGAAAAGCTCAGGCAGCACACGCAATCGCAAGGGTGACGCGGGCCGCGACCAGCCTGAGGCCGACGTGACGGCCGAGACCGTCACCCCCGAAACCGATTCGGTCGCCGCCGCCCCGGACGACGCGCCCGCGCCGAGCGAACAGGCCGACATGCCCGCGACCGATGGCCCCTCCGGCAGCGACACGCCCATGGCCGAACCGGTCGAGATGGCCGCCGGCGCCGACACGCCGGCCGCGGGCGAAGCCGGCGACGACAGCCTTGCCGCCTCCGAGACCTCCGAAACCGCCACCGCGCCCGAGACCGCCGACAGCGCCATCGTGGACGCCGAGACCGTGCCGGTCGAAGACGCCCAACCGGCCGCCGCCGCCCCGGAACCCGCCCGCGCGCCGCGCCCGGCCCGCGGCGGCTTCGTGCCGCTGCTGCTGGGTGGGGTGGTCGCCGCCGGCATCGGCTATGGCGCCGCCTATTTCGACGTCCTGCCGACCCCCGGCGCGTCCGACGACCAGTCCGCCGCCATCGCCGCGGCGCTCGACGCCCAGAGCGCGACACTCGCCAGCCTGCAGGCCCGGGTCGAGGAGCTGGCCGCGGCCGAGCCCGTCGTGCCGGACATGCCGCAGCCGGTCGAGGTCGACCTGTCGCCGGTGCTGGACGAGATCGCGGGCCTGTCTGCGCGGCTCGACGCCGCCGCCGGCAGCCTGACCGCCCTCACCGACCGCGTGACGATCCTCGAGGAGCGCCCGGTCTTCACCGGCAACCTCGACGCCGATTCCGCCGCCGCGCTTGAGGCCGCCGCCGAGCTGGAGGCCGAGCTGGCCGCCCAGCGCGAGGCCGCAGAGGCCCGCGCCGCCGAGCTGGAGGCCGAGGCCGCCGCCGCCGCCGCCGCCGCCGAGCAGGCCGCCGCGGACGCCGCCGCCGCCATCGCCGCCGCCGAGGCCGAGGCGCAGGCCGCCGCCGCCGAGGCCGCCGCGCTGGCCGCCCGCGCCGCCGCCGAGGCCGCGCTGGGGCAGGTGCAGGTGGCGCTCGAAACCGGCGCCCCCTTCGCCGAGCCGCTGGCCGCCGTCGCCGGCGCTGCCGAGGTGCCCGCGGGGCTCGCCGCCGCCGCCGACAGCGGCGTGGCCACCCTCGAGGCGCTGCAGGAAGCCTTCCCGACCCTGGCCCGCGCGGCCCTGCCCGTCGCGCTGCAGGAAACCGCCGGCGAGGGGATGGGCGACCGCCTCGGCGCCTTCGTCATGGGCCAGATCGGCGGCCGCTCGGTCGAGCCGCGCGAGGGCGACGACCCCGACGCGGTGCTCAGCCGCGTCGAGGCCGCGGTGCGCGCGGGCGACCTGCCCACCGCGCTGACCGAGGCCGCGGCCCTGCCCGAGGGGGCGCAGGCCGTGCTGGCGCCCTGGATCGCCGATGTCGAAGCCCGCGCCGCGGCGGAGGAGGGGCTCGCCGCCCTGACCGCCGCATTGGCCACCGGTAACTGAGGGGGGACGCGCCGATGCTCTGGTCGCTTCTGAAGGTCCTGATCTTCATCGCCCTCGTCGCGGGCCTCACCTGGGGTACGGGCCTCCTGCTCGAGATGGGCGATGTCGCCCAGCTCACCGTGGCGGGCCGCGAATTCGTGCTGACGCCGCTCCTCGCCGTGTTGGGGTCGGTCGTGCTGCTGCTGGCGGTCTGGCTCCTGTTCAAGCTGGTGGGCCTGCTGGTCGCCACGCTGCGGTTCCTGAACGGTGACGAAACCGCCATCACCCGCTACTTCAACCGCCGCGCCGAGCGGAAGGGCTACGAGGCGCTGGCCGAGGGCATGATGGCGCTCGCCGCGGGCGAGGGCCGGCTGGCCATCCGCAAGGCCGAGCGCGCCGAGAAATACCTCGGCCGCCCCGAGCTGACCAAGCTGGTGGTCGCCCAGGGCGCCGAGATGGTGGGCGACACCGCGCTGGCGACCGAGACCTTCAAGGCGCTGGTGACCGACGACCGCACCCGCTTCGTCGGCGTGCGCGGCCTGATGAAGCAGAAGCTCGCCGCCGGCGACACCGAGACCGCGATGAAGCTGGCCGAAAAGGCCATGGCGATCCGGCCCCGCAACGAGGAGGTGCAGACCACGCTCCTCCAGCTGCAGGCCCGGCACGAGGACTGGTCGGGCGCGCGGGCGACGCTGGCCGCCGCGCTCAAGGCCGGCAACCTGCCCCGCGACGTGCACAAGCGGCGCGACGCCGTGCTGGCGCTGGCCCATGCCCGCGACGCCATGGCCGAGGGCAAGATCGCCGAGGCCACCCGCGACGCCGAGACCGCGCAGCGGCTGGCCCCGGGCCTCGTCCCCGCCGCCGTGATGGCCGCCCGCATCGCCATCGCCGACGGCAAGCCGAAACAGGCCGACAAGATCCTCAAGGCGGCCTGGGCCACCGACCCGCACCCCGACATCGCCGCCGCCTTCGCCGAGATCGCGCCGAAGGAGACGCCGGCCGAGCGGCTGAAACGCTTCCGCCCGCTGATCGCCAAGCACCCCGGCCACCCCGAGACCCGGCTGCTCGAGGCCGAGCTGCAGATCGCCGCCGAGGATTTCCCCGCCGCCCGCCGCGCGCTGGGGGACCTGGCCGAAACCGCGCCCACCGCGCGCTCGCTGACCATCATGGCGGCGATCGAGCGCGGCGCCGGCTCCGAGGACCGGATCGTCCGCGCCTGGCTCGCCAAGGCCGTCACCGCGCCCCGCGGGATGCAGTGGGTCTGCGGCAGCTGCGGCCATGTCCACGCCGACTGGCGCCCGGTCTGCGGCAACTGCGGCAGCTTCGACAGCCTCAGCTGGCAGGAGGTCGCCCAGAGCGACGCCGCCCTGACCGGCCCCGCGCAGATGCTGCCGCTGATCGTCGGCGCGCTGGAGGACAAGCGCCCCGACCCGCCGGCGGACGAGGCCGAGGTGGTCGAGACGACCGCCGACACCGAGCCCGCCGCGGCCCGAAATTAGGGCTAGGAAACCCCGGCGCGGCTTGCTAATAGCCCGCCGGTGCCGGTGTCGTCCCCAGGGCGTGACCGGCGCGCCGGGCCCGTCCTGCGGGCCCGGGCCGAGAAGGATGCCGGTGTAGCTCAGCTGGTAGAGCACGTCATTCGTAATGATGGGGTCGGGGGTTCGAGTCCCTTCACCGGCACCATCCTTCTCCCCGGACCCGCGCAGGTCTGCTCCCTGACGACCCACGCCCCACCGACGTCGCGCTTGCGCGGCTGTCGCGCGTCCCTGCCGGCACCAAGGGCGATGCCCGGCCGATGGTCAGTTCGTCGGGCGGCCCCAGATCGGCGATGCAGCCGGCGAATGCTGTCGGGCTCTTGTCCCCTTCACGCCTCCACCCAAACCCGCACCAGCACCCTTAGCGCGTGGTTCCAACCCACCCTGGCGTGCAAACTGCCCACCCTACCTCCGTAGGCCGGGCTTAAGCCCGGCCCCCGCCGTCTCACCCCCATCCCGCATCCATCCGGCATGGCACACCCCCGCACCCCCGCCGCCGCAGAAGCCCCCTTACTCCTCCACCTTCCCCCGCAGCGCCTTCACCTCTCCCCGCACCTTCTTGCCCTTGATCCGCCGCTCCACCGACCCGTGGGTGGGCCGCGTCGGTCGGCGCGGTTTCGGCGCGACCGTGGCGGCCAGCACCAGCTCGGCCAGACGCTCCCGCGCGATCTCCCGGTTGCGGGCCTGGCTGCGTGTCTCCTCCACGAAGATCACCACCGCCCCGTCCTTGGTCCACCGCCGCCCCGCCAGCCGCCGGAGCCGCCGCTTCACCGGCTCGGGCAGGTGCGGCGACCGCTCCGCCTCGAAGCGCAGTTCGACCGCCGTGGACACCTTGTTCACGTTCTGCCCGCCGGGGCCCGAAGAGCGCACGAACTGCTCCGTGATCTCCCAGTCCTCGAGCGTGATGGTATCGGTGATGCGCAGTCCCACGGGCGTCCCCCGGCCGGTGTCCAGTCTGTGTACAGGGTGTGTACGCGCTGTGTACCGCATGTGCGGCCCCGCGCGGACACTAAAAAGGGCCGCCCGGCGGGCGACCCTTTTCGAGAAATCAGGAGGCGGGTGTCGGTTAGGAACGTCCCACCTGGAAGGGATCTGGTCCCGAGGATTGCCTCAGGTCCGCACCTCCCAAGCTGTCCCGACGCCATTCTCCAATGCTTCTCTAGACACTGGATCACCTCCTTTCGATTGGGTTGCCGTTAATCGAAGGGTGCCACAGATTTCGTGGTTGTCAAAACTTTTCACGCAACCTGTGCCATCAATTTTCGCGTGATGACCCGGAACGGGATCAGCGCGACCACGGCGAGCGACAGCTTGACCATCCAGTCCGCCACCGCCAGCGACACCCAGAGCGGCGCCGCGGGGCCCACGCCCAGCAGCGGCAGCACCTCGCCGGCCCAGCTGACGTCGTTGCCGGGTTCGAGGAAGGCGAGCGCGCCCGAGAAGGCGATGGTGAAGAACAGCGCGGTGTCGACGGTCGACCCGATTATGCTCGACAAAACAGGCGCTTGCCACCAGCCGCGGTCACGCAGCCGGTCGAAGATGGCGACGTCCAGCAGCTGCGCGGTGAGGAAGGCGAGGCCCGAGCCGAGCGCGATCCGCAGGGTCACGAGCGGGCCGAACTCGCCCATGATCTGCGTGCCGATCAGCGAACAGGCGACGCCGACGAGAAAGCCAACGAAAACAACGCGCCGCGCGGCGGCCACGCCGTAGACGCGGTTCATGATATCGGTGACGAGGAAGGCGAGCGGGTAGGTAAAGGCGCCCCAGGTCAGCCACTGGCCGAACAGGAATTGCACCAGGATGTTGGAGGCGACGACGACGGCCGCCATGGCAAGGATGCCGGGCAGGTAACGGGAGGACATGCTGTGTTCCGTTTTGACAAGGTGGTCGGAGACTTGGCCCGCGCGCATCGCGGACGGGCGGCCTCTACACCCGGGCGGGCCGTCAGGCAAGCACCTCGGCCACCGCCCGTGCCACCCGGGGGATCGCCGCCGCGGTCAGGCCCGCCACGTTCATCCGGCCGTCCCCCACGAGGTAGATGCCGTGCGTCTCCCGAAGCGTCTCCACCTGCGCCGGGCTCGCCCCGATCAAGGAGAACATGCCGCGGTGCGCGCCGAGAAAGCCGAAGCGGTCCGATCCCGTCGCCTCCCGCAGCGCCGCGGCCAGAGCCGCCCGGTTGCCCTCCATCACCCGCCGCATCCCCTCCAGCTCCTCGCGCCACATCGCGCCGAGGGCGTCATCGGACAGGATATCCTGCACCACCCGCGCGCCGTGGTCCGGCGGAAAGGCGAAGTTCTGCCGGTTCATCCCCGCCAGCACCCCCTGCGCCGCCGCCTGCGCCCGGCCCTCGCCGGTGACGATCAGGACGGCCCCCACGCGCTCCCGGTAGAGCCCGAAGTTCTTGGAACAGGACGCCGCGATCAGCACCTCGGGCAGCGCCGCGGCGAGGACGCGCACGCCCTCCGCATCCGCCTCCAGCCCCGCGCCAAAGCCCTGGTAGGCCATGTCGACGAAGGGAATCGCCCCCGTCCGCTGGCACAGACCGGCCACCGCCTCCCAGTCGCCGCGCGTCAGGTCCCCGCCGGTCGGGTTGTGACAGCAGCCATGCAGCAGGATCACGTCGCCCGCCGCCACGCCGGCCAGATCGGCCATCATCCCGTCCCGGTCGATCCCGCCCGTAGCCGCGTCGTAGTAGCGGTAGGTCCGCCGCGCCTGCCCCAGGTGGTCGATGATCGCGGGATGGTTGGGCCAGGTCGGGTCGCTGATCCACACCGTCGCGTCGGGCCTGAGCCGCCGCACCGTCTCCAGCACCTGCCGCACGGCCCCCGTGCCCCCCGGCGTGCCGGCCCCCGCAACCCGCGCCGCCGGCACCGCATCCCCCAGCACCAGCCGCCGCATCGCGTCGAGGAACCCCGGGTCGCCCGTCAGGGCGACATAGCCCTTGGTCTCCTGCCGCTCCCAGATCGCGCGCTCGGCGGCCTTCACCGCGGCCATCACCGGCGTCTTCCCCTCGGGCGAGCGGTAGACGCCGACGCCGAGGTCCACCTTGTCGGCCCGCGGGTCGGCCGCGAACATCCCCATCAGCCGGATGATCTTGTCGGGCTCGGGCGGGGTGACCGTTTCGAACATGGGGGCTCCCTTCAGGGAAACAGCGATGGGTCGCGGTCGTGGACGAGGACGCGCCGCTTTTCCTCGCGCCCGACCGGCGCAAAGCCGAGCCGCTGGTACAGCGCCAGCGCGCGCGGATGGTCCAGTGTGCAGGTGTTGACGGTCATCTTCGCCACGCCGTCCCGCGCCCAGCCGGTCAGGATCGCGGTCTGCAACAGCGCCTTGCCCCAGCCCGCGCCCACCGCCTGCGGCACCAGCCCGAAATAGGCGAGGTCGCAGACCCCCGCCTCGCGCCAGTCCAGCATGAAGAACCCCTGCGGCCAGCCATGCCCCAGCGCCGTCCAGATCACCACGTCCTCGTCGCGGACGAAGGCCTGCAGCGCGGCGGGGTCCTCCTCGGCCTGCACGAAGCGGTCCTGCCACTCGTAGTCGCGGCCGACCGCGTCGTAGAGCGCAAGGAAATACCACACCGGCGGGTCGATCGCGCGCTCGAGCCGGATATGGTCGGGCAGCCGCGGCATCGCCCAGTCGGGCCGCGTCGTCATCTCCAGGTAGGTGACGGTATAGTCGACCGCCGTCCCGGCCGGGACGAAGCTCATCCGGTCTCGACCTGCAGCTGCTCGAACTGGCCCCACTCGGTCCAGGACCCATCGTAGAGCGACACGTCCGCATTCCCCAGCCGCGTCAGCGCCAGCATCACGATGGCCGCCGTCACGCCCGAGCCGCAGGTGGTGATGGTCCGGCGGTTCACGTCGACGCCCGCCGCCTCGAACACGGCGCGCAGCGCGTCGTTGCCCTTCATCGTGCCGTCCGCGTTCAGGAGGCTCGCGTAATGCACGTTCTTCGACCCCGGGATATGGCCCGCGCGCAGCCCCGCCCGCGGCTCCGGCGCCTCGCCCCGGAACCGCGCGGGCGAGCGCGCATCGACGATCTGCCAGTCGCCCAGCTTCGAGGCCGCGGCCACCTGCGTCACGTCCTTCACCAGGTGCGCCTGCCGCTGCACCGTGATGTGCCGGTCGCGGATGATCGGGGCCATGTCCTCCACCGGCCGCCCCTCGGCCAGCCATTTCGGGAACCCGCCGTCCAGCACCGCGACATCGGTCTTGCCCATCAGGCGGAAATTCCACCAGACCCGCGCCGCCGAGAACAGGCCCGACCCGTCATAGACCACCACCTGGTGCCCGTCGCCGACACCCAGCGCGCGCATCCGGCTCATGAACTTCTCGACCGGCGCGGCCATGTGCGGGAGCGCGCTGCGCGCGTCCGAGACCTCGTCGATGTCGAAATAACGCGCGCCGGGGATATGCGCCGCGGCATACTCGGCCTTCCCGTCGCGGCCCGCGTCGGGCAGGTAGTAGGAGCTGTCGAGGATCCGCAGGTCGGGGTCCTCCAGATGCGCGGCCAGCCACTCGGTCGAAACCAGCGTCTTGGGGTCGTCAACAGCCATCGCAAGGCCTCCGGGCGCAGCACCTCTCTCAAGGCACAAGCCCTAGCCGCGCCCGACGCCCCGTGCAAGCCGCGGCTGCCCATCTTTGCTTTCCAAATACTCCGGCCCGCCGCCCGCCACCGGGCGCCGCCGCCTGAATGGCGCTCCCGCACACCCATGCCGCCGAGGAGGGGCCGGCAGGCCCCGACGAGGCGCCGCTCAGCCGTGCTGCTTCAACAGCCGCTGCTTCTGCCGGTTCCAGTCGCGCTCGGCGCTGGTCTCGCGCTTGTCGGCCAGCTTCTTGCCCTTGGCGATGCCCAGCTTCAGCTTCACCAGGCCCTTGTCGTTGAAATACATCACGATCGGCACCAGCGTCATGCCCTGCCGCTGGGTCGCGTTCCACATCCGCGACAACTGCCGCTTGGTCGCCAGCAGCTTGCGCCGCCGCCGCTCCTCGTGGCCCCAGGTCTTGGCCTGCGCGTAGGGCGCGATGTAGCCGTTCACCAGCCACAGCTCGCCCTCCTCCACCGCGGCATAGCTCTCCGCGATGTTGGCCGACCCTTGCCGCAGGCTCTTCACCTCGGACCCCTGCAGCACGATCCCGACCTCCACGTCCTCCTCGATCGCGTAGTCGAAGCGCGCGCGCCGGTTCTCGGCGATCACCTTGTAGTTCTTGTTGTCGCTGTCCTTGGCCATGGGGCCGATATATGCGGTCAGCCCCCGGGCCGCCAGCCCGGCGGCACGTCCACCGTGTCGATCCAGGGCTTGAGGTCCAGCACCGGCGTCCCGTCCCAGGCATCCGTCGCGTCGATCCCGATCACGCCCGCCTCCCGGTCGAGCGACGTGATCACCACCGTCCCCAGCGCGATGGGGTTCGGCCGCACCGGCGAGCGCAGGGCGAACACCCCGCGCAGCCCGCTGCCGTGCAGCGGCGCCTGCAGCACCAGGTCGCGCTCGCCCCGGTCCACCCAGTAGAGCATCTGGATCGCCTGGCCCACCTCCAGCCCGGCAAGGCCCGCGGCGTAGCCCGGCCGCAGCTCGATCCGCGCGCCCTGCCCGGTCTCGCGCGCGGCGCGCAGGTTCTTGGGCGCGGTGCCCTTGGCCCAGGGCGACCGGACATGGCCGATGAAGGTCAGCCCGGCCTCGATCCGGGTGCCGGGGTCGAAGGGCAGGGCGATCTCGCCCGGTCGCCGCCCGGTCATGCGCGTCCTCCGTTCAGCCTGCGGGACAGCACCAGGTTGCCCAAGGCCACCAGCGCGGCAAGCGCCGCCGCGACACCCAGCGCGTCCAGCCCGGCCAGGCCGATCACCGCGCCGCCGATCGCCGCGCCGACCGCCGCGCCGACGTAGATCGCCGCCGCGTTCAGCGCGAGCAGCACGGAGGCCCGCTCGGGCGCGATGCCGATCACCCGCAGCTGTTGCGGCGCCGCGAAGGACCAGCCGAACACCGACCAGACGAACACCAGCGCCAGCAGCGCCGCATCTGGCATCGGCAGGGCCGAGAAGGGCAGCAGCAGCCCGACCTGCGCCACCGCCAGCACCATCAGCGTGCGGTAGGCCCCGATCCGGTCCGACAGGGCGCCGCCGACCAGGTTGCCCACCACCGCGCCAAGCCCGAACACCAGCAGGACCAGCGTCACCCCGTCCCGGCCATAGCCCATGCGCGCCTCGAGCAGCGCGGCGAAATAGGTGAAGACGACGTAGATCGCCCCGAGGAAGGTCGTGGTGAACAGCACCGCCGACATCGGCCGGATGTCGCGCAGCACCGCGCCGAGGTCCGAAAGCCCCACCGGCGCCAGCCGCAGGCCCGCCGGCACCCGGCGCCAGATCAGCCAGGCGCAGGGCAGCGCCAGCGCCGCCACCACGCCGAAGGCGCTGCGCCAGCCGAAGGTGTAGGCCAGCCAGCCGCCCGCCGGCACCCCCAGCACCTGCGCCAGCGTCAGGCCGAAGAACACGGCGGCCAGCGCCCGCGCCCGGCGCTCGGGCGGGCTGGTCGCGGCCACCACGGCGGCGGCCACCGGCGTCGTCAGCCCGGCCCCCAGCGCGGCCAGCCCGCGGGCGGCCAGCAGCACCTCGGCGGTCGGCGCGAGCAGCGCCAGCAGGCTGGCCAGCCCGAAGGTCGCCATCCCCGCCGTCAGCACGCGGCGCCGACCGATCCGACCCGTCGCGGCCACCGCCAGCGGCGACAGCACGGCATAGGACAGCGCGTAGATGGTCATGATCCAGCCCGCGCCCGCGGTCGTCAGGCCAAGGTCGTCGGCCACCGGCACCAGCATCCCGATGACCATGAAGGCGCCCATGCCGATGACGAAGTTCGCGGCCGACAGGACCGGGATCAGCAGCCGGTCGCCCGGCGGGGCCGCCGGTCCGGCGCCCGCGCCCGCCACTAGAGGAGGCCCGCGTGCCGCATCGCCGCCTGGATCTGCGCCTTGGTCGCGTCCGACAGCCCGGTCAGCGGCAGCCGTACCGCGTCGGAACAGCGGCCGAGCACCGACAGCCCGTATTTCGCCCCGCAGACGCCGGGCTCGGCAAAGATCGCCTCGTGCAGCGGCATCAGCCGGTCCTGGTAGTCGAGCGCGGCGCGGTAATCGCCGGCCAGCGTCGCCGCCTGCATCTCGGCGCAGAGCCGCGGCGCGACATTGGCGGTGACGGAAATGCAGCCCACGCCGCCCTGCGCGTTGAAGCCCACGGCGGTCGCGTCCTCGCCCGACAGCTGGATGAAGCCGGTGCCGCAGGTCATGCGCTGCTTGGGCACGCGGGACAGGTCGCCGGTCGCGTCCTTGACGCCGACGATGTTCGGCAGCTTCGCCAGCTCGCCCATCGTCGCCGGGACCATGTCGATCACCGAGCGCGGCGGGATGTTGTAGATGATGATCGGCAGGCCGATCTCGTTCAGCGCCGAGAAATGCGCGATCAGGCCCTTCTGGGTGGGCTTGTTGTAGTAGGGCGTCACCACCAGCGCGGCATCGGCGCCCACGGCCTTGGCGTGCTCGACGAAGCGGATCGCCTCGACCGTGTTGTTCGACCCCGCGCCCGCGATCACCGGCACCCGGCCCGCGGCGGTCTGCACCACGGCCTCGATGACCTGCTCGTGTTCCTCGTGGGTGAGGGTCGGGCTTTCGCCGGTGGTGCCGACCGGCACGAGGCCGGTCGAGCCCTCGGCGATCTGCCACTCCACCAGTTTCTTCAGCGCGTCGAAATCCACGGCGCCGTCCTTGAACGGCGTGACCAGGGCGGGCATCGAGCCTTGGAACATGACACGCTTCCTTTCGTGGGCTTTCAGGGTGGCCGCCCCCGGACAAAGGGGGTCGGCAAAGTCGCGCGGACACTAGCGATGGCGCGCGGGAATGCCAAGTTCGTGTGTTGCGCCGGGGCGATCTCGGCTTATCCTCTGGCCCGAGCAGGAAAGGCGTCCCGATGCGGCAGGTTTTGCTGAGCGTTTTCCTTTTGCTGGCCCCGCTGCGCGCCGGGGCCGACACCGAGGCGCTGGGCCTCGCGCTGGACGCGCTGGCGCAGCGCGACCTCGGGCTTGCCGCACAGGCGGCGGGCCGGATCGACGACCCCGTCGCGCTCGACATCCTCAGCTGGACGCGGCTCCGGCAGGGGCAGGGCGACTGGCAGGAATTCATCGACTTCCTCGACCGCAACCCCGACTGGCCGGGCCTGCCCTACCTGCGCGCGCAGGGCGAGCCGTCCATCCCCGCGGGCGCCGACCCCGCCGCCGTCATCGCCTATTTCGCCGACCAGTCCCCGACCACCGGGACGGGGGCGTTGGCGCTGGCGCTGGCGCTGCAGGCGCGTGGCGACCAGGCCGCCGCCGAGGCCGAGGCGATCCGCGCCTGGACCGGCCTGACCATGACCGGCGACGAGGCGGGGCGCCTGCGCACGGCCTTCGGCGCCGTGCTGAACCAGGGCACGCACCATGTCGACCGGCTCGACCACCTGCTGTGGGAAGGCGCCGAGGAGCGCGCGCGGGCCATGTTCCCGCTGGTGCCCGAGGGCTGGCAGCGGCTGGCCGAGGCGCGGCTGGCGCTGCGGGCGCGGCGGCCCGGGGTGGACGACCTGATCGCCGCGGTGCCGGCCGACCTCGCCGGCCACCCGGGGCTCGCCTACGAGCGGTTCCTGTGGCGGATGCGCTCGGGCTTCTGGGACACGGCGGGCGAGCTGATGGCCGAACGCTCGGCCTCGCGTGCCACGCTGGGCCGGCCGCTGGCCTGGGCCGACCGCCGCGCCGACCTCGCCCGCGACGTGATGCGCGAGGGCGATTTCGAGACCTGCTACGCCTACGCCGCCAATCACCACGTCGACCCCGCCCGCGAGGACAGCAGCTTTTCCGAGAACGAGTGGATCGCGGGCTACTGCGCCTTCCGGCTGGGCCGCCACGCCGACGCGGTCCGGCATTTCGAGACCTTCCGCGGGTCGGTCACCTCGCCGATCTCGATGGGGCGTGCGGGCTACTGGCTCGGCCGCGCCCACGAGGCCGCGGGCTACCGCGCGGCGGCGGCCGAGGCCTATGCGCTGGGCGCGCGCTACCAGTCGAGCTTCTACGGCCAGCTTGCCGCCGAACGCGGCGGGCTGCCGGTCGATCCGGCCTTCCTCGGCACCGAGGTCTACGGCGACTGGCGGCAGGCCGCGTTCACCCGCTCGACCGTGTTCCATGCCGCGCTTCTCTACTACGAGGCCGGGCAGGACTGGCCGGCGGAGCGGTTCCTGACCCACCTGACCGAAAGCCTGACCCGCACCGAGGCCGGGCAGATGGGCGATTTCGCGCTGGAGCTGGGCGACATCCACCTGGCCCTGCGCATCGCCAAGCGGGCGGCGCAGTCGGGGCACGAGATCATGCGCGCCTACTACCCCATCGCGCCCGAGCTGGTCGCGGCGCAGCTGCCCGCGCCGGCCGCGCTGGTGCTGTCGATCGCCCGGCGCGAATCGGAGTTCGACCCGGGCGTCGTCAGCCCGGCGGGCGCCATCGGCCTGATGCAGGTCATGCCCGCCACCGGCCGCGACACCGCGCGCGACATCGGCATCGCCTATTCGCAGGACCGGCTGCTGGACGACCCGGCCTACAACGCGCAGATCGGGGCGCATTTCCTTGCCGGGCTGATCGAGCGCTACCGGGGCAATCCGGTGCTGGTGACCATCGCCTACAACGCCGGCCCCGGTCGCGCGAACGAGTGGATCGAGCGCTTTGGCGACCCGCGGCAGGCCGACGACATCGTCTACTGGATCGAGGCGCTGCCCTTCACCGAGACGCGCAACTACGTGATGCGCGTGACCGAGAGCCTCGCCATCTACGAGGCCCAGCTGACCGGCAGCCTGCCGACGCTCGGCCTGTCCGAGCGGCTGGTGCAGTAGCGCTCAGGAGGCCGGGCCGAAGGGCTCGCAGGCGATGTTGCGGGCGTTGAGCCGCGCACAGGCACGGGCGGCCTGATCCTCGGTCATGCCCTGGAACCGGGCCTCGTAGCCGCCGCCCCGCTGCACCACCCGGCGCAGGGCCTGGTCGAAGGTGCCGACCTCGCTCAGCGCGGTGCGCAGCAACAGCCGCTCGGCGGCGTGGTGCGAGGGTTGCGCCCCCAGCGACACGCCGAAGAGCCGCGAGCCGGTGGAGGAGGCGCGGGTGACGACCTCGGGCTCAGCCGCGCGGGCGACCTCGACCGGGGGCGGATCGGCCGGGCGCGGCGGCACGGCCAGCGCGGCCTGCGTCGCCGGGCGCGGCACGGGCGGCACCGCGGGGGCAGCGGCCGCCGTCGCAACCGGGGCCGCGGCGCCCTGTGCGTCGGGGGTCGGGGCGACCTCGGCGGGGGCGGCGGCGACCTCGGCCGGTGCCGGCTCTGGCTCCGGCTCGGCCAAGGGGCGCGGGGCGGGGGCCGGGTCGGCCGTGGCGACGGCGGTGGTCAGGGCGGCGCCGACCGCCTCCTCGATCGCCGCGACCAGTTCGGGCGGCGGGGCCGAGGCCGGCGCGGACGGGCCGGGCCGGGGCAGGGGCCGGAGCGAGCGCGTCACCAGCCCCGACACCAGCTGCGCCTGCCCGACGTTGCCGCCGTCGCCGTCGTCGTCGGTGTAGGCCGGCAGCGATGGCCGCCGCACCTGGGCGTTGGCCGGCGCCCGCGCAAAGCCCATGTCGAGCAGTTCCATGATGCGCTGGTTGCGCCACGCCGCCGAGCGCCCGCCGAACACGGTGGCGAGGATGCGCACGTTGCCGCGCTCGGCCGAGGCCACGAGGTTGAAGCCTGCGGCGCGGGTGTAGCCGGTCTTGATCCCGTCCGCGCCGCGGTAGGCATCCAGGAAGGCGCGGTTGGTGTTGCGCACGGTGGCGATGCCGGCATCCTCCTCGCGGCGCGAGAAGATGTTGTAATACTGGGGATAATCGTAGAACAGGCGACGCCCGAGGATGGTCATGTCATGGGCCGTCGACAGGTGCCCCTCCTCGGTCAGGCCATGGGCGTTGCGAAAGGTGGTGCGCGTCATCCCCAGCGCCCGCGCGGTGCGGTTCATCCGCCGCGCAAAGGCCGCCTCGGAGCCCGAGATCGCCTCGCCGATGGCGGTGGCCGCGTCGTTGGCCGAGCGGATCGCGGCGGCGCGGATCAGGTAGCGGAACCGGATCGTGGAGCCCGCCCGCAGGCCCAGTTCCGACGGGGGTTCGGCCGCCGCCTGGGCCGAGATGCGCACGGGCGTGTCGAGCGTGATCTCGCCCAGCCGGATCGCCTCGAAGGCGATGTAGAGCGTCATCATCTTGGTCAGCGAGGCGGGGTGCAGCCGGGTGTCGGCATTGCGCGAATGCAGCACCTCGCCGGTGCGCGCATCCATCACCATCGCGGCATAGGGCGCCGCGCGCAGGGGCGCCGCGGCCAATGCCACGCAGAACAGGAGGACCAGCCCGATGAGGGCCGGAAAACTCGGTCGTTGTCTCACGGAGCCTGCTCGCTCTGCCTCAAGGTGCCGTCTGGTGCGGCGTGATCATGAGCCTAAGCCATCGCCACGGAAAAATCCATGGGGCGCAGGGGCGAAAATCGCCCCCCTGTGGCGACCCGACTCGGGGGCGCAGATGTGGCGGTGCGGATGCTTGCAACCGCAAGATTTCGCGGTGTTTTCAGGGCGGACCGGGCCGTGGCGGGGACGAAAGGGCGCGTGGCGCGCGCCGCGGCGGTCTGGTAGAAGATCCCGAGACGAGAAAGGACGGCCCCGATGAAGGACAGCTACGACGACCGCAAATCCCGCGCCTCGACCTGGTTCCGCGCGCTGCGCGACGAGATCGTTGCGACCTTCGAGGCGCTCGAGGACGCGCAGGGCGGCGACGCGCCCGCGGGCCGCTTCGAGGTGACCGAGACGCGGCGCCACTCGGACGACGGGTCGGACGCGGGCGGCGGGCTGATGAGCGTGATGCGCGGCGGCCGCGTGTTCGAGAAGGTCGGCGTCAACGTCTCGACCGTCTACGGGCAGCTTGGCCCCCGCGCCGTGGCCGCGATGTCGTCGCGCAAGAACATGGAGGGGCTGAAGGACGACCCGACCTTCTGGGCCTCGGGCATCAGCCTGGTCGCCCACATGCAGAACCCCCACGCGCCCGCCGTCCACATGAACACGCGGATGTTCTGGACGCCCGTCGCGCACTGGTTCGGCGGCGGCTCCGACCTGAACCCGGCGATCGAGTATGCCGAGGACACCGCGCATTTCCATGGCGTGCTCAAGGCGCACTGCGACCGCCACCAGCCCGACTACTACGACCGGTTCAAGGCCTGGGCCGACGAGTATTTCTACGTCCCCCACCGCCACCGGGCGCGCGGCGTCGGCGGCATCTTCTACGACGACCTGAACACCGGCGACTGGGAGGCGGATTTCGCCTTTACCCAGGACGTCGGCCGCGCCTTCCTGCCGGCCTTCGTGCCCTGCGTGGAACGCCGCCGCCACACCGCGTGGACCGAGGCCGACCGCGAGGCGCAGCTGGTGCACCGCGGGCTTTATGCCGAGTACAACCTCGTCTACGACCGCGGCACCAAGTTCGGGCTGGAGACCGGCCACGACGCCAACGCCGTGCTGATGAGCCTTCCGCCCATCGCCAAGTGGACGTGACGGATCAGCGGGCGAGAAGTTCCCTGTAGATCGCGCTGATCGCCGCGGCCTCGCGGGCGATGTCGAAGCGCGCCTCCATGTGGGCGCGGGCGGCCTCGCCCTGCAGCATCCGCTCGGCGGGGTTCTCCAGGTAGGCGCGCACCGCCGCCGCCATCGCGGGCCCGTCCTGCGGCGGGATCAGCGCGCCGGTGCGCCCGTCGACCACCAGCTCCTCGAAGGCGCCGACGCGGGTGGCGACCACCGGAACGCCGCAGGCCATCGCCTCGAGCGGGGTCAGGCCGAACCCCTCCCAGCGCTGCGGCGCGACGAAGAGGTCGAGCGCGCGGTACCAGTCGGCGATCTCGTGCACCGGCACCTCGGGCTTGAACAGGATCCGGTTCTCAAGCCCCGCGGCCAGCACCCGTTCGCGCAGCGACCGCTCGTAGGCGCGGTGCTGCTCGGTCGCCCGGCCCATGACGATGGCGGTGACCTCGGGGAAGTCCCGTAGCACCGCGATCATCGCCTCCACGAAATCGCCGGTGCCCTTCTGCGCCCGGATGCGCCCGAAGCAGCCGACCAGCGGCCCCGCGGGCAGGCCCATCCGCGCCTTCAGCCGGGCGCGGTCGGGCGTGGTGGAAAAGGCGGTCAGGTCGATGCCGTGCAGGATGACGGTCGAGGGGCGGTCGAGGTAGCCGGCGGTCTTCCGCGAGGTCGAGATCACGGCGTCCATCTGCCCGATCAGCCATTTCGTGTAGCGCGTGTGGGTGCGCTGCGAGGCCGAAGTGAACAGGAGCTTCAGGTCCTTGCGCAGCACCCGCTTGAGCACGATGCCCGCCAGCATCTCGGAGTTGCGCCGCGCGTGCCAGACCCGGGCGCCCGACGGCCCGTGCCGCGGCATGGTCACGAGGTCGCGCAGCCGGACCTGCGGCACATGGGTCGGCAGGGCAGGGGCCACCGCCGCGATGGCGATGTCGCGGGATTGCAGCGGCACGAGGCGCACCACGGTCGCGGTCACGCCCGAGAGGCGCGACTTGAAGTTCGGCGCGAGGACATCGACGTGGGCGGGATCGAGAAACTGCATGGACCAGCCGCTTAGCGCCGCCCGGGCCGCGGAACAAGCGGCGCGATGCCGGTTGCCCCCGGGCGCTGCGGCGGAAACCGGCCAGCCGGCGGCGCTCGCGGTTTCGTGTCCGGGCGGCCGGTTGAACGGGCGCCGCGCCACCATAGCCTGAGGGCACGCGGCGCCGAGCACGCCGCGCCAACCAGAACAGACTTGAGAGCAAGGAGCTCCTTCCCATGAAACGCACCCTCATCCTCACGGCCGGCCTCGCCGCGCTGACCGCCGCCCCCGCGCTGGCCGGCGGCATGGCCGAGCCCGCCCCCGCGCCCGTCACCATCGCCCCCGCGCCCGTCGCCGCCGGCACCGACTGGACCGGCCCCTCGGTCGGTCTGCAGCTGGGCTACGGCGACGTGTCCACCTCGGGCGCGGCGAACCTTGACGGCGACGACGTGCTGCTGGGCCTGCGCGCCTACTACGACGTCGACCTCGGCGACTTCGTCGTCGGCGGCGGCGTGCAGTACGACACCGCGGACATCGACATCGGCGGCGTCACCACGCTCGACTCGGTCACCCGCGTCGGCGTCCGCGGCGGTGTCGACCTCGGCAGCAACTGGATCTACGGCACCGCCGGCTGGGCCGAGGCCCGGACCTCGAACGCCGCCGTGGGCGACAGCGAGGGCTGGTTCGCGGGCGTCGGCTACGAGGTCTTCGTCGCCGACACCGTGACCGTGGGCGCCGAGCTGCTGCATCACCGCTTCGAGGACTTCAACCTCGCCGATCTGGACGCCGAGGCGACGACCGCCGCGGTATCGGTGAACTTCCGCTTCTGAGCCTCAGGCGAAGACCGGACCGAAATCCGTGCCCAGGCCTTCGGCGGCGACATCGCCGCCGAGGGCCGCCAACGCCCCGAGCCGCCCCAGCTCGTCGGCGCATTTCGCCGCGGCCCCGTTGCCCCCCGTCAGGAGCGTGACGTGGGCGTCCAGCCGGGCGATGTAGGGGTAGCCCGTTTCCGTGAAGCTGACCGCGCAGGCGCCGGTCGAGGTGCCCGCGATCGCGAGGTCGGGCATCAGCGTCGTCAGCGCGTCCCGGAGCGCCGCGCCCGCCGCCGCGCTGCCCTCGGTGCGGAACCAGGCGTTCAGCGCTGCGCCGTCCCGCGCCTCGGGGCTGTCGGCCTCGCCGCCGATCTTCAGCCGCAGCCGCCCGTCGGGGTAGCGGACCGGCGGAAGCAGGTAGAGGTCGGTGTCGGAGCCCTCGGGCACCCAGATCAGGCTCGGCATGTCCGACAGTCGCGCGGCCTCGGCCTCCGTCACCTCGGCGAAGAGGACGGTGCGCTGGTAGACCCGCATGGCCGGCCGCGCCCCGGTCAGCGGCTGTGCCGCCGCCCAGCCGCCGGTGGCGAGGACCACGTGGTCGGCCGACACCCGGCCGCCATCGGCAAGCGCGAGGGTCGCGCCGTCGCGGGCGACGGCATGGGTCGCGATCACCTCGGCCCCGGCCGCTACGGCGAGCCGCTCTTCGGCAAGCCTCATCGCCCTCGGGTCGATGACCCCGCCGACGGGATCGAGGACCGCGACGCCGTCGCCGGGCAGGCGGAACATCGGGAACCGCGCGGCCAGCGTCGGCCCCGCCAGTAGCTCGTGCCGAAGCCCGAGCCGGGCGGAGGTGTCCAGAACCCCGGCGGTAAAGCCCGCCATCGGCCCGGTCGCGGGGCCGGCCATCAGGCCGCCGCGGGCGTTGTAGAAGGGCAGGCCGCCCCGCGCCTCCAGCTCCGCGTAGCGCGCGATCGACCGGGTGGCGAGCCGCGCCCAGACCGGGTCCTGCGCGATCGCCCGCGTGATGCGGCCGGCGTCGTGGAAGCTGCCGAAGGGGCCGTCATGGGCGGCGCGGTCGGCGGGCTCGTCCGGGCCGACCAGCGCCACCCGAAGCCCCGCCCCGGCGAGGTGCCGGGCGCAGGCCGTGCCCATCAGGCCCCGGCCCACCACCGCCACGTCCACTGTGCCCATGCCTGCCCCCGCGCCCGGCCCCACCGGCCCGAGGGCGTATTTTCAGAAAGATGAAGGGAAAGGTCGATCCCCTCGCGGGCCCCTGCGCTTCATCTTTCCCCAAATACGCCTGCGACCGGCTGCCACGGGCGCCGCCGTCCGGGTCAGCCGCGGATCGTTTCCAGGAGGAGGTGCACGTTGTCCGGGTTCGCGTCGGGCGTGATGCCGTGGCCGAGGTTGAAGATGTGCGGCCCGTGCTTCAGCGCATCGACGATGGCGCGGGTCGCGTCCACCAGCTCCTGCCCGCCGGTCACCATGTATTTCGGATCGAGGTTGCCCTGCACGCAGCTGTCGGGCTGCAGGTGCTCCGCCGCCCATGCCGGATCGACCTTCGTGTCGATGGCGAGCCCGTCGGCGCCGACCGCCTTGGCGAAGCCGATGTACTTCTCGCCCGCCTCGCGCGGGAAGGCGATGACCGGCAGCCCCGGGTGGCGGCGTTTCAGCTCGGCGGTGATGCGCTTGGCGGGTTCCAGCGCGAAGGCGTCGAAGGCCGCGCCCTTGAGCGAGCCCGCCCAGCTGTCGAAGATCTTGATCACCTCGGCGCCGGCCTGGACCTGGCAATCCAGGTACTCGATGGTGGCCTCGGTCAGCAGGTCGATCAGCGCGCCGAAGGTCGCCGGGTCCTCCTGCCGGAGCTTGTGCGCGGGCCCCTGGTCGGGCGTGCCGCGGCCGGCGATCATGTAGGTCGCCACCGTCCAGGGCGCGCCGGCGAAGCCGATCAGCGTGGTCTCCTCGGGCAGCTCGCGGGCGAGGATGCGCACGGTCTCGTAGACCGGCGCGAGGTGGTCGTGGATGTCGTCCTTGCCCTTCAGCTTCGCCAGCCCCTCGGGCCCGGTGATGGTGGACAGGCGCGGCCCCTCGCCGGTGACAAACCACAGGTCGGCCCCCAGCGCATCGGGGATCAGCAGGATGTCGGCGAAGAGAATCGCCGCGTCGAAGCCGTAGCGCCGGATCGGCTGCAGCGTGACCTCGGCGGCGAGGTCGGAGTTGTAGCACAGCGACAGGAAATCCCCCGCCTCGGCCCGCGTCGCCCGGTACTCCGGCAGGTAGCGCCCGGCCTGCCGCATCAGCCAGACGGGCGGCACCTCCATCGCCTCGCCCGCCAGCGAACGCAGCAGTTTCTTCCGGCCGGTCTGGGGCGCGTCAAACATGGGAATTGTCCTTCGGTCGTTCAGCGGACAGGAATTGTCCACGGCCATGAGTCTGTCAACCCGAAGGCGATTGTCAAGTAAAGTTGACAGGTGTAGAAGGATCCCATGACGACCGACCTCCCCACCCCCGCCCGTCCCCTCCGCATCGGAACCCGTGGATCGCCGCTGGCGCTGGCGCAGGCGCACGAGACGCGCAGCCGGCTGATGGCGGCCTTCGACCTGCCGGAGCAGGCCTTCGAGATCGTGGTGATCAAGACCACCGGCGACGACCGCAGCCTGATCGACGCCGACATCGCGCTGAAGACGCTGGGCGGCAAGGGCCTGTTCACCCGCGAGATCGAGGAGGACATGCTGTCAGGCAAGATTGACATCGCGGTCCACTCGATGAAGGACATGCCGGTGCTGCAGCCCAAGGGGCTGGTGCTCGACTGCTACCTCCCGCGCGAGGACGTGCGCGACGCCTTCGTCGCGCTGAACCACGGCAGCCTCGCCAGCCTGCCCGCGGGCGCGCGCATCGGGTCGTCCTCGCTCCGGCGTCGGGCGCAGCTGAAGGCGCGCCGGCCCGACCTGCAGGTGGTCGAGTTCCGCGGCAACGTGCAGACGCGGATGAAGAAGCTGGGCGACGGCGTCGCCGATGCGACCTTCCTCGCCATGGCCGGTCTGCGCCGTCTCGGCATGACCGAGGTGGTGAAAGCCGCCATCGCGCCCGAGGACATGCTGCCGGCGGTGGCGCAGGGCGCCATCGGGATCGAGCGGCGGCTCGACGACCACCGCGCCGCGGCGATGCTCGAGGCGATCCATCACGGCCCCACCGGCCAGCGGCTCGCGGCCGAGCGCGCCTTTCTCGCCGGGCTCGACGGGTCCTGCGAGACGCCCATCGCGGGGCTGGCCGAGCTCGACGGCGGCACGCTGCGGCTCCGCGGCGAGATCCTGCGCCCCGACGGCTCCGAGGTCCTGACCGCCGACCGCAGCGCCCCGATCGAGGACGGCGCGGCGCTGGGCGCCGAGATGGCCCACGACCTGCGCGCCCGTGCCGGGGTCGGGTTCTTCGACTGGATCGCGGCCTGAGCGGCAAGGTGCTCATCGGGCCACAACCCTGCCCAAAGCCTGATTGTGCAGTTGCAGCATTGACCTTGCTGTGATCTTGTCCACCTTGTCGGTGCCGGGATTGCCCCGGTGTGAGTCAGCCGAACGGATGTTTTGTTATGTTGATTGAAGAGACCGGTTTGCCCGGGTTGGTGGTTGTGACGCCAGCGCGGTTCGGGGATGAGCGGGGGTTTTTCTCGGAGACGTGGAGCCGGTCGAAGCTGGCGGAGCACGGCATCGACGTGGAGTTCGTGCAGGACAACCACTCGCTGTCGGCGCAGGTGGGCACGGTGCGGGGGCTGCATTTCCAGAAGCCGCCGCGGGCGCAGGCCAAGCTGGTGCGCTGCGGGCGGGGGCTGTTGTTCGACGTGGCGGTGGATATCCGCAAGGGATCGCCGACCTATGGCAAGTGGTTCGGGATCGAGCTGAGCTTCGAGAACGGCCGCCAGCTGATGATCCCCGCGGGCTTCGCGCATGGCTTCGTGACGCGGGCACCCGACACCGAGATCATCTACAAGTGTTCCGACGGCTACGCGCCCGAGACCGAGGGTGCGCTGCGCTACGATGATCCCGACCTCGGGATCGACTGGGGCTTGGGCGACACGGCCCCGATCCTGTCGGCCAGGGATGCCGCGGCGGGGGCCTTCGCCGGGTTCGACAGCCCGTTCTTGTATGAGGATTCTGCTGCATGAAGCTGCTGGTGACGGGCGGGGCGGGGTTCATCGGGTCGGCGGTGGTGCGGCTGGCGGTGGCCCGCGGGCACGCGGTCGTCAACGTCGACAAGCTGACCTATGCCGCCTGCCTCGACAATGTGGCGAGCGTGGCGGACAGCCCGCTCTACGCCTTCGAGCAGGCCGACATCTGCGACCGCGGGGCGATGGACCGGATCCTGGCCGAGCACCGCCCCGACGCGATCATGCACCTCGCCGCCGAGAGCCACGTCGACCGCTCCATCGACGGGCCCGGCACCTTCATCGAGACGAACGTGACCGGGACCTACACGCTGCTCGAGGCCGCGCGGGCCTACTGGACCGCGCAAGGCAAGCCCGAGGGTTTCCGCTTCCACCACATCTCGACCGACGAGGTCTACGGCACGCTGGGCGACACGGGGCTCTTCACCGAGGACACGCCCTACGCGCCGAACAGCCCCTATTCCGCGTCCAAGGCGGCGTCGGACCACCTGGTGCGCGCCTGGCACGAGACCTACGGGCTGCCGGTCGTGCTGACCAACTGCTCGAACAACTACGGGCCCTACCACTTCCCCGAGAAGCTGATCCCGGTGGTGATCCTG
>NZ_JAAZQQ010000004.1 GCF_012395815.1 Roseicyclus persicicus
ACCGGCACCCACGCAAGCCTGCTCGACGCCGGCAACTTCGTGCGCACGCTGGAACAGCGCCAGGGCATGCAGACCGGCTCGCCCGACGAGATCGCCTACGCCCAGGGGTGGATTTCCGCCGACAACCTCGCGAAACGCGCCCGCATGTTTGGAAAGAACGACTACGGCCGCTACCTTAAATCCCTGTTGTAACAATGGCCAACGCATTCGTTTGTCGTAGGTTTCGTGGAAAAGAAACTAGGGTCAGGACCCATTGATCTGCTTGAAGCTGCCGTCACCGCGTGATCCACGCACTCGAACCGACGGGGGTGAAGATGAGCAGTCTTTTCTGGCTGACCGAAGACCAGATGGAGCGGTTGAAGCCGTTCTTTCCTAAGAGCCATGGCAAGCCGCGCATCGATGACCGGCGTGTCCTGAGTGGAATAGTCTTCATCAATTGCAACGGGTTGCGTTGGTGCGATGCGCCGCGGGAGTATGGCCCGCCGAAGACCCTCTACAATCGCCGGAAGCGGTGGGGCGACATGGGGGTCTTCGCCCGGATGATGGAGGGGCTGAGCTACTCCCCAATCCTTGGACAGATTTCCGGGTTTGACCTGCTCCCCGGATTGTCCTCGTTCAGAAGTTTAGTCCGTTCCGGGTTTGGTCCTTCTCTGACCTTGTGAAGTAGTCCCGCGGGGTGAGCCCGTCGAGGCTCGTGTGCGGGCGGTGGTGGTTGTAGTCGTCGCGCCATGCCGCAATCAATTGGCGGGCATGGCGTAGGCCGGTGAAGAGATGCTCGTTCAGGCATTCGTCGCGAAGCCGGCCGTTGAAGCTCTCGACCAGACCGTTCTGCATCGGCTTGCCCGGGGCGATGTAGTGCCACTCGACACAGCGCTCCTCCTGCCATTTCAGGATGGCGTTCGAGGTGAGCTCGGTTCCGTTGTCGCTGACCACCATGCAGGGATAGCCCCGGATCTCGGCGATACGGTCCAGTTCCCAGGCGACACGAACGCCGGAGATCGAGGTATCGACCACCGCGGCCAGGCACTCCCGACTGAAGTCATCGATGACGCATAGCACCCTGAACCGCCGCCCACAGGACAGCGCGTCGGACACGAAGTCGAGGCTCCAGCGCTGGTTCGGGCCCTGCGGGATCGCCATCGGTGCCCGCGTCCCCAAGGCACGCTTCCGGCCGCCGCGCTTGCGCACGGTCAGCCGTTCCTCGCGGTAGATGCGGTAGAGCTTCTTCCAGTTCACCTCCCAGCCTTCGCGGCGGAGCAGGATGTGCAGGCGGCGGTATCCGAACCGCCGGCGCTCGGACGACAGCTCACGCAGGCGTCGTCGAAGTGGCACGTCATCGCCCCGCGTCGAACGATACCGGTAGACCCGCGGATCGATCCCGACGAGCCGGCATGCGCGCCTTTGGGAGTAGCCCTTCTCGGTGATGGCCCAGTTCACGGCAGATCTCCTCGAACATTCGCCTTTGTCGCTCGGACCAATGGCGCGACATGGCTCATCCTCAGAAGTTTTTTCCGAGCATCTCGCGCAGCGTCGAGACGTCGAGCATCGATTCCGCCAAGAGCTTCTTCAGCTTGGCGTTCTCTTCCTCGAGCGCCCTCCGCCGCTTCGCGTCCGACACCTCCATGCCGCCATACTTCGAGCGCCACTTTTGGAACGTCGGCTCGCTCACGCCGTGCTTGCGGCAGAGCTCCGCCGCGCTCAGCCCGGCCTGGTGCTCCTTCAGAATGCCAATGATCTGTTCTTCGCTAAGTCTGCTGCGCTTCATCGTCCGTCTCCTCTGTCGAGGAACAGACTAACCTCAGTGTGGGGAGGTTTCAGGGGAGCAGGTCAACCGCTTAGTCTCATCGTGTTGAGAAGATAAGCCGCATGGGGCATAGACTGCCATCAGGCTTTTTGAACTTGGAGGAAACGCCCACTTGAAGGATCCGACCGCCCTTGCGACCGTCAATCGGTGTCGGCAGCTGCTTGAACAGGGAGACGTTGATGGCGCCAGGTTACTTGCACAGCAAGCTCTCCGAACTTGGCCTTCAAATGCTTCCCTACAAAAGCTTCTGGGGAGCTGCATGTTGCGTTTGGGCCTGCATTCCGAGGCGGTTCCGATTTTTGAAGCCCTGCTGCAGGAAGGCGGATTTAACCCCTCCATAGCCATGCAGCTTGCCAACGCACTCAGACGACTTGGACAAATGGAAAAGGCGGCGGCAACCTACCGCGAAGTCCTCGACATGCAACCGAATAACGAACGTGCCCATATTGGCCTCATCGAAATTGCTTTTTTTGGGGGCGAGATACCTACTGCCTTTTCTAGTTGCACGAAAGCACTTGTTGCAGTTCCGGAGAACCAACGCATTCGCCACTTACACGCGCGCTGTCTGCGCTCATTAGGGAAACCCAATGAGGCCAAGGTGATCTTGGAACGCCTGCTCAGTGAGCAGCCCCAAAATATTTCGTTTGCCATCGAATTAGCTACGACGTGCCAAGAGCTCGGCGACCTAGCCACGGCAGACCAGCTATTTCGTAGAGTACTTGCAGCAGAGCCTGATTCACCACATGCGCTTCGAGGGATAGTGGCAATTGCCGAGGCGACCTACGGCGCCAATGCAGCGATCAAGATCCTTGAAACAGCCGTCGGACAGACTGCTTCGAACACAGACAGCGGAAGCGCCACGCCATGTATGCCAACAGCCCCAAGATGGTCACTACATCTTGCCAATCTCTGCATCAAGGTTGGCGACCAAACACGCGCTGCGCAAATTCTGTTGTCGTTGGAAAAAAGCGAGCAAGTCATTCCGGAAAACGAACTTGTCCTTTTCATCCAGCTCTCGGAACGTCTCGGTCAGATTGATGTTCTTTCGGGCCTTGTAATGCGGGTGCTCGAGATGAGTAGCATCAGACTTAATCTCGCGTTAGCCGTACTTCAGCTTGCTTTGAGTACAGAGGATCCTAACCTGGTTGCCAAAGCTCAGGAGGAGATGACCCGCAGGATCCATCCTGAGGATCGCTTGCAGTTTCGCGCAGAAGAGAGAATGCTTACCGTGGGCCCACTTGATGCTCTGGCTGCCATTCTCGAAGAGCCACGCGCCCGTCGGAGTGCCCGTGAAGCTCAGCTACTTTCACGGTTTCTCTTGGCGGCCGGACGGACGCGGTTAGCATTGCGGTATCTCCGGTTCTGTTCGCGCCGATGGCCAGGGTCCGCCAGGATAAGGTCCGAACTAATTTCAAGCTTTGTTGCGAATGGACAGAATGCGGAAGCGCTGGCTTGGCTTGATCGCGAGCGAACTTCTCTAGCTGAGTCCGAGTACAAAAAACTACGCCTACGTATACTGATCCAGACGGACGCATACGACGAAGCGCTCAGTCTCTTGGACCAGCAGCTGCAATCTGGTCAAAATGCCAAATCTCTCGATCAGCGTCTGCGGCTTCTCATCGCCTTGGGGCGCCTTGAGGATGCAGAGAAAGCCGAGACCGCTGCGAGGCAGGACCCCGGGCAAAGAAGGTCACGCGCTGCCCATTTTGGCTCTACTTTGGCAGGAACACTGCTAACCGAGCTACGAATGTATAGGCACGCCCTGACCTCCGTGCGTACACTCGATGAGCGGCTCGCACTGATTGAGACGAATTACCATGCAGCGTTCGAAGAAATTCGCAGTCATATTTCTTCTACGGCACCCGCAAAACTGCGCGAATCTAGCATCCCGCGGCGTATAGTGCAGTACTGGAACGATTCATCTCCCCCACCGGATATTTCGGCCGCAATGCGCAGCTGGCAGGGCGTTGCGGGTTGGAAATATCTTAGGCTGGACCGGCGGGATGCAAGGTACTGGCTTGCGGCGACGCTTGGGAGCGATCACGCACGAGCCTTTAGCTTGGCGCGGCATGTGGCAGAAGAGGCTGATTTTTTGCGTTATTGCTTACTCTTCCACGGAGGAGGCATTTATGCAGACGCGGATGACCTGCTGGTGGGGCACCCAGACACTATCGTCTCGGAGGGGTCGGGGATGGTGGTATTCACTGAGATATTCGGGGCGATATGCAACAATTTGATTTGTGCGCCGCCAGGTCACCCTGCTCTGGGCCGGGCAGTGGCGTTGGTTAAGGACGCATTGCTACGGCGCGACAATGACAGCGTCTGGCTCAAGACGGGGCCTGGAGCCCTCACGCGGGCAATCGCAGGCCACTTAGCTTCGGATGGCGATGGTGTAACTATACGGCCACAGGAGAGCATGCTCGCCCAAGTACGGCCACACCTAAAGCTGCCGTACAAGCGGGGATCAAGGTATTGGAATAACGACCAAACAAAGCGGTTATATAAAGAGATTTGGGGAAGCACAGCATGAAGCAACCACATAACGAAATGTAGATTTCGTAATGGGAGACGCATTCTGGAGCAGAATGAAGGAACAGTCTGACTTGCGCGCCAAGGTCCGATGTAGGCGTTTTGTCAGAGCCGCCTGATAAACCGCGGTTTCACCGCGGATACTAAGTGAAAATATTCAGCAGCAGATCCGCGTCGCACCTCAAGCGGTGGCCATGGAGCGAGCCCCAGTTCGAAAAGCATTGCAACGTAGCGTTTCCGACGGCAGGTTGGCACTCAGCAGTATCCACTTGGCAATAACCGGCTACGTCTGCAATCGGATCGCCCGATTGAAGCATGCCAGAACCGTCATCAGAGATGACAATCGGAGAACCATCCTTTGCACGAAATTCTAGTATATTGGTACAGGCCACCGGGTGGAAACAAGATAAATTTGGGTGACGAGATCAACGCAAAAGTTGTCGAGTTCGTCTCAAGGCGTGGAGTGCGGCAGGCGGATCTCCTCACATGTGACCTCGTGGCAATCGGGAGTGTGCTCCAAGCCCTTCACAATCGGCTCGCAACGACCCCGCGGCCGGTTGACGTGTGGGGGTCAGGCCTGATGACGCCCCAGGTGCGACGGTTCGGTCCGGAAGTCCGGTTCAGTGCCGTGCGGGGACCTCTTACGCGGGGCATGGTCGAGGGAATGCCGGCTCTGCCGATGGGCGATCCGGGCATTCTAGTCTCCGAAATCTGGCCGGCAGCGTCTGCTGAAAAGGCCTACTCGGTAGGCCTTGTGCCGCACCAGAGCCAGGTCGGGGATCCTTTATGGAAGGCACTGAATGAAGCGACGCCCGCGTCCATCCTGATCGACCTGACGAACCCGGATATCAACAGGACATTCGATCTCTTCAGCAAATGTGAGATGATCGTCAGCACAAGTCTGCACGGGCTAATTTTCGCCGACGCATACGGCATTCCGAATGTCTGGGCCGCATACCGGGATATTCATCCGGCCGAAGCGTTCAAGTTTTACGACTATTTTTCATCGATACGCCGGAGGCAGTTTAGACGACTCGAGATATTGCATTGCAATCGGAATCTTACTGCCATCTCACCAGAGTTGATCGATACTTCTCATTTTGCTCGCGTCGGCGAATACAAAAACCGTATTGCGGCAGCGTTCCCGTCTCACCTTAAGGCCTGAATGTTGATCGAAGACTAGGCTCAGGACTCATAGCCAGTAGATGACGATAGCGGCCAGAGCGATGGCCGAGAGGAAGACCTTGAGGCACCTGTCGTATCGCGTGGCCACCCGCCGCCAGTCTTTGAGCCTGCCGAACATGATCTCGTTGCGGTTGCGCCGCTTGTATCGGCGCTTGTCGTATTTCACCGGCGTCTTCCGTTGTTTCCGGCCGGGGATGCAGGCTCGTATGCCCTTGTCTTTCAACGCTTCCCGGAACCAGTCGGCGTCGTAGCCGCGATCGCCGAGCAGCCAATCGACATTCGGCAGACTGTCGCAAAGAGCCCTCACACCGATGTAGTCGCTCACCTGCCCGGCCGTGACGAACAGGTTGAGTGGATGTCCCTGGCTGTCGCAGATGGCGTGCAATTTCGTGTTCATGCCGCCCTTGGTCCGTCCGATCAGGCGACCGCGCCCCCCTTTTTTGACGCCCAGACTGGACGCCGTGCGGTGACCCTTCAGGTAAGTGGTGTCGATCATCACGGTGTTCTTCTCGCCGTGCTCGGCAACCAGTCCCGCCATCATCTTCGCGAAGATGCCCTTGTCGCTCCACCGCTTCCAACGATTGTAGAGCGTCTTGTGGGGGCCGTATGCGGCAGGAGCATCGCGCCACCGCAAGCCGTTACGATTTGTGAAGATACTCCCACTCAACACGCGCCGATCATCGACGCGCGGCTTGCCATGGGACTTCGGGAAGTAGGGCTCCAGACGCGCCATCTGCGCATCACTCAGCCAGAAGAGATCAGACATATCACCGCTCTGTTTTCGTGCGGTGAATCATGCCCTTCGGCTCAAATCAATGGGTCCTGAGCCTAACCCTACTCACCTCATGCACTGACGGAGAGCTCACTCTTCGGATGGATTTTCTCCCAGCTGTACGTCATAAACTTTTCCGCTCGCGGAACTGGTTTGCTCATGAGGCGCTCCAATATAGTTTGGTTAATCGATTTGTCGCGGTCAAGATCTTGAGTGGCGCTAGCGACCACGAATGCCATCGTGCTCATTAACTTTCGCTTAATTCCATTCTTCCGGCAGCAAACCTGAAAGAACTTGTCCTCACATCCATAACTTCCAGAAAAGCTCTCATCGTACCCGCCAACACGCATAAAGTCCGACCTGCAAATCAAGAAGCTGTTTATATGTGGATTAATCTCAACCCATCCCCCTTTCTCTTTCTTCATTCGAGGGAAGTGGCCAATTTCGTTCTGCTGCAGCCTTTCTGCATCGAGCATCAGAGATCGCGTATCGTCACGGTGGAAGCCATGATCTATGTCCAGCAGGACGATCTTTTCGCAACGCGCCTCATGGACACCAATGTTCCGGGCCGCGGGCATGTTCCATGCAACGTCTTCCTTAATTCGAAACACGCGAAGGTTCCTAAGACCTTCGAACATATTCAGCGGCACTGGCTTGTGACTATGGTCATCAACGAGAACGAAATCGAAGTAATCAGGAAAATCCCGTTCCATCTGGGCAAACGATGCGATCATCTTCTCGACCGCAGAAACATTATTGTAATAGTGACTCACAATCGACAGTTGCATACTCAGCCCCCCCTTCGGCAAGCGTCGGATAGTGCATGCGAACTGATGCAGCAACTGCGGATGTGCTGCGAAGAGCAAGCAGGAACTAACATGCTCGATTGTCTTTCTGGATTTTACCGGCACTCACCACGATGGTCGTGCTCCTGTGTTGCCAGGATTTGGAACAGGTAATCTCACCCCATCATCCCCCGCTTCACAAGTTCTGCGTTGGCTTCGTCCAATCGGTCAGCATGCAGTGGTTGATCCGTGACCCATCGCGAAAACCGTTTTAGGCCGTCGTCAAGCTGGACCTGCGGGTCGACCTTCAGCACTCTGCGTAAGACCGAAACATCAGCCATGTTATGGCGGATGTCCCCCACACGGTACTGGCCAGTAACGTGTACCTTCTCAGGCGCGGAGAAGGCACGACAGAGCGAGCGTGCGACCTCAATAACTGGCGTGGCCACTCCGCTTCCTACATTTACGACCGTGTCAAGGACCTGCTGAGCTTGCACGGCAGCTACGAAGGCGGCCGATACATCCGAGACATGCACGAAATCACGGCTCTCCAGCCCGTCCTCGAACACGGGAAGCTCTAGCCCCCTGCGTATGCGGGTCGAGAAGATCGAAAGAATGCCGGTATAGGGATTAGCCAGCGACTGGCCCTCGCCGTAAACGTTCTGCAGCCGTAGGATCGCATATCCCACGCCGGCCGCTGCACAACCAATCCGTACCAAGTCCTCCTGCATCAGCTTGGTTGCGGCGTAGATGGATGCTGGTGCCGTCCGATCATCCTCCCGCGTCGGCACGGCCTGGAGAGGGGCTCCTGTATCCGGGCAAACCGGCTCCCACTGCCCCGCTCGCAGCGCTTCAGCCGATCGAGTTGGTGGCGTGAGCCGGGCACCGTCGCTCGTATCACAGCGGACATATGCGCCTTCGCCGTAAACCGAACGAGAGGATGCAAGAACCACCCGCTCCACATTCAGGCTGCGGTCATTCGCAATCAAGTCCATCAAGAGCGCTGTAGCTTGTACGTTCTGGCGGCAATAGCGCGCGATCTCGTACATCGACTGTCCCGTCCCGGTTTCGGCTGCCAAGTGAACGACCGCACTCACTCCCTCTAGCGCTGAACGCAGATCGGCCGGGGTGCCGGCCGAGCCGCGGCGGAACTCGACGCCAGGGGTTGTGGTGAGCCAAGCAACGTTGTCGCCGGGTACTTGGCCGTGCACTTGCGGGGACAGTGTGTCGAGCACCCTGACCTGGCGACCAAGGGCCACCAATTGCGGGGCGAGGTGCGAGCCGATGAAGCCCGCTCCCCCTGTTACTAGGACAAGACCGTCAGACATCGCGTCACGCCTTGACGGAGTTGAGATACATGTCGCGTTCGGAACGCCACAGATCCGCGAATTCAACGTTCTGCCAGTCGTCGAACCAAGGACCGCCATTCGTATAGTGGATCGCCGACGGGATACGATCAGGCTTCGGATACTCTCCCTCTAGGAAATTCCATTCCAGTGGAAGAGCCCCGATCAGATCATCGTCTGACACCCAGTTGAAGCGGTGCAGGTGCGCGGGAGAGGCAGTGTTTACCACTTCCGGGGTGAGCGCCTTTACATCCGGGTGGGCGTTGTTGAAAAGAATGAAGGATGACCAGTTCTTGCGCGGATAAGTCGTCTGCGCCTGCCCGTCCATCTTGATGGCGTTGGCAGGTGTGTAGTCATGCTGCACGACGTACACTGCCTTTTCGCGATTAGCGTTCTGCAGAACGCTGCGGACATCTACAGTGAAAAGGAAGTCGCAATCAACGAAAATTGACCAGCCATCGTGAGCGCCGAGATACGGCGTCAGAAATCGCGTTAGGGAAAACTCGGTAGAGGCCTTGTCGGCCTGACGAGTATAGAGCCCGAGCTCCCTCAGCGTCGTCAATTTGAGGGGGTAGACTTCAAGATCTGCCGAGGAGTGGCGATGGATCGAATGTCGGCAGACCTGCCAAGCAATATCTTCCCGACTATCGTAGCCAACAAATACCTTCAATTTTTCACTCATTTCCGTGTCTCCTAGAGGCGAAATTGGAATTGGGAAAGGATCAGACCATACCCTTAACTAGCTGATCGATAGAGGACAGACGGGCAACCAAGTCCTTCATCTCGGTCAGCGGTATCATGTTCGGGCCATCGCTGGGCGCCCGATCAGGGTCCTCGTGGGTTTCGATGAACAGCATTGAAACGCCCACCGCGCATGCGGCCCGAGCCAGCACGGGCGCGAATTCACGCTGTCCACCGCTTGAACTGCCGCGACCACCAGGTTGTTGCACCGAGTGGGTTGCATCAAAGACAACGGGCCAACCTGTAGATGCCATGGTGGTCAACCCGCGAAAGTCAGTGACAAGAGTATTGTAGCCGAATGACGTGCCGCGTTCGCATAGAAGGATAGACTGGTTGCCGGTGCTTTCCACTTTGGCCGCTACATTGGCCATGTCCCACGGCGCCAGGAACTGCCCCTTCTTGATATTGATAACGCGCCCAGTTTCTCCAGCAGCGAGAAGAAGATCGGTCTGCCGGCAGAGGAATGCAGGGATTTGCAGCACATCCACCACATCAGCGGCCCGGGCGCAGTGGTGGACCTCATGAACATCGGTCAATACTGGACAGCCAAATTCCTCGCGGATACGGGCCAGAATTTCGAGCCCGACGTCCATGCCTAGTCCGCGGGTGCCTGACAGTGACGAACGGTTGGCCTTGTCATAGCTAGCCTTGAAAACGAAACGTGTGCCAGTAGGCGCACAGGCTTCAGATAGACCTTCGGCGATCATCCGAGCATGGTCGAGGCTTTCGAGCTGGCAGGGTCCAGCGATCAAGGCGATGGGAAGTGGCCCTCCCACCTCGAAGTCTCGGATCCGGATCCTGCGTGTGTTGGGAATCATGACATGTCCTCCTGTGCCATGAGGACCATCTCAATTCTTTCCACGTCTACAGGATTATTCAGTTCCCAGAACACGCGCCCTCGCCCATCAACGGGCACGCAGCGCAAGGTCAATCCGTTTTCAAGGAAGCGCAATTGCTCCAAGCCCTCAAGCGCCTCCAGCGGGCCCATGCGCCAAGATGCATAAGCGGCAAGAGCCGCCGGACGATATGCGTACAGGCCTACATGATGGAATACGGGGATCGGCTCAGGCACCACTCCCCCTGTGTACGGTATTACCTCTTTCGAGAAATAGAGCGCGCGATTGTCGTGATCAAAGACTGCTGTCGTCCCCCCGACGCGACCAGCCCTACGGTCAGCAAGGAAGTGCTCCAGGCTCTCTCGATCGCAACGTATGACTGGCGTCACCATATCCGCCACTTTGTCGTTGGCCATCGTAGCGATTAGCGCATCGACAAACCAAGGCGGCGTCAATGGGGCGTCCCCCTGTAGGTTCACGATCAGGTCAGCCTCGATGCCGTAACGAGCCACAGCCTCAGTGCAGCGCGCAGTGCCGTTTTCGGCCTCTTCCGAGGTCATCATTACTGACGCACCGAAAGATTCCGCAGCCATACGTATACGATCATCGTCAGTCACAACATGAACTTCGGCCACCCCTTGAACGGCCTTGGCAGCCTCCCAGCTTCGCCGGATAAGAGACTTCGTCCCGTCTGGACCGCGAAGGTCAACGAGTGGCTTTCCAGGGAAGCGACTTGAGGCGTAGCGCGCCGGTATCAAGATGACGGTCCTCATGCCACCCCCGCTCGCAGGCAGTCGTGGATATGGAGGACGCCAAGGGGCCTTTTGCCCTCATCAACGACAAACATCATGTGCACTTTGCGGGCGTTCATGGCGGCAACTGCCTCGGCAGCCAGCATGGTAGGATCGGCCGTCAACGGATTTCGCGTGGCCACATCCTTGGCCGTCATCGTCATAAGGCCGTCCATATGCCGCCGAAGATCACCGTCAGTGATTATCCCGGTAAGGCGCCCGTCTTCCACGAGGCCAGCAACCCCCACACCCTTCTCCGTCATCACTAGAATCGTCTCAGTCATCGGCTGATCAGGCGCAACCAATGGAAGGAACTCGGGCCCACGCATGATCTGGCTTACCCGAGCAAGCCGAGCGCCGAGCTTGCCACCGGGATGGAAGGTACGGAAGTGTTCGGGTAGGAAACCGCGCCTCTCCATGAGAGAGATGGCTAGGGCATCACCCAACGCAAGCGCCAATGTCGTCGAGGTGGTAGGAGCCATGCCGATGATGCAGGCCTCGGGCGCAGGTGGAAGCAACAAGAGGTAGTCGGCAGCGGAGCTCAACGTGCTGTCCCCCCGGCTGGTTATTGCGACCAGCGGGATAGAGAAGCGACGGGTGTGCGCGATAAGGTCACTCAATTCCGGGGTCTCGCCGGAGTTCGAAAGGGCGATGCAGATGTCGGCCTCTGTGATCGTACCGAGATCGCCGTGGCTAGCCTCCCCTGCATGCACAAAATAGGATGGCGTGCCCGTAGAACTGAAGGTGGCTGCGATCTTTCTGGCAATGTGCCCCGATTTTCCGACACCGGAAAATATCACACGACCCTTTGCCTCAAGGATGAGTGATACAACCGATAGGAAGTCGGCAGGCAGCGCGCGCGACAGCGTCACTAAGGCATCGGCTTCTGTCTGCAAGACCCGTCGCGCCGTCGAGAGGGTTGCCTCAGCAGCATCGGAAGCGCCGCTCGCCGCTGAAAATCGAGTGATTGGCATCATGAACTCCGCCGGTTCGTCTTGAGACAGCAGAGGCAGAAGCCCAATAGCGTGCCCCTTCTTCTAGAAACACAGGGCGCTTTGACACCGAACCTGTTGCCCAAGGCGTTCATAAGCCCATTAGTCATTAAATCTTCTCCAAAGGGGCTGCTCTGCCAGTCGACTCGTGTTGTCTCTGTGTAATGGCTTTCGAAAAGACCTGCAGAACCTGCGAACGCAGTCTGTCTGTGCCGTAGTCAGCAGTAAGCCGTGCCTGCGCACGTTGCACCTGCGAGAATCTGAGAGCAGGATCACTTACCAACCGGTCCAGAGCTACAAACCAACCGTCATCCGGAACCAACACAGCGCAGCCATCAGACCCGCACCCGTCATAGATTGTCCCGGCCGTTGCAACTACTGCAGCGCCGATCGCAGTATATTCGACCCACTTGGTGTTGGCCTTGACGCGATTGAAGGGCAGGTCAGCCAACGGGGCGATGCCAATGTCCCATCTGCGGGCAGCGAATGCATCCATGAACTCAGCGTAGACCCTTACAGGTGGAACGGCTGTCACTCTCTCGCCGAATGCTGCGAGTTCGGGCGGCATCGGGATCGACCCAAACAACTCGAACTGCAGATGCGGATGGGCCTGCATCAATTGCACCAGCGCGGGCACGACGATGGAGAAATCGTGCGCGTGGTCAAAGCCCATGTAGCCGATACGAGTAACAGGGCGGAGCTCCGCCGGGACGAGTACTGAACCTGAACAGTAGATCGGACCTACGGTCATGGCCGTCCTGAAGCCATATTCACGAAACCTGCGGCGCAGCGGTATCGTTGAACAGTAGACAACATCTGCTTCGGCCAAGAAGGTCCGCACGGCACCTGTTCGAGCAGGGCTCATATGGAATGCATACTTCTTCTCACCCAATTCACGTGGAAGGTTCAGCAAGTCGTCGTCAATGTGATAGACGAGCGGCACACCCCGATCACGGCAGGTCTGGACAATCTGCTCTGCACCTAGGCCGCTGTACCGGCAGGCCACCACCAGATCAGGAACCGCCTTGTCGAATGTATCTTCCACCCATGCGCGGACCCGATCAGGAGATGCAGGCTTACCTTTAGTCTGGCGCAGAAACTCATCTTCGTAAGCAAAAAAATGCCGCATGCGGCCGGCGTCCACCAAGGGCTGCAGCGGCTTTTGAAACGACAATTGAAGGGTCGGGATCGCTCCATTCGCGAAGAAAAGAACCCGACGCGGGGTCGGCACCGAGGGAGACAAAGTGCGAAGCGGTTCGGGGGCCTGCCGTGCCAACGCAGCCGTCAGGAGGCGCGCGAAGCGGCGATAGACCTCGGCCGGATCTCGGATTATTCCAATATCATCGAGGAATGAACGCTGGCGTTCAAGGATCGCGTCGCGCCGGAGGCGTACGTCGCGCAGGAATGCCATCCAGTCCTCAAGAGTGCTTATGGCGGTCAGGCCATCGTACATGCTGGCGTCCATGATACCTGCAGAATCACGCCAGACGCCCACCGGAAGACCAGCAAGGACCATGTCGAGCACCACGGTGGATGGAGCCGAGATACCGTACTCATAGGCCGGCAGGTTCACCTTGTAGATCGGCAGGTTGTTCAGAACGGCATTCGGCGGAAGCGGCACGCCGTTCTTCAGGACATATTGCCCGCCGGGGTGTGGACGCAGGGTGAGTCCGTCACCACCTGCTTCAAGTACGCGGCAGTACTCCGCGAAAGTTGCCATGAACGACTGACCATGGTCTCCCGATGCACGCAGCCGCACCGAATGCAGGTTTTCACAAACCATTCCACCAAGGACTGGGGGGTGGTCAGCTGCAACGCGGGGACGCGACAGAAGCATTTGCGGTCCGGTGACGTACAGGCGAGCCCGTTGCGAGGCAACCATGGCCGACAGTTCAGACGACGGCAGCCAGGCACAGACGACGTCCCCGCCGAACGTGATATTGCGCCCGTGTGCAATGACATGCTCTCGGTTCTGACGAAAGCCGACACATTCCAGCCCGTGCTGAAGCGTGATTTTCATAAGGCTAGAAGGTGCGACGCTATAGATCTGGTAGACGTCCCCGTGCGCGCCCGGAATATCAGAATCCACACCAGCTACGAGCGCTCCACGTCTTCCATGGAGCAACATCGCCGCTCGCGAAAGGTTACCGCATTCGATGACGTTCGCCGATAACTCCTGTGCCGCCTCTTCTATCTCGCCACGCCAAGTGCCGGTCGTATCCCGATCGCCGAACCGCCAACTGATCAGAAAGCTGATGTCGGCTTCCGTCTCACGGGCCGCAAGGTAGGCAAGCGGTCGGACAGTATTGAAGTCCTGCAGCAAGCTGATGATAAAGATGACCTCCGACCTACGCATCGACGGTCTCCGGGATAGCAAGGGGCGCACGTAGCTGAAAAGGTGCAGTCGTTTCTGATATCACAATGCGGGCATCGGGAATAAGGCGCTGCAGAATGGCAGCTGCGGTGCGCATCCCAAGATCGTAGGCTGCTAGTTTCTCTGCTACATGATGCATCGACAGACAAAGGCCTGGTACTGCCCCGAGGGAGAGGCCGTGAAAGGTAATCGGTCCATCCGACGGCCAAGGCCTGAGCATCTTCTGCGCCTCAGACTCGAGCACCTTGGACATACGGTCGGAGATCACCGCTACGATCTCCCCTGTTCCGTCAGGGACAAACTTCAGGTCGAAGTTCATTGGCGCCGTCTGAAACGGGCTTGCCACAGAGAACATCTTGGAACGCTGGGCGAACTTGTGTTGTTTTGCGCCATCTCCCGCTCCATGCAACACGATGACTACGTCGTCGAGTGTACGGGGTGTGGGGAAGGGCGAAACCCTTTCAAGGAAGTCGGCGAGTTCGGCTGCTTCGTTTGCAGGATCCGACATACGGGCAAATGACGCTGAGAGTGATGGCAGGACCTGAGGTCGTAGTCTAAGGGTACCGCGCAGCACGTCATCTACAAGTTCATCCGTCGTCCGGTAATGGAAGGGCTCCAATGCCTCATAAATTGGCGCACCAACCGTCAACACCTGCGCCCCGCGTGTCAGTGCTGTCACTGCGCGGTTCAAGGACTTGGCAGTCGAAAAGGACTGCGACCCAACAGGCAGGAATGCTACAAAGCTGTCGGAAAGCAGATGTTCTTCGCCCTCCAGCGTCCATTCTTCGATCATGGGTGAAAGCGGTAACCGCCCCAACCGGGCTAGACGAGCCGGAGTCATGGCCCGGGTGTTGGTCAGCACACGGAGATTTGCCCTGAAACCTCGCCGACGGAACCCTGCCAGCACTTCTCCGAAGTCGCACAGGTCATCCAGCCCAACGGGAAAGTACGGATTGTCGCCGGTTCCGAACCAGGCCACGTTGATTTGGCCCGTCACATGCACGCGCTGCAATCTTTCAACCAACGACCGAGCCACCCGTTCCGGCTCAAAAGCGTCGAAAGGATCGTTCATGCGATGGATCGGAAGATCGGGCGCCATTTGACCGAGGCGTGCCTTCATTGTGTCTGTTGCACACAACAGGAAATCGACCCGCGCAATCATTTCCCTCATCCACTCTCGGATATGGGACAGGCGCATGTCGCCTGTTTGCGAGAAGTAGTCATCGAAGATGTCCACTCCGACGCGCTTGCCCTTTGCACGGAGCGCTTCGGCCATTAGGATCGACCGGATATCCTGACACTTGCAGAACAGGAAGATGTCACCCTTCGGAACAGCCGACGCTCGCAGTTCGTCGATGAGTGCGTAGTCCATAGAATGACCCAATCGGGAGAGTTGATCTTGAATCCGATCGTAACGAATCCGTACCCCTGGGGACGCGCGGTGATCGCGATGCGGGATGACTACTGTGATCCTCATCAGCGGATTTCCTCGATCCGCGCGACACCGGACAGCAGGCCGCCCCACGCAGATGGATCGATCAGCCTCGTTCCGGCAGGGTCCATAACCTCCTGAGCGGGAAGTCGTCGGACGGACGTGGCTCGCAACGCCGCTACGCAAACGTTACGATAACCTCGCGCCGTAGCTTCAAGCCCAAAGGCAGCCGGTTCTAGTAGGTGCAGGTGACTTCCAGAAACAGCCTCACGGCCTATCAGGACCGCTGACTGGGTGTTTGCGATGACTGGGAAAACACTAACTGGCAGCGCCTCGAGAACCCCCGGAGACGTCGCTACAACAAGTCGTGGCCCAGCAGAGAAATGCACGCGGCTAGGGAAGTAGCCCGACTCGGCATGAGAAATCCGAATGGATTTGTGAACGGTTTCCTCCTGCAGGATCATGGGCGCCACACTCGCCGTACCAGCTTCTGAAAGGAAATGCTGAAGAACTGCAAGCGTTTGTGGATCGTGAAGGATGACTCCATCCCGCAGAAGCAAGATCGATGAGAAACCTTCGGAAGCAGACAATAGCCAATCAATCGGCGGGCTACCCGGGATCATCACCCTGACTTCGCCATCAAGGACACCAGTTTCTTGTAGCAGAGCTTGAAAAGCGGGTTGGTGCGCCGCTAACCGCGGTGGAACGCTCAAAAGGACTCGTAATGCGTCAGCGCGATCTTGTGTATTCAACGCCACCAGACAGCGCCTCGTTTGGGAGATCTCATCAACCTCCAGCACGCAGAACGTGCGTTCTGCCTGAGCCTTGGTTACCACGGGCGGCAGCGGAGAACTGCACAGGTGCGACAAGGGCCGATCGGCCCCTGCTTCGACTGGCATACGCACTGCAACTGGTGTCGATGGTTTACCCATACCGCTAGCTACAGGGTAGTCCCACTGACCGATGTGATCTTGCCAGTGCACCAATAGGGGATCGGCTGGCAGAGCAATTGACCAGCGAGGACGACCTGTTCCCACCTCTGCCAAGAGAAAAGGCGAAGGAACACGAACGCCGGCCCCCTCATCCGCCTCATCGAATGCAACACCGCAGACAGCCGACAGTGTCGGGATCGCATCGGCTGGCAGCATCAATGTCCGACCCGACTCCCGCGAGGGAGGAAGCCCCGTGGAGGCTAGAATGTCAGCGTCCTCGGCGTCCCCCGATAGCACCGCGGTCACTGAGTGGCCGAAACCCTGGATCCAATCTCGCAGAGAGGGCTGGAATATCGCCTCACCACCCGTGGCTCCATCCAGCCGAACAGCAAACTCGACCGAACTACGCTGACGTGCAGCTGCCCGCGCCAGATCTTCCATGTAGGAGAGCATCGGCTGCAAACCAAAGGCGCCAACGAAACCTGTTACGAACTCGGAATGATGCAGCCCACCCCGTGCGAGAGACGGAAACAATATGGCAGCAAGTCCAACGGTAAAGTCTGCAGGATCACGCAGCTCAAGCAATACCGGCTTCCAGTGACACACCAGTTCCAACTCAACAAAATCTAGCCCGGAGCGCCCAATTTCGACGTCAGTCAAACAATGAAAAGTTGACGTCGGACCAGGTGAAAACTGGAATGCCCGAATGCGAGCCGCACGACCTCCAAAAAGGAGATCCAATTCTGAGAAAGACACCGTTAGCGATGTTTGCGATCCATACCAAATATCCCTAATCGCACTTGTAAGGGCACAGTCCCCACTATCTGAGAGATCAGCGGGATCAGGTACTCCGTAATTGCCTAGCTCCATTTTCTCCCGTGCGGCTGCCTCAAGGCGCAGCTTCACCGCCGGATCATGGCCACTCATCTTTACGAACGTTCGCAAACGATCAAGCCGCGAGGTGAGAGACTTCGGTTCTTTTGCGGATAGAACTCGACTGCCATCGCATAGGAGGAATGTCCGATCAACGATGGCAGTTGACGGATCGTGGTTGCGAGCATCCATCACTAGCAGATCTGATGGCGCTTCAATGATACCAAAGCCGTTCTCAACTCGAACGTCAGTTTTCCTAGGAGGCGCAGGTATTCTGGCGATCTCTATAAAGTCAGGATTGAGCGCGCCATGCTCTTCTGTCGATTGTGTTGTTGCCTTGGAGGAAAAGCCAGCGTACGATTGGTTTTCAATCGGAAGCATGTTCTCAAAATCGAAAACCGCTTCCTCGCCACCATGCTTTATCGATGCAACCAGCACCCCCAAGACGCGTTGGTCATGAGGCGTCCATGGCTCAGGCTCATCGGCAGTCAATGTGACGATATAGGGGCCTTCGTTAGTCGAATCCATTTCAAGTAGATTCAATTCGCCACGATTGACGACCACAGAGTATGAGCGATCGCCGAGTGAACATACGACTGTCTTGGCAACCCCCTCTTGAAGACGCGGCAAGAAAAACGTCAAACTTATAGGGCCCGGACCAGGTACTTCTATCCGGGCAACAAGGTTTGTCCATTTGTCAGAATAGATGCCGAGTTGTCTTAATAGCGTTGGCAACTTGCACTCCCAATTCGATAAAAAAAGAGAAACTATCTCCAACTGTCATATAAGTGGCATCTCGGGTGCCACGGCGAGTCGAAAAACGCTCGCAAATGCTAGACCCGGTTTACAGGTTGGCAACCAGGGGTCAAGCGTGTGGAAACGATTGACAACGCACTCGCCGGCAGGTCCTAGCCGATGATGGGCACGTGCGGCAAGCGCGCTGCGTGCCATTCCGATGAGTTGAACAGCACGTCAACAGGTTGAGCAACTTCCCAACCTATCGATCAAAAAGGTGGCATCTCGCGCACGCCGAAAGCGAGGAGCGGCGGTTGCGTTAGTCAAGCGCCTTGTCGGCGGAGGCACGGTCCAAACTGCCGGGCCGAGCACTACAATTTCCTAATTTGGAACAAGGCCATACGCGCGCTGCCCGACCACAAGATCACCTACCTCCCCATCCACCACCCCCCCTACAGCATCTCCCCCTGCACCTCCCCGATCGCCGCATCCAGAATGTCGAACATCTCGTCGATCTCCCCCTCGCTGATGATCAGCGGCGGCGAGAACACGCACATGTTCAGAAGCGGGCGCACGATCAGCCCGCGTGCCTCGCAGGCGGCGTCGACCAGCTCGCCGAAATGCTGGTCGATCGCGAATCGGCGCTCCTCGGGGAGGTCGGGGCGCGCGGTGCCCTCGACACAGCCAAGCAGCCCCATGCCCCGCACGTCCCCCACGATCTCGTGGCGGGCAAGGTCGCGCAGGCGGGCCTGGAAATGCGGCGCGACGCGGCGGACATGCTCCAGCAGCCCCTCGCGCTCGATGATCTCGATCGACGTCAGGGCGGCGGCGCAGCAGACCGGGTGGCCGGAATAGGTGTAGCCGTTCTTGAACAGCACCTCGGCCCGGTCCTCGCCCGAGATCTCGGCGATCAGCCGGTCCGAGATGATCGCGGCCCCCAGCGGCACGTAGCCCGAGGTCAGCCCCTTGGCGCAGGTGATGATGTCGGGCACCACGCCGAACACCGCCTCCGACGCGAACCAGTGCCCGAGGCGCCCGAAGCCCGTCACCACCTCGTCGGCGATGAACAGGATGTCGTGGGCCCGGCACAGTTCGGCGCAGCGGCGCAGGTAGCCCTCGGGCGGCACGATCACGCCGCCCGAGGCGAGGATCGGCTCGGCGATGAAGGCGGCGATGGTGTCCGCCCCCTCGACCCGGATGGCGCGGGCCAGGTCCTCGACCTTCTCGTCGCACCAGTCGGCCTCGGACTGGCCGGGCGCGCGGTGGTAGGGGTTGATGTCGGGCAGGAAGCGGACGAGGCGGCGTTCCACGTCCATCGGGTTCTTCCAGCGGTCCTTGCCGGTGACAGAGGCGGCCAGGTAGGTGGAGCCGTGGTAGCCCCGCTCGCGGGCGAGGAACAGCTTCTTCTCCGGCCGGCCGCGCAGGTTGTTGTAGAACTGGGCAAAGCGCAGGGCGGTGTCGACCGCGGACGACCCGCCGGTGGTGAAGAACACCGAATTCAGGTCGCCGGGCGTCATCTGCGCCAGCTTGCGCGCCAGCAGCGCCGAGGGCTCCGAGGCGAAGGCCCAGGGGCTGTGATAGGCGAGCTTCATCGCCTGCTCGGCGATGGCATCGGCCATCTCGCGGCGGCCGTAGCCGATCTGCATGCACCACATGCCCCCCGGCCCGTCGATGAAGCGCCGCCCCTCGGCATTGTAGAGGTGGATCCCCTCGGCCTTGGCCGCGACGACGCGGTCCGTGACCTCCTCGCCCATGCTTTCCCAGGGGTGGATGACATGGTCGGCGTCCCAGGCGGCGATCGTGCCGGGGTCGTGGCGGGTGAGCGCGCGGGGGGGCGGCAGCGTGGCGGTCATGGCGATCCGGGTCCAATACAATTTATTTGAGCGCTCACTCAAATTACTCGAACCCGCCGCCATTGACAAGCCGCCGCGCCGCGGCACACTCCCGGGCGATGGCCCAGGCGGAGGACAAGATGCCGGACACCGCGTCGGACGCGGAGCCGCGACCGCGCAAGGAGCGCGCCGAGAACGCGGCGCGCCGGCGGGAACAGCTGGTCGACGCCGCGCTCCGGTCGATCGTCCGCAACGGGCTGCCCGGCACCACGCTGGCCACGGTCGCGCGCGAGGCGGGGCTGAGCCAGGGCGCGGCCGTGTTCTACTTCCAGAGCAAGGAGGGCCTGCTCGCCGCAGCGCTGCAACGCCACTACGAACGCTACGAGGCGAACTGGCGCGGCGCGCTGGCCGAGGCGGGCGACGACCCGGCGCTCCGGCTGGCCGCGCTCGTCCGGGCCGATTTCCAGCCGCAGGTCTGCGCCCGCGAGGCACAGATCGTCTGGCACGCCTTCTGGGGCGAGGCGAGCGCGCGGCCCCTGTTCAACGAGATCGCCGACCGCTTCGACAGCGCGCGCTCCGACGCGATGACGGCGGCGACAGAGGCGCTGCTGGCCGATCTTGGCCGCGACACCGGGCAGGCGCGGGCGCTGGCGGCGGGGATCGAGGGGCTGACCGACGGGCTCTGGCTGCAGATGTACCTTGCCAGCGGCGTGCAGGAGGCCGGCGAGGCCCGGGCGATCACCGGCCACTTCCTCGCCGCCCTCTTCCCCGAGCGCACGGCCACCTTCCTGGCGATGGCCGAGGGCTGAGGCCGCGCCCGCGCGGGCCCGGACCCGCGGGGCGTCTGCACGTCCGCCAGCGACGCCGACAGCCCCCCTGTTTCGGGGGGCGGAACGGGGGCGGCGCTCGGCTAGGGTGCGCGTACCCCGCAAGCCTCCCGAAGAGACCCAGATGCAGGCCGGCCCGTCCCTCAGTGTCCCAACGCGGTCGGTGTCATGGCGGCGGTCCCTCGGTATCGTCGCCCTCTTCGCGCTTGCGGGGCCCCTTCTCGGCGGGCTCGGCGTCAACCTCCTGCTCACGGCGGTCTCGGTGGCGCAGGGCCTCGGCGACGGCGCGGCCGGAGACCTCGCGCGCCGGCTCGTGGGCGGGATCATCGGCGGGTCGATCTTCGCGGTGCTGCTGGCCTATGCCATCGGCACGGCCCCTGCCCTCGTCGTCGGCGCGGTGATGGCGGCATGCGACAGGCGCGGGCGCGGACTGACCTACGGCGATGCCGCGGCCGCCGCGTTGGCCTGCGCGCTGGTCGCCGCGGCGGGCGTGGTGCTCCTGGTCGAGCCCGGAGCGCGGGCCGCCTGGATCGCGGCGCTCGTGACGGCCCATCTGCTCGGGGCGCTCGGCTGCACCTGGGCGGCGCGGCGCTGGCCCGGCCCCGCCTGAGGCCGCCCGCGGCTCAGCCGCAGCCGTGGCTGTCGAGGGTGGCACGACCGAGGGGCCGCGGCCCGCCCGCGCGCAGGACCGGCCACAGCAGCGGCAGGTTCAGCGCGACCACCCCGAGGAAGGCCAGCGCCGCCCAGGACACGCGGCCCTCGCGCCACATCAGCCACACGCCCGCCACGAGGATCGCCAGGGACGCCGCCGTCACCACGGCCGTGCCGATCCATTCGCCCCAGCCCGCCCCCTGCAGGAGCCGCGCGGCGGGCACCTCGTCGGCCAGCCGGCGCGCCAATGCGCCGACCAGCGCGCGAAAGCTGTCGCCGCGGCGCCGGGGCCCCGCCGCCGGGGCGCCGCCCTCGGACCGGCGGGGCCAGTGCGCGTCGGTGATCCGGTGCCGCCGGCCCGACCGCTCCGTCAGCACGCAGACCGAAGGCCGCTGCGCCCCGTCGGGCGACAGGCGCAGTCGGATCGTGGCGATGGCCGACAGGGGCAGGTGGCCCGCCCGGCCGCCGGCGGTCCAGTGCAGGCCGTCGTCCGACAGCCACCAGCAGCGCGGCGCGGCAAGGCGTCCGGGCCGCACCTCGTGGCGCACAGGCGCGGGCGTCTCAGGGCTGCGCATCGGACCTCCCGGGTGTCGCCACGGACCGCGCGGGGCCGGAACCCTCGCCCGAGCGCCCGGCACCTTGCCATCGTCCCATCGGTCCGCCCCCTGCCCTCAGTCGATCCAGTCCAGTGGCGTCGCGGCCAGCCCGTAGCGCGCGTCGCAGAGCCGGAGCCCCGCCAGCACCTCGTCGAGCAGGGCGTCCCCGGCCGCCTCCGTCGTCGCCGCGTCGAACCGGGCGAGCCAGCCGGCCAGCCGTGCGCCGAAGGTCTCGGCGATGCCGGCCACGTCGTCGGGGTCGTCGAGGTCGAGCCCGCCGGCGGCGGCATGGGTCGCAAGCGCCCCGCCCCGGCGGTCCGCCATCAGGGCCGCGATGGCCTCGGGCGGGCCTGACAGGGCCATCATGTGGTAGACGGCGGCGCAGTCGAGGTCGGGCGCCGCGCCGGCATCCCCGTCCGCCGGCACCTCGGCCAGCGCGCCCGCGACCGGCACCGCCAGTGCCGCCGCGGCCCAGAATGCCCGTCGCAGCATCTTGACCTCCTGCCCTCATGCCGTCGTTCTGAGTGCGGGAACCATCCCGCAGCGCAGGGCGCCGGGCACCCCCCGGAACCGGGGGGTTCGGGCCGCCGAGCGCGTGCCGTAGAACAACCGGGCGGCCGGGCCGGGTAGACGCGCGCGCGCCCCATGCCGCCCCGCCGCCAGGAGATCGCCGCCCGTGCCGCGCCGCCTTGCCCCCATCGTGCTCCTGTCGACCGCGGTCGCGGCCAGCCTCGTGCTGGCGGCGATCATGCTGGGGCTTGCGATGGACCAGCGCTGGCTGGGGCTGCGGCTGTCGGTCGAACCGCATCTGGAGATCCCGATCGAGACCGCGGGCCCCTGGATCAACCGGATCGTCCCCGGCGGCCCCCTCGACGCCGCCATGAACCCCGCCGACCCGGAGCCCTACGCCGCGCTCACCGCCATCGGCACGGCCGACGGCCCGCTCCTGCGCCTCGTACCGGGCGACCAGCTGGAGGAACCGGACACCCTGCCGACCTACGCGGACTTCAACGCCTTTCTCGACCGGCAGGGCGCCATCGCCGCGATCCAGGGCGCGTCGCGCGTGGTGGTCGAGATCACCCCGCATCTCGGCACCCCGCAGCTGGTCGAGGTCGCCACCACGCGCCAGCGCCCTGTCGGCAGCCTGCCCGCGACCTTCTGGATCCAGATCGGCGTCGGCCTTGCCGGGTTCTGGATCGGCGCCTGGGTCTGGATCCTGCGCCGGGGCGACTGGGCGGCGCGCTGCCTGGCGCTGGCGGGTGCGGGGCTGATGCTGTCGGCCTTCGCCGCCTCGGTCTACAGCACCCGCGAGCTGGCGATCCCGGCCGACCTGTTCCGCGTGCTGTCGGCGGTCAACCATGCCGGCGCGCTGGCCTTCGGGGTGGGCATGATCGGCCTGTTCCTGATCTACCCGCGCCGCCTTGTCGGCAACCGCTGGCTCGCCGTCCCGGCCGTCGTGCTTGCCGCCTGGCAGGCCGCCGACGTGCTGCAGCTGACCGACGGGCCGCCGACCGGCTTTCACCTGGCCGTGGTGCTGGCGATGCTGGCCATCGTCGTGCTGGTGGCGATCCAGTTCCGCCTGACGCGCGGCGACCCGGTGGCGCGCGCGGCGCTGCGCTGGCTCGGCCTGTCGGTGGCGGTCGGCGCGGGCGCCTTCGTCATCACCATCATCGCGCCGAACCTCCTGGGCCTCCGCCCCGCCCTGCCGCAAGGGGTCGCGTTCCTGTTCTTCCTCCTGATCTATGTCGGCGTCGCGCTCGGCGTGGCGCGGTTCCGGCTGTTCCAGCTCGACGACTGGGCCTTCCGCATCCTGTTCTACGTGGTGGGCGCGCTGCTGCTGCTCGGGCTCGACGCGCTGCTGATCGTCACCATCGTCAACGACCGGGTGCCCGCCTTCGCGCTGTCGCTCGTCATCATCACCGTCCTGTGGCTGCCGCTGCGCGAGGAGCTGGCCCGCCGCATCCTGCGCCGCCGCGAGCCCAGCCGCGAGAACCTGTTCCGCGCCGTGGTCGACGTGGCGCTGACCCCGCCCGAGGAGGACCAGACCGCGCGCTGGCGGACCCTGCTGGAAACCGTGTTCCAGCCGCTGTCGCTGCGCCAGAAGGCCGGCATCGCCACCGCGGCGGTGGCCGACAACGGCGTCGCGCTCGAGGTTCCGGGCGCGCCCGGACTGCCGGGCTACCGGCTGGAATACGCGGGCTACGGGCGCAAGCTGTTCTCGCTGCGCGACCGCGACGTGGCGCTGGAGCTGCACGCCATGCTGGGCCACGCGCTGCGGAGCCGCGCCGCCTACGAGCAGGGCGCCGAGGAGGAGCGCGAGCGCATCGCCCGCGACATCCACGACAACATCGGCGTGCAGCTGATGGGCGCGCTGCACAGCCGCGAGACCGACCGCAAGGACATGATGATCCGCGAGACGCTGACCGACCTGCGCGACATCATCAACAACGCCTCCAGCCCCGAACTGGCCTTCGACGAGCTGCTGGCCGACCTGCGCTCGCAGATCTCGGAACACCTGTTCGCCGCCGGCGTCGGCCTGCGCTGGGTCGCCGAAAGCGACGACACCGGCGCCCTGCCGATCGCCACGGCGCACACGCTGCGCTCGATCGTGCGCGAGGCGGTGCGCAACGCCATCGCCCACGGCGCGCCGCACGAGGTGCAGGTCGAGGTCCGCCAGGCCGACGGCACCCTGTCGATCCGTGTCGCGGACGACGGCCGGGGCTTCGACACCGCCGGCACGGTGCCCGGCAACGGCCTGACCAATATGCGGGCGCGCGCCGAAAGCCTCGGCGGCACCTGCGAGATCGCGAGCGGCCCGGGCGGGTCGTCGGTCGCGGTCAGGATCCCCGCCCGCCCGGAGGCCGGAGCGCCATGAAGGACGTCCTGATCGTGGAAGACCTGAGCGAGACGCGCCAGTGGCTGGCCGGCCTCGTGCGCGCGGCCTTCGAGGGCTGCACCGTGCACGAGGCGACCGACACCCGCTCGGGCCTCGCGCAGCTGGCGGCGCGGACCTACGACCTCGCCCTCATCGACCTCGGCCTGCCGGACGGCTCGGGGCTCGACGTTCTGCGGCGGCTGCACCAGACCGCGCCCGAGACGCTGGCGGTGGTGACGACGGTGATGGGCGACGACGCCTCGATCGTCGGCGCGCTGTCGGCGGGGGCGCAGGGCTACCTGCTCAAGGAACAGCCCGAGGCGCTCCTGACCCGGCAACTGCGGCAGCTGACGCTGGGCATCCCGGCGCTGTCGCCCTCGGTCGCGCGCCGGATCATGGAACATTTCCGCCGCACCGGACCCATCGCCGAGGAGGAGACGCTGACCCAGCGCGAGCGCGAGGTGCTGGCGCTGATCGGGCGCGGCCTGCGCAACGGCGAGGCGGCGCAGGCGCTCGGCCTCGCGGAAAGCACGGTCGCCGGCTACATCAAGGAGATCTACCGCAAGCTTGGCATCTCGTCCCGCGCCGAGGCGTCCTGGCACGCGGTGCGCTACGGTCTGGACGACCCCTCGAGGACCCGGCGCGACTGACGCGCGGCGGGGCCTGCGATCAGCGTCCCTGCAGGTAGGCCTCGAGCGTCGCCCCGGTGCCCGTCTCCGCCAGCAGGGCCAGCCAGCCGGCAAACGCCTCGGCAAAGCGCGGCTCGGCGGCCAGCGGGCCGTAGATCGCGGCCTGCTCCAGCCACGCCTGCGGGCGGTCGCGGGCCGCCCGCGCGGCGGCGACCAGATCGGGCCAGGCGGGGTCGTTCGCCTCGATCGCGCTGCCGTCCTCGCGGGTGCCTGCGCACATCCGCGCCCAGAGCGCCTCGACCAGCGCCAGCCCCTGCACCGGGCCGCCCGCCGCCAGCGCGTCGCGCAGGATCGGCAGCACGAAGCCCGGGTGCCGCGACGACCCGTCGAAGGCCACCCGGCGCACCGTGTCGCGGATCGCGGGGTTGGCAAATCGACGCTCGATCAACGACAGGTAGTCCGCCGGCGCGGTGCCGGGCACGGCGGCGACGTAGGGCAGGATTTCCTCGGTCTGCACCTTGCGGAACATGGCCGAGATCGCCGGATGCGCCATGCAGTCGGCGATGGTCGGCACCGACAGGAGCTCGCCCGCGTTCGCCAGCACCTGATGACCCGCGTTCAGGATGCGGATCTTCATCATCTCGTAGCCGTGCACGTCGTCGGTGAAGGTCGCGCCCACCCGGTCCCAGTCGGGGCGGCCGGCGCAGAACGCATCCTCGATCACCCATTGCCGGTAGTTCTCGTGCGTGACCGGGGCGGCGTCGGCGATGCCCATCTCGCGCACCAGCGCCAGCTCGGCCGGGCCGGTGGCGGGCACGATGCAGTCGACCATCGAGTTGGGAAAGGCGCCCTCGGCCTCGATCCAGTCGGCAAGGCCCTGGTCCGTCAGCCGCGCCAGCCCCACCACCACCTGCCGCAGGATCGCGCCGTTGCCGCGCAGGTTGTCGCAGGACATCCCCGTGAACGGCCCCAGCCCCGCCGCGCGCCGCAGGCCCAGCGCCGCCACCATCGCGCCGAAGGCCGTGCGCGGCACGTCGGGATGGGCCGCGTCATGGGCGATGTCGGGGTGCGTGGTGTCGAGGCCGCCGGTGGCCGGGTCGATGTAGTAGCCGCCCTCGGTCACGGTCAGCGCGACGATGCGGATCGCGGGGTCGGCCATGGCGCGGATCAGGGCGCCGTTGCCGTCCTCGATCGGCAGGTAGTCGATCATCGCCCCCGTCACCTCGGCCGAGCGGTGGTCGGGCGACAGCTCGATCAGCGTGGTCAGGCAATCCTGGGCCAGAAGCCGGTCGCGCATGGCCGCGTCGTAGGGCCGGACGCCCGCGCCCAGGATGGCCCAGTCCTGCGCCAGCCCCTGCTGCATCAGCCGGTGGGTATACCACGCCTGGTGCGCGCGGTGGAAATTGCCCAGCCCGATGTGGACGATGCCGGGGGTCAGGCGCGCGCGGTCATAGGCCGGGCGGGCCACGCCCTCGGGCAGGTCGGCCAGCATCGCGTCGGAGAGCGGGGTGGGGCGGGCCACGGTCATCAGCTCATCCATTGGCCGCCATCGACATTGTAGCACTGCGCCACGATGTAGTCGGCCTCGTCCGAGGCGAGGAAGATCGCCATGCCGGTCAGGTCCTCGGCCCGGCCCATCCGGCCGTAGGGCACGCCCTCGCCCACTTCCTTCTTCTTCTGCCCCGGCGCCTTGCCCTCGTACTTCGCGAAGAAGGCGTCGACCCCGTCCCAGTGCTCGCCATCGACCACGCCGGGCGCGATGGCGTTCACGTTGATGCCGTGGCGGATCAGGTTCAGCCCCGCCGACTGGGTCAGGCTGATGACCGCGGCCTTGGTGGCGCAGTAGACGGCGACCAGCGGCTCGCCGCGGCGGCCGGCCTGGGACGCCATGTTGATGATGCGGCCGCGGATGCCGTGGTCGATCATGTGGCGGGCGACGGCCTGCATCGTGAACAGCGTCCCGGCCACGTTGATGTCGAACACGCGCTGGTAGTCGGCGCGCTCGATCTCGACGATGGGGGCGGCGCTGAAGATCGCGGCGTTGTTGATCAGGATGTCGATCCGGCCCAGCGCGGCCACGGTCTCGGCCACGGCGGCGTCGATGCTGTCCTGCTTCGTCACGTCCAGGGCCACGGCGATGGCGGCCGGGCCGATCTCGGCGGCCGTGGCGCGGGCCCGGGCGATGTCGATGTCGGCGATGGCGACGCGCGCGCCTTCGCGCACATAGGCCTCGGCGAAGGCGCGGCCGATGCCGCGGGCGGCCCCGGTGATCAGGGCGGATTTGCCGGCAAGTCGTGTCATGCGATGCGCAGGCCCTTGTCGTCGAAGCGGTGCAGCTGGTTGGCGTCGGGCGTCAGCCACACGGTCTGCCCGTAGCTGAGGTCGACCTCGCCGCCGACCCGCACGGTCACGGGCTCGCCGATCCCCTCGCAGGTGACGTGGAAAAAGGTGTCGGACCCGAGATGCTCGGACACGCCGACGCGGCCCTTCCAGTCGCCCGCCTCGGGCGACACCGAGATGTGCTCGGGGCGGATGCCGATCGTCGCCGCGTCATGCTGCTTGGCGATGGCGCCGCCGATCAGGTTCATCTTGGGGCTGCCGATGAAGCCCGCCACGAACAGGTTGCGCGGCGCGCGATACAGTTCAAGCGGGCTGCCGACCTGCTCGATATGGCCCGCGCGCAGGACCACGATCTTGTCGGCCATGGTCATCGCCTCGACCTGGTCGTGGGTCACGTAGATCATCGTGGTCTTGAGCCGCTTGTGCAGTTCGCTGATCTCCAGCCGCATCCCCACCCGCAGCGCGGCGTCGAGGTTCGACAGCGGCTCGTCGAAGAGGAAGGCCGCCGGTTCCCGCACGATGGCCCGCCCGATGGCGACGCGCTGGCGCTGGCCGCCCGACAGCTGGCCGGGGCGGCGGTCCAGGTAGTCGGTCAGGTTCAGCACGTCGGCCGCGGCCTTGACCCGGCGCTCCTGCTCGGCCGCGTCGAGGCCGGCCATGCGCAGCGGAAAAGCGATGTTCTTGCGCACCGACATGTGCGGGTAGAGCGCGTAGGACTGGAACACCATGGCCAGCCCGCGCTTGGCCGGGGGCACCATCGTGGCGTCCTGCCCGTCGATGCGGATCTCGCCGCCCGACACGTCCTCGAGCCCGGCGATGAGGCGCAGGAGCGTGGACTTGCCGCAGCCCGAGGGGCCGACGAAGACCACGAATTCCCCGTCCTCGATGGTCAGGTCGAGCGGCGGAATGACTTCGACGTCACCGAACGCCTTGCGGACCTTGTCGAGTGTAATGCGTCCCATTCCGGTCGCTCCTTACTTAACCGCGCCGAAGGTCAGGCCGCGGACGAGTTGTTTCTGGCTGAACCAGCCGAGGATGAGGATCGGCGCGATGGCCATGGTCGAGGCCGCCGACAGCTTGGCGTAGAACAGGCCCTCGGGGCTGGAGTAGCTGGCGATGAAGGCCGTGAGCGGCGCCGCATTGGCGGCCGTCAGGTTCAGCGTCCAGAACGCCTCGTTCCAGGCGAGGATGACGTTCAGCAGGATCGTCGACGCGATGCCGGGGATCGCCATGGGCGTGAGGACGAAAAGGATCTCCTCCTTCAGGCCCGCCCCGTCCATCCGCGCGGCCTCGAGGATCTCGCCCGGGATCTCGCGGAAATAGGTGTAGAGCATCCAGACGATGATCGGCAGGTTGATGAGCATCAGGATCACGATCAGGCCGATGCGGGTGTCCAGAAGCCCCAGCTCCACGAAGATCAGCGAGATCGGGTAGAGCACGCCCACGGCCGGCAGCATCTTGGTCGAGAGCATCCACAACAGGATGTCCTTGGTCCGCTTGGACGGGACGAAGGCCATCGACCAGGCCGCCGGCACCGCGATCAGGATGCCCAAGAGCGTCGAGCCCCCCGCGATGATGACCGAGTTCCACAGGAACCGCATGTAGTCGGACCGCTCCTGCACGACGGCGTAGTTTTCCAGCGTGAACTCGAACCCCCAGAACAGGGGCGGGTTGTTGATCGCCTGCGCCTCGGTCTTGAAGCTGGTCAGGATCGTCCAGAAGATCGGGAAGAAGATCAGGAGGCCGACAAGCCACGCCAGTGTCGTCGTGGCGATCTTGCGGCGGGTCGAAACTGCGCGTGCCATGGTCGTCCCCTTACCGGTCGAGGTTCTTGCCGACGATGCGCATCAGGAAGATGGCAACGATGTTGGCGAGGATGATGGCGTAGACGCCGCCGGCCGAACCGAGGCCGATGTTCTGGCTGTCCACGACCCGCTGGAAGATCAGGTAGGTCAGTGTGCGGGTGCCGAAGGAACCGCCGGTGGTCACGAAGATCTCGGCGAAGATCGACAGAAGAAAGATGGTCTGGATCAGGATCACGATGGTGATCGCCCGGCCGAGATGCGGCAGCACGATGAACCAGAACCGCGCCAGCACCGGGGCGCCGTCCATCTCGGCGGCCTCCAGCTGCTCGCTGTCGAGCGACTGGATCGCGGTCAGCAGGATCAGCGTGGCGAAGGGCAGCCACTGCCAGGACACGATCAGGATGATCGACGGCACCGAGGCGTCCGACAGCCACGACACCGGGTCGGCCCCGAAGAAGCGCCAGATGTAGGAGAACATCCCGTTCACCGGGTCCATCATCATGTTCTTCCACACCAGCGCCGACACGGTCGGCATGACGAAGAAGGGCGCGATCACGAGGATGCGGACGATGCCCTGCCCCCACATCGGCTGGTCGAGCAGGATGGCGAGCAGGACGCCGAGGACCACGGTGATGAGCAGCACGCCGCCCACGATCATCAGGGTCGCCTGCACGCTGGGCCAGAAGGAGCTGGAGCCGATGAAGCGGACGTAGTTCTCGAAACCGACCCATTCGAGGCCGCGCTCGATGCTGTCGCCGCGCATCGGCAGGTAGCGCGTGAACGAGAACCACAGCGTCATGGTCAGCGGCACGAGCATCCAGCCAAGCAGGAGGATCACCGCCGGCGCCATCATCAGCCGGGCCGCAGAGCGGGAATGCTGGGTCGCCATGGGGGGCACCTTTCCTGTGGGGCGCGTGGGGCCGCGGAGGTCGGGGGGAAACCGGGGGGGGGGGACGGGGGGCAGCCGTCGGGCCGCCCCCCGCGGGGAGGAAGCTCAGCGGTAGCCGGCCGCTTCCATCGCGTCGTTGGTCAGGGCCTGCGCGTTCGCCAGCGCCTCCTGCACGGACTGCTGCCCGGCATAGACCTCGGCGAATTCCTGGCTGACCTCGGTGGCGATGCCCGCGAATTCCGGGATCGCGACGAACTGGATGCCGACATAGGGCACCGGGTCGACCGTCGGGTTGGTCGGGTCGGCGGCCAGGATCGAGCGCAGGGTCATGTCGGCGAAGGGCACCGCCTGGTACTCCGGCGTCTCATAGAGCGAGGTGCGCGCGCCCGGGGGCACGTTCGCCCAGCCCTCGTTCGCCGCGACCAGCTCGATGTACTCGCGCGAGGTGGCCCACTCGATGAACTGCAGCGCGGCGTCGGCCTGCTGGGTGCCCGCCGGGATCGCAAGCGCCCAGGCCCAGAGCCAGTTCGACCGGCGCTCCACGCCCTCGTGGTTCGGCGCCAGCGCGAAGCCCACGCTGTCAGCGACCGTCGAGTCGGTGGGGTTGGTCACGAAGGACGCGGCCACGGTGGCGTCGATCCACATGCCGCAGCGGCCCTGCTGGAACAGAGACAGGTTCTCGTTGAAGCCGTTGGTCGCGTAGCCCGGGGGGCCGTAGCTGTTCATCAGGTCGACGAAGAAGGTCAGCGCCTGTTCCCACTCGGGCTGGTCGAACTGGGCGTTCCACTCCTCGTCGAACCAGCGCGCGCCGAAGGAGTTGGCGGTGACGGTGATGAAGGCCCCACCCTCGCCCCAGCCCGGCTTGCCGCGCAGGCAGATGCCGTAGATCTCGTTCGCCGGGTCGTTCATGGCGGCGGCCGCCTCGGCGATGAATTCCCAGGTCGGCGCCTCGGGCATCTCGAGGCCGGCGGCCTCCATCAGGTCGGTGCGGTACATGACCATCGAGCTTTCGCCGTAGAACGGCGCGGCGTAAAGCGTGCCGTCGTGGCTCAGGCCGTTGCGCATGGCGGGCAGGATGTCGTCGACGTCATAGGCCTCGGACAGCCCGTCGAGCGGCACCAGCCAGCCGTTCGCGCCCCAGATCGGCGTCTCGTACATGCCGATGGTCATGATGTCGAACTGGCCGCCGTTGGTGGTGATGTCGGTGGTCACGCGCTGACGCAGCACGTTTTCCTCGAGCGTCACCCACTCGACCGCGATGCCGGTCTGCTCCGTGAACAGGTTGGTGTAGCCCTGCATCCGGATCATGTCGCCGTTGTTCACGGTGGCGATGGTGATGGTGGTGTCCTGGGCCGAGGCGGCGGTGGCAAAAAGGCCGAGCGCAAGGGCAGCGGACGCGCGAAGCGCGGTTTTCGGAGACATCCGTATCCTCCCTGGTTTGGATGTTATGTGCGGCGAGGCTACGGCGCGCCCCTCCCTCGCGTCAAGTTTTTTCTTTACGCGCGTAAATTTGTGATCGTCAGGCAGAGGCCCGCAGGATCAGCCGGGCGGGGATCAGCGTCTCCTCGCGGGTCTCGAAGCGCCCCCCGGCCTCGATCAGGGAAAACAGCGTTTCCATGCACTTGTCGGCCACCAGCTCGTACTGGTGGGCGGCCGTGGTCAGCGACGGGCAGGTGAACCGCGAGAAGGGGTGATCGTCGTGCGAGGCCACCCTCAGCGCGCATCCCTCGCCCCGGCCCACGCGCAACCCGCGCTCGTAGCAGCCCGCGAGAAAGCCGATGGCGAGTCGGTCGTTGCTGCACAGCACCGTGTTCGTGGGGAGCGTGTGGCGCTCCAGCACCTCGTGCGCGCCGCGGCGCCCGATCTCCTCGAATCCCCAGCCCTCGCCCTCGACCTGCACCACGTGCGGCTCCAGCCCGGCCTCGGCCATGACCTTGAGATAGGCGTGGCGGCGCTTGTTGGCGTTGGGGTTGGCGGGGGTGCGCATCTCGAAGAAGCAGGGCGGCGCGCCGGTGCGGCACAGGTAATCCACCGTCTGCTTGACGAAGCTGAAGTTGTCCGAGCCCACGAAGGCCTCGCCCATCCCCTCGATGTTGCTGTCGAACAGCACGGTGGGCACGTTGCGGCAGAACCGGTCGATCGCGCCCCGGTCCGACAGCCGGCCCAGCGGCGCCAGGAACACACCCGCGGGTTTCAGCGCGGTCAGGCCCTCCAGGATCTCGCCCTCCAGCTTCTGCTCGCCATGGGCGCTGTAGAGGATCGGCGTGAACCCCGCGTCGATGCAGCGGCGCTGGATGATGCGCGCGATCTCGGCAAAGAACGGGTCGGCCAGGTAGGGCACCACGATCCCGACGTTCTTGGTCAGGCTGCGGTTCTGGTTCATCGCGAAGATGTTCGGGCGGAACTCGTAGCGTTCCAGCGCCGCCTCGATCCGCTCGCGCGTCTTGGCGCGGACGCTGCCGGGGTCGTTGAAGTATTTCGAGATCGTCGGCCGCGAGAGCCCGCTTGCCGCGGCGAACTCCTCCATGTTGCGGATCTTCTGGTCACTCATGTCTGGCCCCTCGGGGTCGCTGCGGGCGGCTGGCCGGCCATCCCGTCCCCTTCCCATGAAAACCCGCAAAACATGACGCGAGTAAAGATTTTTCTTGCACTTTCTTCGGCCTGCCGCTTGGGTGCTGCCCATCGGCGGCCGGTTTCCTGTATGGCTTGAACGCGAGCGGACGGAAAGCCGGACGCGACACCACAGGGCGGGAAAGGCACGGCATGTATCTCGGACTCGACCTCGGCACCTCGGCCGTCAAGGTCTGCGCGCTCGACGCCGGGGGCCGCGTCGTCGGCACCGCCGCGGCGGCGCTTTCCGTGTCCCACCCCTTCGACGGCGCAAGCGAGCAGGACTGCGCCGACTGGTGGGCGGCGGTCCGGGCCGCGGTCACGTCGCTGCCCGCCGAGACCCGCGCCGCGGTCCGCGCCATCGGCCTGTCGGGCCAGATGCACGGCGCCGTGCTGCTCGACGCCGACCGCCGGCCCGTGCGCCCCGTGATCCTGTGGAACGACGCCCGCGCCGCCGCCGAATGCGCCGAGATGCTGGCCGCCGAGCCCGCCGCCGGGCAGATCTCGGGCGTGCTGCCCATGCCGGGCTTCACCGCGCCCAAGCTCCTGTGGCTCGCCCGGCACGAGCCCGAAACCCACGCCCGCATCGCCCATGTCCTCCTGCCCAAGGACTACATCGGGTTCCGCCTGCACGGGGGCCTCGTCACCGACCCCTCCGATGCCGCCGGCACCTCCTGGCTCGACCAGGGGGCGCGCCGCTGGTCCGACCGGATGTGCGCCATCAGCGCCACCGACCCCGCCTGGCTGCCGGACCTCCGCCCCGGCACCGAGGCGGCCGGCACGCTCCTGCCCGGGCCTGCCGAAGACCTCGGCCTGCCGCCCGGCATCCCCGTCGCCGCGGGGGCGGGCGACGCGGCGGCCGGCGCGGTCGGGATCGGCGCCATCGCGGACGGCGACGGCTTCCTGTCGCTCGGCACCTCGGGCCAGTTGTTCGTGACCACCGCCGCCTACCGGCCCAACCCCGCCAGCCGCATCCACGCCTACGCCCATACTGTCCCGGGCCACTGGTTCCAGATGGCCGCCATGCTGAACGGCGCCCGGCCGATGGCTTGGCTTGCCGACCTGCTGCGCCGCCCCATCGCCGAGCTGCTGGCCGAGGCCGAAACCGCGCCGGCGGGGCCGCTGTTCCTGCCCTACCTGACCGGCGAGCGCACGCCGCACGGCGACGCCACGATCCGCGGCGGGTTTGCGGGGCTGGGCGAGACCACCTCGCAGGGCAGCCTGATGCGCGCCGTGATCGAGGCGGTGGCCTTCACCTTCGCCGACGCGACGGAGGCGCTGGCCGCCGCGGGCACGACGCCCGGCGCGCTCATGGCGATCGGCGGCGGCACCCGGAGCGACCTGCTGATGCAGACCATCGCCGACGTGACCGGCTGCCCCATCGGGCGCAGCGACGGCGCCGACATCGGCCCGGCGCTCGGCGCCGCACGGCTGGCCCGCGTGGCCTCGGGCGAGGCGACGCTGGCCGAGGCGGTGACCAAGCCCGAGATCCGCCGCTGGTTCACCCCGCGGCCCGACGAGGGCGAGAGGCTCCGCGCCCGCCTCGCCGGCTACCGCGCGCTCTATCCGGCGCTGAAATCCGTGCAGGCGGCGCTCACCCCGCCGCGCTGAGACCCGGATGCGTCGGCCCGGCGGCCAACGGCGGCGCGCATAGGCTGGCGACAGGTCAGGAAACGGCGACGCCCGATGGCCGCGCGCGGCGCGTCTCGGCTTCAGTCAGCCTGAGCGAATTCGACGGAGAGGGAAGGAGTGGCGCACCGGGGAGGATTCGAACCCCCGACCCCTTGATTCGTAGTCAAGTACTCTATCCAACTGAGCTACCGGTGCGTGAGGGCGGGGTTTAGCGCCGGCTCCCGGGGCTTGCAAGGGAAAAACCGGCCGTCTCAGGCGGCAAGTCCCGCGGGCAGGCTGATGCGGAAGGTCGTGCCGTCCGGGCCGGTTGCGGCCAGCTCCAGCCGCCCGCCATGGCCGCGCACCAGCTCGGCGCAGATCGCAAGGCCCAGCCCCGACCCGCCCTTGCGCGCGCCGCCCTGGAACGGGCGGAACAGGTGGTCGAGCGCCTTCTTCGGCAGGCCGGGGCCGGTGTCGCTGACCTCGATCACCCAGCCCTCGTCGGTGTCCCGGCCGGCGATGCGGATGCGGCCCGGGCGGTCGCCCGAGGCCAGCGCCTGCCGGGCGTTGCGCACGAGGTTCGACAGGACGCGGTGCAGCTGCTCGGGGTCGGCGCGCAGGGTCAGGCCCGCGGGCACGTCGCACAGGTAGTCGGGCGCGGCTTCGCCCGCGTCGAGCCGGTCGTTCTCGACAACGTCGAGGGCAAGCTCGCGCAGCGCCACCCGGTCCAGCTTGGGCGCGGGTTCCTGCGCGCGCCCGAAGGCCAGCGTCGCTTCGGTCAGGTTGATCGCGCGGCTGAGCGAGGCCACCAGCTTGGGCGCGATGCGCTGCACGGTCGGGTCCTCGGAGGTCTCCAGACGGTCGGCGACCAGCGTCGCCACCGACAGCATGTTGCGCAGGTCGTGGCTGATCTTGGCCACCGCCTCGCCCAGCTGCGCGAGGCGCTCGCGCTGCTTCAACGCGCTGGTCAGCTCGGTCTGGAGCGACTGCAGCGCGTCCTCGGCGTCGCGCAGTTCCCTGACCCGGCCGCGCGGCACGATGATGCGCGAGGCATCCTCGGGCGCCTCGGCATAGGCGGTCATGCTGGATACCACGCGCTTGATCGGCGTCACCATCAGGCGCCGGACGGACACGAACAGAAGCACCGCGGTGAAGATCGAGATCACCGCCGACAGCGCCAGGATGCGCAGGCCGTAGTCGATCATCGCCATGCGCAGGGGCGCGGCCGGCATGGTGACCTCGATCAGCAGCCCGGCCTCGCGGACGGGTTCGCCGATCACCCGGATCACCTGCGGCTCGGGGTTGGCGAGCCGGGCCAGAGCGTCGCGCATCAGCACCCAGGCCGGCGGGTCGCGCAGGTCGTAGGTGGCCGCGATGACCGGCATCTCGTCGGAGGACAGGATCAGCTGCCGCACCGCGTCGCGCCGCAGCACCACGTTCAGCACCTCGGCGTTTTCCAGGAGCTCGCGTTCCAGCTCGTCGTCGATCATCCCGTCGGTGGCCAATAGAGCCAGCGAGGCGATCTGCGCCCGTTCGAGCCGGGCAAGCAGGTAATCCTCGCGGAACCGCGCGATGGAGGGCACGAAGATGAACACCTCGGCCAGCATCACGAAGATGATGGTCAGGATGAGGAACCGTCCTGAAAGTGTGTTCGCCACGCGCCGTCCCTGCCCTGCCTCCCGCGCTCAGGGCAGGCGCTGCACGAAGCGCACGACCCGTTTCACGAGGGGGCTTTCGAAAAGCCTTGGGGAGAAATAGGCGCCCGCGGCGCGTTTGTTAATCTCTCCGAGCGTCGGGTACGGCGCGATCATGCCGGCGATGGCCGACATCTTGAGGCCGGAGGAGATCGCCAGCGCCCAGGTCTGGATCAGCTCGCCCGCCTGCGGGCCGACGATGGTGGCGCCCACGGGGCGGCCCTTGACGACCATCACCTTGGCGAAGCCGCGGGCCTGCCCGGTGGCGATGGCGCGGTCGTTGTGGGCGAAGTCGGCCCGGGCGACGGTCAGCCTGTCGCCGTGGCGTTTGCGGGCCTCGGCCTCGGTCAGGCCGACCTGCGCCAGCTCGGGGTCGGTGTAGGTGGCCCAGGGGATGTGGTCGGTGCGCGCCTTGGCGGGCAGGCCGAACAGCATGGGCCGGATGATGACGCCGGCGTGGTAGCCCGCGACATGGGTGAACTGCGCGCCCCCCGCCACGTCGCCGATGGCATAGACGCGGCGGTTGGTGGTGCGCATCCCGCGGTCGACGGTGACGCCCTTGCGGTCATGGCCGACATGGGCCTTGTCGAGGTCGAGCGCCTCGACGTTGGGTTGCCGGCCGACGGCGATCAGGAGGTGGGTGCCCTCGTGGGTGGCACCGTCCCCGGTCTCCACCCTGATCGCGCCCTCGGTGCCGGACACGGCGGTCACCTGCGCGCCCTCGGCGATCTCGATGCCCTCGGCCCTGAGCGCCTCCAGCACCACGGCGGCGGCCTCGGGGTCGTCGCGGCCCAGCGCCTTGGCCCCCTCCAGCACCGTCACGCGGCAACCGAGGCGGCGGTGCGCCTGCGCCATCTCAAGCCCGATGGGCCCGCCGCCGATGATGATGAGATGCGCGGGCCGCTCGCGCAGGTCGAAGATCGTCTCGTTGGTGTGAAACGGCACCCCGTCGAGCCCCGGGATCGGCGGGACCAGCGGCCGCGACCCGGTGGCGACGACGAAGCGGCGCGCGGCGATCACGGTGTCGCCGGCCTGCAGCTCGGTCTCGGACAGGAACCGGGCGGTGTCGCGGATCACCGTCACCCCCAGCCCCTCGAACCGCTCCTGGCTGTCCACCGGCGCGATATGGTCGATGACGGCGCGGACATGGTCCTTGGCGGCGGCGAAATCCGGCGCCGGATCATGGCCCGCGATGCCGAAGGCGCCCCGTGCGGTGTCATGCGCCTTGTGCCCCGCGGCGAGCAGCGCCTTGGACGGCACGCAGCCGAAGTTGAGGCAGTCGCCGCCCATCTCGTGCCCCTCGATCAGCACGACGCGGGCGCCCATCTGCACCGCGCCCGCCGCGACCGACAGGCCGGCGGAGCCTGCGCCGATGACGCAGATGTCCGTCTCGATCCGGGGCATCAGGCCACCCTCCGGCCGCGGACGGCCCGGACGATCACCGGCAGCAGCGCCAGCGCGCAGAGGCCGAGCAGCGGCAGCAGGATATGCGGCTCGAAGATCACGCCGAGGTCGGGCGTCTCGCCGCGGGCGAAGACCTCGGACAGGCCCGCGCCTACCGAGGTGTAGACGACCGCGCCCGGCATGATGCCGAAGAAGGTGGAGATGACGAAGCGGCGGGCCGGCACCTCGAGGAAGGCCGGCACGAGGTTGGCGAGGAAGAAGGGGAACACCGGCAGAAGCCGCATCAGGAACAGCATCGACCACTGGTTGTCGTCGAGCCCGTCCTTGATCCGCTTGACCAGCCCCTCGGACCCCTCCAGCCGCGCGCCCAGCCGGGCGCCGATGCCGGTGCGGGCGGCGAGGAAGATGGCGGTCGCCCCCAGCGTCGCGGCGGTGATGTTGTAGAGCGCGCCGGGGAAGGTTGCGAACAGGAACCCGCCGGTCAGCGTGGCGATGGTCGCGCCCGGCAGCGAGAAGGCGACGATCAGCGTGTAGGCGGCGACGAAGCCCGCCACGGTCAGCGCGTAGTGGGAATCGCGGAACGCGATCAGCGCCTCGCGGTGCTCCGCCAGCGCGGCGAAGCTGAGCCAGTCGCGCAGGAGCCACCAGCCGAGGCCCGCGCCCAGCGCGAGGGCGGCCAGCGGCACCAGCCGCGCGCGGGGGGTGGGGGTGGTCTCTGTCACGATGTCGGTCATGGTCACGATCCTCGGGCTTTGACAAGTCACATGACGGGGCGGGGCGCCCGGCGACAGGGGGGTCACGCGGGGTTGATCGGGCGTGACCGATCCGGCCGCCCGCGTGACGAATCCGGGCCCGGGCTGTAACACTCGGGGCCGAAGGTTTCAGGGTCGGGGACGGGATGGAGCGGATTCTGGTCAGCGCCTGCCTGATGGGCGCCACGGTGCGCTACGACGGCCGCGCCAAGGATCCCGGCACGGCGCTGGTCGCGCGCTGGCAGGCCGAGGGGCGGCTGGTGGCGCTTTGCCCGGAACTGGCGGGCGGGCTGCCGGTGCCGCGGCTGCCGGCCGAGATCGAGGCGGGCGCCACCGGCGCCGACGTGGCAGCGGGACGGGCGCGGATCGTCGACCGCGCAGGCGCCGACGTGACGGGCGCATTCCTCGACGGCGCGCAGGCGGCGCTGCGGCTGGCGCGGGACGCGGGGCTGCGCTTTGCGCTTCTGACCGAGGGCAGCCCCTCCTGCGGGGTGCGGCGCATCCATGCCGGGCGGTTCGACGGCACGACGCGGCCCGGCGAAGGCGTGGTCGCCGCCACGCTCCGGGCCGCGGGCATCGCCGTCTACAGCCACGAGGAGGCGGCGGCGCTGGCCGCGGCCCTCGACGCCGCAGAAAAACCGCGCGGCTGATCCCGCAGTTTGTTGACAGCCCGCGCAGGTTTCCGTATCTGCCGGGCTTCAGCGGAGATTCCCTTGGGCCGCCGCGGCGCGTGCCTCACGCGACCCGGCCCGGACGAACCACGGAGAAGACAGATGTCGAAGCGGACCTTTCAGCCCTCGAACCTCGTGCGCAAGCACCGCCACGGGTTCCGTGCGCGCATGGCCACCAAGGGCGGCCGCAAGGTGCTGAACGCCCGCCGCGCCCGCGGCCGGAAGCGCCTGAGCGCCTGATCCCGGACGGGACGGTGATCCCCGACACGCCTCCGCCGGGCGAAAGCCCGCCGGGGGCTTTTTCCGTTCTGACGCAGCGCGCCGATTTCCTGCGCGCCGCCCGCGCCAAGCGCGTGCCGCTGCCCGGGTTCCTGCTGCAGGCCCGCCGCCGCGCGCCGGAGGAGCCGGCGGGCACGCCGATCCGCGTCGGCTTCACCTGCTCGAAGAAGGTCGGCAACGCGGTCGCCCGCAACCGCGCCAAGCGCCGCCTGCGCGAGATCGCCCGCGCCGTCCTGCCGGTAGACGGGCGCCCGGGCTGGGATTACGTTCTGGTGGGCCGGGCCGAGGCCACGGCCAGCCTGCCCTTCGACCAGCTCAAGGCCGACCTGTCCCGCGCGCTGAGGACGCTGCACCGATGAGCCCCTTCGCCTATGTCGTCTCGCTGCCGGTGCGGTTCTACCGATTGGTGTTCAGCCCCTGGGTCGGCCATTCCTGCCGCTACCACCCCACCTGCTCCGCCTACGCCATGGAGGCGCTGGAGAAGCATGGTGCGATCAAGGGCGCCTGGCTCGCCGCGCGCCGGATCGGGCGCTGCCACCCCTGGGGCGGGTCGGGCGTGGACAACGTGCCGGACTGACCGGGCTCAGTCGCGCTCGAAGCTGATGATGACCTCGCCGATCCGCACGCCGAAGCGGTACATGTAGGCGCGATTGAGCAGCCGGTCCTCGGACATCAGCCACATCCAATCGTCGAAACTCACCCGCATCGTCTCGTCCCCCGGCACGGGCAGGTCGATGGTGTATTGCCAGTTGAAGGTGTCGCCCCGCTCCTCGCCGGTCGCCACGCCGATCACGCCCGGCGCCGTGCCCTCCCAGGTCTCGGGGCCGGTCTTGCGGAGCGTCCAGATGCGCTGTTCCGTGCTCCCGTCCTCGTAGACGAAATCCTCGACCAGCCGCAGGGTCTCGCCGTCCCAGGTCCCCTCGATCTCGACCACGAAGCGGCGGCGGACGGTGCCGAACACGTCCTGGAACTGGCCGTAGGCGACAAGGTCGCCCGCGAAGAACTCCTCGAGGTTCAGCTCCGCGCCGCTCAGGGGCTCGTCCTCCAGCGACGGCCGCCCGCCGCAGGCCGCAAGGGTCAGCGTCGCAAGGAGGATCAGGATCAGTCGCATGGGTCGGCCCCCCGGGTCAGGTTCACCCGCGACCTAACCCGCACCCCGCCCCCGGCAACCCCTCAGGTCAGCAGCGCCAGGTCCGACGACCCCACGACCGGCCGCCGGGTCTGCATCGTGGCGGGGTCCGCGCCCGCCAGCGTGGCCGCGAGGTCGCGGTAGAACCCGGGATCGTCGAAATACCAGGTGTGCGAGCCGCGCAGCGTCTTGCCCGAGGCCGGCACCTTGGCCTCGTACTGCGCCCCGCAATAGACGTCGTGGAACGGCGCCGGCACCGCCACCGGCAGCCCGTCGCGCCCCGCGCGCTCGGCCCCGTGCACCAGGCCCTCGGACAGGCTCAGGACCCGGTCGAAGGTGGAATAGTAGTTGGTCAGCCGCGCGCAGCGCCGCTCCATCACCAGCGCGCCCCAGGCGCCGGCCTCCATCCAGGGCTTGTCCGCGTCGGCCGAGACGAAGGCGACCTCGTGCACGCCCCACGGCGTGCTCCCCGGCGCGCCGCTGTCGCCCACGCCGGAAAAGCCGCGGAGCGTCAGATAGGCGCCCATGGAATGGCACAGCAGATGCACCCGCAGCTGCGGCCGCAGGTTCAGCAGCGGTCCGATGGCATCCACCACCAGGTGCGGCGCGGTGTGCTTGGCGTCGGTGCGGTCCGACAGGTAGGCCCAGACGGTGCCGTCGCTCGGCCAGTCCCAGGACAGGACCAGCCCCTGCCACCCCTCGGCGGCGAGGCCCAGCTCGATCCTGCGGCGCCGCTCCAGCATCTCGGCCTGTTCGGTGTTGAAGCCGTGGACGTAGATCAGGATCTCGCCGGCCCCCGCCTGCCCCTTGACCAGCGACAGCCAGGTCGCGGCGTCGACGACGTGGTCGCCGTCGGGCGACACCCCCTCGGGCACCGAGACGTAGCGCGTGAGGCTGGCGCGGTTGTGGGTGAAGCGGCGGGTGCTGGCGTTGTAGGCACGGCGCGTGGCAAACAGGGGCATGGGTGTCTCCCTTCTGGATCCGCGCCCATCCTGCCCCGGTTCGGCCCGCCGCCCCAGTGCGGGATTCCCGACGCCGCGCTTGACGGCGGGGCGGCGGCGGCCCTATGCCCGGCCCCGCGCGACAGGAGACGCCCATGCTCGACCGTGACGACGCCCCCGACACCGACGACGCCGCGGACGACATCCACCCGCTGTTCTTCGGCGCGCCCAAGACCACCGAGTTCCGCAAGCTGCGCAAGCGCATCATCCGCGAGACCCGCGAGGCGATCGACCGCTACGCCATGGTCGACCGCGACCCGGCCGCGCCCCGGCAGAAATGGCTGGTGTGCCTGTCCGGCGGCAAGGACAGCTACACCCTGCTCGCCGCCCTGACCGAGCTGCAGTGGCGGGGCCTCCTGCCCGTGGACCTGCTGGCCTGCAACCTCGACCAGGGCCAGCCGGGGTTCCCCGCGACCGTGCTGCCCGAGTTCCTCACCCGCATGGGCGTGCCGCACCGGATCGAATACGCCGACACCTATTCCATCGTGGTCGACAAGGTTCCGCAGGGGCGGACCTACTGCGCGCTGTGTTCCCGGCTCCGGCGCGGCAACCTCTACCGCATCGCGCGGGAGGAGGGGTGTTCGGCGGTCGTGCTCGGCCACCACCGCGACGACATCCTCGCCACCTTCTTCCTCAACCTGTTTCACGGCGGCAAGCTGGCCACGATGCCGCCCAAGCTCCTGAACGACGAGGGCGACCTTTTCGTCTATCGCCCCCTCGCCCACGTGGCCGAGGCCGATTGCGACGCCTTCGCCCGCGCCATGGGCTACCCGATCATCCCCTGCGACCTCTGCGGGTCGCAGGACGGCCTCCAGCGGCAGGCGATCGGCCGGATGCTCGACGAGTGGGAAGCCAAGGCACCGGGCCGCAAGGGCAAGATCTTCTCGGCGCTGATGACGGCGCGGCCCTCGCACCTGCTCGACCCGTCGCTGTTCGACTTCGCAGGGCTGGCGCGGCGGCCGGACCCGGACAAGTCGAACGACTGAGCCTGCGCGCGTTAAGCCCCCGTCAAGATGTCGCCCCTAGTCAGGGCGGCGGACAGACGAGGTGCAGGATCATGGCACAGGCAGGACCCACGCTGGCCGTCAGGATGGCCCGGGCCACCGGGCAGGCCCTGTCGCGCGTGGAGGTGCTGGCGCTCTTTCCCCTCATGACCCTGTCCGCGGTCTGGCTCGGGCTTGGCGACGTGGCGACGGTCACGGTGTTCCTCCTGCCCGCGCTGCTGGCGCTGCGTGGCCTCGGCCTCGGCGCCGGCGGCGCGGCGCTGGTGGGCGCCGGCCGCGGCGGCGTGCCCGGGCCGCGCGGCGGTCTCGCGGGGCGCGACGCGCTCCTGGCCATGCTCGACCGGGTCGCCGCGACGCCCGACCATGACACTGCCTGCATCCTGCTGCAGATCGACGGCTGGGACGGGCTGACCGACCGCTGGGGCGCCGAGGCGGCCGAGGATCTGGCGCTGCGCTGCGCCGAACGGCTGGCCACCGCGCTCCGGCGGGACGATGTCGTGGCGCGGCTCGGCGATTCGCGCTTCGGCGTGGTGCTGCACCCGATCCCGGCCGCCCGCCTCGGCACCCGCGAGGCGATCACCGCGCGGCTCCGGGCAGTGCTGGGCGAACCCGTCGCCATCGACGGCAGCGCCGCGCGCCTCACCGTCTGCGCCGGGCACAGCGCGCTCCTGCGCGACGCGGGCCCCGTGCCCGAGGCGACGCTGGCCGCCGCCGAGGCCGCGCTGGCCGAGGCGCAGCGCAACGGGCCGAACGCCGTGCGCGCCTATGCCCCCGGCCTCCTCGGACAACGCCGCGACCGCGCGGACCTCGCCGCCGAGGTCGAGGATGCGCTGGCCGCCGACGAGATCCGGCCCTGGTTCCAGCCCCAGATCTGCACCGACACCGGCGTCATATCGGGCTTCGAGGCGCTGGCCCGATGGCACCACCCCCGGCGCGGCGTGCTCGCCCCGGCCGATTTCCTGCCCGCGGTCGAGGACGCGGGCCGCATGGACGCGCTCGGGCACCGCATCCTCGTCCACGCGCTGGCGGCCCTGCAGGCCTGGGACCGGGCGGGGCTTCGGGTGCCCTCGGTCTCGGTCAATTTCTCGGCGGGCGAGCTGCGCAACCCGATGCTGGCCGACCAGGTCGCCTGGGAGCTCGACCGCTGCGAGCTCCGCCCCGGCCGCCTGACCGTCGAAATCCTCGAAACCGTCGCCGCCCGGGGCGAGGACGATGCCGTCATCGCCACGCTCTCGGCGCTCCGGGCGCAGGGGGTCAACCTCGACCTCGACGATTTCGGGATCGGGCAGGCCTCGCTCTCGGCGATCCGCCGCTTCGGCGTGACCCGGATCAAGATCGACCGCTCCTTCGTGCTGGGCCTCGACGGCGACCCAGAGCAGCGGGCCATGGTCGCCGCGATCCTGTCGATGGCCCGCCACCTCGGCGTCGAAACCCTGGCCGAAGGGGTCGAGACCCGCGAGGTGCAGGCGCTGCTGGCGCAGATGGGCTGCGACCACATGCAGGGCTTCCATATCGCGCGGCCGATGCCGCTGGACGACACCATCGCCTGGGCCACCGCCCACAACGAACGCATCGCCCAGCCCCCGGTCATCGGCCGCCGCGCCGGCTGACGGCCGCCCGGGCCGGGGCAGGAGACACCCCGACGATCCCGGGTCGGACCGCCCCACCGCCCGACCCGTCCCGGCGGCCCGAGGCGGACCGCCCGGCAGGCGTCCCCGCAGGTGGCCCCATGTCGCTCGACCCCTCGCCCCCCACGCCCGGTGCGGCGGCGCACCCCATGCAGCCCGCACGCCGGACCGCCGCGCAAGCGGCCCGCCCCAGCAGGGACAGGCCCGCCACCCCTGCCCCCCGCGCCCAAAACGCCCCTTGACCTTTCGTCCCCCGATCTGTTGAACCCGCGGGGACATCAACCGCGGGGTCACCGAGACATGGACGATCAGAACAGAAACCTGATCCTCGCCACGGCGCTGAGCTTCCTCGTCATCCTTGTCTGGTTCCTCCTCTTCCCCCCGCCGGAGCCGCAGACCGACCCCAACGCCGCGGCCATCGTCGAGACCCAGGCCGGCAGCGCCGAGACCGGCATGGCGCTCCTGCCGCCCGCGGCCACCGGGGATCCCGCGGCGCTGGCCGAGGTCGAGGCCGCCGACCCCGCCGCCGAGGCCCCGCGCGTCCGCATCGAGACGCCCGAGCTGGAAGGGTCCATCTCGCTGATCGGCGGCCGCATCGACGACCTGTCGCTGCGCGGCTACTTCGAGACGCTGGAGGAGGGCAGCCCGATCGTCCGCCTGCTCTCGCCCGTCGGCTCGGACGAGCCCTACTACGCCCTCTACGGCTGGGCCCCGGGCGGCGACCTCGGCTTCGAGGACGTGCCGGGCGCGAACACCGAATGGGCGCTCGAAAGCGGCGAGACCCTGACCCCCGAGACCCCGATCACGCTGGTCTGGGACAACGGCGCCGGCCTCATCTTCCGCCGCACCATCGCCGTCGACGCGAACTTCATGTTCACCGTCACCCAGTCGGTCGAGAACACCGGCGCCACCGCCGCGCGGCTGGCCCCCTACGGCATCGTCGCCCGCCACGGCCTGCCCGACGACCTGCAGAACTTCTTCATCCTGCACGAGGGCGTGGTCCGCAAGGTCGACGGCCAGCTCGACGAGATCGCCTACGACGACATCCCCGACCTCGACTTCGTGCAGCGCGAAGGCGCCGCCGCCGAGGTGGTCGAGGTGCAGTCCGACGGCTGGATCGGCTTCACCGACAAGTACTGGATGACGACCCTCATCCCCGGCGCCGACCAGCCCTTCACCAGCGTCACCAAATACGTGGCGTCGGCCGACATCTACCAGACCGAGGCCCGCCTGCCCGCGATGACCGTCGAGGCCGGCCAGAGCGCCGAGGTGACGACCCAGCTCTTCGCCGGCGCGAAGGAATGGGAGACGATCCGCAACTATCAGGACCTCGCCGGCATCGACCGCTTCCTCGACTCGATCGATTGGGGCTGGTTCTACTTCATCACCAAGCCGATGTTCTGGCTGCTGCACAACCTGAACGTCCTGATCGGCAACATGGGCCTCGCCATCATCGCGCTGACGGTGATCATCAAGGCTGCGCTGTTCCCGCTCGCCTACAAGTCCTACGCCTCGATGGCCCGGATGCGCGAGCTGCAGCCGCAGATGGAGAAGATCAAGGAGCGCGTGGGCGACGACCGGCAGAAGATGCAGGTCGAGATGATGGAGCTCTACAAGCGCGAAAAGGTGAACCCGGCCTCGGGCTGCCTGCCGATCCTGCTGCAGATCCCGATCTTCTTCTCGCTCTACAAAGTGATCTTCGTCACGCTGGAACTGCGCCATGCGCCGTTCTTCGGCTGGCTCAACGACCTGTCGGCGCCCGACCCGTCGTCGATCATCAACCTTTTCGGCCTGCTGCCCTGGGCCGCGCCCGAACCCAACAGCCTGCTCGCGCTCATCTTCATCGGGGTGCTGCCGATCCTGCTCGGCATCTCGATGTGGCTGCAGCAGAAGCTGAACCCGCAGCCGACCGACCCGACCCAGGCCGCGATCTTCGCCTGGCTGCCCTGGGTGTTCATGTTCATGCTCGGAAGCTTCGCCTCCGGCCTGCTGGTGTACTGGATCGCGAACAACACGATCACCTTCATCCAGCAGTACATCATCATGAAGCGGCACGGCTACACGCCCGACCTGTTCGGCAACATCCGGTCGAGCTTCAAGCGCAAGAAGCCGCAGGGCAAATGATCGGGACGCTGGCCCAGATCTGGCGCCACCCGATCAAGGGGATCGGGACCGAGCGGCTGGATCACGTGGGCCTGCGCCCCGACCGCCCCCTGCCCTGGGACCGCGCCTGGGCCGTGCTCGAAGAGGGCGGCGAGGCGGCCGAGGGCTGGCGCGCCTGCCGCAACTTCGTCCGCGGGGCCAAGGGGCCGTCGCTGATGGCGATCACCGCGCGGGTCGAGGGCGACACGGTGCACCTGTCGCACCCCGACCGCCCGCCCCTGTCCATCGTGCCGGGCGAGGACGCGGCCGAGCTGGCCCTGCTGCCCTGGCTGAAACCGATCTACCCCGCCGACCGCCGACCGCCGGCGGCGCTGGTCAAGGCGCCCGACATGGGGCTATCGGATGCGCCCTTCGCCTCGGTCGCCGTGCTCAACATGGCGTCGCTCCGCGCGCTGGGGCAGAAGCTCGGGATGGCGCTCGACCCGCGCCGATTCCGCGGCAACCTGTGGCTCGAGGGCCTCGCGCCCTGGGAGGAATTCGACCTCGTCGGCAAGCGCCTGTGCATCGGCGAAGCCGAACTCGACGTGGTCGAGCCGATCACCCGCTGCCGCGCGACCGAGGCCAACCCCGACACCGGCCGCCGCGACGCCGCGACGCTGGCCGCGCTCGAGGACGGCTGGGGCCACACCGATTTCGGCACCTACGCCATGGTGCGCAAGGGCGGCCGCGTGGCCGTCGGCGACACGGTGACCCTCGCATGACGACGCCCCTGCCCTTCCCGCTCGCCCCCGAGCCCGACGCCGCCGCCCGCGAGGCCGGCCGTCTCCTCTTCGCCCAGGGCGCGGAGTTCCTGAAGGGCGTCGTCGCGATGGACGGGCTGCCCCCCGACGACCGCCCCGAGGTCTGCTTTGCCGGCCGCTCCAACGTGGGCAAGTCGACGCTGATCAACGCGCTGACGGGGCGCAAGGCGCTGGCGCGCGCGTCGAACACGCCGGGCCGGACGCAGGAGATCAACTACTTCACCCTGACGGACAGCCACTACCTCGTCGACCTGCCCGGCTACGGCTATGCCGAGGCGCCCATCACGGTGGTGAAACAGTGGCAGGCGCTGCTGCGCGCCTACCTCGCCGGCCGCGCCACACTGCGCCGCGCCTTCGTGTTGATCGACGCGCGCCACGGCGCCAAGGCGGTGGACGAGGACATCATGGGCCTCCTCGACAAAGCCGCCGTGCCTTTCCAGGTGGTCCTGACCAAGGCCGACAAGGTCAAGCCGAAGGACCGCGACGCGGCGCTGGCCCGGACCCGGGCGGCCCTAGCCAAGCACCCCGCGGCCTACCCCGAGCTGATCCTGACCTCCTCGGAGGACGGGCTGGGGATCGAGACCCTGCGCGCCGCCATCGCGGCCATCGCCTGACCGGCCCCTTCATCTTTCCCCAAATACGCGAACCCGCCGCTTCACACGGGCGCCCCGGTCGCCTATTCAAGCCCCATCGACGAGGCCCGAGATGAAGAAACGTGACATGACCCGCGACTACATGGCCGCCGCCCGCACCCTGAGCGAGGCGCTGCCCTACCTGCAACGCTTCAACGACGCCATCGTGGTGGTGAAGTTCGGCGGCAACGCCATGGGCGACGACGACGCGATGGCCAGCTTCGCGCGCGACATCGTGCTGCTGCGCCAGGTCGGCGTGAACCCGGTCGTGGTGCATGGCGGCGGGCCGATGATCAACGACCTCCTCGACAAGCTCGGCATCCAGTCCGAGTTCATCGACGGCAAGCGCGTCACCGACGCGGCGACCGTCGAGGTGGTCGAGATGGTGCTGTCGGGGCTGGTGAACAAGCGGATCGTGCAGGCGATCAACGCGCAGGGCGGCAAGGCGGTGGGGCTGTCGGGCAAGGACGCCTCGCTCATGGTCTGCGAGCCGGCGGATGCCAAGTTCGGCTTCGTGGGCGAGCCGGTCGAGGTGAACCCGGCCGTGGTCCACAACCTGTTCGAGGACGACATGATCCCGGTGATCGCGCCGGTCGGCGTGGGCCGCAAGGGCGAGACCTTCAACGTGAACGGCGACACGGCCGCCGGCGCCATCGCCGCGGCGCTGAAGGCGGACCGCCTGTTGTTGCTCACGAATGTCGCGGGCGTGAAGAACGCCGCCGGCGAGCTGGTGACCGAGCTGAAGGCCGCCGAGGTCGAGGAGATGACCCGCGCGGGCGTGATCTCGGGCGGGATGATTCCCAAGACCGAGACCGCGCTGCAGGCGGTGCGCGGCGGGGTGCGGGCCTGCACCATCGTCGACGGGCGCGTGGCCCACGCGGTGCTGCTGGAGCTGTTCACCGAGCATGGCGCGGGGTCGATGATCCGCGCCTGACCGGGCGCACCGGGCGTACACAGGGCGTACACACCCCGTGCACGGCGACGCCGCCGCGGCGGGACAGGCGAGGAAAGGGCGGAGATGGCCGGGCTGGACGAGATCGAGGCCCGCCTCGCCCCCCACAGCCTCGCGGTGTTCGGCGGGGTCCACCCCGGCCCGGATGACGGCGCGCCCGAGGGCTGCGCCACGCTGCTGCTGCTCGGGCCGGACGAGCCCGGCTTCTGGGCCCATGTCACCGCCGAGCCCGAGTTCGCCGACGGCCGCCCCGACCCGCTGGACCGCTGGTCGCGCCGGGTGATCGGGCGGCTGGCCTGCGACCTCGGCGCCAAGGCGCTGTTCCCCTTCGGCGGGCCGCCCTGGCGGCCCTTCCTCGCCTGGGCGACGCGGAGCGGGCGGGCCTGGGTCAGCCCGGTGGGCCTCTTGGTGCACGACCGGGCGGGGCTGATGGTGTCCTACCGGGGGGCGCTGGCGCTGCGCGGGCGCCTCGACCTGCCCGCGCCGCCCCCGGCCCCGCCCTGCGACGGCTGTGCCCGGCCCTGCGTCACCGCCTGCCCGGTTGGCGCGCTGACCCCGGCAGGCTATGACGTCGGGGCCTGCCACGCCTTCCTCGACACCGGGGCGGGGCGGGAGTGCCTCGACCGGGGCTGCCGCGCGCGGCGGGCCTGCCCGGTCAGCGCGGGATACGGCCGCCGGACCGAGCAGTCGGCGTTTCACATGCGGAGCTTTCACCCATGACGCTGACCCTGATCCTGACGCGGCACGCGAAATCGGGCTGGGATGACCCCGCCCTCGACGACCATGACCGCCCGCTGAACGCCCGCGGCCAGGCCGACGCGCCGAGGATCGGGGGCTGGCTGCGGAGCAAGGGCTACCTGCCCGACCGGGCGCTGGTGTCCTCGGCCCGGCGCACGCAGGAAACCTGGGAGCGGCTGTCGCCCGAGCTGGGGCGGCCGGTGCCGATGACGGTGGTGCCGGCGCTCTACCACGCCGAGGCGGGCGAGATCCTGGGCCAGCTGCGCCGCGCCGAGGGGCGGACGGTGATGGTGATCGGGCACAACCCGGGGATCGGGGAATTCGCGCACCGCATCGTCGAGGACCCGGCCGAGCACCCGCGCTTCCTGGACTACCCGACCTGCGCCACGCTGGTGGCGGAATTCCCCGGCGAGACCTGGGGCGACGTCGACTGGTGGTCGGGGCGCGTGGTGGATTTCGTGGTGCCGCGCGACCTGTAGCGACGCCACACTCTTGCAAGAGTGTGGCCAGACCCTTGCAAGGGTCTGGCGCATGGCCTTGCAAGGCCATGGCAGGGTCTTGCAAGACCCTGCCGCGGCGGGGCGGTCAGTGCCCGAGGATCTGGCTGAGGAACAGCTTGGTCCGCTCGTTCTGCGGGTCGGTGAAGAACGGCTCGGGCTCGTTCTGCTCGACGATCTGGCCCTGGTCCATGAAGATCACCCGGTTCGCCACGGACCGCGCGAAGCCCATCTCGTGGGTCACGCAGAGCATGGTCATGCCCTCCTCGGCGAGCTGGATCATGGTGTCCAGCACCTCCTTGATCATCTCGGGGTCCAGCGCCGAAGTCGGCTCGTCGAACAGCATGATCCGCGGCCGCATGCACAGCGACCGGGCGATGGCCACGCGCTGCTGCTGGCCGCCGGACAGCTGGCCGGGGTACTTCAGCGCCTGCTCGGGGATCTTCACCTTCTCGAGGAAGTACATCGCGGTTTCCTCGGCCTCGCGCTTGGGGATCTTGCGGACCCAGATCGGCGCGAGGGTGCAGTTCTCGAGGATGGTCAGGTGCGGGAACAGGTTGAAGTGCTGGAACACCATCCCGACCTCGGACCGGATCTTGTCGATGTTCTTGAGGTCGTTCGACAGGAGCGTGCCGTCGACCACGATGGAGCCCTTCTGGTGCTCCTCCAGCGCGTTGATGCAGCGGATCAGGGTCGACTTGCCCGAGCCCGAGGGCCCGCAGATCACGATGCGCTCGCCCCGGTTCACGGTCAGATTGATGTCGCGCAGCACGTGGAAGGTCCCGTACCACTTGTTCATGTTGTTGATCTCGATGGCGATCTCGTCCGAGACCTTCATCTGCGACCGGTCGATCTCGCGTTCCGCGATGGGGGTCTGAAGTTCGGTCATGGGGTGGCCTCCTCAGCGGCGGTCGGTCTGGAGCTTGCGCTCGAGATACATGGAGTAGCGGGACATGAAGAAGCAGAACACGAAGAACAGCAGGCCCACGAAGATGTAGAGCTCCCAGTAGATGCCGTTCCATTCCGCGGTGGCGCGGATCGCGTTGGTCAGGCCCAGCGGGTCGCGCAGGCCGATGAAGACCACCAGCGTCGTGTCCTTGAACAGCCCGATGAAGGTGTTCACGATCCCCGGGATGGAGATCTTGAGCGCCTGCGGCAGCACGATCAGGCGCATCGCCTTCCAGTAGTCGAGCCCGAGGCTGTCGGCGGCCTCGTACTGGCCCTTGGGCAGCGCGGCGAGGCCGCCCCGCACCACCTCGGCCAGGTAGGCCGAGGCGAAGAGCGTGACCATGATGATGACGCGCAGCAGGAGGTCGAAGTTCGTGCCCGGCGGCAGGAAGTAATTCAGCAGGAGCGAGGCGGTGAACAGCCACACGATCAGGGGCACGCCGCGGATGACCTCGATGAAGGTCACGCAGATCCACTTGATCAGCGGCATGGACGACTGCCGGCCCAGCGCCAGCACGATGCCCAAGGGCAGCGACAGCACGATGCCCGAGGTGCCGATGATGATGGCTAGCATGAAGCCGCCGAAATCGTCGGACGGGATCGCCTCGAGCCCGATCGGCATGGCCGCGTTCAGCACGCCGGTCACGTGGGGCAGGAGCGGGAACAGGCCGATGTCCGCGAAGGGGAGCGGGTTCAGAAAGATGGCGAGGACGGCGACGATGCCGGCCAGCATCCCCAGGAGCGCGCCCGACGCGGCCGCCACCACGCGCCCGACAAGGATCGCGGCGACGAGGCCCACGGCCACCGAGACCGGCCCCCAGATGGTGCCGCCCCAGAGCAGGAACACGGCGACGAAGGGGTAGGCGAGCGAGAACCACAGCAGCTTGCGCGGCAGGCTGGAGTAGAGGATCGGCGCAACCGCGACGACCAGCAGCGCCAGCGCCATGAGCGGGCGCCAGTAGCCGAAGAAGAACACGACGAGGTTGCCGATGTCGGCCTTCATCGCGGCGATGAACTCGATCCGGGCGGTGGAGTTCGAGCCGGGGCCGAACACCGCCTCGAGCCCGCCGGCCGCGGCCAGCTCGTCGGAATAGAACCACGAGGCCAGCAGCTGGTTGTCGGTGGGGTAGAAGCCGAACAGGATCTGCAGCCAGCGCTCGTTGATCACCGCCCAGCAGGCGGCGGTGCTGAGCCCGCGCTCGTCGCGGATCGCGCGGCATTCCCCGAGCGAGCCCGCGTCCCAGATCCCCTGCAGGGTCCAGGGCAGGATGGCCGAGAGGATCGACCAGATCAGGTAGATCGAGACGATCGTCAGCAGGCCGTTGGACCAGGACGAGAACAGGTTCTCGCGGATCCAGCGGATCGCCCCGGTTTCCCCCGGCGGCGGGGGCGCGGGCGGGAGCATGGTGTCGCGGGCGAAGGCGACGCTGTGGGCGTGGGTATCGCTCATCTCACCGCTCCTTCAATTTGACGCTGGAGTTGTAGAGGTTCATCAGCGCCGAGATGATCAGGCTGGTGATCAGGTAGAAGATGCCGAGCAGCAGCATCCCCTCCAGCTCGCGTCCGGTCTGGTTGATGGTGATCCCGCCCAGCGTCGAGCGCACGTCCATGTAGCCCACGGCGATGGCCAGCGACGAGTTCTTGGTCAGGTTCAGGTACTGCGAGATCAGCGGCGGGATGATCACCCGCAGCGCCTGCGGCAGGATGATCAGCTGCATCGTGCGGTTGGGCTGCAGGCCGAGCGCGAAGGACGCCTCGGTCTGGCCCTTGGACACCGCGAGGATGCCGGCGCGCACGATCTCGGCGATGAAGGCCGAGGTGTAGAGCGACAGCGCCAGCCACAGCGCGATGAAGGAGTTGCGGATCTGCACCCCGCCGGTGAAGTTGAAGCCGCCGAGCTCGGGGTATTCCAGCGACACCGGCCGGCCCATCACGAAATAGGCGAGGAGCGCGGGCACGAAGAACAGGCCCAGCGAGATCCACAGGACGGGCAGCTGCTGGCCGGTCGCTTCCTGGCGCCGGCGGGCGTACCAGCGCAGGGCGAAGATGCCGACGATGGACAGCAGGAACACCGCCACCACGAGGCCCGAGCCCTCGGCCCAGACCGGGCGCGGGATGTAGACGCCGCGGTTGGAGATGGCGACGCTGTCCCACAGGATCATCGAGGCGCTGCCGCCCTCGCGGAATTCGCGGGGCTGGGGGGTGGCCTCGGTCATCACCGCGAAGACGATGAGGATCCAGATCAGGAGCGGCGTGTTCCGCATCGCCTCGACGTAGACCGTCATGATGCGGGCGATCAGCCAGTTCTTGGACAGCCGCAGCACGCCGGCGAGGACGCCGATGACGGTGGCGAGGATGCAGCCGAGGAAGGCGACGAGCAGCGTGTTCAGGATCCCCACCACCGCGGCGCGGGCGTGCGTGTCCTGCGAGGAGAAAGGGATCAGCTGCTGGTTGATGTCGTAGCCGGCGGTGGTCCAGAGGAAGCCGAACCCGATGTCCTTGCCCAGCGCGGCCAGGTTGGTCACCGTGTTGTCGACCAGCTCGACCAGCAGCGCCATGATCAGCATGGCGGCGACGACCTGGATCGTCAGGGAACGGTACCGCGAGTCGTACAGCAGCTGGCTGAGGCGAAAGGATTCGCGCGGGGGTTCGGTCACGTCTGCCATGCGCACTCCGCTACGTAGGGGACACAGGTCCGGCCGGTCGGCGTCGGGACGCCCGGCGGAACGGCTGCGTGTCGTTTGGTCGGAAGGACGGTCAGAGGAGACGGGGCCCGGGCAGTGCCCGGGCCCCGCTCATCACGAGATCAGCGGAACGGCGGCGAGTACAGCAGGCCGCCATCGGTCCACTGCGCGTTCAGGCCGCGCGCCAGGCCGACGGGGGTGTTTTCGCCGATGTTCTGCTCGAACACCTCGCCGTAGTTGCCGACGGCGGCGATCACGTTGACGGCCCAGTCATTGGCCAGGCCCATCATGGCGCCCAGTTCGCCCTCGGTCCCGAGGAGACGGTTGATCTCGGGGTTCGCGGTCGGCGCGGCGGCCAGTTCGCGGACGTTGGCCGAGGTCACGCCGTACTCTTCGGCGGCGACCAGCGCGTTCAGCGTCCAGCGGACGATGTCACCCCAGTCGTTGTCGCCATGGCGGACGACCGGGCCGAGCGGCTCCTTGGACACGATTTCCGGAAGGATCACGTGCTCGGAGGCGTTCTCGAAGGTGGCGCGGGTCGCGGCGAGGCCCGACACGTCGGTGGTGTACACGTCGCAGGCACCGGCGAGGTACTGCTGCTGGCCTTCGGCGTTGGTGGCGACCGGGACCGGCTCGTAGGTGATGTTGTTCACGCGGAAGAAGTCCGCGAGGTTGAGTTCGGTGGTGGTGCCGGTCTGGATGCAGACGGTGGCGCCATCAAGCTCGGTGGCCGAGGACACGCCGAGGTCCGAGCGAACCATGAAGCCCTGGCCGTCGTAGTAGTTGACGCCCACGAAGTCGAGGTTCAGGTCGGTGTCGCGCGAGTAGGTCCAGGTGGAGTTGCGGACCAGCACGTCCACTTCGCCGGCGGCCAGCGCGGTGAAGCGGGTCTGGCTGGTCAGCGGGACGAACTCGACGGCCTGCGGGTCACCGAGGACCGCAGTGGCGATGGCCCGGCACAGCGAGACGTCGAAGCCCTGCCAGACGCCGTTGGCGTCGGGGGCGGCGAAGCCCGCCAGACCCTCGTTGGAACCGCACAGCAGCGACCCCCGGGCCTGGACCTGCTCGAGCGTCGACTGCGCCGACGCGAGGCCGGCCGCGAGACCGGCGACGGCGAGCGTGCCGAGAAATACGGATTTCTTCATGTTTACCTCTTCCTGATGGACCGCCCGTTGGGCTGTGATTGTTGTGCCCTTTGGGCCTTGGCATAAGTCCGTGGGAGGCTCATGCCCCCTCACCGCCGCCAAAATGGGCAAAAGCCACGCAGGAGGTCAAGTGCAACAGATGCGGTTTTCCCTGCGTCAAGCACAAGCAATCAGCGATCACTCCACATCCTGCCCTGTTTTTTTGCAATGTCCGCCGACAACTGGCCAAGACGGCGTCATTCACAGCCTGCCATGTCCCAGAACCGCCGGGCCGCGTGGAAAGCGGCGCGCTTGTGGGCGGCGGCGGCTTCGGCCTCCTCGTCGGGGCCCCATTGTTCGATCTGCCAGTCCTCATCGATTCGCGACAGCGACCACCCGGTTTCGGCGTCGAGGCGGCCCGCGGCCGTCGCCAGCCCGATGACGAGCGAGCCCGACAGGGTCACGAGGTCGTGCAGAGCGGTCAGGCGGAAGGCGTCGAGCGCCGCCACATGCGCCGCCAGCGCGTCGAGCGACGCCTGCGGCTGCGCCACGGGCAGGATGCCCACGGTCGGAAGCAGCCGCGCGCCGTGGGTCTCGGCGGCCCAGTCGAGCAGCGGGTCCCAGGCGGCGGCCTGGCGGGCCTGCAGCGCCTCGGGCGTGTCGGCGCGGTGGCAGGTCAGGTCCGTCTCGGCATAGGCGGCCAGCATCGCGGCCACCTCGGGCTGCTGCGGGACCACGCGCTCCAGCGCCGAGTTGGCGGCGCGGGTCACGGGCATGGTCAGCGGCCGGATCTCGTCGTCCTGCGCGGCCCATTCGGCGGCGATGGCCTCGGCCATCACGCGGGTCGGCAGGGTGAGGGGCAGCTTGCCCGGCGTCATCACCCGGCGCGCGTCGAGGTGGACGGAGAACCCGCCCTCGGCCTCGCCCACCGAGACCTCGCGCCAGAAGCGCCGTGCCTTCCATCCGCCCGTCATGACGCGGGACATATCCGATCGAGCGCCGCGGGCAAGTCGGAGAAGCGGTCGAGCACGTCGATCGCGCCGGCGGCGCGCAGCCGGTCGATAGGGTGGTAGCCCCACGACACGCCCAGCGCCGCGACGCCGGCGTTGCGGGCCATCTCCATGTCGAAGCTGGTGTCGCCCAGCATCACCGCGCGGGCCCGGTCGATGCCGGTCTCGCGCAGGCAGGCCTCGATCATCGAGGGGTGCGGTTTCGAGGCGTGGTCGTCGGCGACCTGCACCGAGGCCAGGACGCCGCGCAGCCCGTGCAGGTCGAGGATATGGTCCATCCCGCGCCGCGACTTGCCGGTGGCGACCGCCAGCAGCGTGCAGTCGTCGGCCACCAGCGCGTCGAGCGTCGCGCGGACGCCGGGGAACAGCGGCGACAGCACCATGCCGTCGAAGCGGTCGCGCAGCGTGGAGAAGGCGTGCTTGTAGGCCTCGACCAGCGCGTCGGCGCGGTCGGGGTGGTCGGTGGCGAGCACCCCCATCGCCACCGGCAGCGACAGGCCCACGACCGACCGGATGCGGTCGCGCGGGGGCGGGGTCAGGGCGTTGGCGGCGAAGGCCACCTCCATCGACGACACGATATGGTCCTGGCTGTCGATCAGCGTTCCGTCGACGTCCAGGATCACGAGCCGCAGGTCGGTCATGGCTCCTCCTCGAAGGGGTCGGCGGGCACGTCGGCGGCGCGCCATTCCAGCGCGTCCCAGGTCCGCTGCATGTGCTGCGGCAGCGGGGCGGTGACGGTCAGGCGCGCGCCGGTGACGGGGTGGGTCAGGCTGATGGAGCGGGCGTGCAGGTGCAGCTTGCGGCTGATCTCGCCGCCGAGCTGCGCGCCCCAGCCGTCGCCCAGGTTCTCCTGCCCCGAGCCGCCGTACTTGCCGTCGCCGACGACCGGGTGGCCGATGGCGGCCATGTGCGCGCGCAGCTGGTGGGTGCGGCCCGTGACCGGCTGCAGCGCCACCCAGGCGGTGCGGCCGCCCAGCGCCGACAGCACGGCGTAGTCGGTGACGGCGGGCTTGGCGCCCTCGGTCGCGGCCACGGCGTCGGGGTGGACGGTGACCATCTTCTCGCCCTCGCCGCCCTTGCCGTGGCCCGGCGCCTTGACGAGGCCGAAGCGGATCACGCCCATGCGCGGGCTGGGCACGCCGGCAACGGCGGCCCAGTAGATCTTGCGGGTGTCGCGGGCGCGGAAGGCGCGGGTCAGCGCCTCGGCGGCCTTGCGCGAGCGCGCCAACAGGAGGACGCCCGAGGTGTCCTTGTCGAGCCGGTGGACGAGGCGGGGTTTCTCGTCGGCGTCGAAGGTCAGCGCCTCGGCCAGCCCGTCGACATGGCGGGTGACGCCCGAGCCGCCCTGGGTGGGCAGGCCCGGCGGCTTGTTGATGGCGAGGATGTGGGCGTCGCGGTAGAGCACGGCCGCGCGGATCATCTGCGCGTCGGCGTCGGAGATGCGCGGTTTCGGCGGGGCCTCGGGCGCCTCGGTCTCGGGCAGGGGCGGGACGCGGACCTGCTGGCCGTCCTCGATGCGGGTGGCGGGCTTGACCCGGCCGCCGTCGACGCGGATCTCGCCCTTGCGGCACATCTTCTCGATGCGGCCCTGCGGGATGTGGGGGAACTGCCGGCGGAACCAGCGGTCGAGCCGCTGCCCGCCCTCGCCCGCGGCCACCGTGAGGGTCTGGACGCCGCTCATGCGAAGCTCCTTCCGAGGGCGAGGCCGACGACGAGCGCCGCGATGGACAGCGTGACGTTGGCCAGCACGTAGAGCGCCGCCAGCCCGAGCGCGCCGCGTTCGTAGAGCGTCACCGCCTCGAGCGAGAAGGCCGAGAAGGTGGTGAAGCCGCCGAGGATGCCGGTCGCCATCAGCGGCGACAGGTGCGTCAGGCCGCGATGCGCCGCCAGCGCGATGAAGAGGCCCATGGCCAGCGAGCCGAGCACGTTGACCGCCAGCACGCCCAGCGGGAACGGCGTGTGACCGAACAGGCGGACGAGGCCGATGCCGGTGAGGTATCGGAGCACGGCGCCGAGCGCGCCGCCGAGGGCGACTTGTATGACAGGGACCATATTTGCCGGTTTGGGTCGGGGCGTGCAGCGAGTCAATGGGCAGCTCTTGCCCGGGACCGCAAGGCGCCGAAAAACTGCAGTTTTTCGCACGGGAAAACTGCAGTTTTCCCGTGCGTTTTCCGTGCGGAAAACGCGCTACCCCTTCCGTTTCGCGCGCAAGCCCTCGAACCAGTCGAGCCGCTTCTTCAGCTCGCGCTCGTAACCGCGTTCGACGGGCTCGTAGAATTTCGCCCTCGACATGGTCTCGGGGAAATAGTCCTGCCCCGAGAATCCGTCCTCGGCGTCGTGGTCATAGGCATAGCCGGCGCCGTAGCCCTGCGCCTTCATCATCTTGGTCGGCGCGTTCAGGATGTGCTTGGGCGGCGGCGCGGACCCGGTGGACCGGGCCGAGGCGCGGGCGGCCTTGTAGGCGACGTAGGCCGCGTTCGATTTCGGCGCGAGGGCGAGGTAGATCACCGCTTGCGCCAGCGCCAGTTCCCCCTCGGGCGAGCCCAGCCGCTCGTAGGTGGCCCAGGCGTCGAGGCAGTGGCGCTGCGCCGCGGGGTCGGCCAGCCCGATGTCCTCCACCGCCATGCGGGTGATGCGGCGGGCGAGGTAGCGCGGGTCCTCGCCGCCCTCGAGCATCCGGGCGAACCAGTAGATCGCCGCGTCGGGGTCGGAGCCGCGGACGGATTTGTGCAGCGCCGAGATCAGGTTGTAGTGCGCGTCGCCCGACTTGTCGTACTGCGCCGCGCGGCGTTGCAGGCGCTGCGCCAGCTGGTCGCGGGAGAGCTGGCCGTCGGTCTTCCAGGCGGCGACCTGTTCCACCAGGTTCAGGAGCGCGCGGCCGTCGCCGTCGGCCATCTCGACCAGCGCGGCCCGCGCCTCGGGGCGGAGCGGCAGGGGGTGGTGCAGCTCCAGCTCGGCATGGGCGATCATGCGCTCCAGCGCGTCGGCGTCGAGCCGGTTCAGGACCAGCACCTGCGCGCGCGACATGAGGGCGGCGTTCAGCTCGAAACTGGGGTTCTCGGTGGTCGCGCCGACCAGCAGGATGGTGCCGTCCTCCATGTGCGGAAGGAAGCCGTCCTGCTGCGCCTTGTTGAAGCGGTGGATCTCGTCGACGAACAGGAGCGTGCCCTGCCCGTTTCCGTGCCGCAGCTTGGCAGCCTCGAACACCTTTCTCAGCTCGGGCACGCCGGTGAAGATCGCGCTGATCTGCACGAAATGCAGCTGCGTCTCCTGCGCCAGAAGCCGGGCGATGGTGGTCTTGCCCACCCCGGGCGGGCCCCAGAGGATCAGCGACGGCAGCGCCCCGCTGTCGAGCATCACCCGCAGCGCGCCCTCGGGGCCGAGCAGGTGGTCCTGCCCGATGACATCGGCCAGCCGCGCGGGGCGCAGCCGGTCGGCCAGCGGGCGCGGGCCGCGGGCGGGGGGCTCGGCCCCGGGGGCGCTGTCGAACAGGTCGGGCATGGCAGGGCCAAGCTATGCGCCCGGCCCCGCCACCACAATCCGCCTCAGTGCATCTTGGAGGCCATGGACACGAAGAAGCAGCGGTGCGCGACGCCGCCGATCTTCATCACCGGGCCGGCGGGGTCCATGTCGATGCCGAGGCGCCGGCCCAGCCGCGGGATCGCGATGGGCAGGAGGCCGATCAGGATCGAGGCGCCCAGTTCCCGGGCCGAGCGCACCATGTGCCCCATCAGGGACATCTGCACCGCGTGGCGGATCTCGGTCTCGACGCCCTCGGCCACGAACAGGCGGTTGGCGTCCCAGATGTGGTCGGCGATGGGCGCGGGCTGGTCGAGCAGGTTCGACGGGATCGACTCGAGCAGGCCGCGCTGCGCGTCGCGCACCATGTAGGAATAGACCCCGCAGCGCGCGGTGGTCGGCGTGAGCCGCACGCCCGCCAGCACGCGGTCGCCGTCATGCACGCAGACCCAGCGGCTCTGGGCGGTGTCGTACTGGTCGAATTCCATCCCGTCGGCAGCGGGCAGATCCCAGCGCATCTCCTCGATGAAGGTGCGGTGGCGCGCCCGCAGCATGTTCGAGAACAGCACCCCGTGCTGGTGCATGTTGGCGAAGGACAAGGTCGTCATTTCCATGGATACATCCCCTCGGTTGGCCGGTCGTGTCTTGACCGCACCGCGAGGGGGGCACCCCCAGGTTGCTCAGCTGTCAGTCCCGGTTCAGAGCAATCCGTACTCCTTGGCCCGCTGCACGGCCTCGGCCGTGGTGCGCGCCATGAGTTTTTGCCTGGCAGACGTCAGGCGCGCCTTGAAGGCGCTTTCGGATATGCCCAGTCGGGCGGCGGCAGCTGCATGGCGGTCCCCCTCCGCGATGCATCTCAAGGCATCCACCTGCGCCCGGCTCAGCCGGGCGGGCGGCTCGGACAGGTCGTGCATCCGCTGCACGATCCTCAGGATATGGGCCATCTCGGCGTCGGTGAACTCGCGGTCCGCCCGGCTGGCCCCGGCGATGGTGCGCGACGACATCGGGCCGAGCGAGGCGATCATGCCGTAGACGAGGCCGTAGCCCGCCGCCTCGGGCAGGATCCCGAACGGGTCGGGCAGGCCGATCTGCGACCAGCGCCGCGTGCCGGTGTGGCTGAGGCCCCAGGCCAGCGTCGGATCGCGCAGACCGTAGAGCTTGGCGGTGTACACCTCCTGCCATTCGTCCGGGTAGGTGTTCACCATGATGAGCGGCGACACGTAGCGGATGTGCAGGCCCACGGCAAAGCCGGCCGGCGCGGCCAGCGACAGCTCATGCAGCAGCAGATCCAGAACCGGCGCCTTGGACATCAACACCTACCGAAAAGGACATGTCCTTTTAGACAGGTTGCCGAAAATGCGGTCAACCGTATTGTTTCCAAGGTTTTGAACGGTGAGACGAATGGACGAAAAGATCGATCCTGATCTTTTTGCGCGTCTCATGAGGCTCTCCCCTCCGGCGCGCAAGGATCTACTGGAATACCTGGGCCAGGGCCCGGTGTCGGCGCGTGCGCTGTTGTCGCCCGGCCGGTTGCCGGCGCTGTTGCCGGGGGTGCCGCCGGCCCCGCCGGACCCGACCGGATCGGGCTGAGGCGGATGCGAAAACGCCCCCGTGCCGGGCACGGGGGCGCGATCTCGGGTCGGCCTGCGCGGCGGATCACTCCTCCGCGGCGGCCTCCTCGGCCTCGACGCGGGCGCGGTCGGCGGCGCCCTTGGCGTCGACGTCGCGGTCCACGAACTCGATGATCGCCATCGGCGCCATGTCACCGGTGCGGAAGCCGGCCTTCAGGACGCGGATGTAGCCGCCGTTGCGCTCGGCGTAGCGGGGGCCCAGCACGTCGAACAGCTTGGCGACGTGGGCGTCCTGCTTGAGCTGCGCCGCCGCCTGGCGGCGGGCGTGCAGGTCGCCGCGCTTGGCGAGCGTGACCAGCTTCTCGACCACCCGGCGCAGGTCCTTGGCCTTGGGCAGGGTCGTCTTGATCTGTTCGTGTTCGATCAGCGAGCCCGCCATGTTGGCGAACATCGCCTTGCGGTGTTCGTGGGTCCGGTTGAACTTCCGGTAACCAGCTCCGTGACGCATGTCTCTATCTCCGTTTCATGCTTTGTCCGGGTCCCGTGCGTTGCGGGACCCTCCTTGGTGGGGCGGGATTGCCCAGGTCGTCCGGGGCGCGTGCCGGGCTGAAGCCCGGCCTACCCCTTGGACATTGCCGTAGGCCGGGCTTCAGCCCGGCACCACGTCAGAAGTTGTCTTCGTACTTCTTGGCCAGTTCCTCGATGTTGTCCGGCGGCCAGTCGACGATGTCCATGCCGAGATGCAGGCCCATGCCCGAGAGCACTTCCTTGATCTCGTTCAGCGACTTGCGGCCGAAGTTCGGGGTGCGGAGCATCTCCGCCTCGGTCTTCTGGATCAGGTCGCCGATGTAGACGATGTTGTCGTTCTTCAGGCAGTTGGCCGAACGCACCGACAGTTCCAGCTCGTCCACCTTCTTGAGCAGGAGCGGGTTGAACTCCAGCTCGTCCTCGGCCTCGGCGCGGCCGGCGGCCTCGGGCTCGTCGAAGTTGACGAAGATCTGCAGCTGGTCCTGCAGGATGCGCGCGGCGAAGGCCACGGCGTCATCCGGGCTGACCGAGCCGTCGGTCTCGATCTTGAGGGTCAGCTTGTCGTAGTCCAGCACCTGGCCCTCGCGGGTCGGCTGCACCTCGTAGGAGACCTTCTTGACCGGCGAATAGATCGCGTCGATCGGGATCAGGCCGATGGGCGCGTCCTCGGGCCGGTTCTTGTCGGCCGAGACGTACCCCTTCCCGGTGTTGACGGTCAGCTCCATGTAGAGGTCGGCGCCGTCGTCGAGGTGGCAGATCACGTGATCCCGGTTCAGGATCTCGATGCCGGCCGATTCCGAGATGTCGCCCGCGGTCACGACCTTGGGGCCCTTGGCCGAGATCGAGACGCGCTTGGGGCCGTCGACGTCCATGCGGATGGCGACGCCCTTGAGGTTCAGCACGATGTCGGTCACGTCCTCGCGGACGCCCGCGACTGAGGAGAACTCGTGCAGGACGCCGTCGATCTGCACCGAGGTGATGGCGCCGCCCTGAAGCGAGCTCATCAGCACGCGGCGCAGCGCGTTGCCGAGCGTCAGACCGAAGCCGCGTTCCAGCGGTTCCGCAACGACCGTGGCCTTGCGGGACGGATCGGTGCCGGGCTGGACAACCAGCTGAGTCGGCTTGATCAGTTCCTGCCAATTCTTGTGGATCATGCGTCGCCTCCATTCTTGTGACGCGGGGATCCATCCGCGCCACGCTCGAGGATCAAAATGACGTCAGCGGGCCGCGCGAAACGCGCAGCCCGCCGGAGAGAACCCGTAGATCAGACGCGGCGGCGCTTGGGCGGACGGCAGCCGTTGTGGGCGATCGGCGTCACGTCGCGGATCGACGTGATCTGGAAGCCGCAGGCGGCCAGCGCACGCAGCGCGGACTCACGGCCCGAACCGGGGCCCTGCACTTCGACTTCCAGCGTCTTGACGCCGTGTTCCTGGGCCTTGCGGCCGGCATCCTCGGCGGCCATCTGGGCGGCGAAGGGGGTCGACTTGCGGCTGCCCTTGAAGCCCATCGTGCCGGCGGACGACCAGGAGATCGCGTTGCCCTGCACGTCGGAGATCAGGATCTTGGTGTTGTTGAACGAAGAGTTCACATGCGCAACGCCGGCGGCGATGTTCTTGGAAACCTTGCGCTTGGCGGGACGACGATCGCGTGCCATCTGCTGTGCCCTCCCTTACTTCTTCTTGCCGGCGATGGGCTTTGCGGGGCCCTTGCGCGTGCGTGCGTTGGTGTGGGTGCGCTGGCCGCGGACCGGCAGGTTGCGGCGGTGGCGCAGGCCGCGGTAGCAGCCGAGGTCCATCAGGCGCTTGATGTTCATCTGCACTTCGCGGCGCAGGTCGCCTTCGACGGTGTAATTCGCGTCGATGTGCTCGCGGATCTGCAGCACCTCGGCGTCCGAGAGCTCGTTCACGCGGCGGGCCTGGTCGATGCCGACGGCGTCGCAGATGGCTTTGGCGGAGGTCGGGCCGATGCCCGTGATGTAGGTGAGCGCGATGGGAACGCGCTTGGCGGTGGGGATGTTGACCCCTGCGATACGTGCCAAGGTAATCTCGTCCTTTACGTTGCGAGCCCGTAGCGCCAGGCCCTTTTTTCACAACAGAGGGCCCCTGGCCGTGCAGGCCGAAGGACCCTGGTCTTCAGGTCGAAAGGCGGGGACCGGGTCCGCGCGCCATCCATGATTCCACGAGGGAAGCCGCCGTTTAGGCGGATTCGACCCGGGCGTCAAGGCCGGGGCGCCCGCCTGTCAAGAGAAATCGGAAGCCCGGCGCTTCAGTCCAGCAGCGCCGCGATCTCGGCCGCGACGGCGTCGATCTCGGCCAGCCCGTCGACGGCCTTGAGCAGCCCCTTGGCGTGGTAGTAGCCGATCAGCGGCGAGGTCTGCTTGTAGTAGGCCATCAGGCGGGTCCGAAGGCTCTCGGCGTTGTCGTCGGCGCGGACCGGCTGGCCGGCGGCGCGGGCCTGCTCGGCGCGGCCGACGATGCGGTCGACCAGCACCTCGTCGTTGACGCGCAGCTCGATCGCCGCGTCGATCCCCTGCCCCAGCTCGTCCAGCAGCCGCCCCAGCGCGTCGGCCTGGGCCAGCGTGCGCGGGAAGCCGTCGAAGATGAAGCCCTGCCCGCCCTGCGCCAGCTTTTCGCGGATCAGGCCGATGACGATCTCGTCGGTGACCAGCTCGCCCTTGGCCATCACCTCGGCCACGCGTTTGCCCATCTCGGTGCCGGACGCCTGCGCCTCGCGGAGCATGTCGCCGGTGGACAGCTGCACCAGCCCGCGGGTCTCGGTGAGGATGCGGGCCTGGGTGCCCTTGCCCGCGCCGGGCGGGCCGAGGAGGATGATGTTCAGGCTCATCTGCGCGCCGGCCCTTTCCGCGGCTTGCGGTCGGCCGTCGACTTGCGGCCGCGCAGTTGCGATTTCTCGATCAGGCCCTCGTACTGGTGCGCCAGCAGGTGCGACTGGATCTGCTGCACGGTGTCCATGCCGACCGACACGATGATCAGGATAGAGGTGCCGCCGAAATAGGCCGTGATGGCCAGGTTCGTGCGCACGATCTCGGGCAGGAGCACGACCAGCGCGAGGTAGGCCGAGCCGAGCACGAGGATCCGGTTCACCACGTATTCGAGGTATTCCGACGTCTTCTTGCCGGGGCGGATGCCGGGGATGAAACCGTTCTGGTTCTTCAGGTTGTCGGCCACGTCATCGGTCTTGAACGACACGTTGAGCGTGTAGAAGTAGGTGAAGAACACCACCATGGTGGCGAAGAACGCCAGGTACAGCGGCTGGCCCGGGCCGAAGTTCGCCAGGATCCACGACATCACCGGCCCGCTTGCCTGACCGCCCGAGAAGGTGGTCAGCGTGGTGGGCAGCAGGAGCAGCGACGAGGCGAAGATCGCCGGGATCACGCCCGCCGGGTTCACCTTGATCGGCAGGTGGCTGGAGCCGCCGTCGTAGACCTTCATCCCGACCTGGCGGCGCGGGTACTGGATGTGGATCTTGCGCAGGGAGCGCTCCATGAACACCACGAAGAACAGGGTCGCGGTCAGCATCACGATGACACCGAGGATCGCCGGGGTGGTCAGGGCGCCGGAGCGGCCGGATTCGAAGAACTGCGCCAGCGCCGCGGGGATTTCCGCGATGATGCCGACGAAGATGATCAGCGAGATGCCGTTGCCGATGCCGCGCTGGGTGATCTGTTCGCCCAGCCACATCAGGAACATGGTGCCGCCGACCAGGGTGATCACGCAGGCCGCGCGGAAGAACCAGCCGGGATCGGAGGCGAGGCCGCCCGATTCCATGCTGACGGCAAGGCCATAGGCCTGCGCGGTGGCCAGCAGCACGGTGCCGTAGCGGGTGTACTGGTTGAGCTTCTTGCGCCCGGCCTCGCCCTCTTTCTTCAGCTGCTCGAGGGCCGGCACCATGGCCGCCATGAGCTGCACGATGATCGAGGCCGAGATGTAGGGCATGATCCCGAGCGCGAAGACGCCCATACGGGACAGGGCGCCGCCGGTGAACATGTTCAGCACGCCGCCGAGGCCCGCCGCCGCCTGGTCGAAGAAGGCGCGCAGTTCCACGCCGTCGATGCCGGGCACGGGAATGTAGGTGCCGATGCGGTAGATGATCAGGAGACCGAGGGTGAACCAGATGCGCTGACGCAGCTCGGTCGCCCGACCGAACGCGCTCCAGCTCATGTTCGCGGCCATTTGCTCCGCTGCTGATGCCATGTGGCCTCTCTCATGCGCAGTGCGCCGCGGGACCGGGTTGGGCGGTCCAGCGGCGCGCAAAATCCTTCAGGGCTATGTAGGCTGTGGCGTCACGGCCCACAAGCGTCGGGGGGCCGCAGCCCCCCGCACCGGATCACTCCGCCGCAGCTGCCTGCGCGGTGGTCAGCGTGCCGCCGGCCTTTTCCACGGCCTCGACGGCCGATTTGGAGGCGCCGGTCACGGCGATGGTCAGCTTGGCCGACACGTCGCCCTTGGCGAGCACGCGGACGCCGTCGAGCTTGCGGCGCACAAGGCCCGAGGCCACCAGCGCGTCCTCGGTGATCGCGGCCGAGGCGTCGAGCTTGCCGGCGTCGACGAACTTCTGGATCAGGCCCAGGTTCACGACGGCGTATTTCTTCTGGTTGGGCTTGTTGAAGCCGCGCTTGGGCAGACGCTGGTAGAGCGGCATCTGGCCGCCCTCGTAGGCGTTCAGCGCCACGCCCGAGCGGGATTTCTGACCCTTGATGCCGCGGCCGGCGGTCTTGCCCTTGCCCGAGCCCGGGCCGCGGGCGACGCGCTTGGCCTTCTTGGCGGCGCCGGGATTGTCGCGGAGTTCGTGAAGTTTCATGTCGCTTCTCCTCTGCCGGAACTGCCCCCGAAGCGAGATGGGCAGACGCGGCGTGTGTTCGTTGACGGGATCGGGCTGGGGCCATGCGCGGCCCCCGCCCCGTTCTGTCCGAAGGCGGGCTGGGTCAGCCGCGCTCCTCGATGATTTCCACCAGATGCGGGATCTTGGCGATCATGCCGCGGACCGAGGGGGTATCCTCCAGCTCGCGGGTCTTGTGCATCTTGTTCAGGCCCAGGCCGATCAGGGTCTGGCGCTGGATCTCGGGGCGGCGGATCGGCGAGCCGATCTGCTTGACGACGATGGTCTTTGCCATGGGTCTCAGGCCTCCTCGGCAACCTGGCTGGACGACGCCGGGGCGTCTTCACGCTTCGGCAGGATGTCGGCCACCTTCTTGCCACGGCGGGCGGCGACCAGGCGCGGCGAAGTCACGCTGGTCAGGCCATCGAGCGTGGCGCGGATCATGTTGTAGGGATTCTGCGAGCCGGTCGACTTGGCGACCACGTCCTTGATGCCCAGCATCTCGAACACGGCGCGCATCGGGCCGCCGGCGATGATGCCGGTGCCTTCGGGCGCGGTCCGCATCACGACATTGCCGGCGCCGTGGTGGCCCTGCACGTCATGGTGCAGCGTGCGGCCTTCCTTCAGCGGCACGCGGATGAGCTGGCGCTTGGCCTGCTCGGTCGCCTTGCGGATCGCCTCGGGGACCTCCTTGGCCTTGCCCTTGCCGAAGCCGACGCGGCCGCGCTGGTCGCCGACGACCACGAGGGCCGCGAAGCCGAAGCGCTTGCCGCCCTTCACGGTCTTGGACACGCGGTTGATCGCGACGAGGCGCTCCGCGAATTCCGGGGTTTCCTCGCGCTCTTCCCGGCGACGGCCGCGACGCTGGTCGCCTCCACGCTCGCCGCGGTCTCTCTGTTCACGTTCTGCCATGGGATGGCATCCTTCCTGGTCGATGACGCGCGAGCGGCGCGCCTGTGGATCCGATCGCAGTGGCGGGAACATCCCGACCCTCGATCATCGGCGGGCCGGGGTCCGGCCCACGCAAATGGGGTGGGCGGGCAAGCTGCCCGCCATCCCCGTCAGAACTTCAGCCCGCCCTCGCGCGCGGCGTCGGCCAGAGCCTTCACCCGCCCGTGGAACAGGAAACCGCCGCGGTCGAAGAACACTTCTTCCACGCCAGCCGCCTTGGCGCGCTCGGCGATCGTGGCGCCCACCTTGGCGGCGGCCTCCACGTTGTTCTTGCCGACCACGCCCAGCGAAGGCTCCAGCGTCGACGCCGAGGCCAGGGTCACGCCCTGCAGGTCGTCGATCAGCTGGACGCTGATGTTCTTGTTGGAGCGGTGGACGGACAGGCGCGGACGCCCGTTTGCCATCGCCTTGATCTTGTTCCGGTTGCGCAGGCGGCGCTTCTGGAACAGCTCTCTCTTGCTCAGTGCCATTTGCGTCGCCCTTACTTCTTCTTGCCTTCCTTGCGGAAGATGTACTCGCCCTTGTAGCGGATGCCCTTGCCCTTGTAGGGCTCCGGCGCGCGCCACTCGCGGATGTTCGCAGCCACCTGGCCGACCAGCTGCTGGTCGATGCCTTCGACGACGATCTCGGTGTTCTTCGGGGTCGTGACGGTCACGCCGGCCGGAACATCGAAGTCGACGTCATGGCTGTAGCCGAGTGCCAGCTTGAGCACGGGCCCCTGGGCGTTCGCCCGGTAGCCGACGCCCTGGATCTCAAGCTCGCGCTTGAAGCCCTGGGTGACGCCGGTCACCAGGTTCTGCACCATGGAGCGCGACATGCCCCACTGCTGGCGCGCGCGCTTGGACTTGCCGCGCGGCACGACCGACACGGCATTGTCCGCGACGCTCAGCGTGACGTCGTCGGTGGCGGTGAAGGTGCGGGTGCCCTTGGGCCCCTTCACCTCGATGGTCTGGCCGGAGACGGAGGCGGTGACCCCCGACGGCAGCTCGACCGGTTTTTTCCCAATACGAGACATGTGCCGTTCCTCCTCAGAACACGGTGCAGAGCACTTCGCCGCCGACATTGTGCGCGCGGGCGGAGGCATCGGTCATCACGCCCTTGGACGTGGAGACGATGGACACGCCCAGGCCCTGGCGGACCTGCGGAATGTCGCCAACGCCCAGATAGACGCGGCGGCCGGGTTTCGAGACGCGCTTGAGCTCGCGGATGACCGGGGCGCCTTCGTAGTACTTCAGGCTGATCTCGAAGGCCGGGTGGCCCTTGTCGTCGGTCTTGGGCTCGTAGCCGCGGATGTAGCCCTCGTCGGCCAGCACGTCGAGCACGCGGGCGCGCTGCTTGGAGGCCGGGGTGAGGACGGTGGACTTGCCACGCATCTGCGCGTTGCGGATGCGGGTCAGCATATCGCCGATAGGATCATTCATCGGACGTTCTCCTTACCAGCTCGACTTGACCATGCCGGGGATCTGGCCGTTCGAGGCCAGGTCACGCAGCATGATCCGCGACATCTTCAGCTTGCGGTAGTACGCCTTGGGGCGCCCGGTGAGCTGGCAGCGGTTGTGAAGCCGGGTGGGCGACGAGTTGCGCGGCAGCTTCGCCAGTTTCAGGCGGGCCTTGAAGCGCTCTTCCATCGGCTTCGATTCATCGGTTGCGATCTCTTTCAGCGCGGCGCGCTTGGCGGCGTAGCGGGCCACCAGCTTCTGACGCTTGAGTTCGCGTTCCACCATGGAGACTTTTGCCATGTGTCTATTCCCCTCGCGTCAGGCCGTGAACGGCATGTTGAAGTGCTTGAGCAGCGCCTTCGCCTCGGCGTCGGTCTTGGCCGTCGTGACCATGACCACGTCGATGCCCCAGACCTCGTCGACCTTGTCGAAGTTGATCTCGGGGAACACGATGTGTTCCTTGATGCCCATGCCGAAGTTGCCGCGGCCGTCGAAGGCGGGCTTCACGCCGCGGAAGTCGCGGATTCGGGGCATCGCGACCGTGATCAGGCGGTCGAGGAAGTCGTACATGCGGTCGCCGCGGAGCGTGACCTTGGCGCCCAGCGTCATGCCTTCCCGCACGCGGAAGCCGGCGATCGACTTCTTGGCGATGGTCGGCACGGCCTTCTGGCCGGCGATGGCGGTCAGGTCCTCGACGGCGGCCTTGGCCTTCTTCGAGTCGCGCACCGATTCCGCACCGCAGCCGATGTTCAGCACGATCTTGTCGAGCCGCGGGATCTGCATGTCGTTCTTGTAGCCGAATTCCTCCTTCAGCGCGGCCTTGACGGTCTCGCGGAAGTGGGCCTTCAGGCGCGGGGTATAAGTCGCGGTATCAAGCATCGATCACGTCCCCCGTGGTCTTGGCGACGCGCACCTTCTTGCCGTCTTCGATCTTGAAGCCGACGCGGGTGGGCTTGCCGTTCTTGTCCAGCAGCGCGAGGTTCGACAGGTCGATCGGCATCGCCTGCGGAAGGCGGCCGCCCTGGGAATTGGCGCTCTGCTTGGTGTGGCGGATGGCGATGTTGACGCCGTCGACGATGGCCTTGCCGTCCTTGGGCATGACGGCGGTGATCTCGCCTTCCTTGCCCTTGTCCTTGCCGGCCAGCACGACGACCTTGTCGCCCTTCTTCAGCTTCGCAGCCATCACAGCACCTCCGGCGCGAGCGAGATGATCTTCATGAAGTTCTTCGCGCGCAGCTCGCGAACCACGGGCCCGAAGATACGGGTGCCGACCGGCTCGTTGTTGTTGTTCAGGATGACGGCGGCGTTGCGGTCGAAGCGGATGGCGGTGCCATCTTCACGGCGCACTTCCTTGGCGGTGCGCACGACGACGGCCTTGCGGACGTCGCCCTTCTTCACGCGGCCGCGCGGAATGGCTTCCTTGACGGAGACGACGATGATGTCGCCGACCGACGCATACCGGCGGTGCGAACCGCCGAGGACCTTGATGCACTGAACCTTCCGGGCCCCGGAATTGTCAGCCACATCCAGATTTGTCTGCATCTGGATCATTTGGTTTCTCCCGACGTCCGGGGCCGCCTTGTCAGGACATTGACCCCGGGGTTTCGATCAAACCGGATGGTGTCCGGGCGCGTCAGACGCGCTCGATCACCTCCCAGCGCTTGGTTTTCGACTTGGGCGCACATTCCTGGATACGAACGGTATCGCCCACGTTGAACTGGTTGTTCTCGTCATGCGCCCGGTACTTCTTGGATTTCCGGATCGTCTTGGCGAGGACGGGGTGCTTGAAGCGGCGCTCGACCGACACGGTGACGGTCTGGGCGTTCGCGTTCGAGGTGACGGTGCCTTGCAGGATACGCTTGGGCATGGACTCAGGCCTCCCCTGCGGCGGCGGCCGCCTTTTCGTTCAGGATCGTCTTGACGCGCGCGGCGTCACGGCGGACGGCCCGCATGCGCGCGGTGTTCTCGAGCTGGCCGGTGGCCTGCTGGAAGCGGAGGTTGAAGGCCTCCTTCTTGAGCTGGACGAGCTGGTCACGCAGCTGGTCCGGCGTCTTCTCGCGAAGTTCGCTGGCGTTCATCGCCTTGGTCCTTTCAACATCACGGGGACGCCCCATGCCACGCAGGGTCACGCCGATTCCCGTGGAGGTCGGTGAATAGAGGGCGCGGATAGGCGCTTTTGCCCGGGAAGGCAAGCACAAACCGCCGGGTCAGAGCCCCGCCGCCTTGCGCAGCGCCGCGTTGATGCGGCTCTGCCAGCCGGGGCCGTCCTTGCGGAAGGCCTCGATCACGTCGGCATCGAGCCGGATGGTTGTCTGCACCTTGGGTTGCAGGGCCTTCGGGCGGCCGCGCTGGACCTCGACCTTGGAGAAACGTTCGACCCAGTAAGGGGTGCTCATGTCCGGGATGTCATCGTCCGGCTCATCCCCCAAGTATCGGATCGTAGACTTTTCGTTCCCTTGCATTGGCATGCCTCATGCTGATGATCCGCGCCGCCCCGTCCCTTTCGGTCCAGATCACGAAGACCATGCGTCCGTCCAGATAGCCCACGGTCGAGTACCTAGTCTCTCCGTAGTCGCGACGGTCGTCGACAACGGTCATGTTACGGCCAGTCAGGACGATGGCGGCATCTGCCATGTCGAGACGGCGTTCGATGAGCGTCCGCGCCCGCTTCTCAGGGTCGAAGACGACCCTCATTTTCTGTTACTACAATAAATAAGCATCCCCGTCCATGCCGGCAAGGGCCATGCGGGGAGTTCTGCGCGGGTTTGGCTAAGGCGGGGTTAACGGCGCCGCCGTCACTCCCACTTGTAGTTGAAGCTGACGCTGACCCGGTCGTCCTCGTCCATGTTCATCGGCACCTCGTGGCGCAGCCAGCTTTCCCAAAGCAGCACGTCGCCCGCCTGCGGCCCGGGGTAGACGAAGGCGCGCAGCTCCTCGCGGGCATCCTTCCGCCGGTTCGGCGCGGCCATCATCATCGCGTGGCGCGGATCCTCCAGCTTGATCGACCGTGCGCCCGGGGGAACCTGCACGTAGGTCGTGCCCGAGATCACCGAATGGGGGTGGATGTGGCTGGTGTGGATGCCGCCCTCGGGCAGGATGTTGATCCAGATGTCCTCGAGCACCAGCTTGCGGCCCTCGAGGTCGAACTCGAGGTCCTCGGCGAAGGCCGCGACATGGGCGTCGAGTGCCGCGACCAGCGTGCCGAAGACCGGGAAGCGCCAGGGCAGGTCGGTGAGCGAGGCGTAGGAGGTGTAGCCGGGGTAGCCGTTCGCCTCGCACCAGTCCTGCCCGGCCTCGTCGTCCTCGGCGATGGAGAAGCACGAGGCGTGCAGCTCGTCCGCGTCCACGGGCGGCCCGAGCTCGGCCAGTTTCGCGTGGTAGAGGCGGGTGACGAAGAGCGACTTGATGGTGGGCATGGGCGTGGTCCTGCGGGGTTCGGTTAGGGTGTGCCTTCAGGCGCACCCCGGCGCAACGTCAAAAGGAAAAGGCCCCGGGCAGTGCCGGGGCCTTTCTGTTCTGAACCGGGGTGCGGCCCGGACGGTTTCTGCGAAACCGCCTACACCGCACCAGTCAGAAAACGCCTTTGGCGTTTTCGACCATTACCAGTCTTCGCGGACCACGGTGCGGGTCTTGATCGGCAGCTTCATCGCGGCGAGGCGCAGGGCCTCGCGGGCGATCTCTTCCGACACGCCGTCGATCTCGAACATGATCCGGCCGGGCTTGACCTTGCAGGCCCAGTAATCGACCGAACCTTTACCTTTACCCATCCGGACTTCGACCGGCTTGGAGGTCACGGGGGTGTCCGGGAAAACCCGGATCCAGACGCGGCCCTGGCGCTTCATGTGACGGGTCAGGGCGCGGCGGGCGGCCTCGATCTGACGCGCGGTCACGCGCTCGGGCTGGAGCGCCTTCAGTCCAAAGGTGCCGAAGTTCAGGTCAGACCCGCCCTTGGCTTCGCCGCTGATGCGGCCCTTGAACATCTTGCGGAACTTGGTGCGCTTGGGTTGCAGCATGATGGATGCTCCTTACCGGTCGCGGCGCGGGCGCGGGGCCCCGCCGTCCTGGATCTCCTGCATGCGGCGATCACGAGCCGACGGGTCGTGCTCCATGATCTCGCCTTTGAAGATCCAGACCTTGATGCCGATGATGCCGTAGGGCGTCGACGCCTCGCCGAGCGCGTAGTCGATATCGGCGCGGAGCGTGTGCAGCGGCACCCGGCCCTCGCGATACCACTCGGTCCGGGCGATCTCGGCGCCGCCGAGGCGGCCCGCGACGTTGACCCGGATGCCGAGCGCACCCATGCGCATGGCGTTCTGCACCGCCCGCTTCATCGCGCGGCGGAACGAGACCCGGCGCTCGAGCTGCTGGGCGATCGATTCGGCCACCAGCTGGGCGTCGAGCTCGGGCTTGCGGACCTCGACGATGTTGAGGTGCAGTTCCGAGGCGGTCATCGCGGCGAGCTTCTTGCGCAGCGTCTCGATGTCGGCGCCCTTCTTGCCGATGATCACGCCGGGACGCGCCGTGTGGATCGTCACCCGGCACTTCTTGTGCGGGCGCTCGATGATCACGCGGCTGACGCCGGCCTGCTTGCACTCTTCCTCGATGAACTCACGCAGCTTGAGGTCCTCGAGCAGGAGGTTGCCGTACTCCTTGGTGTCGGCGTACCAGCGGCTGTCCCAGGTCCGGTTGACCTGCAGGCGCATGCCGATCGGGTTGACCTTGTGTCCCATTACGCAGTCTCCTCGACCTGGCGGACCTTGATGGTCAGCTCGCTGAAGGGCTTCTGGATCTTGCCGAACCGGCCACGCGCCCGCGGACGGCCACGCTTCATCACCAGGTTCTTGCCCACGTAGGCCTCGGCGACGACCAGCTCGTCGACGTCCAGGCCGTGGTTGTTCTCGGCGTTCGCGATCGCGGACTGGAGGCACTTCTTCACGTCCACGGCGATCCGCTTCTTGGAGAAGGTCAGGTCGCTGAGCGCCTTGTCGACCTTCTTGCCGCGGATCATCGCCGCCACGAGGTTCAGCTTCTGCGGGCTGGTCTTCAGCATCCGCAGCTTGGCCATCGCCTCGTTGTCCGCCACGCGGCGGGGATTGTTATCCTTGCCCATGGCTTACTTCCTCTTGGCTTTCTTGTCGGCGGCGTGGCCGTAATAGGTCCGCGTCGGCGAGTATTCCCCGAACTTCTGGCCGATCATGTCCTCGGTGACGTTCACCGGAACATGCTTCTGGCCGTTGTAGACCCCGAAGGTGAGGCCCACGAACTGGGGCAGGATGGTGGAGCGGCGCGACCAGATCTTGATGACCTCGTTGCGGCCCGATTCACGGGCTTTCTCGGCCTTCTTGAGGACGTAAGCGTCGACAAAAGGCCCCTTCCAGACGGAACGCGACATCGATCAGCGCCCTTTCTTCTTGGCGTGACGCGAGCGGATGATCAGCTTCTGCGACGCCTTGTTCCGGTTGCGGGTCTTGCGGCCCTTGGTGTCCTTGCCCCAGGGCGTGACCGGCGTCCGGCCGCCCGAGGTGCGGCCTTCGCCGCCGCCGTGCGGGTGGTCGATCGGGTTCATCGCGACACCGCGGACCGACGGACGCTTGCCCATGTGACGGACGCGGCCGGCCTTGCCGAGGTTCTGGTTCGAGTTGTCGGGGTTCGACACGGCACCGACGGTCGCCATGCATTCCTGGCGGACCATCCGCAGTTCGCCCGAGGACAGGCGGATCTGCGCGTAGCCGCCGTCACGGCCGACGAACTGGGCGTAGGTGCCCGCGGCGCGCGCCAACTGGCCGCCCTTGCCGGGCTTCAGCTCGATGTTGTGGACGATCGTGCCGATCGGCATGCCCGAGAAGGGCATCGCGTTGCCGGGCTTGATGTCGACCTTGGTGCCCGCGACCACCTGGTCGCCGACGCCGAGGCGCTGCGGGGCCAGGATGTAGGCCTGCTCGCCATCCTCGTAGCGGACCAGCGCGATGAACGCGGTGCGGTTGGGATCGTATTCGATCCGCTCGACCGTCGCGACCACGTCGAACTTGGTGCGCTTAAAATCGACGATGCGATAGAGACGCTTCGCGCCACCGCCGCGGCGGCGAGCGGTGATCCGTCCGGTGTTGTTCCGGCCGCCATTGCCCGTCAGACCCTCGGTGAGGGACTTGACCGGACGGCCTTTCCAAAGCTCCGAACGGTCGATCAGCACCAGCCCGCGCTGGCCCGGCGTCGTCGGCTTGTACGACTTGAGTGCCATGCTTTCTGTCTTCCGTTGCTTTGCGGGGCGCTTGGCCCCTGTCTTGGTATAGGGCCCCGCAGGTCCCCGGCTCTTGCCCCGGGCCAGGCCCGGGAAAAATCACGGCCCCGGGGCGAACCCAGAGCCGGAAGGATGCCGCGATCTATTAGAGACCGGTCGACACGTCAATGGTGTTCCCCTCCTCGAGGGTCACGTAGGCCTTCTTGATGTCCTTGCGGGTGCCGGGGCGCCCGCGGAACCGCTTGACCTTGCCCTTGGTGACGACGGTGTTCACCGCCTTCACCTTGACGCCGAAGACTTCCTCGACGGCGGCCTTGATCTGGGGCTTGTTCGCGTCGATCGCCACCTCGAACACGACCGCGCCGTTCTCGGACGCCATCGTGGTCTTCTCGGTGATGATCGGCTTGCGGATCACGTCGTAGTGGTCTGCCTTGGCGGTCATTGCAGGCGAGCCTCCAGTGCTTCGAGACCCGCCTTGGTGATGACGAGCGTGTCCCGCTTGAGGATGTCGTAGACGTTGGCGCCCATCGACGGGAGCACGTCGAGCCCCTCGATGTTGCGCGCGGCCATCGCGAAGTTCTCGTTCACGGTGGCGCCGTCGATGATGAGCGCCCGCTTCCAGCCGAGGTCGCGGATCTGCTTGGCCAGCAGGCTGGTCTTGGGCGCGTCCATGACGGCGGCGTCCAGCACGACGAGGTTGCCCTCGGCGGCCTTGGCCGACAGCGCGTGCTTCAGACCCAGCGCCCGGAACTTCTTGGGCAGGTCATGGGCGTGGCTGCGCGGCACGGGGCCCTTGTAGATGCCGCCCTTGCGGAAGATCGGGGCCTTGCGGCTGCCGTGGCGGGCGCCACCGGTGCCCTTCTGGCGGTAGATCTTCTTGGTCGAGTAGCTGACCTCGGACCGGCCCAGCGTGGCGTGGGTGCCCTGTTGCGCCTTGTTGCGCTGCCAGCGGACGACGCGGTGCAGGATGTCGGCGCGCGGTTCCAGGCCGAAGATGTCCTCGCCCAGGTCGACCGAGCCGGCGGTGCCGCCGTCCAGTTTGATGACGTCGATTTTCATGCCTCACCGTCCTTCTTCTCGGCCTCGGCCTGAGCCTCGGCGGCTTGCATCGCGGCCTGCTCGGCTTCGGCGGCGGCCTTCGCGGCGGCCTCGGCTTCGGCGGCGGCCGCAGCAGCGGCTTCCTCGGCGGCCTTGGCGGCGGCCTCGGAGGCGGACTTCAGGGCCGCGGGCAGGATCGCGTTGTCGGGGAACGGCTTCTTCACCGCGTCCTTGACGGTGACCCAGCCGCCCTTGTTGCCGGGGACGGCGCCCTTGACCATGATCAGGCCCCGGCCGGCGTCCGTGCGGACGACCTGCAGGTTCTGCGTGGTCACGCGGGCGGCGCCCATGTGGCCGGCCATCTTCTTGCCCTTGAACACCTTGCCGGGGTCCTGGCACTGGCCGGTCGAGCCGTGCGAGCGGTGGCTGATCGACACGCCGTGCGAGGCGCGCAGACCGCCGAAGTTGTGCCGCTTCATCGCACCGGCGAAGCCCTTGCCGATCGAGGTGCCCGTCACGTCGACGAACTGGCCCTCGAAGTAGTGGTCCGCGATGATCTCCTCGCCCACGGGCAGGAGGTTCTCGGGGTCGACGCGGAACTCGACGAGCTTCCGCTTGGGCTCGACGCTGGCCTTGGCGAAGTGGCCGCGCATCTGCGCGGAGACCCGCTTCACCTTGGCGGTGCCGGCACCCAGCTGGACGGCGGTGTAGCCGTCCTTCTCGGGGGTGCGCTGAGCCACCACCTGGAGCTTGTCGAGCTGGAGGACGGTCACCGGAACCTGCCGGCCGTCTTCCATGAACAGCCGGGTCATGCCCAGCTTCTTGGCGATCACACCAGAGCGCAACATGGCTTGACCCTCCCTCAGACCTTGATCTCGACGTCCACGCCGGCGGCGAGGTCGAGCTTCATCAGCGCGTCCACCGTCTGCGGGGTCGGATCGACGATGTCGAGCAGGCGCTTGTGGGTGCGGATTTCCCACTGGTCGCGCGACTTCTTGTCGATGTGGGGGCCACGGAGAACCGTGAACTTCTCGATCTTGTTGGGGAGCGGGATCGGCCCGCGGACCTGCGCGCCCGTGCGCTTCGCGGTGTTCACGATCTCCTGGGTGGAGGCATCGAGAACCCGGTAGTCGAACGCCTTGAGGCGGATCCGGATGTTCTGGCTGGCAATCGCCATGTCATGTTCCTTTCAGTTGAGAGGAGGGACGGGTCGCCGCCCCTCGTCGAACCGGTTTCGTTGTTCCGGCCTTCGGGCCGGTGAAGGCCGCGCTCTACAGCGCGGCCCCCGGGTTTTCAAGTCGTCACCGATGCCGCTTGCGTGGTTTTTTCAAAACCGCCTTGCGGCCGGCCAGACGTCCGGCGAACCGGATGCCGGCGTCACTCGATGATCTTCGACACCACGCCGGCGCCGACGGTGCGGCCGCCTTCGCGGATGGCGAAGCGCAGGCCGTCTTCCATCGCGATCGGGGCGATCAGCTCGACCGTGAACTTCAGGTTGTCGCCCGGCATCACCATCTCGGTGCCCTCGGGCAGCTGAACCGTGCCGGTCACGTCCGTCGTGCGGAAGTAGAACTGCGGGCGGTAGTTCGCGAAGAACGGCGTGTGGCGGCCACCCTCTTCCTTGGTCAGGATGTAGGCCTCGGCCTCGAACTTCGTGTGCGGCTTCACCGAGCCGGGCTTGCACAGCACCTGGCCACGCTCCACCGCGTCACGGTCGATGCCGCGCAGCAGCGCGCCGATGTTGTCGCCCGCTTCCCCGCGATCCAGCAGCTTGCGGAACATCTCGACGCCCGTGCAGGTCGTCTTCTGCGTCGTGCGGATGCCCACGATCTCCAGTTCGTCGCCCACGTTCACCACGCCACGCTCGACCCGGCCGGTCACCACGGTGCCGCGGCCCGAGATCGAGAACACGTCCTCGATCGGCATCAGGAACGGCTGGTCAACGGCGCGCACCGGCGTCGGGATGTAGGCGTCGACCGCCTCCATCAGCGCGCGGATCGAGTTCTCGCCGATCTCCGGCTGCGTGCCGTTCATCGCGTGCAGCGCCGAGCCCTTCACGATCGGGATGTCGTCGCCGGGGAAGTCGTAGGACGACAGAAGCTCGCGCACTTCCATCTCGACGAGCTCCAGAAGCTCCTCGTCGTCCACCTGGTCGACCTTGTTCATGTACACCACCAGCGCGGGCACGCCCACCTGGCGGGCCAGCAGGATGTGCTCGCGCGTCTGCGGCATCGGGCCGTCGGCCGCGTTCACCACCAGGATCGCGCCGTCCATCTGCGCCGCGCCCGTGATCATGTTCTTCACATAGTCCGCGTGGCCGGGGCAGTCGACGTGCGCGTAGTGCCGCGCCGGCGTCTCGTATTCCACGTGCGCCGTCGAGATCGTGATCCCCCGCGCCTTCTCCTCCGGCGCGCCGTCGATCTGGTCGTAGGCCCGGAACTCGCCGAAGTACTTCGTGATCGCCGCCGTCAGCGTCGTCTTGCCGTGGTCCACGTGACCGATCGTGCCGATGTTCACATGCGGCTTCGTGCGTTCAAACTTACCTTTTGCCATGATGGCCTCCTTGATGGGGGTGCCGGGCTGAATCCCGGCCTACGGGTTGTGGGTAGGCCGGGCCTGTCGCCCGGCGCCCCGTCATGCGTATTTCGCCTGGATCTCTTCCGAGATGTTGTGCGGCACCGGCTCGTAGTGGTCGAACAGCATCGTGAACTGCGCGCGGCCCGAAGACATCGAACGCAGGGTGTTGATGTAGCCGAACATGTTGGCCAGCGGCACGAAGGCGTTGATCACGTTGGCGTTGCCGCGCGTCTCCTGGCCGGTCACCTGGCCACGGCGGGACGTGAGGTCACCGATGATGCTGCCGGTGTAGTCCTCGGGCGTCACCACCTCGACCTTCATGATCGGCTCGAGCAGCTTGGCGCCGGCCTTCTTGAGACCTTCGCGCATGCACATCCGCGAGGCGATCTCGAAGGCGAGGACCGACGAGTCGACGTCGTGGAACTTGCCGTCGATGAGCGCGACCTTGAAGTCGATCACCGGGAAGCCCGCGAGCGGACCCGAGTCCATCACCGACTTGATGCCCTTCTCGACGCCGGGGATGTATTCCTTCGGCACCGCGCCGCCGACGATGCGGGACTCGAAGGAGTAGCCTTCGCCCGGTTCGGTCGGCGCGATCTCGAGCTTGACCTCGGCGTACTGGCCCGAACCACCCGACTGCTTCTTGTGAGTGTAGGTGTGCTCGATCTTGTTGCCGATGGTTTCGCGGTAGGCCACCTGCGGCGCGCCGATGTTCGCCTCGACCTTGAACTCCCGCTTCATGCGGTCGACCAGGATGTCGAGGTGAAGTTCGCCCATGCCCTTCATGATGGTCTGGCCCGACTCGAGGTCGGTCTCGACGCGGAAGGACGGGTCCTCGGCGGCCAGGCGCTGCAGCGCCATCGCCATCTTTTCCTGGTCCGCCTTGGTCTTCGGCTCGACGGCGATCTCGATCACCGGGTCGGGGAAGGTCATGGTTTCCAGGACGACCGGCTGGTTCGGATCGCAGAGCGTGTCGCCCGTCGTCGTCTCCTTGAGGCCAGCCAGCGCGATGATGTCGCCAGCGAAGGCTTCCTCGATCTCCTCGCGGTTGTTCGAGTGCATCATCATCATGCGGCCGACACGCTCGCGGCGGCCCTTGGTCGAGTTCATCATGCCGTCGCCCTTCTTCAGCTGGCCCGAGTAGAGCCGGGTGAAGGTCAGCGAGCCGACGAAGGGGTCGTTCATGATCTTGAACGCGAGGCCGGCGAAGGGCTGCGCGTCATCGGCCGAACGGGCGATGTTCCGGGTCTCGGTCTCGTCGCCGGGCGTGAAGCCCATGTAGGCCGGCACGTCGAGCGGCGAGGGCAGGAAGTCGATCACTGCGTTGAGCAGCGGCTGGACGCCCTTGTTCTTGAACGCGGAACCGGCGAGCACCGGCACGAAGGACAGCGACAGCGTGCCCTTGCGGATCAGCTTGCGCAGGGTCGGAACGTCGGGCTCCTCGCCCTCGAGGTAGGCCATCATCGCCTCGTCGTCCTGCTCGACCGCGGCCTCGATCATCTTGCCGCGCCACTCGGTGGCGACGTCCTGCAGGTCGGCGCGGATCGGGCGGCGCTCCCACGACGCGCCGAGGTCCTCGCCCAGCCAGACCCATTCTTCCATGGTGATGAGGTCGATGATGCCTTCGAGCTTGTCCTCGGCACCGATCGGCAGGTTCACCGGAACCGGGGTCGCGCCGGTGCGGTCCTTGATCATCTTCACGCAGTTGAAGAAGTCGGCGCCGATCTTGTCCATCTTGTTGACGAACACGAGGCGCGGCACCTCGTAGCGGTCGGCCTGGCGCCAGACGGTCTCGGTCTGGGGCTCGACGCCGGCGTTGGCGTCCAGAAGGCAGATCGCGCCGTCGAGCACGGCCAGCGAACGCTCGACCTCGATGGTGAAGTCGACGTGGCCGGGGGTGTCGATGATGTTGAAGCGCACCTTGGTGTCCGAGGTCCCTTCCGGGGTCGGGTCTTCCTGCCACTGCCAGAAGGTGGTGGTGGCGGCCGAGGTGATGGTGATCCCGCGCTCCTGCTCCTGCTCCATCCAGTCCATGGTGGCGGCGCCGTCATGGACTTCGCCGATCTTGTGGGACCGGCCGGTGTAGTAGAGGATGCGCTCGGTCGTCGTGGTCTTGCCGGCGTCGATATGCGCCATGATACCGAAGTTGCGGTAACGCTGGAGCGGGTATTGGCGTGCCATGGGGGAGGTCCTCAGGCTTGGATGAACGGTCGGAGGCGGCCCCCGGACGGGACCGCCCGGTCGGTTACCAGCGGTAGTGGCTGAACGCGCGGTTGGCGTCGGCCATCTTGTGGGTGTCTTCCCGCTTCTTCACGGCGGCGCCGCGCGCGTTCACCGCGTCGATGAGTTCGCCGGCGAGGCGCTCTTCCATCGTGTTCTCGTTGCGGGCGCGGCTGGCGTTGATCAGCCAGCGGATGGCCAGCGCCTCGCGGCGCTCGGGGCGGACCTCGACGGGAACCTGGTAGGTGGCACCCCCGACGCGGCGAGAGCGGACCTCGACGGCGGGCTTCACATTGTCCAGGGCTTCGTGGAACACCTCGACGGGGGCGCGCTTGAGGCGGCCCTCGACGCGCTCGAGCGCGGAGTAGACGATGCGCTCGGCGACCGACTTCTTGCCGTCGATCATCAGGTTGTTCATGAACTTGGTCAGCACGCGATCGCCGTACTTGGCGTCGGGCAGGATCTCGCGCTTCTCGGCGCGGTGACGACGGGACATCGGTGTATCCTCTTACTTGGGGCGCTTGGCGCCGTATTTCGAACGACGCTGGCGACGGTCCTTGACGCCCTGCGTGTCGAGCACGCCGCGCAGGATGTGGTAGCGCACGCCGGGAAGGTCCTTGACCCGGCCGCCCCGGATCAGGACCACCGAGTGCTCCTGAAGGTTGTGGCTTTCACCGGGGATGTAGCTGATGACCTCGAAACCGTTGGTCAGGCGCACCTTGGCGACCTTCCGCATGGCCGAGTTCGGCTTCTTCGGCGTGGTGGTGTAGACGCGCGTGCACACGCCGCGTTTCTGCGGGCAGGACTCCAGGTGCTGGGACTTGGAGCGTTTCACTTTGGGCTGCCGCGGCTTGCGGATCAGCTGCTGGATCGTCGGCATTCGGTTCCCCGTCTTGCTCTCTCATGTCGGCGGCGCCCCCGCGACATGCGCGAAAACACCAAAACCGCATGCATCCCTTCCCTACCTGGAGGACGCTGCGGTGGAAGTTTCAGAGGATCGGGGCGCTCACATGGCCCGGATCATGACCACTACAATTCTGTATCGGGCCGGCGCACGTCTCTCGGGCACCCCGGCAGGTGTCGCGGCGTATAGGGGGAGTCGCCCCGACTGTCAACCGCGCCGCGCCGCGGCGTCAGGCGCCCTGCCCCAGCGCCGCCCAGGCCGCGCGGAACCCGTCGAGGTCGATCCCGAAGCGGCGCATCAGGATGTCGGGGAATTCCGTCTCCGGCACCGGCAGGCGGGCCGCGGCGGCAAAGGGGGTGCGGGCGTCGTTGGTGGCGTGGTCGCCGCGGATGAACATCATCGAGTCGGACAGGTTCACGTAGGGCATCCGCTGCCAGACCTTGTGGTGCGGGAAATCCATGACCGTTCCCGCATCGTCGGGCTTGAGGAACACCGCCAGCCCGGCCGACCAGCAATAGGTCAGGAGCGGGTGCACGACGATCCCCCCGTCGGGCTGGGCCTGCAGCACCATGCCCCGACCGTGGTCGAGCGCCACGCGCCCGTTCGGCCCGGCGAGCCGCGCCACCTTCGGCCAGGCCCGGCGCAGCTGCGTGACGTAGTCGATGGCGATGGCGTCGTCGTCGTCGAGGCGGAACTCGGCCACCGCCGCGCTGGCCGGGTTGCGCGCGGGCAGGAGCACGTCGCGGCAGATCGCGCGGTGATCGTCGGGCGCGCGCCAGTGAACCCGGATCTGCGGCACCTCGGCAAAGACGCCCTCCATGCGCGAGCGCCAGGGCTCGGGGAAATCCTCGCCCAGCACGACGTGGAGGGTGAAGTCGGGGTCGGTCTGCAGCGACAGGCCGGGCAGGCCGACCTCCTCGAACCACAGGCAGCGGCTGTCGAGGCGGGCCGGGGCATAGAGCGCCGCGCGGCGTTCGGCGAGGCTGCCGAGGTACTTCTTGAAGCCGCCGGTGCAGGGCAGCGAGAAGCGGCAGAGGCCCTGGATCTGCAACCCGTTACCCATGGGGCGCCCCCGGCGTGGCGGCCGAGCGCGCCGCGGCGCGGGCGGCGGCGCGGGCCACGATCCGTTCGCGCAGCAGCGTGAACAGGCCCGTGGCCACCACGATCACGCCGCCCAGCAGCGCCAGCGCGTTCGGGAACTCGTCGAAGATGGTGAGGCCCAGCACCAGCGCGAAGACCAGCGAGGTGTAGCGGAACGGCGAGACGAAGCTGACCTCGCCCACCCGCATCGCCATGATGCCGAAGACGTAGCCGCCGATGATGAAGACCGAGGCCGCAAAGACCAGCACGGCTTCACGCGGGTCCAGCGCCTGCCAAGGCTCGAACAGCGACATCACGCCCCCGAAGACGCCCACCGCGCCGGCGGTCAGCACGGCCACCGTCATCGACGGCACCGCGGGGCTGAAGGCGCGGGTCAGCAGGTCGCGGCCGGTGATGATGACCACCGACAGCAGCACCAGCAGGGACCAGGCGTTGAACCCGTCCGTCCCCGGCTGGACGATCAGCAGCACGCCCAGAAAGCCGATGCCGATGGCCGTCATCCGCCGCCAGCCGACCGGGTCGCCGAACACCAGCGCCGCCCCCAGCGTCACCGCCAGCGGGAGCGCGGCGAGGATGGCGGTGGCGTTGGCGATGGACATGTTGGTCAGGGCGAGGAGGAAGCACACCATCGCCCCCACCTCGGCCAGCGTGCGGCCCGCCACCAGCGGCCGGTCGCGGCGCGGGATGGAGAACCGCAGGCCGGTCGTCATCTGCACGAAGACCGCCAGCATGATGGTGGTCGCCAGCCCGCGCAGCGCCACGATCTGGAACAGCGGCACGGTCTCGGCCACCAGCTTCACGCAGGCGTCGTTCAGCGTGAAGGCCGCCATCGACAGCGTCATGTAGAGCGCCCCGCTGAGGTTGGGGCTGCGGGGTCCGGTCACGATGTCTCTTCCATCAGCTGCTGCATCATCGGCAGGAGCCTGCGCGGGGCCAGGCCAAAGCGGTCGCGGAACAGTTTCTTGGCCTGCAGCGCCGGCATCGGCTCGGCGTCGGGCGGGATCGAGCGGTCGCTGTCGTTGTGGCCGTGCAGGGTGCGCACGAACATGTGGTCCGTTGGATCGATCCAGCAGCGCACCTGGCTGGCCAGCTTGCGGTGGTTCCAGCGGTAGATGTTAGCCATGCCGTCGGGCGTGGTGATCATGGCCGAGGCCAAGCCCAGCGGCTCCTTCTCGGCGAAGTCCCAGAACTGGTCGGCCTCGGGGCGGCCCATGTCCCAGTAGATGCCGCGGTGAAAGCAGATCGCCGCGGGCGTCTGCTCGTCGGCCCAGCCCAGCGTCAGGAGCTGGTCGGAAATAGCCCGGGTCCGTTCGATGTAGTCGATCGCCACGGCGTCGTCATCGTCGATGCGGAAGCCGGTGATGTAGGTCGAGGTGCCGTTCCACCCGCGCCGGAACGCGCGGCGGGTGGAGTTGAGCGGCCCCGCGGCCTCGAGCGTGCACATCTCGAGAAAGGGATACTGCTCCATCAGCCCCTTCAGCCGCTTGCGCCAGCGGAACGGCATGGTGTCGCCGATCAGCGCGATCAGGCGGAAATCGGGGTCGGTCTGGGCGGCGAGCGAGGGCAGGCAGATGTTCTCGAAATAGGCGAAGCGGCGCAGCATCCGGGGGATGGCGTAGAGGATCTCGGCCGCCGTGTCGAAATCCTGCTTCTGCGTCTGGAACCCGCCTTCGCCCAGATAGGAGAAGCGGCAGACGCCGACGATCTGGTTGTCCTCGCGCTTGGCCATGCCTGCTGTCTGCTGCCCGATTTGCGCGCAGTCTAGGCGAAACCGCGGACAAGGGGAACGGCGGGAACGGCGGGAACGCCCCCCCGAACGCGGAACGCCCCGCCGGGTGGGGCGGGGCGTTCGATGGGGTCGGTCGGGGCGCCGGGATCACTCCGCGGCGTCGTCCCCGGTCATCGCCTCTTCGGGCATCGGCGCGGCCAGGGCGGCGGCGGCCTCGGCCTCGGCGCGGGCGGCCTCGATCACCGACAGGTCGCGCGCCTTGGCGATGCGCTCGATCCGCTGGGTAGCGCCACCGGTGCCCGCCGGGATCAGGCGGCCCACGATGACGTTCTCCTTGAGGCCCACCAGCTTGTCGACCTTGCCCTGCACCGCGGCCTCGGTCAGCACCCGGGTCGTCTCCTGGAAGGAGGCGGCCGAGATGAAGGACCGGGTCTGCAGCGAGGCCTTGGTGATGCCGAGCAGGATCGGCTGCGCCTCGGCCGGGCGGCGGCCCTCGGCCTCCGCCTTCTGGTTCATGGCATCGAGCTCGGCCTTGTCGACATGCTCGCCCTTGAGCAGCGTGGTTTCCCCGCTTTCGAGGATCTCCCACTTCTGCAGCATCTGGCGGACGATGACCTCGATGTGCTTGTCGTTGATCTTCACGCCCTGCAGGCGATAGACCTCCTGCACCTCGTTGATCATGTACTCGGCCAGCGCCTCGACACCCAGGATCGCCAGGATGTCATGCGGCGCCGGGTTGCCGTCCATGATGTAGTCGCCCTTCTGGACATAGTCGCCCTCGGCCACGGGAATGTGCTTGCCCTTGGGGACCATGTATTCGACGGGCTCGAGGCTGTCGTCGACCGGCACGATGGTGATCCGGCGCTTGTTCTTGAAGTCGCGCCCGAACTTCACGTAGCCGTCGATCTCGGCGATGATGGCGTGGTCCTTGGGACGACGGGCCTCGAACAGTTCCGCCACCCGCGGCAGACCGCCGGTGATGTCCTTGGTCTTGGCGCCCTCGCGCGGGATCCGCGCCACGACCTCGCCCGCCTGGATGGTCTGGCCATCCTCGACCGACAGGATCGCGTCCACCGACATCGGGTAGGTGACCGGGTTGCCGGCCTCGTTGCGCACCGGCTCCCCGTCCTCGCCCACGATCAGGATCTCGGGCTTGAGCTCGTTGCCCTTGGGCGCGGTGCGCCAGTCGGACACGATCTTCTGGGTCATGCCGGTGGCGTCGTCGGTCTCCTCGCGCACCGCGATGCCCGAGGTCAGGTCGACGAACTTCACCGTGCCCGCCTTCTCGGCGATGATCGGCAGGGTGTAGGGGTCCCACTCGTAGAGGCGGTCGCCGCGGCCGACCTTCTGGCCCTCGGCCACGTGGACCTTAGTGCCGTAGCCCAGCTTGAACGAGGCCCGCTCGGTGCCCTGCTCGTCGGTCAGGACCAGCTGCATGTTGCGGCCCATCACGATCTGCTCGCCGTTCGGGTTCTTGAGCAGGTTGGGGTTGGCGAAGCTCACCACGCCCTCGACGTTGGCCTCCTGGAAGGACTGCTGGCCGCCCTGCGCCACGCCGCCGATGTGGAAGGTCCGCATCGTCAGCTGGGTGCCGGGTTCGCCGATCGACTGGGCCGCGATGATGCCCACGGCCTCGCCGGTGTTCACGCGGGTGCCGCGCGCCAGGTCACGCCCGTAGCAGGCGGCGCAGACGCCTTCCTCGGCCTCGCAGGTCAGCGGGCTGCGGATCTTGCAGGTCTGCACGCCCGCGGCCTCGACGGCGTCGGCGCGACGCTCGTCGATCAGCTCGCCCTTGGCGACGATCACCTCGTCGGTGCCGGGGACCATGATGTCCTCGCCCGCGGTCCGGCCGAGGATGCGCTCGGCCAGCGACGCCACCACCTCGCCGTCATTCACCGCGATGGTCGCGGTGATGACGTTCTCGGTGCCGCAATCCTCCATGCGGATGATGCAGTCCTGCGCCACGTCCACGAGACGGCGGGTCAGGTAGCCCGAGTTCGCCGTCTTGAGCGCGGTGTCCGACAGGCCCTTGCGTGCGCCGTGGGTGGAGTTGAAGTACTCCAGCACGGTGAGGCCTTCCTTGAAGTTCGAGATGATCGGCGTCTCGATGATCTCGCCCGAAGGCTTGGCCATCAGGCCGCGCATACCGCCCAGCTGCTTCATCTGGGTGACCGAACCCCGAGCCCCGGAGTGCGCCATCATGTAGACCGAGTTCGGTTCCACCTCGGCGCCGGACTCGTCGAACTTCTTGGCCGAGATCGTGGCCATCATGGCCTCGGTCACGCGGTCGTTCGCCTTGGACCAGGCGTCGATCACCTTGTTGTACTTCTCGCCCTGGGTGATCAGGCCGTCCATGTACTGCTGCTCGAACTCCTTGACCTGGTCGCGGGTCTCCTCGACCAGCTCCCACTTGGAGTCCGGGATCACCATGTCGTCCTTGCCGAAGGAGATGCCGGCCTTGAACGCCTCGCGGAAGCCCATGCCCATGATCTGGTCGCAGAAGATGACCGACTCCTTCTGGCCGCAGTAGCGGTAGACGGTGTCGATGACCTGCTGCACCTCTTTCTTCCGCAGAAGGCGGTTGACCAGCTCGAAGGGCGCCTTGGCGTTCAGCGGCAGCAGCGCGCCGAGCAGCGCCCGGCCGGGCGTCGTGTCGTAGCGGCGCCAGACCTCGTTGCCTTCCTCGTCGATCTGCTTGATCCGCGCCTTGACGCGGGCGTGCAGGTGGACCTCGCCGGCGTCGAGCGCGTGGCGGATCTCATCCACGTCGGCGAAGACCATGCCCTCGCCCTTCATGTTCTCGCGCTCCAGCGTGACGTAGTAGAGGCCGAGGATCATGTCCTGCGACGGCACGATGATCGGCGCGCCGTTGGCGGGCGACAGAACGTTGTTCGTCGACATCATCAGGACGCGGGCTTCCAGCTGGGCTTCCAGCGAGAGCGGCACGTGCACGGCCATCTGGTCGCCGTCGAAGTCGGCGTTGAAGGCCGAGCAGACCAGCGGGTGCAGCTGGATCGCCTTGCCCTCGATCAGCACGGGCTCAAACGCCTGGATGCCCAGACGGTGCAGCGTCGGCGCGCGGTTCAGCAGCACGGGATGCTCGCGGATCACCTCGTCGAGGATGTCCCAGACCTCCGGGCGCTCCTTTTCGACCAGCTTCTTCGCCTGCTTCACGGTGCTCGACAGGCCCTTGGCCTCGAGGCGCGAGTAGATGAAGGGCTTGAACAGCTCGAGCGCCATCTTCTTCGGCAGGCCGCACTGGTGCAGCTTGAGTTCCGGGCCGGTCACGATGACCGAACGGCCCGAGAAGTCGACGCGCTTGCCGAGCAGGTTCTGGCGGAACCGGCCCTGCTTGCCCTTGAGCATGTCCGACAGCGACTTCAGCGGGCGCTTGTTGGCGCCGGTGATGACACGGCCGCGGCGGCCGTTGTCGAACAGGGCGTCGACGGCCTCCTGCAGCATCCGCTTCTCGTTGCGGATGATGATGTCGGGCGCGCGCAGCTCGATCAGCCGCTTGAGGCGGTTGTTGCGGTTGATGACCCGGCGGTAGAGGTCGTTGAGGTCGGAGGTGGCGAAGCGGCCGCCGTCCAGCGGGACCAGCGGGCGCAGTTCCGGCGGGATCACGGGGATGACGGTCAGCACCATCCACTCGGGCCGGTTGCCCGACTCGAGGAAGGACTCGACGATCTTCAGCCGCTTGATGATCTTCTTCGGCTTCAGCTCGCCGGTGGCCTCCTTCAGCTCCTCGCGGAGATTGGTGGCCTCGGCCTCGAGGTCGATGTTCGCCAGCATCTCGCGGATCGCCTCGGCGCCGATGTTGGCGCTGAAGGCGTCGGAGCCATAGGCGTCCTGCGCGTCGAGGAATTCCTCCTCGGTCAGCAGCTGGCCATAGGACAGGTCGGTCAGGCCCGGCTCGATGACGACGTAGTTCTCGAAGTAGAGGATGCGCTCCAGATCACGCAGCGTCATGTCCAGCATCAGGCCGATGCGGCTGGGCAGCGACTTGAGGAACCAGATGTGGGCGACGGGCGCGGCCAGCTCGATGTGGCCCATGCGCTCGCGGCGGACCTTCTGCAGCGTCACCTCGACGCCGCACTTCTCGCAGACGACGCCGCGATACTTCATCCGCTTGTACTTGCCGCAGAGGCACTCGTAGTCCTTGATCGGCCCGAAGATGCGGGCGCAGAACAGGCCGTCGCGCTCGGGCTTGAAGGTCCGGTAGTTGATCGTCTCGGGCTTCTTGATCTCGCCGAAGGACCAGCTGAGGATCCGCTCGGGCGACGCCAGCGAGACCTTGATCTCGTCGAAGGCCTTGGGCGGGGTCAGCGGGTTGAACGGGTTGTTGGTGAGTTCCTGGTTCATCTTGATACCTCGAATATCGCGGGAAGGATGGGGCGTGCCGGGCTGAAGCCCGGCCTGCCCGTTTGCCGTAGGCCGGGCGTCAGCCCGGCAGCCGGCTCACTCCTCATCCTCCGCATCCAGGAGTTCCATGTTGAGGCCCAGACCCCGGACCTCCTTGACGAGCACGTTGAACGATTCCGGCACGCCGGCCTCGAAGTTGTCCTCGCCCTTGACGATCGCCTCGTAGACCTTGGTCCGGCCCGCCACGTCGTCCGACTTCACCGTCAGCATTTCCTGCAGGGTGTAGGCGGCGCCGTAGGCCTCCAGTGCCCAGACCTCCATCTCGCCGAAACGCTGGCCGCCGAACTGCGCCTTGCCGCCCAGCGGCTGCTGGGTGACGAGCGAGTACGGGCCGGTCGAGCGGGCGTGGATCTTGTCGTCCACCAGGTGGTGCAGCTTGAGCAGGTACTTCACGCCGACCGTCACCTTGCGGGCGAAGCGCTCGCCGGTGCGGCCGTCGAACAGCACCGACTGCCCCGAGGTGTCGAAGCCCGCGCGCATCAGCGCGTCGTTCACGTCGGCCTCCTTGGCGCCGTCGAAGACCGGCGTGGCGATCGGAACGCCGCGGGTCACGTTGCCCGCCACCTCGATCACCATGTCCTCGTCCATGCCGCCGAAGGCCTCGTCGTAGACCTCGTCGCCGTAGGCCAGGCGCAGCGCCTCGCGCACGGGGGTCATGTCACCCGAGCGGCGGTACTCGTCCAGCGCCTCGTCGATCTTCAGGCCCAGGCCGCGCGCGGCCCAGCCCATGTGGGTCTCGAGGATCTGGCCGACGTTCATCCGCGACGGCACGCCGAGCGGGTTCAGCACCAGGTCGACGGGGGTGCCGTCCTCGAGGAACGGCATGTCCTCCATCGGGACGACCTTGGACACCACGCCCTTGTTGCCGTGGCGGCCGGCCATCTTGTCGCCGGGCTGCAGCTTGCGCTTCACCGCGATGAAGACCTTGACCATCTTCATCACGCCGGGGGGCAGGTCGTCGCCGCGGCGGACTTTCTCCACCTTGTCCTCGAAGCGGTGATCCAGCGCGCGCTTCTGCGCCTCGAACTGCTGGTTCAGCGCCTCGACCTCGGCGGCGTCCTTTTCGTCGCCGAGCGCGAGCTGCCACCACTGGCCACGGCTGAGCGTGTCCAAGAGCTCCTCGGTGATCTCGGAGCCGGCCTTGATGCCCTTCGGCCCCTTCACCGCGGTCTTGCCGAGGATCAGGGTCTTGAGGCGGGCGTAGATGTTGCGCTCGAGGATGGCGAGCTCGTCGTCCCGGTCACGGGCCAGACGTTCCACTTCCTCGCGCTCGATCTGCAGGGCGCGCTCGTCCTTGTCGACGCCGTGGCGGTTGAACACCCGGACTTCGACGACGGTGCCGAAATCGCCGGGCGGCAGCCGCAGCGAGGTGTCGCGCACGTCCGACGCCTTTTCACCGAAGATCGCGCGGAGCAGTTTCTCCTCCGGCGTCATCGGGCTTTCGCCCTTGGGGGTGATCTTGCCCACGAGGATGTCGCCCGGGCCGACCTCGGCGCCAATGTAGACGATGCCCGCCTCGTCGAGGTTGCGCAGCGCTTCCTCGCCGACGTTGGGGATGTCGCGGGTGATTTCCTCGGGCCCGAGCTTGGTGTCGCGGGCGGCGACCTCGAATTCCTCGATGTGGATCGAGGTGAAGACGTCGTCACGCGCGATGCGCTCGGAGATCAGGATCGAGTCCTCGTAGTTGTAGCCGTTCCACGGCATGAACGCGACGATCACGTTCTTGCCGAGCGCCAGCTCGCCCATGTCGGTCGACGGGCCGTCGGCGATGACCTCGCCCTTGCCCACCATGTCGCCCACCTTCACCAGAGGCTTCTGGTTGATGCAGGTGTTCTGGTTCGACCGCTGGAACTTGCGCAGGCGGTAGATGTCCACGCCGGCGTCGCCCATGGCGAGATCCTCGGTGGCGCGCACCACGATCCGCTGCGCGTCGACCTGGTCGACGATGCCCGCGCGGCGGGCCTGGATCGCGGCGCCTGAGTCGATGGCGACCTTGCGCTCGATGCCGGTGCCCACGAAGGGCGCGTCGGCCTGCAGGAGCGGCACGGCCTGCCGCTGCATGTTCGAGCCCATCAGCGCGCGGTTCGCGTCGTCGTTCTCGAGGAACGGGATCAGCGAGGCCGCGACCGACACCAGCTGCTTGGGCGACACGTCGATCAGGTCGACGCTCTCGCGCGGGGCCAGCGTGTATTCGCCGGCCTGCCGGGTGTTGACCATCTCGTTCACGAACTGGCCGGCCTCGGTCAGGTTCGCGTTGGCCTGCGCCACGGTGTGCCGCATTTCCTCGGTGGCGGACATGTAGACCACCTCGTCGGTGACCTGCGCGCCCTTCACCTTGCGGTAGGGGGTCTCGATGAAGCCGTACTTGTTCACCCGCGCGAAGGTGGCGAGCGAGTTGATCAGGCCGATGTTCGGGCCTTCCGGCGTCTCGATCGGGCACATCCGGCCGTAGTGGGTCGGGTGCACGTCGCGCACCTCGAAGCCCGCGCGCTCGCGGGTCAGGCCGCCAGGGCCGAGGGCCGAGAGGCGGCGCTTGTGGGTGACTTCCGACAGCGGGTTGGTCTGGTCCATGAACTGCGACAGCTGCGAAGAGCCGAAGAACTCACGCACCGAGGCCGCCGCCGGCTTGGCGTTGATCAGGTCCTGCGGCATGACGGTGTCGATCTCGACCGACGACATGCGCTCCTTGATCGCGCGCTCCATGCGCAGCAGGCCGACGCGGTACTGGTTCTCCATCAGCTCGCCGACCGACCGCACCCGGCGGTTGCCGAGGTGGTCGATGTCGTCGATCTCGCCCTTGCCGTCGCGCAGTTCCACCAGCGCCTTGACGCAGGCGATGATGTCCTCCTTGCGCAGCGTGCGCTGGGTGTCGGCGGCGTCGAGGTCGAGGCGCATGTTCATCTTGACCCGGCCCACGGCCGACAGGTCGTAGCGCTCGCTGTCGAAGAACAGCTGGTCGAACAGGACGGAGGCGGCCTCGACGGTCGGCGGCTCGCCCGGGCGCATGACGCGGTAGATGTCCATCAACGCGGTCTTCCGGTTGAGGTTCTTGTCCATCGCCATGGTGTTGCGGATGTAGGCGCCGACGTTGATGTTGTCGATGTCGAGCACCGGGATCTCGGTGATGCCCGCGTCCAGCAGCTCCTTGAGGGTGCCGCCCGAGACCTCGCCGTCGCGGCCGATCTCCCAGGTCAGCTCGTCGCCGGCCTCGACGTAGATCGCGCCGGTGTCCTCGTTGATGATGTCCTTGGCGGCAAAGCGGCCGACGATCTGGTCGAAGGGAACCAGGATCTCCTTGACGTTGCCCTCGTCGACCAGCTTCTTGACCGCCCGCGGGGTGACCTTCTTGCCGGCCTCGGCGATCACCTCGCCGGTGGCGGCGTCGACGATGTCATGGGTCGGGCGAGTGCCGCGCACGCGCTCGGGGAAGAACTTGGTGACCCAGCCCTTGTTCTTCTCGAGCTTGAAGGTGACGGTGTCGTAGTAGGCATCCATGATGCCTTCCTGGTCCAGCCCCAGCGCGTAGAGCAGCGTGGTGACCGGCAGCTTGCGGCGGCGGTCGATGCGCGCGAACACGATGTCCTTGGCGTCGAACTCGAAGTCGAGCCAGCTGCCGCGGTAGGGGATGATGCGGCAGGCGAACAGGAGCCGGCCCGAGGAATGGGTCTTGCCCTTGTCATGGTCGAAGAACACGCCCGGGCTGCGGTGCATCTGGCTGACGATGACGCGCTCGGTGCCGTTCACGATGAAGGTGCCGTTCGGCGTCATGAGCGGCATGTCGCCCATGAACACGTCCTGTTCCTTGATGTCCTTCACCGACTTGGCGCCGGTGTCCTCGTCGACATCGAACACGATCAGGCGCAGCGTGACCTTGAGCGGCGCGGCGTAGGTCAGGTCGCGCTGCTGGCACTCTTCCACGTCGAACTTCGGCGCCTCGAGCTCGTATTTCACGAACTCCAGCACGGCGGTCTCGTTGAAGTCCTTGATCGGGAAGACGGACTGGAACACGCCCATGATGCCTTCGCCATCCGCGGGCTTTTCGCCGTCGCCCGAGTTCAGGAACAGGTCGTAGGACGACTTCTGCACCTCGATCAGGTTCGGCATCTCGAGGACTTCGCGGATCTTGCCGAAGTATTTGCGGATGCGTTTCTGGCCTGCGTAGGTCTGAGCCATGCTCGTCGGCACCTTTCAATGTGTTTCGCTGCGCCGCTCACGCCGCCGGGACCTCGGCGGAGCCGCACCATGAAACAAGACGTGACGGATCAATCTGTCTGCCGTCCCACCGGCAAATCCCGATCCCGTTGCCACCGCCTTGGAAAACGCCCCCCGTTCCGGGGCCCTTGCCAAGACGCGGACGGCTGGACCCGGAATCGCTCCGGGCCCAGCCTTGGTTCGTGTCGGCACGCCCCCGCGGGGAAGGCGCGCCGTGAAGAGGTCCTCAGGCGAGGTCGACTTCGGCGCCGGCCGCGGCCAGCTTGCCCTTGATGTCCTCGGCTTCCGCCTTGGACACGCCTTCCTTGACCTTGCCGCCGGCTTCCACCAGGTCCTTGGCCTCTTTCAGGCCCAGGCCGGTGATCGCGCGGACTTCCTTGATCACGTTGATCTTGTTCGGGCCGGCGTTCTTCAGGACGACGTCGAACTCGGTCTTCTCTTCCTCGGCCGGGGCGGCCGCAGCCGGGCCAGCGGCCATCATGACGGCGCCGCCGGCGGCGGGCTCGATGCCGTACTTGTCCTTGAGGATGGTCTTCAGTTCCTGCGCCTCGAGGAGGGTCAGACCGACGATCTCTTCTGCGAGTTTGTTCAGATCAGCCATTTTTCAGCTTCCGTATGTAAGGGTGTATTCCAACGCCGCAAGGGGCGGGTCTCGATCGGGTGCTTACGCCGCCTTTTCCTCGATCGTGGTGAGGATGGAGGCGATGTTCGAAGCAGGGGCGCCAATGGCACCGGCGATGTTCGAGGCAGGCGCGCCGATGCACGACACGATCTGAGCGATGAGCTCTTCGCGCGAGGGCATCTTCGCGACGGCCTTCACACCGTCGGCATCCAGGACCGTTCCGCCCATCGCGCCGCCAAGGATCACGAACTTGTCGTTCGCCTTGGCGTAATCGTCCGCGGCCTTGGCGGCAGCGACCGGATCTTCGGAATAGGTGAGAACGGTCATGCCCGTCAGAAGGTCCGCGATGCCGGCGACATCGGTGCCTTCAAGGGCGATCTTGGCGAGCCTGTTCTTGGCGACACGCACGGCCCCGCCCACGTCGCGAACGCGAGCGCGCAGGTCCTGCATCTCGGCAACCGTGAGGCCCTGGTAGTGTGCCACCACCACGACGCCAGAGCTTTCGAAGATCTGGCCGAGTTCCTCGACCACTTTCTCTTTCTGGGCTCTATCCACAGGTTTACTCCAGTTTGGCGGGTTGCCCCGCCGGCTCTATTGACCGGATCGCTCCGGCGGTTTTGGTCCGTCACGTACGGAACCAAGACCACCAGGCGCTCGACGGTCGAGCCCTTGGCTGTTCGGTCTGATCCCGTCTCAGGCAGGAATTACTGGGCCCTTGCGGGACCGACCCACCGTCTCGGACGAAACGCAAAGGAGCGCGTGACGAATCGCGCGCTCCGATGCAGGTCTGCTGACTAGTCCGTCGGCGGCGATTTGCCAAGGCCCCGTCAAGGGTTTTTTCCGCCCGCCGCGCCGCGCGGCCCGGCGATCACTGGATCAGCGGCTTGCCGTTGCGGCCGTGGCGTTCGACCAGGTGACGCTGAGCGCGGCCCCGCGGGATCGGGCGGGCCGGCAGCACGCCCATGGCCTCGAGGTCGGGAAAAAGGCTGCGCAGTTCGGCCTCGGCCTCGGGGCCGAGCGCCCCGATGGCCTGCGGGCCGGGCAGGAGCGACTCGGTCGGCGCGCCTTCGGCGAAAAGGATCTCGTGCTGGTCGAACAGCAGGTGCAGGTAGGTGACCGTCTCGAGGTCGGTGGCCAGGGCGATCCCCGGCAGGCCCAGCAGCTTCTTGGCGGGCACCAGCACCTCGCGCTGGCCGATCAGGCGCTCGGCGATGCGGGACCGCAGCAGCATCCGGTGCTGCGGCGACACCATCAGGTCGCGGTCGGGCAGGCCATGGCCCAGCGCGCCGCGGGAGATGCGGACCGGCACCAGCGCCCCCTCGGCCCGGCAGGTGGTGCGGCCGATCCAGCGGATCGGTTGAAAGCCGTGGTCCTGCGTCATCACCCGGTCGCCGACGGCCATCGCTTCGATCAGGCGCCAGCCCGACGGCGTGGCCAGCCGCGTGCCGGCGGTGAAGCACGGCACGAAATCGAGGTTCTCCCGGTTGCCGGTCATCCCGACGTAGGTGTCGCCCACCAGGCTGTTGAAGGTGATCGACAGCAGCGGCTTGGCCTCGAGCGCGGCCTGGTCGGCGTTGTTCTCGAACTCGGGCGCGAGGTAGGTCCGCCCGGCCGTGTCCTGGAACACGACCGCGGTGATCGTCGCCGTCGTCCCGTCGAGGTAGGTGATCGTGGCGTTGTACACGACCGACGCATCGAAGCCCTGCGTCGGGCCCCCGTTGATGCGGAAGGTCTCGGGCGTCGGGTCGTTCTGGTCGTAGTAGGTGTTGCCGTCGCTGTCGAAGTCGGTGGCCGGCGGCCCGGGGCTGAGGACCTGGACCCGGTTGATCAGCGAATCGCCGTAGCCGCCCACCGTGGTCCCCACCAGCGCGGCGGCGTTCTCGGCCGTGTTGTTGCCCTCGACCGTGTCGAGATCCGGGAACACGCCCAGAAAGATCACGTTGAACGTCGTCGGCATCTGCTCGGTACCTCACGCGCATGCCCGCGACCGCGGCCCTGTGCCGCCACGGCGCGCCAGCCCCCGGTTGCTCCGAGGATTCGCTGTCCGAATGAACAAATGCTGGAGGACTGCGCCCCGCACCCGGCGGAATCGTGACAAATCGGAGGGAATTGCGGCGGCGGTGTGCCGGGCGCCCCGGGGCGGGCGGATGCGAAAGGGGCGCGCCCTTGCGGACGCGCCCCCTCAGGAGTGCCGTGGCCGGTGGCCGATCAGGCGTTGCCGGTCGCGCTGTCGAGGCTGACCGAGACGCCGGGGCCCATGGTCGAGCTCAGCGACACGCGCTTGAGGTAGGTGCCCTTGGCGCCCGTCGGCTTGGCCTTGCTGACCGCGTCCACGAAGGCACGGATGTTCTCGGCGAGCTTGGCGTCGTCGAAGCTGGCCTTGCCGACGCCGGCGTGGATGATCCCGGCCTTCTCGACCTTGAACTGGACCTGGCCGCCCTTGGCCGCCTTGACGGCCTCGGCGACGTCCATGGTCACCGTGCCGACCTTCGGGTTCGGCATCAGGTTGCGGGGGCCCAGAACCTTGCCCAGACGGCCGACGATCGGCATCATGTCGGGCGTGGCGATGCAGCGGTCGAAATCGATCGTGCCGCCCTGGATGGTCTCCATCAGGTCCTCGGCGCCGACGATGTCGGCCCCGGCCGCCTTGGCCTCGTCGGCCTTGGCGCCGCGGGCGAAGACCGCCACGCGCACCGTCTTGCCGGTGCCGTTGGGCAGGTTGACCGTGCCGCGGACCATCTGGTCGGCGTGGCGCGGATCGACGCCGAGGTTCATCGCGACCTCGATCGTCTCGTCGAACTTGGCCGAGGCGTTCGCCTTGATGAGCGTGATGGCTTCCTCGACGCTGATCTCGCTCTTGCCGTCAAAGGCGGCGCGGGCGGCCGTAAGGCGCTTTCCGATCTTACCCATGACTTACCCTTTCACCTCGATGCCCATCGACTTCGCCGAGCCGAGGATGATCTGCATGGCCGCTTCCACGTCGTTCGCGCTGAGGTCCTTCATCTTGGCCTCGGCGATCTCGCGCAGCTGGGCGGGGGTGATGGACGCGATGGTCTCGCGGCCCGGCTTGACGGCGCCCTTGGGGCGGTTCCGCTTGCCGACCGGCTTCAGGCCGGCCGCCCGCTTGAGGTACCAGGACGCCGGCGGCGTCTTGAGCTCCATCGAGAAGGACTTGTCGGAATAGTAGGTGATGAGCGTCGGCACGGGGGCGCCGGGCTCCATGTCCTGCGTCTTGGCGTTGAACGCCTTGCAGAACTCCATGATGTTGATGCCGCGCTGACCCAGGGCGGGGCCGACCGGCGGCGACGGGGTCGCCTGGCCTGCCTTGACCTGGAGCTTCATCCGTCCAGCAACTTTCTTGGCCATCTGGCCATCTCCTTTCTGCCAACAGCCACGGGGCGCGCCCCTTGGCCTTGCGTTGAGGTGGTCCGGTCCGGGACTCGCGAGCCCCTCGCCTCCCACCGGGCGATGTCGTCCGGGGACGATTGCGGCGCTCTAGAGGTCCGCGCCGGAATTTGCAAGGGGCAAGGCGCGGCCGGGGCGGCCTAGCGCCCGCCCGGGCGGTAGGGTGGCGTGGCCATCCGGTGCCCCAGCGCCACCGGCAGCAGCGCCAGCAGCGCAAGGCCGGCGAAGGCGACGGGCAGGCTGGTGGCCTGGGCGATGAAGCCCACCACCGCGGGGCCCACCAGCATCCCGCCGTAGCCCAGCGTCGCCACGCTGGCCAGCGCGGGGCCCGGCCGCATCACCGGGTCGTTGGCGGCGCGCGAGAACACCAGCGGCATCAGGACGGCATAGCCCACCCCCACCAGCGCGAAGCCCGCCAGCGCCGCGCCGAGGCCCGGCGCCGTCAGCGCCAGCGTCATCCCGGCCGCCGCCGTCGCGCCGCTGGCCCGCGTCACCGCGACCGGGCCGAAGCGCGTCACCAGCGCCCCGCCGGCCAGCCGGGTCAGGACCATGGTGGCGCTGAACGCGGCGTAGCCCAGCGCCGCCTGCGCCTCGGTCGCGCCGATCGCGGTGGCGAGGTAGACCGCGCTCCAGTCCGCCATCGCGCCCTCGCCCACCGACGAGGCGAAGGCGACCAGCCCCACCAGCACCAGCGCCCCGGACGGCCAGGCCAGCAGCGGCGCCGCCCCGGCGGCGGGCGCGGGCGCGGCCACGCCCTTCATGCCGCGCAGGATCACGGCGAGGCACAGCGCGGCGCCACCCGCCGCCACGGCCGCGAAATGCACGGCGGGCGGCAGGCCGGCCAGCCCCGCGCCGTAGCCGCTGGCCGCGCCGAGGCCGGCGCCCAGGCTGTACATGGCGTGGAAGATCGACATCGTGCTGCGCCCCAGCCCGCGCTCGACCCGGGCGGCCCAGCCGTTCATGGCCACGTCCATCGCGCCGTGGAAGGCCCCGAACACCGCCAGCGCCACCCCCAGCCACAGCGGCGAGGGCGCCAGCGCCACCAGCATCAGCGCCGGGCCGTAGGCCAGCGCACAGCGCAGCGCCAGCCGCTCGGCACCCCATTTCTCGGACAGGATGCCGGCGACCGGGAAACTCGCTATCGCACCGCCCGCCAGCGCCAGCAGCAGCAGCCCCAGCGCGGCCGGATCGAGGTCGAAGCGCGCCTTGAAGGCGGGCACCCGCGAGGCCCAGACCCCGAACAGGAGCCCGTTGAACAGGAACGCCGCGGCGACCGCCCGCCAGCCGGCGTCGGCCCAGAGCGCCGGCCGCGCCGCTTTCGCCCCGTCCTGCCCGCCCGCCATGCGCCGCCCTGCCCTGCCGATCTGCCCTGTTCCACGAAAAACGGCACCCGCCGGGGTGCCGTTCGATACCGCCGCGCGGCGGGGCGCCGGCCCCGCGTCAGCCTTGCTTGGACACCTGCGTGAACTCCAGCTCCACCGGGGTCGCGCGGCCGAAGATCGAGACCGAGACCTTGAGGCGCTGGTGGTCCTCGTCGACCTCCTCGACCATGCCGTCGAAATCCTCGAACGGGCCGTCGTTGACCTTGACCTTCTCGCCGATCTCGAACGTGATCGTGGAGCGGGGCTGCGCCTCGCCCTCCTCGACGCGGTTCAGGATCGCGTTGACCTCCTCGTCGCGCATCGGCATCGGCCGGCCCTGCGGACCGAGGAAGCCGGTGACGCGCGGGATCGAGTTGATGGCGTGGTAGGCCTGGTCGGTCATCTCCATCCGCACCAGCACGTAGCCCGGCATGAAGCGGCGCGGCACGGTGACCTTCTTGCCGCGACGGATCTCGATCACGTCCTCCTCGGGGACCAGGACCTCCTCGATGACCTCTTCGAGACCCTTCTCGGCCACGGCCGTCCGGATCTGCTCGGCGATCCGCTTCTCGAAGTTAGAAAGGACGCTGACCGAATACCACCGCTTCGCCATCGTGATCCCGTTCCTTGCCCGGCCACCCTGCGGTGGACGATATTTCCGTTTCAGTTCAGTGCCCTGAGCGGGCCCCCCGAAAAACAAACAGCGTGCATCTCGACTCGATGCACGCCATCATTTCGGGGAATTGTTCCGGGCCTTACCGTCCTGCCCCCGGAAAATCAAGGGGCGGCGGCCGTCAGCCGAAGACCGTGAGGATCAGTTCCAGCCCGGTCCGGATCAGCCAGTCGATGAAGAAGAAGAAGATCGCGAAGACGATGGCCATCAGGAACACCATCGCCGTCGTCACCAGCACCTCGCGGCGGGTGGGCCACACCACCTTGGCGATCTCGGCGCGGGTCTGCTGGAGGAACTGGAACGGGTTGGCCATCGGTCATCTCATCTGTCGGTCGGGGCGCATATACGCATGTCGGGCCCGGCGCGCAAGGCGGCGGGACGCCCCGGCGCCGGTCGGCGGGACGGGCCGTTGACCCCCGTCAATGCGGCGCCGCGCGGGGCGGAGGAGCCTCGCCGCAGGCGCCCCCGCGCCGGAAGAGGGGTCGGGATGCCCGCGTCGGACCAGCCACCACCCCAGCGGATCGAGGACAACGCCCGCATCGGCGCGCGGCTTGCGCGCTATGCCGACCTGCTGGAGCAGCAGGGCGCCGACGGGTTCCGCGTCCGCGCCTACCGCGCCGCCGCCGCCGAGATCGCCGCGCTGGACCGCCCGCTGGCCGAGATCTGGGGCACGGGCGGGACCGAGGCGCTGATCCGGCTGCGCGGCATCGGGCGCGGCATCGCCGCCGCCATCGCCGAGATGCTGACCACCGGGCGCTGGCGCCAGCTCGACCGGCTGGAGGGCGAGCTGACCCCCGAGCGCCTGTTCGCCACCGTGCCGGGGATCGGGCCGGTGCTGGCGCATCGGCTGGCCGACGCGCTGGACGGCGACACGCTGGAGGAGCTGGAGGCCGCGCTCCGGCTGGGCGACGCCGAGGTGCCCGGGCTGGGGCCGCGGCGGCGGGCGGCGATCCTCGCCGCGCTGGCCCAGCGGCTGGCCCGTCTGCCCCGCGCGCGGCCGCGCCCCGGGCACCGGCCCGAGCCGCCGGTGGACCTGCTGCTGGAGGCCGACGCGCTCTACCGCCGCAAGGCCGAGGCCGGGGAGCTGCGCCGCATCGCGCCGCGCCGGTTCAACCCCACGGGCGAGGCGTGGCTGCCGATCCTGCACGCGCGCCGCGGGCCGTGGCACCTGACGCTGCTGCACTCCAACACCGCCCGCGCGCACGAGCTGGGCCGGACGCGGGACTGGGTCGTGATCTTCTACCACGAGGAGGACGAGCCCGAGCGGCAATGCACCGTGGTCACCGAAACGCAGGGGCCGCTGGCCGGGCTGCGCGTCGTCCGGGGCCGCGAGGCCGACTGCGCCGCCGTGCACGGGCGCCCGGCGGCGGAGGGCGACGGATAGGGCACGGGGCGGCGACGGGCAAACGCCCCTCATCAGGCGATGGTCAGGCGGTCGATCACCTCGGTCACGCCGGGCACGGCCCAGGCGGCGCGCTCGGCGCTCTGGCGCTCGCCGAGGTAGCGGACCCGCCCCTCCAGGATCACGCGGCTGCCCTCCACCCGCACGCGGATGCGGCTTGCGTCCAGCTCCGCGTCGCGCTGCAACGCCCGCAGGATCCGGGCCGAGACGTCATCCGGCGCGACCGCGGGGGTGAGGCGCAGGGCGTTGTCGAGGCCGGTCACGCCCGCCAGCTGCCGCACCGCGCGCTCGGCCGCGTCGGACTGGTGCCGCCAGCCGAGCGTGCCCTCGAGCGTCACCCGGCCCTGCACCACGGCGACGCGGACGGCCTCGGGCGGCAGGCCGGCGATCCAGCCCAGCAGCAGCCGCACCCGGCGGGCCAGCTCCGCATCGCCCACGGCCTCGGGGGGCTGCGGCCGGACCGCGACCCGGTCGTCGATGGCGCGGACATCGCGCAGCGACTCGACGATCCCGATCAGGCTGTCGTGGACGGCGAGCGACGGCACGCGGCCCGTCAGGGTGACGACCCCGTCCTCCACCTCGATGGCGACGGCGGTGGCGTCGACGCCGGGCTCGAGGTCCAGTTCGTCGCGGATGTCGCGCTCCAGCTCGCGGTCCCCCATCTCGGTCCTCCCTGCGCTGCGACTGGCGCACACCGACAAGGCTACGGCGCATCCCGCCGGGGACATTGACGCCGCGCAACCGGAAGGCCCGCCGCGGGCCCGGCGCCGGTCAGCCGTGGCAGAGCCGCAGCGCCGGCCGGTCCCCCGGCCCCGGCGCCGGGGCATCGTGCCCGGGGGCCACGCGGTCGTGCTCGGGGTCGAGCCCGGCCAGCCGGCACAGCACGTCGAGGTCGCGCACATGGTAGCGGCCGGGCCCCTCGGGCCGGACCATGTCCTTGTCGGCGAGATAGCCCAGCGTCCGGCAGATGGTCTCGACGGTGGTGTTGGTCAGGTCGGCCCAGTCCCGGCGCGAGATCGGGATGGTGAGGACGAGGCTGCCGTCGCCCTGCGGCGCGACCGGCATGATCTCGGCCGCCATGACGAGGAAGGCGATGATCCGTTCGCGGCTGGTCAGCGCGCCGCGGCGCCAGACCATCTCGAGCTGGCGGGCGGTCTGCGCGGCGGTGGCGTGCAGGATCTCGATGCGGAGCGCCGCGTCCTCGTCGGCGACGCGCCGCGCGAGGCGCGGGTCGATGGCGCAGATCTCGACATCCGTCGCCGCGGCGAGCGAGCAGGATCCCGCCGCCCCCGCCCAGTCGCCCACGAGATCGCCGGGCACCAGCAGCCCGAGGATGCTGCGCCGGCCATCCGGCATCATCCGCTCGGCCCGCAGGTAGCCCCGGCGCAGCACCCCGGTGAGGTTGGGCGCGCCGCCCTCTTCCTGCAGGGTGCGATCCTGCGGCAGCCGGCGCAGGCGCGGCCCGCCCGCCCCGTTCCCGAAGGAGGTGGCCCGGATCACCCGGCACAGGCGACGGCTGCGCAGCGGGCAGCCGGCACACAGGTCGATGCGGGTCGTGGTCTCGAATGGCAGTGTCACGGTCGCGTCCTCCCCTTGCGCGCGCGGGTGTCAGCCGCCGGTTTCGGTCTCCCTCCGCCGAACGGCCCCCGCCGGCCGGGCGTGCAGCGTGCGCCCGGGCCGGGGATCCCGCCTGACCTGCCCCCCGATGCACCCGCGGCCCACCCCACGGCAGGCCGGCGCACAGGCGCCGCCCGACGAGGGATTCGGGACTTGCGGGTTTTTCATTGCATTTCCCACATTGGGCATGGTCAATAATCGGAGTTTTAATCTTTTGGCGTGCAACGGCATTGATCTCGCTCAAGGTGGCGACGAAAGGCTGGACGGACCGGCGGGGGCTCCTGCATCCTGCATCCCGCGGCCGGACCGTCGCCCCGACCCATCGCGGGCGTGCCGCGGGGGTCGCGCGGCGCCGGACCGACAGGCAGGGAGAACCGCGATGCGGAACGACAGCGGACACGGCGCGGCGGATGCGCTGGCCACGATTCCCGAGATCGCGGACCTGCCCGACGAGATCCGGGCCGAGCTGAAGACCATCTGCCGGATCAGGCGGTTCGCCCAGGGGCAGCTGGTGACCGAGGTGGGCGACACCAACGAGATGGTCGGCTACGTGATCGACGGCATCCTGCGGATGCAGAAAACCCTGCCCGACGGGCGCCAGCATGTCGTGGGCCTGCTGGTGGCCGGCGACATGTTCGGCCGGGTCTACGACGGGCCGTCGCCCTTCGCCATCGAGGCCGCCGCCGACAGCGAGGTCTGCGTGTTCCAGCGCGCCCGCTTCGAGGCGCTGCTGGCGCGGTTCCCGGAACTGGACCGGCTGGTCCTGCTGCATTTCCTGACCGAGCTGGACCGCGCCCGCGACTGGATGGTCGTGCTGGCCACGCCCAAGGTGCGGGGGCGGCTGGCGGGGTTCCTGCTGATGCTGTGCACGCGCTACCGGAACGTCGGGCACCTGTTCGGCGATGCCGACGGGCGGCTGACCATCCGCATCCCGATCGGGCGGCCCGACCTCGCGCACCTGCTGGGCGCCCGGCCCGAATCGGTCAGCCGTGCCTTCCATGCGCTGGCCGACGACGGCATCCTCGAGATCCTGCGCCCCGACCTGGTCGCGATCCGCAGCATCGAGGACCTGGCCGAGGAGGCCGGGGAGCCCGAGCTCGGCGACGGGCTGACCGTCGAGACGCTGGCGCAGGCGGCGGGCGGCGCCGGGCGCTGAGGCGCGCGAAGGCGGCCCGGCGCGGCGGCTCAGACCGACAGCGCGGCGGCGACCTCGGCGTCCGTGACCTGCCGGAAATCCGCGTAATGGGCGCCCACGGCGTGGAACGGCTCGGGCGTCGCAAGGCAGACCACCGCATCCACCCGCGGCGCGAGATCGGCCAGCGTGTCGGCCGCCGCGACCGGCACGGCGAGGATCAGCCGCGCCGCCCCCTCGGCCCGGAGCCGGTCGAGCGCCGCGCGCATCGTGGCCCCGGTGGCGATGCCGTCGTCCACCACCACCACGGTCTTGCCCCGCAGCGGCACCGGCGGCCGCGCGCCGTGCCAGAGCCGGCGCCGCCGGTCGATCTCGGCCAGTTCGGGCTCGGCGAGCGCGCGGATGTCGGCCTCGGACAGCCCGGCCCGGCGCGCGATCCCGGTGTTGATGGCCAGCGCCGGCGCGGCCCCGTCGGTGACGGCGGCGACGGCCAGCTCGCGGTGGCCGGGCAGGCCGACCTTGCGCACCTGGACCACGTCGAGCGGCACGCCCAGAGCCGCCGCGATGGGTTGGGCCACCGGCACGCCACCGCGGGGCAGCGCGATCACCACGGTCGCGCCGGGGTCCAGCGACGGCAGCCGCGCCAGCAGGCGGCGGCCGGCCTCGGCGCGGTCGGCAAAGCGGTCATCGGTCACGGCGGGCCCTCAGCTCACCACCACGACCGTGGCGTCGGTCGCGTGGAGCACCTTCTGCGTGACGCTGCCCAGCACCAGCTCGCGCAGCCGCCCCAGCCCGCGCCGGCCCAGCACGATCATGCCCGCGCCCTCGGCCTCGGCCATGTCGAGGATCTCGTCGGCGGTGTCGCCGGCGCAGGCCTCGGTGCGGATGTCGATCGCCCCGGCGTCCTCGGCGTCGCTGCGCGCCCGGGCAAGGATCTGCTCCCCGATCACCGCGACCACGGTGGTGCGCGCGATCTCGTCCGCCTCGTCGTCCTCGACCGGGTCGGGCCCCGGCCCCGCCGGGCGGGGGCGAAACCGCTCCCGCGCGGCCATCTGGTCGAGCAGGTGCTCGACATCGGCCAGCCGGGCCAGCTCGGCCAGGGGGCGGCCATGCAGCTGCACATGCACGATGCTCAGCCCGCGGCCGAGCCGGCCGGACAGGTCGGCCGCGCAGGCCACCGCCCGCGCCGCCGCCTCCGACCCGTCGGTCGCCACCAGGATCCGGTCCGTCATCGCCCTTGCGCCTCCCGTGCTACCGGCCGTGTTGGCGGGATCCTCGGCCGGGGCCGGGGCGGGCGCATTGTCGGGCGTCAATCGCCGTCAGTCGGCGGGCGCGGCGGGGTCGTAGAACTCGGACGTCCTGTCGCGCAGGGCGAGCCACCAGCCCGACTGCTGCGGCCAGTCGGCATAGCCGGTGTCGTGCCCCAGCACGCGGGCGGCGTGCAGCGCCCACATCGGGTCGGCCAGCGCCTCGCGCGCGATGGCGATCAGGTCGGCGCGGCCCCCGGCCAGGATCGCCTCGGCCTGCACCGGGTGGGTGATCAGGCCCACCGCCATGGTCGGCAGCCCCACCTCGCGGCGCACCCGCTCGGCATAGGGCACCTGGAAGCCCGGCTTGCGCTTCTGCCCGGCGCTGGCGGTCGCGGCCCCGGCGATCCCGCCCGACGAGCAGTCGACCACGTCGACGCCCCGCGCCTTCAGCTCGCGGGCCAGAACCACGGTGTCGTCGAGCGACCAGCCCTCGGGCGGCCCGTCGACCGCCGAGGTGCGGAAGAACAGCGGCAGGTCCTCGGGCCAGGCCGCGCGCACCGCCTCGGCGATCTCGAGCGCCAGCCGCATCCGGCCCCTGAGGTCGCCGCCATAGGCGTCGCCGCGGGTGTTGGACAAGGGCGACAGGAAGCTGTGCACCAGGTAGCCGTGGGCGCCGTGGATCTCGACGATGCGGTAGCCGGCCTCCCGCGCGCGGCGGGCGGCGGCGGCGTAGTCGTCGACCAGCGTGACGATCTCGGCCGGGGTCAGGGCATGGGGCACCGGCCAGCCCTCGGCGACCGGCAGGGCCGAGGGGCCGACCGGCGTCCAGGGCATGTCCCCGCGCGCGAGGTCGTCGGGCCCGAGGGGGCCGTTTCCGAACCAGGGCCGCTGCATCCCCGCCTTGCGCCCGGCGTGTCCCAGCTGCAGCGCCGGGATCGCGCCGTGGCGCAGCGCGAACTGCGCGACGCGGGCGTGGCCGGGGATCTGGCTGTCGGTCCAGAGGCCGGGGCAGCCATGGGTGATGCGGCCGCCCTTCTGCACCGCCGTCGCCTCGGTGAACACGATCCCGGCGCCGCCGATGGCGAAGCGGCCGAGGTGCACCAGGTGCCAGTCCTCGAGGTGCCCCTCATGGGCGGAATACTGGCACATCGGCGAGATCACGACGCGGTTGCGGGTCTCGATCCCTCGCAGGGCAAGCGGTCGGAACAGGTGCGGCAAGTCGGTCATGGGGTCCTCCGGTATCGACGGACCCGTGCTAGGGCCCCCGGCGCGCGGGCGCAATCGCCGGCCCGGGCCAGGGCGAAGCGCGATGCTGGCCGGCCGGCTTGGGGCTGCCCAAAACATGGGCAGTCCAGCGCGTTTCCCGTTTGCCGACAGGCAGCGCGCCGATCGCCGCCGGGCGACCGCAGCCGGGCGGCGCCGGGGCTTGACACAGGGGCCTCGGTCCGGTCCAACGACGCGGCATTCAGAACCGAAAAGACGATTTCATGACCCTCACCGACCTCGTAGAAAGCGCAATTCTCTCGCAGGGCGACCTGTTCATCCATGCCGCGCCGACGGCCCTCGCCGACGGGCTCGGCGTGGTGTGCGGGGGGCGGCCCGTGCCGCTCGAGGTGATGGACGACGACGTGGCCTGGCCCGCCGACCTGCCGTTCCGCAAGGCCTTCGTCTACCCCGAGGACGGCGCGCCGCTGGACGAACAGCTGTTCGACGGAACGCCGGTGGCCTTCGGCTCGGAAGCCTATGTGAACGCCCTGCCCGACTGGGCGGTGGACAACGGCCGCACGCTGCAGATGCGCGTCGACGGCGTGGACGAGCCGCACCTGATCGGGATCGACGTGCCGATCGTGATCCCCGCCGGCGTCGGCCCCGGCCGGTTCGAGGCGCTGGTCGCCGCGCACCGCTGCGACGTGGCGCTGGTCGTGCGCTTCGACCCCGGCCCGGGCGGCAAGGCCGAGACCGTGGAGGTCCGCTTCGACCCGGCCTTCGGCGGCGGCCAGTCGCCGGCGGGCTACCAGCAGGTGTCGCTGGCCTCGCCGTTCCGCGACACCGAGGTCACCGTGACGATGGCGGTCCGGCACCTCGGCTACCGGTCCGACGGCAGCCAGGACGATCCCTATGTCTTCATCGCCAACGCCGAGGTCATCGCCGGCAACATCGGCCGGGGGCGGATGCGGCCGCGGCACCGGTCCGTCGGTGACGGTGCCGGCGGCGCCTGGTTCCGGGCCCCGGTTACGCCGTTCCTGTCCCCGAACGACGCGCCTCTGGCGCTCAGCCTCGGCGACGAGCAGCTGGACATCTTCGGGCCGGAGCAGAACGAGCTGACCCTCGTCGACGACTACGGCCATTCCCTCGTTCTGAAGGCCCGCGCGCCGATGACGGCGCTGCTGCATGTCGACGGCGCCCCGGTCGACCGGATCGAGATCCGCACCGACGACACCTTCGTGCGGCTGCCCACGGCGCTGATGCGCGGCGAGATCGTGACCGTCTCGGTCCGCGACCTGTCGGGCAGCCAGGTGTTCCTGACCCTGCCGGTCCTCGCGCCCCGTATGTTGACGCCCGCCGAGGTGCTGTCGCGCGAATCCCGCGCCCCCTTCCCGACCGACCTGACGGTGCGCGCCAACCACCGCTACCGGGGCCTGCGCGCGCACCTCGACCACCCGGTCCCGGGGCTCGACCCGGCGTCGCTCTCGACCGCCATCCAGACCCTCGACCGGACCTTCGACACCCTCAAGCTGAAACCCATCGCCTTCCCCGAGGTCGAGGACCCCAAGGTCAGCGTGGTGATCCCCGCCCACAACAAGGTGGAGGTCACCTACTACGGGCTCTGCGCGCTGCTGGTCGCGCACAACCGGGCCAGCTTCGAGGTGATCGTCGTCGACGACGCCTCGACCGACGAGACCGCCGAGCTGGAGACCATTGTCTCGGGCATCCGCGTGGTGCGCAACACCGAGGCGCAGCGCTTCATCCGCGCCTGCAATGCCGGCGTGGCCGCGTCGCGGGGCGAATACGTGGTGCTCCTGAACAACGACACCGAGCCGACCGTGGGCTGGCTCGACGCCCTGATCGACGCCTTCGAGCGGTTCGAGAACGTGGGCCTCGTGGGCTCCAAGCTGCTCTACCCCGACGGCTCCCTGCAGGACGCGGGCGGCATCGTCTGGGGCAGCGGCAACCCGTGGAACTACGGCCACCGCGCCAACCCCTGGGATCCGCGCTTCTGCTATGCCCGGCAGGCCGACTACCTGTCGGGCGCCGCCCTGATGACCACCCGCGCGATCTGGGACCATGTCGGCGGCCTGTCGGACTACCTCGAACCGATGTATTTCGAGGACACCGACCTTGCCTTCAAGGTCCGCGAGGCGGGCTTCACGACCTGGTTCGTGCCGTCCTCGGTGGTCTACCACTTCGAGGGGATGACCAGCGGCACCGACACCTCCAGCGGCTTCAAGCGCTACCAGGAGGTGAACCGGCCCAAGTTCAAGCGCCGCTGGGCGCGGGCCTATGCGGGCTTCGGCAAGGAAGGCCAGCAGCCCGACCTGGAAAAGGACCGCGGCATCGTCGGGCGGGTGCTGTTCATCGACTACGGCATCCCGCGCGAGGACCGCGACGCCGGCTCCTACGCCGCGCGCCGCGAGATCGAGCTGGTGCAGTCGCTGGGCTACAAGGTGACCTTCCTGCCGCAGAACCTGGCGCACCTCGGCAGCTACACCGAGGAGCTCGAACGCTCCGGCGTCGAGGTGATCCGCGCGCCCTTCTACCTGTCGGTCGCCGAGTTCCTCGAAAAGCGCGCGGCCGAGTTCGACGCGGTCTACATCACCCGCTACTACGTCGCGCAGGAGACGATCCCGCACATCCGCCGCTGGGCGCCCGAGGCGAAGATCATCCTCAACAACGCCGACCTGCATTTCCTGCGCGAGCTGCGCAGCGCGCTCGGCAGTAAGGACCCGGCCAGGATCGCCGCCGTGCGGCAGGTGCGTGAGAAAGAACTGGAGATGATGCGCGCCGCCGACCTCGTGCTCAGCTACAACGAGGTCGAGCATTCGGTGATCCTGTCGCACACCGACGGGCAGGCGCGGGTGATGACCTGCCCCTGGGTGGTCGAGATCCCCGAGAAGGTGCCCGCGCTCAAGGGGCGCAAGGGGATGTCCTTCCTCGGCAACTACGGCCACCCGCCGAACGCCGAGGGGGTCATCTGGTTCTGCACCGAGGTGATGCCGATGCTGGAGGGCACCGACGCCCACCTGTCCATCTACGGCTCGGGCATGGGCGCCGACATTAAGGCGCTGGCCTCGGACATGGTCGACCCCGCCGGCTTCATCGAGGAGGTGTCGGACGCCTACGACCGCCACCGCATCTTCATCGCGCCGCTGCTGTCGGGGGCCGGCATCAAGGGCAAGGTGCTGAGCGCGCTGGCGCACGGGATCCCCACCATCCTGACCCCGGTCGCGGCGGAGGGGATCGGCCTGCGCAGCGGCCATGACAGCATCATCGTGGAAACCCCGCAGGACTGGGCGGATGCGATCCTCCGCCTATCTGAGGATGACAAGCTCTGGACGGCGATGTCGAAGGCCGCCCGGGCCTACGCGGCGGACCGCTTCTCCTTCGAGGCCGGACGCCTCAAGATAAAGGCCGCCTTCGAGGCCGTGGACCTGTTCGGAGCGATGTAAGGGCCGGAGAAGCTTGGCGGACGAACGCACCATCATCCTGCACTACCACCTGTTCAAGAACGCGGGCACGTCGGTCGATGCGATCCTGAAGCGGAACTTCGGCGACCGCTGGGTCACGCGCGAGTTTCCCGTGCGGGGCGGCAACAACACCGCGCTGGTGGAGGACTGGATCCGCGAGACCCCTGAGGCCGTTGCCTATTCCTCGCACACGATGGTCGGGCCGCTGCCCCGGGTGGAGGGGGTGCGGGTGATCTCCTTCCTGCTGCTGCGCGACCCGATTGAGCGCATCCGGTCGGCCTACCGCTTCGAGCGCACCCAGGCCGCGGACACCTGGGGCGCCCGTCTCGCCAAGGAGCTGGACTTCGAGGGCTACGTGCGCGCGCGGCTGGACAGGCCGGGGGACCGGCAATGCCGCAACTTCCAGACCCACCGGCTGGCCAGCATGGTGCCGGGCGCGGGGACGGAACTGGAACGGGCTCAGGCGGCGATCCGCCAGCTTAGCGTCGTGGGGCTGGTGAGCGATCTCGGGGCAGCGATGGCCGACCTGGCAAGGTTGTATTCCGGGGAGTCGCGCGGCTTCGGCGCAACTGACGTCCGGGCGAACCAGTCGCGCGGCCTCGGGTCCGAGATCATCAGTCCCGAGTTCGCGGAACTGTTGCGGGACGCCAATTGTCTTGACATGTCCCTCGTGCGGAGCCGTACGAAGGCGAGGTTGGCAAATCATTAATTATGAAGGACATATTCCTTCACATAGGCGCCCACAAGACAGCGACGACCGCCATTCAGATCATCCTTTTGCGCGAGACCGGCATCCGGTCCCGTCTTGCCGAGGATCCGGTTCTGCTGTCGATCCACAACCCCGTGCATGACTACGGCACCTTCCGGACGACCTACACACATCTGCGCAACCGGATGCTGGTGGCGCTCGATCGAGGAAACCCGGTCGATCCCGCGCTGGTCTCGGAGATGGCCCGGCTCGTTCAAGGGTTCGTGGAAGGGCTGCCTGGACGGCATGTCGTCTGGTCCGACGAGAACCTCCTCGGCAACACGCCGGGTCATCCCACCGGGCAGCTTGTCCAGATCCAGGGGGGGCTTTATCCCGCCAGCGATGCGATTTCGGCCGCTTTCGCCGACGCGCTGGCCCAGCACTCGGTCAGGGTCAGGCTGTACACGAGGGACGTTGAAAGCCTGATTCGGTCTGCCTACGGCGACTGGATCTCGAAGCTGCGTGAGCCGACGCCGTTCGGCGAATTCGACGTGGCCGTCCGGCAAGGCAATCTCGACTGGGACGGCGTCGCGGCACCCTGGCAACAGAGGTTTGGTACCAGGTTCGATCGCGTCCGTTTCGAGACCATCCGTGAGGGGCAAATGCAGTACCTCATGAACTTCGCAGAGTGGGCGAAGCTCGCGGTGGACGACACCTCGCGCCTGACAGCGGCCCGGGCCGCGAATTCCGGCCTCAACCAACGCCAGATCGACATGGCCAAGCTGATCATGCCCGACATGCACCCTGAGGAACGCCCGGCCTTGCGGCGCTTCCTGCTGCAGCTGAAACCCGATGCGCCGTGACGGCCCCGCCCGTTGCGACGGCGCGCGTCAGTTGCGATAGATCGACTGGCTCCGCTGGACGTCGGACCAGTGACGGCCGTCCTTCTTGTGGAACAGGTCCTGGTTGAACACGACAGTCTTGCCGGCGATGGCGGCATGTTCGACCACCCTGATCCCCTCGGTCAGGCGGCCGGTATCGGTGACCTCGTTCCAGACCTTAGGCCCAGTGACATGCCAGACGTCATTCGCGATCCGGGCCTCGATGTTCCGCAGCACTCGCGCCAGGATCTCGGCCAAGACGGCGTTGCCGGCTTCGGCAGAGAACAGGTTGTTGACGATGCGCCCATGCCATCGACGGTAAAGCACGAGGTCGGCGCCGGGACTCAGGAACTCGTCGGGTCGCCGCAATAGCCCGATGCTCATGTCCGCATAAAAGCCGCCGAGCGCGACGATCTCCAGCAGGCGGAACAGGTCGGATTGCATGGCTGGCACATTGCAGGCCGCAAAGGCATCGACTTCACGTTGGCCGTAGACCTTGCTGATGAAGTCAATGGCCTCGGCCCTGTCATAGACCGTGATGTCCTCAGGACCGTGAACGTGCCAAGTCTCATTCACTTCCCGGATGTCGTCAGGCCACGGACGGGTATCCCAGTATCCGATCATCCGGGTGAGCACGGAAAACCTCCGGTCCGTTCTAACGGGACATCGGGCCGTCGAGGTCGAACCCGGGGTAACTTGGGGTGACCCGGATATCCGACGGATCCAGCACGGCCGCCTGATGGTCATAGCAGCGAAAGAATTCGGCGCGCAACTCATCGGCGTCGAACTCCCTGAACGCGCCGAGGTCGACACCGCCGCCAGGTTTCAAGACGACCGCCCGGCCGCGGTATCGGTCGCCGAGGTCATCCGTCATCCAGGTCGACGGCACGCGATAAGCGGCCAGCGGCTCGCCATCTCCCTCAGTGACTACGGCTCCCTCGATCGACAGACGGGCCAGGAGCCTCTCGGCCGCCTTCGCGAGCAGGAACCTCGAGGGATGATTGAAGGTGAAGAAAAGCGGCACCGAGGGGTTGGCTTCGATCAAATCGGAGACAATGACCCCGCAACCTTCTTCCCGACGTCTCAGGCTGTCCAGAGACAACCGGCGGACAGCTGCGATATAGTCCCCGGAATCTCTGGGGATTAGGCCGGCCATTCCCTTCCGGGCCGACAGCCAGTCACCGAAAATCCGCAGATCGTGCGAGGCATCGAAAGGACCAAGAAGCCGGCCCTGAACCCGATGGGTGAAATAGCGGAGGAAAGGCTGCTGACCGGAGAAGAAGATATTCGGCCAGATGACGGTCTTGCCACTATAGAGTTCATTGATATTCTCGGAGGACAAGACTTTGACCCGGAATTTCGGGTCGGTCTTTTGGGCAACAATCAGGTCTGCCTCTTGAAGACTTTCTTCGTATTTTTTTGAATGGCCCGGATCGGCCAAGTGCAGGATGATCGGATCAAGCGGCTCGAACAACCCCGTCCCACACATCAAGTTCATCAGGGGTCGGGCCTGGCAGTTTCCCGTCACCAAGAGTTTCATTGCTGGCATGATGCATGTCTCAATTCGAGGTTCTTTTTTTGCTGCAACGCCTTTCGCTTTTTTCTCGAGAGATCGTCGGTCTGTCTTGGCAGCAACAATGAAGACCCGATCAGCGAGGATTCCCGGCCACTAGGTCAACCCATCGCTGCAAATTTGGCTGCACCGTCAGCGTCTCGTATCCGAACCGCCGCACCCGCTTCATTCGCGTATCGGGGTGGGCGGCCTTCAAATAAACCTCGACCGCCTTCAGGTATCTCGCGTGGTAGGAATAGGATGCAAGCAGCAGCTTGTTGCAGGTGACAACCAGCGGCACGAAGGCGAAATCGCGCATCAGGTACATGCGCGCGATCGCCTCCTGCACACCTGGCCAATTGGGATTGGTGTAGTCGTCGACTGCGATGATCCCATGGTTGGCCGTGACCGACATAGCGAACTCGATATCGTTCACGGTGTGCACGACCTCGTGGCAACCATCGACGCTGAAGAAGTTGAACGCGCCCAAGTCCTGGACGAGGGCGTCCGCATCCCGCTGTGTCAAGGCGAGCGAATCCGCCTGCACGAACTCCACGGCGCCCTCGGCGATGCCGTGGCTGGCAAGGTTGCGCCTGACCACGTCCATCTTGCCCACCCCCGCGCCATCAAGGTTGAACTGCTGCATGTCGAAAACGTCGATCGCAGCCGCTCGGTTGGCAGGCGAGGTACCGAAGGTCTTGCAAAGGCCGATGAAGAACTTGCCCTCGAACACGCCGATTTCCGCGACCGGGCCATCCCCGATCTCAAGGTAGAGCGGCCAGAGCGTTTGCCAGAGTTGTGGAATGCACCAGCCGTTCACGCTGGCGATACCCGTCGAGAGATATGCGTTTACAGAGTCCAGTCGCGCGTCGATCATGACCCTCTCACCCCCGCCCATACCCATCCTCGTACCGGACGATATCGTCCTCGCCCAGATACGTCCCCGTCTGCACCTCGATCAGCACCATCGGGACCTTGCCGGGGTTCTCCATCCGGTGCACGGCGCCCAGCGGGATGTAGACCGACTGGTTCTCCGAGACCAGACGCACCTCGCCGTCCACCGTCACCTTCGCCGTCCCCTGCACCACGATCCAGTGCTCCGCCCGGTGGTGGTGGCTCTGCAGGCTCAGCGCCGCGCCGGGGTTCACGTGGATCCGCTTCACCTGGAACCGCGACCCCAGCGCCAGGCTCTCGAACCAGCCCCAGGGCCGGTGGTCCTTGGGGAACTCGGTCGCCTGCTTCGCCCCCTCGGCCTTCAGCGCCGACACCGCCAGCCGCAGGTCCTGCGCGCGGTCCATCGGCGCCACCAGCACCGCGTCGGGCATCGCCACCGCGATCATGTTCTCGAGCCCCAGTCCGATCAGCACCTGCCCCTCGGCCTCGGACCTGAGCAGCGTGTCGCGGCACTCCAGCGCCTGCACCGGGCCGGAGGCCGCCACCCCCGCCCCGTCCCGCGGCATCTCGCGCCAGACCGTCTCCCAGCCGCCGAGGTCGGACCAGCCGCCGTCGAAAGGCACGACGCTGAGCGACGGCGCGCGCTCCATCACCGCGTAGTCGATCGAGATGTCCTCGGCCTCGGCCCAGGCGCCTTCGTCGAGCCGCAGGAAGCCGAGATCGGCGCGCGCGCCCGCCACCGACCGCCGCACCGGGTCGACGAGGCCGGGCGCATGGGCCTCGAAGGCCGCGATCAGCGTGTCGGCGCGGGCGAGGAAGAGGCCCGCGTTCCACAGGTAGCGCCCGTCGGCCAGCATCGCCTCGGCCGTGGCGCGGTCGGGCTTTTCCACGAAGCGGCGGAGCGGGATCGCGCCGTCACCGTCGGCGTCGAGCTCGAGGTAGCCGTAGCCCGTCTCGGGCCGGTCGGGGCGGATGCCGAAGGTGACGATGCGCCCCTCGGCGGCGGCCGCGGCGGCCGTGGCGATGGCGGCGTGGAAGGCGGGCACGTCGCGCACGACGTGATCCGACGGCGCGATCAGGACGGTCGCGCCGGGGTCCGTCGCGGCGATGTGCAGGACGGCGGCCAGCACCGCCGGCGCGGTGTTGCGGGGGGCGGGTTCCAGCAGCACGGCGGCCGGGTCGGCGCCGATCTCGGCCATCTGCTGGGTGACGATGAAGCGGAAATCCGCGCCCGTGACCACAACGGGCCGCGCGAAGCCCTTGCCGGTCAGCCGCCGGACCGAGGCCTGGAACAGGCTCTCGTCCCCGATCAGCGCCGAGAATTGCTTGGGATAGCTCCGCCGCGACAACGGCCACAGCCGCGTGCCCGACCCGCCGCACAGGAGGATGGGGGTGATCCTGGTACTCTTGGCCATCGTCCGCGGGCCCGTCCCTGACACAGTTTGCACCCGGACAAGACCCGAGCGGGCGCGCCATGTAAACCCTTCGCCGCGGGCGGATGCGGGCCGGATCCACCGTTGCCCGGAAAGCCGGCGCTCGGCAGGCCGACAGCCGCTCAGGGCGCCTCGGCAAAGAGCCGGCCGAGGGCCGAGACATAGGCGCTGCCGGACCGGTCGCGCGCTGGCAGGGCGGCCCGTCCGGTCGAGATGCGGCAGGGGTGGATCACCCGCCGGACCTCGTCCAGCGTGCCGACCTGCAGGTCCGGGCCCGCGTCGAGGCTGGCGGCGAGCGCCCGCGTGAGGAGGCCGGGGCCGGTCTTGAACCAGCGGTGGTCGTTCTCCCGCGCGAGGCAGGAGGCGACCGCCATGTCCAGGGCCAGGCGGATCACCGGGTGCGCCGGCGGGGCGAGGATCAGCTCGGTCGAGATGGCGCCGCCGCCATCGCGGTAGAGCCGCGCGCCCGGCCCCGCGTCCAGCAGCGGGTCGACCGGGCCGGCCGGCCAGAGGTCGCCCGACACCGCCGCCCCGCCTTCGGCCAGCAGCAACGCCAGCCGCAGGATGTCGGCCTTCTGCTCGGCGTCGGGGGCCAGGGCGTGGGCGCGCGCGACCTCGGGGGGCTGGCTGTCCCTCAGCCAGGCCGCGGCCTGTCCGGGGTCGTGGGCGCGCAGCTCGCGGCGGGATGCGCCGCGCCAGGCCGCCACCAGGCGCGCGGCCTCGTCGGGGCGGGGCGCCGCGCCCGGCCAGACCAGGTGGATGATCTCGGGCACCGGGTCTGATGCGGCGGCCGGCAGCGCCCCCCCTGCGCCGTGCCGGTCCAGAAGGGCGCGGGCCGGCAGGAAGAACTCCCGCGCCAGCCGCCGCAGGTCGGCGGGGTCGGCCCGGGTCCAGTCGGGTCCGCCGGCGTCGACGATGCGGGCCTCGTTCAGGAGCGTCCCGACCCGGGTCGCCCGCGGACGACAGATCAGCGCCTCGACCAGCGGCCCGTCCTCGGGCGACAGCCGGGCAAAGCTGGCCTCGGCGGCCGCGCGGTCCCCGGCGAGCAGCTGGACCTCGATCATCTCGACCGCCGGCAGCGCGCCCATGGCCTCGGCCTCGGCCCGGTCGCAGAGCGCGCGTGCTTCCGCGATGTCGCCGGCCGCAAGCGCCGCCGACACCGCGCCGGCAAGACGGTGCTCGGCCGGCACCGCAGCAGCCGCACCGGCGACGAGCGCCGGCACCTCGGCCGCCCGGCCGCTGACGATCAGGGCCTCGGTGGCCAGCCGGAACAGCGCCGCGTCGCCCGGCCAGCGCCGGCAGCAGGCGCGCAGGTAACGCGCCGCCAGCGCCCCGGTGCCCGCGCCCAGCAACACCCGGCCCAGCCGCTCCGCCGCCTCCGTGTCCCGACGCGGGGCGGGGTTGGCCCGAACCCAGTCGAGCGCCGCCAGCGGCCCCTGCCGCAGCAGGGCGTCCTCGATGGCGAAGGCCTGCCGGTCGGCGGCACCCCAGGCGGCCCCGTCGAAGGCCGCGCTCAGGCGGTCGGCCAGCGCGGCCGCGCCCTGCGCCCAGGCCCGCTCGACCAGGCGAAAGGCGAGATACCAGGGCAGGTCGGGCCAGGCGAGCACGCGCCGGAGGAGCGCTTCGGCCCGGTCCGGGCCCTCCTCGGCAAGGGCCGCGTCGAGATCGGGCAGGAGCGTGCCCGGATCGGGCGGGGCCTCGGCGGGCGCCGCATCGGGGCCGTCCCCGGCGCGCAGGGCCTGAAGCTCGGCCTCGAAGGGCGTGTCGGGCGGCGCGCGGCGGGCGATCTGTGCCGCCCCCGCCCGGTCGCCGGCCTGCCGGTGGGCCTGCGCCGCGCGCAGCAGGATCTCGGGATGGTCGGGTTGATGCGGCAGGGCGGCCTCGGCCGCGGCCCGCGCGGCGGCGGCGTCGCCCCGCTCCAGCGCGGCCTCGATGCGGGCGAGATGGGCCAGCGGGTCGGCGGGGCGCTCCGCCAGCAGCCGGTCGCACAGCGCGCTGGCCGCGGTCACGCTGCGCGCCGCCCGGTGCAGGCCGATGGCGTAGGGCACGTCGTCGGGGGCCAGCGCGTCCTCGCCCGCCGCCGTCAGCACGGCCACCGCCGGCCCCGGCCCCTCGGCCGCCTCGACCGCCTCGGCCGTCTTGCGCCGCAGGAGCGCGACCACGGGCAACCGTTCCAGCCCGTCCCGCCCGGCGGCGGCGGCGGCGGGCGCGTCGCCCCGCGCCATGGCGAGGTCGATCAGTGCGACCCAGGCCCAGAGATGCGAGGGGTTGTCCTGCAACAGCCGGCGATAGGCCCCCTCGGCCAGCGCGCCCTCGCCCGCCTGCGCCAGGCCTCCCGCCACGCCGAAGCGCAGCGCCGCCAGCCAGCCCGCGTCGCCGTCCGCCCCCTCGAGCCACGCGGCAAGGTCGCGCAACGCGCCCGCCACCTGCCCCGGATCCGGCTCGTCCCCGCTGTCCTTCGCCATGCCGCCTCGTCCCGTTCCGGGCAGACTGTCCCGGATCGGGCGGGCTTGGCAATCCTTTGCGGCTCAGGGCCGGCCCGACCGCTCCACCGTCAGACCCTCGGGCGCCGGAATGCCCCAGGCCGGAACCTGCGCCCGCGCGCGCCCGACGGCGCCGAGGTCGAGGTCGAGCACCCGCAGCTGCGGCGCGTCCTCGCCAAGGTCGGCCAGCACCTCGCCCCAGGGCCCCACCGCCAGCGCGTGGCCATAGGTCACCCGCCCGTCGGCATGATGCCCCGCCTGCGCCGCGGCCAGCACGAAGGCCCCCGTCTCGATGGCACGGGCGCGCAGCAGCACCTCCCAGTGGGCGCGGCCTGTGGGCACGGTGAAGGCCGACGGCATCACCATCAGCACCGCGCCCGCCTGCGCATAGGCGCGGTAGAGGTAGGCAAAGCGCATGTCATAGCAGATGCTCAGGCCGATGGGCCCCCAGGGGGTGTCGGCCACCACGGCGCGGGTGCCGGGGGCGAAACGTTTCGATTCCCCGATGGGCGCCTGCCCCTCCAGCGTCACGTCGAAGAGGTGGATCTTGTCATACTCGGCTACGATCCCGCCCGTCGCGTCGATCAGGGTGGAGTGGTTCAGGAACCGCCCGTCCGGCCCCAGCACCGGGGTGGATCCCGTGTGCACCCACAGCCCATGCCGCGCCGCGATCTCGCGGCAGGCGGCGATGAAGGGGTCGGCCTCGGCGCTGACCACCTGCTGTCGCGCGGTCTCGGGGTCGCGGTTCATCAGCCCCGCCACCTCGGGCAAAAACAGCATCTCCGCCCCCTGCCCCGCGGCCTGTTCGGCGAGCGAGGCGACGGTGGCGATGTTGGCCGCGTGGGTGTCGGCCGAGCACATCTGCGCCAGCGCGGCGCGAAGGGTGGGCCGGGTCATCGGCGGCTCAGGGTGCGGGCGACGGCGTCCTGCCAGCCGGCGTAGCGGCTGCTTCGTTCCGCATCGTCCATCCGCGGGGTGAAGGTCTGGTCCACCGCCCAGGTCGCCGCGAAGCCGTCTGCATCGGGGTAGACCCCCGCCCGCATCCCCGCGATCCAGGCCGCGCCCAGCGCCGTCGTCTCCAGCACCTTGGGCCGGTCCACCGGCGCGCCGAGGATGTCGGCAAGGAACTGCATGGTCCAGTCCGACGCGCTCATGCCGCCATCCACGCGCACCGTGCCGTCCCCCGCGCCCGGCCAGTCGGCGGTCATCGCCTCCCACAGGTCGCGGGTCTGGTAGCCCACGCTTTCCAGCGCCGCGCGGGCGAATTCCGCGGGGCCGGAGTTGCGGACGAGACCATGGATCGCGCCGCGGCAATCGGGGTCCCAGTAGGGCGCGCCAAGGCCTGTGAAGGCCGGCACGAGGTAGAGCCGCTGGCCCGGGTCCGCGGCTTCGGCCATCGGGCCGGTCTCGGCGGCGCTGCCGATGATCTTCAGCCCGTCGCGCAGCCATTGCACCACGGCCCCCGCGATGAAGATGGAGCCTTCCAGCGCATAGGTCGGCTTGCCGTCGAACTGGTAGGCGATGGTGCCGAGCATCCGGTTCTGCGACCGCACCAGCGTGTCGCCCGTGTTGAGGAGCGCGAAGCAGCCCGTCCCGTAGGTCGATTTCAGCATCCCGGGCTGGAAACACGCCTGTCCCACGGTCGCCGCCTGCTGGTCGCCGGCCACCCCGAGGATCGGGATGGCCGCGCCGAGGATCGCGGGGTCGGTGACACCGAAGTCGGCGGCGCAGTCCTTCACCGCGGGCAGGACGCCCATGGGGATGTTCAGGAGGTCGCAGATCTCCGCGTCCCAGCGCCCCTCGCGGATATTATACAAGAGTGTCCGCGCGGCATTGGTCGCGTCGGTCACATGCGCGGCACCCCCGGTCATCTTCCAGATCAGCCAGCTGTCCACCGTGCCGAAGGCGAGCCGCCCGGCCTCGGCCATCGCGCGGGCGCCGTCGACGTTCTCCAGCAACCACGCCAGCTTCGTCCCCGAGAAATACGGGTCGAGCAGCAGCCCCGTCTTCTCCTGCACCATCGCCTCGTGTCCCGCGGCCTTCAGACGGGCGCACATCTCGGCCGTCCGCCGGTCCTGCCAGACGATGGCGCGGTGCACGGGCTTGCCGGTCTCGCGGTCCCACAGCACGACCGTCTCGCGCTGGTTGGTGATGCCGATGGCGGCCACGTCCGACGCCGCGACGCCGCCCTTCTCCAGCGCCGCGCGGCAGGTGGCGACGACACTGTCCCAGATCTCGTCGGCGTCATGTTCGACCCAGCCCGAGGCCGGGTAATGCTGGGTGAATTCCTGCTGCGCGCTTGCCCCCGGCGCCATGTCCGCGCCGAACAGGATCGCGCGGCTGGACGTGGTGCCCTGATCGATGGCCAGAACCTGGGTCATCGGCCCCTCCCTTTCTTGTCGCGCCAGCCTAGCCGCCCGCGCGCGCCCCGCAAGTCACTCCGCCGCCAGCGCCGGCGCCTCCCGCGCCATCCAGTCGTCGATCGCGGCGATCTGGTCGGGGCTCAGGCGCAGCCCCAGCTTGGACCGCCGCCAGACCACGTCCTCGGCCGTCCGCGCGTATTCCCGCGTCATCAGCCAGCGCAGCTCCGCCTCGGTCAGCGTCGCGCCGAAGTCGCGGCCTAGGTCGGCCGCCTCGACCGCGCCGTTCAGCACCAGCCGCGCCTCGGTGCCATAGGCCCGCACCAGCCTGAGCGCCCAGCGGTCGGTCAGGAACGGGTGGTGCGCGCGCAGGTCGTTCGCCAGGCGGCAGACGCCATCGACCGGGAAATCCCCGCCGGGCAGAGGCACGCCCGCCGTCCAGTGCCCGCCCGCCTGCGGGAACGTTGCGGCGAGCTTGTCCCAGGCATCCTCGGCCAGCTTGCGGTAGGTGGTGATCTTGCCGCCGAACACGTTGAGCAGCGGCGCGCCCGCCGCGTCCAGCGACAGAACGTAATCGCGCGTCGCCGCGGTGGCCGATTTCGCGCCGTCGTCGTAGAGCGGCCGGACGCCGGAATAGGTCCAGACCACGTCGTCGGGCGTCAGGGCCTTGCGGAAATACTGGTTGGCAAACGCGATCAGGTAGTCCCGCTCCGCCGGCGTGCAGGTGGCCGCGCGGGGGTCATCGTGGTGTTCCTGGTCGGTGGTGCCGATCAGGGTGAAGTCGGTCTCGTAGGGGATGGCGAAGATGATCCGCCCGTCCGAGCCCTGGAAGAAATAGCATTTGTCGTGCTCGGCCACCCGCGGCACCACGATGTGCGAGCCGCGCACCAGCCGCACCTTTTCCCGGCTGTTCTGCCGGATCACGCCCTGCACGATGTCGGCCACCCAGGGCCCGCCCGCGTTCACCAGCGCGCGCGCCTCGACCGTTTCGGTGGTGCCGTCCCGGTCCAGCGTCACGCGCCAGTGGTCGCCGTCGCGCACCGCGCCCGTGACCTTCGTCCGCGTCAGGATGCGCGCGCCTCGGGCCTCGGCATCGCGGGCGTTGAGCACCACGAGGCGGGCGTCCTCGACCCAGCAATCCGAGTATTCATAGGCCTTGACGAACTTGTCCTTGAGCGGCGCGCCCTCGGGCGTTCCGGGCAGGCGCAGCGTTTTCGTGCCCGGCAGGATCTCGCGGCCGCCGAGGTTGTCATACAGGAACAGCCCCAGCCGGATCAGCCAGTCGGGCCGCCGGCCGCGCGTCCACGGCATGACGGTGGTCAGCAGCCGCGAGGTGGGCGTCTTGGCGTCGAAGCGCATGTCCCGCGACAGCGGCAGGACGAAGCGCATCGGCCAGCTGATGTGCGGCATGGCGCGCAGCAGCGTCTCGCGTTCCTGCAGCGCGTGGCGCACCAGCTTGAACTCGAAGAACTCCAGGTAGCGCAGCCCGCCATGGAACAGCTTGGTCGACGCCGACGAGGTCGCGCCGGCAAGATCGCCCATCTCGGCCAGGCACACCGACAGGCCCCGCCCCGCCGCGTCGCGGGCGATGCCGCAGCCGTTGATGCCGCCGCCGATCACGAACAGGTCGTAGCGCGCGCCCATGGCGAATCCTTCCCTCTCCGGGGTTTCGTTGCGCGGGTCCTCTGTCTCACCCCATGTTCGTTTTGTCAATTTTCATGTTCGTTTTTTTTCGCTATGCAGAGGCCATGACCATGACGCCCCGCCAGTCCGACATCCTCGACCTTGCCCGCCTTGCCGGGCGGGTGAACGTCGACGACCTTGCCGCCGAATTCGGCGTCACCGTCCAGACCATCCGCCGCGACCTGACCGAGCTGTGCGAGGCGGGGCTGCTCGCCCGCACCCACGGCGGCGCGATGCTGCCCTCGGGCGTGACCAACATCGCCTACGAGGAACGCCGCCGCCTGTCTGCCGAGGCCAAGGATGCCATCGGGCGGGCCGCCGCCGCCCTGATCCCGCCCGGCGCGTCGCTGTTCCTGAACATCGGCACCACGACCGAGGCGGTGGCGCGGGCGCTCATCGACACGCCAAACCTGATGGTGGTGACGAACAACCTGAACGTCGCCCAGATCCTCGGGCCGCACCCGACTGCCGAGGTGATCCTGACCGGCGGCCGCCTGCGCCGGGCCGATGGAGGGCTGACCGGCGACATGGCGGTGGAGACGATCCGCCAGTTCAAGGTCGACATGGCGGTGATCGGCGCCTCGGCGCTGGATGCCGATGGCGACCTGCTCGACTTCGACCCCGACGAGGTGCGGGTTTCGCGCGCGATCCTGTCCCAGGCGCGCGCGGCGATGCTGGTGGCCGATCAGGGGAAACTCGCCCGCGCCGCGCCGGTGCGGATCGCCTCGCTCCGCGACCTCGACCGCTGGGTGACCGATGCCGCACCGCCGCCCGCCTTGCGCAAGCTCTGCGCCGAGGCGCGCACCGCGATCACGATTGCGGGACCGCCGCGATAAGGCTCTCCACCGCCGGCCCCAGCGCCTCGACGATCAGCGCCACGCCCGCGGGGTTGGGGTGCAGGCCGTCGGGCTGCATGTAGGCGGTGAAGGCGGCGGCCGGGTCGGCCGCGGCCGCCTGCGCGATGGGGGCCAGCAGGCTTTCGACATGGATCGCGCCGTATTGCGCGGCCAGCTCGGGATACATCGCGTCGAAGGCTTCCTTGAACTCCGGCCCGTAGTTCCCCGGCGCCTGCATCCCCACCAAGAGCACCGCGACCCCCGCCGCCTGCGCCGCCTGCAGGATGCCCTCGAGGTTCGCGCGGCTCGCCTCGGGCGGGATCGCGCGCAGCAGGTCGTTGCCCCCCAGCGCCACGATCATCGCGTCCACCTCGGGCGTCAGCGTCCAGCCCACCCGCGCCAGCCCCCCCGCCGTGGTGTCGCCGGACACGCCCGCGTTCAGCACCGTCACCGCGTGGCCGCGCGCCTCAAGCCACGCCTGCAACTGCGGCACCAGCCCGTCCTCGGGCATCAGGCCGTAGCCCTGAGTCAGGCTGTCCCCCAGCGCCGCGATGGTGACATCGGCCGAGGCCGGCGCCGCGGCGATCAGCGCGACCGCCAGCGCCTTGCCCGCCCGGGCCCAGGCCCCATATGCGAAAGACCGAAGTAAACCGAAGCGTTCAGCCATGTCCGATCCCGTCCTGACCCTTACCGACGCCCGCCTGTCGCTCGACGGCAACGCCGGGCGCGTGGACATCCTCCACGGCATCACGCTGCAGGTCCATGCGGGCGAGACCGTGGGGCTGACGGGGCCGTCGGGGTCGGGCAAGTCGTCTCTCCTCATGCTGATGGGCGGGCTGGAACGGGCCACCGGGGGCGAAGTCCGGGCGCTGGGGCAGGACCTGACCGCGATGAACGAGGACCAGCTCGCGCGCTTTCGCAGGGACAATATGGGGGTGGTGTTCCAGTCCTTCCACCTGATCCCGACGATGACGGCGCTGGAAAACGTCGCCACGCCGCTGGAACTGGCCGGCCACCGCGACGCCTTCGACCGGGCCGAGGCGGAGCTGGCGGCGGTGGGCCTTGCCGCCCGCGCGCATCACTACCCCAGCCAGATGTCGGGCGGCGAGCAGCAGCGCGTGGCGCTGGCCCGCGCGGCGGCACCGCGCCCGCGGATCCTGCTGGCGGATGAGCCCACCGGCAACCTCGACGGGGCCAACGGGCAGGCGATCATGGAGATGCTCTTCGGCCTGCGCGACCGGCACGGCGCGACGCTGGTGCTGGTCACGCACGCGCCGGAACTGGCCGCGCGCTGCGACCGGGAAATCCGGCTGCGCGACGGGCGGCTTGAGGCCGACGCGCTGAGGGACGCCGCGGAATGAACCTCGCGCTGCGCATCGCACGGCGGGAGCTGCGCGGGGGCCTCAGGGGCTTCCGCATCTTCCTTGCCTGCCTCGCGCTGGGGGTGGCGGCCATCGCCGCCGTGGGTTCCGTGCGCGAGGCGATCCAGTCGGGGCTGACGCGCGAGGGCGCCACGATCCTCGGCGGCGATGCCGAGATGTCGTTCACCTACCGCTTCGCCACCGAGGACGAGCGCGCCTTCATGGCGGGCGTCGCGGCGCAGGTGTCCGAGACGGTCGATTTCCGATCCATGGTCGTGGTCGACCGCGCCGGCGGGCCGGAACGCGGGCTGACGCAGGTGCGCGGGGTGGACGGGGCTTATCCTCTGTATGGCACGGTCGGCCTCGACCCCGCGATCCCGCTGGAGGACGCGCTGGCCACCACCGACCGCCCCGGCGCGGTGATGGACCGGCTGCTGGTCGACCGGCTGGCGCTGGAGGTGGGCGACGTGTTCCGCCTCGGCACGCAGGAATTCCAGCTCCGCGCCGTCCTGACGGAGGAACCCGACGGCGCCTCGGGCGGCTTCGGCCTCGGGCCGCGGACCATCGTGACGCTGGAGGGGCTGGAAGGCTCGGGCCTCCTGTCGCCCGGCACGCTGTTCGACAGCCAGTATCGCCTTGCCCTGCCGCCCGGTTCGGACCTTGGCGCGCTGGAGGCGGAGGCCCGCGCGCGCTTCGAGGACACCGGGCTGCGCTGGCGCGACAGCCGCAATGGCGCGCCGGGGGTGCAGGAGTTCGTCGACCGCATCGGCGCCTTCCTGGTGCTGGTCGGCCTCGCCGGGCTGGCCGTGGGCGGCGTCGGCGTGTCGGCGGCGGTGCGCGCCTATCTCGACGGCAAGGTCGAGACCATCGCCATCCTCAAGACGCTGGGCGCCGAGGGGCGCACGATCTTTGCCGCCTATTTCGCGCAGGTGGGCCTGCTGACGCTGGTGGGCCTCGCCCTCGGCCTTACGCTCGGCGCGGCGATCCCCTTCGCCATCGCGCCGCTCCTGTCGGCGCAGCTGCCGGTGCCGCTGGCGATCTCGGTCTACCCCGGGCCGCTGGCCGAGGCCGCGCTCTACGGCGCGCTGACGGCGCTGATCTTCACCCTCTGGCCACTGGCCCGCACCGAACAGGTTCGCGCCGCGGCGCTGTTCCGCGACGCCTCGGGGCCGACCCGCGCCTGGCCGCGGCCGGTCTGGCTTGCGCTGACCGTCGCGTTGGCCGTCACGCTCGTGGGCCTTGCCACCTGGCTCTCGGGGATCGAGCGCCTCGCGCTCGGCACGGCCGGCGGCATCCTCGGATCCCTCCTCCTCCTGGCACTCGCCGCCCGCGGCATCCGCGCGCTGACCCGGCGCCTCGCCCGGTCCAGGGCGCTGCGCGGGCGCACCGCGCTCCGCACCGCGCTGGGGGCCGTCGGCGGGCCGGGGTCCGAGGCGACCAGCGTCGTCCTGTCCCTCGGCCTCGGCCTCGCCGTGCTGGCCGCGGTGGGCCAGATCGACAGCAACCTGCGCGCCGCGATCCAGCGCGACCTGCCGACCGTGGCGCCGACCTATTTCTTCGTCGACATCCAGCCCGACCAGCTGCAGCCCTTCCTTGATCGGGTGACGACCGACCCCGCCGTCAGCCGCGTCGACACCGCGCCGATGCTGCGGGGCGTCATCACCCGCATCAACGGCCAGCGTGCCGAGGACGTGGCGGGGGACCACTGGGTCATCCGCGGCGACCGCGGGCTGACCTACACCACCACCGCGCCGCCCGCCGAGGAGATCGTGGCGGGCAGCTGGTGGCCCGACGACTACGCCGGCCCGCCGCTGATCGCCTTCGCCGCCGAGGAGGCGGGCGAGATCGGCCTGACGCTGGGCGACCGGATCACGGTGAACGTCCTTGGCCGCGACATCGAGGCCGAGATCGCGGCACTGCGGGAGGTGAGCTTCGAGAATGCCGGGATCGGCTTCGTCGTGACCATGTCGCAGAACGCGCTGGCGGGGGCGCCGCACACCTACATCGCCACCGTCTATGCCGAGGAAGAGGCCGAGGCCGCGATCCTGCGCGACGTGGCGGGCGCCGCGCCGAACATCACCGCGATCCGGGTGCGCGACGCGCTGGACCAGGTGGCCGATGCGCTGCGCAGCCTGGCCGCGGCGACCTCCTACGGGGCGGCGGCGACGCTGGTGACGGGGTTCATCGTGCTGATCGGCGCGGCGGCCGCGGGGGAACGGGGGCGCGTGTTCGAGGCGGCGGTGATGAAGACGCTGGGCGCGGCGCGCGGGCGGATCCTGCTCAGCTTCGCGCTGCGGTCGGCGATCCTGGGCGCGGCGGCCGGGGCGGTGGCGATCCTCGCGGGCGCGCTGGGGGGCTGGGCGGTGATGACCTTCGTGATGGACACCAGCTATACCTTCGAGCCGGTCTCGGCCGTCGCCATCATCCTCGGCGGCGCGCTGGCCACGCTGCTGGCCGGCCTCGCCTTCGCGCTCCGCCCGCTGGCGGCGCGGCCCGCCCTCGTGTTGCGCGCGCGCGACTGAGCCGCACCCGTCCGCCGGCCGGCCCTTGCCAAGCGCCCCCCGAAGACGCACCTCCCCCTCATGCTGCGCCCGCTCCGTTCCCTCCTCGGCCGCCGAGGCCCCGAGACCCCGGCCGCCCCCGCCGCGCCGGACCTGCCGCGGCCGGCCTCGACCACCTATGTGGTCGGCGACCTGCACGGGCGCGCGGACCTCCTGGAGCTGATGCTGGAGCTGATCGACGGGCATATCGGCGGCACCGGCAGTGCCGATCCGCAGCTGGTCTTCGTGGGCGACCTGGTGGACCACGGCCCCGACAGCGCGGGCGTCGTCGCGCGCCTGCAGGAGCTGACGCGGGATTTCCCGGACAACGTGACCTGCCTGATGGGCAACCACGAGCGCATGATGCTCGACGTGCTGAACGACCCCGTCGCCCGCGGGCCGCGCTGGCTGCGGGAGGGGGGTGGCGCGACGCTGGCGAGCTACGGCATCCCGACCGGGGCGCTGGAGGCCGCCGCCCCGGCGAGGGCCTGGCGCGAGATGGCCGCGGGGCTGGACGCGGCGCTTGGCCCCGACACCCGCGACTGGCTGGAATCGCGGCCGCTGAGCTGGCGCTCGGGCAACCTCTGGGCGGTCCATGCCGGCGCCGACCCGGCGCGGCCGATGGCGGAGCAGACCGCGCGGGTGCTGCTCTGGGGACATCCCGAGTTCGGCAGCGCGCCGCGCGGCGATGACGCCTGGGTCGCCCATGGCCACGTGGTGCTGGAGGCGCCGGTCTTTGCCGAGGGGCGCATCGGGGTGGACACCGGGGCCTGGTCGACCGGGCGGCTGACCGCGGTGGCGATCCGGCCCGACGGCGGCCACGCCTTCCTGCAGACCTGACGCGGCGGCACGTCCTTGCAAGGACGTGCGCAGTCCCTTGCAAGGGACTGCCCGCGATTTTGCAAAATCGCGGGCGGCGCCTTGCAAGGCGCCGGCAAGGCTCTTGCAAGAGCCTTGCGCTCAGCGGTGGAGCTTTTCCTCCGCCCCCTCCTCGATCGTGGTGTTCCACAGGGGCACGCCCTGCCGGAACGCGGCGCGGCCGATCATGTGGGCGGCCACCGGCGCGGTCACCAGCAGGAACAGGATCGCCGCGACCGCCCGGGTGATCGTGGCGGTGTCGCCGAAATAGACCGCGCCCGCGGCGAGGATCAGCCCCGAGCCCAGCGTCCCCGCCTTGGTCGAGGCGTGCATCCGGATCAGCACGTCGGGAAGCCGCAGTATGCCCAGCCCCGCGACGAAGCAGAAGAAGCCGCCCAGCAGCACCAACGCCGCCATGATCCACTCAGCCATCGGTCTCGCCCTCCGCCACCGGGGTCTCGCGCTTGGTCCTGTCGGTCACCTGGCTGTTGCGGCGCTCGACGAAGCGGGCCAGCGCCACGGTGGCCAGAAAGCCCACCAGCGCCAGCACGATCGCCACGTCGATGAAGGCCGTATCCTCCGAGCGGATGGCGTAGAGGCCGCAGAAGCTGACGATCAGCACCGTCATCATGTCCAGCGCCACGATCCGGTCGGGCAGGCTCGGCCCCAGGATCAGCCGCACGAAGGCGAAGGCGACGCCCAGCATCACCAGCACGAAGGAGATGTCGATCGCCAGGTCCAGGATATCCATCGCCTACTCCGTCGCCTCGATCACCCAGCGCTCCATGCCGTCCTTGATCGACTGCCGGATTGCATCCGGGTCGTCGGCGAACATGGCATGGATGTAGAGCGTGTTGCAGTCGTCCGTCACGTCGAGGCTGAGCGTGCCGGGGGTGAGCGTGATCAGGTTGGTGACCAGGAGCACGTCCATCTCGCGCTTGACCGTCAGCGGCACCGAGATGATGCCGGGCCGCGCCTTGTGCTCGGGCGTCAGCACGTCCCAGACCACCTGCAGCGACGACACCACCAGTTCGTAGAGGAACAGCACGATCAGCTTGAGCCACTTGCCGGTGCGGCGGAAGTAGCTCTCGCAGCCCGGGAACAGCGACCGCGTGAGATAGAGGCAGGCCGACCCCAGCGCGAAGCCGACGGCCAGGCCGGGCAGCGTGATGTTGCCGGTCAGGGCGGCCCAGGCGAAGGCCAGCGCGATGTTGAGGGCGAAGATGTTGATCATTCCGTCGCCTCCAGCTGGGCCAGCCCCGTCGGCGCGGCGGGCACGGCCGCCTCGCCCAGCACCGCCACGATGTAGTCGGTCGGGTCAAGCAGCTGCGCCGCCGAGCGCTCGGCGAACTGCACGAAGGGTTCGGGGAAGAAGCCGATGATGCAGGTCAGCACCGCCAGCGACGCGATCGGGGTCAGGAGGGCGGCGCGGTCCCGCGGGCTCAGCCGCGACAGCCGCGGCTCGACGCCTGCCGGGTGCGGCTTCCAGAAGGCGTAGCCCCAGATCTTCGTCATCGAGTAGATGGTCAGGAGGCCCACCACCAGCGCCGCGGCCGCGATGATATAGCTCTCGGCATCGAGCGATGCCTTGACCAGCACGTATTTCGCCCAGAACCCCGACAGGGGCGGAAAGCCCGCCAGCGAGAAGGCCGGGATCAGGAACAGGAGCCCCAGGAACGGCGCGTAGCGGTAGAGACCGCCGATCCGGTCGAGGTCGGTCGACCCCGCGATCCGCTGCGCCACGCCCGCGACGAGGAACAGGTTCGCCTTCACGATGATGTGGTGCACGAGGTAGAACACGGCCCCCACGATGGCGAGCGGGGTATAGAGCGCAAGCCCGAGGATCATGTAGCCGATCTGGCTGACGATGTGGAACGACAGGATGCGCCGCATGTCGTTCATCGCCGCCGCGCCCAGAACCCCCGTCACCATGGTGAAGCCCGCGACCCACAGCAGGATCGTGTGGGTATAGGGCACGTCGGTGGTGAAGATCAGCGTGAAGGTGCGGATCAGGGCGTAGACGCCGACCTTGGTCAGCAGCCCCGCGAAGATCGCGGACACCGAGATCGCGGGCGTGTGGTAGGAGGCCGGCAGCCAGAAGAACAGCGGGAACACCGCCGCCTTCACCCCGAAGGCGATCATGAACATGACCGCGATGACGGTCAGCAGGCCCTGGTTCTCGACCTCGCGCACCGCGCCGTGCAGGTCGGCCATGTTGAGCGTGCCGGTCATGCCGTAGAGCAGGCCGACGCCCGACAGGAACAGGATCGTCGAGACCAGGTTCAGCGTCACGTACTTGATCCCGCCGTCGAGCTGGATCTTCTGCCCGCCGAGGATCAGCAGCCCGAAGGACGCGATCAGCATCACCTCGAACCAGACGTAGAGGTTGAAGATGTCGCCGGTCAGGAAGGCGCCGCAGACGCCCGCCAGCAGCACCTGGAACAGGGCGTGGTAGCCGAGCTTTTCCTTGCGGTCCTCGATGTCGGCCAGCGCGTAGACCGACACGGCCAGCCCGGTGATGCCGGTGATGACGACCATCACCGCCGACAGCAGGTCGGCCACCAGCGTGATGCCGAAGGGCGCGGCCCATTCGCCCATCTGCGCGGCGATCACGCCCTGGTCCAGCACCTCGACCATCAGGATGGCCGAGGCCGCCAGCAGCGCGGCGGACCCCAGCACCGAGATCCAGCGCCCCTCGGGCCCGGCGCGGAACAGGAAGGCCAGCACCGCGGTGGCGAAGGGGATGATGATGGGGCTTGCGAGAACCCAGCTCATTTGCCGGTCTCCTCCGGTTCTGCCAGCCGCATCTCGTCGGAGTTCAGCGTGCCGAGGTTCTGGTAGGTCCGGTAGACCAGCGTCAGGGCGAAGGCGAACAGGCCGAACCCGATCACGATGGCGGTCAGCACCAGCGCCTGCGGCAGCGCGTTGGCCACCAGTTCGACCGGCGCGTCGGCGCCCGCGGGGATCAGCGGCGGCGACTCGGGCGTCAGCCGGCCCGAGGCGAAGATGATCAGGTTGGCCGCGTTCGAGATCAGGATCAGCCCGAACAGGAAGCGCAGCACGTTGCGCGCCAGCATCAGGTAGACCGAGGCCGCGACGAGGACGCCGACCATGATGGCGATGAGAAGCTCCACCCTCAGACCTCCTCTTCCAGCGCGAGGACCAGGGTCAGGATCGACCCGAACACCACCAGGTAGACGCCGATGTCGAACACCAGCACGGAACTGATCGGCAGGCCCTTGTCGTCGGGGTCGGACGGGTCGGCGCCCGCGAACCACCACTGGCCGGTGAAGAAGGCGTCGCCGAAGAACGCGGCGAAGACGCCCGCGGCCAGCGCGATGCCGAGCCCGACCATGGCGATGTTCTGCGGCTCGTAGCGCAGCGCGCGGCGGGTCGCCTCGGCACCCTGGGCGATGGCGTAGAGCACGTAGCCCGTGGCCCCGATCAGCCCGCCGATGAAGCCGCCGCCAGGCAGGTTGTGCCCGCGCAGCAGCATGAAGATCGAGAACAGCAGCAGGAGCGCGGTCAGCAGCCGGGTCGCCGCGACGAGGATGATGGAGTTGATCATGTCCGGTCCTCCTCCTTGTCGGCGGGGGCGCCGTAGCGGGTTCCGCGCAGGAGGGCGTAGGCGGCCAGCGCCGCGATCACCACCACGGCGATCTCGCCGAAGGTGTCGATGGCGCGGAAGTCGACGAGGATCACGTTGACGATGTTGCGCCCGTAGGCCTCGGGCCAGCTGGCGACCTCGAAGTAGTCGGTGATGCGGCGGTCGATGTCACCTTGCAGCACCGCCACCATGACCAGCGTGACCAGCACGCCCACCGTGCCCGCCAGCGCCGCGTGCACCGGGCGGCGGCCGCGGTCCTTGGCGAGGCCGAGATGCGGCAGCTTGAGCATGGCCACGGCCACCAGCACGACGACCAGCGTTTCCACCAGCAGCTGGGTGATGGCCACGTCGGGGGCCGAGAACATGATGAAGATCAGCGCCACGCCGATGCCCACCACGCCCAGCGCCGCGATGGCGGTCATCCGGCTGGAGGTCAGCGCGGTCAGGATCGCGCCGGAGGTGATGAAGATCAGCACCGCCCAGTGCTTGAACAGGAGGCCGTCCAGATCCCCCGTCCAGTCGACGGAGAAGTTCAGCACGTCCCGCGCCCAGAGCGTCGCGCCGATGCCGACGGCGAGGGTGAGGAAGATGGTGAAGATGTAGCGTTGCAGCACGCCCGACTGCAGGATGTTCGTCTGCCACGCGGCCAGCGCCTTGAGCCCGTCCAGCACCCGGTCCCAGCCGGGGTCGAACTTGATCGGGTTGGCCTCGAACAGCCGGCCGAGGCGGTCGCGCATCGGCCGGTGCACCGCGTAGAGCACCGCGCCGGTGGCGAAGGTGGCCAGCGACAGCAGGAAGGCGGCGTTCACCTCGCGGAACAGGTAGAGGTCGACGCTGTAGCCGTAGTCGCCGTAGACGGCCCAGGTGCCGGGCGCGACCAGCCACGCCTCGATGGTGTCCGGGAACAGGCCGAAGCCCAGCGAGAAGGCGCCCAGCAGCAGCGGCCCGATCCACATCGCCCAGGGGCCCTCGTGCGGGGCCTGCGGGGTGGGGGCGAGCTTGCCGGTGAAGGGGCGCAGCACCGAGATGCCGGCGGCCACGAACATCAGCGCCGAGGCGGCGAAGATGCAGCCCGTCACCCACAGCGACGCGGTGTCGAGGCCGAGGCCGGCCTTGTAGAGGAACTCCTTGCCGATGAAGCCCACCAGCGGCGGGATGCCGGCCATCGACAGCGCCGCGATGGCGCCGCCGAGGAAGGTCAGCGGCATCTTGCGCCCGAGCCCGCGGAGGGTGTCGACGTCGCGGGTGCCGGTCTCGTGGTCGACGATGCCGATCATCAGGAACAGCGCCGCCTTGTAGAGCGAATGGACCACGAGGAAGGTCATCATCCCCTTGATCGCGTCGGCCGTGCCCGCGCCGATGAACAGCGTCAGCGCGCCCAGCGCCATCAGCGTGGTATAGGCCAGCACCTGCTTGATGTCGGTCTGCCGCACGGCGAGGATCGAGGCGAAGACGGTGGTGAACCCGCCCGCGATCACCAGCGCCCAGAACCACAGGTCGGTCTCGCCCAGCGCGGGGTTCATCCGCGCCATCAGGTAGACGCCGCCCTTCACCATGGTGGCCGAATGCAGGTAGGCCGACACCGGCGTGGGCGCGGCCATGGCGTTGGGCAGCCAGAAGTGGAACGGGAACTGCGCCGACTTGGTGAAGGCGCCGGCGAGGAACAGGATCACGATGGGCACATACAGCGGGTGGGCCCGGATCGCGTCACCCTGCTGCAGGATGACCGACAGCTCGAAGCTGCCCGCGACGTTGCCGAGCAGGATCATGCCGGCCAGCAGCGCAAGCCCCCCGGTGCCGGTGACGAGCAGCGCCTGCAGCGCCGAGCGGCGCGATTTCGCCTCGTCCGACGAGAAACCGATCAGCAGGTAGGACGAGATCGTCGTGATCTCCCAGAACACGAACAGGGCGATCAGGTTGTCGGCCAGCACCAGCCCCAGCATCCCCACCATGAACAGCATGAGGAACAGGACGAAGCGCGGGTATTCGGGGTGGGTGCCGAGGTATTTCGTGGAATAGAGCGTGACCAGCATGCCGATCCCCGAGATCAGCAGCGCGAAGGTCAGGGACAGCCCGTCGATCAGCACCGACAGGCGGATGTCCATCGACGGCACCCAGTCGAGGCCCAGCAGCACCGGCTGCCCTGCCGCGACCGGGGCCACGAACTGCAGCATGAAGGCAAAGATCGCGGCGGGAATCGCCACCGAGATCCACCCCGCCGGGCCGCCGTAGACCCGCGGCACCTCTGCGCCCGTTTTCGCCACCCTTGCTCACCCCTCGCCTGCGCCACCCGCCCCGGGCGCGCCTGTCACCGTTTACGGTCGTATTGACCCGTCAATCTGGAGCGTCAACCGGCCCCGTCCAGCGTCACCGGAGACACGAACCCCTCGGGCTTCACCGCGATCACCGAGCAGCGGACGCGGCTCAGGATGGTCTCGGCGGTGTTGCCCATGATGAACCCGCTCAGCCCCGTGCGGCCGACCGTGCCCATCACGATGGCGTCCGCCCTGTCGGCCTCGGCGTAGTCCGCGATCACGTCGCCGGGGTGCCCCTTGGCCAGCACGATCCGCTCGGCCGGCACCTGCGGGTAGTCGGACATCAGCGCCGCGACGCGGGCCTGCGCGGCCTCCTGCTCGCGGGCGATCAGCGCGTCGACCTCGCCCTTGTAGGCCTTGGTGTAGCGGCCGTGGCGCAGCGCCTGTTCCTCCTGCAGGTACCAGGCGTGCAGCACCGTCAGCTCGGCCGCGTCCCGCACCGCGAGCGAGGTGGCGAGATCCAGCACAAGCCGGTCCAGCCGGTCGCGCGCCGGGTCGCCGGTGGGCTCGGGGTCGATCGCGGCGAGGATGCGGTCGAAATGGCCGTCGCCCGGCCCCGTCAGCATCCACACCGGGCAGGGACACTTGCGCAGCAGGTGCATGTCGAAGCCCTTGAGCACCCCGCGCCCGTGCGGCGCCGCGGTGGCGCCCTTGATCACGATGTCATGGCCTTCGCGCAGGACCATGCGGATCACCTCGACAAAGGGGCTGCCCTGCAGGATCGCCTCGCTGGCCTCGATGCCCTCGGCGCGCGCGCGCTCGACGAAGCCCGCCAGCCGGGTGCGGTGGTAGTCGAGCACGTCCTCCTCGATCTCGGCGCCGCGCTGGCCGGTCAGGGCCGCCATCAGCCGGCCGATCTCGCCGGGCGACTGGTCGATCACGTCGACCAGCGTCAGCGCCGCGCCGTTGACCCGCGCCAGATGGATGGCCCGGTCGAAGGCGACCTCGGCCAGGCTGTCCTCGGTCAGCACCGCCAGGATGGATTTGAATCGCTGCATCGTCCTCTCCCCGTGGTCCAGGGCGAGATAGGCGGCGCAAACAGATAGGTCCAATCGAAAGGAAACTGGCTTTTGATAGAAGTGCTCTATAAGATGCCGCCATGCCCACCCTGCAGCAGCTCCGCTACCTCGCGCTCCTCGACGAAACGCTGCATTTCCGCCGCGCGGCCGAGCGGGCGCATGTCACCCAGCCCACCCTGTCGGCGCAGCTGTCGGCGCTGGAGACCAAGCTGGGCCTGCAGCTGGTGGAACGGTCCCGCGCCCGCGTGGTGATGACGCCCGAGGGGCACGAGATCGCCGCCCGCGCCCGGCGCATCCTGCGCGAGGTCGACGAGATCACCGAGCTTGCCCACCGCGGCCGGCAGCCGCTGGGCGGCACCATCCGCGTCGGCGTGGTGGCCTCGCTCGGGTCGTATTTCCTGCCGCTGGTGATCCCCGACCTGCACGCGTCGCACCCCGACCTCAGGCTCTATGTGCGCGAAGGCACCGCCGCCGACCTGACGACGCGGCTGGACGACGGGGCGCTCGACCTGCTGTTCCTGCCGCTGCCCGCGCGCGGCCCGGACCTCGACACAGCCCGGCTGTTCCGCGAGCCGCTGCTGGCGGTCACGCCCAACGACCACCCGCTGGCGCAGCTGTCCGCCGTCCCGCGCGAGCGGCTCAAGGGCGAGACGATCCTGTCGCTCGAACCCGGCCACAAGCTGCACGAGCAGGTGCGCCAGATCTGCGAGGCGACGGGCGCCGAGATCAGTCTCGACTACGGCGCCACCTCGCTCGACACGATCCGGCAGATGGTCGGCATGGGCCTTGGCCTGTCGCTCCTGCCGGCGCTCTACGTCCGGTCCGAGGTGCAGCCGAACCGGCTGGTCACCGCCCGCCCGCTGGCCGGCCCGCAACCGTTCCGCACCGTCGGCATGGTCTGGCGCCGCCACGCCGCACGGGCCGGCGAATACGCGGAGCTGGCGCAGATCCTGCGCCGCATCCTGCGCCAGACGGCGCCCGAGGTGACGGTGATCGACTGAGGGGATCCAAGACCCGGGTGCGCCGCGCCGGTTGACGGCAGGGACCGATGCGACGCACCCGGAAGGGAAGCCCGTCAGGTCCGTGAGCGCTGGAAGGGACAACCACCAGCTCGGACGAGCCTCCTGCACCGACCCGCGCGTGCCCACGGTCCGGTGCGCCCAATTGCTTGGATGAGCCGTAGATAGAGCGGGCTCGGCATAGGAAAAAGATGGAAGAGTATTGAGTTTCGATTGGAAAAACCTAATATTCCGTCCATGTCCATTTCCGTCCCCCCGATCACGCTGCGGCAGATGCGCTACCTCCTGGCGCTCGAGGAAACGCAGCATTTCCGCGAGGCGGCCGAGAGCTGCGGTATCTCGCAGCCGTCCCTGTCGGTGCAGATCAAGACGCTGGAGGAGGCACTGGGCCTCGTGCTGGTGGAACGCGGCCGCGGGCCGGTGCGCCTGACGCTGGCGGGGCGCGAGGTCGCCCGCCGCGCGCGCGAGATCCTCGACGCGACGCAAGGGATCCTCGACCTGTCGGTGACGCTGAAATCGGGGCTTGGCGGCACCATCCGGCTCGGCACCTCGGCCACGCTCGGCCCCTACCTGATGCCCCATGTCGTCGGCGACCTGCGCGACACCCACCCCGACCTGCGGCTCTACATCCGCGAGGCCGCGCCGCGCGACCTGCTGCGCGAGCTGCACGATGGCGTGCACGACCTGATCCTGACCCAGCTGCCGGTCTCGGGCGCGACCCTGTCCACCGCGCGGCTGTTCCGCGAGCCGCTGGCCGTGGCCCTGCCGCGGGGCCACGCCCTGACCGCGCACGAGACGCTCGACAACGAGCACCTCGTGGGCGCCACGATCCTGTCGCTGTCGCCGGCCTACGCGCTCTACGAGATGATCTCGGCGCTCTGCGTCGAGATCGGCGCCCACATGTCGCGCGATTACGAGGGCACCTCGCTCGACGCGCTGCGGCAGATGGTGGCGATGAACATGGGCGTCACCTTCCTGCCGGCGCTCTACGTCGAAAGCGAGATCCAGGGCCGTGCGCGCGACGTCGAGATCCGGCCCTTCCGCGGCCGGCGCTTCGCGCGGTCGATAGGGCTGGTGTGGCGCTCGGCCTCGGGCGCGGGGCCGGCCTACGAGCGGCTGGCGACCGCGATCCGCGACACCGCGCGCCGGTTTCCGCAGCTGGTGCTCGAAGGGTGAGGCTGCGGCATTGACCATGGGCCGGGCGGGGGCAAGACTGCGGCCATGACCGAGCTTCTCAGCCTCCCCGACCTGCATGCGCTGGCCCGCGATTGCCTGACCCGCGCCGGCGTGCCCGACCGGGTGGCCGAGGCCGTCGCCGCCGAGACCGCCGCCGCCGAGGCCGCGGGCGCGCGCCGGCACGGGATGGAGGCGCTGCTGCGCGACATCCGCCTGCTGCGCTATGGCCGGATCGACGCCGCCGCGGCGCCCGCGATCACCCGGCCCCGCCCCGGGCTGCTGGAGGTTGACGCCCGCCACGGCTTTGCCGCCGCCGCGCTGGCCACGGCGCTGGACGAGTTCGCCGGCATGGCGCGCGACGCGGGCGTGGCGATGCTGCGGCTGGAGCGCGCCAGCGATCCCGGCGTGCTGGGCAGCGCGCTGGCGGCGCTGGCGGCCCACGGCCTCGCCGCGCGGCGCCTCGACCTCGCGGCCCCGGGGGCGCTGGCCTGCGCGGTGCGGCAGGCGCCGGCCGAGACCGGCGCGCCGGACGACGACCCCCTCGGCCCGCCGGTCGCCCATGGCGCGACGCTGCTGGCGCTGCCGCCCTGGGAGGGCGCCGCCGCCGTCGCCAAGGCCCCGCCGCCCGTGGCGCGGATCGCCCTGCCCGCCGACCTGATCGCCCGGATCGTGACCGCCTGATGCCCGACACGCTGCTCAGGGGGGTGACGCTGAAGGGCCTCGAGGTGTTCGAGACGCTCGCCGCCACCGGCTCGGTCGCGGCCACCGCCGACCGGCTGGGCATGAGCGCGCCCGCGGTGTCGCAGCAGCTGCGCAACCTCAGTCAGGCGTTGGGGGCCGAGCTGGTCGACCACTCCCGCCGGCCGATGGTGCTGACCCCGGCGGGGCGGCTGTTCCTCGGCCGGGCCAAGGCGGCGCTGCAGGCACTGCGGGCCGGCCAGCGCGGCCTGTCGATGCTCGACCTCGCCGAGCTGTCGGCGCTGTCCATGGGCGTGATCGAGGATTTCGAGAACGAGGTGACGCCGCACCTGGCCACCGACCTCGCCGAGGCGATGACGCAATGCGCCTTTCGTCTCGTCACCGGGGCGAGCCATGCGCTGCACGCCCAGATCGGCCGCCGCGAGCTGGACATCGCGATCTGCGCCGCCGGCAGCCCCGACCCGGCCGGCACCCTGACGCACCCGCTGATCGACGACCCCTACATCCTGGCCGTGCCCACCGGCACCGACGTGTCGGGCGGGCTGGCGGCGCTGGCGCGGCTCACCTTCCTGCGCCGCGACCCCGACCAGGTGATGGGCCAGCAGATCGAGCGCTACCTCGCCGGCGCGGGGCTGGCCCTGCCGAATCGGTTCGAGATGGACAGCAACCAGTCGATCAGCGCGCTGGTCGCCGGGGGCACCGGCTGGACCATCACCACCCCGCTGAGCCTGATCCGCGCCGGCCGTTTCGCCGGCGGCATCGACGCCCACCCCCTGCCGGGCGCGCCGATCTCGCGGCGGATCGTGCTCTATGCCACCGACGACTGGACCGGCCCGATTCCCGCCCGCATCGCGGACCGCGCGCGCGATCTGATCGAGGATCACTTCGCCGCCCCCGGCCGCGCGCGGATGCCCTGGCTCGGCGACAGCTTCCGGGTGCGGCGCGACACCGTCGCCCCCGATTCCGCCGGGCCCTAGGCGCACAACCCGGGGTTTCAAGGGGGATGGCGGCCTCTTGCGGGGGGCGATCGGCCCCGGGCCGGGCGCGCCAGCCTGTCACTCCCCGCGAACGGGTGCTGCCGGCCCCTTGAAAAGCCCGGGGAATCCGGTGTTTTGTAAATCAATTTACAGTTTCTGCGCCGCAATGAGAAAACGCTTTACACAAAAGATCAACGGCCAGAGACAGATGTTCTGAATTGGCCTCCGACCTGTCATGTTCTGGGCACATTCCGTGGCGTCACACCAGGTGCGACCCGCGGGAGACGCGGACCGCGAGGGCCGCGCGCCCGGATCGGAGAAGGGACAACAGGACCGATCCAAGGCGCGCCCCACGGCACGGACCGCAGGTTAGGGGAGGCTGACCATCTTCACATCGCCCCGCGACGGGGCACCCGGCATCCGGGCCCGACGGCCCCGGTTGACCCGGCAAGATCCGCGAACCGGTCACGTTTCGGGACCGCTCTTCGTGTGCCTGTCCTGCGCTTGTGTTGCGCAACCTAAGAGGGAGAGAGACCTTGGCCAAAGATACCCAATCCGGCCCCGCCCTTCTCGCCGGCGCCCATGTGGACGCTGCCGCCTACGAGAAGATGTACGCCGCCTCGATCAGCGACCCCGAGGCGTTCTGGGGCGAACACGGAAAGCGCATCGACTGGATCAAGCCCTACACCAAGGTGAAGGACACCTCCTTCGCCCATGACGACGTCCATATCCGCTGGTACGAGGACGGCACCCTGAACGTGGCGGCGAACTGCATCGACCGCCACCTCGCCACCCGCGGCGACCAGACCGCCATCATCTTCGAGCCCGACGAGCCGACCGACCCGGCGCAGCACATCACCTACAACGAGCTGGCCGAGCATGTCGGCCGCTTCGCCAACGTCCTCAAGGACCTCGGCGTCAGGAAGGGCGACCGGGTCGTCATATACCTGCCGATGATCCCCGAGGCGGCCTATGCGATGCTGGCCTGCGCGCGGATCGGCGCGATCCACTCGATCGTCTTCGCCGGCTTCTCGCCCGACGCGCTGTCGGCCCGGATCAACGGCTGCGGCGCCAAGGTCGTGATCACCTCGGACGGCGCCCCCCGCGGCGGCCGGATCACCGAGCTCAAGGACAACGTGAACAAGGCGCTGCTGCACGTCGTGCACGACACCAAGTGCCTGGTGGTCAAGCGCACCGGCGCCCAGGTCGCCTGGATCGGCGGCCGCGACGTCTGGTACGACGATGTCGCCGCCCGCGTCTCGTCCGACTGCCCGCCCGAGGAGATGAACGCCGAGGATCCGCTGTTCATCCTCTACACCTCGGGTTCCACCGGCCAGCCCAAGGGCGTGGTGCACACCACCGGCGGCTACCTCGTCTATGCCTCGATGACCCACGAGATCACCTTCGACTACAAGGACGGGGACATCTTCTGGTGCACCGCCGACGTGGGCTGGGTCACGGGCCACAGCTACATCGTCTACGGGCCGCTGGCGAACGGCGCGACCACGCTGATGTTCGAGGGCGTGCCGACCTACCCCGACGCCGGCCGCTTCTGGGCCGTCTGCGAGAAGCACAAGGTCAACCAGTTCTACACCGCCCCCACCGCGATCCGCGCGCTGATGGGCAAGGGGCCGGACTATGTCACCAAGTACGACCTGAGCAGCCTCAAGCTGCTGGGCTCGGTCGGCGAGCCGATCAACCCCGAGGCCTGGAACTGGTACAACGAGCATGTCGGCAAGGGCAAATGCCCGATCGTCGACACCTGGTGGCAGACCGAGACCGGCGGCCACATGATGACCCCGCTGCCGGGCGCCCATGCGCTCAAGCCGGGCGCCGCGCAGCACCCGTTCTTCGGCGTCAAGCCGCTGGTGCTGGACCCGGCCGCCGGGACGGTGATCGAGGGCAACGGCGTCGAGGGGGTGCTGGTCATCGCCGACAGCTGGCCGGGCCAGATGCGCACCGTCTGGGGCGACCACGAGCGCTTCGTGAAGACCTACTTCAGCGACTACAAGGGCTACTACTTCACTGGCGACGGCTGCCGCCGCGACGCCGATGGCGACTACTGGATCACCGGCCGCGTCGATGACGTGATCAACGTGTCGGGCCACCGCATGGGCACCGCCGAGGTCGAGAGCGCGCTGGTGGCGCACGAGGCCGTGTCGGAGGCCGCCGTGGTGGGCTACCCGCACCCGATCAAGGGCCAGGGCATCTACTGCTACGTCACCCTGATGGCCGACGAGACCCCGAGCGAAGAGCTGAAGAAGAAGCTCAGCGACTGGGTCCGCGAGGAGATCGGCCCGATCGCCAAGCCCGACGTCATCCAGTGGGCCCCCGGCCTGCCCAAGACCCGCTCGGGCAAGATCATGCGCCGCATCCTGCGCAAGATCGCCGAGAACGACTTCGGCAGCCTCGGCGACACCTCGACGCTGGCCGACCCCTCGGTGGTCGACGACCTGATCGCCAACCGGGCGAAGACGTGAGCGCCGCCATGACCGACGCCGCCGTGACCACCCGGCCCGTGAACCTGATCCTGCTCGGCCCCCCCGGGGCCGGCAAGGGCACCCAGGCCCGGATGCTGGAGGAGGCGTTCGGCCTCGTGCAGCTGTCGACCGGCGACCTGCTGCGCGGCGCCGTCGCGGCGGGGACCGAGGCCGGGCTGGCCGCCAAGGCGGTGATGGAGCGGGGCGAGCTGGTCTCGGACGCCATCGTGCTGGCCGTCCTGCAGGACCGGCTGTCGCAGCCCGACGTGGCCCGCGGCATCATCCTCGACGGCTTTCCCCGCACCGCGGGGCAGGCCGCCGCGCTCGACGACCTGCTGTCCGCCCGCGGGCAGCAGATCGACGCCGTCATCAGCCTCGCCGTGCAGGACGAGGCGATGGTCGAGCGGGTGTCGGGCCGCTACACCTGCGCCGCCTGCGGCGAGGGCTACCACGACCTGTTCAAGCAACCCGCCACGGCGGGCACCTGCGACAAGTGCGGCGGCACCCAGATGAAGCGCCGCGCCGACGACAACGCCGAGACCGTGCGCACCCGGCTGAAGGCGTACCACGCCGACACCGCGCCGCTCATCGACTATTACGCCGCGCGCGGCGCCCTGACCGAGATCGACGCGATGGCCGAGATCGACGCGGTGCGCACGCAGATGGCCGCGATCGTGGGGAAACTCACGGCCGCCTGACCCCATTCGCCGGCGGGAGGGGCTCCCGCCGGCGGACCAATGCCTGCCGGGCCACGGAGGGACCGACGGGCAGAAACCTTCGAAGGGAGTAAGCAATGGCTCAAAAGCCTGACAACAACGCGTACTGGTCTGCGAACCTCCGCCTCGTCACGATCTGCCTCGTGATCTGGGCGGTGGTCTCGTACGGCCTCGCGATCCTGCTGCGTCCGCTGATCAGCGGCATCGCGGTGGGCGGAACGGACCTGGGCTTCTGGTTTGCCCAGCAGGGATCCATCCTCGTCTTCCTTGTCCTGATCTTCTTCTACGCCTGGCGTATGAACAAGCTCGACAAGGAACATGGCGTGGACGAGCAGTAAGGGACGGACGGAACCATGGATCAGTTTACCCTCAACGTGATCGTGGTGGGCTTGTCTTTCGCCCTCTACATCGGGATCGCGATCTGGGCCCGCGCGGGCTCCACCTCTGAATTCTACGCCGCCGGCCGCGGCGTGAACCCCGTGGTCAACGGGATGGCGACGGCGGCCGACTGGATGTCGGCGGCCTCGTTCATCTCGATGGCCGGCCTCATCGCCTTCGTCGGCTACAACAACTCCACCTACCTGATGGGCTGGACCGGCGGCTACGTTCTGATGGCGATGCTGCTTGCGCCCTACCTGCGCAAGTTCGGCAAGTACACGGTGCCGGAGTTCGTCGGCGACCGCTACTACAGCCAGACCGCGCGCGTCGTGGCCGTGATCTGCCTTCTCGTCATCTCGATCACCTACGTGATCGGCCAGATGACGGGCGCCGGCGTGGCCTTCTCGCGCTTCCTCGAAGTGTCGTCGACCACGGGCCTGTTCATCGCCTCGGCGGTGGTGTTCGTCTACGCCGTTCTCGGCGGCATGAAGGGCATCACCTACACGCAGGTGGCCCAGTACATCGTGCTGATCGTCGCCTACACTATCCCGGCGGTCTTCATCTCGCTGCAGCTGACCGGCAACCCGATCCCGGGTCTCGGCCTGTTCTCGACCCACACCGGGACGGGGGAGCCGCTGCTGGTGACGCTGAACGGCCTGCTGACGGACCTCGGCTTCACCGAGTACACCACCGGCTCCTCGCCGTGGCTGATGGCGCTCTTCACCCTGTCGCTGATGATCGGCACCGCGGGCCTGCCCCACGTGATCATCCGCTTCTTCACCGTGCCCAAGGTGGCCGACGCCCGCTGGTCCGCCGGCTGGGCGCTCGTGTTCATCGCGCTGCTGTACCTGACGGCCCCGGCCGTGGGCGCAATGGCCCGCCTGAACATCATGACCACCATGTGGCCCGAGGGCGTCGAGGGCGAAGCCGTGGCGACCGAGGACCTGCCGAACTGGTTCCAGACCTGGTCGGTCACCGGCCTGCTCGGCGTCGAGGACAAGAACGGCGACGGCCGCATCCAGTACTACAACGAAACCGGCCCGGGCATGGCCGAACTGGCCGCCGAGCGCGGCTGGGCCGGCAACGAGCTCGTCACCTTCAACCGTGACATCCTCGTGCTTGCCAACCCCGAGATCGCGCAGCTTCCGGGCTGGGTGATCGCGCTGATCGCGGCAGGCGGCCTCGCGGCGGCCCTGTCGACGGCGGCGGGCCTGCTGCTGGCCATCTCCTCGGCCATCAGCCACGACCTCATCAAGTCGGTGTTCAACCCGAACATCTCGGAAAAGGCCGAACTGATGTGGGCCCGTGTGTCGATGGCGGGCGCGATCGTGCTGGCCACCTACCTCGGCCTGAACCCGCCCGGCTTCGCGGCGCAGGTGGTGGCACTGGCCTTCGGCCTTGCCGCGGCCACGCTGTTCCCGACGCTGATGATGGGGATCTTCTCCAAGCGGATGAACTCCGCCGGGGCGATCTGGGGCATGATCGTGGGTCTCGTCGTGACCTCGGTCTACCTCTTCACCTACCTCGGCTGGTTCTTCATCCCCGGCACCAACATGCTGGAGAACACGGCCGCCAACTACCTGTTCGGCATCCCCCCGACCCACTTCGGGCCGATCGGGGCCGTGCTGAACTTCGCGGTCGCCTACTTCGTGTCGAAGGCCACCGCCGCACCGCCGAAGGAGATCCAGGACCTCGTCGAGAGCGTCCGTATCCCCCGCGGCGCCGGCGCTGCCCTGAGCAAGTAAGCCAGCCCATACCAGAGCCTGCGACACCGCGGGCTCTGGCCAAACCCCCGGCGCACCCCGACCCTTCGGGGTGCGCCTTTTCCTTTCCCGAGACAGGTCCCATGCCGACCGAGATCGCCGCCATCCTCGCCCAGACCCACCCCTACGACGTGCTCCCCATGGAGGTGCGCGAGGCGCTGGTCGCCGAGGTGCGCGTGACCGAGGTCGCCGCCGGCACCAGCATCTACCGGCTGGGCGAGCCGCTCGACGCGCTCTACCTGATCATCGCGGGCCGCATCGACATCACCGATGGCAGCGGCGAGACCCTGTCGATCCTCGGGCCCAGGAACTCCTTCGGCGAGCGCGGCCTGATGAAGGACGGCCGCGGCGCGGTGAACGCGACCGCCGCCGAGGACAGCCGCCTGCTGGTCATCCCCGCGCCCGTGTTCCACCGGCTGGTCAAGGACTACCCCCGCGTCCTGCGCTTCTTCGACCGGACCCGGCCCGCCAGCGCCCGCCGGCAGGACATCACCACCCTGCCGCTGTCGGAGCTGATGACGCCGAAGCCGCTGACCTGCACGCCCGACACGCCGCTGATCGAGGCGGCCCGCGCCATGCGCGGCCTCGGCGTGTCGTGCATCATCGCCGCCGAGGGCGACGCCGTCCGCGGCATCCTGACCTCGGGCGACATCACCGCCCGCGCCGTGGCCGAGGGCCGCCCGCCCGAGACGCCCGTGCGCGACGTGATGACCCCCGATCCGATCGCCCTGCCCCCAACGGCCCTGGTGGCCGACGTGCTGCACAAGATGGTGGAGCGCGGCATCACCCACATGCCCGTGGTCGAGGGCGGCCGCCTCGTCGGCATCCTGACCCAGACCGACCTGACGCGGTTCCAGGCCACCTCGTCGGCCGCGCTGATCCGCGACATCGCCGGCGCGCCCGACAGCGCGGCGCTGGCCCGCATCGTCGGCCGCATTCCCGAACTGCTGGTGCAGCTCGTCGGCGCGCAGAACCCGCACCAGACGGTGACGCGGCTGATCACCGACATCGCCGACGCCACCACCCGGCGCCTGATGGCGCTGGCCGAGGCGCGGCTGGGCCCGCCGCCCGTGCCCTACCTGTGGCTGGCCTGCGGGTCGCAGGGCCGGCAGGAACAGACCGGCGTCAGCGACCAGGACAACTGCCTGATCCTCGACGACGCCGCCACGCCCGAAGACGACGCCTATTTCGCCGAGCTGGCCCGGATCGTGTCGGACGGGCTGAACGAGGCGGGCTATTTCTACTGCCCCGGCGACATGATGGCGACGAACCCCAAGTGGCGGCAGCCGCTGCGCGTGTGGCGGCAGTATTTCCGCGGCTGGATCGCCACGCCCGACCCCGAGGCGCAGATGCTGGCCTCGGTCATGTTCGACCTGCGCCCGATCGGCGGCACCGAAAGCCTGTTCGCCCACCTGCAGGAGGACACGCTGGCCGCGGCCGCGAAGAACTCGATCTTCGTCGCGCACATGGTGTCGAACTCGCTCAAGCATCACCCGCCGCTGGGCCTGTTCCGCGGCTTCGCCACCGTGCGCTCGGGCGAGCGGCGCAACGTCATCGACCTCAAGCACAACGGCGTCGTGCCGGTGGTGGACCTCGGCCGCATCTACGCGCTGACCGGGCAGCTGACCGTCGCCAACACCCGCGCCCGCCTGCTGGGCGGGATCGACAAGGGCAGCGTGTCGGCCTCGGGCGGGCGCGACCTGCTGGATGCCTACGACATGATCGCCGACACCCGGCTGCAGCACCAGGCCGCGCAGATCAAGCGCGGCGAGAAACCCGACAACTTCATGGCCCCCGGCGACTTGAGCGATTTCGAGCGCAGCCACCTGCGCGACGCCTTCGTGGTGGTCAAGACCATGCAGAACGCCGCCACCTCCGGGCGCGGCTACCTGAGCTGAAAGACCCCACATGTTCTGGACCCTCGTCACCGTCTTCATCGCAGGCTTCGCCGGCGCCGGCATCGGCCTCCTCCTGCGCAACATCACGCGCAAGCGGCTGCCCAAGGGGGTCGTCCCGATCTGCGCCGGCCTGACCATGATCGCGGCCACCATCGGCCAGGAATACGGCTGGGAACGCGGCGTGCGCGCGACCATGGCCGAGGACCTCGTGATCGTGTCCACCCGCGAGCAGCAGGCATGGTACCAGCCCTGGACCTTCATCCGCCCCTGGACCCGAGGCTTCATCGGCTACTCGCCGTCCGAGGCGGTGGAAACCGCGCCCGGCTCGGGCCTCCTGGCCGTGCAGCTGCGCATCCAGGAACGCTGGCAGCCCCAGATGGTGCGCCCCGCGTTGGTCGACTGCGCGAATGCCCGCTGGACCGACATCACGCCGGAGCTGACCTTTGCCGAGGATGGCCAGCCGATCGACGTGCGCTGGCGCGAGACCGGCCCCGACGACCCGATCATCACCGCCGTCTGCGGAGGGGAGACCGCCAGCGGCTGACCGTCCACCCCCGTCCCCGGCGGCGTCGCGCGGACCGCCGCCCGGGGCATCACAGAAGAAGGGGCAAGGAGGAGGCCCCGGCCCATGCTGACCCGTCTGTCCCTGCGTCTGCGCATCTTCCTGTTCTTCGCCCTGATCGCCTTCGGCGGCTCCGCCCTGGTGATCGCGGGTCTCACCGTCGGCTACATCCGGCTGGGCGAGGCCCACGCCCTCAATTCCTTCGTCATCGCCGGCCTCGTCGCGGTGTTCGCCATCGGCGGGCTTACGGCCTGGATCTGGGTCCTGTTCGACGAGCACGTCGCCCGGCCCGTGGAACGGCTGGCCGCCGACCTGCGCGCACGCGCCCATTCCGACGTCGACCAGGGCATCGACCACCAGATCGCCCGCTACCTCGGCGACCTTGCGCCCGCCGCCGACGCGGTGGCCGCCAACCTGACCGAGACGCGCAACGCCATGGCGCTGGCCGTGGGCCGCGAGACCGCGCGGCTGGCGGCCGAGAAGACCCGGCTTGAGACCCTGCTAGCCGAGGTGCCCGACGGCGTCCTGTTCTGCACGCCCTCCCATACCATCGCGCTCTACAACGGCCATTGCCGCGACATCCTTGGGGAAAGCGAGGCGCTCGGCCTCGGCCGGCCGGTCTCGGGGCTGCTGCGGATGGGTCCGATCCGGCAGGCGTATGACCGCCTCGCCGCCCGCGACGCCGACGAGGGCACCGACATCCTCGTCACCACCCGCGCCGGCGCCCGCCTGCTCGAGGCGCGCCTGCGCCTCCTGCGCCTCGAGGGGCAGGAGACCGAGGGGCCGGGCTACGTGCTCACGCTCCGCGACGTCACCGCCGACCTCAAGGTGCAGGCCGAGCGCGCCCATCTGCTGAACCGCCTGTTCGACGGCGTCACCGCCGCCCTGCCCGACCTGCCCGCCGGCCACCCGCTCGCGGCGCTGGCGCAGGAGACCGCCGCCCGCAAGACCGCGACCGACACCGAGTGGTGGCCGATGGAGGCGCTGGCCGCCGAGGACCTGGGCGCCGGCCTCGCCGCCCGCCTCGATCGCAAGGGGGTGCCGCTCGGCGCCGACCTCGGCGACACGCGGCTGCGCTGCGACGGCTTCGCCATCACCCGGATGCTGGAGCGCCTCGCCCTCGACTGGGCCGGCGACGGCGCCAGCGGCCTGATCCTGACCATGGCCTCCGAGGGGGCAGAGGCCGCCGTCCTCAGCCTCGAGGCCGAGGGCAAGGCGCCCGCGGCCGACACCCTCGCCCACTGGCTCGACGCGCCCCTCTCGCCCGGCCTGTCCGGCTTCTCGGGCGCGGACGTGCTGCTCAGCCACGGCACCCGCCTCAGCCCGGAGCCCGCCGGCCCCGGCCGCCACGCCCTGCGCCTGTCGCTGCCGCTGGCCGAGCCCCACGCCGCCGGCCCCACCCGCGTGGTGATGTACGACTTCGACCTGCTCAACGCCGAGATCCCCGAGGATCTGGCCGCCGCCCGGCTGAAATCCCTCAGCTTCGTGATCTTCGACACCGAGACCACGGGCCTGAACCCGCAGGTCGACGAGGTCTGCCAGATCGCCGCCGTCCGCGTGGTGAACGGCCGCATCGTGGCGGGCGAGCGCTTCGACATGCTGGTGAACCCCGGCCGCAAGATCCCCGCCGCCTCCACCGCCGTGCACCACATCACCAACGAGATGGTGGCCGGCGCCCCGCCCGTGACCGAGGCGCTGCGCCGCTTCCACGCCTTCGCCGAGGGTTCGGTGCTGGTCGCCCACAACGCGCCCTTCGACATGAGCTTCCTGCGCCGCCGCGAGGCCGAGATCGGCAAGCGCTTCGACCAGCCGATCCTCGACACGGTGCTGTGCTCCGCGATCCTCTACGGCCAGTCCGCCGAACACACGCTCGACGCGCTCTGCGACCGGCTGCACATCCGCATCCCCGAGGAGGCCCGCCACACCGCCATCGGCGACGCCATCGGCACGGCCGAGGCGTTCCGCAAGATGATCCCGATGCTTGAGGCGGCGGAGCTGCCCAATCTGGGGGCACTTATCAAGGCCTTCGACCGCCACAGCCGCCTGATCGAGCATCTGAATTGACCCCGGCGCCCGCATCCGCCATGGCTCCGGGCAAAGGAGACCGCTGACCGCATGGCCCGCACGCCGCTCTACAAGGCCGCCGAGACGGAGATGATCCGCCGCATCCGCGATGGCGACTGGCCCGTGGGCCTGCGCCTGCCGAACGAGTTCGTGCTGGCCGCGGAATTCGGCATCAGCCAGGGCACCATGCGCCGCGCACTGATGACGCTCGAGGGCATGGGCCTGCTCAGCCGCAAGCCCGGCCGCGGCACGCTGGTTGCCGACCCCGGGGCCGCCCCCGCACCCGCCGCGCCGCGCGCCGGTCGCCTCACCGGCCCCGACGGCGGGCCGCTGGCGCTCGAGGTCTACCGCAGCCGCGCCGGCCTGCGCGGGGCCACCCCGGCCGAGGCCGCCCTGTTCGGCACCGGGCGCCTGTCGTCGCTGGAGCGCACGCTGCGCCGCGCCGGCAGCCGCGTCGCGCTGGACGAGATCGTGGTTCCCGAGGCGCTGATCGACGCGCTCGACGAGGACGCCGCCGTCGACCTTGCCGACCTCCTGCAGGACGCGGGCCTCGCCCCGGCCGGGATGGACGACCGCATCGCCGCCGCGGTGACCAGCATGGGCGACTCCGTCGCCCTCGCCTGCGACCGCTACACCGCGCTGCTCATCCTCACCCGCACCGCCCGCGACGCCGAGGGCCGCCCCCTCGCCCGCCAGACCCTGCGCCTGGTCGCAGACGGCATCACCTACGACGCCTGACCTCCGCCCTTAACCTTCCGTCAAGGTCAACGCGCGCCCGCCCCATCTTTGCTTTCCAAATACTCCCGCCGGAGGCGTCCGACGGTGCCCGCGGGCGCTCCGGCGGACAGGGGCGCCCTGCCCGAAAAAGACGCCCCCCGGGACGACCGCTCAGATCCCGTCGATGCAGACGTACTTGGTGTCGAGGTAGTCCTCGAGCCCCTGGCTCCCGCCCTCCTTGCCGAGACCGGATTCCTTGACCCCGCCAAAGGGCGCCTCGACCGTGGTGATCAGCCCCGAGTTGATGCCGATCATCCCGTACTGCAGCTTCTCGTTCAGCCGGAAGGCCCGCCCGAGGTCGCGGGTATAGACGTAGGACGCAAGCCCGAACACCGTGTCGTTCGCCATGGCGATGGCCTCCTCCTCGGTCTCGAACACGAAGACCGGCGCCAGCGGGCCGAAGATCTCCTCCTTCGCGAAGGCCATCTCCTGCGTCGCCCCGGTCAGGACCGTCGGCTGGAAGAAGGTTCCACCCAGCTGGTGCCGCGAGCCGCCCAGCACCACGGTCGCCCCTTTGCCCTTGGCGTCGTCGAGCAGTTCCTCGACCTTGGCCACCGCGGCGAGGTCGATCAGCGGCCCCTGCGCCACCCCCGCCTCGCGCCCGTCGCCCACCTTGAGCGCGCGGGTCTTCTCCACCAGCTTGGCGACGAAGGCGTCATGCACGCCCTTCTGCACGTAGATGCGGTTCGCGCAGACGCAGGTCTGGCCCGAGTTCCGGTATTTCGACACGATGGCCCCCTCGGCCGCGGCATCGAGGTCGGCATCGTCGAAGACGATGAAGGGCGCGTTGCCGCCCAGCTCCATCGACACCTTCTTGACCGTGTCCGCGGACTGCCGGATCAGCTCCTTGCCCACCTCGGTCGAGCCGGTGAAGGTCACCTTGCGCACCTCGGGCCGCGCCATCAGCGCCCCCGCGATCTGGCGCGCCGAGCCCGTCACCACGTTGACCACGCCCGCGGGATAGCCCACCTCCTCGGCCAGCGCCGCCCAGGCGAGGCCGGAATAGGGCGTCGCCGTCGCGGGCTTGGCCACGATGGGGCAGCCGACGGCCAGCGCCGGCGCCACCTTGCGCGCCAGCATCGAGGACGGGAAGTTCCACGGCGTGATCATGCCCACCACGCCCACCGGGTGCTTGGTGACGAGGATCCGCCGGCCGTTCACGCCCGCCGGCACGATCTCGCCCTTGGCGCGCCGCGCCTCCTCCGCGAACCAGCGCACGTACTGGGCACCGATGGCGATCTCGCCCTTGGCCTCGGCCAGCGGCTTGCCCATCTCGACGGTCAGCAGTTCCGCCAGCGCCGCCTGGTTGTCCATCAGCGCGTCGTGCAGCTTCCACAGCAGGTTCACGCGGGTCATCAGGTCCATCGCCGAGAAGGCCGGATAGGCCGCCGAGGCGGCGTCGATGGCGCGCATCGTCTCGGCCTCGCCGCAGGCGGGCACGGTGCCGATCACCTCGCCCGTCGCCGGGTTGGTCACGTCGATGGTCTTGCCGCTGTCCGCCCCGATCCACGCGCCGCCGACGTAGTTCGCCTGCCGCATCCAGCTCTGCCAATCGCTCATGTCATCGCTCCCATTCTTTGGGCCAGGTCCAGCATCCGGCAGGAAAAGCCCCATTCATTGTCATACCAGCCAAAGACCCGCAGCATCCCGCCCTTGGCGCGCCGGATCTCGGGCCCCTGCAAGATCACCGACTCGGGCCGCGCCCGGAGGTCGGTGGAGACCAGCGGCCGGTCGGTGTAGCCGATCAGCCCGTCCGCCCGTCCGCGGAAATAGTCCTGCACCGCCTCGGCCTGCGGCTTGTCCCGCGTGATGACGGCCAGGTCCACGCAGGACACGGACGCCACCGGCACCCGCACCGCCGATCCGGTGATGCGGCCCGCGAGATGCGGCAGCACCACGTCGACCAGCTTGGCCGCGCTCGTCGTCGTCGGCACCATGCTCAGGGCCGCCGCGCGGGACCGGGCGAAATCCTCGCCCATCGGCGCGTCGACCGTCGGCTGGCTGCCGGTGTAGCAGTGCACCGTCGTCATCAGCGCGCTTTCGAGCCCCCATTCCGCGTCGATCAGCGCGGCCAGCGGCGCCACCGCGTTGGTGGTGCACGACGCGTTCGACACGATCCGGTGGTCCGGCCGCAGCGCCGCGTCGTTCGCGCCCAGCACGATCGTCACGTCCGCCTCGGGCGAGGGCCCCGACACCAGCACGCGCCCCGCCCCGGCATCGAGCCCGGCCTCGGCAAAGCTCCGCGTCCGCGCGAGGCCCGTGCACTCCATCACCACGTCGATCCCCGACAGGTCCAGCAGCGCCAGGTCCGCCACCTGCGTGAAGGGCAGCACCCGCCCGCCCACGCGCAGCACGCCCTCGCCGGCCTCCACCTCCTCGGGCCAGGGGCCGAAGACGCTGTCGTACTGGAACAGGTAGGCGCAGGTCTTGAGCGGCGCGATGTCGTTCAGCGCCACGATCTCGATCCCCGGCCAGCCGCCCTTGAGCCAGGCCCGGAGGACCGACCGCCCGATGCGCCCGAAGCCGTTGATCGCCACCCTGATGGTCATGCGTCTCTCCCCGCTCGACCCCAGTGATGCCCGCCCCCCGACGCCGGCGCAAGGCCCCCTTCCCCCCGCCAAGGCACTGGCGCTATGCAGGGCGCGGGACCAGGCGGAGAGACGGACCATGGACGGCAGCACCCGGCAGACGCGCGTGACCTCCAGCCACTGGGGTGCCTTCGAGGTCGACACCGAGGGCGACCGCATCGTCGCGGCCCGCCCCTTCGCGCCCGACCCGCACCCGCCCGCGATCCCCGCGATCCTGCCCGCCGCGGTGCATCACCGCAGCCGCGTGGCCCGGCCCGCGATCCGCCGCGCATGGCTTGCCACCCGCGACCGCAGCGGCCGGGGCGACGGCGACTATGTCGACCTGCCCTGGGACGAGGCGCTGGACATCGCCGCAGCGGAGATCGACCGCGTCCGCAAGACCCACGGCAACGGCGCGATCTACGGCGGCTCCTACGGCTGGGCGTCGGCGGGCCGGTTCCACCACGCGCAGGGGCAGATCCACCGCTTTCTCAACACCATCGGCGGCTACGTGGCGAGCTTCGGCAGCTATTCCACCGGCTGCGCGCAGTCGATCATGCCCCATGTCTTCGGCGAGAATTTCCTGACGCTCACCTACGAGACGCAGGACAGTTACGCGACCATCGCCGACCACACCGAGACGCTGGTCATGTTCGGCGGGATCAACCCCAAGAATTCCCAGGTCTCCATGGGCGGCATCACCGAGCATGCGACGGCGGGATGGTTCGACCGCTTCGCCGAAAAGGGCATGGTGCGCATCAACATCGGCCCGCAGAGGGGCGACGCGCCCGAGGGCTGCGAGTGGCTCCCGTGCCGGCCGGGGTCGGACACCGCGCTGATGCTGGCACTCGCCTACACGCTGGAGGCGGAGGGGCTGGCCGACCACGCCTTCCTCGCCAGCCACTGCACGGGGTGGGACAGGTTCCGCCCCTACCTGATGGGCGAGACGGACGGGCAACCGAAGTCGCCGGACTGGGCCGCGCCGCTGACGGGCGTCGGCCCGGACAAGGTGCGCGCCCTTGCACGCCGCATGGCCACCACCCGCACCCTCATCACCGTCGCCTGGTCGCTGCAGCGGCAGGAACACGGCGAACAGCCCTACTGGATGTCGGCGGTGCTGGCCGCGATGCTGGGCCAGATCGGCCTGCCGGGCGGCGGCGTCGGCTACGGCTACGGTGCCATCGGCGGCATCGGCAAGGATTTCCGCCCCATCGGCGGCATGACCCTGCCGCAGGGGCGCAATGCCGTGCCCGACGTGATCCCCGTCGCCCGCGTGGCCGACATGCTCCTGCATCCCGGCCAACCCTACGACTTCAACGGCGAACGCCGCACCTACCCCGACATCCGCCTCGTCTACTGGGCGGGCGGCAACCCGTTCCACCACCACCAGGACCTGAGCCGCCTGCACGACGCCTGGACCCGGCCCGAAACCGTGATCGTGCACGAACCCTGGTGGACCGCCACCGCCCAGCGTGCCGACATCGTGTTCCCCGCCACCACCCCCTACGAGCGCGAGGACATCGGCCGCAGCCCGCTCGACGACTACCTGTTCCACATGCCCGCGCTGATCCCGCCCGTGGGCGAGGCGCGGGATGACTACGCGATCTTCGCGGGGCTGGCCGGGCGCATGGGCCTCGGCCCGGCCTTCACCGAGGGGCGCAGCGCGGCGGACTGGATCGACCACCTCTACGCGGGCTTCCGCGACCGGGCCGGGGCGGCGGGCGTTGCGGTGCCGACGCTGGACGAGCTGCGCGCGCGGAACTGGGTCAAGCTGGACATCGCCGCCGAGGAACAGCCCAAGCCCATCCTCCGCCGTTTCCGCGCCGATCCCGAGGGGGCGCCGCTGCGCACCCCGTCGGGCAGGATCGAGATCTTCTCCGAGACCATCGACGGCTTCGGCTACGACGATTGCCCCGGCCACCCGGTCTGGCTGCCCCCCGCCGAATGGCAGGGCGCGGCGACGGCCGAGGCGCCCCTGCACCTCGTCTCGCCGCAGCCGGGCGACAAGCTGCATTCCCAGCTCGAGGCCGCGCTGGCGGACGTGGAGGGCGCAAGGCCCGAGACCGTCCTTATACATGAAGAGGACGCGAAGCCCCGCGGCATCGCCACGGGCGACCTCGTGCGCGTGTTCAACCGGCGCGGGTCGGTGCGGGCGCGGGCGCGGGTGACGTCAGACATCCTGCCCGGCGTCGTGGCGCTGCCCACGGGCGCTTGGTTCGGGGCGGGCCGGGGCAACATGGACCCCAACGGCAACCCCAACGTGCTGACGCGCGACGTGGGCACCTCGCGGCTTGGCCAGGGCACCAGCGCGCATTCGGCGCTGGTGGAGGTCGCCCGCCTCGACTGACGCGGCGGGCGGGCGGGGTCAGGGGGTGAGGATCCAGCCGGCCCCGAAGACCACGGCCATCGCCGCGAGAAAGACCAGCCAGTGCAGCAGCAGCGTCCGCGTCGGCGTGGCCTGCGCCGCGCGGGCCTGCACGCAGAAGCCGCACTCCGCCTCGCCGGCCGGGGCCTCGCCGCCGCAGGTGATGCAGGCCCCGCCCTCGCGGGCCGTCCCCGCCGCCCGTTCGAGCTTGGGCGGCGGCGGCGCCAGATCGCCGGTCAGGAACGGGACCGGCTGCGGCCAGGGCGCGCCGGCGGGCGCAGGGCCATCGGCGGCGCGGGGCGGGGTGGACCCGCCGGAGACGGGAACGGCAGTCATGACACACCTCCTTGTGCGGCCGGGTCGGGGTGCCGGGGACCACGGCCGGTTTTCCAGAGCGAAAAGGCGACGCCGGCGCCGAGGATCGCGAAGGTGATGCCCAGCGACCAGGCCGGGGGGAACTTCTCCCAACCCATCAGGTCGGCCACGAAGATCTTGGAGCCGATGAACACCAGCAGCAGCGACAGCGCGTATTTCAGGTAGGCGAAGCGGTGCAGGATCGCGGCCAGCGCGAAGTAGAGCGCCCGCAGCCCGAGGATGGCGAAGATGTTCGAGGTGTAGACGATGTAGGGGTCGGTGGTGATCGTGAACACCGCCGGCACCGAGTCGACGGCAAAGACGAGGTCGGCGATCTCGATCAGCACCAGCGCCAGGAACAGCGGCGTGGCGAAGCGCGTCAGCAGGCCGGTCACCGGGTGCGGCTCGCGGACGAAGAAGGCGTGGCCCCGGATCTCGTCGGTGACGTGCATCCGCCGCTTGAGGAAGCCGAGGAGCCGGCTGTCGTGCAGGCTGTGGTCCTTTTCGGACACGACCAGCATCTTGATGCCGGTGAACACCAGGAAGGCGGCAAAGACGTAGAGGACCCAGTGATACTGGTCCACGATGGTGGCGCCGAGGCCGATCATGATGCCGCGCAGCACGATCACGCCGAGGATGCCCCAGAACAGCACCCGGTGCTGGTACTGACGCGGGATCGCGAAGAAGCCGAAGATCAGGGCGATGACGAAGATGTTGTCCATCGCCAGCGTCTTCTCGACGACGAAGGCGGTCAGGTACTGCGCCGTCGCCTCGCCGCCCATCTGCCACCAGATGAAGCCCGAAAAGGACAGGCCGAGGGCGATGTACATGGCCGAGAGCCGGAGGCTTTCGGCGACGCCGATCTCGTGGTCGTCGCGGTGCAGGACGCCGAGGTCGAACACCAGCAGGGCGATGACAAGGGTGAGGAACAGCAGCCACATCCAGAGCGGCTTGCCCAGGAACAGCAGGAGCAGAATGTCCAAGATGCGTGACCTTGCAGCACTTCACGCGCGGGAGGTCACGGACGCGGGATTGCGGACGCGACACCGGGCGGAGAGGTGCGGTCCGACATCACGAGGGGGTTCCGTCGTCAGAGGGGCCCGGGCCGCCCGCAGTAGATCGGGAGGGCGGGTGCGCCTTCAAGGGCCCGCCGAAAATATTCCCGCGCGGGGCTGTCGGGCGGGCGTCGGCCTTCGCGGGACGGGGGCAGGACGGCGGTCCTGCGCACGCGGAAAACCCGGGTTTGCCGGGTGCGTTGTCCGCAATGACGCGCCTATCGCCGCGCCGCCACGTAGGCCGCCACCTCGGCCTTGTAGAGCTCCCGGATCCGCCGCGTCACGGGCCGCGACCCGTCGCCCACCGGCTTGCCGTCGATCGAGGCCACCGGCGTCTGCGCCCCGAAGGTGCCGGTCAGGAACGCCTCCTCGGCGCCGTAGGTCTCGTAGAGGGAAAAGTTCTTCTCGAAGACCGGGATGCCGTCCCGGCGGCACAGCTCGATCACCTTGCCCCGCGTCACCCCGTTCATGCAGTAGTCGCCGGTCGAGGTCCAAACCTCGCCCCGCCGGACGATGAAGAAGTTGCAGGCGTTCGTCGTGTTCACGAAGCCATGCGGGTCGAGCATCAGCGCCTCGTCCGCGCCGGCCTGTTCGGCCTGCAGGCAGGCGATCACGCAGTTCAGCTTGGAGTGGCTGTTGTATTTCGGGTCCTGGCTCATCGGCAGGCCGCGCACCTGCGGCACGGTCGCCAGCTGGATGCCCGGGCCCGCCATCCGGTCGACCGGCTTGGAATGCTCCAGGATGATCACCAGCGTCGGTCCCGAGCGGCTGAGTGACGGGTGCTGGAACGGCCGCACCTTGACCCCGCGCGTCAGCATCAGCCGGCAATGCACGTCGGTCTGCATCCCGTTCGCGCGGCGGGTCATCTCCAGCGCCTCGAAGATCCCCGCACGGTCCAGCCCCACGTCCAGCGACACCGCCTTGCAGCTGTCGAAGAAGCGGTCCATGTGCTCGTCGAAAAAGGCCCAGACGCCATCGTAGAGCCGCAGCCCCTCCCACATGCCGTCGCCCAGCAGGAAGCCGCTGTCGTAGACCGACACCTTGGCCTCGTCGCGCGGCTTCAGCTCGCCGTTGACGTAGATCAGGATGTCCCGGTTGCGCGGGTCCTCCAGCGCGTCGTGGGTGGTCTGGTGGTCGGTCTGCATCGGCGGCGCTCCCTCTGGCTCCGCCCCTGCCTGCCCCCGCACCACGCGCCGGTCAAGCCGCCGCGCGACATGAAAACGCCGCGCAAGCCCGGGGGCGCGCGGCGGCCTGTCTGTCTGCGGGGAAGTGGTAGCGGAGGAGGGATTCGAACCCCCGACACAAGGATTATGATTCCTCTGCTCTAACCGACTGAGCTACTCCGCCACGGGGCGTGGAGGTATGACAAGCGCCCTGCCCCGTCAACCGCAAAAAACGCGGGGCTCAGGCGGGCGGGAGGCGGGCCGCCGTGACCTCGACCTCGACCTTGAACTCGGGCCGGGTGAAGCCCGACACGATCACCAGCGTCGAGGCCGGCAGCCGCGCCAGGCCCGCGCACCAGGCGTCGCGCGCGGCCATGTAGCCGGCCATGTGCGCCCGGTCGGTGACGAAGGCGTTGATGCGCACCGTGTCGGCGCGGGTGAACCCCGCCTCGGCCAGGATCGCCTCGCAGGCGGCGAAGCAGAGCTCGGCCTGCGCACGGGCGTCGCCGGGGATGGCATCGTCGGTCGTGATGCCCAGCTGGCCCGAGGTGAACACCCATTCGGCCCCCGCCGGCACATGGGTGCCGTGGGCATAGGCGGCAAAGGGCGGGCGGATCGTGGCGGGCACGAGGGCGGCAAGCGACGGGCGGTCGGGCATGGCGGGCTCCCTGAGTCTCGGCCGCCAGACAAGCGGCAGGCGGCCCCGCCTGTCCAGCCCGACGGCACCCCGCCGATGCGGGCGCTGCGCAAACTCCGGGCAGATCCGTCGCGCCTGCCGCGAATCTGGGCGCCCGCGCTGCATCTGGCGGCCGGCAGGTGGCGCGCCGCTTTCCCGCCGCATGGGGCCCCCTAGGCTGCCGTCAATCGAACAAGCACCACAGCGGGGAGTTTCCAGGGATGCGTCGCACCTCCACACTTGCACTGATCGCGGGCCTTGCCGCCGCCGGCACCGCCGGTGCGCAGGATCTGACGCCCGTCACCTTCGGCACCAACTGGCTGGCCCAGGCCGAGCATGGCGGTTTCTACCAGGCCGTCGCCGACGGCACCTACGCGGCCTGCGGCCTCGACGTCGACATCATCTCGGGCGGCCCGCAGGTGAACAACCGCGCGCTGATGCTGGCCGGCCGGATCCAGTTCCACATGGGCGGCGACATGCTGCAGGCCTTCAACGCCGTCGCCGAGGGCATCCCGGTCGTGGCCGTGGCCGCCATCTTCCAGAAGCACCCGCAGGTGATCCTGGCCCACCCCGGCGTTGCCGACACCTGGGACGAGCTGCGCGACCTGACGCTGCTGATCGGCGACAACGGCTTCACCTCCTATTACCAGTGGATGATCGCCGCGCACGGCTTCACCGTGGAACAGCGCCAGCCCTACACCTTCAACCCCGCGCCCTTCCTCGCCGACACGCAGGTGGGGATGCAGGGCTACCTGTCCTCCGAGCCCTACCTGGTCGAGCGCGAGGGCGGCTTCGTCCCGAACGTGTTCCTGATCGCGGACAACGGCTTTGCCTCCTACGCGACCACGATCGAGACCATGCAGCAGACCATCGACGAAAGCCCCGAGGTGGTCGAGTGCTTCGTCAACGGCTCGATCCTCGGATGGTACAACTACCTCTACGGCGACAACGCGGCCGCGAACGCGATGATCCTCGAAGCCAACCCCGACATGACCCAGGACAAGATCGACTACGCGATCTCCAAGATGCTGGAATGGGGCATCGTCGACTCGGGCGACGCGCTGACGCTGGGCATCGGCGCGATGACCGACGAGGTGATCGGCGGCTTCTACGAGGACATGGTCGCGGCCGGCGTGGTCGAGGCGGGCCTCGACTGGCAGGCCTCCTACACCACGCAGTTCGTGAACCAGGGCCTCGGCCTGGACCTCCGCCCGCAGTGATTTGAGCAGCGGCTCCGGGCGGTCCGTCTTGCGGCGGGCCGCCCAATTTCCCTACCCTCCGAGGCATCATGGCCGTCCGCCACCACGATACCCTGCCGCTCGGGCAGCGCCCGCCGCTGTTGAGGCTGTCCCACGTGGACAAGGTCTTCGGCGGTGACGTGGTCGCGCTGCGTGACATGACCCTGCAGGTGAACCAGGGCGATTTCATCTCGCTGCTCGGCCCTTCGGGCTGCGGCAAGTCCACCGCGCTCAGGATCATCTCGGACCTGATGCACCCCACCCGCGGCCGCGTGGAGTGGGAGGGCGGCCAGGGCCAGGGCGACCTGGGCGTCGTGTTCCAGGAACCGACCCTGATGCCCTGGGCCACGGTGGCGCAGAACGTCTGGCTGCCGTTCCGGCTGGCCGGCAAGAGCTATGCCGAGGTCAAGGACGACGTGCTGGAGGTGCTCCGCCTCGTCGGCCTCGAAAAATTCCTCAACGCCTACCCGCGCGAGCTGTCGGGGGGCATGAAGATGCGCGTGTCGATCGCGCGGGCCATCGTGACCAACCCGCGCCTGATCCTAATGGACGAGCCCTTTGCCGCGCTGGACGAGATCACGCGGCACAAGCTGAACAACGACCTGCTGCAGCTCAAGGCCAAGATCGGCTGCACCGTGATCTTCGTCACCCATTCGGTCTTTGAATCGGTGTTCCTGTCGGACAGGATCGTGGTGATGGCGGCGCGGCCCGGCAGGGTGCTGACCGAGTTGCAGGTCGATACCCCCTATCCGCGCGGCGAGGCGTTCCGCACCTCGGCCGACTACGCCGCCCATGCGCGGCGCGCCTCCGAGGCGCTGAGGGAAGCGATGGGAGAACCGGCATGAGCCTGGCAGACGACCGCGGCCTCGCCCTCGGCGGCACCCGCGACGAGGACGAGATCCGCCGCGCCCGCGCCGCCCGCGTCGAGAGGACGGCGAAATGGGCGCTGCCCCTCGTCATCATGGTGCTGGCGATCCTCGGCTGGGGCTGGATCGTCACCGCCAACGAGATCCCGCACTACATCCTGCCCGGGCCCGACCGGGTCTGGGACAGCCTCGTCACCGACTGGGGCATCCTGCTCGAGGCCGCCTACCTGACCGGCTGGATCACGCTGGTCGCGCTGGTGCTGGCCGTGGTCGGCGGCGCGGGCCTTGCGATCCTGTTCAACCAGTCGCGGATGCTGGAGCTGTCCTTCTACCCCTACGCGGTGATCCTGCAGGTGACGCCCGTCGTGTCCATCGCGCCGCTGATCTTCATCTACGTCGACAGCAAGATCGCGGGGATGCTGCTCTGCGCGTGGCTGGTGGCCTTCTTCCCGGTGCTGTCCTCGACCACCCTCGGCCTGAACTCGGTCGACCACAACCTGCGCGACCTGTTCCGCATCTACGGCGCCAACCGCTGGCAGCGGCTGCGCTACCTGCAGCTGCCCTCGGCGCTGCCCTATTTCCTCGGCGGCCTGCGCATCGCCGGCGGCCTGTCGCTGATCGGGGCGGTGGTGGCCGAGCTGGTGGCGGGCACGGGCGGCATCGGCACCGGCCTTGCCTTCCGCATCCAGGAGGCGGGCTATAGGCTCAACATCGCGCGCATGTTCGCGGCGCTGGCGCTGGTGGCGGCGATGGGCGTGTTCATCTTCGCGGCCCTCAGCCTGCTGTCGCACCTGCTGCTGCGCAAGTGGCACGAAAGCGCCCTGAGCCGGGAGGGATGATGGACTTCACCCATCTGCCCCACGGCGACGTGACGCTGGCCAACGTCACCGTGCCCGCCTGCCTGCTGGGGCAGGACGGCGACCTTGTCCGCACCGACATCTCGATCACCGGCGGCCGGATCGGGCCGCCGCAGGCCATCGCGGTGGACATGCAGGGCGCGATGGTGTTCCCGGCCTTCGTCGACATGCACACGCATCTGGACAAGGGCCACATCTGGCCGCGCAGCCCCAACCCCGACGGCAGCTTCATGGGCGCCCTGACCACCGTGCGCGCCGACAGTTCAGCCCGCTGGAGCGCCGCCGACCTGCGCCCGCGCATGTCGTTCTCGCTGCGCTGCGCCTATGCCCACGGCACGCGGGCGATCCGCACACACCTGGATAGCATCGCGCCGCAGGACGACATCACCTGGCCGGTGTTCCGCGAGCTGCAGGCCGACTGGGCGGGGCGGATCGACCTGCAGGCGGCCTGCCTGATCGGCTGCGACAAGTGGACGGACGACAGCGGCGCCTTCGGCCATACCGCCGATCTGGTGGCCGCCACGAAGGGCGGCGTGCTGGGGATGGTGACCTACCCCATGGCCGACCTGCGCGACCGCATCCGGGGCTTCTTTGCGCAGGCCGAGGCGCGGGGCCTGAACGCGGATTTCCACGTCGACGAGACGATGGACGCCAGCGTCGAGACGCTGCGCGACATCGCGGAATTGAAGATGGAAACGGGGTTCTCGGGCCGCGTCGTCGTCGGCCATTGCTGCTCGCTGTCGGCGCAGGACGAGGACCGCGCGATGGACACGCTCGACCTGGTGGCCAGGGCCGGGATCGACGTGGTCAGCCTGCCGATGTGCAACCTCTACCTGCAGGACCGCACGCCGCAGGGCACCGCCCGGACCCCGCGCCGCCGGGGCATCACGCTGGTGCACGAGATGCGGGCGCGCGGCATCCGCGTGAGCTTTGCCTCCGACAACACGCGCGATCCGTTCTACGCCTATGGCGACATGGACATGCTGGAGGTGATGCGCGAGGCGACGCGGATCGGGCACCTCGACCATTCGCGGGCCGACTGGACCACCAGCTTCCTGACCGACCCTGCCGCCACCTGCGGCTTCGACGCGCCGTCGCTGGCGGAGGGTGCGCCCGCGGACCTCGTGATCGTGAAGGCGCGGAGCTGGACCGAGCTGTTCGCCCGCCCGCAGGCCGACCGGATCGTGCTGCGCGGCGGCCGCCAGATCGACCGGACGCTGCCCGACTATGCCGAACTCGACGAGCTGATGAGGACCTGAATGCAACCCAACGTCGCCGCGGCCAAGGCCGCCCTCGCCCATATCGAGCAGGACGAGAACCCGGCCACGATCCGCGCCAAGAGCCGCGATTTCTTCTGGTATTCGCCGGTGCTCAAGGAGGCGATGGACCACCTCGAGGCGGATTTCGTGGTGAACCCGAAATCCGAGGCCGAGGTGATCGAGGTGCTGCGCGTCTGCTACGCCCATGACGTGCCGGTCACGACGCGGGGCGCGGGCACCGGCAACTACGGGCAGGCCATGCCGATGCGCGGCGGCTGCGTCATGCACTTGCGCCACATGGCGGCGGTGAAGGAGGTGCATCCGGGGCGCGTGATCTGCGAGCCGGGCATTCTTCTGAAAGATCTGGATGCCTACTGCAAGGAACACTCGGGCCAGGAGATCCGGATGTTCAGCAGCACCTGGGCGACGGCCACGATCGGCGGCTTCATCGCCGGCGGCTCGGGCGGCGTCGGGTCGGTGCACTGGGGCAGCTTGCGCGACCTCGGCAACATCATCCGGCTGCGCGTGGTGACCATGGAAGCCGAACCGCGGGTGCTGGAATTCCGCGGCGAGGAACTGGCGCGGGTGTCCCACGCCTACGGCACCAACGGGATCATCACCGAGCTGGAGATGCCGCTGGCCCCGGCCTACGACTGGGTCGAGATCTTCGTCGCCATGAAGGACTTCATGGCCGCCACGCGGTTCACCGACGCGCTGGCGAACCAGGACGGCATCCTGCTGAAGCTGGCGAGCGTCTACGAGGCGCCGGCGCCCTACGACTACTTCACCCGGGTGAAGCCGCATATCGAGGCCGACGACACGCTGATCGGCCTGATGGTGGCGCCGCATTCGATGGACGGGTTCCTGACCTTCCTCGGGCGGCACCCCGACGCGCGGATGATCTACCGGTCGGACGCGAACGACTGGCCGCGGACGCCGGGGCCGGTGTTCGAGTACGGCTGGAACCACACCACGCTGCGCGCGCTGAAGGTCGACCCGTCGATCACCTACCTGCAGGTGCGCTACGGCTTTCCCGAGCACCTGGCCCTGATCGAGAAGATGCGCGACGCGCTGAGCCCCGAGGTGCTGCAGCACCTCGAGGCGATCCGGATGGAGGGCAAGATCGCCTTTGCCGGCCTCAGCCTCGTGAAGTTCACCACCAAGGAGCGGCTGGACGAGATCGTGCGGATGCACGAGGAGGCGGGCGCGCTGATCTTCAACCCGCACCGCTACACGCTGGAGGAAGGCGGGCGGCAGTCGGCGGACCAGCGGCAACTGGATTTCAAGCGCGAGGCGGACCCCAAGGGCCTGCTGAACCCCGGCAAGATGGTGAGCTGGGACACGCCCGATTTCGATTATTCGGAGATGTACCGATACCCCGCGATGACGCCGAAACCGGAGGCTGCCGAGTGAGGGATTTCGCCGCCTTCGGCGTCGACCCGTGCGAGGGGGCTGTCTGCCCCCTCGCGCTCCCCCGAGAGTATTTGGAAAGCAAAGATGGGAGGGGCGCATGAGCCGGGCGCTGGTGCTGTTCGCCCATCCCTGCCCAGAGAGCTTTTCGGCGGCGCTGCACAAGCGCGTGGTGGAGCGGCTGCGGACGTCGGGCTGGGAGGTCGATGACTGCGACCTGAACGCCGAGGGGTTCAGCCCGGTGCTGACCGAGGCGGAGCGGCGGGGGTATCACGAGGTCGGGCCGAACATCGCGCCGGTGGCCGGCTATGTCGAGCGACTGCGCGCGGCGGATGCGCTGGTGATGGTGTTCCCGGTCTGGAACTTCGGCTACCCGGCGATCCTGAAGGGGTTTCTCGACCGGGTGTTCCTGCCCGGCGTGTCGTTCCGGCTGGAGAACGGGCGCGTGAAGCCGAACCTGACCCATATCCGCAAGCTCGCCGCCGTGACCACCTATGGCGGCACGCGGATGCGGGCGCTGCTGGTGGGCGACCCGCCGCGAAAATGCGTGACGCGGGCGGTGTGGCATGTCTGCCGGCCCGAGAAGATGCGCTACCTCGCGCTCTACGACATGAACCGGGCGACGGAGGACCGGCGGCACGCGTTCCTCGACCGGGTCGACCGCGAGATGGCGGCGTTCTGATGCGGGCGCTGGTCGTCTACTGCCACCCGCGCACCGGCAGCTTCACCGAGGCCGTGCGCGACGTGGTGCTGGCGCGGCTGGCGGCCGCCGGGGCCGAGGTGCGGCTGCGCGATCTCTACGCCGAGGGGTTCGACCCGGTGCTGTCGGCGCCCGAGCACGAGGGCTACGAGGCGGAGCCCGCCAACCGGCTGCCGGTGGAGGGGCATGTCGCCGACCTGATGTGGTGCGACACGCTGATCTTCGTCTACCCGACCTGGTGGTACGGGCTGCCGGCGATGATCAAGGGCTGGCTCGACCGGGTGATGCTGCCGGGCGTCGCGTTCCTGATGCCGGACGCGGTGAACGCGAACATCCGGCCGGGGCTGACGAACGTGACGCGGCTGGGCGTGTTCACGACCTGCGGGGCAAGCTGGTGGCTGACGCGGATCGTGGGGGCGCCGGGGCGGCGGACCCTGCTGCGCGGGGTGCGGCTGATGTGCGCCAAGGGGTGCCGGACGGCCTTTGCGGCGCATTACCTGATGGACAGCTCGACGCCGGAGAGCCGGGCGCGGCACCTCGACCGCGTGGCGGCGAAGATGGACCGGTTCCTGGGCGGGCAGGTCCGCGCGAAGGAGGCGGTGGCATGATCCCGGTGCTGGATTTCCGGCGCTTTGCCGAAGCGACCGACCGCGACGGTTTCGTCGCCGACCTCGGCGCTGCGGCGCGGGGGCCGGGGTTCTTCCTGCTGACGGGCCACGGGGTCGACCCGGGGCTGCAGGCGGCGGTCTTCGCGCAGGCGGACGCGTTCTTCGGGCTGCCGGGGACGGAGAAGGAGAAGGTCTCGATCCTGAAGACGCCGCATTACCGGGGCTGGGCGCATGACGGGCTGGAGAGCCTCGATGAGACGAGCGGGCAGAAGGACCGGAAGGAAAGCTTCAACATCGGCTTCGACATGGACCCCGCCGACCCGCGCGTCGTGGCGGGCGAGCCGTTCCGGGGCGTGAACCAGTGGCCGGACCTGCCGGGCTTCCGCGAGACGATGCTGGCCTATTACGACGCGGCTCTGGAGCTGGGCGTGCGGCTGAGCCGCGCCATCGCGCTGGACCTCGGGCTGCCCGAGGATCATTTCGACAGCGCCTTTCACGAGCCGCTGGCGGCGCTGCGCGTGCTGCACTACCCGCCCGGCACCGGCGCGGCCGGCGAGATCGGGGCGGGGGCGCATTCGGATTACGGGGTGGTGACGCTGCTGATGACCGACGGCGAGCCGGGGCTGCAGGTGAAACCGCGCGGCGGGGACTGGACGGACGTGCCCCATGTCGCGGGGGCCTACGTGGTCAACATCGGCGACTGCCTGATGCGCTGGACCAACGACATCTACGTGTCGACCCCGCACCGGGTGCTGCCGCCGAAACGGCAGCGGCGGTCGGTGGCGATGTTCGTGGAGGCGAACCCGGACGTGGTGGTCGAGGCGCTACCGGGGACCGGCGCGCCGAAATATGCGCCGATCCGGGCCGCCGACTACCTGCAGTCGCGGCTGGATGCGACCTACAACGAGAAGGTCCGGTAGGGCGGGACTTGTCCCGCCAAAATTCTTGTAGAAGATCACGCGGAGGCGGACAGGGGCGCGAGGCGGGAGACGTCCCGCCCCACGGCCACCCCGGCAGGTGGCAGGGTGATCCCCTCGAAGGGTACCGCCTCGGGGCCGTGGTTGAACACGAAGCGCGTGGCGCCCGCCTGGCGGATGCGGATGTCGGGGGGCAGGTCCAGCGTGTCGACCCCGGCCTCGGCCGAGGCGCGCAGCAAGAGGTGGCGCAGGAAATCGGGGTCGGGCCAGCCGCCGAGATAGGTGAGGTTGCCCGCGCGCATGGTGACGGGGCGGCCCTGATGGTCGCGGTCGAGCACCTCGGCGGTGCCGTCCAGTTCCTCTCGCCAAAGGGTGACATGGCCGGTGCCGTGCAGGGGCAAGGGCATGTCGGGGCGCAGCGTCTCGACCCGCGCGACGGTCACGTCGAGGCCGGGGATCGCGGGCGGCAGCGGCACCGGGATCGACAGCGCGGCGGTCTTGGCGTTGGTGCGGGGGCCGAGGAGAACCTGCGCCCCGGCGGTTTGCAGCGCCTGCTTCAGCGGCTCGGACAGGGTGACGAGGCCGGGGACGAGAACGAGGCGATACCCCGCGAGCGAGGCGGTGTCGGGGGGCAGGATGTCGACCGAAAGGCCCAGCTTGCGCAGGCCGCGATACATCTCGAACACCAGCCGGAAATAGTCGCAGCCGCGGCCCTGCGGCTGCACCGCCCAGGCCCAGGCGGAGGCGTAGTCGAACACCAGCGCGACGGGGGCCTGCGCCACCTCGACCCGGGGCGCGGCGGCCAGTTCGGCGGCCACCTGCGCCGCCTCGTGGAAACCCGGGGCGGCCACGCTGTCGGGGCGCAGAAGGCCCGCGTGATACTGTTCCTGCGCAAAGGGCGCCTGCCGCCAGCGGAAGTAGCTCACGCATTCGGCGCCGTGGGCAAAGGCCTCCCAGGTCCAGAAGCGGACCATGCCGGGCAGCGGCGCGGGGTTGTGGGGGGCCCAGTTCACCGGGCCGGGCTGCTGTTCCATCACCCACCAGCGCGGCGTCTCTGCCTCGGGGAACTGTGCCGCGACGGCGCGGTAGAGGTCGTGGTGGAAGGCCTGGAAATCGGGGTCGCCCTGGCGGGCATGGCGGCGCTTGTGCTCGGCGCTGTCCTCCAGCCGGTCCTCGAGAAAGCCGAGCGGGTAGCTGTCCCAGGTGGCGATCTCCATCTGCCGGCCCAGCGCGAAATGGTCGAACTCGACGATCCGGCCCATGTAGTTGTGGCTGATGGGCGCGTCGGAATGCTGGCGGATCGCGGCGACCTGCGCCGCGTTGAAGCGCGCCACCTGGTCCGAGGAGAAGCGGCGGAAGTCGAGGGCGTGGGACGGGTTCGGTTCCGTCACGGTCAGGTTCGGCAGGTCGATCTCGTCGAAGGCCGTGTAGTCCATCGACCAGAACACGTTGCCCCAGGCGCGGTTCAGCGCGTCCGTCGACTGGTAGCGCTGCGCCAGCCAGTCGCGGAAGGCGCGGCGGGCGGCGTCGGAGTAGCTGTAGATCGTGTCGTGGCAGCCGTATTCGTTGTCGGTCTGCCAGGCCTCGACCTTGCGGCCGAAGCGCTTGGCCAGGATCGTGGCGATCCGCACCGCCTCGGCCCGGTAGCCGTCATGGGAAAAGCAGTAATGCCGGCGCGAGCCGAAACCGCGGGGGCGGCCCTCGGCGTCGACGGCCAACATGTCGGGGTGGCGGTCAAGCATCCAGCGCGGCGGCGTGGCGGTGGGGGTGCCGAGCACGACCTTGAGGCCCGCGCCGTGCAGCGTGTCGATGGCGCGCTCCAGCCAGTCGAGGCGGAGGTCGCCGGGGGCGGGTTCCAGCTTCGACCAGGCGAATTCGCCGATGCGGACCCAGGTCAGGCCGAGGCCGGCCATGCGGGCGGCGTCCTCGGCCCAGATCTCTTCGGGCCAGTGCTCGGGGTAGTAGCAGGTGCCGAGGGTGCGCTTGAGGGTCACAGGATCACGCGATGTTCGGGTTGGCCGGTGAGGGCGGTTTGCAGTGACAGAGTCTGCCCGGAGAGCGGCGCGGCGTCCATCGCATCGTTCGGCAGGCCCTGGCGGGCGGAGGTGACGTACAGCGTCGAGAGGTCGGCCCCGCCGAAGGCCGGACAGGTGGGTTGCGGAACGGGGAGCGGGAATTCTTGTGCAAGGTTTCCATCGGGGGTGTAGCGGGCGAGGCGCGAGGCGCCCCATTCGGCGACGACGAGGTGGCCGTCGGCGTCCACCACGGCGCCGTCGGGGTTGAGGCCGGTTTCCCGGTGGTCGAGGAACACGGTCCAGTCTCCCTGCGGCCAGCCCTCGGCGTCGAGCGCGATGCGCCAGACGAGGTGCTGCGCGGTGTCGGCGAAATAGGCGGTGCGGCCGTCGGGCGCGAAGCTGGTGGCGTTGGGGATGGTGATGCCATCGCGCAGGCGGCGCAGCTCGCCGCGGTGGTATCGGTAGAGCGCGCCGGCGCCGGGCTCGGCGTGCTTGCCCATGGTGCCGATCCAGAAGCCCCCCTGCGGGTCGGCCCGGCCGTCGTTGGAGCGGGTGACAGGGTTGTCGGCCTCCAGCGGCACGAGGCGCTCGGAGCTGCCGTCCGCCAGGGAAAACCGGACAAGGTCGGTTTCCGTGGCGACGAGCAGGGTCGCGTCGTCCACCCAGCCCGCGGCCGAGACGTGGCGGTCGAACCGCCACTCCCGCGGGCCGTCGGCATCGCGGGTCATCAGGCGCTTGCCCATGATGTCGAACCAGAACAGCTGCCGCCGGGCCGGGTGCCAGAGCGGCCCCTCGCCGAGGATGCAGGCGCGCGCGTCGAAGACGGCGACACTCATACGGCGACGCCCTTGGTCGCGTCGTCCCAGGCGGCGACCATGCGGGCGGCGCGGCGGGCGACCTCGGCGGCCTCCAGGCCCGGACGGTAGAGCGAGGTGCCGAGGCCGAAGCCGTTGGCGCCCGCCGCCAGCCAGTCGGCGAAACTCTCAGGCCCGACGCCGCCCACCATGTAGAGCTGCGCGCCGCGCGGCAGGACGGCGCGGACGGCCTTGAGCCCCTCGACCCCCATCTGGAAGGCCGGGAAGATCTTGAGCCCGTCGGCGCGGGCCTTGAGCGCGGCGAAGCATTCGCTGGGCGTCAGCACGCCGGGAAAGCTGAGGAGGCCCATGCGCCTGGTCTCGGCCACCACCTCGGCGTCGAAGTTGGGTGACACGATCAGGCGACCGCCCGCATCGGCGACCTCGCGCACCTCGTCGGGGGCAAGGACCGTGCCGGCCCCGATCAGGGCGTGGTCGCCGAGACGCTCCGCCAGGATGGCGATGCTGTGCAGCGGCCGGGGAGAGTTCAGCGGCACCTCGATGCGGGTGATGCCGGCGGCCAGCAGCGCCTCGCCCACGGGCAGCGCCTCCTCGGGGGTGAGGCCGCGCAGGATGGCGATGAGGTTGCGGTCGGTCATGGCAGGGACGGCTCGGTCTGGGCGGCGCGGATGCGGGCGAGGCCCGCGAGCGTCAGGGGGCCGGCGTCGAGGCTGCGGGCGGGAACGCCCTGGGCCTGCAGCGCGCGGGCGTAGAGATCGGCAAGCGCCGGGGCGGCGGCGACAGCGACCTGCTGGCCCAGCCAGTAGGGGCGCGTCGCGGCCAGTTCCGCGCCGATGAGCGTGCCCGACAGCCGCGCGCGGGAGACCGTGGCGCCGGTGCCGTTCAGCGTGGCGTCGGCGCGGACCGCGAAGAGGCGCTGGGCAAGGCGCTCGGGGCGCGACAGGGTGTCGGCCAACGCCTCTAGGAAGGCCGCGGGGTCGAGCGCGGGGGCGTCGACGGAATGGCGCAGGACGGAGTGATGCGACAGGAGGTCGAACAGCTCGCCCGTCATGCAGGTCTGGAAGCTGACCACCTCGCCGGCGCTGAGCTGTACCCATTTCGTGTGGGTGCCGGGCAGGCAGAGCACGCCGTCGAAGCCGGGTTCGCGCGCGAGGAAACCCGCGACCTGGGTCTCCTCGCCGCGCATGACGTCGGGCGGCGCCGCCTGGCTGAGGCCGGGAACGATGGACAGGCGCAGGCGCGGGTCGCGGGGGGCGGTGGCGCGCATGGGCGCGAGTTCCGCGGGCTTGGCGGGGACGCGGACATAGGGCGCCTCCTGCCAGCCCTGCTTGGCGCCGACCATGCCGCAGGCGAGGATGGGCGTGGGACCGGCGCCGAGCCAATCCTGTATCAGATCGAGGAGCGCCGGCTCGAACCCGTCGCGCGCGAGGCGTCCCATCCCGTCCTCGGACTGCGCCGAGGCGCGCACCGTGCCGTCCGGGCCCATCGCCCAGGCCCGCAGATGGGTGGTGCCCCAGTCGACGGCGATCCAGTCGGCGTATGCGGCCTGCCCGCTCATCCCGTGACCACCACGCCCCCGTCGATGACCAGCGCCTGCCCGGTCATCGCCTTCGAGGCCGCGGACGCGAGGAACAGCATCCCGCCCACGATGTCCTCGGGTTTCAGGTGTTCCTTCAGGCACATGCGCTCCATGTGCGCGGCGAGGTCCTCGGGCTTGGCCCAGAGCTTCAGCTGTTTCTCGGTCAGCACCCAGCCCGGCATCAGCGTATTCACCCGGATCCGGTCGGGCCCGAATTCACGGGCAAGGCTGCGGGTCATCGCCGTGATGCCGCCGTTCGCGGTGGTGTAGGCCGGGTAGCCCGCGTTGCCCATCATGTAGGAGATCGACGAGACGTTGATGATCGACCCGCCGCCGGCGCGGCGCATGCCGTCGACGACCGCCTGACAGGCGAAGAAGTAGCACTTGAGGTTGATCGCCTGCGACCAGTCCCAGAACTCCTCGGTCACCTCTGCGGTGGTGTGGCGCTGGTCGTTGGCGGCGTTGTTGACCAGCACGGTGACGGGGCCGTTCACCTCGGCCGCCTCGGCGATGGCCGCCTTCAGCGCCGGGATGTCGGTGATGTCGCAGCGCATGGCGTGCGGGCGGTGGCCGGTCTTGCCCTCCATCTCGTCGCAGAAGGGCGTGGCGTCGGAGCGCTGCACGAAGGCGACGCGGGCGCCTTGCCGCAGGAACCCTTCGGTCAGCGCGGCGCCGATGCCGGAGCCGCCGCCGGTGATGAAGACGGACTGGCCTTCGAGGTCGGGGAAGGAGGGGATCATGCGGCTTTCCTCACCCGCGCGAAGGCCGGCAGCATGTCGCCATGCGCGGCCAGTAGGTCGGTGACCAGCGACCGGATCTGGCGCAGGTCGAGCTCGGCGGCGGTGTGCGGGTCCATGTAGGCGGCGTGGTAGACGTGATCGACGTTCTCCTCGACCAGAGCGCGGACGACAAGCTCCTGCACGTTGATCTGCGTCCGCATCAGCGCCACCAGTTGCGGCGGGATGTCGGAGACGGTGGTCGGCTGCACCCCGTTCGCGTCGACCAGCGCCGGCGCCTCGACGGCGGCACCCATCGGCAGCTGCGGGATCTGGCCGCGGTTCGGCAGGTTGGCGTAGGCGACGTAAGGGGCATCGGTGACGATGGCGTTCATCATCTCGGCGGCGAATTCGTGGGACTTCTTCACCTCGATCCCGGCGGCGGCCTTGAGCGCCTTGGCCTGCGCGGCCCAGCCCTCGGCCTGTTCGACGCAGCGCAGGGGGTATTCGTCGAGGGGGATCCTGAATTCTTCTATCAGATCATCGCGCCCGTCCTTGACGAACCACGGGACATACTCGGCCAGGTGCTCGGAGCTTTCGGTGCAGAAATAGCCGAGGTGATCCATCACCTCGTAGCGGACCTTGTTCCAGCAGCGCGGCATCAGGAGCGGCGGCTTCGGCAGGCGCCCGGCCCGGTAGCCGTCGCGCAGCGCGGGGTAGAGGTCGCGGCCCCTGTGCTCCAGTTTTAAGAAGAAGGCGACGTGGTTCACGCCTGCGACGCGGTAGCGGATCTCGTCGGCGGGCAGGTCGAGATCATGGGCGATTTCCTCGACGGTGTTCTGGACGGAATGGCAGAGCCCGGCCTGTTTCAGCCGCGGGAACCGCTCGGCGAGCGCCCAGGTGTTGATCGCCATCGGGTTGACGTATTGCAGCAGCGTCGCGTCCGGGCAGAGCCGCGCCATGTCCGCCGCCACGGCCCAGAGATGCGGGACGGTGCGCAGGCCCCGCATGATGCCGCCCACGCCCAGCGTGTCGGCGATGGTCTGGCGCAGGCCGTATTGTTTGGGAATGTCGAAGTCGATCACGGTCGACGGGCGATAGCCGCCGATCTGGAAGGCGGTCACCACGAAATCCGCGCCGTCCAGCGCGCGGGCGCGGTCGGTGGTGGCCTCGACCGTGGCGCCGGTGCCCATGGTGGCGATCATCTTCTCGGCCACCATGCGGCTTTCCTCCAGCCGCTGCGGGTCGATGTCCATGAGGGCGATCCGCGCGTCGCGGAGCGCGGGGAAATGCAGCATGTCGCCCACGATGTTCTTCATGAAGATCGTGGATCCTGCGCCGATGAAGGCAAGCTTGACGGTCACTTGACGGCTCCGAGGGTAAGGCCCGCGATGAAGTGGCGCTGCATCAGGAAGAAGATCACCACGGGCGGGATGGCAGCCACGATGCTGCCCGCGCTCATCAGGTGAAACTGCGCCACGAACTGCGAGTTGAACGAGGTGATGCCCGCCGTCACCGGCTGGGCGCCCGGGCCCTGCGTCAGCACGACGGCCCAGAAATAGTCGTTCCAGATGAAGGTGAAGATCAGCACCGACAGCGCCGCGATGGCGGGACGCATCAGAGGCAGGACGACGAACCAGAAGATGCGCCATTCCGCGACGCCCTCGACACGGGCCGCCTCGATCAGCTCGTAGGGCAGCGCGCGGATGAAGTTGCGCATGAACAGCGTGCAGAACCCGGTCTGGAACGCGATGTGGAACAGCACGAGCCCGAGCTTCGTGTTGTAGAGGCCGAGGTCCACGGTCAGGTCGCGGACCGGCACCATCAGGATCTGGAACGGCACGAAGTTGCCCGCGATGAACATGAAGAAGATCAACAGGTTGCCGCGGAACCGGTAGATGCCCAGCGCAAAGCCGGTCATGCAGGACAGGGCCACCGCACCGATCACCGTGGGCACGGTGATGAACACGGAGTTCAGCAGGTAGCGGGGCATGTCGCTCTCGAAGAAGACGCGACCGTAGTTGGTGAAGAACTCGAAGCTCGACGGCATGCCCCAGTAGTTGCCCTGCCCGAAATCGGAGAAGGGCCGGATCGAGAACAGCATCACCGCGATCAGCGGCAGGAGCCAGAGGATCAGCACGAGCGGCAGCAGCGACTGGTAGGTGATCTGCGCCGCGCGGGACCGGTTCTGGATCGGGGTCGGGAACATCGGCGCCTCCCTACCCGTGCCGGGCCGTGCGCTCGTCGCGCCACATCTGCCACAGGAAATAGGCGATGAAGACGAGCATGATGAGGAAGAGGACCACCGCGATGGCCGAGCCGTAGCCCATGCGGAACCCGAACTCGCCCAGCGCCTTCTCGAACATGTAGAAGGACAGGACGCGGGTGGAGCCGAAGGGGCCGCCGTTGGTCATCACCGAGATCAGGTCGAAGCTGCGCAGCGCGCCGATGATCGTCACGACGAAGGCGATGAAGGTGGCGGGCTTGAGCTGGGGCAGGATGACGTACCACAGCATCTTCCAGCCCTTGGCGCCGTCGAGCCGCCCGGCCTCGACCTGCTCGGGGTCCACGGCGTTGAGGCCGGTGAGATAGAGGATCATGCAATAGGCCGTCTGCGGCCAGAGGCCCGCGGCGATGATCCCGTAGGTGGCGAGATCGGGGTCGCCCAGGATGTTGACGGGGCCGAGGCCGAACACCGCAAGGGTCGCGTTCAGCAGCCCCTCGCGCGGCAGGTAGAACCAGCTGAACACCAGGCCCACGACGACCTGAGACAGGACGAAGGGAAAGAAGAACAGCGACTTGTAGAGCCGGATGCCGGTGACCGTCTGGTTCAGGAACAGCGCGATGAACAGGCCCGCGGGGATGGCGAGCAGGTAGAGCGCCAGCCACTTCACGTTGTTCCAGAGCGACACCTCGAAGTTGCGGTCGTCCAGAAGCTCCTCGTAGTTCGCCAGCCCGACGTAGCGCGCCTCGCCCAGCCCGTCCCAGTCGTAGAGCGAGATGTGGAAGCTCTGGAAGATCGGCGCGATGACGTAGACGAGGAAGAACAGCAAGCCCGGCAGCAGGAACAGGATCGGCGTCACCGTCATGCGGTTGCGCTGCAGCCAGGTGGCTTCGGCGCGGGCCTCGCGTTGGGCCATGGCGGGCGTGGCGGTGGAACTCATGTCCGGCGCGTCCTTGGCTCGGGTCTGGGTCTGGCCCCTGCGGAAACCGGGGGCGCGGCCCCGGCTTGCGGAGGGGCGCCCGCGCCCCGGAAGGGACGCGAGCATGTCTTCTACAAGATCAGTAGATCCGCTGGCGGGCGGCCTCGAGGCGCTCGAGGATGTCGTCGAGGTTGTCGGGGAAGACCATGAATTCCTGCAGGCCTTCCATGCCGATCGCCGCCATCTCGGCCGGCCAGTCGCGGTCGAAGAACTGGGCGATGCCGCCCGGCGCGTTCTGGCTCAGCATGGCAAAGCCCTGCTGGATGAACTCGTCGTCCGCGACCGAGGCGTTGGCGTTGACCGGCAGCTGGCCCAGCCCCTCGGGGCCGTTGATGCGGGTCTGCACCTCGGCCGAGGTGACGAACTGCAGGAAGGCGCGGGCCGCGTCCACGTTCTGCGCGCCGGCGGCGACGTGGAAGGTGTCGGTCGGCGCGTCCTCGCCCTGCGGCAGGCCGGGGGTGATGATCGGGAACTGGTAGAAATCGAGCTGGTCGTCGGTCAGCCCGCCGCTGCGCATCAGGTCGACGGCGAAGTTGCCCATCAGGTAGCCCGTGGCCTCGCCGCTGACCATCAGGGGCAGCGCCTCCTGCCAGTCGTAGGTCTGGTGGTCGGGGATGAAGGCGCCCATGTCGATCAGCTGCCGCCAGTTGGCGAAGGTCGCGCGCACCCGGTCATCGGTCCAGGCGATCTCGCCGCGGGCCAGCGCCATGTGGAAGTCGAAGCCGTTCGTGCGCATGTTCAGGTAGTCGAACCAGCCGCCCGCGGGCCACAGGAACCGGCTGCCGATGGCGTAGCAATGGCGGCCCGAATCGACGATCACCTGGCAGTTTGCGAGCTCCTGTTCCCAGGTCTCGGGCTCGGACAGGCCAAGCTCGGCAAAGATGTCCTCGCGGTAGTAGATGCCCCACTGGTAGTAGGTGTAGGGCACGCCCCAGACCCGGTCATCCTGGGTCAGCGCGCCGCGCACGGATTCCAGCCCCGCGAAATCGCCGGCGTCCCACCACTCGGTGATGTCCATGAACAGCCCGGCGTTCACGAACGGTGCCATGCGGTTGGCGGCATACCAGTTCACGACGTCGGGCGGGTTCGCCGACAGCGCGTTGCGGATCTGGGTCTTCCACGCCTCGCGGTCCACCACGGTCAGCTCGACCGACAGGTTCGGGTGCAGCGCGTCGAATTCGGAGGCGAGACCCTCCATCACCGCGCGGGGCGCGGGGTCCGACATGTCCGAGATGATGCGCAGAACGCCCGACAGCTCCTGCGCGGCGGCGGCGCCGGCCAGGAGCGTGGTGGCGGCCAGCGCCGCGGCGCCGGTCTTGAAGATGGATCGCATGGTGTCCTCCCGACTGATCCAGATCACGATGTGCAGTTTCATTATTTGAAACTTGGTTTCTTATGTTGAAATCCTAGCGCGAGTCAGCCTAGGTTTGTCAACAGCAAACCCGTGACCTGTCGCGCGGGTGCGGGGAGGACGTGAGGCATGGCCGAGCACGGCAGCGGCGACGGCACCGTCGCCAAGGCGCTGGCGGTGATGGACGAGGTGGCGGCATTCGGCCGCCCGGTGCGGTTTTCCGAGATCCTCGACCGCTCGCCCTTCCCCAAGGCGACGCTCTACCGCTTCATGCAGGTGCTGACCAAGCAGGGGATGCTGCACTACGACCCCGACCGCCAGACCTACGCGCCGGGGCTGCGGCTGGTGCGGCTGGCGCACGCGGCCTGGCAGACCTCGTCGCTCGCGCCGATCGCACGGCCCCATGTCGACGCGCTGTCGCAGGCGGTGGGCGAGACGGTGCACCTCGCGCAGCTGGACGGCGCGCAGGTGCTCTACGTCGACAAGCGCAACGCGCGCCAGCCGGTCGAGATGTATTCGGCCGCGGGCAAGGTGGGGCCGGCCTATTGCACCGGGGTGGGCAAGGCGATGCTCGCCTTCCTGCCCGAGCCGCAGCTGGCCGGCGCCATCGCGCAGCAGAGTTTCCACCGCTTCACCGGCCACACCTACACCGACGAGACGGCGCTCAGAGCCGAGCTGGCCGCGATCCGGGCGCGGGGACATGCCTATGACCGCGAGGAGCACGAGCCGGGCATCATCTGCGTCGCCGTCCCGATCCTGACCCGCGCGGGGCGGGTTCTGGGGGCGATGTCGGTGACGTCCACCACGGCGCGCGAGACGCTGGTGGGGCTCGAGCGACACCTGCCGCGCATCCGCGCCGCGGCCGAGGCCATCGCGGCGGAGGCGCAGGACTGGCGCTTTCCGGACGCGGCGGAATAGCCGGGACAACCGGCAACACAGGGGAGGAACGGGCCGATGTCGGGTCTGCAACTGGACGGGGTGATCAAGCGCTACGGCGCGACGCAGGTGATCCACGGGGTCGACCTGACCATCGAGGACGGGGAGTTCTGCGTCTTCGTCGGACCCTCGGGCTGCGGGAAATCCACGCTCCTGCGCATGGTCGCGGGGCTGGAGGAAACCAGCGCGGGGCGCATCGCCATCGGCGGGCGCGACGTGACGCGGCTGGACCCGGCGGAACGTGGCGTGGCGATGGTGTTCCAGACCTACGCGCTCTACCCGCACATGACGGTGGCCGAGAACATGGGCTTCGGCCTCAAGATGACGGGCCATCCCAAGGCCGAGATCAAGGCCAAGGTGGACGAAGCCGCGCGGGTGCTGAAGCTGGGCGACTACCTCGACCGCAAGCCCAAGGCGCTGTCGGGCGGGCAACGGCAGCGGGTCGCCATCGGGCGGGCCATCGTGCGCGGGCCCGAGGTGTTCCTGTTCGACGAACCGCTGTCGAACCTCGACGCAGAGCTGCGTGTCGAGATGCGGGTGGAGATCGCCCGGCTGCACCAGGAGATCGGGGCGACGATGATCTACGTCACCCACGACCAGGTCGAGGCGATGACGCTGGCCGACAAGATCGTGGTGCTGCGTGCGGGGCGGATCGAGCAGGTGGGCGCGCCGCTCGACCTCTACAACGACCCCGACAACCAGTTCGTGGCGGGCTTCATCGGCTCGCCGGCGATGAATTTCTTCGCCGGCGAGCCGGCCGAGGGCGGGGTGCGGGTACCGGGGCTGGGCGACGTGACCGTGCCGGCGCCACGGACGGCCACCGGCACCGTGACGGTGGGCGTGCGGCCGAACCACCTGGAGCTGACCGAGGGCGCGACCCACATGGTCGAGCTGTCGGAGCAGCTGGGCGGGGTCAGCTACCACTACCTGACCGGCCCGGACGGCGCGAAGATCATCGTCGAGGCGCATGACCAGCGCGCGCCGAAGCCCGGCAGCCGGGTGGGGCTGCGCTTCAACCCGGCGCGGGCGTTCTTCTTCGATGGCGGCAGCGGGCTGCGGCTGAGGTAGGCGTTTTCCTCGAGGAAAACGCGCGGGAAACCTCGAGGTTTCCCGCGCGGAAAACGGCTGTTTTCCGTCACGCGAAACTGCAGTTTCGCGCTCCGGGCCAAGGCCCGGTCTACAGCGGCAGCGCGGTCGTCTTGAACACCGTCTTGAGGGCGAAGCTCGACTGCATCTGCGCCACGCCGGGCAGGCGCGCGAGATGTTGGCGGTGGATGCGCGCGAAATCCTCGCTGTCGCGGGCCACGACCTTCAGCAGGTAATCCGCCGTCCCCGCCATCAGGTGGCATTCCAGCACGTCCGGCACGCGGGCCACCGCCTTTTCGAAGGCGTCGAGGATCTCGTCGGACTGCCCCGACAGCCGGATCTCGACGAAGACCGTCGTCACCCGCTCCACCGCCCGCGGGTTCAGGAGCGCGACGTAGTCCCGGATCACCCCCGCCTGTTCCAGCCGCTGCACCCGGCGGTGGCAGGCCGACGGCGACAGGTGGACGCGCTCGGACAGCTCGGCATGGGTCATGCGGCCGTGGCGCTGCAGCACCCGCAGGATGGCGCGGTCCATGTCGTCGAGGACCGCATCGGCGGCAGAGTCTTTCATGGAAACGCCTGATCTTCGGAAATCCTTGCACGGATATGCGGAACCCCGCCCGAAAGATCAAAGCAATTTCGCGCCGCCGGCCGCATCATGGGGCCAAGGAAACGGAGGAGACCCCGATGCTGATCGGATGCCCGAAAGAGATCAAGCCGCAGGAATACCGAGTGGGCCTGACCCCCGCCGCGGCGCGGGAGGCGGTGGCCCACGGCCACGCGGTGATCGTGGAGACCGGCGCGGGCCATGGCGCCGGCTTCGAGGATGCGGACTACACCGCCGCGGGGGCCGCGATCGTCGGCACCGCGGCCGAGGTCTTTGCCCGCGCCGATCTGGTGGTGAAGGTGAAGGAGCCGCAGGCGGTGGAGCGCGCGCAGCTGCGCGAGGGGCAGATCCTGTTCACCTACCTGCACCTCGCCCCCGACCCGGAGCAGACCCGCGACCTGCTCGCCTCGGGCGTCACCGCCATCGCCTACGAGACGGTGACCGATGCGCAGGGCGGCCTGCCGCTGCTGGCGCCCATGTCCGAGGTGGCAGGGCGGCTGGCCCCGCAGGTCGGCGCCTGGGCGCTGCAGAAGGCCAACGGCGGGCGCGGCGTGCTGATGGGCGGCGTCCCGGGCGTGGGGCCGGCGCAGGTGCTGGTGATCGGCGGCGGCGTGGTCGGTACGCAGGCCGCCCGCGTCGCGGCGGGGATGGGGGCCGAGGTGACCGTGCTCGACCGGTCCCTGCCCCGGCTGCGCTATCTCGACGACGTCTACCGGGGCGTGTTCAAGACCCGCTATGCCAGCGCGGACGCCACGGCCGAGCTGATCCAGACCGCCGACATGGTGGTCGGCGCGGTGCTGATCCCCGGGGCCGCGGCGCCGAAGCTGGTGACCAAGGCGCAGCTGTCGACCATGAAGCGCGGCGCGGTGATCGTGGACGTGGCGATCGACCAGGGCGGCTGCTTCGAGACGTCGAAGGCCACGACCCACGAGGCGCCGATCTACGAGGTGGACGGGGTGGTGCACTACTGCGTCGCCAACATGCCGGGCGCGGTGCCGCGGACCTCGACCATCGCGCTGGGGAACGCGACAATGCCGTTCCTGATCGCGCTGGCGAACAAGGGCTGGCGGCAGGCCTGCACCGACGATCCGCACCTGCTGGCGGGGCTCAACACCCATGCGGGCAAGCTGACGAACTATGCCGTGGGCAAGGCGCTGGGTCTCGACGTGACCTCGCCCGCGGTGATCGTCAAGGCGTGACGGGCGGCCCCGGCCCTGTGGGCCGGGGCGCCGCAGTCTCAGCCCTTCTTCAGGGCGTCGCGGATCTCGATCAGGATCTCCAGCTCGGTCGGCCCGGCGGGGGCGGCCGGCGCCGCCTCCTCCTTCTTGATGGCGGCTTCCTTGATCCGGTTCACCATCTTGACCAGCATGAACACGACGAAGGCGATGATCAGGAAGTTGATCACCGCCATCACGAAGTTGCCGATGGCGAAAACCGGCGCGCCGGCCTCGGTGGCGGCCGTCAGCGAGGGGTAGCTTTCGCCGTTCAGGGCGTAGAACCAGCCGGAAAAGTCGATGCCGCCGGTCAGCAGCGCGATGATCGGGTTGATCAGGTCGCCCACCATCGAGCTGACGATGGCGGTGAAGGCCGCGCCGATGATGATGCCCACGGCCATGTCCACCACATTGCCGCGCGCGATGAAGCTTTTGAATTCGTTTATCATTTTGTCGTCCCACCCATGCTTGGTGCCTGCGCCCCGCTTGCGTCCCTGCCGCGCCGCGCAACCATAGGGTGACGACAGAGGCGGGACGGTTTCAAGCGAAAACGGCGGACCGGATGGCGGCGGCGATCTTCTCGCCGATCATGATGGTGGGGGCGTTGGTGTTGCCGCCCACCAGCCGCGGCATCAGCGAGGCGTCGGCCACGCGGAGGCCGTCGATGCCATGCACGCGGCCCTGCGGGTCGGTCACGGCCATGTCGTCGGTTCCCATGCGGCAGGTGCCGACGGGGTGGTAGATGGTGTCGGCCCGCGCGCGGATGTCGGCCTCGAGCGCGGCGTCGCTGCCGTCATGGGGGTAGAGGCGACGGCCCCGCCACGGGGCAAGCGGCGGGGCGTCGAGGATCTGCTGCATGATCCGGGCGCCCGCCATCAGGGGGGGCAAGTCGCGCGGGTCGGACAGGTAGGCGGGGTCGATGCGGGGCGGCTGCAGCGGGTCGGCCGAGGTCAGACCGACATGGCCGGTGGAATGCGGGCGCAGCAGGCAGACGTGGCAGGAATAGCCGTCGGTGAAGTGCAGCTTGCGCATGTGCTGGTCGACGATGCCGACGACGAAGTGCAGCTGCAGGTCGGGCCGGTCGAGGCCGGGGCGCGAGGACAGGAAGGCGCCCGCCTCGGCCATGGGCGACGCGAAGAGGCCCGCGCCCGTCTTGCGCCAGTGCAGCCCCGCGCGCAGCAGGCGCGCAAGGCCCGCGGGCCCGAGGCCCACCACGTCAGGCCGCAGCGAGCGGTAGGACACGGTGTAGTCGAGGTGGTCCTGCAGGTTGCGGCCCACCCCGGGCAGGACATGGACCGGCGCGATGCGGTGGGCGCGCAGCTCATCCTCCGGGCCGATGCCGGACAGCAGCAGCAACTGCGGTGAGCCGAAGGCGCCGGCCGACAGGATCACCTCGCGCCGCGCGCGGGCCTCGAAGGTCTCGCCGCGGCGGCGGAAGCGGAGGCCGGTGGCGCGGCCGTCCTCGACCAGCACGCGCTCGGCCAGCGCGCGGGTCAGGACGCGCAGGTTCGGGCGGGCCATCACCGGGTGCAGGTAGGCCGCTGCGGCGGAGCAGCGTTCGCCGGCGCGGGGCCCGTCGAAATGCTGGGTGACGTGGAACAGGCCCGCGCCCTCCATCCGGTCGCCGTTGAAGTCGTCGGTGCGGGGGATCTGGGCGTCCGCGCAGGCGTCGAGGAACGCGTGGGTGATTGGCCGCGGCTCGGATTGCGCGCGCACCTGAAGCGGGCCGCCGCCGCCGTGGTGGGGGCCCTCGCCGTTCTGGAACCGTTCGGCGGCGTGGAAAAACGGGCGCACGCCGGCCCAGTCCCAGCCCTCGGCACCGAGGTCCGCCCACTCGTCGTAGTCCTTCGGGTGGCCGCGGACGTAGAGCATGGCGTTGATCGCCGAGGACCCGCCCAGCGCCTTGCCTCGCGGCTGGAACCCCTGGCGCCCGTTCAGCCCCGGCTGCGGCACCGTGTGGAAGGCCCAGTTGTTGATCGGCGGCCGGCCGGACACCATGGCGGCGACCAACGCGGGCGCGCGGATCAGGAGGTCGCGGCCGGGCCCGCCGGCCTCCACCAGCAGGACCGAGGTGCCCGGGTCCTCGGACAGGCGGGCGGCCAGCACCGCGCCCGCGGAGCCGCCGCCGACGATGATGTAATCGGCCTCCATGGGCGGAGCCTAGCTTGGGCGGGGGGCAGGCGGGAAGAGGGACGCGGCGTCAGGGCACGGGCGGGCCGGGGCGACGCGCCGCAAGGTCGCCGTAGGCCCGGGCGACGACCGCCTGCAGCGCGTCGGCGACGTCGCGGGCGTCGGCCTCGGCGCAGCCGGCGGTCGGCACCGGCGGGCAGAACCGGACGCGGATTTCGCCCGGCCGGGCGCGCATGGTGCCAAGGGGCAACGCCCGGTGACCACCGTGGATCGCCACCGGGACCAGAGGCGCCTGCGCCCGGATGGCGATCAGGCTGCTGCCGAGCTTGAAGCGGCCGACGCCGTCGGTCCCCACGAGCCGCCCCTCGCCGCCCCAGCCCACCCTTTCCCCGTCCTGCACGGCGGCGACCATGCGGTCGAGCAACAGCGTCGTGGCGCCCCGGTTGCCGCGCGCCACCATCTCGATGTCGACCTTGCGGCAGGCGCTGCGGGCAAAGGGGATGTAGCCGTAGAGGTCGGCCCCGGCGAGCCGGTCGACATGGGGCCAGACCGCCATGAAATAGGCCGCGACATCGGCGAAGGACGTCTCGTTGTGGCAGATGACGCAGCCCGTGCCGGGCGCGGGGGGATCGCCCTCGACGGTGACGGTCATCCCGCAGGCGTCGAGAAAGCGGGAGAACAGGCCGGTGACCGGCACCCGGGCCGCCACGCCGCGCTCCGACCCCGCGGCGGTGCGGCCGAAGGCCAGCGGCGCCCCGAGGAGAAAGGCCAGCGACGCCCGTCCGCCGCGCCAGGTGTCTGTGATCGCGCTCAAGGGCCGTGCCGTCCCGTCCTGTGGGGTCAGGTCGGCCATCCTGACCGCATCGGGGGGAATTGCAACAGGCTGCACCGGCCCCGGCCCGGTCAGATCGGCACCACGTCGACGCTCTGGTGGCTGGTCTGGGCGCCGGAGGTCCGCAGCACCCCCTTGACCGGGACAATATCGGCGTAGTCGCGGCCATGGGCGACCGCGATGTGGTCCGTGCCGACGACGCAGGCGTTGGTCGGGTCGACCTCGATCCAGCCCGCCTCGGACCCGCACCAGGCCGACACCCAGGCATGCATGGCGTCGGCGCCCTCAAGGCGGGGCTGGCCCGGCGGCGGGATGGTGCGCAGGAAGCCCGACACGTAGCCCGCCGGGATGCCCAGCGCCCGCAGCGCGGCGATGGCCACGTGCGAGAAATCCTGGCAGACGCCGTGGCGGTTGGCGAAGGCCTCGGCGGGGGGCGTGTCGACGGTCGTGGCGGTCGGGTCGAAGCGCATCTCGTCATGGATGGCCGTGGCGATGGCCTCGACCGTCTGCCGCACCGTGAGCCGCGGGTCGGCCAGCGCCGTGGCGAAGGCCGTGATGGCGGGGTCGCGCCCCACGCGCCGGGACGCGCCCAGGAAGTGATGCGGCGAGGCCGGGTCGAGGCCGCGATAGTCCGACAGCTCGGCGGCCAGCGCGCCGAGGCAGGGCGACAGGTCGAGGCTGTCGGCGGCGGCAAGCCGTTCGACCCGGGCCTGCAGCGTGAACTCGATGCGGTCGATCGGGTCGTCGAAGGTCAGCACGCTCATGGTGTTGCCGAAGAAATCCGTCGTGTCGCGGCGGGCCGCCGGCACCGGGTCGACCGCGAGATGGCGCGAGGTCACGACCTGGCGCCCGGGCAGGTCCGAGGGCAGGAGCCGCGCCACCGTCCGGGCGTGGTCGGACGGCGCGCCGTAGCGGTAGCCGATGGACAGGCGGATGTCGTAGCGCATCGTCCGCCTCCTCAGGCCAGGTAGGCCGCGGACAGCGCCGTCGACACCCCGGCCAGCGCCGCGCGCACCGCGCGCAACCGCTCGGGGGTGACGTCGCCCGGCCGGGACACGACGAGGTCGGTTTCGAGACGCAGGAGCGCGCCGAGCAGGTCCGACACGCGGCCCTGCACCCGGGCGCGGGGCAGGTCTTCGGCGATGCGCCGCATCGACGTGACCTGGAACAGGATCGAGCGCGGGTTGTGGGAATCGAGGGCCAGCAGGTCGGCCACGGTCTCGCGCGTGGGGTCGATGCGGTAGCGGCGCTGGTGGGTGACGCGGCTGTCCCCGTATTCGAGCGCCATGTCGAGCAGGCCGGTGGCCGCCCCGTTGCCCTCCATGCAGGCGGCGACCGCCGCGGCCGCAGCATCGGCGCGTTCGATCGCGCGCCCGAAGGTCAGGAACCGCCACCCGGAGGTGCGGTGCATGTTCTCGTGCACGAGGCCGTTGAACCCCGTGATCTTGCGCAGCAGCACGCTGAGCTGCCGGGCGCTCTCGTCGCCGGGCTGGAAGGTGCCAGACATCGCCTCGAGGCTGTTGACCAGGTCGTTGAGCGCGGCCCAGCCGTCGACCGAGAACCGGTCGCGCACCCGGCCGGCGCAGACGCGCGCGGCGCCAAGCGCGGGGGCGATGGCGGCAGGGGCGGGCTGGCCCACGTCGAGGAACAGCGCCGCAAGCAGGTCGGCGACCTCGCGCAGGCTGCCGTCGAAGGGATCGCCGGTCTCGGCCAGCCGCAGGTGATAGCCGCGCAGCAGCCGGATCGCGCCCTCGGTGCGCTCGACGTAGCGGCCGAGCCAGTAGAGGTTGTCGGCGGTCCGGCTGGGCAGGGCGCCGGTGTCCTCGCGGCGGAAGCTCTCGCGGTCCAGCAACGTGTCCGGCGCCGCCGGCCCGTCGCACATGATCCAGACATCTGCGACCGAGCCACCCTGCTGCATCGACAGCGCGGCGGCGTCGCCGGTCCGGCCGACGCGGGCATAGCCGCCGGGCAGGAAGGACCAGCCCTGCGGCGTCCGGGCGGCAAAGACGCGCACGCTCATCGGGCGGGGCATCAGCCGGTCCTCGACCCAGCATGGCGTCGTGGACAGCGTCACGGCCTCCTGCCCCACGAGGTTCGGCGCGTTCGCGTCGATCCAGTCGGACAGGGCGTCGCCGGACAGGGTGCGGGCCGCCTCGGCCAGCGGCCCGGCGCTGCCGATGTCGAAGGGCAGCGCCCGGCTGAGCGCGTCGCCGATGAACATGCCCTCGGCGTTGGCCTTGACCACCTCGCGCTCGGAGGGCTGGCCGCACCACCATGTCGCGATGTTGGGGATGCGCAGCGGTTCGCCCAGCAGCACCTCGGCGATCTTCGGCAGGAAGGCCAGCAAGGCGCGCGTCTCGAGGATGCCCGAGCCCAGCGCGTTGACGATGTTGACGTTCGACTGGCGCACGGCGTCGACGAGGCCGGGGGTGCCGATGTGCGAGCTCTCGTCCAGCTCCAGCGGATCGGCATAGGCGGTGTCGAGCCGGCGCCAGAGCACGCCCACGGGTTGCGGCCCCGAGACGGTGCGCACCCGCACCTCGCCGTTCTGGACGATCAGGTCGTCGCCCTCCAGCAGCGGCAGGCCGAGGTAGCGTGCGATGTAGCTGTGCTCGAAATAGGTGTCGTTGCCGGGGCCGGGCGAGAGCACGGCGGCCCGGCGCCCGTGCGCCCCGGGCAGGGCGTCCATGGCGCCGCGGAAGGCGCGGAAGAACCCCGCCAGGCGGCGGACGTTGGCGCGCGGGAACGGGTCGGGAAAGATGCGCGCCGTCGCCATCCGGTTTTCCAGCGCGAAGCCCGCGCCCGAGGGCGATTGCGTCCGGTCGCCCAGCACCAGCCACGAGCCGTCCGGGCTCCGGCCGATCTCGAAGGCGATGAGGTGCAGGAAATGGCCCGAGGCCGGCGCGATCCCGACCAGCGGGCGGTGCCATTCGGGGTTCTGCGCCACCAGGATGGCGGGCAGGTGCCCGTCGCGGACAAGCTGCGCCTCGCCGTAGAGATCGGCCACCACCCGTTCCAGCAGCTCGGCCCGCTGCGCGAGGCCCGCGCAGATCTCGTCCCAGTCGCGCTCGTGCAGGATCACGGGCACATGGCTGAGGGGCCATTCGCGCTCCTGCAGGGGGTCGGCGCTGTATTGGCGGTAGAAGACGCCGACGTCGCGCAGGTACTGGTTGCCGCGCGCGAACCGCTCGGCGACCTGCTCGGGCGACAGCCGGGCGAACTGCTCCATGAAGGACGCCCAGACCGGGCGCATGACGCCCTGCCCGTCGAACAGCTCGTCGGCGACGCCCGGCTTGACGGCGTAGTCCGCCAGGACGGAGGCAGGCCGCATCGGGTCCGCCTGTCCGGTCATCCCAGCCCCGGCGCCCGCCGCAGGTCGAGCGTCATCGGGAACTCGGGATGCGGGGTTTCCATAACCGGCGTGTAGCCGCCGGTCGTGTGGCCGTGCGGCTCGAACCGGGCGAGGCGCCGCGCCTCGGCCTCGTTGCCGTTCACCGGGAAGGTGTCGTAGTTGCGCCCGCCCGGGTGCGCGACGTGGTAGACGCAGCCGCCGATCGGCCGCCCGGCCCAGGTGTCGTAGATGTCGAAGGTCAGCGGTGCGTTCACCGGCAGAACCGGGTGCAGCGCCTCTGCGGGCTGCCACGCCTTGAACCGGACGGCGCCGACCTGCGCGCCCGAGGTGCCGCTGTCGGCAAGGGGCACGGGGCGGCGGTTGCACATCACGCGATATCGACCGGCGGCGGCGGTCGTCATCTTGACCTGCAGGCGCTCCACCGAGCTGTCGGTGTAGCGGACGGTGCCGCCGATGGCGCCGGTTTCGCCCAGCACGTGCCAGGGTTCCAGCGCCTGCCGCAGCTCCAGGTGGACGCCCTCGACCTCGATCTCGCCGCAGAACGGAAAGCGGAACTCGGCCTGCGCCTCGTACCACACCGGGTCCAGCTCGAAACCGTGGTCGCGCAGGTCGCGCAGGACGGTCAGGAAATCCTGCCACAGGAAATGGGGCAGCATGTAGCGGTCGTGCAGCACGGTGCCCCAGCGCACCGGCCGGCCCTCGACCGGGTCGGCCCAGGCCCGCGCGACGATCGCCCTGAGCAGCAGCTGCTGGGCAAGGTTCATGCGCGGGTGCGGCGGCATCTCGAAGCCGCGGAACTCGACGAGGCCCAGCCGCCCGGTCGGCCCGTCCGGCGAGTAGAGCTTGTCGATGCAGATCTCGGCGCGGTGGGTGTTGCCGGTGACATCCGTCAGCATGTTGCGCAGCAGCCGGTCGACCAGCCACGGCGCGGGCGCGTCGCCCGCCCCGGGCCGCGGGATCTGCGCCAGCGCGATCTCGAGCTCATAGAGGGTGTCGTGGCGGGCCTCGTCGATGCGCGGCGCCTGGCTGGTCGGGCCGATGAACAGGCCCGAGAACAGGTAGCTGAGCGACGGGTGCCGCTGCCACAGCAGGATCAGCGATTTCAGCAGATCGGGGCGGCGCAGGAACGGGCTGTCGTTGGTCGTCGCCCCGCCGACGACGACGTGGTTGCCGCCGCCGGTGCCGGTGTGGCGGCCGTCGATCATGAACTTGTCGGCGCCGAGGCGGCACAGCCGGGCCTCCTCGTAGATCGCCTCGGTGGTGGCGACGCAATCCTCCCAGCTGTGGGCGGGGTGGATGTTGACCTCGATCACGCCCGGGTCCGGCGCCACGCGGATCACGTTGAGGCGCGGGTCGGGGGGCGGGCCGTAGCCCTCGATGTGGACGGGCAGGCCGATGTCGCAGGCGGCTTCCTCGGCGGCGGCGACAAGCTCGAGGTAGTCCTCGAGGCTTTCGGTCGGCGGCATGAACACGCAGAGCCGCCCGTCGCGCGGTTCGACCGAGATCGCCGTGCGGACCACGCCGCCCACGGTGTCGAGATCCTGTTCCACGATCTCCTGCCCGGGCTCTGCCGACTGCGCCTCGGTCACGGGCTGGGTCCGGCCCGGCGTCTGCGCCGGCAGCCGCGCGGCGATCTCGGCGTGGAAGTCGGGCAGGTCGCCCCGGTCGATCGTCGGGTCGGTGACGTAGTGGTAGGGGTACTGCGCCGGCGGCACATGCGGGAGCGCGCCCAGCGGCAGTCGGAAGCCCGCGGGGCTGTCGCCGGGGATCAGGAACAGCCGGCCGCGCCGGGTCCGCCAGCGCTCGGAGCGCCAGCGGCGCCCACTTGCGGCGGCCTGCCAGCGCTGGATCGGCAGCACGTAGCCCACCGGCTTGTCCAGCCCGCGCTCGAAGACGCGGGTGAAGCGGTGGCGTTCCTCGGGGTCCTTGAGCTTGCTGTCCTCGGGCGTGACGTTGGGCGGCAGGCGGCCCTCCTTCAGCATCCACTCGGCCGGGTCCTCGTAGACCGGCGCGGCGAAATCGGCCTCGAGCCCCAGCCGGTCGGCCATGCCGCGCATCATCGCCTCGGCCGCCTCGGGCCCGGCGCCGGTGTCGGCGCGCTCTTCGGCGATCAGGTCGGGGTCCTTCCAGATCGGCTTGCCGTCGCGCCGCCAGTAGAGCGAGAAGGTCCAGCGCGGCAGGCTCTCGCCCGGATACCACTTGCCCTGCCCGTAATGCAAGAAGCCACCCGGCGCGAAGCGGTCGCGCAGCCGCCGGATCAGCGTGTCGGCGAGGCCGCGCTTGGTCGGCCCGACGGCGGCGGTGTTCCACTCGGCGCTCTCGAAATCGTCGATCGAGACGAAGGTCGGCTCGCCGCCCATGGTCAGCCGCACGTCGCCTGCCCGCAGCGCCGCGTCGACGGTGCGGCCGGTCTGGTTCAGCTTGTCCCAGGCTTCGTCCGAGAAGGGCCTGGTGATGCGGGGATGTTCCGACACGCGGTCGACGCGCATGTCGAAGGTGAACTCGGTCTCGGCGAAGGTCGCCGTGCCGCTGATCGGCGCGGCGTTGCGGTAATGCGGCGTCGCGGCCAGCGGGATGTGGCTCTCGCCGGTCAGCAGGCCCGAGGTGGGATCGAGGCCGATCCACCCGGCGCCCGGAACATAGACCTCGACCCAGGCATGGAGGTCGGTGAAGTCGTGGTCGGTGCCGCTGGGCCCGTCGAGCGCCTGCACGTCCGGCTTGAGCTGGATCAGGTAGCCCGACACGAAGCGCGCCGCAAAGCCGAGGTGGCGCAGCACCTGCACCAGCAGCCAGCTCGAATCCCGGCACGAGCCGGAGCGCTTTTCCAGGGTTTCCTCGGGGCTCTGCACGCCCGGCTCCATGCGGATCGTGTAGCCGATCTCCTGCGCGACGCGGGCGTTCAGGGCGACGAGGAAATCCACCGTCCGGGTGCGGTCGAAGCCGATCCCGCCGATGAACTGGGCCAGCCGCGGCCCCTCGGCCTCGGGCGTGCGGTAGATGACGAGGTCTTCGCGCAGCTCGGCGGGATAGTCGAAGGGCCAGTGCTCGGCGCTGTCCTCGACGAAGAAGTCGAAGGGGTTGTAGACCGTCATGTCGGCCACGAGGTCGACCTCGATGCGGAATTCCCGCACCGGCTCGGGGAACACGAAGCGCGCCATCCAGTTCCCGTAGGGGTCCTGCTGGTGGTTCACGAAATGCCCGCCGGGCGACACCTTGAGGCTGTGGGAGATGATCCGCGTCCGGCTGTGCGGCGCGGGCCTGAGCCTGACGATCTGCGGCGAGAGCGAGACCGGTCGGTCGTAGCGGTACTGGGTGAGGTGGTGCAGGCTGGCGTAGATCGACATGTGGTCCGGGCGGCTCCGTGGTCAGTCCGGCCCGTTATTGCAGGTTTCCGCCGCCGCGCCCAGCACGGCAGGTTCACCGACGAAAGAAAGTCGATCCCGAGGCTTACGAGGCGTGCACCGGGGGCGCCGCCGCCCCCTAAACCGGCAGCTTGCCGGTCAGCACGTAGCGCAGGATCTGCGCCACCTGCCCGGGCTGGTCGCAGACGGCAAGTGCTGCGGCGTGCACCTCCTTCAGCGCGTGCTGGTGCTCGGGCAGGCTGACCACGATCAGGGGCTTGCCCAGCGCCGCGGCATAGCCCGCGTCGAAGGCGGCGTTCCACTGGCGGTACTTCTCGCCGAAGCGCACGACGACGATGTCGGCGGTCTCGATCCCGTGGCGGGTGCGGATGGCGTTCAGCTTGGCGCCCTTGTGGTCGTGCCAGAACTTGTCCGGCTCGGCCCCGAGGATCGCGACGCCGCAATCGTCGCTGGCTTCGTGGTCGGTCACCGGCGCGGTGAAGGTGACGCCAAGGCCCTCGGCGCCGGCCTCGATCTCCTCGCGCCAGTCGGTGTGGATCTCGCCCGACAGGTAGACGGTGAGCATGGGGTCTCCTTTCCCGTGTCTGCGGGGGGAAGACCCTGAATTTTCGTGCGAAAATTCAGGGCGCGCGATCCTTCGTGCGAAGGATCGTGCTACCCCCTGAGGGTGCCGCCCGAGGCCTTGGCCACCTTGTCGACGATCTTCGCCGCGACGGCCTCGATCTCGTCCTCGGTCAGCGTCTTGTCGCGCGGCTGCAGCCGCACGGTGATGGCGACGGATTTCCGCCCCTCGCCCAGCGCGCCGCCGACGAATTCGTCGAACACCCGCACCTCCTCGATCAGCGCCTTGTCGGCGCCGGCGGCCGCGTTGACCAGCACGGCGGCCTCGACGCCCGCCTCGACAACGAAGGCGAAGTCGCGCTCGACGGCCTGGAATTCCGGCATCTCGACCGCGCCGCGGCTGGCGCCGGCCGCCTTGGGCAGCGGGATCTCCTCGGGGAACAGGGTGAAGGCCATCGCGGGGCCCTTCACGTCCATCGCCCGCAGGATGCGCGGGTGCAGCTCGCCGAAGATGCCCAGCACCTTCTTGGGCCCGAGGCACAGCATCCCGTGCCGGCCGGGGTGCCACCAGTCGCGGGCGCCGCGCAGGATCTGCGTCCTGGCCGGGGCGCCCATCGCCGACAGGATCGCCTCGGCGTCGGCCTTCACGTCGAACGCGTCGACCGGGCGGCGGTCGCCGTGCGGCCCGCGCGGGGTGCTGTGGCCGACCAGCAGGCCCGTGACCTGCAGGTGCTGTTCGCCCGGCTCGCCGCCGTGGAAGGCGTGGCCGACCTCGAACAGCGCGAGGTCCATCATCCCGCGCGCCTGGTTGCGGGCGGCGGCCTGCATCAGCCCCGGCAGGAGCGCCGGGCGCATGTGGCTCAGCTCGGACGAGATCGGGTTTTCCAGCATCGTGTCGTCGCCGCCGCCGCCGAACAGGCTGGCCGCGGCCTTGTCGATGAAGCTGTAGGTCACGCACTCGTTGTAGCCGAGCGCGGCGGCGGTGCGTCGGCCCATCCGCTCGCGCATCTGCATCGGGGTCAGCACCGGCTTGGGCACGCCGGGACGCGGGCGGCGCATCGGCTTCGGCTCCAGCTTGGTCAGGCTGGCGATCCGCGCCACTTCTTCGACAAGATCAGCCTCGCCCTGGATGTCCCGGCGCCAGGAGGGCACCCAGACCTCCAGCACGTCGCCGGGGCCGGTGGCCGAGAAGCCCAGCGCGGTCAGGATGCGGACCTGTTCCGCCTTGGGGATGTCCATGCCGACGAGCGAGATCACGCGCGCGGTGTCGAGCGGGTAGCTGCGCGCGGTCCGGATCGGTGCGCCGGCCTCGGACACCTCGGACGCCTCGCCGCCGCAGAGATCGAGGATCATCCGCGTCGCGGCCTCGAGCCCCGGCAGGGTGTAGTCGGGATCGACCCCGCGCTCGAACCGGTAGCGGGCGTCGGAGTTGATCTTGAGGTCACGGCCCGTGTGCGCGATCTGGACCGGGTCCCACCACGCGCTCTCGACGTAGACGTTCACCGTGGCCTCGGTGCAGCCAGTCGACTCGCCGCCCATGATCCCGGCCAGGCTCTCGACGCCGTGGTCGTCGGAAATCAGCGTGTGGCCCGGCTTGGCTGTGTAGGTCTTCTCGTCCAGCGCCAGCAGCGTCTCGCCGCCCTTGGCACGATGCACCCGGAGGTCGCCCTTGACCTTGTCGGCGTCGAAGACGTGCAGCGGGCGGCCCATGTCGTAGGTGAAGAAGTTGGTCACGTCGACCAGCGCCGAGATCGGCCGCAGCCCGATGGCGCGCAGCCGGTCCTGCAGCCACTGCGGGCTGGGGCCGTTCCTGACGCCCCGGATCACGCGGCCGGCCCAGTGCGGGGCCACGTCCAGCGTGTCGGCGTCGATCGTCACCCCGATCGGGCAGGGGAAGGCGCCCGGCACCGGCTGGGGGTCATGCGGTTTCAGCTTGCCGAGGCCGCGCGCGGCGAGGTCGCGGGCGATGCCGTGGACGCCCAGCGCATCCTGCCGGTTGGGCGTGATGGCGATCTCGATCACCGGATCGACCTTGGCGGGGTCGTTCTGGGCCAGCCAGTCGACGAAGCGCTGCCCGACCTCGCCCGAGGGCAGCTCGATGATGCCGGAATGCTCGTCCGACAGCTCCAGCTCGCGCTCGGAGGCCATCATGCCATGGCTTTCCACGCCGCGGATCTTGCCCACGGCCAGCGTCACGTCGATGCCGGGGACGTAGTCGCCGGGCTTGGCCAGCACCACGGTGATCCCCGCCCGCGCGTTGGGCGCGCCGCAGACGATCTGCTTCACGCCTTCGTCGGTCTCGACCATGCAGACGCGCAGGCGGTCGGCGTCGGGGTGCTGCTCGGCGGATTGCACCTTGGCCAGCGTGAAGGGCTTCAGCCGCGCGGCGCGGTCCTCCACGCCTTCGACCTCGAGGCCGAGGTCGGTCAGCGCCTCGGTGATCTCGTCGAGGGTGGCGGAGGTGTCGAGGTGCTCTTTCAGCCAGGACAGGGTGAATTTCATGGGCTTGCGCTCCGTCGCGGGGTTGCCCGCGTTCTAGCGTCTCTGCGCGCGGTGTCCACCGGGGAAAGGGGCGATGCGCCATGCGGGGATGTAGGGTGGGGTTCTACCCCACCATGCGCGGGCCGTGGTGGGGTGGAACCCCACCCTACTCGCTACGCGCTTGCGCGCACCTTAGTACCGGCAGGAAAGGAGAGCGAAAGGATTGACGGCGTCTTGAAGCGCCGAGTTAACGCTCAAACGTGCAACTACTTGCCCGTTGTGAACCAAGAAAGGCGGATCCATTGTGTACGGATTAAAGGGTGAAAGTTGAGAAAACTGCCCCCCGTACTGGCCATACTCATTGAGTATGCTGTTCATTTGGTATGGCGAGCCGTACTCGCCATACTCGTTGAAGATGCTCTCGGCTTCAAACCTACCGAGTACAGAACCCAGAAATGTGCCGTCTGAGGCCACGATTGCTAGGCCGTAGGCGGCCTCACAGAAGCCTTGGGCCCGCAAAGCTGCGCCATTGAAGAGAAACACAAGAACGGAGACTAGGAGCAGAACCGTCTTCCGCACCGCCTCAAACCCCTGCGTGCACGCTCGGCATCTGCAGCGCGCTGAACCCGTAGTGCCGCAGCCAGCGCAGGTCGCTGTCGAAGAACGCCCGCAGATCCGGAATCCCGTATTTCAGCATCGCGATCCGGTCGATGCCCATGCCGAAGGCAAAGCCCTGCCACTGGGTCGGGTCGATCCCGCCCGCCTGCAGCACCTTGGGGTGGACCATGCCCGAGCCCAGCACCTCGAGCCAGTCGTTGCCTTCGCCCACCTTCACGGTGCCGCCTTCCCAGGAACACTGGATGTCGACCTCGGCGGACGGCTCGGTGAAGGGGAAATGCGAGGCGCGGAAACGGGTGCGGACTTTGGTGCCGAAATAGGCCGAGAAGAACTCCTCCAGCACCCATTTCAGGTTCGCCATCGAGATGTCGCGGTCGATGGCCAGCCCCTCGACCTGGTGGAACATGGGCGTATGGGTCTGGTCGTAGTCGGCGCGGTAGACGCGGCCGGGCGCGATGACGCGGCAGGGGGCGCCGTGCGCCTCCATGTAGCGGATCTGCACCGGGCTGGTGTGGGTGCGCAGCACGTGCGGCGGGCGGTCGTCGCCAGGGCTCCGGTGGGTGTAGAAGGTGTCCATCTCGGCCCGCGCGGGATGGTGGCCGGGGATGTTCAGCGCGTCGAAATTGTACCAGTCGGTCTCGATCTGCGGGCCTTCCGCGACCGAGAAGCCCATGTCGGCGAAGATCGCCGTGACCTCCTCCGTCACCTGGCTGACGGGGTGGATCGTGCCCGCGCGGCGGTGGCGGGCCGGCAGCGTCACGTCGAGCCATTCGGCCCGCAGCCGCTCGTCCAGCGCGGCGTCGGCCAGCGCGGCCTTCTTGGCGGCCAGTGCTGCCGTGACCTCGTCCTTCAGCGCGTTCAGCGCGGGGCCGGCGACCTGCCGCTCCTCGGGGGACATGCCGCCGAGCTCGCGCATCTTGAGGCTGATCTCGCCCTTCTTGCCCAGCGCGGCGACGCGGATCTCCTCCAGCGCGGCCTCGTCCGCCGCCTGCCCGATGCGTGCCAGCCAGTCCGATTTCAGCTGATCGAGGTTCATGATCCCGCGCCTTCCGCCCGTCAAATCCGCGCCCTCACCTATCACGGAAGGCCCGGATTGCAAGCCGCAGGGCCTCAGGTGCCGTCGCGCCCCGCGAAGGCGGATTTGCGGCCCCGGATCTCCAGCGCGCGGCGCGACAGCTGCACCTTGCCGTTCTGCGCGTAGAGGGTGGTGGGGGGCTCGGCCTTGACCCGTTTCTCGGCCACCACGATGGAATCGTAGAAGCGGACCGAGTGCAGATCCTTCGCGATCGGATCGAAGGGGAACAGCGCGTCCTGGTCGGTGTACCAGCTGTGCATCCGGTCGACGAGGCGCTTGGCGTATTCGATGAAGGACGCCTCGTTGCGGTAGCCGCCGCCGAAGCCGGGCCAGTAGGAGGTGTGGCAATCCTCGACCACGTAGACGCCCCCGTCGGCCAGGTGCGGCCAGAGCGCGTCGAAGCTGGCCACCTGGTGGGCGCAGACATGGGAGCCGTCGTCGAGGATCACGTCGAAGGGGCCGTGTTTCCGGGCCAGCTCGGCGAGGAAGGCGGGGTCGGCCTGGTTGCCGATCTCGACCGTGGTGCCGGGAACCTCCAGCGCCTTGCAGGCGGGGTCGATGTCGAGGAAGGCGAGGCGCGAGCCTTGCGCGAAATGCGCCTTCCACATCGGGATCGAGCCGCCCTTGAACACGCCGATCTCGAGGAAGGACACCGGGCGGCTGCGGAACCGGGTCAGCTCGCGGGTGTAGACGTCGAAATAGTGGACCCATTTCGACAGGAGCCGGTCGTCGGTCGTCCTGAGATAGTCGGCGAAGAAATCGGCCATGCGCGCACCCCTGAAACGGAAAACCCCCGCCGGACCATCGCCCGGCGGGGGTTTGAACTCAAGCGAGGCCGGCGCGCGTCAGAGCGCGGCGCGGGCCTGGGCCACGATGGCGCCGAAGGCTTCGGGCTCGTGGATGGCCAGATCGGCCAGAACCTTGCGGTCCACCTCGATGCCGGCCTTGGCCAGCCCGTTGATGAAGCGCGAATAGGTCAGGTCGGCGTCATGGGCGCGGACGGCGGCGTTGATCCGCTGGATCCACAGCGCCCGGAACTGCCGCTTGCGGACCTTGCGGTCGCGGGTCGCGTACTGGTTGGCCTTGTCGACGGCCTGCGTCGCGGTCTTGAAGCTGCGCGAACGGGCGCCGTAGTAGCCCTTGGCCGCGTCGAGGACCTTCTTGTGGCGACGATGGGTGACGGTTCCACCTTTGGTGCGGGACATGTCTCAGGCTCCTCAGCGGTCGTAGGGCATGTAGGTCTTGACGATCTTCGCATCGGGCTCGGACAGCGTGGTCGTGCCCCGTGCATTGCGGATGAACTTGGTCGTCCGCTTGATCATCCCGTGCCGCTTGCCGGCCTGCGCCGCCACCACCTTGCCGGTGCCGGTCACCTTGAAGCGCTTCTTGGCGCTCGACTTGGTCTTCATCTTCGGCATTTCCGTCTCCTGTCTTGGTAGAGAGGTTCGGGCGCGACTCGGCATGCCGTTGTGGCCGGCCGCACCGTTGGAGCGCGCCGTATAGGGCCAATCGGACCCCCTGTCCAGCCCGCGAAACGGAGAGGCGCGGGGCGGGATCGGCGGCTATGCTGGGCGGGACCAGCCACCCGAGCCGAAAGGACACCGCCCATGCCCCGGATCACCCTTCTCAACGGTCCCAACCTCAACCTCCTGGGCGAGCGGGAGCCCGAGATCTACGGCCGCACGACGCTGGCCGAGATCGAGGCGCGGTGCCTGGCGCTGGCCGGCGCGCTGGACCTGTCGCTGCGCTTCGAGCAGTCCAACAGCGAGGCCGTGCTGGTCGACGCGATCCAGGAGGAACGGATACGGTCGGACGCGCTGATCATCAACCCGGCGGGGCTGTCGTTCCACTCGGTGCCGATCCTCGACGCGATCCGCATCTTCCGCGGCCCGGTGATCGAGCTGCACCTGTCCAACATCCACGCGCGCGACGCGGCGCACCGGCACTCGATCCAGTCGGCGGCGGCGACGGGCGTGATCTGCGGGCTCGGCCCCTACGGCTACCAGGTCGCCATGCTGGCGGCGCTCGACCTGATCGGCCACCGCGCGGACCCGTTGCCGGGCTGGCTCTTGGGGCCGGGGGTCTAGTTCAGGATCATCGCGGCGACGTGGATGAAGGCGTCGGGGATGTCCCGCGGCGTCAGCCCGCCGGGACGGAGCCCGAGGTGGACCCAGGCGAACAGGCCGAGGCCGATCGCCAGCGACAAGAGCGGCAGGCGCGGGACCACGCGGTCGGCCCAGGCCGCCACGATCGAGGCCGTGGCGACCACGCTCACCAGCGTGGCGATGACGATCAGGATGTCGGGGTCGACCTGCATCTTGGCCTTCGGGGTCCTGGGCGGGGCCACAGTGCCACGGCGGGGCGGGCACGGAAAGGGTGGCTCACATCAGCGGCGCGGCCTCGGTGACGACGCGCAGGTGGTCGCCGGGGGAGGAGCCGGCCCAGTCGACCCACAGGCGCCGGGGGTCGGCCGGGTCGATCCAGGCGCGGTCGCGGGGTTCAAGCCCGCGCAGGTCATGGCCGAGGAACAGCGTCTCGACGCCCGACAGCGCGTCGGTGGCCGCCAGCGTCTCGGGCGTAGTGGCAAGGCCAAGGATCGGCGCGTCGAACAGGACCCAGCCGATGTGCCGCCCGCCGGTGCCGTCGAACAGGACGTGGTGCAGCGCGACCACCGATCCCGCCGGCACGACGCCGGTGTCGAGAACCAGCGGCGCCTCCAGCAGCACGCCCTGCGCCTCGTCGAAGGCGATCAGGTCGGGGCGGTCGATCATGTCCTCGCCCACGGCGAAGGGCGGCTCGGGCAGGAGGACGAACGCCCCTGCCCCGTCCTGCGCGACGATGGCGCCCTCCACCACCCGCGCCGCGGCAGGGGCGGCGAGCAGGAGAAGGACGGCCAGCGCCCGGATCATTCCGGGTCGGTGGCGTAGATCAGGCGTTCCGCGCAGGGGGCGACGCGCAGGATGTTGGTGGAGCCCTGCACGTTGAACGGCACACCGGCGGTGACGATGATCTGGTCGTCCTCGGAGGCATAGCCGCCGTCCCGCGCGGCCCGCGCGGCCGAGACCACCGCGCCCTTGAAGCGGGTCAGCTCGCCGGTCATGTAGCAGTGGCAGCCCCAGGTCAGGCACATGCGCCGCGCCACGCCCACGATGGGGGTCAGCGCGATGATCGGAACGCGGGGGCGTTCGCGCGCGACCAGCGCCGCGGTGCCGCCCGACTGGGTGAAGCAGCAGATCGCCTTGATGTCGACGGTCTCGGCGATCTCGCGCGCCGCGGCGACGATGGCGTCCGCGGTGGAGGACCGCGCCACCTGCCGCGAGGCGGCCATGATGGTGTGGAAGTTGGGGTCGTTCTCGACCTCGAGCGCGACGTTGTGCATCGTCTGCACCGCCTCGACCGGGTAGGAGCCGGCCGCCGATTCCGCCGACAGCATCACCGCGTCGGCACCCTCGTAGAGCGCGGTGGCCACGTCCGACACCTCGGCGCGGGTGGGCATCGGGCTTTCGATCATCGACTCGAGCATCTGGGTGGCGACGATCACGGGCTTGGCCGCCGAGCGGCACTTGCGCACCAGCCGCTTCTGGATCGGCGGCACCGCGTGGACGGGCAGTTCGACGCCGAGGTCGCCACGCGCCACCATGATGCCGTCCGAGGCGGCGAGGATCTCGTCGAAGGCCTTCACCGCCGCGGGCTTCTCGATCTTGGACAGGATCGCGGCGCGGCCGCGGGCCAGCGCGCGGGCCTCGGTCACGTCGGCGGCGCGCTGCACGAAGGACAGCGCCAGCCAGTCGACGCCCAGCTCGCAGACGAATTCGAGGTCGGCGCGGTCCTTTTCCGACAGGGCCGCCAGCGGCAGCACCACGTCGGGCACGTTCACGCCCTTACGGTTCGAGATCGGGCCGCCCGCGATGACGGTGCAGTCGGCGTAATCCGGCCCGCAGTCGTCGACACGCAGCCGCACCTTGCCGTCGTTCACCAGGAGCCGCGCGCCGGGTTCCAGCGCGGCGAAGATCTCGGGGTGGGGCAGCTGCACGCGCTTGGCATCGCCCGGCCGCTCGTCGAGGTCGAAGCGGAACGAGGCGCCGTTCTTCAGGACGTGGCCGTCGTCGCTGGCGAAGACACCGCAGCGCAGCTTCGGGCCCTGCAGGTCGGCGAGGATGGCGATGGGCCGGCCCACCGATTTTTCCACCTTGCGGATCGCGGCGTGGCGCGCGGCGATTTCCGCGTGGCTGCCGTGCGACATGTTCAGGCGGAACACGTCGGCGCCGGCCTGGTAGAGCTTGCGGATCATGTGCTCGCCGTCCGAGGCGGGGCCCAGCGTGGCCACGATCTTGACGTTGCGGTCGCGTTTCATCTGTCGGTCTCCCGCCTGTTCGGTCGGCGCGCTGTTAGCGCAAACATCCCTGTCCTTCCGGCTTCATGGCGCAATTCGGGGGTTCGGACAACAGGCTTGCCCCGTCCCACTGGCCAAGCGCGGCGAAAGGGCCTATTTCCGCCCGCGTTCCGGGCAGAAGGCAGGGCCGCGGCATGACGCCAGCCTACCACATCTAAGGGGAAACGCGACACGGGCGTTGGGTCGTGACCTGCGACCACGCCTCGAACCGCGTGCCGCCGGAGGTGGCGGGCGGCGACCTGGGCCTGCCGCCCGAGGACATGGCGCGCCACATCGCCTACGACGTGGGTGCGGCGGGCGTGGCCCGCGCGCTGGCCGAGGCGCTGGACGCCCCGGTGATCCTGTCGGATTTCTCGCGCCTCGTGATCGACCCCAACCGGGGCGAGGACGACCCGACGCTGTGCATGAAGATCTATGACGGCTCGATCATCCCCGCGAACCGCCATGCCGACGCGGCCGAGGTGGAGCGCAGGCTGGAGCTGTTCCACCGCCCCTACCACCGCGGGATCGAGCGGTTGCTGGCCGCGCGGCCCGACCCGGTGATCGTGGCGGTCCATTCCTTCACGCCACAGTTCGTCGGCCGCCCACCGCGCCCGTGGCATGTCGGCGTGCTCTATGCCGGCGACACGCGGCTCGCCTACCCGCTGCTCGCGCGGTTGAACGCCGAGCCGGACCTCTGCGTGGGCGACAACCAGCCCTATTCCGGCCACCTGCCGGGCGACGCGCTGGACCGGCACGGGGTGCAACGGGGCCTGCCGCATGTGCTGGTCGAGGTGCGCAACGACCTGATCGGCACGGCGGAGGAGCAGCGCGCCTGGGGCCTCCGGCTTGCGCCGATGCTTGACGCGGCGCTTCGGAATGCCGAGGTCTGAGGAAAGCCCCGAAAGGACATCCCATGGACGACCAGACCAAGACCGAGCTTGAGGCCGCCGCCTTCCGCCGCCTGCTGCAGCACCTGAACGAGCGCGCAGACGTGCAGAACATCGACCTGATGAACCTGGCCGGCTTCTGCCGCAACTGCCTGTCGCGCTGGTACCAGGAGGCCGCGGCCGAGCGTGGGATCGAGATGGGCAAGGAGGAGGCGCGCGTGGTCGTCTACGGCATGCCCTACGACGACTGGAAGGCGCAGCACCAGACCGAGGCGTCGGCCGAGCAGAAGGCCGCCTTCGACAAGTCGCACCCCGGCCATTGACCGACCCCAACCCCGCCTTCGCCTACGCGCCCCCCGACGCGCCGCTGGACGTGATCCACGCGGACGACCACCTGCTGGTGCTGAACAAGCCCGCCGGGCTGCTGTCGGTGCCGGGGCGGGGCGAGCACCTGGCCGATTGCCTGATGGAACGGGCCAGGGCGGCGTTTCCCACCGCGCTGCTGGTGCACCGGCTCGACATGGACACGTCGGGCGTGATGGTCTTCGCGCTGACGCCGCACGCGCAGCGGCACCTCGGGCAGCAGTTCGAGCACCGGCAGACGAAAAAGGTCTATGTCGCCCGCGTCTGGGGCGCGGTGGCCGAGGCCGAGGGCGAGATCGACCTGCCGCTCTGCGTCGATTGGCCGAACCGCCCGCGCCAGCACGTGAACTGGGAGAAGGGCAAGCCCGCAAAGACCGCGTGGCGGCGGATCCGGGTCGAGGATGGCACCACACGGATGCGGCTCTACCCCAGGACCGGGCGGTCGCATCAGCTGCGCGTCCACATGAAGGAGATCGGGCACCCGATCCTGGGCGATCCGTTCTATGCCGAGGGCGCGGCGCGGGCGTTCCCGCGCCTCATGCTCCACGCCGAAAGCCTGAAGCTGAAGCACCCAGAGGGCGGGCAAGGGATGCTGTTCCGCGCGCCGGTGCCGTTCTGACGGCGGCGTGGGCGGCCAGCCACAGCGCGTCAAGATCGCGCAGCGCGGCGGCGTCGAAGCGGTCGGCCTCGTCCCAGTAGCGCCCCGAGGGGACCATGTAGCCAAGCGCGGCCTCGCGCGCCTCGGCCGCCTGCATCGTGGCCGTGTCGGGGGTGATGGGCAGGGCCGTGGTCACCTCCTCCAGCCCGGCGCGGGGGAACACCAGGCGGCTGGGGCCGGCGGAGAGGTTCACCACCGCGCAGCCCTGCCGCGCCGCGATCAGCTGCAACCGCGCGGCCTTGGCCTCCAGGCTCTGCAGCGTCACGTCGGGGCGCAGGGGGTCGGCGGTGCCGGTGCCGTAGAAATGCGTCCGCCCCGTGGCGGCATAGACCATGTCGCAGCCGAAATAGGCGATCACCCGTGGCCGCAGCGCGCCCAGCGCCCAGTAGCCTGCGGTGAAGGCCATGGTGCCGCCCGCGTAGACGAAGCCGCCATGGGCGTTCTGGATCGGCACATACTCGGCCGCCTCGACCCGGCGCTGCCCGGGCGCGAGGACCGGCGGGCGGTGTTCCACCGGGAAATCCTCGGGGTGGATCGACACGTCCCAGTCGGGGCGCAGCCGCCAGGCGTTGTTGATGGCCACGATGTGGGTCAGCGCGGCGCGGCCCCAGCCGCGCACGGCGACGGCGGCGGGCCCGCTGCCGAGGATCAACACGATCGGGTCCATGGCGCCCATCCCTTGCCGTCTACGGCAGGAGATAGGCCCATCGGATCACGGGACCACGACAGATGTCCGCGCCGCGGCGTCACCGCGGCGCGAAGGCGTCACTCCCAGTCGCTGACGGCCTTGACCTCGAGGAACTCGTGGATGCCCCACACGCCCCCTTCGCGGCCATTGCCCGACTGCTTCATGCCGCCGAAGGGCGAGCCCTTGCCGAAGCCCTTGCCGTTGCATTCCACCATGCCCGAGCGCAGCTGCCGCGCCACGCGGCGCAGGCGGTCCTTGTCGCTGGTCTGGATGTAGTTGGTCAGGCCGTACTCGGTGTCGTTGGCCATCCGCACCGCGTCTTCCTCGGTGTCGAAGGGGATGATCGACAGGACCGGGCCAAAGATCTCCTCGCGGTAGATCGTCATGTCGGGCGTCACGTCGGCGAACACCGTGGGCCGCACGAAATAGCCGCGGTTGAGGTGGCCGGGCCGCCCGGTGCCCCCCGCGACCAGCCGCGCGCCCTCGTCGATGCCGGTCTGGATCAGGGCCTGGATCTTGTCGAACTGCACGCCGGACACGACCGGGCCGATGCCGCGGCCTTCCTGGCTGGCGGGGATGACCGGCGTGTCCTCGGCCACCTTGGCGGCGATCTCCACCGCCGCCTCGTAGCGGTCGCGGTGGACCAGCATCCGGGTCGGCGCGTTGCAGGACTGGCCCGAGTTGTTGAAGCAGCGGGTCGCGCCGCGTTTCACCGCCTTGTCGTCGGCATCGGCAAAGATGATGTTGGCGCCCTTGCCGCCCAGCTCGAGGCTGACGCGCTTGATCGTGTCGGCCGCCGCCTTGGAGATCAGGCGGCCGGCGCGGGTCGAGCCGGTGAAGCTGACCATGTCGACATCGGGGTGTGCCGACAGCTGGCTGCCCACGCCCGGCCCGTCCCCGTTCACCAGGTTGAACACGCCCGGAGGCAGGCCCGCGGCATCCACGATCTCGGCAAAGACGAGGGCCGACAGCGGCGACACCTCGGACGGCTTCAGCACCATGGTGCAGCCCGCGACCAGCGCCGGCGCGACCTTGAGCGCGATCTGGTTCATCGGCCAGTTCCACGGAGTGATCAGCGCGCAGACGCCGATCGGTTCGTGGAAGATCCGCTCGCCCGGCGCGTGGGGGCCCAGCGGGCGGTCCCACTCCATCTCCTTCGCGGCGGCGATGAAGCCCTCGATGTGCCAGTCGCCCGAGGTCACCTGCTGCTGGCGCGACCAGTCGATGGGCGCGCCCATCTCGGCGCTGATCGCCTGCGCCATGTCCTCGGACCGCTTGAGGTAGGCCGCCAGCAGCCGCTCCAGCGCGGCGATGCGGTCGGCCAGGGGCGTCGCGGCCCAGCCCGGAAAGGCACGGCGCGCGGCGGCGACGGCCGCGTCGGTGTCGGCCTGCCCGCCCAGCGAGATGGTGGCGCAGACCTCCTCGGTCGAGGGGTCGATCACGGGCAGGTCGTTCGGCACGGCCGGCGCGACCCAGCGCCCGTCGATGTAGAAATGGCGGCTGTTCTGCATGGAGCTCCCTCCTTGTCCTTGGGGGCGACACTCGCACTCCCCATCCCGGGCCGCAAGCCGGGCCGGCGACATGCCGCGCGCCGCAAACGACGGTCCTGCCGGCGCCCGATCGGCGGAACGCGGGTTCCGGGGTGGCAAGGGCGGCGGAATGCCCCTCCTTTTCTGCGGCGTGACAGCGCGGACCCCGTGCGGGCCGGCGCCCGAGGGCATATGTCGGCGCCGACCGCAGCAGAAGGAGATACCCCCATGGCCCTGCGCATCAACGACACCTTTCCCAACCTCACCGTGACGACCGACCAGGGCAGCTTCGCGCTGCACGACTACCAGGGCGACGGCTGGCTGATCCTGTTCTCGCACCCCAAGGACTTCACGCCGGTCTGCACGACGGAATTCGGCGCCGTGGCGCAGCTGGCCGACGAATGGGCAAAACGGAACACCAAGGTGATCGGCCTGTCCGTCGACAAGGCCGAGGAGCACGTCAAATGGAAGGCCGACATCGAAACCGTGTCGGGCGCCAAGGCGGGCTTTCCGATCATCGCCGATGACGACCTGACGGTGTCCAAGGCGCTCGACATGCTGCCGGCCGACGCCTACCTGCCCGACGGCCGCACCGCCGCCGACAGCGCCAGCGTGCGGGTGGTGTTCATCGTCGCGCCGAACCGCAAGGTGCAGCTGATGATGACCTACCCGATGTCGGTCGGCCGCAACTTCGCCGAGGTGCTGCGCGCGCTGGATGCGCTGCAGGCCACCTACGGCGTGCCGCTCGCCACCCCGGCCAACTGGGTGCACGGACAGGACGTGATCGTCGCCCTCAGCCTCGACGACGCCGCCGCGACCGCGAAGTTCGGCCAGATCGACAAGAAGCTGCCCTACCTGCGCACGACCAAGATGCCGGCGTGACGCGGCGCGAAACGCAGGAAGGCCCCCGGAAATCCCGGGGGCCTTTCCCGTTCCGGCGCCCCGTCAGGCTATGCGCTGCTGGTAGAGGTAGGCCATCGAACCGACCTCGACGTTGTCGTAGAGGTCGATGACGTGGGCGTTGACCATCCGCACGCAGCCCGACGAGGCCGAGGTGCCGATGGACCAGGGCTGCGGCGTGCCGTGGATGCGCAGGTAGGTGTCGCGGCTGCCCTCGTAGAGATAGAAGGCACGCGCCCCCAGCGGGTTGTCGGGGCCGCCGGGCACGCCTTCGGCGAACTGCGCGTAGATGTGCGGCTCGCGGGCGATCATGTTGGCGGTCGGGGTCCAGGACGGCCATTCCGCCTTGCGCCCGATGCGGAAGGTGCCGGGCTGGTAGAGGCCGGGGCGGCCGATGGCCACGCCGTAGCGCATCGCGGTGCCGTCGGTGCCGATGTGGTAGAGGTAGCGCGCGACCGCGTCGACGTGGATGTCGCCCGCGCGCAGTCCGGCGCGGTGCTGCACCCGGGTCGGCATGAAGCGCGGGTGCAGGCCCCAGGGGTTGTTGGCGTTCGGGTCGGGGTCGGGGCGGGTCACCTGCGCGTCGAAGCCGACAGAATCCTGCGCCACCGCAGGCGCCGCGAGGGCGCCGGAAAACAGCGCGGCGCTGGTGACGATGAAATGGCGGCGGGTCAGCATGGCCCCAACTCCTTGCTCACGGGCGAGAATCGCCCGGCGGATCACCCTTCGTTGTGGAATCTCCGCGACCTGTGGACAAGTCCCTTGGTCCTCACGTTCTGGTCAGCGGGCGATAGGCCCGGCAGGAGGCCGCCGATACGGTCCGCCTATTCCTGTGGACAGCGCCCCGCGCGTCACAAAAGCGTAACGCCCCCTCCCTAAGCCACGCGGCACAGGCCTAGCCTTGTCAACAAAGCCAGGGAACGCATTCCATGAAAGACATCGACACCAGGCAGCTCAGCGCCGACGACTGGGACGAGCTGCATTTCCCCCGCCCCGAGGTACAGGACTTCGACCGCGTGGTCGAGCGCGCCATTTCGCGCCGCGGCTTCCTCGGCGGCGTTCTGGCCTTCGGCTCGGGCGCCGCGGTGATGGGCACCGGGCTCCTGAAAGGCACCACCGCGATGGCGCAGCCCGCCTCGCGCTTCCCCTTCACGCCGATCGCGGCGCAGACCGATGGCACCGTCCACGTCCCCGAGGGCTACACCTGGGACGTGCTGGTGCGCTGGGGCGACCCGCTGTTCTCGGACGCCGAGGGCGCCTTCGACCCGGCCGCCGGCGTGAGCGTCGAGTTCGCCGACCGCGTGTTCGGCGAGAACACCGACGGCATGGAGCTGTTCAACATTGACGGCCGCGAGATCCTCGTGGTGAACAGCGAATACACCAACAACGAGGTCAACCTGCCCCACGCCGCGGACGGCACCCCCGCCTCGCTGGACGACGTGCGCATCCTGCAGCACCTGCAGGGCGTGAGCGTGATGGAGATCGCCGAGGGTGAGGCCGGCTGGGCCGTCGTGGTCGACAGCCCCTACAACCGCCGCATCCACCACAACACGCCGATGACCTTCGACGGCCCCGCCGCCGGCCACGCGCTGCTGCAGACCGCCGAGGACCCGACGGGCATGGCCTCGCTCGGCACCTTCAACAACTGCGGCTCGGGCCGGACGCCCTGGGGCACCTACCTGACCTGCGAGGAGAACTTCAACGGCTACTTCGGCTCGACCGCCGAGCTGCCGTCGGACCCGGTGGTGGCCGCGGGCTACCAGCGCTACGGCATCAACGCCGACGGCTTCGGCTACAACTACCACAGCTTCGACCCGCGCTTCGACGTGTCGGCGAACCCGAACGAGCCGCACCGCGCCGGCTGGATCGTGGAAATCGACCCGGCGAACCCCGACAGCACCCCGGTCAAGCACACCGCGCTCGGCCGCTTCAAGCACGAGAACGCCGCCTATGCCATCGCCGCCGACGGCCGCGTGGCGGTCTACATGGGCGACGACGAGCGGGGCGAGTTCATGTACCGCTGGCTCAGCCGTGACGTCTACGTCCCCGGCGGGGACACCGCGACGCTCTTGTCCGAGGGCACCCTCTCGGTCGCCGTGTTCGAGGATGACCTGACCGGCCGCTGGGTGCCGCTGACGCCGGCCACCACCGGCATGGACGCGGCCAGCATCGCCGTCTTCACCCGCATGGCCGGCAGCCGCGTGGGCGCGACGACGATGGACCGCCCCGAGTGGATCGCGGTGCATCCGAACGCCGCCGAGGCCTATTGCTGCCTGACCAACAACGCGCGCCGCGGCGTGCTGACCGATGCCGGCACCGTGCGGACCAACGCGGGCGGCGACCCGATGGCCCCGAACGGCCCGAACCCGCGCGAGGCCAACAACTTCGGCCAGATCGTGCGCTGGCGCCCGGCGGGCGGCGACCACGCGGCCGACAGCTTCGCCTGGGACCTCTACGTGATGGCCGGCAACCCGACCGTGGCCGAGGGCCCGATGGCGGGTTCGGCCAACATCAACGCGGGCAACCTGTTCAACTCGCCCGACGGGATGGTGATCGACAGCACCGGCCTGATCTGGATCCAGACCGACGGCGACGACAGCAACGAGGGCGAGTTCGCCGGCATGGGCAACAACCAGATGCTGGCGGGCGACCCGGTCACGGGCCGCATCGAGCGCTTCCTGACCGGCCCGAACGGCTGCGAGGTGACGGGCCTGTGCTGGTCGACCGACCGCCGCACCATGTTCGTCGGCATCCAGCACCCCGGCGACAATGGCGGCGACTGGCCGGACCACGGCGGCTCGCTCGCGCGCTCGGCCATCGTGGCGGTGCGCCGCGCGGATGGCGGGCTGGTCGGCTGACGCCCGATCCGTGTCTGTAGGCGGTGCCGCGCCCCCGGAGTGATCCGGGGGCGTCTTTCCTGGGCGGTCCACACGGCGCAGCAGATGGCCGCTTCGAGCCCAAAGCGGGACTTGTGCGCGTTCGGTGTCAGGCGCCCTCGGCAAGTGTGAAGGAGCAATCTGCGCTAGAATGGCGGAGGTGGACGATGGATTGGTATGCGTCCGACCGGAAGGCCGACAGCGCAGCTTCATAGCTTGGGAACTCCACCACGACGTGCCGGTCAAGGGATGCATCGCCTTCGGCGGTTTCGGCACGTCCTGCATCCACCGTGTATTGTCCACCCAGTCGTTTGACGATTGCGGGTGCCACCTCGGCGTAGCGGCGATAGGTGTCTGGGTCGGTCACCCTGATATGAACGATCCAATATCCTTTGGCCATGGCGTCCTCCTGTTGCCGAGCCATGACGCTAAGGTCTCAGAGACCATTGGGCCAGCTTCTCTTCAGCCCATGGAGATGCAATGCGTCCGTTGTTGACGTGAGTTCCCGGGGTGAACTGCGAAGACCGCTTCGTCCGCACAGGGGCCACCCCGCACGACAGGCCGGAACCCTTGGCGTAAGGCGAGGAGGTTGACGGTCAACTTTCAGGCCAACGACTTGCCCCCCCACCCGCATTCGAAGCGAGGGCGGGGACCCGCAACCGGCGCGCAGCCCCCCGAAAAGACCACGGGCGCGTCCGTTTCCGAACGCGCCCGCTGTTTTGTCGTGACAGGTCAGACGGCGGCGATCACTCGGCCGCGTCTTCCTTTTCCTTCTCCAGCTCCTTGCCGGTCTCCTGGTCGACCATCTTCATGGCGAGGCGCACCTTGCCGCGGTCGTCGAAGCCCAGCAGCTTGACCCAGACCTCCTGGCCTTCCTTCAGCACGTCGGAGGGATGGTTCAGGCGGCGGTTCTCGATCTGGCTGACGTGCACGAGGCCGTCGCGCTTGCCGAAGAAGTTCACGAAGGCGCCGAAATCGACGATCTTCACGACCTTGCCCTTGTAGACGCCACCGACCTCGGGCTCGGCCACGATCGAGTAGATCATGTCGTAGGCCTTCTGGATCGAGTCGGCATTCGGCGAGGCGATCTTGATGATGCCGTCGTCGTTGATGTCGACCTTGGCGCCCGAGACCTCGACGATCTCGCGGATCACCTTGCCGCCCGAGCCGATCACTTCGCGGATCTTGTCGGTCGGGATCTGCATGGTCTCGATGCGCGGCGCGTGGATCGAGAATTCGCCCGGCGCGGTCATCGCCTTGGCCATCTCGCCCAGGATGTGCATCCGGCCCGCCTTGGCCTGGGCCAGCGCGGTCTTCATGATCTCGGGGGTGATCCCCGCGACCTTGATGTCCATCTGCAGCGAGGTGATCCCGTTCTCGGTGCCCGCGACCTTGAAGTCCATGTCGCCGAGGTGGTCCTCGTCGCCCAGGATGTCGGTCAGGATGCCGTAGGACCCGTCATCCTCGAGCACGAGGCCCATGGCCACGCCCGCGACCGGCGCCTTGAGCGGCACGCCCGCGTCCATCATCGACAGCGATCCGCCGCAGACGGAGGCCATCGAGGAGGAGCCGTTGGATTCGGTGATCTCCGACACGACGCGGATCGTGTAGGGGAAGTCGGTCGGCGCCGGCAGGACGGCCTGCAGCGCGCGCCACGCGAGTTTCCCGTGGCCGATCTCGCGGCGGCCGGGGCTGCCCACGCGACCCACTTCACCGACCGAGTAGGGCGGGAAGTTGTAGTGCAGCAGGAAGTTCGAGCGGAAGTTGCCGTGCAGCGCGTCGATGATCTGCTCGTCGTCGCCGGTGCCCAGCGTGGTCACGACCAGCGCCTGCGTCTCGCCGCGGGTGAACAGCGCCGAGCCATGCGTGCGCGGCAGGACCGAGGTCTGGCAGTCGATCCCGCGGACGGCGTCGAGCGCGCGGCCGTCGATGCGGCGGCCATGCTTGACCACGTCGGACCGCATCACCATCGACTCGAGCTTCTTCAGCGCGCTGTCGAGGTTCGGGTCGGCCAGCTGCTCCTCGGTCAGGCCCGCCTTGATCGCGGCCTTGGCGGCGGCGACGGCGGCGACGCGCTCCTGCTTGTCGAGGATCGCGTAGGCGGCGCGCATGCCGGCCTCGCCCGCGGATTTCACGACCTCGTAGAGCGCCGAGTAATCCGGCGGCTGGAAGTCGAAGGGCTCCTTGGCGGCGTCCTCGGCCAGGTCGATGATCAGGTCGATCACCGGCTGGATCTGCTCGTGCGCGAAGGTCACGGCGCCCAGCATCTCGTCCTCGGTCAGCTCGTAGGCCTCGGACTCGACCATCATCACCGCGTCCTTGGTGCCCGCGACCACGAGGTCGAGGCGCTGGTCGGGGTTGTTGCGCAGGTCGTGCATGTCGTCGACGGTCGGGTTCAGGACGTACTCGCCATCCGTGAAGCCGACGCGGCAGCCGGCGATCGGGCCCATGAAGGGCACGCCCGACAGCGTCAGCGCCGCCGAGGCCGCGATCATCGCCACGATGTCGGGATCGTTGACGAGGTCATGGCTGAGGACGGTGCACATCACCAGCACTTCGTTCTTGAAGCCCGGCACGAAGAGCGGGCGGATCGGCCGGTCGATCAGGCGCGCGGTCAGCGTTTCCTTTTCGGTCGGGCGCGCCTCGCGCTTGAAGAAACCGCCCGGAACCTTGCCCGCGGCGTAGTATTTTTCCTGGTAGTGGACCGTGAGCGGGAAGAAATCCTGCCCCGGCTTCGCTTCCTTGGCGAAGGTCACGTTGGCCATGACGGAGGTCTCGCCATAGGTGGCGATGACGGTGCCGTCGGCCTGGCGGGCCACACGCCCGGTTTCCAGTGTGAGCGTCTCTTCGCCCCACTGCATGCTTTTCGTCGTGATATTGAACATCTATCGTTTCCTATCGGGGAGCACTCCCGGCCCCTGCCGGGTCTCCCATCATCTGGCGGCCCCATTGCCGCCGACCCCTTCATCATCCCATGCGCCAGGGCCAGAGCGTCACGTCTCAGATGCCGGCCGTCTACCGTGTTTTGGCCCGATTGGAAAGCGCTTTGAGGATCGGCGCCGCGCCGGGGCGCCATGGAAAAGGCCCGCGCAGCGGGTGCTGCGCGGGCCCTGTCCGTGCGGCCGCGGGGGCCTTGGTCGGCTCAGCGGCGGATGCCGAGGCGGCCGATGAGGTCGGTGTACCGGCCCTCGTCCTTGGCCTTGAGGTAGTCGAGGAGCTTCCGGCGCTGCGCGACGAGCTTCAGCAGGCCGCGGCGCGAGTGGTTGTCCTTCTTGTGCGTCTTGAAGTGCTCGGTGAGCGTGGAAATGCGGCTCGTCAGGATCGCGACCTGCACTTCCGGCGAACCGGTGTCGCCGTCCTTGGTCGCGTAGTCCTTCATCAGGCGCTGCTTTTCTTCGACCGTGATCGACATCGGGGTCTCCTTTCAGGGTGATGGCACAAGCCGGGATGTCGTCCAGCAAGGCCCGTGGAGGGGTCGCGCGCCGTCGTGGCGCGGATGGGGGCGTATAGGCCGGTCGGGCGGGCTTGGGAAGGGGGCGCCGCGGGCGCGGGGGCGGATTCCCGCGGGGTTCGGCCCCCTGCGGCCCGGAACTGCCCCGGATTCGAGGGAAATTCGTGACGTCTTGGCGGGATTCCCGGCCGCGCCCTTCAGGTTTCCGCAAGGCCGGTGCATAATCGTGGAACAGCAGGGGGTGCCGAATCGGCGTCCCCGTGCGCACCATGTTCCCGGGAATGCCCGCGGCCGGTGCCGTCGTCAGAAGACGATCTGCGGCGCAGAACGCGCAGACGTGACGTGACGGTTCAGCACGATCGGGGACTTGCGATGCTTGCGGCTGGTGGCCTCCTGATACTCCTGGCGATGGGCTTCGCGGTCAGCGGGCTGATGTCGGACGGCGACGACGACGCCACGGGCGCGGACACGCCGCCCGAGGACCTGTCCGATGACCAGCCCGAGGACCCGGACGGCGAGGCGGGCGACCTCGCCGACCTCCTGTTCGGCACCGACGAGGACGACGCCATCGCGGCCGGCGACGGCGACGACACTGTGTCGGGCGGCGGCGGCGACGACTGGCTGGGCGGCGGGGCGGGCGACGACCGGCTCGACGGCGAGGACGGCGCCGACACGCTGGACGGCGGCGACGGCGACGACCTGCTGCAGCTGGGCGCGGGCGACCACGGCACCGGCGGCGCGGGCGCGGACGAGTTCGGCATCGACCTCGGCTCGGACGGCGACGGGCCGGCCACGATCACCGATTTCCAGCAGGGCGTGGACAGGCTGGTGCTCGAATTCGACGGGGCCGAGGCGGACGCGCCCGAGATCGGTGTCGATGCCGACAGCGTGCCGGGGTCGGTGGTGGTGCTGGCGGGCGGGGTCGCGGTGGCGGTGCTCGAGGGCGTCGGCGAACTCGACCCGGGCGATGTCGAGGTGCGGATGAGCGGCGAGGCGCCCGGCGACGAGGATGAGGACGACGGCGCGCTGATCGAGGGCACCGACGGCGACGACACGCTCACCGGCGGCGACGGCGACGACACGCTCGACGGCTATGCCGGCGACGACCTGCTGGACGGCGGCACCGGCGACGACCTGCTGCGCGGCCGCGCGGGCATGGACAGCCTGTTCGGCTCGGGCGGCAACGACGCGATCACGGGCGGCATCGGCGGCGACCTTCTGGACGGCGGCGCGGACAACGACGCGCTCTTCGGCAACGAGGGCGACGACCTGATCCGCGGCGGCGCCGGCAACGACGAGGCCTATGGCGACGAGGGCGACGACACGCTCGAAGGCGGCGCCGGCGCCGATTTCCTGGCCGGCGGCGCGGGCGACGACGTGCTGTCGGGCGGGGCGCAGGGCGACCTCCTGTTCGGCGGCGACGGCGACGACAGCCTGTCGGGCGATGCCGGCGACGATTTCCTGCAGGGCGGCTTCGGGGCCGACACGCTGTCGGGCGGCGACGGCGACGACCGGCTCGACGGCACCTTCTCGCACGGCACCGGCCTGTTCGGGCCGCAGGACGAGGACGCGGGCGACGTGCTCGACGGCGGGGACGGCGACGACACCATCGTGATCGGCGCGGAGGACGTGGCGACCGGGGGCGCGGGCGCCGACACCTTCGTCACCGGCAGCTACATCGAGACCGCCGAGGTGGCGGGCCACGTCACCGATTTCGACCCCGGGCAGGACGTGATCGAGGTGATCTACGACCCCGGCCTGACGCCCGACCCGGTGATCACGGTGGAGGATTTCGCAGACGGCACCGGCGCCAACATCCTGTTCGACGGCCAGCTGATCCTCAGCGTCGAGGGGGCGCAGGGGCTCGACCCGTCGCTGATCGAGCTGCGCGAGGTGGAGCTTGACGGGGTGCCCGCGACGGCCTGACCGGGATCAGCCCAGGAAATGCGGCAGCATGGCGTCGAGCACCGCGTCCGGCGCCTCCTCCATCGCGAAATGGCCGCAGCCGGGGATCGGGTGGCCGCTGACCTCGGCGGCCCAGCCCAGCCACAGGCCCAGCGGGTCGCCGGTGCGCGCCGGAAAGCCGGCCTCGGCCCAGACGAAGCGCAGGGGCGCCGCGATGCGCCGGCTGGCGGCGCGGTCGGCGATGTCGAGGCGGCGGTCGACGGTGGCGCCGGCGCGGTAGTCGGCGCACATCGCGGCGATGCGGGTCGGGTCGCCGGCCTGCCGCAGATAGCTGTCCAGCGCGGCAGGGGCGAAGGGCGACAGGTCGCCACTGCGGGTCCAGCTGGCCAGCGTGCGGGCGATGTAGCCGGGGCCGTCGGCGGCAATCAGGCTCTCGGGCAACGGCGCTGGCTGGGCGAGGAAGGTCCAGTGGTACGCCTTGAGCGCCAGTTCCGCGTTCCACGCGTCCCAGAAGGCGGCGGTCGGCACGATCTCGACGAGGCCGAGGCGCAGGATGCGATCGGGGTGATCGAAGGCAAAGCGGTAGGCCACCCGCGCCCCCCGGTCATGGCCGAGGAGATGGGCGCGCGCGATCCCCAGCGCGTCCATCAGCCCGACGATGTCGCGCGCCATCTCGCGCTTGGAATAGGTCCGGTGGTCGGGGTCGTCGGGCGGCGCGTCGCTGTCGCCGTAGCCGCGCAGGTCGGGCACGATCACGTCGAAATGCCGCGCCAGCGCCGGCGCGACCCGGTGCCAGGTCATGTGCGTCTGCGGGTAGCCGTGCAGCAGGATCAGCGCCGGCCCCGCCCCGCCCCGGTGCACCGACAGGGTGATCCCGTTCGCGGCGACGCGATGGCTGGTGAACCCCTCGATTCCCGACATCTCACCCCTCCCAGGGCTGCGGCTGGACATGGTAGCCGATGTAGAGCGGGTGCTTGGGGTGCCCGTCCTTGCTGAGCCCCAGGTGATGCAGCGGCACGCCCGCCCCCCGCAGCATCGCCTCGACCGCGGGGCCCCGGCCCAGGTGCGCGCCATGGGTGCCCCAGGCGCAGATCACCCGGTCGGCCCAGGGCAGCGCGCGCAGGATGGCGGCGTCGTTGGCCGGGCCGACGGGGTCGGCGGCGGCCCGCATCTCACGCGGGTCGGTGGCGCGGAAGGCGAAGATGTTGAGCACCCGGAACGCGCCGAAGCCCAGCGCCCGCGCCCGCCGCTCGCAGCGTTCGACCGTGGGGTCGTTCTGCACCTCGGTCGCGGTCGACGGGTTCAGCATGACGAACACCGCACGCCGCCCCGCGTCGTTCCAGACGCGGGTCAGCGTGTAGCGATAGGCCTCGCAATCGGAATATTCGGCGACCGAGGCGGCGTCGCCCTTCTGGTGGGTCCGGGTGATCATCCCCGCCTTATGCCGCGGGACCGCGGCGCGGGGAACCCGCCGTGGTTCAGGCGTCGCCGTCCTGGTCGGTGTCGGGCTCGACGAAGATGATCAGGCCCGTTTCCGGGTCGACCGACACGTCGTAGACGATGCCGCCATCGACGATCTCGGCCTCGAAGCCCGATTCGTCCTGCCCGATCTCGCGGACGCGGTAGCCCATCGACTCGAGGGTCTTGCGGACGGTGGTCAGGTCGGTGCCGAGGAAAAGCGACTCGGGCGGGGGGGCGGCCATCGCGGCGCCCGACAGGATCGGCAGGGCGAGAAGGCCGGCGGTGAGGGTGCGAATCATCTGGTGCTCCTTTCCGTCCCGCCGGGGCGGCGGGCGGTCCGTTTCAGGGGGACTGCCGGACTGCATACCCCCAGATCTTGGCACCATTGTGGCCGCAACGACCGGTCAGAGGTGGAACACCCGCTCGGGGTGCAGCTCGCCCGCGCGGAACCGGCCGACCGCCACCGGCACGCCGCCCAGCGACGCCCAGGCGAGGTCGCCGTACTCCACCGGCCCCGGCAGCACCTGCCCCGGGTTGCCGTTCCGCAGCCGCACCGCGCCCGCCTCGGTCGCGGTCAGCTCGGGCAGGTCGGACAGCCCGAGGCTGACGGGGTGCAGCAGGGCGTCGATCTCGGGGGTGCGGGCCAGCGCCTCGATCCGGTCCATCGTCACCGCCGCCTCGATGTCGAAGGGCCCGACCCAGGTCCGCCTGAGCGACACCACGTGGCCGAGGCAGCCCAGCGCCTGCCCGAGGTCGCGCGCGATGGAGCGGACGTAGCCGCCCGACCCGCAGGTGAAATGCAGCGTGGCGTGGTCGGCATCGGGCCGCCCGGTCAGCTCCAGCGCGTCGACGTAGAGGTCGCGGGCCTGCAACTCCAGCCGCTCGCCCTCGCGCGCGAGGTCGTAGGCGCGTTCGCCGTCGACCTTCACCGCCGAGAACTGCGGCGGCACCTGCCGGATGTCGCCGAGGAAGGCCGGCAGCGCGGCGCGGATCTGGTCATCGGTCGGGCGCAGGTCCGAGGTGGCGATCACCTCGCCCGCGGCGTCGTCGGTGGTCGTGGCCGCGCCCCAGCGCACGGTGAAGTCGTAGCCCTTCAGCGCGTCGCCCAGGTAGGCGATGGTCTTGGTCGCCTCGCCCAGCGCCACCGGCAGCATCCCCGTCGCGTCCGGGTCGAGCGTGCCGGCATGGCCGGCCTTCTGCGCCTCGAAGGCCCAGCGGAGCTTGTTCACCACGGCGGTGGAGGTCAGGCCGGCGGGCTTGTCCACCAGCACCCAGCCCGAGATGTCGCGGCCCTTGCGCTTGCGCCCCATGGTTTCCTCCTCGGACGGCGAGAGGTGCGCGGGCTATCCGCCCGAGGGCGCGGCGTCAACCACCGTGCCGATGATCGGCCCGACCGGCAGGCCGATGTCGGCCCGGCCGATCTCCGGCGCCCAGAGCCGCGACACCCGCCCGTCGAGGTAGAGCGCGTTCGGCACCTGCAGGTGGTCGCGGAAGAAGCGCGCGAAATGGTGGAAGTTCACCGGCACGTCCGAGATCACCAGATGCAGGACGCGCCCGCTCGCGTCCACGCCGGCGCCGTTGCGGATATTGCGGCTGGCGCTGGTGGCGATGAAGCGCGGGTGCAGCGCGCCGTCGATCACCAGCATCGGCCCCGACTGGGTGGCATGGCGACAGGGCGGCGGCGCCTCGGCGTAGGCGCGGCTCTCGACGACGGCGGCGCGGTCGCCGTTCAGGCACAGCACGCCGTTGGGCAGCAGGCCGAAATTGCCGGGCCCGGCCGAGGTGACGACCCGCATCTCCTGCGTCCCGTCCTCGATGTAGAGCCCGACCGGGCGCCGGTCCTCGTGGAACATGCCCGCGTTCATCGCCACCCCGAGGCGGCGGCCGGGCGCCAGCGCCTCGTCGATCCGGCCGAAGCTGCCGTAGATCGCGCCGTCGCCGTCGCGCAGGAACAGGCGCACCTCCTCCTCGGCCAGGTCGATGCGGCAGCTGGTGAAGGCGGCGCCCTCGAAATCCACCTGCGCGCAGGTCGCCGCCGCGGCGGGCGCGGCGCAGCAAAGCGCCAGAAGGAGCGCGAGGGCGCGCCTCACGCCTCGGTCTCCGGGTCGCCCCCCTCGATGTCGCGCCGCACCTCGGCGCGGTCGAACAGCGCGCGGGTCTCGTCCATCCGGTCGAAGGTCTCGTCGATGACAAACCGCAGGTCGGGCGCGTATTTCAGCGTCATGTCGCGCATCAGCGCCCGGCGCAGCTCGCCCCGGTTGCGCTTGAGCGCCTGGATCGCCTCGTCGCGCCCGGCGCCGCCCAGCGGCATCACGTAGACCGTGGCGATCTTGAGGTCGGGCGAGGTGCGCACCTCGCCCACGGTGATCGACATGGCGTTCAACTCGGGGTCGTGCACCTCGCCCTTGGCCAGCACCGACGACAGGGTGCGCCGGATCAGCTCGCCCACGCGAAGCTGCCGCTGCGACGGGCCGGAGCCCTCGGATTGCCGGTGTCGTGCCATGGCGGTGCCTGTCTATCCCTGACCCGCACGTATGGGATGCGCGGCCCCCTTGCAAGCGACGGCTTTCCGCATGGGCCGGCATCCGCTATCAGGGCGGGCGCAAGACGGAGGGTTCAGGGACATGGCCGACAGCATCGGGATCGCGGTGATGGGCGCCTCGGGGCGCATGGGGCGGATGCTGGTCGAGACGGTGACGGCCTCGGACAAGGCGCATCTCGTCGGCGTGACCGAGCGGCCGGGCCATCCCTGGGTGGGCCGCGACCTCGGCGAGGCGACGGGCGGGGCGCGCACCGGCGTGATGGTGCATGACGACCCGCTCGAGGTGATCGTCAAGGCGCAGGCGGTGATCGACTTCACCACGCCCGAGGCGACGCTGGCCCACGCTCAGCTGACCGCGCAGGCGCGCTGCGTCCACGTCATCGGGACGACGGGCTTCACCGACGGCCAGATCGCCGCGCTGGACGCCGCCGCGCGCCACGCGGTGATCGTGCGGGCGGGCAACATGAGCCTCGGGGTCAACCTGCTGGTGCGGCTGGCGCAGGAGGTGGCCCACGCCCTCGACGCCGATTTCGACGTCGAGATCGTCGAGGCGCACCACCGCCACAAGGTCGATGCGCCCTCGGGCACGGCGCTGATGCTGGGCGAGGCGGTGGCGCGCGGCCGCGGCGTCGATCTGGCCGAGGTCTCGGACCGGGGCCGTGACGGGATGACCGGGGAACGGCGGCGCGGCGACATCGGCTTTGCCGCGATCCGGGGTGGCGACGTGGTGGGCGAACACGACGTGATCTTTGCCGGCGCGGGGGAACGCATCGTGCTGCGGCACGTGGCGACCGACCGGGGCATCTTCGCCCGCGGCGCGCTCAGGGCCGCGCTCTGGGGCCAGGGGCAGGCGCCCGGTCACTATTCGATGATGAGCGTGCTGGGATTGGCGTGAAACCGCCGACCGGCTTGATTTCGGCAGGGCGGTGGCTAGCTCCTGAGGCGTTCCAGACACCGTCCGACCACCGAAAGAGGACCTGACCGACATGCCGCGCATGGACGCCACCCTGCCGGGTCTCCTGACCGGCGCGCTGCTCAGCGTCGCCACCGCCGACGCCGCCGGGGCCGAGGGCTTTTCGGTCGTGCAGAGCGCCGACCGCTTCGTGTCGCTGGTCGACGGGCGCGAGTTGCGCCGCTTCGGCATCCGGCTGAACGTCACGTCCGAGGGCCAGATCGAGGGGCAGGCCTTCGGCTCGCCCGTCACCGGGGAATGGACCTGGGAGGGCGGCTATTTCTGCCGCGACCTCTACTGGGGCGGCGACGACCTGGGCTACAACTGCCAGCTGGTGCAGGAAAACGGCGACACGCTGCGCTTTACCTCCGACCGCGGCGCGGGGATGTTCGCGGACCTGACGCTGCGGTGATGGCCTGCGCTGCGCCATCAGGGCGCAGCTTCAACGGTCAGAAATCGACCGCGATCCCCTTCTTCTCCCAGTCGCCGTAGCGCACGGGCTCGGGCCCGTCGCGCCCGCCCAGCTCCACCGGCAGGTCCAGCGCCTTGGCGGCCTTGCGCCGCGCCTCGGCCTCGGCCAGCGCACGCTGGGCGGCGGGGGGAAGGTCGGTCTTTGGGTCGTCGCTCATCGGGAAACCGGAAGCTCGTTCTTGTGATGCTCGCCCCCGTGATATACGCGGCGGGGCTTCAGGAACAAGGGCAAGGCCATGGCGCTCGAGGCACGGCAAGCGGCACTGAAGGCACTGGACTGGGTGCTGCGCGAGGGGCGGATGCTGGCGCATCTGCCCGCCGATCCGCGGCTGTCGCCCGGCGATGCCGCCCGCGCGGCGCGGCTCGCCTCGCTCACCCTGCGCCATGTCCAGCCGCTCGACGCGGTGATCGCCCCCTACCTCGACCGCAAGCCGCCCCTGCCCGCGCTCAACATCCTGCGCCTTGCCGCGGCCGAGCTGCTGGTGGCGGGCGGCGACGCGCATGGCGTGGTGGACAGCGCGGTCAAGCTCGCCAAGGCGCGGCGGCCCACCCAGCGCATGGCCGGGATGGTGAACGCGGTGCTGCGCAAGGTCGCGGTCGAAGGCCCCGAGCGCTTCGCCGCCGAGCCGCCGCAGCGCCTGCCGGGCTGGATCGGCGGGCCGGTCAAGAAGCGCTGGGGCGCCGAGGTTCTGCGCACCATCGAGGCCGCGCATGTGCCCCTGCCGCCGATCGACCTGACCGTCAAGCCGGGCGCGACGGTGGAGATCGAGGGCGCCACCCGCCTGCCCACCGGCAGCCTGCGCCTGCCCGCCGGCACGCAGGTCAGCGCCGTGCCGGGCTACGCCACGGGCGACGTCTGGGTGCAGGACGCCGCCGCCGCGCTGCCGGTGCGGCTGATGGGCAACGTGGCGGGCGCCCGCGTGCTCGACCTCTGCGCCGCGCCGGGGGGCAAGGCGATGCAGCTGGCGGCGCTGGGCGCCCATGTCACCGCGGTCGACCTGTCCGACAGCCGCATGGGCCGCGTGCGCGAGAACCTCGCGCGCACGGGCCTGACGGCCGAGCTGGTCGTCGCAGACGCCCTCGACTACACCGCCGCCCCCTTCGATGCGATCCTGCTCGACGCGCCCTGCACCGCCAGCGGCACCATCCGCCGCCACCCCGACCTGCCGCACGTGAAAAGCTGGACCGAGGTCGAGCCCCTGACCCGCCTGCAGATGCGCCTCCTCGACCACGCGCTGACCCTGCTGAAGCCAGGCGGCACGCTCGTCTACTGCACCTGCTCGCTCCTGCCTGTGGAGGGCGAGCACCAGATCACCGCCGCCCTGAAACGCCATGACGGCCTGTGCGTGATCCCCGCCGACCCGGTCGCGCTCGGCGGCGACGACGCGTGGCGCAGCCCCGAGGGCGGCCTGCGCCTCCGGCCCGACATGTGGGCCGAGATCGGCGGATTGGACGGCTTCTACATGGCCGCCCTCACCCGCCCGTGACAGCTGGGCGGCCCGCCCCTATCCTGCCCGCAAAGACCGAGACCGAGCAGCAATCCGTCATGGCCGAGCCCGAGGAGACCGACGCCCCCGCCCCGCCCCCGGAGGACCGGGTGCGCCTGGCCGACCGCTGGGCGGCCTGGCGCGCGGGGCTGACCGGCCCGCGCATCCGCGGCTTCCTGTGGCAGCCGCAGCCCAGCTTTGCCGGGTCCGAGGCGCGGGGGCGGCAGCTGATGGCGGGCAACCTCGTGCTCGGCGGGCGGCTGGTCGAGGCAAGTGGCCGCCTGCCCTGGGACGTGGCGCCGCCGACCGAGGGGTTCCTAGAGGCGCTGCACGGCTTCGACTGGCTCGACGACCTCGCCACCGTGCCGGGGGGTGCGGGGCGGGCGACGGCGCAGGCGTGGCTGGCGGAGTGGCTCAAACGCTACGGGCGCGGGCGCGGCCCCGGCTGGACCCCCGACCTTGCCGGGCGGCGGCAAATGCGGTGGATCACCCACGCGCTGTTCCTGATGAACGGGCAGGCCCCCGAGGACCGCCGCCGCTTCGTCGCGGCGCTGGCGCGGCAGGCCGGGATGCTGGGTGACCGCTGGCGCCACACGCGGCGCGGGCTGCCGCGGTTCGAGGCGCTGACGGGCCTCGTCTATTCCGCCTGCGCCCTGACCGGGATGGAAACGGCGCTGCGCCCCGCGCTGACGGCGCTGGCGCAGGAATGCGCCAACGACATCGACGCGACCGGCGGGATCGTGACGCGCAACCCCGAGGAACTGCTCGAGGTGTTCCACCTGCTGACATGGGTCGCCGCCATCCTGAAGGAGATCGGCAAGGCCCCCGACCCCGCCATCGACACCGCGATCCTGCGCATCGCGCCGACGCTGCGCAGCCTGCGCCACGCAGACGGGTCGCTGGCGCGGATGCAGGGCGGCGGCCGCGGGGCGCCGGGGCGGCTGGACGCGGCGCTGGCGCGGTCGAACGTGCGGCCCAGCCGCGTGAAGGGGCTGGCCATGGGCTACGCGCGGCTGGGCGGGCGGCGGGTGTCGCTGATCGTGGACGCCGCGCCGCCGATGCTGGGGCCCGGCAGCTTCGACGCCCACGCCTCGACGCTGGCCTTCGAGCTGGTGTCGGGCCAGCAGCCGGTGGTGGTGTCCTGCGGATCGGGCCGGCGCTTCGGCGCGGCGTGGCGGCGGGCGGGGCGCGCGACGGCGAGCCATTCCACCCTGTCGCTGATGGGCTACGCCAGCGCGCGGCTGGCCCGCGGCGCCACGGCCGAGGAGCCCGAGAAACAGGATTTCGTCACCGGCCCCGGCACGGTCGAGGTGCAGCAGGCCGAGATGACGACGGCCGACGGCATCGCCCTGTCCCATGACGGCTGGCGGCGGACGCATGGCCTGGTGCACCTGCGCTCGCTTCAGCTCGACCGCGACGGGAGCCTCCTGCGGGGCGAGGACGGGCTGGCGGCGATGACGGCCGAGGACCGCGCGACGCTCGACCGGGTGCTGTCGCGGCTGCCGGGCGACGTGGGCCTGCGCTATGCCGTGCGGCTTCACCTGCACCCCGATGCGGCGGCCGAGATCGACATGGGCGGCACCGCCGTGTCGATCCAGCTGCCCAACCGGGAGACCTGGGTGTTCCGCTACGGGGGCGAGGCGGTGCTGACGCTGGAGCCGTCGGTCTACCTCGACGGCGGGCGGCTGAAGCCGCGCGCGACAAAACAGATCGTTCTCTCCGCCGCGCTGACCGGCTATGGCGGCGCCGTGAGCTGGACGCTCGCCCGCCCGGTCGGCCTGTTGCCCGCCCCGGGCGAGGGCGAGACCGAGGACTGAAAGAGGACAATCCCTTATGACCGAAGTGCCCCTGCGCCGCGCGCTGATTTCCGTGTCCGACAAGACCGGGCTGATCGAGTTTGCCACCGCGCTGGCGGGCCGGGGGGTGGAGATCCTGTCGACCGGCGGCACGGCCAAGGCGCTGCGGGACGCGGGGATCGCGGTGCGCGACGTGGCCGAGGTGACCGGCTTTCCCGAGATGATGGACGGCCGGGTCAAGACGCTGCACCCGATGGTGCATGGCGGGCTGCTCGCGCTGCGCGACAACGCCGAGCATGTCGCGGCGATGGAGGCGCACGGGATCGGGGCGATCGATCTGCTGGTCGTGAACCTCTACCCCTTCGAGGCGACGGTCGCCTCGGGCGCCGACTACGACACCTGCATCGAGAACATCGACATCGGCGGCCCGGCGATGATCCGCGCGGCGGCCAAGAACCATGCCTTCGTCACCGTGGTGGTGGACACCGAGGATTACGCCGACGTGCTGGCCGAGCTGGAGGCGACGGGCGGCACCAGCCTCGCGTTCCGGCAGAAGATGGCGCGCACCGCCTACGCCCGGACGGCGGCCTATGACGCGGCCGTGTCGTCGTGGATGGCCGCGGCGCAGGGCGATGCCGCGCCCCGGCGGCGGGCCTTTGCCGGCACGCTCAAGCAGACGATGCGCTACGGCGAGAACCCGCACCAGCAGGCGGCCTTCTACGTCGACGGCTCGAACCGCCCCGGCGTCGCCACCGCCGTGCAGCACCAGGGCAAGGAGCTGAGCTACAACAACATCAACGACACCGACGCGGCCTTCGAGCTGGTGGCGGAGTTCGACCCCGCCGACGGCCCCGCCTGCGCGATCATCAAGCACGCCAACCCCTGCGGCGTGGCGCGGGGGGGCAGCTTGCTCGACGCCTACCGCAAGGCCTTCGACTGCGACCGGACCAGCGCGTTCGGCGGCATCGTCGCGCTGAACCAGCGGCTCGATGCGGCGACGGCGGAGGAGATCGTGAAGATCTTCACCGAGGTCGTCATCGCGCCCGAGGCCGACGAGGCAGCCAAGGCGATCTTTGCCGCGAAAAAGAACCTGCGCCTCCTGACCACCGGCGCCCTGCCCGACCCGCGCGCGGCCGTCACCGCGTACAAGCAGGTGGCGGGCGGCTTCCTGGTGCAAGACAAAGACACCGGCTTCGTGCCCGAGGCCGACCTGCGCGTGGTGACGAAACGCGCGCCGACCGCGGCCGAGATGGACGACCTGCGCTTTGCCTGGACGGTCGCCAAGCACGTCAAGTCGAACGCCATCGTCTACGTCAGGGACGGTGCAACCGTGGGCGTCGGCGCGGGGCAGATGAGCCGGGTCGACAGCTCGACCATCGCCGCGCTCAAGGCGGGGCGCATGGGGGCGGAACTGGGCCTGGCCGAGACGCCGGCCAAGGGGTCGGTCGTGGCCTCGGATGCCTTTTTCCCCTTTGCCGACGGGCTGATGGCCGCGGCCGAGGCCGGGGCGACGGCCATCATCCAGCCGGGCGGGTCGATGCGCGACGACGAGGTCATCGCGGCGGCCGACGCGGCGGGGCTGGCCATGGTGTTCACGGGAATGCGCCACTTCCGCCACTGAGGGCGGGCGGGCCGTCAGGACCGGGCGATGTAGCGGTCCTGGCGGTGGTTCGTGGCGATGATCGCGTTCAGGATCACCGCACCCAGGAGCGACCACGCCACCGCCGGCCACGGCAGCAGGGCGAAGGCGGCCGCGAAGACGCAGAGGTCGAAGCCCAGCTGCGTCCAGCCCGCGGGGATGCCCCGCCGTTCCTGCAGCAGAAGCGCGACGATGCCCACGCCGCCAAGGCTCGCCCCGTGCCGGAACAGCGACAGGAGCCCGACGCCCGCCAGCACCCCGAACAGCGCCGCGCCCAGCGCCGGGTGCAGATCGGTGATCGTCAGGACAAGGGGCAGCGTGTCGGCCAGCGCCGACATCAGCGCCACCGCCGACGCGCTCTTGAGCACGAAGCTCCAGCCCAGCAGCCGCAGGGCGACGGCGTAGAACGGCAGGTTCATCACGAAGAAGGTCACGCCGAAGGACCAGTCCGCGGCGTAGGTCGCCACCAGCGCCAGCCCCGCGATCTGCCCCGTGATCAGGTCCGAGGCGCGCAGGAACTGGATCGACAGCGCCACCAGCGTGGCGCCGATCAGGATTCCCTGAACATCCTCCACGGGGGTGTGCCGGTCGGCGGGCGGTCTGGCGAGAAGCATCATGGGTCAGGTATTATGACCTTTTCGCGCGCCGTCAACGCCGCGCCCGGCGCAAGGGCCGCGGCGGCGCGCCGGGGGCTGTGAAAAGACCCCGGCCGCCGTATCATGAGGCAGGTCCGCCTGCTTTCGCGGCAGGACGGACCCAAGACAGGGGCCATCCGCCATGACCACGCCCGCCCGGGTCCGCACCTGCATCTGGATCGACCGCGACGTCGCCGGTGCGGCGCGGACCTACACCGCGCTCCTGCCCGGCTCGCGCATCCTCGACATGCGGGCCTTCGAGCACATGCTGACCAACGAACCCGAGGGCGTCCGCGTGATCGAGATCGAGCTGGCCGGGACGCCCTACACCCTGCTCGAGGCCGGGCCGCACCACCCGCCGACCGACCGGATGTCGATCGCGGTGGCGACCGAGGACCAGGCCGAGACCGACCGGCTGTGGCACGCGCTCACCGCCGACGGCGGGCAGGAGATGGCCTGCGGCTGGCTGCGGGACCGCTGGGGCGTGGCCTGGCAGATCGTCCCGCGCCGGGTGACCGAGATGGCCGCCAGCGGCGACCGGGCGAAGGTCTCGGCCCTCCTGCGGGCGATGCAGCCGATGCGGCGGCTCGACCTCGCCGCGCTGGAGGCGGCCTGGGCGGCGGGCTGAGGCCGCCCCCACTGGCCTTTGCGGCGGCCATGCCCTATCGAGCCGGGGAGTGTTCCCCGAGGCCCCCGCCCATGCGTCTTGTCCTGATCTCCGCCGCGGTCTGGTTCGCCCTCGACCAGCTGTCGAAATACCTCGTCGTCCACGCCATGGGCCTGATCGAGCGCGGCGTGATAGAGGTGTTTCCGCCGCTCCTGACCTTCAAGATGGGCTGGAACACCGGCATCAACTTCGGCCTGTTCTCGGGCGGGCCCGAGGTGACGCGCTGGATCCTGATCGGGCTGGCGGTGGCGATCACCGGCTGGCTCCTGTGGTGGGCGCGCCACGGGCTGACGCGATCGATCACGCTGGTGTCGGCGGGCGCGGTGATCGGCGGGGCGATGGGCAACACGCTCGACCGGCTGGTCTACGGGGCGGTCGCGGATTTCCTGAACATGTCCTGCTGTGGCATCGTGAACCCGTTCGCCTTCAACGTGGCCGATATCGGCATCTTCGCGGGCGCCTTCGGGTTGCTGATCTTCTCCAATGACAGCAAGATGCCGCGTGACGGGGCCTGAGATTTGCGATAGACCCCGGCCCCGAGGATGACGAAGGACCGCCCGATGCCGCGCCTGTTCACGACCCTGACGCTTGCCGCCGCCACGGTCGCGCTGGCGGCCTGCGGGTCGGGCGACCCGCGGCTGATGAACCTGCGCAACACCGAGTCGGGGCCGGACGAGTTCTCGGTCCTGCCGACCGAGCCCATCGCGATCCCCGCCGACCTGCGCACCCTGCCCCCGCCGACGCCGGGCGGCACCAACCGCACCGATCCCGACCCCGAGGGCGACGCGATCCGCGCGCTGGGCGGCAACCCCGAGCGCGCCACCAGCCAGGCCGGCGACATCGTCGGCTATGCCTCGCGCTTCGGCACCTCGCCCGACATCCGCGGCGTGCTGGCCGCCGAGGATCTGGAATACCGGCGCGACAACAACGGCCGGCTGCTGGAACGGCTGTTCGGCAACAACGTCTATTTCCGCGCCTACCGGTCGATGTGGCTGGACCGCTACGCCGAGCTGGAGCGCCTGCGCCGCGCCGGCGTCCGCACCCCGGCCGCGCCGCCCGAAGGCATCGTTCTGGAATAGGACGCTCACGTCGCCGTCAGCCCGGTTGATCCCGGGCCCGGCGCCGTTATCTGACAGGCAACCGCATCCGAACCGGAGGACGTGCATGTTGCACCGTCTCGCGCTGGCCCTCGGGCTGACCCTGACACCGCTGGCCGCGCAGGCCGCCGGCGAGGTCGAGGAATTCTTTCTCGACAACGGCATGCAGGTGGTGGTGATCGAGGATCACCGCACGCCCGCCGTCACCCACATGGTCTGGTACCGCGTCGGCGCCGCCGACGAGCCCCCCGGCCAGTCGGGCATCGCGCATTTCCTGGAACACCTGATGTTCAAGGCCACCGACGACATGGCCTCGGGGCAGTTCAGCGAGGTGGTCGAGGCCAACGGCGGGTCGGACAACGCCTTCACCGCCTGGGACTACACCGGCTATTTCCAGCGCGTCGCGGCCGACCGGCTGGGCCTGATGATGCAGATGGAGGCCGACCGGATGCGCGACCTGGTGTTCGACCCGGTCGAGGTCGCCACCGAGCGCAGCGTGATCCTGGAGGAACGGGCGCAGCGCACGGATTCGTCGCCCGGCGCGCTGTTCAACGAACAGATGCGCGCAGCGCTGTTCCTGAACCACCCCTACGGCATCCCGATCATCGGCTGGCGCCACGAGATGGAGGGGCTGACGCTGGAGAACGCGCGCGCCTTCTACGAGACCTGGTACCACCCCAACAACGCGATCCTGATCGTCGCGGGCGACGTGACGCCCGAGGAGGTCCGCGCGCTGGCCGAGGAGCATTACGGCCCGATCCCGGCCTCGGCCGCCCTGCCCGAGCGCCTGCGCCCGACCGAGCCGCCGCACATCGCCGACCGCCGCGTGATCTACGAGGACGAGCGCGTCGCCAACCCCTATGTCTCGATCCAGATGCTGGCCCCGGTGCGCGAGCCCGGCGACCAGCGCGAGGCGGCGGCGCTGGTCTACCTGGCCGAGTTGCTGGGCGGAGGGGGCCCCAGCGCGCTGATGAGCCGGCAGCTGCAGTTCGAGGAGGAACGCTCGCTCTACGCCGCGGCCTTCTACGATTCGACCAGCGTCGATCCGTCCGGCTTCTCGCTGGTGAACGTGCCGGTGCCCGGCGTGTCGCTGGAGGAGGCCGAGGCCGACATCTGGCGCATGGTCGAGACCTTCCTCGAACAGGGCATCGACGCCGACCATTTCGCCCGCATCCAGTTCCAGATCGAGGCCGGCGAGATCTACGAGGAGGACGACACCCAGGGCCTTGCCCGGTCCTGGGGGGTCGAGCTGACCACCGGGCTGACCGTGGCCGACGTGGAGGGCTGGACCGCGGCGCTGGCCGCCGTGACGCCCGAGGACGTGATGGACGCCGCCCGGCGCCTGTTCGACGACCCCTCGACCGTCACCGGCTACCTGCAGCGCCCCGCCGAGCCCGCGCCCGAGGCCCAGCCCACGGAGGTGAACCAATGATCGCCCGCATCGCCGCGACCCTCGTCGCGCTGGCCGTCCCCCTGCCGGCGACCGCCGACATCGACATCCAGGAGGTCACCTCGCCGGGCGGCATCGACGCCTGGCTGGTCGAGGACGACTCGATCCCCTTTGTCGCGCTGGAATTCTGGTTCATCGGCGGCTCGGGGCTGGACCCGGCCGAGGCGCGGGGCGCGACCTACCTGATGACCGGGCTGCTGGAGGAAGGCGCCGCCGACATGGACGCGCAGGCCTTCGCCGCCGCCCAGGAGGCGCTGGCGACCAGCTTCGTCGTCGACAGTTTCCGCGACGCGATCGTGGTCAGCGCGCAGATGCTGACCCAGAACCGCGACGCCGCCGCCGACCTGTTGCGCGCGGCGCTGGTCGAACCGCGCTTCGACGCCGACGCGATCGAGCGCACCCGCGGGCAGGTGATCTCGATCATCGAGAGCAACGAGCGCGACCCCAGCGACATCGCGACCACCACCTTCAACAGGCTGGCCTATGGCGACCACCCCTACGGCACCACGCAGGAGGGCACGGTCGAGGTCGTGTCGCGGCTGACCCGCGAGGACATCGTGGCCGCCTACCGGGCCACGCTGACGCGCGACCGGGTCGTGGTGGGCGCCGCCGGCGACATCACGCCCGAGGAGCTGGGCCTCCTGATCGACCGCATCCTCGGCGACCTGCCCGCCGAGGCGCCGCCGCGCCCCGGCCCGGCCGAGTTCGGGCTGGAGGGCGGGGTCACCGTGGTCGACTTCCCCACTCCGCAGGCGTCGGTGTTCTTCGGCCATGCCGGCATCGCGCGGGACGACCCCGACTTCTTCGCGGCCTTCGTGCTGAACCAGGTGCTGGGCGGCGGCGGCTTCCGGTCGCGGCTGATGGAACAGGTCCGGGTGGAGCGCGGGCTGACCTACGGCATCGGCACCTTCCTGTCGCTGGCCGATCTGTCCCCGACGTTGCTGGGGCAGTTCTCGTCCTCCAACGACCTCGTCGCGCAGGCGATCGAGGTGGTGCAGGCCGAATGGGCCGACCTTGCCGAGAACGGCATCACCCAGGACGAGCTGGACGCCGCCATCCGCTACATGACCGGCGAATACCCGCTGCGCTTCGACGGCAACGCCACCATCGCCGGCATCCTCGCCGCCATGCAGTCCGACGACATGCCGGTGGAATACATCGAGAACCGCAACGCCTATGTCGAGGCGGTCACGCTCGAGGACGTCCGGCGCGTCGCGGCCCGCCTTCTGCGGCCCGAGGACCTGCATTTCGTGGTGGTCGGCCGGCCCGAGGGGTTATCCCCCGGAAACTGACCGCGCGGGCCTTGGCCCGTGGCCGGGGGACATGCTAGGTTTGGTGGCATGTCCCTCGATGACCCCAAGATAAGCCGTCCGGTCATCCGGCAGCTCGACGAGGCCGCGATCAACCGGATCGCGGCGGGCGAGGTGGTGGAACGCCCCGCCTCGGCGGTGAAGGAGCTGGTCGAGAACGCGCTGGACGCCGGTGCGACACGGGTGCTGGTCGAGGTGGCCCAGGGCGGCAAGGGCCTGATCCGCGTCACCGACGATGGCTGCGGCATGGGGCCCGAGGACCTGCCGCTGGCGCTGAGCCGCCACGCGACGTCCAAGATCGACGGGTCGGACCTCCTGAACATCACCAGCTTCGGCTTTCGCGGCGAGGCGCTGCCGTCGCTGGGCGCGGTGGGGCGCCTCAGGATCGTCAGCCGGGTGGCGGGCGGGGACGCGCACGAGATCCGGGTGACCGGGGGCGAGATGTCGCCGGTGCGGCCCGCGGCCCTGTCGCGCGGCACGGTGGTGGAGCTGGCCGACCTGTTCTACGCCACGCCGGCGCGGTTGAAGTTCCTGCGCACGGACCGGGCCGAGATGCAGGCCATCGCGGACGTGGTGAAGCGGCTCGCCATGGCGGCACCGGGGGTGGGCATCACGCTCAAGGACGTGACCGAGGGCGAGCGCGTGGTGCTGCGCGCCGAACCCGAGACGGGCGACCTGTTCGACGCGCTGGGGGCGCGGCTGTCGGGGCTGATCGGGCGGGATTTCGTGGAAAACGCGATCCGGGTCGAGGCAGAGCGCGAGGGCGTGCGCCTGACCGGATACGCCGCGCTGCCGGTGTGGTCGCGCGGGGCCGCGGTGGCGCAGTTCTTCTTCGTGAACGGGCGGCCGGTGCGGGACAAGCAGCTCTACGGCGCGCTCCGGGCGGGCTACATGGACGTGCTGGCGCGCGACCGGCACCCGGCGGCGGCGCTGTTCCTCGACTGCCCGGCGGAGCGGGTGGACGTGAACGTGCACCCGGCCAAGGCCGAGGTGCGGTTCCGCGACCCGGCGCTGGTGCGGGGGCTGGTGGTGTCGGCGCTGCGGGCGGCGCTGGCGGGGTCGGGGCCGCGCGCCTCGTCCAGCCTCGGGGAGGCTGTCCTCGGGGCGGCGCTCGGCGGGGCGCCGCGCGTCTACCAGATGGATCGGCCCGCCACGGCGACGCTGACGCGCGCGCGCGACTGGCAGGCGCCCGCGATGGAAGAAGCCCCCGCCCTCTGGTCCGCCCCGCCGTCTGCGCGCGTCGAGGACGCAGCCCCCGCCGTGGAGGAGACCGCCCGCCCCCTCGGTGCCGCGCGCGCCCAGATCCACGAGACCTACATCGTCGCCCAGACCGACAGCGGCATGGTGATCGTCGACGCCCACGCCGCCCACGAACGGCTGGTCTACGAACGGCTCAAGCGCCAGATGGCCGACACCGGCGTCGCGCGGCAGGCGCTCCTGATCCCCGAGATCGTGACCCTCGGCCCCGACGCCGACCGCCTGCTCGACCACGCCGACGACCTCGCCGCCCTCGGGCTGACGATCGAGCCCTTCGGCCCCGGCACCCTCGCTGTCCGCGAGACACCCGCCCTCCTCGGTGCCGTCGCCGTGGAGCCGCTCCTGCGTGACATCCTCGACGAGATCGACGACCTCGGCCGCTCCGAGGCGCTGAAGGGGCGGCTCGACGCGGTCCTCAGCCGCATCGCCTGCCACGGCTCCGTCCGCTCCGGCCGCCGCATGAGCGCGGACGAGATGAACGCGCTGCTGCGCGAGATGGAGGCGACGCCGAATTCCGGCCAGTGCAACCACGGCCGCCCGACCTTCGTCGCGCTGAAACTGGCCGACATCGACCGGCTGTTCGGGCGGAGCTGAGCCATGGAAACCGCGCCCCTCGTCACCCTGCTTGAGACCCTCGCCGCCCGGCTGCGCGAGACCTCGCCCTTCGGCCCGGCGGTCGACCCGTTGCCGGTCTACCTCGTGCTTGCGCTGCTGCTGGCGGCGGGGCTGGTCGTGGCGCATCTTTTGCGCGGCGCGCGGCTCCGGCGGGCGAACAGGGATCTGGCCGAGGCCGAGGCGCTGCGGCGGCAGGTCGCCGTGCTGGAGGCGCGGGCGGAACGCCTGCCGCAGCTGGAGCAACAGCTGGCCGAGGCGCGGGAGGAGCGTGACGGGCTGCTGGGCGCGCTGAACCAGGCCGAGGCGCGGCTGGAGACGGTGGAGGCCGCGCAGGCCGCCCGGCTGGAGGAGCTGCGCGGGCTGAACGAGGCGCTGCAGGCGAAGTTCCGCACGCTGGCGACCGAGGTGCTGGAGGGCAATTCCCGCGCCTTCCTCGACCGCGTCACCGAACGCTTCGCCACCCATTCCGAGACCGCCAAGGCGGAGCTTGAGGCGCGGCAGAAGGCCATCGACGGGATGGTGAAGCCGCTCAACGAGAAGCTGGGCGCCTTCGACGCGGTGCTGCGGGACATGGAGAAACACCGCACCGACGCCTACGGCGCGATCCGCGAGCAGGTGGAGCAGCTGCGGCTGGGGCAGGCGCAGCTGTCGGGCGAGACGCGGAAACTGGTGCAGGCGCTGCGCGCGCCCAAGACGCGCGGGCGCTGGGGCGAGATGCAGCTGAGGCAGGTGTTCGAGCTGAGCGGCATGGCCGAGCATGTCGATTTCGAGACCGAGACCAGCCACCGCACCGAGGACGGGTTGCAGCGCCCCGACGCCATCGTGCGGATGCCGGGCGGGCGGTCACTGGTGATCGACGCCAAGACCTCGCTCGACGGCTACCTCGACGCGCTGGAGGCCGAGACGCCCGAGGCGCGGGACGTGGCGATCCGCCGTCACGCCAAGCAGGTGGCCGACCATGTGCGGATGCTGTCGTCCAAGCGCTACCACGACCTCTTGGCCGACACGCCGGATTTCGTGGTGATGTTCATCCCCGGCGACGTGTTCCTGTCGGCGGCGGTGGAAAGCGACCCGGCGCTGCTGGAGCGCGCGATGGAGGCGCGGGTGGTGATCGCGACGCCATCCACGCTGATCGCGCTGCTCAGGACCATCGCCTTTGGCTGGCAGCAGGAAGCCGTCGCCGAGAATGCCGTGGCGATCCACCGCGAGGCCAAGGAGCTGTATGGTCGGCTCGCCGTCTTTGCTGGCAACCTGCAGCGGGTGGGCGTGGCGCTGAACCGGTCGGTCGACAGCTATAACAAGGCGATGGGGTCGCTGGAGGCCCGCGTGCTGCCGTCGGCGCGCAAGCTCGAGGCGATGCAGGTGGTGCAGTCGGCCGCGGCCGAGCTGCAGGACGCGCCGCGGGTGGAAACGGTGCCCCGGCGGCTGACGGCGCCGGAGTTGCTGACCTCGGACGAGGGCGAGGAATAGGGCGAAAAACTGCAGTTTTTCGCGTGGGAAAACTGCAGTTTTCCGACACGTTTTCCTGCAGGAAAACGCCCCCTCAGACCCGCTCGATCGCGATGGCCGTCCCCTCGCCCCCGCCGATGCAGATCGCCGCGACCCCGCGCTTCAGCCCGTGCCGTTCCAGCGCGTTGAGCAACGTCACCATGATCCGCGCCCCCGACGCGCCAATGGGGTGGCCGAGCGCACAGGCCCCGCCGTGGACGTTCATCTTCTCGCGGGGCACGCCCATCTCGTGCATGAAGGCCATGGGCACGACGGCGAAGGCCTCGTTCACTTCCCACAGGTCCACGTCCTCGACCGACCAGCCGAGCCGGTCGAGCAGCTTGCGCGCCGCGGGTACCGGCGCGGTGGGGAACAGGTTCGGCTCCTGCGCGTGGGAGGCATGGCCCAGCACCCGGGCCCGCACGCGCAACCCCTGCGCCTCGGCCGCCGCCGTCCGCGCCATGACCAGCGCCGCCGCGCCGTCCGAGATCGACGAGGAATTGGCCGCCGTCACCGTGCCGTCCTTGCGGAAGGCGGGCTTCAGCGTCGGGATCTTCTCGGGCCGCGCGCTGCCGGGCTGCTCGTCGACCGAGACCACCGCCTCGCCCTTGCGGCCCTTCACCGTCACCGGCGTGACCTCGGCATCGAAGGCGCCCGAGGCGATGGCCGCCAGCGCGTTCTCCAGCGAACCCAGCGCATAGGCATCCTGCGCGGCCCGCGTGAACTGGAACGCCTCGGCGCAGTCCTCGGCGAAGGTGCCCATCAGGCGGCCACGGTCATAGGCGTCCTCCAGCCCGTCGAGGAACATGTGGTCCTGCGCCTGGGCGTGCCCCATCCGCGCGCCGCCGCGCATGGCGGGCAGGAGGTAGGGGGCGTTCGACATCGATTCCATGCCGCCCGCGACCACCAGGTCCGACCGGCCGAGCGCCAACTGGTCCCAGGCGAACATCGCGGCCTTCATGCCCGAGCCGCACATCTTGTTGAGCGTCGTGGCCGGCACCTCCTTGGGCAGCCCGGCGTGAAACCCCGCCTGCCGCGCGGGCGCCTGGCCCTGCCCGGCCGGCAGCACGCAGCCCATCAGGAGCTCCTCGACCCGGTCCGCCGCCGCGCCCGCATCCGCCAGGGCCGCCGCGATGGCTGCGCCGCCCAGCTCGGCCGCCGTGGCCCCCGACAGCGCGCCCTGGAACCCGCCCATCGGCGTCCGCGCCGCGCCCGCGATCACAACCTCGTCCATCTCCGGTCCTCCCTCGTCGCCGCTCACCGATTGGTAAGACTTGTCCCCTATCCCATAGCAAATCTGCAAACGGAGGCCACGGGATGAAGATGACGTTCGAGGCGCGCGGCGCGGTCGGTGTCCTCCGGGTCGAGGAACCGCGCATCGACGCCAGCGTGGCGATCCAGTTCAAGGACAGGTTCCGCGACCTCGCCGGCAGCGCCGAGGGCGACGTGATCCTCGACCTCGCCCGGGTGGAGTTCCTCGATTCGAGCGGGCTCGGCGCGGTGGTCGCGGCGCGCAAGCTGCTCGGCTCCGGGCGGCAGCTGGCGCTGTCGGGGCTGACGCCGACGGTCGACAAGGTGATGACGCTCACACGCATGAACACGGTGTTCCCGATCCATGCCGATCTTGCCGCCGCGCTGGCGGCCCATGCCGGATCGGGCTGAGGGGGCGATGTCGGGGCCGACCGGTCGCCAGTCCGCGCCGCCACGCCTGTCGCTGCGCTTCGCCGGCGAGGACGCGGCGGTGCGCCGGTCGCTGGCCGAGGTCGAGGCCGGGCTCGCCGCGGCGGGGGTGGGCGACGGGCTCCGGCAACGGGCCCAGATCGCCCTGGCCGAAGCCTGCAACAACATCGTGGAACATGCCTACGGCCCCGCGCGCCCGCGGCCCGGGCCCATCGCACTCGACATCCTGGTCGAGGCCGGGGGCCTCAGGGTGATGCTGCGCGACAAGGGGCGCGCGATGCCGCCCGGCCCGCTGCCCGGCGACGCCATGCCCGAGCTGTCCGGCCGCGACCCGATGGACCTGCCGGAGGGGGGATTCGGCTGGGCGCTCCTGCGGCGCATCGCGGAGGACCTGCACCACGAGCGGACCGGCGACCGCAACACGCTGCGATTCCTGCTGCCGGCGGTCGAGAAACCCCGCAAGCCGGGCGAATTGCCACGCGATTGCCAGATTCCCTCCGCAATCCCGCCCGCATGACCGGCGATACATGATCCCGTAGCTGCAGAGGCTTCCCTCGGCGCCGTGCGTCAAAGCCCCCACCCAGTGTGCGGCGTCGAGGTCTCTCGGCTACCACTTCCCCCTCTCCTTCGGCGCGTCCCCCCTTGCCCTCGCCGCGCCCCCGGCTACGGTGCCGCCCGGGGACAGCAGCGCGATGGAGGGACAGGACATGCGCGATTTCCATATGCCGGGACGGTCGGGCGTGTTCGCCGACCAGGGGATGTGCGCCACGTCGCACCCGCTGGCGGCACAGACGGCCATCGACATCCTGAAGGCCGGCGGCAACGCCGTCGACGCCGCCATCGCGGGCGCGGTCCTGCTGGGCCTGTGCGAACCGGCGATGACCGGGATCGGCGGCGACTGCTTCGTGCTGGTCAAGCCCGCGGGCTCCGAGGAGGTGATCTCGCTGAACGGCTCGGGCCGCGCGCCCGCCGCGCTTAAGGGCGCCGACCTGCGCGCGCAGGGCCACAGCAAGATGCCGGTCTTCGGGCACCCCGCCGCCGTCACCATCCCGGGCGCGATCGACGCCTTCTGCCGGCTGGCCGAAGATCACGGGCGGCTCGGCATCGACCGGCTGCTCGCGCCGACGATCCACTACGCCGAGGCCGGCGTTCCCGTGGCGCCGCGCGCCGGGTTCGACTGGCTGCACCACCACGACAACCTCGGGCCGGCGGCGCAGCGCTTCTACCTGTTCGACGGCGCCCCGCCGCGGCTGGGCCAGCGCTTCGTCCACAAGGGGCAGGCCGAGGTGCTGCGCCGGGTGGCCAAGCAGGGCCGCGCGGGCTTCTACGAGGGCGAGGTCGCCGAGGACATGGTCGCCTCGCTGCGCGCGCTCGGCGGTGTGCACACGCTGGAGGATTTCGCCAACACCCGCTGCGACTACGGCACCCCGATCAGCGGCACCTACAAGGGGATCGAGCTGGTCGAGCACCCGCCGAACGGCCAGGGCGCGACGGCGATCCTGCTGGCCAACATCCTGGCGGAGTTCGACCTGCCGGCGATGGACCCCTTCGGCACGCTGCGCGCCCATATCGAGGCCGAGGCGACGAAACTGGCCTATGACGCGCGCGACCGCTTCGTGGCGGACATGGACCACATGACGCGGCTTGCCCACATGCTGGACCCGGCGACCGCCAGGAAACTCGCCGCACTGATCGACCCGACCCGCGCGATGGCGTCGGCCAAGCCGCTGACCGAGGAAGTCCACAAGGAGACGATCTACCTCACCGTCGTCGACAAGGACCGCATGGCGGTGTCGCTGATCTATTCCGTGTTCAAGGATTTCGGCTCGGGCATCGCGTCGGACAAGTTCGGCGTCCTGTTCCAGAACCGCGGCGCGGGCTTCACGCTGGAGGAAGGCCACCCGAACGAGGCCAACGGCGGCAAGCGCCCGATGCACACGATCATCCCGGCGATGCTGAAGCGGGACGGCAAGGTCATGATGTCCTTCGGCGTGATGGGCGGGCAGTACCAGTCGACCGGCCACGCCCGGATGGTGACCAACATGGTCGACTACGGCATGGACCCGCAGGGCATGATCGACGCGCCCCGCTGCTTCAGCGAATACGGCGACATGAAGGTCGAGAAGGGCTATTCCGACCAGGTCCGGCAGGAGCTGGCCGACATGGGCCATTCCGTCTCCATCCCGCCGGTGGGCATCGGGGGCGCGCAGGCGATCCGCATCCACCACGACCTCGGCACGCTCGAGGGCGGGTCGGACCCGCGCAAGGACGGCATCGCGCTCGGCTATTGACGGGAGGGCCCCATGGCGATCACGCCGGTGAAGGACATGGTGATGGCGGCCAAGGCGGCCATCACCTCGCTGTCGACGGAGCAGGCGGCGGCCGAGGTGGCCGCCGGCCGCGCCGTCTTCGTCGACATCCGCGACGTGCGCGAGCTGGAGCGCGACGGCCGCCTGCCCGGCGCGATCCATGCGCCGCGGGGGATGCTGGAGTTCTGGGTCGACCCCGCCAGCCCCTACCACAAGGAGGCGCTGGCCACCGACAAGCGGCTGGTGCTGGTCTGCGCCGGCGCCTGGCGCTCGGCGCTCGCCACCAAGACCCTGCAGGACATGGGGATGGACAACGTGGCGGAGATGGAGGGCGGGTTCTCGGCGTGGAAGGCCGAGGGCCGGCCGGTCGACTGACGGGCGATCAGTTCAGCTGGAATTCCAGCGGGTAGCGGCCGTCGGTGAACTCGCCGAACAGGTCGGGCAGGTCGGGGTGATCCACCGGCTCGCCGCTTTCGTCGGGCACGAGGTTCTGCTCGGACACGTAGGCGACGTAGTAGGTGTGATCGTTCTCGGCCAGCAGGTGGTAGAAGGGCTGCGACTTGGACGGCCGCGCCTCCTCGGGGATGGCGTCGTACCATTCGTCCGTGTTGGCGAATTCCGCGTCGATGTCGAACACCACGCCGCGGAAGGGGTGCTTGCGGTGACGCACCACCTGGCCCAAGCCGTATTTTGCCGTGCTCTTCAGCATGACGCGAAGCCCCCTTGAACAGCGGTGTTAACCCCCGCATGGGGGCCTTGTCCATAAGCCGTCGCGAGTCGGGGGAGAAACAATCTGTGGAAATGCTCCTGACGGTGCTCGGCATCGTGGCGCCGGTGTTCCTGCTGGGCAGCGCGGGGTTCGTCTGGTCGAAGGCCGGGTTCGATTACCCGACCGAGTTCGTGACGCGGCTGGCGATGACGCTGGCGGTGCCCTGCCTGATCTTCACCGCGCTGATGCAGACCGAAATCGCGCCGGCGGCCCTGACCGCGCTCAGCCTCGCGGCGCTGGCGGCCTACGCGGTGGTGATCGCGCTCAGCTGGGCGGTGGTGGCGGCCCTCCGGCTCGACCGCGCGGCCTACGTGGCGCCGCTGGCCTTCGGCAACACGGGAAACCTCGGCCTGCCGCTGGCGCTGTTCGCCTTCGGGGAAACGGGGCTGGGCCTGGCCGTCGTGGTGTTCGCGGTGATGGCGATCCTGAGCTTCACCATCGGGCTGTGGCTGGTGGCCGGCGGCGCGTCGCCCGGGCGGGTGCTGCGCGAGCCGATGCTGTGGGCGACGCTCATGGGCGGGCTGTTCCTGGCCATGGGCTGGCAGACGCCCGAATGGCTGACGCGATCGCTGGCGCTGGTCGGGCAGATGGCGATCCCGCTGCTGCTGATCACGCTGGGCGTGGCGGTGGCGCGGCTCAAGCCGGGGCGCGTGGGCCGCGCGGTGTGGCTGTCGGCGGCCAAGCTGGCGCTGGGGCTGGTCGTCGGCGCGGTGGCGGGGCGCGCCTTCGGGCTGGAGCCGGTGGCCTTCGGGGTGCTGGTGCTGCAGCTGGCGACGCCGGTGGCCGTCACCTCCTACCTGATGGCCGAACGCTACGGCACCGACCCCGACGCGGTGGCGGGGCTGGTGATGGTGTCGACGCTGATGTCGGTGGCCGCCCTGCCGATCACGTTGTCGTTCCTGCTCTAGGGCGCGGGCCACCCGGCATTCCCTCCGCCGCCAATTCGGGCTATGCTGCCCGCCAAGAACCGAAGAAATCGGGCACGAGCAGTGATGTTGAAACGCAGATCCTTCCTTTTGGGGTCCCTCGTCGTCGTGGCCACGGGCTGCGGCCAGAGGGAGTTCAGCGCCCCGCGCAACCTCGACAACGCCTGTGCGCTGGCGGCCGAGCGGCCGCGCTATTTCCAGGCGATGCAGCGCGCCGAGCGGCGCTGGGGCGTGCCGGTCCATGTCCAGATGGCCACCTTCCACCAGGAAAGCCGCTTCGACGGCGACGCGCGGCCGCCGTTCCGCTACACGCTGGGCGTGATCCCGATGGGGCGGCAAAGCTCGGCCTTCGGCTACAGCCAGGCGCTGGACGGCACCTGGGACGAATACCTCGCCGACACCGGCAACCGCCGGGCAGACCGCACCGACATCCGCGACGCGGCCGATTTCATGGGCTGGTACATGACGCTCACCCGCGAACGGAACGGCGTGCCGCTGACCGACGCGCGCAACCAGTACCTCGCCTACCACGAGGGCCACGCCGGCTACGCGCGGGGCAGCTACAACGCCAAGCCCTGGCTGTTGCAGGTCGCCGACCGGGTCGCCCAGCGCGCGGCCGTCTACGAGGCGCAGCTGGCCACCTGCCGCTGAGCCGGTGCGGTCAGTCGCGGATGCGCGACTGGATCTCGGCGGTGATGTTGAACAGCCGGGCGGGGATCGAGCCGCCCTCCTCCAGGTTGCCCAGCACCACGGTGGTCGCGGCCCCGGTGCTGTCGGTGATGACCCACTGGCGCAGCTCCACCGGCGCATCCGTGAACACCAGCTCGATGGTGCCGATCTCGGGGCGGTCGGGATCCTGCGCCAGGACGCGGGTCGCGGTGCCGTCGAACTCGTGCCCGACCACCATGCCCGACCGCGCCAGGTCGACGTTGCGCGCGAGGATCAGGTTCAGCGGCGTCTCGCCCAGCGGGTAGGTCTCGGGCCGGGTGTTGGACCGCCCGTCGAAGATCGCCACCTGCTGCCCGCCCGCGATCACCAGCAGGTCGTCGCCGTCATACTCGAACCGCACCCGGCCGGGCCGGTGCAGGTAGATGTCGCCGGTCGAGATCGTCCCGTCGGCGTTGATCTGGGTGAAGGTTCCCTCGGCCGTGCGCATGTCGTTGAGGTAGCGCGACAGCTGCGCCAGCGGCACGAGGTCGGCCAGCGCCGGGGCGGCGGTGCAGAGGATCAGGGCGAGGGTGAGGGCAAGCCGTGTCATGGCCTCAAGATATGCGTTTCGCGGGGCGGGTGAAGGGGCGACCGCGCCGGTCACGCAACCGTCATCGCCCCGGGTCACTCGGGCTCGGGCACGAGGATCTCGCGCTTGCCGACATGGTTGGCCATGCTGACCAGCCCCGCCTCCTCCATCTGTTCCACCAGCCGCGCGGCCTTGTTGTAGCCGATGCCGAGCTTGCGCTGGATGTAGGAGGTGGAGCACTTGCGGTCCTTCACCACGATCGCCACCGCCTGGTCGTAGAGCGCGTCCTCGCCGTCGGTATTGCCGCCGGTGTTCAGGCCCAGCACCGCGTCGATGTCGGCCTCCTTGTCGTCGTCGGGGCCGTCCAGCACGCTGGCCGCGTAGGACGGCGGGCCGAAGGACTTGAGGTGGCGGACGATCTCCTCGACCTCCTCGTCGCTGACGAAGGGGCCGTGCACGCGGGTGATCTTGGCGCCGCCGGCCATGTAGAGCATGTCGCCCATGCCCAGCAGCTGCTCGGCGCCCTGCTCGCCCAGGATGGTGCGACTGTCGATCTTGGAGGTGACGTGGAACGAGATCCGCGTCGGGAAGTTCGCCTTGATCGTGCCGGTGATGACGTCGACCGACGGGCGCTGCGTGGCCATGATCAGGTGGATGCCCGAGGCGCGCGCCATCTGCGCGAGGCGCTGGATGCAGGCCTCGATCTCCTTGCCGGCGACCATCATCAGGTCGGCCATCTCGTCGACGATGACGACGATGAAGGGCATCGGCTCGGGCAGGAATTCCTCGGTCTCGAACACCGGATCGCCGGTCTCGTCGTCGAAGCCCGTCTGGTAGGTGCGCTTGAACATCTCGCCCTTGGCCAGCGCCTCGCGGACGCGGCCGTTGTAGCCCTCGATGTTGCGCACGCCCATGCGCGACATCTTGCGGTAGCGCTCCTCCATCTCGCCCACGACCCATTTCAGGGCGACGACCGCCTTCTTGGGGTCGGTCACGACCGGGGATAGCAGATGCGGGATCCCGTCATAGACGCTGAGTTCCAGCATCTTGGGGTCGATCATGATCATCCGGCAGTCTTCGGGGCTGAGCTTGTAGAGCAGGCTCAGGATCATGGTGTTGATCGCCACCGACTTGCCCGAGCCGGTGGTGCCGGCGATCAGCAGGTGGGGCATCTTGGCGAGGTTGGCGATGACCGGGTCGCCGCCGATGTCCTTGCCCAGCGCCAGCGGCAGGCGCTGGTTGCCGTCGCCAAAGCTCTTGTGGCTCAGAAGCTCGCGCAGCAGCACCTTTTCGCGGTGCTGGTTCGGCAGTTCGATGCCGATGACCGACCGGCCCGGCACCGTCGAGACGCGCGCCGACAGCGCCGACATCGACCGGGCGATGTCATCGGACAGGCCGATCACGCGGGACGCCTTGAGGCCCGGCGCGGGCTCCAGTTCGTACATGGTCACGACGGGGCCGGGGCGGACGCTGACGATCTCGCCCTTCACGCCGTAGTCGTCGAGCACGTTCTCCAACATCCGCGCGTTTTCCTCCAGCGCCTCGTCGCTGAGGTGGTGGCGCTGGATCGAGGCGGGGTTGGCGAGCAGCGACAGCGACGGCGGCTCGTAGCTGGGCTCGGCCTTGGCCTGCAGGGGCAGCGAGGGCTGGGCGTCGGCCTGCGCCTGCCGCGACGGGGCGGGCTTCTTCGCCATGGCGCGCTGCATCACGCGGCGCTGCAACTCGGTCTGCGGCAGGGCCACGGGGCCGCGGAGCGGGCCGGGCGCGATGGCGTCGTCGGCGTCGTCCTCGAGGAACATGTTCTCGGCGTCGTCCTCCTGCTCCGGCGCGAGGGCGGGCGCGGGCATGGGCACGGGCTGGGCGACGGCGGCGGGCCGGCGGGCGGCGGTCAGCGGCGGCTCGGTCCGACGCGCGGCGGTCAGGGGCGGCTCGACCCGGGGCGCGGCGGCGGCGGCGGGAACGGCGGCGGCAAGGCCCGCGGCGGCGGCCGGCAGCACGCCACGGCGCCGGGTGGCGGCCTCGGCGATCACGTTGGGGCGGCGGACGCGCGACTTGATGACGTCGGTGATGCGCGCGCGGATCCGGTCCTCGTCCAGCGGCTCGGGCGCCTCGACGCGGGGCGTGCGGCGCGGCGGCAGTTCCGGCTCGGGCATCGCCTCGGGCGCGCGGGCGCGCAGCAGCGGCACGCGCCCGAACAGCGCGCCGGGGCCGCGGCGGGGCGCCAGCGCCTCGTCCTCGTCGTCGTGCACGATCGGCACGGTGCGCAGCGCCGGGTCGGGCGCCAGGGGCTGCGGGGCGCGCATGTCGCGCCGCTGCGCGCGCAGCTCGGCCAGGCGGCTCGCGGCGTGGCCGGCCCCCTGCCCCGCGTTGCGGAGCCCGCCCGAGACCATGGCGCCGACCGACAACAGGCCCAGCAGCAGGAAGCGCAGGCCGGCCCGCGCCTCGGTGCGGTTCACGCCCAGCACGAAGAGCGACAGCCCCAGCCCCACCACGAAGGCCAGCGCGGCCAAAAGCTTCAGCCCCGCCTCGGGCGACATCGGCAGCGCGTTCAGCACCGCGCCGAGGATGGTGTCGCCGAACAGCCCGCCGAGGCCGAAGCTGTGGCTCCAGTCCTCGGGCGGCGCGACGCTGGCCATGTAGATCGACCCGAGCGCGGCGGCGATGGGCAGGAACAGGCTGCGCCCCATGGCGCGCTCGTGGCCGACCTGGAACAGGAAGCGCAGGCCCCAGATTGTGGCGGCCACCGGCAGGAGCCCGGCGCCGTAGCCCATGATCATGATCAGGATCGCGGCCACCGAGGCGCCGAAGCGGCCGAGCAGGTTCTGCGGCACGGCATCCGTCGCCGCCATGAAGTTGGGATCGTCCGGCGCGTAGGACACCAGCAGCGCGGTCAGCGCCGCGCCCAGACCGAGCAGCGCGAAGCCCGCCGCCTGCTGGCCGAAGCGCACGAGGATCTCGTGCATCCGGTCGTCGAGCAGGGGGTCACGCTGTCTGGTCTGATAGGCCATCGCCGTCCGTCCTCATCCGTAGAGACACGCGCGGAGCCGGGTCAGCCCGTCGCGCATTTCATCCTGTTCCGCGACCATCGCGACGCGGATGCGATCCGCGCCGGGGGTCACGCCATCGACCGCGCGGGCGAGATAGGCGCCCGGCAGCACGCGGACCCCCGTCTCCTGCCACAGCTTCAGCGCGGCGGCCTCGCCATCGGCGACCGGCAGCCACAGGAAGAACCCCGCCTGCGGCGGCTGGTAGCCCGGCACGTCGCCAAAGATGGCGTCCGCGATCGCGTATTTCGCGCGGTAGAGCGCGCGGTTTTCCTCGACATGGGTCTCGTCCGACCAGGCCCGCGTCGCCACCGCCTGCAGCGGCATCGGCAGCGGCGCGCCGGCGTAGTTCCTGAGCTGCTTCATCCGCGCGACGCTCTCGGGGCCGCCGGCGGCAAAGCCCGCGCGCAGGCCCGGCATGTTCGACCGCTTGGACAGCGAGTGGAAGATCACCACCCGCTCGGGGTGCGCGCCCACGCGGTCGGCCACCTCGAGCGCGCCCGGCGGCGGCCGGTCACGGTAGAGCTCGGAATAGCACTCGTCGGCGAAGATCTGGAAATCGTGGCGCTCCGCCAGCGCGATGAGGGTCTTCCACCAGCCCTCGTCGGCCACGGCGCCCTGCGGGTTCGCGGGCGAACAGATGTAGGCGATGGCCGTCCGGTCGAGGATCTCGGGCGGCAGGCTGGCGTAATCCGGCAGGTCGCCGGTCTCGGCGGTCGCGGGCACGTAGACGGGCTCGGCCCCCACGGCCAGCGCGGCCACGGCATAGACCTGGTAGAAGGGGTTGGGCATCAGGACGACGGGCTTCTTGCCGCCCTTGGTCTCGGGGCAGAGCGCGAGACAGGCGTTGAACAGCCCCTCGCGGGTGCCGTTCAGCGGCGTGATCTGCCGGTCGGCGGACACCGTGACGCCGTAGCGCCGCGCGATCCAGCGGGCGATGGCGGTCTGCATCTCGGGCGTGCCCTCGTTCGGCGGGTAGCGGCCGAAGCCCTCGAGGCTGTCGGCGATCACGTCACCGACCCATGCGGGAAAGGCGTGGCGCGGCTCGCCGATCGTCATGTGCACGACGGGCCCGCCCGGTGCATGCACGTCGAGAAGCTTCCGCAGGCGCGGAAACGCATACTCGGGCAGGTTCGAGAACCGCTCGGGAAACACCATCTGTCTGCCTCAATGCCGGGGTCGTTCACGCCCCGTTCGTGACAAACCTACAGCGTCCCCGTCCCCCGGTCCAGAAAAAGCCGCGCGGGCCCGGGCGGCCCCTGCCCGTCACGACAGCGCGGCCTCGGCGGCGGCGCCCAGCCGCAGCAGCCGTTCCTCGGAGCCGGGGGCCGCCAGCATCATCAGCCCGCAGGACGGCACCCCGGTGGGCAGCGTCAGGCCGCACAGCCCCATCAGGTTGCCCACGCGGGTGTTGCGCAGCGTCAGCAGGTTCTCGGTGACGTAGTAGTCGGGGTCGGACATGAGCCGCGCCACGTTCGGCGGCAGGTTGGCGACCGTCGGCAGAAGCACCGCGTCGTAGGCGGCGGTTTCCCCGGCCCAGACCGCGCGCAGCTCGCGCAGGCGGCGCCAGCCGGCGACGTAGTCGGGCGCGCTGAAGTCGCGGCCGCCGCGGAACCGTTCGAGGATGCGGGGGTACATCTTGTGCGGCGCGGCCTCGATCACGTCGCGCCAGGTGCCGTAGCCCTCGGTGGCGAACAGGACCGGCGACAGGTCCATCGCCTCGGCGATGCAGGAGACCGTCCCCGCCTCGACCCGCGCCCCCGCGTTGCCCAACCGCTCCACGGCCGAGGCGAAGGCGGTGCCGGGGGCGTCGCGGACATCGGTCGCGTAGGGCTGCAGGAGCAGGAAGCGCGCTCCCTCCAGCGTCGCGCCGCGCAGGTCGGCCGGCTTGCCGCCCTCCATCACCGCCAGCAGCTCCGCGCAATCCTCGACCGTGCGGCAGAGCGGGCCGACCGTGTCGAAGCTTTCGGCCAGCGGCACCACGCCCTTGAGGCTGAGGCGGCCATGGGTCGTCTTGAGGCCGACAAGGTCGTTCCATGCCGCGGGCACCCGGACCGAGCCGCCGGTGTCCGACCCGATCCCCGCGGGCGCCAGCCCGAAGGCGACCGAGGCCGCCGCGCCGGAGGACGAGCCGCCGGGCGCAAGCGCGGGGTCATGCACGTTCGGCGGCGTGCCGGGCGCGGGGTCGGTGTTATGGCCATAGGCGGGGTTGAGGCCGAGGCCGGAAAAGGCCAGTTCCGACATGTGCGTCTTGCCAAGGCAGACGGTGCCGGCGCGGGTCGCCGCGGCCAGCACCTCGGCGTCGGCGTCGGGCGTGCGCCCCTCCAGCAGCAGCGTGCCGGCCTCGGTCACGACGCCGGCGGTGTCGAACAGGTCCTTCCAGCTGACCGGCACCCCGTCGAGCAGGCCCCGCCGCACGCCGTCCTTCGCCCGGCGCCGCGCGCCCTCGGCCTCGGCCCGGGCGCGGGTCTCGGTCATCCGCACATAGATGCGCCGCCCGTGCTGATGGGCCGCCGCGGCCGCCAGATACGCCTCGGTCAGTTCCACCGGATCGATCCGACCCGCGCCGATGCCGCGCCCCAGATCGCTTGCACTCATCCACAGCCAGTCGTCCATCGCCGCCCCCTGCCCCAAACTGTCGCGGGCGACGCTACAGCCGGTCGGTCGCATGGACAATCCCGCCCCGCGACCCATAGTCGGGCCATGGCACATGATGCGGATATCCTGATCGTCGGCGGCGGCCTGAACGGCCCCTGCCTTGCGCTGGCCTGCGCGCAGGCGGGCCTGTCCTCGGTGGTGATCGACGCCCTGAGCGAGGGCGAGCTGTCGGGCGAGGCGTTCGACGGGCGGTCCTACGCGCTGGCGCTGGCCTCGGTGCGGATGCTGCGCGCGCTGGGGCTGTGGGAGGGGCTGGCGGGCCACGCGCAGCCCATCCTGCAGATCAAGGCATCGGACGGCCGCGCGGGCGAGGGCGCCGCGCCCTTCTTCCTGCACTTCGACAGCGCCGAGCTGGAAGAGGGCCCGATGGGCCACATGCTGGAGGACCGCTACCTGCGCCGCGCACTGCTGACGGCGATGGCGGAGACCCCGCTGATCACCTACCGCCCCGGCACCACCGTCACGGCACAGGAAACCGACGCCACCGCGGCGCGGGTGACGCTGGACGACGGCACGGTCCTGACCGGGCGGCTGCTGGTCGGCGCCGACGGGCGGCGCTCGGGCACCGCCGCGCGGGCCGGGATCAGGCGGACCGGCTGGGACTACGGCCAGACCGCGCTGGTGGCCGCCATCGCGCACGAGAAGCCGCATGAGGGCATCGCGCACCAGTTCTTCATGCCGCCCGGGCCGCTGGCGATCCTGCCGCTGCCGGGCAACCGCAGCTCCATCGTGTGGTCCGAGACGCAGGCCGATGCCGCCCGGCTGATGGCGGCGGACGATGCCGCCTTCCTCGACCACCTGCGGCCCCGCTTCGGCGATTTCCTCGGGCAGATCGCGCTGGCCGGGCGGCGCTACAGCTACCCGCTCAGCCTGACCATCGCCAACGCCTTCGTGGCGGAGCGCCTGGCGCTGGTGGGCGACGCGGCGCACGGGGTGCACCCGATCGCGGGTCAGGGCCTGAACCTCGGGCTCCGCGACGTGGGCGCACTGGCCGAGGTGCTGGCCGACGCCGCGCGGCGGGGCGAGGAGATCGGCGCGGCGGACGTGCTGGCGCGCTACCAGAGCTGGCGGCGCTTCGACACGGCGGCGCTGGCGCTGGCGACGGACGGGGTGAACCGGCTGTTTTCCAATGACAACCCGGCGCTGCGGCTGGTGCGTGACGTGGGCATGGGCGTGGTCAGCGCGGTGCCCGCGCTGCGCCGGGCCTTCATGCGCGAGGCGGCGGGCCTGACGGGCGATGTGCCGCGGCTGTTGCAGGGGCGCGCGTTGTGAGGCGACCACAGGTGCGCCGGTGATCCGTAGGGTGCGCCTTCACGGCGCAGCCTCCCCGCCCGCGCGGGGTCAATCAAGCTTCCGCGCCTCGCTCTCCAGCATGATCGGGATGCCGCCGCGGATCGGAAAGGCGAGGTGCGCGGCCTTCGACACCAGCTCCTGCCGGTCGGGGTCGTAGGCCAGCGGCGCGTGGGTCACCGGGCAGACCAGCGCCTCCAGCATCCGGCGGTCGATGGGCGCCTCGCCGTCGGTCACTGCATCTTCTCCTCGGGTCCGCCGCCGCGCAGGGCGAACTCGATCAGCGTCACCAGCGTCTCGCGCCGGGTGGTCAGCGACGGCGCCTCGAGCAGCGCCTGCTTTTCCTCGGGGTCGAAGGGGCAGAGCATGGAGAGCGAGTTGATCAGCAGCTCGTCCTCGGCCTCCTTCAGGCTGTCCCAGTCGGTCGACAGCGACATCGCGTCGAAGTAGCGCCCGAGCAGGTCGAGGAAGCGCGGGCGGTCAAAGCTGCGGTCCTCCTCGACCGGGCCGAGATCGGCGGCGAACCCGTCCCAGGACACGTCGCAGCGGCGGTAGGGGGTGAAGCCCGTCACCTCCTCGCGGATGCGGAACCGCGACATGCCCGACAGCGTGATCAGGTAGCGCCCATCCTCGGTTTCCGAGAGCTGGGTGACGCGCCCCGCGCAGCCGATGGCGTGCAGGCGCTTGACCTCAGAGCCCGGCACCTCGCGCGGCTGCACCATCCCGATCAGGCGGTGCGGCGTCTTGAGGGCGTCGTCGAGCATGGCGAGGTAACGCGGCTCGAAGATGTGCAGCGGCAACCGGGCGCGCGGCAACAGCAGCGCACCGGGCAGCGGGAACACGGCGATCGTGTCGGGGAGGTCGGCAGCGGACATCATGGGCATGGAGCTAGGCCCGGCGCCCCGTCAGGCAAATATCAGCGACGACAACTTGCGCCGGCCGTTGAGCGCGATCGGGTCCTGCGGCTTCAGCGCCTCGAAGATGGTGAAAAGCTGCGCCTTGGCCGCGCCGTCGTTCCACTCGCGGTCGCGGCGGAACAGCTCCAGCAGCTGGTCGACCGCCTCCTGCACCTTGCCGGCGGCATGGAGCGCCTGGGCGTAGTCGAACCGCGCCTGGTGGTTGGACGGGTCGGCGTCCACCGCCGCCTGCAGCTCGGCCAGCGGGCCGGCCTTGGCGGCCTGGCGGGCCAGCGCGATCTGCGCGCGCACGGCTTCCAGCTCAGGCGCCTTGGCGATGGCGTCGGGCGCGGTGTTCAGGATGCCCTCGGCCTGGTCGATCTCGCCCATGGCCACGTAGGCGCGGGCAAGCCCGCCCATCGCGGCGGCGTTCTCGGGCTCTTCCTCGAGGATGGCGGCGAAGGTCTGGGCGGCGTCGACCGCGGCGCCCTCGGCCAGCATCTGCTCGGCCGCCTCCAGCGCCTCGGCCAACCCACCGTCACCGCCCATCGACGTGAGGCGGTTCACGAATTCCTTGATCTGGGACTGCGGGATCGCGCCCTGGAACATGTCCACCGGGCGGCCCTGGAAGAAGGCGACGACGGTCGGGATCGACTGCAGCGGCAGGCCCTGCTGGGCCAGCGCGCCGGCGAGGCGCTGTTCCTTGTCGACGTCGATCTTGACCATCTTGACCTTGCCCTTGGCGGCCTTGACGGCCTCTTCGAGCATCGGCCCCAGCGTCCGGCACGGGCCGCACCAGGTGGCCCAGAAATCGACGATCACCGGCACCTCCTGGCTGCCGTCGATCACGTCGGCCATGAAGGTCCGTTCGGTGCCGTCCTTGATCAGGTCGGCCGGGGCGGCGGCGCCTTGGGTCTGTCCCAGCTCCAGCATCGCGTCATCTCCGTCACAAATGGGTGTGGTTCCGCCCTATATGCGCGCCCGGGCCCGGCGCGCCAAGGGCTCAGAGGTCGAATGTGGCAAAGACCGGCACGTGGTCCGACGGCTTGTCCCAGCCGCGGGCCGCGCGCAGGATGCGGCTGCCGTGCCCGGCGGCGGCGATGTCGGCCGAGGCCCAGACATGGTCGAGCCGGCGGCCGCGGTCGGCGGCGTCCCAGTCGCGCGCGCGGTAGGACCACCAGCTGTAGAGCTTGCCATCGGGGAAATCGGCGCGGGTGACGTCGACCCAGGCCCCCGCCTCCTGCACCTGCCCGAGATGGTCCACCTCGATCGGCGTGTGGCTGACGACCTTGAGCAGATCCTTGTGGCTCCAGACGTCATCCTCTCGCGGGGCGATGTTCAGATCGCCCACAAGGATCGACTTTTCCGGCCGGCCGTCGCGGAACCAGTCGCGCATCTCGGTCAGGAAATCGAGCTTGTGGCCGAACTTCTCGTTCACCGTGCGGTCGGGCTCGTCACCGCCGGCGGGGACGTAGAAGTTGTGGATCGTCACGCCGGTCTCCAGCCGCGCCGCGACGTGGCGGGCGTCGCCCTTGCCGCACATGTCGCGGTGGCCTGCATCCTCCAGCGGCAGGCGCGACAGGATGGCGACGCCGTTGTAGCCCTTCTGCCCGCGGGCGACCATGTGGGGGTAGCCCAGCGCGGCAAAGACCTCGGCCGGGATCTTGTCGACCGGCGACTTGCATTCCTGCAGGCACAGGACGTCGGGGGCTTCCTCGCGCAGGAGCCTGCCCACGAGATCGGCGCGCAGGCGCACGGAATTGATGTTCCAGGTCGCGAGGGTAAAGGGCATCGGGCCGGGGGTCTCCCTTGTGGGGGGGCATGGCCGCGCGGGGCGGCCATGCGCCGGGGTCGGGTCAGTCGGTCAGCTGGTAGCTGGCCAGTTCGCAGATATCGACCGTGTCGGTCAGTTCGGTGCCGTCGTCGAACAGGAACAGCATGTCGTAGACGCAGCTCTGCGACCCGTCCGCGATCAGGACGGAGCCCTGTTCGCCGGGCAGCAGGTCGGTCATGGCGAGCAGGTCCTCGCCCCACATGTCGTCCTCGACCGGAGAGGTGTAGAATTCCAGCACGGTGGCCGAGGAGGAGTTGATCAGAGTGTACTCGACGTCCTGGGCCGAGGCGGCGGTCGCGGCGGCGATCAGGACAGCCCCGGCCAGCAGGGCGGGGGAACGGAACGGCATCTTGGCATACTCCAGGGCCCGGTCCGCCGGTCCGCCACGCGGCCGGCAGGGCGGCCGGGACCCGGCGGACCACCCCGCTGCTGGCTAGCATGCGGCCGGGGGGCACCACAACGCGGGGCCCCTGGCCGGGCCGGAAAAAAGAAGGCCCGGACCGAAGTCCGGGCCAAGTCCAACAGGGAGGTAATGGACACTTTCTACGGGAACAACTCAGGGTTGTTCATTGATCTGAATCAACCGGATGCGGCGGCGGGATTTTCGCCGGCGACCCGCGGTCACGCCACCAGCCGGTAGCCGCCGCTCTCGGTGACGAGGAGACGGGCGTTCGACGGGTCGGGCTCGATCTTCTGGCGCAGGCGGTAGATGTGGGTTTCCAGCGTGTGGGTGGTGACGCCGGCGTTGTAGCCCCAGACCTCGTGCAGCAGCACGTCGCGGGCGACCACGCCCTCCTGCGCCCGGTAGAGGAACTTGAGGATGTTGGTTTCCTTCTCGGTGAGGCGGATCTTCTTGTCGTCCTCGGTGACCAGCATCTTCATCGCCGGCTTGAAGGTGTAGGGGCCGAGCTGGAACACGGCGTCCTCGCTCTGCTCGTGCTGGCGCAGCTGGGCGCGGATGCGGGCGAGCAGCACGGGGAAGCGGAACGGCTTGGTCACGTAGTCGTTGGCGCCCGCGTCGAGACCCAGGATCGTGTCGGCGTCGCTGTCGTGCCCCGTCAGCATCAGCACCGGGCATTTCACGCCCTGCTTGCGCATCAGCCGGCACAGCTCGCGGCCGTCGGTGTCGGGCAGACCGACGTCGAGAATCACGAGGTCGTAGATCCCCTCCTTGGCCTTCTGCATCCCGCCGGCGCCGGTGGCGGCCTCGAACACGTCGAAGTCCTCGGTCATCACCAGCTGTTCGGACAGCGCCTCGCGCAGGTCGTCGTCGTCGTCGACAAGCAGGATCTTCTTGAGATTGGCCATGGTCGCGGCTCCTCTTCGCGGCTTTCGGGGCAGATTGGCCGGCGGGCGCCCCGGCGCAACCCGCTGAAAGACAATCTCACGGCGTCGTGTCGCAGCGCGGGGGATTGTTTCAAATCCCGTTCGGCCGAAGTAAGGAGGCGTCATGAGCCTGTTGCCCACCCCGTCCGAGCTTGTCGCGCGCGCGCGGTCCGACCTGCGCGTCGGCCTGCCCGTCGTCATCGGCGACGGGGCCGAGGGGCTTGTCGCGCTCGCCGCCGAGACGCTGACCGGGCCGCGGCTCGACGCGCTCCGCGCCCTGCCCGGCCGGCCCGCGGTGGCGATCACCGGCCGCCGCGCCGAGACGCTCAAGGCGCGCGCCTATGACGGCGATCTTGCCCGCGTGCGGCTGCCGGCCGATGTCGGGGCCGGCTGGGTCCGCGCGCTGGCCGACCCGGGGCTGGACCTCGCCGAGCCGATGAAGGGCCCGCTCGTGACCGAGCGCGAGGGCGCCGCCGGGCTGCACCGCCTCGCGCTCCTGCTGGCGAAGTCGGCCCAGCTCCTGCCCGCCGTGGTCGCGGTGGAGACCGAACGGCCCGCCGCGCTGGCCGCCGATCTGGGGGCGACGCGGCTTGCCCCCGCCGCGCTGGCCGCGGACCTGGCGCTGCACCACCCGCTGCTGCCTGTCGCCGCCGCGCGGCTGCCGATGGCCGCCGCCGAGGCCGGACGGCTGCACATCTTCCGCCCCGAGAACGGCGGGGTGGAGCATTACGCCATCGAGATCGGCCGCCCCGACCGCACCGCGCCGGTGCTGGCGCGGCTGCATTCCGCCTGCTTCACCGGCGACGTGCTGGGCAGCCTGAAATGCGACTGCGGCCCGCAGCTGCACGCCGCGCTGGCGGCGATGGCGCAGGACGGCGCGGGGGTGCTGTTGTACCTCAACCAGGAGGGGCGGGGCATCGGGCTGGCGAACAAGATGCGCGCCTATTCCCTGCAGGACCAGGGCTTCGACACGGTCGAGGCGAACCATCGGCTGGGCTTCGAGGACGACGAGCGCGATTTTCGCATCGGCGCCGACCTGCTGCGCCGGATGGGCTTTTCCGCCGTGCGGCTGATGACCAACAACCCCCGCAAGGTCGCCATGATGGAGGCCGAGGGGGTGGCCGTGGCCGAGCGCGTGCCGCTGGTCACGGGCAGCAACCGCCACAACGCGCATTACCTGGCGGTCAAGCGCGACAAGTCGGGGCACATGCTGTGAAGACCACGGACATGGTGGTCACGCCGATGGGCGTGCGGTTCATGGGCCGGGTGTTTCCCTGCACGCTGGGGCGCGCGGGCGTGGTCGCGGCCGAGGCCAAGCGCGAGGGCGACGGCGGCACGCCCGCGGGGGTGCACCGGATCGTCGGCTGCCTGTATCGCCCCGACCGGCTGGCGCGGCCCTGCGACTGGGCGGTGCCGATCCGGCCCGGCGACCTGTGGTGCGACGACCCCAAGGACGAAGACTACAACCTGATGGTCCGCGCGCCCTTCCGCGCCAACCACGAGACGCTGCGCCGGGCCGACCCGCTCTACGACATCGTGCTGATCCTCGACTGGAACTGGCCCCGGGCCGAGCGCGGGCGCGGATCGGGGATCTTCGTCCATGCCTGGCGCAAGCCGGGCCACCCCACGGCGGGCTGCGTGGCGCTGGCGCCCGCGGCGCTGCGCTGGATCGTGCCGCGGATCGGCTACGAGACGCGGGTGGTGGTGCCCGACACCCTGGCGTGACCGGCCCGCCGCGACGGCGCGGCTAGGTCAGCTCGTAGGCCCGTTCCCCGAAGATCGCCGAGCCGACCCGGACATGGGTCGCCCCCAGCCGAATCGCCGTCTCGAAATCGGCGGACATGCCCATCGACAGGCCGGAAAGGCCGTTGCGCGCCGCGATCTTGCCCAGCAGGGCGAAATGCAGGCTCGGCTCCTCCTCCACCGGCGGGATGCACATCAGCCCCACCACCGGCAGGCCCAGCCGCCGCGCCTCGGCGATGAAGGCGTCGGCGTCCTGCGGCAGGACACCGGCCTTCTGCGGCTCGGCCCCGGTGTTGACCTGGATGAACAGGTCGGGGCAGGTGCCGCGCTCGTCGGCGAGGCGGGCGAGCGTGGTGGCGAGCTTGGGCCGGTCCAGCGTCTGGATCACGTCGAACATCTCGACGGCGGCGCGGGCCTTGTTGGTCTGCAGGGGGCCGATCAGGTGCAGGACGATCCCGTCGTAGCGCGCCTGGAAGGGCGGCCAGCGCTCCTGCGCCTCCTGCACACGGTTCTCGCCAAAGACGCGGTGGCCGGCGTCCAGCACGGCCTCGACCCGGTCGGGCGGCTGCACCTTGCTCACGGCGATCAGGTCCACCGACCCGGGCGGGCGCCCGGCCTCGGCGGTGGCGGCGGCGATGCGGTCACGGATGTCCTGTAGTCCCATGGCGCAAAGCTTAGGCCAAAAGAAAAGAGCGGGCGCAAGGCCCGCTCTTTCCTTATCCGTTGATCCGGTTGGATCAGAAGGACATGGCCAGGCCGAACGACCAGGTGTCGCCGAGGTTGCAGCCGCCGATGGCGCCGCCGCACTCGGTGGTGTCGCCGTAGCCGAGGTGCAGCGAGGCACCGCCGCCCAGATCGTAGGCAGCCGCGAGGCCCCAGCCCTCGTTGACGGCGCCGCCGTCTTCCTCGTAGCGACCCCAGTTGGCCGCGACGGTGAAGGCGTCGAACTCGTAGGCAACGCCCACGCCGATGTGGGTCTCGTCGACGGTGCCGAGGGTCAGGTCACCTTCGGAGTAGTTGACGGTCGCGGTCAGGCCGGCGTCGAGCGCGACGCTGACGGACACACCGATCAGGTCCGACACGTTCGGGCCGCCGTGGTCACCGGTCTGGTAGCCGAGGCCGAAGTTGACGGTGCCGCCGGCGAAGTCGAGGCCGTAGCGGAAGCCGAGGCCGAGGATCGGGTCATCGGTGTTCGCCGAGCCGGACGAGAGGTCGCCGATTTCGGCCGAGACCGCCACGCCGAACGAGCCGACGGTGTAGTCGTAGCGCAGGACCTGACCATTGTGGTCGCCGTCGTAGCCGGAGTTGCCGTTGTAACCGCCGTGCGAGGTTTCGTCGTCGGCGATCGAGCCCGGCGAGCCGGCTGCGACTTCGGTCATCGCCCAGTCGTAGGCGCCGTCGGTGTCACCCATGGTCAGGGTGCCGAACGCGCCGCGGATGAACACGGTGAAGTCGGCGAAGTCGTTGGAGATGTCGACGACATCGCCCTGCTCGGCCGCGTCGTTCAGGTCGACGGTGGCGCCGAAGGTCAGACCGTTGTCGGTTTCACCGGTCATCGAGAAGCGAACGTCGACCGACTGGAAGAAGAACGTGTCGCCAGCGCGATCGGTGGCGATACCCATCTCGGCCGAGCCGGACAGCGCGACGTCCGCGGCGGCAACGCCTGCGGTCGCGACCAGCGCCGTCGTAGCGAAGAGAACCTTTTTCATGGTTTTTCCCTCGTGTTGATATTCAAGGTGCACCTCAAAACGGGGAATCCGCATTGAGTATGCCTTTCTCTCGCTTCTCGCCCCCCTGATTGCAAGAAAGCCCTCGCACCGCGTCGTTCCTTGGCCGAGTCGTGGTGCAGACATGCCACAGTGCCCCTCGCGACCGCTGCGGCCCCAATGAGTCTTGCCGCTTCCGGAGGGCTCCTATACCTAGAAGCGGCAAGGTGGACGAAGGAAAAGGACCAGCAGATGAGCGTGCGGCTGGCTAGGATCGCGGGAAGCTGCGCCCTCGTGGCGCTGGTGTCAGGCTGCGGCGGCGGCCTGTTCGGCGGTCCGCGTGACGCCGATTTCGACGCCCAGCGCGAGGCGGCGCAGCAGCAGAACCTGATCGAGCAGGGTGTCATCGTCGACCCCCAGCGCGAGACCATCTGGGACCTGTTCGATGGCGGCGACGACCCCAACAACACCGTGCAGGTCAACCGCTACCTGTGGAACGCGTCGCTCGAGATCCTCGACTTCATGCCGATCGAGGCGGCCGATCCGTTCTCGGGCATCATCCAGTTCGGCTACGGCACGCCCCCGGGCGGCAGCCGCGCCTACCGCGCCACCGTCTACGTGCAGGACCCCGCGCTCGAGGCCCGGTCGCTCCGCGTCGCGGTGCAGTCGCAGGGCGGCGCCGTCAGCCGCGAGACCGCGCGCCAGATCGAGGATGCGATCCTCACCCGCGCCCGCCAGCTGCGCATCCGCGACGGCGATCTCTGAGGCGCGTCTTTACGCGGCCCCGCGCCTCACCTAATCAACACGCCGGGCCCCGCGCCCGGCGCTTTTGTTTCCGACCCCCGAAGGACCGCCCGCCATGTCCCGCTACGACCCCGCGACCCTGGAACCGAAATGGCAAGCCGCCTGGGACGAGGCCGGAACCTTCCTTGCGACGCGGTCGGCGGACAAACCCAAGTATTACGTGCTCGAGATGTTCCCATACCCGTCGGGGCGCATCCACATCGGCCACGTGCGCAACTACACGATGGGCGACGTGATCGCGCGCTACAAGCTGGCCAACGGGTTCAACGTGCTGCACCCGATGGGATTCGACGCCTTCGGGATGCCGGCCGAGAACGCCGCGATGGCCTCGGGCGGGCACCCGGCGGACTGGACCTACCAGAACATCGATACGATGGTCGCGCAGATGAAGCCGCTGGGCTTCGGCCTCGACTGGACGCGCATGTTCGCGACCTGCGACCCGGAATACTACGGCCAGCAGCAGGCGCTGTTCCTCGACTTCCTCGAAAAGGGCCTCGTCTACCGCAAGAACGCGGTGGTGAACTGGGACCCGGTCGACATGACCGTGCTGGCGAACGAGCAGGTGATCGACGGCAAGGGCTGGCGGTCCGGCGCCGAGGTGGAACGCCGCGAGCTGACGCAGTGGTTCTTCCGCATCTCGGATTTCTCGGGCGAGCTGCTGGACGCGCTCGACCGGCTCGACGACTGGCCGGCCAAGGTCAAGCTGATGCAGGCGAACTGGATCGGCCGGTCGCGCGGGCTGCAATTCGCCTTTGGCCTGGTGGAGCCCACCCGCGGCCACGACCGGGTCGAGGTCTACACCACCCGGCCCGACACGCTGCTGGGCGCGTCCTTCGTCGGCATCTCGCCGGACCACCCCATCGCCAAGGAGCTCGAGGCGCACGACCCCAAGGTGGCGGAGTTCTGCGCCCTCGCGCGCAAGGGCGGCACCACCGAGGAGGCCATCGAGAAGGCCGAGAAGCTGGGCTTCGACACCGGCCTGCGCGTGCGCCATCCCTTTGACACCGCGTGGGAACTGCCGGTCTACATCGCCAACTTCATCCTGATGGACTACGGCACCGGCGCGATCTTCGGCTGCCCGGCGCACGACCAGCGCGACCTCGACTTCGCGCGGAAATACCACCTGCCCGTGATCTCGACCTTCGTGCCGCTCCGGGGCGAGCACGTGACGCCCGAGGACGGCGGCGCGGCCTATGTGCCCCCGAAATCCGAGACCGTGCGCTGGACCCTGCCCTTCGCCTGGGACGAGGAAGCCACCGGCGAGACCGCGATCGAGGCCGCCATCGCGTTCTGCGAATCGAAGGGCGTCGGCCACGGCGTGACCAAGTTCCGCCTGCGCGACTGGGGCCTTTCCCGCCAGCGATACTGGGGCTGCCCGATTCCCGTGGTCCATTGCGCCGACTGCGGCGTGGTGCCCGAGAAGAAGGAAAACCTGCCGGTCGAACTGCCCAAGGACGTGGGCTTCGACGTGCCCGGCAACCCGCTCGACCGCCACCCCACCTGGCGCGACACGCCCTGCCCGCGCTGCGGCAAGCCGGCCAAGCGCGAGACGGACACGATGGACACCTTCGTCGATTCGTCGTGGTACTTCGCCCGCTTCACCGCGCCCCACGCGGCGACGCCGACGGACATGGCCGAGGCCGCCTACTGGATGAACGTCGACCAGTACATCGGCGGCATCGAGCACGCGATCCTGCACCTGCTCTATTCCCGCTTCTTCGCGCGGGCGATGCAGATCTGCGGCCACCTGCCCGAGAAGAGCATCGAACCCTTCGACGCGCTGTTCACCCAAGGCATGGTGACCCACGCGATCTACCAGACCCGCGACGAGGCCGGCCGCCCGGTCTACCACTTCCCCGAGGAGGTGGAGCTGCGGGACGGGAAGGCGTTCCTCAAGGACGGCACCGAGGCCGAGATCATCCCCTCGGCCAAGATGTCGAAATCCAAGAAGAACGTCGTCGACCCGGTGAACATCATCGAGACCTACGGCGCCGACACCGCGCGCTGGTTCGTGCTGTCCGATTCGCCGCCCGAGCGCGACGTGGAATGGACCGCCGCCGGCGCCGAGGCGACGAACAAGCACCTCGCCCGCGTCCACCGGATCGCCACCGACATCGCCGCCAGCACCGAGGAGGGCTCGCCCGAGGCCGACGAGGCGCTCCTGCGCGAGATGCACAAGACCATCTTCGACGTCACGAACGGCATCGAGAGCTTCGGCTTCAACGCCGCCATCGCCAAGCTCTACGCCTTCACCAACACGCTGCAGAAATCGCAGGCCGGCTCGGCCGCGAAACGCAGCGCGATGAAGACGCTGGCCCAGCTCATGTCGCCGATGACCCCGCACCTCGCCGAGGAGATCTGGGCGATGCTCGGCGGCGCGGGCCTGGTCGCCAACGCCCCCTGGCCCAAGGCGGACGAGGCGATGCTGGTCTCCGACACCGTGACCCTGCCGATCCAGATCAACGGCAAGCGCCGGTCGGAAATCACCGTGCCCCGCGACGCCGCCAAGGAAGAGGTTGAAAAGATCGCGCTCGCCGACGACGCTGTGGTCAAGGCGCTGGCCGGCGGCCAGCCCAAGAAGCTCATCGTCGTCCCGGGCCGGATCGTGAATGTCGTCGTCTGACCGCCGCACCCTGCTCCTGCTGCTGGCCGCAGCCCCGCTCGCGGCCTGCGGCTTCACCCCGGTCTATGCGCCGGGGGGGCCGGGCACCGCGGTGCGCGGGCGGCTCGCCATCGCGGCGCCGGACACGCGGCTGGGCTTCGTCCTCGTCGCCCGGCTCGAGGACCGGCTGGGCCGGTCGCAGGCGCCCACCCACCGGCTGAGCTACGAGATCGCCACCTCGCAGCGCGACCTCGCCATCACCGGCACCGACGACATCACCCGCGTCAACCTGAACGGCAGCCTGCGGTTCCGCGTGACCGAGGTCGCCACCGACCTGCAGGTGCAGGCGGGCGAGGTCTCGACCTTCACCGCCTATTCCACGACCGGTTCGCCGGTCGCCACCGCCGCCGCCCGCCGCGACGCCGAGGACCGGCTGATGGTGGCGCTGGCCGACCAGCTCGTCTCGCGCCTGCTCGCCGGCGCGGCCAGCTGGGCATGAAGCTCCAGGGCCGCGACGTCGCGCCGTATGTCCGCAGGCCCGATCCGGCCGCGGCGGGCTGCCTGATCTTCGGCGACGACGCGCTGCGCGTCGCCGACCGCCGGCAGGAACTCCTGAAATCCCTGCTCGGCCCCGGCGCCGAGGAAGAGATGCGGCTCGCCCGCCTCGCCGCCGCCGACCTGCGCTCCGACCCCGCCCAGCTGATCGACGCGGTCAAGGCGGTCGGCTTCTTCCCCGGCCCCCGCGCCGTCTTCGTCGAGGGCGCGACCGACGGCCTCGCGCCCGTGTTCGAGGCCGCGCTGGCCGAATGGCGCCCGGGCGATGCGCAGATCGTCGCCACGGCCGCCCGGCTGACCGCGAAATCTGCCCTTCGGGTCCTGTTCGAGAAGCACCCGACCGCGCGGGCCGCCGCGATCTACGACGAGCCCCCCTCCCGCGCCGAGATCGAGGCGCTGCTGGCCGAGGCGGGCCTGCCCGAGGTGCCCCGCGCCGCGATGGAGGACCTCGAGACGCTCGCCCGCAGCCTGCCCCCCGGCGACCTGCGCCAGACGGTGGAAAAGCTCGGCCTCTACAAGCGCGGCGACGCCAGCCCCGTCAGCCCCGCCGACATCGCCGCCGTGGCGCCCCTCACCCTCGAGGCCGCGCTAGACGACATCGTGAACGCCGCCGCCGAGGCCGACCAGCAGGCCATCGGCCCGATCCTCGCCCGCCTGTCCGGGCAGGGGGTCACGCCGGTCAGCCTCTGCATCGCCGCGACCCGCCATTTCCGCGCGCTGCACGCCGCCGCTTGCCACCCGGGCGGCCCCGCCGCCGGCCTGCAGGCGCAGCGCCCGCCGGTGTTCGGCCCCCGCCGCGACCGGATGCTGCGGCAGGCCCAGCGCTGGGGCCGCGACAAGCTGGAGCAGGCCCTGAGCCTGCTGGTCGAGACCGACCTGACGCTGCGGTCGGCCCAGTCCGCGCCGCAGATGGCGCTGATGGAACGCGCGCTCATTCGCCTTGCGATGATGCCGCGCCGGTAGTGCCGGCGCATCTTGACGCCGCCCGGCCGCGCGGGCCCTATGCCGCCGCAACGGCAGGCAGGAGGAGCCCGGCATGTACACCCTGATCGGCAATGTGCGCAGCCGCGCGATGCGCGTGCTCTGGACGCTGGAGGAACTGGGCGTTCCCTACGAGCACGTCGACGCCCCGCCGCGCTCCGAGGCCGTCACCCGCATCAGCCCCGCGGGCAAGGTGCCCGTGCTGGTCGTGGACGGCGTGCCGATCACCGATTCGGTCGCCATCATGACCTTCCTCGCCGACCGCCACGGCGCCCTGACCTTCCCCGCCGGCACGATCGACCGCGCCCGGCAGGACAGCCTGACCCACCTCATTCTCGACGAGGTCGACGCGACCCTCTGGTCGGCGGCCAAGCACAGCTTCGTCCTGCCCGAGGACCTCCGCCTGCCGCAGATCAAGGACAGCCTGCGCTGGGAATTCGCCCGCGCCGAGGCCCATCTCGTCAGCCGCATGGCCGAGGACGGCCCCTTCCTGATGGGCGAGACCATGACCATCGCCGACATCCTGTTCGCGCATTGCGGCGGCTGGGCCATCAACGCCAAGTTCGAGATCACCCAACCCCGCCTGCGCGAGCACATCGCCATGATGCGCGACCGCCCCGCCTTCAAGCGCGCGCTGGCCAGGGGGTAGGCCGCGGCGCGGTGCCGGCAGGGCACATTCCCCGGCCGCCGCGCGGCCTGCGCCTTGTTCCCCGCCGACCCGCACTCTATGTCGCGCTGCATGAAGCGCTTCATCCCGTTCGTCGCCAAGGACCCGACCGTCTCGGTGATCCGCCTCTCGGGCGTGATCGCCGCCTCGGCCCGTGGCGGCACCCTCAGCGACAGCGCGCTGGCCCCCGCCATCGAGCGGGCCTTTGCCAAGGGCAAGCCCGCCGCCGTCGCGCTGGTGCTGAATTCGCCCGGGGGCAGCCCCGCGCAATCCTCGCTCATCGCCGCCCGCATCCGCCGGCTGGCCGCGGAAAAGAAGCTCCCCGTCCATGCCTTCGTCGAGGACGTCGCGGCCTCGGGCGGCTACTGGCTGGCCTGCGCCGCCGACGACATCTGGGTCGACGACAGCTCGATCGTCGGCTCGATCGGCGTGATCTCGGCGGGCTTCGGCCTGCACGAGGCGATCGCGCGTCTCGGCATCGAGCGCCGCGTCCACACCGCCGGCAAGGACAAGTCGATGCTCGATCCCTTCCGCCCGGAACGCCCCGAGGACGTCGAGCGCCTGTTGGGCCTGCAACGGCAGATCCACGACAGCTTCATCGCCCATGTCCGCGCCCGCCGCGGCGCCCGGCTGAGCGAGGCCGAGGACCTGTTCACCGGCGAATTCTGGGTCGGCGCCCGCGCGGTCGAGCTGGGGCTGGCCGACGGCATCGCCCACCTCGTCCCGAAGATGAAGGCGCTTTACGGCGACAAGGTCCGCTTCCGCGACTACGGCGCGCGGCGCGGCCTGTTCCAGCGCTTTGGCGCCGGCCTTGCCGCCGAGATGACCGCCGGGATCGAGGACCGCGCCCTGTGGTCCCGGTTCGGCCTCTCGTGATGCTCAAGATCGTCAGCCTGTTCCTGATCTTCATGGCGGTACTCGCCATGTTCGGCCGCCTGCGCTGGCCGCGCATCGGGCGTCGCGGCGACCGGGCCGGCGGCCTGCCGAAACCGCGCCTCTGCCCCGACTGCGGGCGCTACAACCTGCGCGGCGGTCCCTGCCGCCACTGCACCAAGGGACAAGGCTGAGACCGTGATCCTGGAATTCCTCTACGCGACCCTCGGGCTCGTCATCCTGCTGCTTGCCGGTGACGTGCTGGTGAAGGGGGCGGTGAACCTCAGCCTGCGGCTCGGCATCCCCGCCCTGATCGTCAGCCTGACGGTCGTCGCCTTCGGCACCTCGGCGCCCGAGCTGCTGATCTCCATCAAGGCGGTGCTCGACGGGGTGCCGGGGCTGGCGCTCGGGAACGTGGTGGGGTCGAACACCGCCAACGTGCTCCTGATCCTCGGCCTGCCGGCGCTGGTCTTCGGCCTGTCCGCCGGCAGCGACACGCGCCGCAGCTACCTGTTCATGATCGCGGGCACGCTCCTGTTCATCGCGCTGGCCTTTGCCGGGCCGTTCACGTGGTGGCACGGCCTGATCCTCGCTGGCGTCCTGGTCCTGATCCTCGTCGACGCCGCCCGCGCCGCGCAGGCGCATCGCCGCGCCGCCAACGGCGCGCCCGAGCCGGACGAGCTGGAGGAGGCCGACCCCGACATGCCCTGGTGGCAGATCGGCCTTTACCTCGGCCTCGGTCTCGTCGGCCTGCCGCTCGGGGCCGACCTGCTTGTGGACAGCTCGGTCGCCATCGCCCGCGAGTTCGGCGTCAGCGAGACGGTGATCGGCCTGACGCTGGTCGCCATCGGCACCTCGCTGCCGGAACTGGCGACCACGGTGATGGCCGCGCTCCGCCGCCACGCCGACGTGGCGCTGGGCAACGTGATCGGGTCGAACATGTTCAACCTGCTCGGCATCATCGGCATCGCGTCGCTGGTCGGGCCGATCCCGGTCGACCCCGAGATCCTGCGCTTCGACCTCTGGGTGATGCTGGCGGCCTCGCTGGTGCTGGCGCCCTTCGTGTTCCGCAGCTGGCCGATGGGCCGGCTGGTGGGCGCGGGGTTCACCGCGCTCTATGTCATCTATCTCCTGATGGTCCTTGCGTGAGGAATTCCCGATGACCGCCCTCGTCACCGGCGCCGCCCGGCGCCTCGGCCGCGCCATGGCGCTGGAACTGGCCCGCGCCGGGCACGACGTCGCGATCCACTACGCCGGCAGCGCCGAGGAGGCCGCCACGGCCGCCGAGGAGGTGCGCGCGCTGGGCGTCCGCGCCGTCACCCTGCAGGCCGATCTCACCGTCGAGGCCGAGACCCAGGCGCTCCTGCCCCGCGCCGCCGAGGCGCTGGGCGCGCCGATCACCGTCCTGATCAACAACGCCTCGATCTTCGACTACGACACCATCCACACCGCCACCCGGGCCAGCTGGGACCGGCACATGGAATCGAACCTGCGCGCGCCCTTCGTGCTGACCCAGGCGCTGGCCGCGCAGATCCCCGACCCGCTGACCGACGAAAACGGCGAGCCGCAGGCACAGGGCCTCGTCGTCAACATGATCGACCAGCGGGTGCACAAGCTGACGCCAGAGTTCATGACCTACACCATCGCCAAGATGGGCCTCTGGGCGCTGACCCGCACCTCGGCGCAGGCGCTGGCCCCGAAGATCCGCGTCAACGCCATCGGCCCCGGCCCGACCCTGCAGGGCGCGCGCCAGTCCGCCGACCACTTCGCCCGGCAGCGCGCGGCAACCGTGCTGGGCCGCGGGGCCGACCCGCAGGGCATCTGCGACGCGCTGCGCTACTTCCTGGTCGCGCGGGCCGTCACCGGGCAGCTGATCTGCGTCGACGGCGGCCAGCACCTCGCCTGGCAGACCCCCGACGTCCTGGGCGTCGAATAGCGCCTCGTTTCAGCTGAAACCGACAGTTTTCCACTGGGCCCGTCCGTGTGAAGCTTTTGTTAACGTTGGGTAACAACCCTGCGATGTAGCTGCGTTCGGAAAAAAATTTCTAGCAAAAACAACGTCTTGAATAATCGCCTAAATTTTAGGCAAGTCGCAGAACCAGCCTAGGAACAAGGAAAATTTCCGCCCGCCCAAGATTTCTCCGCAAGCTTATCCACAGGTTTCGTGGAAAGCTGACCCCTTGATCAACCCCGTTTTCCGGTGCAGCCAGACCGGGAATCGCGCAGGCCCCGCCCAACATGTCCAACACGCCTGACACCGACGCCGAAACCGGCCCCGAAACGGGCCACGAGGTGATCCAGTCCTACCTCAAGACGCTCGACAATTCGCCGGGCGTCTACCGGATGCTCGATGCCCAGAGCCGCGTTCTCTACGTCGGCAAGGCCCGCGCCCTGAAGAAGCGCGTCTCGAACTACGCCAAGCCCTCGGGCCATTCGCCCCGGATCGCGCGGATGATCCGCGAGACCGCCTCGATGATGTTCCTCACCACGCGGACGGAAACCGAGGCGCTGCTGCTCGAACAGAACCTGATCAAGCAGCTCAAGCCGCGCTACAACGTGCTCCTGCGCGACGACAAGTCCTTCCCCAACATCCTCGTCAGCCGCACCCACGCCTTCCCGCAGATCAAGAAGCACCGGGGCGCCAAGACGGAAAAGGGCGAGTATTTCGGCCCCTTCGCCAGCGCCGGCGCGGTGAACCGCACGCTGAACCAGCTGCAGAAGGTGTTCCTGCTGCGCAACTGCACCGACGCGACGTTCGAGAGCCGCACCCGCCCCTGCCTGCTCTACCAGATCAAGCGCTGCAGCGCGCCCTGCACCGGCTACATCAGCGCCGCGGAATACGGCGCCGCGGTCTCCGACGCCGTGCGCTTCCTCAAGGGCGACACCACCGAGCTGCAGGCGCAGCTCGCCGCCCAGATGGCCGAGGCCGCCGAGGCGATGGAGTTCGAGCGCGCGGCCGCGCTCCGCGACCGCATCCGCGCGCTGACCACCGTGCAGTCGGCCCAGGGCATCAACCCCCGCGGCGTGTCCGAGGCCGACGTGATCGCGCTCCACATGGAGGGCGGGCAGGCCTGCGTGCAGGTGTTCTTCATCCGCGCCAACCAGAACTGGGGCAACCGCGACTACTACCCCCGGATCGGCCCCGACATCGAGCCGCCCGAGGTGCTCGAGGCCTTCCTCGGCCAGTTCTACGACCAGAAGGACCCGCCGCGGCAGATCATCCTGTCCCACCCGGTCGAGAACCCCGACCTGATGGCCGACGCCCTGTCGCAGAAGCTGGGCCGCAAGGTCGAGCTGCTGGTGCCCCAGCGCGGCGAAAAGGCCGAACTGGTGGACAGCGCGATGCGCAACGCCCGCGAAAGCCTCGCGCGCCGCATGGCCGAGGGGCAGGCGCAGGCGGTGCTGCTGGAGGGGCTGGCCGAGGCGTTCGGGCTGGACGCCCCCCCCCGCCGGGTCGAGGTCTACGACAACTCCCACATCCAGGGCGCCCACGCCGTCGGCGCGATGATCGTGGCGGGGCCGGACGGGTTCCTGAAATCCCAGTACCGCAAGTACAACATCCGCGGCGACGAGCTGACCCCCGGCGACGATTTCGGCATGATGAAGGAGGTGCTGACCCGCCGCTTCCAGCGCCTGCTCAAGGAAGACCCCGACCGCGAGACCGAGGCGTGGCCCGACCTGCTGCTGATCGACGGCGGCGCCGGGCAGGTCAGCGCCGTGCAGGAGATCATGGACGACCTCGGCCTCGACGACGTGCCCTTCATCGGCGTCGCCAAGGGCATCGACCGCGACCAGGGCAAGGAGGAGTTCCACCGCCCCGGCCAGCCGGTGATGGCGCTGAAACGCAACGACCCGGTGCTCTACTTCGTCCAGCGCCTGCGCGACGAGGCGCACCGCTTCGCCATCGGCGCGCACCGGGCGAAACGCGCCAAGGCGGTCAGCGCCACGCCGCTCGACGACATCCCCGGCGTCGGCGCCACACGCAAGCGCGCGCTGCTCGCCCATTTCGGCAGCGCCAAGGCGGTCAGCCGCGCCAACCTCTCCGACCTGACCGCGGTCGAGGGCATCAACGAGGGGCTGGCGCAGAAGATCTACGACTATTTCCACGAGCGCGGGTAAGGGCGGCCTCCCTCGCGCTTCCATCCCCCCTGCGCCCGCGCTACACCTGCGCCATGCGCTGGACACTGCCAAACATCCTGACCGTCGCGCGGATGATCGCGGCCCCCATGGTGGGGCTGGTCTTCCTGCTGCTGCCGCGGCCCTGGGCCGACTGGGTGGCGATGATCCTGTTCCTGTCGGCCTCGCTGACCGACTACGTCGACGGCTGGTACGCCCGCCGCTACCAGCTCATCAGCCGCTTCGGCGCGATGCTCGACCCGATCGCGGACAAGGCCGTGGTGGTCATCGCGCTGGCCGTGGTCCTCGGGCTGCACGGCATCACCGGCTGGACCCTGATCCCCGTCGTCGCGATCCTGTTCCGCGAGGTCTTCGTCTCGGGGCTGCGCGAATTCCTCGGCCACCAGGCGGCGACGCTCAAGGTGACCCCGCTCGCCAAGTGGAAGACCATGGTGCAGATGGTGGCCATCACCATGCTGTTCGCCTGGGGCCTGTTCGACCATTACTTCATCATGCAGACCTTCGGCATGAACGGCGAGATCGTGTCGGGCATCCTGAATGGCGACATCGACGACAGCGTCGGCCTGATCTGGAAATACAACGGCCTGATGCTCACCTCCTACGGGGGGCTTGTGCTCCTGTGGCTCGCCGCGGGGCTGACCCTGGTCACCGGCTTCGACTATTTCCGCAAGGCCCTGCCTTACCTGAGGGACCCGGCATGAAACTCGACATCCGCTACTTCGCCTGGCTCCGCGAGCGTGTCGGCACGGCCGCCGAGCAGGTCGAGACCGAGGCCGCCACCGTCGCCGACCTGATCGCCGAGCTGCGCGCCCGCGACGAAGGCTACGCCTACGCCTTCTCCGACACCGGGGCGATCCGCGCCGCGGTGGACCACGAGCTGGTGGAGTTCGACGCCGCGCTGTCCGGCGCGCGCGAGGTCGCCTTCTTCCCGCCGATGACCGGGGGCTGAGGGCCATGCCCGCCCCCGTCCGCGTGCAGCAGGCGCCCTTCGACATGGGCGCCGAGCTCAACGCCTTCGCCGCAACCGTCCCCGGCGCGGGCGCGGTGGTCAGCTTTTCCGGCATCACCCGCGACCTCGCCGACGGCACGCTCGAGGTGATGGAGATCGAGCACTACCCCGGCATGACCGAGGCCGCGCTCTCTGCCATCCGCGACGAAGCCATCGCCCGCTTCGGGCTGACGGATGCGATGATCTTGCACCGTTATGGCCCGCTGAAGGCGGCCGACCCGATCATGATGGTTGCCACCGCAGCCCGCCACCGCGCCGACGCCTTCGCCGGGGCCGAGTTCCTGATGGACTACCTGAAATCCCGCGCCCCGTTCTGGAAGAAGGAAGTCACCGCCAAGGGCGCCGCCTGGGTCGCCGCCCGCGACGAGGACGAGGACGCGCTGGCGCGCTGGTCGCGCGGCGGCTGAGTCCGATCGGGGCGCAGGCCCCCTCATCTTTGCTTCGAAAATACTCCGGGGGGAGTCGCCAAAGGCGACGGGGGGCTGGCCCCCCAGCGCCCTCACCACGGGCTCAGCCCTGGCCCTGGTTCATCCGCTCAATGTAGATCCGCAGCTCTTCCGACTCGTGCCGCGCCTCGCGCAGCCCGTCCATCGCCGCGCGCAGCTCGGCCTCGGTCTGGCTGAGCTGGCCGGTCAGCTCGGCCTCGCGCTGCTGCAGGTAGGCGATGGCCTGGTCGCGGGTCTCCTCGGCGTCGTGCAGCGCCTTGGCCAGCGCCTCCATCTCGTTCAGGTCGGCGCTCGACACCTGGTTGAACCGCGCCAGCAGCCAGTGCGCCAGCCAGCCCAGCACGAAGGCCACGAACAGGATCGCCGCGATGGCGATGACGAATTCCAGCCGGTTCATCGGCGCTACTCCTCTTCCGCGGCGCGCGCCGCCGCCTCGACCACGCTGTCGGGCCGCGGCGTCGGACGGGCGCCCGGCTCCGCGGCGCCGCCCTCGGCCGCACCCTCGGCCAGATCCTCCTCCGGGTCGCCGCCCACGGTCGCCTCGGTCAGCAGCCGGAACTCGATCCGGCGATTCTGCTCGCGGCCCTCCTCGGTCTCGTTCGAGGCGATCGGCTGGCTTTCGCCATAGCCCTGCGCGGTCAGGTTCGACACCAGCACGTTGCGCGCGAGCAGCCCGTTCAGCACCGCGTCGGCGCGGGACTGGCTGAGGTTCAGGTTCATTTCCTCGCGGCCCTGGCTGTCGGTGTGGCCCGATATCTCCATCCGCACGTGGCGGCAGTCGGGCAGCACCGCGGCGATGCGGTCGAGGATCTCGCCCGCGGCCTCGTTGATCTCGACCGAGCCGGGGTCGAAGATGATCTTGGTCTCGGCCTGGATCTCCCGGACCCGCTCCACGCATTCCTCGGGCGAGGGCAGCGAGGCGATCGGGTCCAGCGCCTCGAGGTAGGTCACCTGCAGCTCGAAAGCCGCCGCCTGGCCCAGCTCCGCGCTCAGGAAGCGCGTCAGGTCCGACACCGCCTCGGGGTTGCCGGTGTTGCCGCGCAGGATCAGCGTCTCGGGCTCCAGCGTCATCGTGCCGTCGTTCAGCTGCGACAGCGCCTCGAGGCCCGCCATCGCCCGCACCGCCCAGCCCTCGGGGAGGTCGGACACCGGCCGCGTGGCGATGTCGGTGGTCTGGCCGCCGAACAGGGCGCGGGCGAAGGCCTCGACCGAACGGCCCACCGGCCCCTCGGGCAGCCGCCCACGCAGCTGCATCCGCCCCCCGGACTCCAGCGTCGCGATCAGCCGGGCCGGCCCCGCGCTGGCGGCCGACGTCTCGCTGACCGTCTGCGGCAGCACGCCCTCCAGCGAGAACACGTCGGGCAGCGCGGCGGCCAGCTCGCCGATCACCCGGTCGAACTCGTCCTGCCCGGTGCCCTCGGCCGCGATCAGGGTCACGTCCGCATCCGAGAAGGCGATGGTCCCCGCGCCAAGCCCCGCAAGCGCCCCGATGCCGGCCGTCACCGCGTCGGCCCATTGCGGCGAGGGCACGCCGAGGCCCACCACGCAGGTCAGCGGCCCCGCGGCCCCCGCCGCCGTGGCCGCGGCCAGGATGCGGTCCCGCGCGGCGACGGTGTCGGCCACGCAGGTCTCGAACCGCGCGCCCCCGGCATCGATGGCGAAGCGAAGGGCGAAAGGCGTGATCACCGGCCGCGGCGCCGAGATGTCGAGCACCACCTCGACCCCGGACGGCTGGTTGCCCTGCAGGGTCTGGAGAAAGCGGGTGCGCTGCTCGGCGCTCTCGGCGATGGCCTGCACCTCGACCCGGTCGGCATAGACGGTGACCTTGGACCGCGGCAGCGCCTGCATCGCCCGGAGCCCGTAGGCCAGCGCCGTCTCCCAGGTCGCGGGGACGGGGAAATCGGCGGTCTCGACAAGGTTCGCCACCTCCAGCCCGTTCGCGATCTCGGCGATGGCGCCGGTGATCGGCTCCACCCCGGTCGCCGCCGGCACCAGACCGATCACCTGGATCCCGTCGGTGGTGCGCAGCACGTCGACCGAGAAGCGCGGCGGCGCCACGGCCTCGCGGCGGGCGACCTCGATCCGGTTCACCACCCGGTCGGCATCGACCACCGTGCCCGCCGTCGAGGCGGCGCGGAAGGCCGCGGCCTCGCTCGGGGCGGTGCCGTCGAGAAACACCCGCAGCCCGTCGGCGTCGACCTCGACCCAGGCCATGCCGCCCGCGTCCAGGATGGTGTCCACCGCCTCGATCGAGCGCCGCTCCATCGTCAGCGCGAGGAAGCCGGCGGTCACCACGGCGAGCGCGCCCGCAAGGACGAAGGCACCGAGGGTGAGGAGGAGAGGGCTGCGGATCATGGATCGGTTCGGCAGGGGGGCCTTGCGGCGTTGCGACGGGGTTACAGGCTCCCGCCCGCGGGTTCAATCAAGCCAGCGCCGCGAGAGCGAAAAACAGCGCAGGGATCAGGCCGGCGTCCCGGTTCGACCGGAACAGCCGCAGGCACACGCCCGGATCGTCGATGTCGAGCCGCTGCAGCTGCCACAGCATGTGCCAGCCCATCCCCCAGATCCCCGCCAGCGCCAGCACCAGCGCCAGGATCGACGCCTGACCCAGCGCCATCAGGGCCGCGAGGCCGAGCAGCAGGACGGTGGCGATCAGGAAACCGCGCAGCCAGAGGCCGGTGTTCTCGGCGAAGAGACGCGCGGTGGACTTGACGCCGATCAGCGCGTCGTCCTCGCGGTCCTGGTGGGCGTAGATCGTGTCGTAGAACAGCGTCCAGCTGATCCCGCCGAGGTAGAGGAGCACGGCCGGCCAGCCGAGGCTGCCGGCCTGCGCCGTCCACAGGAGCAGCGCGCCCCAGTTGAAGGCGAGCCCGAGGAACACCTGCGGCCACCAGGTGAAGCGCTTGGCGAAGGGGTAGACCGCGACCGTCGCCAGCGACGCGATTCCGAGCAGGATGGCATTCAGGTTGAAGGTCAGGAGGATCAGGAAGGCGACCAGCGACTGCGCCACCAGCCAGGCCAGCGCCTGCTTCACCGTGACCTGCCCCGACGGGATCGGGCGGGACCGGGTGCGCGTGACCGCGGCGTCGATGTCACGGTCGGTGATGTCGTTCCAGGTGCAGCCCGCGCCCCGCATCAGGAAGGCGCCGATGGCGCAGCCCGCGAAGAGCCACAGGTCGTAGGCCCCGAGGCCCCCGCCGTCCGAGGCCGCGGCCAGGAACAGGCCCCACCAGCAGGGCAGCAGCAAGAGCCAGGTCCCGATCGGCCGGTCGGCGCGGCTGAGGCGCAGGTAGGGCCGCGTCGCCGGCGGCGCGAGCCGGTCGACCCAGTTGCCGCGCACCGCGTCGGCGACCTGACCCTCTGGCGTTCCGCCGACCTCGCTCATAGTCTCGCCCCCATGTCGGACCGCCCCCGGATACGCCTCTTTGTAGACCAGCCCTTGCGCGCGGGGCAAACGGTCGACCTGTCGCGGGAGCAGGCGAATTACCTGTTCAACGTGATGCGGCTGGGGCCGGGCGATGCCGTGGCGCTGTTCAACGGGCGCGACGGTGAATGGCGGGCCGTGGTGGAGGCCGCCGGCAAGCGCGGCGGGCAGCTGCTGTGCGAGGCGCAGACGGCGCCGCTGCAGCCGCCGCCGGACCTGTGGCTCCTGTTCGCGCCGATCAAGAAGGCGCGCACGGATTTCATCGTCGAGAAGGCGGTGGAGATGGGGGCGTCGCGCATCCTGCCGGTGCAGACCGACTTCACCAACGCCGAGCGCACCCGGCAGGACCGGCTGCAGGCCCATGCCGTCGAGGCGGCGGAACAGTGCGGCGCGACCGTGGTGCCGCCGGTCGAGGCGCTGCGCAAGCTCGACGCGGTGCTGGCGGCCTGGCCCGGGGACCGCCGCCTGATCCTTTGCGACGAGGCCGAGGCCGGCAGCTCCGCGGCTCTGCCGAGCCTTGTCGCGGACCCGGGCGATGACGTCCGGCCGGGCGGAGGAGCGGCCATCCTGATCGGCCCCGAAGGCGGCTTTTCCCCCGCCGAGCGCGCCCGCCTGCGCGCGCTGCCCTTCGTCACGATCCTGCCCCTCGGCCCCCGCATCCTGCGGGCCGATACCGCCGCCGTCGCCGCGCTGGCGCTGGTGCAGGCCACGCTGGGCGACTGGCGATGAGCGGCTTTCTCCGCCCCGAGGCCGCCGCCGTCCTGCGGCGCTGGCGCGAGGTGATCGCCGCCCTCGGCCTCGTCGCGCTGGGCCTCTGGATCGCCACCAGCCCCGGCCCGGTCCTGCAGGGCGCGGGCTACGTGCTGGCCGCGCTGGCCGCGATCGCCCTCGTCCCGGCGATCCGCCGCGCGCGCTTCGCCCCGGGCGGGCAGGGGCCGGGCGTGGTGCGGGTGGTCGAGGGGCGCATCCTCTACATGGGCCCGGTGACGGGCGGCGCGGTGTCGGTGCGCGAACTGACCTCGCTGTCGCTGCGCCGCGACGAGGACGGCCGCGCCGCCTGGGTGCTGACCGAGCCCGGCCAGCTTCTGGTGATTCCCGTCGACGCCGCGGGGGCCGAGGCGCTGTTCGACGCCTTCACCGCCTTGCCGGGCCTCGGCGCCCAGCGCCTGCTGTCCGCGCGCCAGTCGGTGCGGACGGGCACACAGACCCTGTGGCGGCGGCAGACCGTTCCCGCCTTGACAGAGTGACCCCACCGGGCCACGTCTCGGCCCCGGTGATCCTGAGCGCGGAAGAAGACCCCCATGTCCATCCCCCAGTCCGGCGGCGGCCCGATCGAGCGGTACGAGCAGCTGGCCGAATACCTCGCCTCGGGCTGCAAGCCGAAGGACCAGTGGCGCATCGGCACCGAGCACGAGAAGTTCGGCTATTGCCGCGACACGCTGCGCCCGCTGCCCTATGACGGCCCGCGCTCGATCAAGGCCGTGCTGGAGGGCCTGCGTGACCGCTTCGGCTGGGCGCCGGTGCTGGAGGGCGGCAACATCATCGGCCTGCAGAAGGGCGGCGCCAACGTCAGCCTGGAACCCGGCGGGCAGCTGGAGCTGTCGGGCGCGCCGCTCGAGACCATCCACCAGACCTGCGACGAGGTGAACGAGCACCTGCGCGAAGTGCGCAGCGTGGCCGACGAGATCGGCGTCGGCTTCATCGGCCTCGGCGCGGCCCCGATCTGGCGGCACGAGGACATGCCGCTGATGCCCAAGGGCCGCTACAAGCTGATGGACGGCTACATGCAGCAGGTCGGCACCATGGGCACCACCATGATGCGCCGCACCTGCACCGTGCAGGTCAACCTCGATTACGCCTCCGAGGCGGACATGGTGCAGAAGCTGCGCGTGGCGCTGGCGCTGCAACCCGTCGCCACCGCGCTTTTCGCCAATTCGCCCTTCATCGACGGCGCGCCGAACGGCCACAAGTCGTGGCGCAGCCGCGTCTGGCGCGACCTCGACGCGGCGCGGACGGGCATGTTGCCCTTCGCGTTTGACGACGGCTTCGGCTTCGACGCCTGGGTCGAGTACGCGCTCGACGTGCCGATGTACTTCGTCTACCGCGACGGCGCCTACATCAACGCGCTCGGCCAGTCCTTCCGCGATTTTCTCAAGGGCGAGCTGCCCGCGCTGCCGGGCGAGAAGCCCACGCTCAGCGACTGGGCCGACCACCTGACCACCCTGTTTCCCGAGGCGCGGATCAAGAAATACATCGAGATGCGCGGCGCCGATGGCGGCCCGTGGCGGCGGCTCTGCGCGCTGCCGGCCTTCTGGGTGGGGCTGATGTACGACCAGGGCGCGCTGGATGCCGCCTGGGAGTTGGCGAAGGGCTGGGATGCCGAAACCCGCGAGGCACTGCGGGTGGCGGCGTCGGTCTCCGGGCTGCAGGGGCAGGTCGGGCCGATCCGTATGCACGACCTGGCGCGCGAGGCTCTGGCGATCTCGGAGGCGGGGCTCAAGGCCCGCGCCCGGCCCGGCGCCGACGGGATGATTCCCGACGAGACCCATTTCCTGAACGCGCTGAGGGACAGCGTGGAAACCGGCCGCGTGCCCGCCGACGACCTGCTCGCCCATTACCACGGCGACTGGGGCGGGGACCTGACGCAGGTCTACGCCGGCTACAGCTACTGAGCGCGGGCGCGCGGCACGCGGAATTCCCGCGACAGGCGCGCCGCGCGGGCGTATCATGGCGGAACGCGGGACGCAGGTTGGCTGCGCCCCGACGTTGGAGCCTTCCGATCATGTCCGATACCAAGACGCCGACGCTGCGCGACGGCGACATCCGCACGCGTCGGGTCAGCCGGCGCCGCCTGCTCGGCACCGCGGCCGGGGGCGGGGCGCTCACGCTCGGGCTGCTTGCCGGCGGGCGCGGGGCGATGGCGCAGTCCGGGCCCACCGACAGCGACACCGGTGCCTGCGCCGATCCGGCGGGCTACGGCCGGGCCGGGGTTCTCACCGGGCTGACCGACGCCGACAGCGGCGCGTCCTGCGATCCGGCCGGGGGCGGGCGCTGGGGCTCGGGCCTCACCGATTCCGACGGCGGCGCGCTGGCCGATCAGGCCGGCAACGGCCGTCGCGGCAGCTGAGCCGGGGCGCCGGGCGGCCGGCCGCGGGACGGCCCGGCCGCCTCAGGCCTTCTGGATGCTCGGCAGCACGTGCTTGCGGTAGTAGTCGCGGATCTCGGCCTTGCGCTGGGCGGCGACGGCCGCCTGGTCCGCGGGCTCCAGCCGCGTGGCGAAGGCGGGGTGGTCGGGTTCGCGGCGCCTGCGGCCCGGCACCGGGTCGGGGCCGAAGCGGTTGTCGCCCGCCGTGCCGGGCAGGCACAGGACCACGAGGAACCAGAGGTTGGCCAGCAGCGGCACCACGGCCAGCATCAGCAGGATCGGCAGCGCCGCCGATGCGCCCGCACCGGCCACGCCGAGGAAGAGCGCCGCCACCACCGCGCCGACCGAGACCACGAGCGGCATGAAGATGAACCAGCCGCTGCGGTCGGTGTCGTGCAGGCGGCGCACCGTCACCGAAAGCTGGGGCAGCCAGCCCAGGACGAACGCCGCCAGCACGGCCGCGCCGACATAGGGCAGGACATCGGCGTCCACCGCCGCCAGGTCCTTGAAGGCCGCGGGGTCGTCCAACCTGAACATCAGCGCCGGGTCGCCGGCGAGGTAGGCCCCCAGCCCGACCTGCAGGCCGACACCCACGAGCGTCAGGAACAGGGCGAACCACCAGTATTCCGCCCGCCGGGCGCGGCCTGAGAAGTTCAACATGTTGCGGTAGCAGCTGCCGATAGCGCGGATCGGTCCCATCTCCTCGTACCCTCTCTGGCCTGACACTCCGACGGATGGACGGAGCGTCGCGCGCAATGATGGCCGAAGCTGGGCGGGTTCGGGAAAAAGCCGGGATGGCCCGGCGCCCCGGTCAGGACTTGCGGCCGATCCGCGGCTCGGTCCCGGCGACCAGGCGGCGGATGTTGGCCTCGTGGCGCAGCAGGATCAGGACGGCGAGCAGGACGAGGAGCAGGACCGCGTCGCCCCGCCCCAGCAGGAACGCCCAGACGGGGCTCAGGGCCGCGGCGACCAGCGCGGACAGCGACGAGATCCGCGTCACCGCCGCCACGGCGGCCCAGGTCGCGCAGGCGGCCAGCCCCACCGGCCAGGCCAGCGCCAGCAGCGTGCCGAGGAAGGTCGCCACCCCCTTGCCGCCGCGGAACCCCAGGAACACCGGGTAGCAATGCCCGAGGAACGCCGCGAAGCCCGCCACCTGCGCCGCGTCCTCGCCCAGCGTGGCGCGGGCGACCAGAACGGCGATGCCGCCCTTGCCGGCGTCCAGCACCAGCGTCAGGAAGGCCGCCAGCTTGTTGCCCGTGCGCAGCACGTTGGTGGCCCCGATGTTGCCCGAGCCGATCTTGCGCAGGTCGCCCAGCCCGAACAGCCGCGCCATCACGATCCCGAAGGGCACCGAGCCTAGCAGGTAGGCGGCCAGCGCGGTCAGGCCCAGCAGGGCGGGCGCGGTCTCCAGCGCGGGGATCATCCGGCCATCTCCTGCACCCGGTCGAACACCACCGCGCCGTCGACCCAGGTGCGCAGCACGCGGCCCTGCATCCGCTGCCCGTCGAAGGGCGTGTTCTTGGATTTGGAGTGGAGCGCGAAGCGGTCGAGGATGTAGGGGACGTCCGGGTCGAACAGCACGAGGTCGGCGGGCGCGCCCACCGACAGCCGCCCGGCGTCGAGCCCGAGCCGCCGCGCCGGGTTCAGCGCCAGCGCGCGGAACAGCTCGGGCAGGCTCAGCGCCTCGGCGTGGTAGAGGCGCAGCGCCGCGGGCAGGAGCGTTTCCAGCGCCACCGCGCCGGATGCCGCCGCCTCGAAGGGCAGGCGCTTGCTTTCCTCATCCTGCGGCGTGTGCATGGAGCAGATGATGTCGATCAGACCCTCGCGCACCGCCTCGACCATCGCCACCCGGTCGGTCTCGTCCCTCAGCGGCGGCTTGACCTTGAAGAAGGTGCGGTAGTTGCCGACGTCGAGCGCGTTCAGCGTCAGGTGGTGGATCGACACGCCCGCCGTCACGTCCAGCCCCGCGGCCTTGGCGCGGGCCAGCGCGGGCAGGGCGGCGACCGTCGTCACCTGGTCGGCGTGGTAGCGGACGCCCGTCATCTCCACCAGCGCGAGGTCGCGCTCAAGCCCCATGCGCTCGGCCATGGGCGACACCGCCGGCAGCCCCTTGAGCGAGGCGAACTTGCCCGCGGTCACCGTCGCGCCCGCCGACAGCCCCGGCTCCTGCGGGTGGCCGACGATCAGCGCGCCGAGGGACCGGGCATAGGTCATGCAGCGCGACAGCACCTTGGTGTCGGTGGCCACCGCGTCGCCGTCGGTGAAGGCGACCGCGCCGGCGTCCAGCAGGAACCCGATCTCGGTCATCTCGCGGCCCGCGCGCGCCTTGGTCAGCGCCGCCATCGGCCGCACCTTGACCCGCGCGTCGTCGCGGGCGCGGCGGTTCACGAATTCCAGCACCTCGGGCGTGTCGATGGGCGTCGCCGTGTCAGGGCGCGTGACCATGGTGGTCACCCCGCCCGCCGCCGCCGCGCGGCCCGCGGTGCGGAAGCTTTCCTTGTGCCGCTCGCCCGGCTCGCCGACCTTGACGCCGATGTCCACGATCCCGGGCGCGAGGCAGGCGCCGCCGCAGTCGATGCCGCCCGCGCGGGGGCCGGCGCCGGTCTCGGCGATGCGCCCGCCCTCGATGCGGAGCCAGCCCTCGGTGACTGTCCCCGCCTCGGGGTCGACCAGCCGTGCGTTCCTGAGCAGCGCGTTCGTCATTCCGTCCCGTCCCCTTCCGTGCGCCGCAGCGCCGCGCGGCGGTCGCGCATCATCCGCCAGACCCTGCGCGCCTCGGCGATGCGGCGGAACCCCGTCTGCGTCGTCCCGTCCCGCACCATCCGGTGTCGGCTCCGCCGCGTCGCCGCCACCGGCGCGGGGTAGGACAGCGCGGAGCTTGCGAAGAGCACGTCGCCCGGCTCCCCGTCCACCAGGTCGAGCGACTCGATATCCGCCAGCCGCCAGCTCTGCAGCCGCCGCCGCCCGAGGATGTCGGTGGCGACAAAGGCGGTGCGGTCGGTCAGCGTGTACCATGTGCCCGCGCGCACCATCGCGTCCCAGACGACGTGGCCCGCCAGCATGTAGAGCCCGATGGCCAGGAACGGCAGCCCCGACATCGGGAACAGGACCATCAGCGGCCCGCCGATCTCGCTGAGGATGGCGACCGCCATGCAGATCCAGAACAGCGAGAACAGGGTGAAGAAGATGCCGATGGGCAGGCGGCCGCCGATCATGTCGCGCCAGCGGAGGCCGCGCACCGGCTGGCCCTGCCACAGGATCGTCTCGCCCGGTTCCAGCAGCCCGTCCCAGCCCGCCCCTTGCGTCATGCCTGCCCCCGCGCGGCGTCGATCCGGGCCTTGGTGGCCCTGGCGTCGGGTTGATACTTGAGCAGATGCTTGTCGCCGGTGACTGTCACGACCTGCACCGCCGAGAACACGGTGTTCACGGCGGCGATGTTGTCGAGCGCGATGGCCCGCCGTCCGGGCCCCAGCAGCCGCCGGTCGGTCAGGTCCCAGCGCATCCTGGTCTCGTCCGAGGCGAGGTAGAAGGCCCGCACCGAGATGGCCAGCAGCCCGCCCACCGCGCCGGTCCAGACATGCGGGTTGCCGATCCCCCACAGGATGCCCATACCGCCCGCCATCGCGAAGGCGGCAAGCCACGCGTTCTCGCGCCAGTAGGTCGCGCGGGCGGGGTGCAGTTCGGCCAGCACCCGTTCACCCGGCTCCAGCGGCGTCTCGGGCACGAAGTCCGCGCGGGTGGAGATCGGATCGTCCATCACAGGACCACCATCAGCAGGACGAGGACCGCGACCGCCGCCGCCAGCGCCCAGAGCCACGCCTGCCCGCCGCCCCGCGCCACGGGGGGCGCGGCCGGCGCGGGCCGGGGCATGGGGGTGACGGGCGCCTTGGGCAGGTCGGCCGAATGGTCGGCGGCGCCGAGGCTCAGGGTGGCGATCAGCGTCGCCTCGCGCCCCGGCGCGGGTTCCTCAGCCAGCGCCCGCTCGGGCACCAGCAGCACGCTGCCCTTGAGCGCGTTCATGCGGCGCGCAGCCTGCGCCGGGATCGCCTCGGGCGCGAAGGCCATGGTCACGTAGTCGGTCAGGCTTATCGGCGCGATGTCGCGGACCGGGAACATCTCGATCTCGTCCGTGTCCACCTCGGCGCCCAGCCAATCGGTCAGGGGCGGCAGGTCGGGCGTCTCGCCTTGCGCCCGCGTCAGGTGGGTGTGCCGCACCGCGCTGTCGCCGTTCACCGCGAAGACGTAGAGCGCCTCGGTCATGCCGCGCCCTTCTCCCGCCGCTCCCGCAGGTTCTCGGCCAGAAGCTCCATCGCCGCCATCCGCACCGCGACGCCCATCTCGACCTGCTCCTGGATCACCGACCGGTTGATGTCGTCGGCGATGGTGCCGTCGATCTCCACGCCCCGGTTCATGGGCCCGGGGTGCATCACGATGGCGTCGGGCTTGGCGTGCGCCAGCTTTTCCGCGTTCAGGCCGAAGCGGTGGAAATATTCCCGCTCGGAGGGGATGAAGGCGCCGTCCATCCGCTCCTTCTGGAGGCGCAGCATCATCACCACGTCGGCGCCCTTCAGCCCCTCGGCCATGTCGCCGTAGACCTCGACGCCCCAGTCCGCCGCGCCCGCCGGGATCAGCGTCGGCGGCCCGATCAGCCGCACCCGGTTCTCCATCTTGCCGAGCAGGTGGATGTTCGACCGCGCCACGCGGCTGTGGGCGATGTCGCCGCAGATCGCGATGGTCAGCCGGTGCAGCCGGCCCTTGGCCCGCTTGATCGTGAGCGCATCGAGCAGCGCCTGCGTCGGGTGCTCGTGCCGCCCGTCGCCGGCGTTCAGGACCGCGCAGGTCACCTTGTCGGCGAGGAGTTTGACCGCCCCCGAATGGGGGTGTCGCACGACGAGCAGGTCGGGGTGCATCGCGTTCAGCGTCAGCGCCGTGTCGATCAGCGTCTCGCCCTTCTTCAGGCTGGAGGCCGACATCGCCATGTTCATCACGTCCGCGCCCAGCCGCTTGCCGGCGATCTCGAAGCTCGCCTGCGTCCGCGTCGACGCCTCGAAGAACATGTTGATCTGGGTCAGCCCCTTGAGCGGCTGGCCGTGCTGCCGGCTGCCGCGCTCGGCCTCGGCATGGACGTTGGCCCGGTCCAGCAACATGCGGATCTCCAGCGGGTGGAGGTCCTCGATCCCCAAGAGATGGGTCTGGCTGAACTTCATGGGCTCGCCCCGGCCGTGCGCGTTTCCCGCTTATAGGTGCGCCGGGCGCGCCCCGGCAAGGCGTCAGACCCGCCGCATCCGCGCGGCGATGTCCCGCCCGCCCCGGTTGCGGTGCCGCGTGCGGTAGAGCACCTTGGCGACCCACGCCATGTAGCCCGTGGCCCAGCCGCAATCGATCACGATGCGGTCGGTCCAGACGCAGCCGTCGCCGTCCGGCTCCACCGTCAGGGTGTGGTCCCACTGCCGGATCATCCAGCCGAATTCCCGGCTCTGCACGAGGCGGGCGGCGCGGTCCACGCGCTCCACGTGCACCTGGTAGTTGGGGTTTCGCATCACGCCCCAGACGGTGACGTTGAGGGTGTAGGTCCGCCCCTCCTCCATCTCGCCCTCGGGCATGTCCTTGTAGACGGCCACGCGGCGCGTCGCCTCGGCCATCTCGGCGAAGCTCAGCGCATCTGCGAACACGGCGTCGGGGTTGCGGGAATAGCGGGCGGTGACGGTCAGTTCCTTCGGCATGGGGCAGTCGTGACACCCCTTTCCCTTGGCGTCCAGCAGGCATAGCTTCGCGCCATGGACGACATGGGCTACCACGACGCGCTGGCGCTGCTCGACTGGCAGATCGAGCTCGGGGCCGACGAGGCGATCCTCGACGACCCCGTCGACCGCTTCGCGCTGGACGACGCGCCCCCCGCCCGTGCCCCCGCTCGCGCCCCCGCCGCCATCCCGCCCGCCGCCCCGGCGCCCGCCGCCGCCATGGCCGTCGACCCGACCGAGGTCGCGCGCGCGGCCGCCACGGCGGCGACCGACCTGCCGTCGCTCCGCGCCGCGATGGAGGGCTTCGGTCTCTGCCCCCTCAGCCAGACGGCGACGCAGCTGGTCTTCGCCGACGGCAACCCGGCCGCCCGCGTGATGATCGTGGGCGAGGCCCCGGGCCGGGAGGAGGATTTGCAGGGCAAGCCCTTCGTCGGCCGCGCCGGGCAGCTCCTCGACCGGATGCTCGCCGCGATCGGCCTGTCGCGCACGGCCGGGGACGCCGCGCAGGCCGTCTACATCACCAACATGCTGCCCTGGCGCCCGCCCCAGAACCGCGACCCGACGCCCGAGGAGCTGTCGATGCTCGGCCCCTTCGTGCGCCGCCATGTCGAGCTTGCCGACCCCGATATCCTCGTCCTGATGGGCAACCACGCCTGCCAGGGGCTCATGGGCCGCAAGGGCATCACGCGCCTGCGCGGGCAATGGGCCGAGGTCATGGGCCGCCCCGCGATCCCCATGTTCCACCCCGCCTACCTGCTGCGCAAACCCCACGACAAGGCGAAGGCCTGGGAGGACCTCCTGTCCCTCAAGGCCCGCCTGCGGAGCCTGACGTGATCGACCCGGTCCTGTTCCTCGCCTTCCTCCCCGCCGCGCTCGCCCTGAACCTGACGCCGGGGGCCGACATGATGTTCTGCTTTGCCCAGGGGGTGCGCAGCGGGCCAAAGGCCGCGCTGGCCGCGTCCGCTGGCATCTCGGCGGGGTCGCTGGTCCATGTCCTGCTCGCAGGTCTCGGCCTCGGCGCGCTGGTCGCGGCCTTTCCGTGGCTGTTCGGCGCGATCAGGTGGGTGGGCGCGGCCTATCTCCTGTGGCTCGCGTGGAAGACATGGGCCACACCCCTGATGGCGCAGGGCCCCGTCCGCGCCTCGTCCCGCGCCTTCCGCGACGGGCTGATCGTGAACCTGTCGAACCCCAAGGTCATCCTCTTCATCCTCGCCCTCGTGCCCCAGTTCATCGACCCCGACCTGCCCGTCCTGCCGCAGTTCCTCGCCTGCGGCGCGGTGCTGGCGGTGGGGGGCTTCGTCATCAACGGGCTCGTCGGCGTCTTCTCCGGCCGGATCGGCCGCGCGCTCCTGCAGTCGCCCCGCGCCGAGCGCGGCCTGCGCGGCGCCAGCTCCGGCATCTTCGCGGCGCTTGCCGCTCGCATCGGCTGGGAGGCCCTCCGCGCATGAGCCGCATCGACGACACCCGCCCCTTTCACCCCGTCCGCATCGCCGTGCTGGCCGTCTCCGACACCCGTGGCCTGGCCGAGGACAAGTCGGGCGACCTCCTGGTCGAGCGCCTGACCTCGGCCGGCCACATCCTCGCCGCCCGCCACATCCTGCGCGACGAGCGCGCCGAGATCGCGGCGCAGCTGCGCGCCTGGGTCGCCGATCCCGGCATCGACGTGATCCTGACCACGGGCGGCACCGGCCTGACCGGCCGCGACGTGACCATCGAGGCGCACCGCGACGTCTACGAGAAGGAGATCGAGGCCTTCGCGACCGTGTTCACGATGGTGTCCTTCCAGAAGATCGGCACCTCGGCCGTGCAGTCGCGGGCGACCGGCGGGGTGGCGAACGGCACCTACCTCTTCGCGCTGCCGGGGTCGTCGGGCGCCTGCAGGGACGCCTGGGACGAGATCCTGCGCTGGCAGCTCGACTACCGGCACCGGCCCTGCAACTTCGTGGAAATCCTGCCGCGGCTGGACGAACACCTCCGACGGAAGTGATCGCCTCACGCGTGCGTGTGCGGTGACAGAGTCACTTGGACCTGCCCCGCCGCGGGCCTAGGTTGTGTGAAGCCACCCCCGTGAGGCCCTGACCCGATGCGTTTCTTCCGCCGTGCCCTCGTCGGCCTGTTCCTTCTGGCGCTGACCGCCGGCCTGCTCGCGCTGGCGGGCAACACCGTGTGGGACGCGGTGCAGACCCGCATGGCGCAGGACGGCGGCAGCCCGCCGGTGCGCGAACGGGTGTTCTCGGCCGAGGTGGCGCCGCTGACCTTCGGCACCGAGACACCGGTGCTGACCGCCTTCGGCGAGGTCCGCTCGCGCCGCACGCTGGAACTGCGCGCGCCGGCCGAGGGCACGGTGATCGCGCTGGCCGATGGCTTCGAGGACGGCGGCGCCGTGACCGCCGGGCAGCTCCTGATGCGGATCGACCCGGCCGAGGCGCAATCGGCCCGCGACACCGCCGCCGCCGACCTGCAGGATGCCGAGAACGAGCTGGCCGAGGCCGCCCGCGCGCTGGAGCTTGCGCGCGAGGACGTGGCCGCCGCCCGCACCCAGGCCGAGCTGCGCGACCGCGCGCTGGCGCGCCAGCAGGATCTCGCCGCCCGCGGCGTCGGCAGCGCCTCGGCGGTGGAGGAGGCGGAGCTGGCCGCCGCCAACGCCGCGCAGTCGGTCCTGTCCCGCCGCCAGGCGCTGGCGCAGGCCGAGGCGCGGCTGGCGCAGGCGGAAACCGCCCTCGACCGCCGCCGCATCGCGCTGGCCGAGGCCGAGCGGATGCTGGCGCGCACGGAACTGCGGGCAGAGTTCGACGGCGTGCTGGCCGAGGTCGACGTGGTCGCCGGCCGTCTGGTCAACCGCAACGAACAGGTCGCCCGGCTGATCGACCCCGACGCGCTCGAGGTCGCCTTCCGCATTTCGACCGCGCAATATGCGCAGCTCTTGGGGGACAACGGCGCGCTCCCCGCCGCGCCGGTGCGCGTCATCCTGGATGTGTTCGGCCTCGACCTGACCGCGACCGCCGTGCTGACGCGCGAAAGCGGCGCGGTGGAGGAGGGGCAGTCGGGCCGCCTGCTGTTTGCCCGGATCGAGGCGCCGCGCGGCCTGCGCGTGGGCGATTTCGTTCGGGTCGAGGTCGAGGAGCCGCCGCTGGAGGGCGTCGCCCGCCTGCCCGCCACCGCCTATGGCTCGGACGGCCGCATCCTGGTGCTGGGCGCGGAGGACCGGATCGAGGCCGTGGCCGTGACGCTGCTGCGCCGGCAGGGCGACGACGTGCTGATCCGCGCCGAGGGGCTGGCCGGCCGCGAGGTGGTGCTGGCCCGCACCCCGGTGCTGGGCGACGGCATCCGCGTGAACCCGATCCGCGACGCCGGCGCCGCTGCCCCCGCCGAGCCCGAGACCATCGCGCTCGACCCCGAGCGGCGCGCGCGGCTGATCGCCTATGTCGAGGGCAACGGCTTCATCCCCGACGACGTGCGCGCGCGGCTCCTGAACCAGCTGAACCAGGACGAGGTGCCGGCGCAGGTCGTCGCCCGCCTCGAAAGCCGGATGGGCAGCTGACCGATGCGCCAGCTTCCCCCCGCAGGCGTCGGCATCCTCGGCTACTTCACCCGCCACCGCACCGCGGCGAACCTGCTGCTGATGCTGATGCTGGTCGCGGGGCTGGCCGCAATCCCGCAGATGCGGGCGCAGTTCTTTCCCGACGTGATCTCGGACGAGGTCGACATCGTCGTGGCCTGGCAGGGCGCCGGGGCGGAGGACGTGGACGAGGCCATCGTCGCCGTGCTGGAGCCCGTTCTGCTGGCCGTGCCCGGCGTCGTCGGCTCCGAGGCCACCAGCCGCGAGGGCCGCGCCTCGATCGCGCTGGAGTTCGAGCCCGGCTACGACATGGGCCGCGGCGCCGACGAGGTGCAGGCCGCGCTCGACGCCGTCACCGACCTGCCCGAGGATGCGGACGACCCCGAGGTGCGCCGCGGCGCATGGTGGGACCGCGTCACCGACGTGGTCATCACCGGCCCCGTCGCGCCCGACCAGCTGGGCCGCTTCGCCGACGAATTCGTCGCCCGCCTGTTCGACGCGGGCGTGACGCGGGCCACCATTCGCGGCGTCGCCGCCCCCTCGACCGTGGTCGAGGTGCCCTCGGCCTCGCTGGTCCGCTACGACGTGTCGATGGCCGAGATCGCCGCGGTGATCGCCGCCGCGGCCTCGACCGCGCCGGCAGGCGACATCGACGCCGCCAACGCGCGCATCCGCACCGGCGCCGCCCAGCGCAGCGCCGCCGAGATCGCGGCGCTCACGCTGCGCACCAACGCCGACGGATCTGCCCTCACCATCGGGGACGTCGCGGTGGTCCGGGTCGAGGGCGTGGACCGGGAGCGCGCCTATTTCGTCGGCGACAACCCCGCCGTCTCGATCCGCGTCGACCGCTCGCCCGACGGCGACGCCATCGCCATCCAGCGCCTCGTCGAGGGGGTCGCCGCCGAGATGGAGGCGACGCTGCCCGCCGGCACCACCATCGACCTGATCCGCACCCGAGCCGAGGCGATCACCGGGCGGCTCAACATCCTGATGGACAACGCCATCATGGGCCTCGCGCTGGTGGTGGGCCTGCTGTTCCTGTTCCTGAACGCGCGCACCGCCTTCTGGGTCGCGGCGGGCATCCCCGTGGCGCTGACGGCGGCGATCGCGCTGATGTGGGTGGCGGGGCTGACGATCAACATGATCTCGCTCTTCGCGCTGATCATCACGCTGGGCATCGTGGTGGACGACGCCATCGTGGTGGGCGAACACGCCGACTACCGCGCGCGCCATCTGGGTGAGGACCCGGTCACGGCCGCCGAGAACGCGGCCCGCCGCATGGCCGCGCCGGTGTTCTCGGCCACCATCACCACGGTGCTCGCCTTCGCCGCCCTCATCGCCATCGGCGGCCGCTTCGGCGACCTGATCGCCGACATCCCGTTCACGGTGATCGTGGTGCTTCTGGCAAGCCTTGTGGAATGCTTCCTCGTGCTGCCGAACCACATGGCCCACGCGCTGGCGCATTCCGCCAAGACGCACTGGTACGACCTGCCCTCGCGGGTCGTGAACCGCGGCTTCGACTGGATCAAGGACCGCGCCTTCCGCCCCGCGATGCGGGCCGTGATCTGGGCCCGCTACCCGGTGCTGGCGGCGATGATCCTGCTCCTGTCCACGCAGGTGGCGAGCTTCCTGCGCGGCGACGTGACCTGGCGCTTCTTCAACGCGCCGGAACTCAGCTCGGTCTCGGGCAACTTCGCCATGCTCGACGGCGCGACCCGCGAGGACAGCCTCGCCATGATGCGCGAGATGCAGCGCGCGGCCGAGGCCGTCGCCGCCCGGCTCGAGGCCGAGCACGGGCTGAACCCGATCCTCTACGTGCTGGCCGAGGTCGGCGGCAACACCGGCGGCGGCCTGTCCGGCGTCGACGACAAGGACCCCGACCTGCTCGGCTCCATCGCCATCGAACTGGTCGACGCCGACCTGCGCCCCTATTCCGCCTTCGCCTTCGTGGCCGATCTGCAGGACGAGGTGCGGCAGTTGCCGCTGGCTGAAACCGTCAGCTTCCGCGGCTTCCGCGGCGGGCCGGGGGGCGACGCCATCGACGTGCAGATCTACGGCGCCGACACCGCGACGCTGAAGGAGGCCGCGGTATCGCTGCAGGCGCAACTGGCGCGCTTTCCCGAGGTCTCGGGCGTCGAGGACAGCATGGCCTACGACCGTGAGGAGCTGTCGCTGGAACTGACCCCGCAGGGCGAGGCGCTGGGCTTCGAGATCGGCGCGCTGGGTCGCGTGCTGCGCGACCGGCTGGGCGGGATCGAGGCCGCGACCTACCCCGACGGGCCCCGCACCGCCGCGATCCGGGTGGAGCTGCCGGCCGGCGAGCTGACCGCCGATTTCCTTGACCGGACGCTGCTGCGCTCGGCCTCGGGGCAGTATGTGCCGCTCGCCGACATCGTGACCGTCACCGCGCGGCAGGGCTTTTCCACCATCCAGCGCGAGAACGGGGTGCGCCTGATCTCCGTCACCGGCGACCTGTCCGAGGACGACCCCGCCCGCGCCGCCGAGATCATGGCCGAGCTGGCCGAGGTCATCATCCCGCGGATCGAGGAACGCTACGGCGTCGCCACCCGCCTGTCAGGCCTGGCCGAGCAGGAGCAGGAATTTCTGGGCGACGCGGCCACGGGCTTCGTGCTGTGCCTTGTCGGCATCTACCTTGTCCTCGCCTGGATCTTCGCCAGCTGGACCCGGCCGCTGGTGGTCATGGCGATCATCCCCTTCGGCCTCGTCGGCGCGATCTGGGGCCACGCGCTGTGGGACGTGCCGCTGTCGATGTTCACCGTGGTGGGCCTGATCGGGATGACGGGCATCATCATCAACGATTCCATCGTGCTGGTGACCACGGTCGACGAATACGCCGAGGAACGCGGGCTGATCCCGGCCATCATCGACGGCACCTGCGACCGGCTGCGGCCCGTGCTGCTGACGACGCTGACCACCGTGCTGGGCCTCGCGCCGCTGCTCTACGAGGGCTCGCAGGACGCGCAGTTCCTGCGGCCCACGGTGATCACGCTGGTCTACGGGCTGGGCTTCGGCATGGTGATCGTGCTGCTGGTGGTGCCCGCGATCCTTGCCATGCAGCAGGACGTGAAGCAGCAGGTCACCGCGCTGCGCCGCGCCTTCGGCACCCTGTCGCGGCGGCCCGGCGTGGCGCTGGGCATCGGCGCGCTGGCCGTGGCGGTGGCCGCCCTCTTCGCCGCGACGCTGGGCAGCGCGCTCCTGACCGGGGCGATGGCGGGGCCGCTGGCGGCGCTGGGGTCGGGCCAGATGGCGGCCTTCGCCGTGTTCCTGGGGGGCACCGCCGCGCTCTGTGTCGCCGGCTGGCTGGTGGCGGTCGCCGTCCATGCCGTCCTGCGCCGGCCCGCGGCGACGGGCGGGTCCTGACAGCGCGGCCCCCCCGTCGATCTCACGCCCTGATTGCCCTGGGATTGCGCCGCGCCAGCGTAGCGCCTGCGGCCATCACCGGCCCGCAGGGCGGGCCTCTGGCCCGCCAAACCACGTCACCCGCTGCAGCCGTCCAGCTCCACCGCCATGCGGCTGCCGATCACCGTGATCCGCAGGTCCGACCGGCTGAGGGCAAAAGGCCCGTGGTCGGGCGGCACCACGTCCGCGACGGCGCGGATCGTGCCGCCGTCGCGCCGGGTCGTCGCCTCCGACACCCAGACGTCCGGGTCGCGGTGTTCCAGCACCAGCGTCTCGTCGTTGCCGAGCGCGGGCATCGGCGCCGTCACGGTCACCCGCAGCCCGTCGCTGATCGGCTCGACCGAGCATGTCGCGGCGCCCGCGCCGGCCTCGCCCGCGGTCAGGGGCCGGTCCGACAGGGCCAGCCCGATCTCGCGCACCCGCTCCGTCCCCGGCGGCAGCACGCCCGACACCTCCAGCGTCACCGGCATGCAGACGTCGAGGCAGACGCCGAGGTCCAGCCGCCCGGCGATCTCCACCGCGCCGGTCCCGCTCAGCGCGAATTCCACCGGCAGGACCACGTCGTCGCGGTAGCCGATCGAGCGCATCCCGTTGGTGACGAAGACCTGCGGCCGCGGCCAGTGGATCGCCATGCCGGTCACGCCGTCGGCCTCGGTCAGCCGCAGCACCGTGGGTACGCCGCCCTCGCCCGGGGCGCGCCAGTAGGTCTTCCACCCCGGCGCCAGCGCGATGTGGATCGCGGCCATGTGGTTGCCGTTCGGCAGCCGCCAGCCGGGCAGCAGCGACACCTGCACAACGTCGTCCGCCGTCCGCCCCTCGAAATCGGCAAGCGACGGGGTGGCGGTCAGCGCGACGGCGCAGGCGAACAGGGCGGCGAGGCTATGGCGGGCAGCGTCAATCATCCCGACCGAGGTAGGAAGCGCCGCCTGAAATGGGAAGTCACGTTTTGGCGACGCCGCGCCCGCTGTGGCCGCGGCGCCGCGCGGGCGGCGCTTGATCGCGCGCGGGCGAAGGCCCATCCTGTCACATATGGCCGACACACCGCCCCCCCGCGAAGACCTGACCGGAAAGCTGCTGATCGCGATGCCCGACATGGGCGACCCGCGGTTCCACGGCAGCGTCGTGTTCCTGTGCGCCCATTCGGCGGACGGCGCGATGGGGCTGATCGTGAACAAGCCGATGTCCGAGGTGACCTTCGGCGAGATGCTGGAACAGCTCGACATCCCCCGCGGCCCCGATACCCCCGAGCTGCCCGTCTGCTACGGCGGCCCGGTGGAACTGCGCCGCGGCTTCGTGCTGCACGCCGCCGGCTATCGCGGGCGGATGGAGGACGGGCTGCGCATCGACGACCGCTTTGCCATGACCGCCACGCTGGACGTGATCGAGGACATCGCCCGCGGCGCCGGCCCGGCCGAGGCATTGCTGGCGCTGGGCTATTCCGGCTGGGGTCCGGGGCAGCTGGAGGACGAGATCCGGCAGAACGGCTGGCTCACCGCCGACGCCACGCCCGAGCTGGTCTTCGGCCGGCCCATGGCGGCCAAGTGGGAGGCGGCGCTGGCCTCGCTCGGGATCTCGCCGCTGACCCTGTCCGCGCAGGCCGGGCGCGCCTGACCCCCGGGGCTGGGTCGCGCGCGCCGGCGCGCTACCTTCACCGGGAAAGTGGAGACCGACCATGCAGATCACCGTCATCGGCGCCAGCCGCGGCATCGGCCGCAAGGTGGTGGACCACGCCCTGTCCCGCGGCCACGGCGTCCGCGCCGTCGCCCGCAGCGCCGGGGCCATGGGGATCGACGCGCCCGGGTTCGACGCCGTGGCGGGCGACGCCACCGACCCCGCGCTGCTGGACCGCGCCGTGGCCGGGGCCGACGCCGTGATCCTGACCCTCGGCGTGCCGCGCGACCTGCGCGCGCTGAAGGCCACGACGCTGTTCTCGGACGCGACCCGCGCGCTGATCCCGGCAATGGAGGCGGCGGGCGTCGGGCGGCTGCTGGCCGTCACGGGGTTCGGCGCGGGCGACAGCCGGGCGAAGCTGTCGGCGCTGGAGCGCGCGGGGCAATCGGCGTTCCTCGGCCGGGCCTATGCCGACAAGACCCGGCAGGAGGAACTGATCCGCGCCTCGGGCCTCGACTGGACGATCCTGCGCCCGGGCTTCCTGACCGACAACGCGATGACCGGGCGCTACAAGGTGCTGGTCGAGCCCGACAGCTGGCGCAACGGGCTCATCTCGCGGGCCGACGTCGCCCATTGCCTCGTCCGCGCGGCGGAGGAAGGGCTTTGGGTCCACCAGACCCCCGCGATCCAGCGCTGATGATTTTTTTCGGGCGGGCTGTCGAAATGCCCCCGCCCCCCGGCTCTCTGTCATGACGGCGCGGTGCCGTCGCCACCCACAGGGAGCTGACCCATGATCCGCAAGACCCTTCTCGCCGTTCCGCTGCTGGCCCTCGCCGGCCCAGCGCTGGCCGAGCCCTTCACCATGTTCATCTACGAGACGCCCGAGGACATCGCGCTCCGCGCCGACAGGACCGAGGCGGGCGCCGCCTACTGGGCGGAATGGGCTGCCTTCAGTGCCGCGCTGGAACAGTCGGGCACCGTCCGCGGCGGTGCGCCGCTGGCCATCACGGGGGCAGACGGCGTGACGCTTTCGGGGTATTTCATCCTCGAGGCCCCCAGCCTGGCCGAGGCCGAGGCGCTGGCCGCCCTCGCCCCCACCGCGACGCGCGGCGGGCAGACCCTCGTCGTGCCGCACCTCGCGGTGCCCGGCATGTCCCAGTGACCCGTGCGGAAGGAGTAACCGCCATGCAGTACATGATCGTCTTCCGCGAACCGATGTCCGAGTTCGAAAAGCGCGAGGACCCGTCTCAGATGGGCGACTACTGGGGCGCCTGGGGGGCCTACATCGGCGCCATGCGCGAGGCCGGGATCATCGTGAAGGGCGACGGGTTGCTGCCGCCCGCCACCGCCACCATCGTGCGCCAGCGCGAGGGCGCCCGGCTGATCGAGGATGGCCCCTTCCCGGACGTGAAGGAGCAGCTCGGCGGGTATTTCGTGATCGAGGTGCCCGACCTCGATGCCGCGATCGACTGGGCCGGGCGGTCGCCCGCGGCGCTGGTCGGGTCGGTCGAGGTGCGGCCGGTGATGCCGGCCGACATGCTCCTGTGAGTGACGGCGCGGCGCGTGACGCCGCGGCCCAGGCCGCGGTCGCGCGCGCCGCGCGGGACGGCTACGGGCGGCTTCTGGCCTATGTGGCCGCCCGCACCCGCGACATCGCCGCCGCCGAGGACGCGCTGGCCGACGCCTTCGCCACCGCGCTGCGCCGCTGGCCCGAAACGGGCGTGCCCGACAGCCCCGAGGCGTGGCTGCTGACCGTGGCGCGGCGGGCCGCCGGCAAGGGCGCGCGCGCCCGCGGCACGGCGCAGGCGGCGCAGGCGACGCTCGACATCCTGATGGAGGAGGCGATGGAGACCGCCGCGCCCGAGTTTCCCGACGACCGGCTGAAGCTGATGTTCGCCTGCGCCCACCCGGCCATCGACCGGTCGGTGCGCAGCGCGTTGATCCTGCAGACGGTGCTGGGGCTGGATGCCGCCCGCATCGCCCGCGCCTTCGTGGTGCAGCCCGCCGCGATGGGCCAGCGCCTGTCGCGGGCCAAGGCCAAGATCCGCGCCGCCGGCATCCCCTTCCGCGTGCCCGAGGCCGAGGAGCGGGAGGGGCGGCTCGACGACGTGCTGATGGCCGTCTACGCGGCCTATGGTCTGGGCTGGGAGGTGCCGGGCGGGCTGCCCGCGGGCCGGGCGCGCGAGGATCTGGCGCAGGAGGCGCTGTTCCTCGCGCGGCTCGTCACCGCGTTGATGCCGGGGGAGCCGGAGCCCTTGGGCCTCCTGGCATTGATCCTCTACTGCGAGGCCCGGCGTTCGGCGCGTCGTGCGGAGGACGGCGGCTTCGTGCCTTTGGCCGAGCAGGACCGCGCGCTGTGGGACGGGGCCATGGTGGCCGAGGCGGAACGGGTGCTGGAGGCCGCGGCGCGGCTGGGCCGGCCGGGGCGGTTCCAGACCGAGGCGGCGATCCAGTCGGTGCAGGTGCAGGCCCCGCGCGGGCAGGCGGGCGATCCGGCCGTGCTGTCGGCGCTCTACGACTACCTCGTGACGCGCTGGCCGAGCCTCGGGGCCGAGGTCGCCCGCGCCGTGGTCCACGCCGCCGCCCGCGGGCCGGAACGCGGCCTGCAACTGCTCGACGCGATGCCCGCAGACCGGGTGGCGGGCTACCAGCCGTGGTGGGCCGCGCGGCTGGAGCTGTGCCTGCAGGCGGGCGACAGCGCCGGCGCCAAGGCCGCCCGCGCGCATGCCATCGCGCTGACCGACGACCCCGCCGTGCAGGCCTGGCTCAAGGCGCGGTAGGGCGGGACGTGTCCCGCCGGCTCACCCCGCCGGCTGCGTCTCCAGGTCCAGCCACAGCCGCCCGTCCCGATACCCGCCGCGCACCAGGAACCCGTCGCGCCTGACCTCGGGATACTCCGCCGCCCAGTCGCGGTAACGGTCGTTGGTCACGACCCGCGCGCCGAGATCGCGCGCGGCGGTCAGGATCATCGGGTCGGCGGGCGTGCCCTTGGGCACCACCATGATCCGGTCCTCGGGCAGGCCCAGCAGCCTGGCAAAGGCCCCGTCATGGCGATAGCGCCCCTCGACGAGATAGCCGGCATTGGCGTCGAACACGACGCCGGGCGCGTAGCCCTGCGCCTCGAGATGGGCCACCACCTCGCGCAGGGGTTCGATGCGCGGTGTCTCGTCGGCCCAGTGCATCACGTTCGAGCCGTCCACCACGATCCATTTCGCCCGGGGCGGCTTGACCCGCCAGCTGCGCGTGCCGGGCGGCTGCGGCGCCTTCTGCGGGCGGCGGCGGGCCAGCGCGGCGCGGAGGAGGAGGAAGAGGCTCGCCACCACCATCGGCGCGGCGAGAAGGACGAGGTCGGACAGCCCCGGCACCATCAGCGCCGCCGCGAGGCCCGCGGCGGACAGCGCCAGGAGGATCAGCGGAACGACCATCGCCCGACCTTCAGCGCGGCGCGGGGTTGAGGCCCTTGTTGTAGGGCGTCCAGTCGGTGATCTCGGGATAATACGCCTTGCGCCACGCCCGCACGCGCGGGTTCATCACGCGGCGCCAGAGCGGCGGCACCATCGCGGCCAGCGTCATCACCGGGTAGCCGTAGGGCAGCTGCGGCGCCTCGTCCTCGGTGTAGTTCTGGAGCAAGGGAAAGCGCCGGTCGGGCTTGTAGTGGTGGTCGGAATGGCGCTGCAGGTTGATCAGGAGCCAGTTCGACGCCTTCTGCGCCGCGTTCCACGAATGGCGCGGCAGGACGTGCTCGTATTTCCCGTCGCCAAGGTGCTTCCGCGTCAGGCCGTAATGCTCGATGTAGTTGGTCAGCTCCAGCTGCCAGACGGCGACGAAAGCCTGGACCATGAACAGCGCGACGCCAAGGCCGCCCCCCAGCGCGTAGGCCAGCGCGAGGCAGGCGACCTGCAGCGACCAGTAGCGCCAGAACGGGTTCGACGGGTCGGTCCAGGGCTTGCCCTTGCGCGCCAGCATCGCCTTTTCCGCCGCGAAGGCGCTGACCAGGCTTTCGCGCAGCACGCGGGGGAAGAAGCGGTGGAACCCCTCGTTGTAGCGCGCCGTCACCGGATCGCGGGTCGTGCCGACGTAGCGGTGGTGGACCAGCAGGTGCTCGGACCGGAAATGGGAATAGAGGACGGTCGCCAGCAGCAGGTCGGCCAGCGTGCGCTCCAGCCGGTTCCGCTGGTGCATCAGCTCGTGGCTGTAGTTGATGCCGATGGTCCCCGACAGGATGCCGACGCCGAAGAACAGGCCGACCTGTTCGACCGTCGACAGGTGCTCGGCCCGCGTCGCGTACCAGATCAGGCCGAAGATCGTGACCAGCTGCAGGGGGAACCAGATCAGCGTGACGAGGCGATACCAGCGCAGCTGGTCCTCGCGCGTGTCGAGGTCGGCGTTCTCCAGCTCCAGCCCGAGTGCGGCGTCGAGCGCGGTGAACAGCCACCAGGTCGAGGCGGGCAGGAGCAGCAGCCACCAGCCCCCCGTCTGCGCGACGACGAGAATCAGGGGGAACAGCCCCAGCGACATCCAGAAGGGCAGCGCGCGGGTCAGCCGGGCAACCTGTGCGGCGGGGATCATGGCCGGTCTCTCCTTGTCTCCCACGGGTTGCAGAATCGCTTGGGGCGCGCGGCCCGTCAATCCTCGGGCCAGGCGCCTGACGCGATGTCCCACGCCTTTCGCATGACGGTGGGGAGGCTCGCGGGCCGGAATGTGGCGCGGGGATGGAATTCGCCGCGCTCCGGTGTCGCATCGGGCGGCACGGTGGCGAGGCGGAGCGCGAGGCGCAGGTGGAAATGGGTGAAGGTGTGGCGCACCTCGAGGCCGGGGTCATGCCACGCGGCGTCGATCGGGGCCGCCTCCTGCGGCGCGTCCTCGGCCCAGACGGTGCCGGGCCAGCCGAGCATTCCGCCGAGAAGGCCGCTGTCGGGCCGGGTTTCCAGCAGCACCGCGCCGTCCGTCCGCCGCACGAGATAGGCGATGCCCTGCCGCGTCGGCTTGGCCTTCTTCGGCGCCTTGCGGGGCAGCTCGGCGGCGATCCCGAGGGCGCGGGCGCGGCACATCCCCATCAGGGGGCAGATGCCGCAGGCGGGCGATTTCGGCGTGCAGACCGTGGCGCCGAGGTCCATCACCGCCTGCGCGTAGCAGCCGGGGCGGGTGGCGGGCGTGAGGCGTTCGGCCAGCGCGCGCAGCTCGGGCTTCGCCGCCGGCAGCGGCGTCTGCACGGCGAACACCCGCGCCAGCACGCGCTCCACGTTGCCGTCCATCACCGCCGCCGGGCGGTCGAAGGCGATGGCCGCGACGGCGGCGGCCGTGTAGGGGCCGATGCCGGGCAGCGCGCGCAGGCCGTCCTCGGTGTCGGGAAAGACGCCGCCATGGTCCGCCGCCACCGCGCGGGCGCATTTCAGGAGGTTCCGGGCGCGGGCGTAGTAGCCGAGGCCCGCCCATTCGGCCATGACGGCGGCGTCCTCGGCCCCGGCCAGCGCGGTGACGGTCGGCCAGCGGTCGGTGAAGCGGCGGAAGTAGTCCTTCACCGCCGCCACGGTCGTCTGCTGCAGCATGATCTCGGACAGCCAGACGCGGTAGGGATCGGGCCGTTCGCCCGCGGCCAGCGCCTCGGGGCCGGTGCGCCAGGGCAGCGCGCGGGCGTGGCGGTCGTACCATGGCAGCAGCGCCGCCGCCGGCGCCCGATCGGAAAACCCGTCACGCAAGGTTTATCTGCCCCCCGGCCGCCTGTTATTGGTTAGCATCGCGTTACGGCATAGATTGCCTGCAACGTCAGGAAAGCAACCCATGCCACGCCCCGCCATACCCCGCCAGCCCGAGCCGCCCGCGCGCCGCAAGCGCGGGTTCGAGGCGGCGTCCGCGCTGCTGGCGCGCGAGCTGAAGGCGCCGGCGGAAAAGCGCGGCTTCGGCGAGGCCAAGCTCTTGACCCACTGGCCCGAGATCGTCGGCGCCGAGATCGCGGCGATCGCGCGGCCGGTCAAGATCACCTGGGGCCGGGGCTTCGGCGGGACGCTGGTGCTGCTGACCACGGGCGGCCATGCCCCCGTGCTCGAGATGCAGAAGGACCGCATCGCCGAGCGCGTGAACGCCAGCTACGGCTACCGCGCCGTCGCCCATGTGCACATCACCCAGACCGCGCCCACCGGCTTTGCCGAGGGGCAGGTCGCCTTTCGCCCCGCCGCACTGACGCCGCGGCCCGAGCCCGACCCGGCGCGGCTCGCCCGGGTGCTGGAAGGGGTCGAGGGGGTCGAGGACGAGGGGCTGAAACAGGCCCTTACGCGCCTTGCCCGGAACGTGTTAACCCCGCGGGAAACCTAAGGAGACGACCCGACGATGGATCGCAGGACCCTGTTGATGGGCGCCGGTGCCGGCGCCATGGCCCTTGGAACCTACGCGCTGCTGCGCCCCGAGCAGGCGGCGCGGCTGCCGCTCCTGCCGCAGCCGGCGCGGGCGCAGACCGCCGAGGGCCCCGCGCCCGAGGTGGTCGAGATGGTGCTCGGCAACCCCGACGCGGCCGTCGAGGTGATCGAATACGCCTCCTTCACCTGCCCGCATTGCAAGACCTTCCACGACAACACCCTGCCGCTGCTCAAGGCCGACTACATCGACACCGGGCTGATCCGCTTCGTCTACCGCGAGGTGTATTTCGACCGCTTCGGCCTCTGGGCCGGCATGGTCGCCCGCTGCGGCGGGCCCGAGCGCTACTTCGGCATCTCCGACCTGATCTACGAGCGGCAGGCGGACTGGACCCAGGGCTCGCCCGCCGAGGTGGCCGAGAACCTGCGCCAGATCGGGCGCATCGCCGGGCTGACCAACGAACAGCTCGACGCCTGCATGACCGACGCCGCCATGGCGCAGGCGATGATCGACACCTACGAGGCGAACATGGCCGAGCACGACATCTCGGGCACGCCGGCCTTCGTCATCGCCGGCACGCTGCATTCCAACATGAGCTATGCCGACATGTCGGCGCTCATCGACGAAGCCATCGCCGCCGCGCAATGACCGCACCGCTGACGGGCGTCCGCGTCCTGGAACTCGCGCGCATCCTGGCCGGCCCCTGGGCCGGCCAGACGCTGGCCGACCTCGGCGCCGAGGTGATCAAGGTCGAGGCCCCCGAGGGCGACGACACCCGCCGATGGGGCCCGCCCTTCGTCGAGCGAGAGGGCGACAGGACCGCCGCCTATTTCCACGCCTGCAACCGCGGCAAGAAATCGGTCATCGCCGATTTCCGCACGCCCGAGGGGCAGGCCCGCGTGCGCGACCTGGCCGCCGGCGCGGACGTGGTGATCGAGAACTTCAAGCTCGGCGGGCTGGTGAAGTACGGGCTGGATTACGACAGCCTGAGGGCGATCAACCCCGGCCTCGTCTACTGTTCGATCACCGGCTTCGGCCAGACCGGGCCCTATGCGCACCGGGCGGGCTACGATTACATCATCCAGGGCATGTCGGGCCTGATGTCCGTCACCGGCGCGCCCGAGGGGCAGCCGCAGAAGGTGGGGGTGGCGGTCACCGACATCCTGACCGGGCTCTATTCCGTCAACGCGATCCTCGCGGCGCTGCACCTGCGGCAGTCGACCGGCCGGGGCCAGCACATCGACATGAGCCTGATGGACGTCGCCACGGCCTTCATGGCGAACCAGGCGATGAACTACCTGACCACGGGCGTCGCGCCGCAGCGGATCGGCAACGCGCACCAGAACCTCGCGCCCTACCAGGTGTTCGACTGCCGCGACGGCTGGATCATCATCGCCACCGGCAACGACGCGCAGTACCGGCGGCTCTGCGGCATCCTCGGGGTGGCGGAGATGGCGGCGGACCCGGCCTTCCTGAGCAACGCCGACCGCATTGCCAACCGGGACGAGATGACCCGGCGGCTGACCGCGGCCACGCTGGGCTGGGGCAAGGCCGATCTGCTGGCGGCCTGCGAGGCCGAGGGCGTGCCGGCGGGGCCGATCAACGACCTGGCCGAGGTGTTCGCCGACCCGCAGGTGCAGGCGCGCGGAATGCGGATCGAGCTGGGCGGCGTGCCCGGCGTGCGGCCGCCGTTCCGGTTTTCGGACGCCGAGGTGGCGCTGGAGCGGCCGGGGCCGGCGCTCGGGCAGCACGACGGGATCGCCGGCTGGTCCGAGCGTTAGGGTCGGCGCGGCGCGACCACCCGGTCCAGCGCCGCATCCACCGCCGCCCAATCCGAAATCCGCAACCGCACCGGCACCGTCATCACCTGCACCCGGAGCGCGGTCGGCAGGCGCACCGCGTCCTTTTCCGTCGTCACCACCTGCGCACCGATGGCCTTGGCCTCGCGCAGCATCCGCGCCATCAGCGCGTCGGTCAGCGGCTGGTGGTCGCTGAGGGCATGGGCCGCGCGGATGTCGGCGCCCATCGCGCGGAGCGTCTGAAAGAACTTCTCGGGCCGTCCGATCCCGGCGAAGGCCACCACCTTCAGCCCCTTGATCGGCAGGCCGGTCGGCAACGGCTCCAGCGCGCCGGTCACATGCGGCACCCCGACCGCATCGCCCCAGCGCCCGGCAAACCGCGCCTGCGCCGCGGCGTCACCGATCGACAGCACGAGGTCGGCCCGGGCGAGGCCCGCTGCCACCGGCTCGCGCAGCGGCCCCGCCGGGATCACCTGGCCGTTGCCGAAACCCACATGGGCGTCCACCACCACCAGCGACAGGTCATGCGCGAGGCCGGGGTTCTGGAACCCGTCGTCGAGCAGGATCGCCTGCGCCCCCGCGGCCACCGCCGCCCGCGCGCCCGCCGCGCGGTCCTTGGCCACCCAGGTCGGCAGGAAGGCCGCCAGCAGCAGCGCCTCGTCGCCGGTCTGGTCCGCCCGGTGCCGGACGGGGTCGACCGCGACCGGCCCCTCCAGCGCCCCGCCATGGCCGCGCGTCACCGCGTGGGCGGCGATGCCGCGGTCGCGCAGCCGCTCGGCCAGCGCGATCACCGTGGGGGTCTTGCCGGTGCCGCCCGCGTTCAGGTTGCCGACGCAGATCACCGGCACGCCCACGCGGTCCCGCGGGCCCCGTGCCAGCCGCCGCCGGGTGGCCCCAGCATAGAGCGCCCCGAGCGGCGACAGCAGCGCCGACAGGATCCCCGGCTCCTGCGTCCAGAACCCGGGCGCGCGCATCAGCCCTGCGCCCCGGCCGCGTCGAGCCGCGCGAGCAGGACCGTCTTCGCCCGCTCGGTCACGTCGGCGCCGGCCGAGACCACCTCCCACGCGGCGTGGGCCATCGCCGCGGCGCGGTCGGGTGACAGGAGCTCGTCCACCGCCTCGGCCAGCCGCTGCGGGGCCGAGACGAGGCGCGCGGCCCGCGATTCCGTCAGGCGCTGGTAGATGTCGACGAAGTTGGTGACGTAGGGCCCGTGCAGGATGGCCGAGCCCAGCGCGGCGGGCTCGAACGGGTTGTGGCCGCCGATCGGCTCCCACGACCCGCCGACGAAGCTGACGGGCGCGAGGCGGTACCACAGGCCCAGCTCGCCCATGGTGTCGGCCAGGTAGACCGGCGCCTCGGCCTCGGGCCCCTCGCCGATGCTGCGGCGGGTGAAGGCCCAGCCGCCGGCGTCCAGCAGCGCGGCGATCTCGTCGCCCCGGTTGGGGTGGCGCGGCACCAGGATCAGCAGGAGCCGCGGGTTCGTCTTCATCGCCAGGCGATGGGCCTCCAGCACCTTCTCCTCCTCGCCCGGATGGGTCGAGGCCGCGACCCAGACCGGGCGGCCGCCGATCTCGGCGCGCATGCTCTCCAGCTCGGCGTTGTTCACGGGCAGGGCGGCGGCGCCTTCCTTGAGCGTGCCGGTGACCTCCATCCGGTCGGACGGCAGACCAAGGCGGCGCAGGTAGATCTCGGTCAGGTCGTCCTGCACCAGCGCCCGCTCGAAGCGGTTCAGCAGGCTGCGCACCATCCCGCGCAGGAAGCGCCAGCGGTCGTGGCTGGCCTTGGACATGCGCGCGTTGAGGAGCAGCATGGGGATGCCGCGGGAATGCGTCTCGCAGATCAGGCTGGGCCAGAGCTCGCTCTCGGTCCAGACCGCGATGTCCGGGCGCCAGTGGTCGAGGAAGGACCGCACGAAGGCGCGGGCGTCCAGCGGCACGTACTGGTGCAGGGCGCGCGGCGGCAGGCGTTCGGCCATCACCCCGGCCGAGGTGACGGTGCCGGTGGTGACGAGGATCGTGAGGTCGCGCCGTTCGGCCAGCAGCTGGCGGATCAGCTCGAGGAGGGCCAGCGACTCGCCCACGCTGGCGGCGTGGAACCAGATCAGCTTGCCCTCGGGGCGGGGCCGGGCGGCGATGCCGCGGCGCTCGTCCAGGCGGGCGGGGTCCTCCTTGCCCTCGGCGACGCGCTCGGCCAGCTTGCGCTCGGCGAAACGCCGGCCGCGGCCCGCGGACCACGCCAGGTAGAGGCCGAGCGTGAGGGACCGGCTCATGCGCGGGCCCTTGGGCGGCGGGCGCGGGCGGGGGCGGGATGGGTCATGGCCATGTCCTTTCCGGGCCGCCGGGCGGGCGGGCGATCGCGGCGCACCCTAGGCAACGGGGCGGCGGGGTCAAGGTGGGCGGGGACGGTGGGGAAACCCGCACCCGCCGCAGGCCCGCCGGTGGGGTTTCCCGCAATCGCCGCACGGCCCCCAAGGGCGTATCCCGGAGAGGTATCCGCCCCCGGAGGCCCTGCCATGATCCGCACCCTTGTCTCGCTCGTGTCCGTGGTCGCGCTGCTGACGCTCCTGCTGATCGACGGGGCGTCGGCGCAGCCCGCCGCGGCCGCGCCGGTCGCTGCGGCCGCCCAGCCCTGAGCCGCGTCAGCCGCGCGCCTTGAGGATCGCGCCGTGCAGGTCCGCGGCGGCGGCCAGCACGCCGGGCACCTGCGGCGTGGCCCGGTTGAAGCTGAGCGGCGCGCCGGTGGCGTCGGTCGCCCGCCCGCCGGCCTCGGCGATGATCAGCGCGCCCGCGGCGATGTCCCATTCCCAGGTCTGGCGAAAGGTCACCATCGCGTCGAAGCGACCCTCGCCCACCAGCGCCATGCGATAGGCCAGCGACGGGCGGTAGGCGCGCGTCACCTGCGGCACGCCCTGCGGCCAGTGCGCGGGGCTGAGGGTGTGCTTGGTCGCCAGCACCTCGGCCTGGTAGAGGTGCCGGGTGGCCGAGGCGCGGATGGCCGTGTCGTTCAGCGTCGCGCCGTGGCCGCGCGCCGCGGCGTAGAGCTTGCCACGGATCGGCAGGTAGACGACGGCGGCGATCACCTCGCCCTCCTCGACCACGGCGAGGGAATGGGCGAAGGACGACGAGCCCTCGATGAAGGCCTGCGTGCCGTCGATCGGGTCGATGACGAAGACCCGCGCCTTGCCCAGCCGCGCGGTGTCGTCGGGGGTTTCCTCGGACAGCCAGCCGTAGCCCGGCCGCGCATCGGTCAGCCGGTCGCGCAGCATGTCGTTGACGGCAAGGTCGGCCTCGGTCACGGGGCCGGCGCCGCCGGGCTTGTCCCAGACCTCGGGCTCGTCGCGGAAATAACGCGCCGCGATCCGGCCGGCGCCGCGGGCCGCGTCGATCAGCAGCCCGAGGTCCTCCCGTGGGTCAGGCGCCGGCAAGGGTGAGCCCTTCCACGAGGAGCGAGGGGACGACCCGGCTGAGGTGCGGGCGCGCGTCGTTGGCGGGGCGGATCGTCAGGAGCATGTCGCGCAGGTTGCCCGCCACGGTGCATTCGTTGACCGGATAGGCGATCTCGCCGTTCTCGACCCAGAAGCCCGAGGCGCCGCGGGAATAGTCACCCGTGGTCGCGTTGATCGAGGCGCCGATCATCGAGGTGATCAGAAGGCCGGTGCCCATCTCGCGCATCAACTCGTCGAGGCTCTGGTCCCCCTGCGTCAGCGCGAGGTTGCCCGCGCTGGGGGAGGGCGGAGCCGAGATGCCGCGGCTCGCGTTGGCGGTGGAGGGCAGGCCCAGCTTGCGCCCGGTGGCGAGGTCGAGCGTCCAGCTCTGCAGCACGCCGTCCTCGACCAGCAGCCGGCGCGCGGTCGGCAGCCCCTCGCCGTCGAAGGGGCGGGAGCCGGAGGTGCGGGGGCGGTGCGGGTCCTCGACCAGCGACAGGCCGCGGGGCAGCACCTGCTCGCCCATCAGCCCGCGCGCCCAGGACGCGCCGCGCACGACGGCGGTGCCGTTGGTCGCGGCCAGCAGGTGGCCGATCAGGCCCGAGGAGATGCGCTCGTCGTAGATCACCGGGTAGGCGCCCGTCTTGGGCTTGCGCGCGCCGGCGCGGGCGACGGTGCGCTCGCCGGCGAGGCGGCCGACCTCCTCGGGCGCCATCAGGTCGGCGGCGTGGATGCGGCCGTCGCCGTAGTAGTCGCGCTCCATCCCCAGCCCCTCGCCGGTGATGGCGACGCAGCCAAGGCCATGATCGGACCGCGCGTAGCCGCCCGAAAACCCGTTGGTCGCGGCCAGATGGACGCGCCGGCGCGAAAAGCCCGCGGTGGCGGATTGCACCTGGCTGATGCCCTTGACCGCCAGCGCGGCGGCCTCGGCGCGGCGGGCGGCATCCTCCAGCGCGGCGGGGTCGGGGTCGGCGGCGGGGTCGGACATGTCGAGGCCCGCGCCGTCGCGCATAGGGCTCAGTTGGTCGGGGTCGGCCAGGCCCACGGTCGGGTCCTCGGGGGCGAGGCGGGCCATGGCGACGGCGCGTTCGGCCATCTCGCGCAGCGTCTCGGGCCGGGTGTCGGAGGCGGAGACGCAGGCCTGCCGCCGGCCAACCAGCACGCGCAGGCCGATCTCGACCCCCTCGGACCGCTCGGCCTGTTCCAGCGCGCCCGCGCGCACCCCGATCGACAGCGAGGTGCCGTCGATGGCGATGGCGTCGGCCGCCTCGGCGCCGGCGCGGCGCGCGGCGTCCAGGGCCGCTTCGGTCAGGGTTGCGAGGGGCTGCGTCATGGGGCTTCGGACCTGCTGGGGTGGCGTGCCTTCGGACCTAGTGCCGCGGGGGCGCCTGCGCAAGACAAGCCGCGCCCCGCCCGGGTCGGCGGGCGGGGCGCGGCAAGGGTTCGGGGGGGCGTTACTGCAGCGGCACGCCGTTGGCGCTGATGCCGCCGCCCTCGGTGAACTCGATGGTCGATTCCAGCGTGTCGGGCGCGGCCCCGGGCCGGGCGAAGGCCCCCAGCATCCCGCGCACCATGGCCAGCTGCTCGATCGGCACGATCCCCGTGGCCTGCAGGCGGTCGATCAGGCCGAGGCCGCCGGCCAGCTGCAGGTCGACCGAGCCGACCGGCATCGGGACCGGCCCCGGTGCGAAGGTGGCGCTGCCGGTGCCGGTCAGCGTCGCGCCGCCGACCGAGACGCGCAGCTCGTTCAGGGTGAGGTCGCGCAGTTCGGCCGGGGGCGGGCCCATGCCTTCGGGGTCCATCGTCATCAGGTCGGCCAGCACCTGCACCGAGCCGGTCAGGTCGGCGATCACCGTCACCGGATCGCGGGGGAAGTTGCCGGCCGGGTCGGCCATCGCCCAGATCTGCGGGCTGACCGCGACGTCCTGGTAGGCGAGGCGGGCCGAGATCGGCTGCGGATCGGCGGCGGCGACCAGCGGGAAGGCGAAGGCGATCTCGGCGCTGCCGACCGAGAACTGGATCGGCACCGGCAGGTCGGGCCCGGCGAAGAAGGTCGCGCTGCGCCGGGCGCTGACGCGGTAGTCGATCTCGGTCTCGGAGAAGGTGGCCGACAGGCTGCCGCCGGCGTTCGAGGCGAACAGGCTGAAGCCGTCGGAGGGATGCTCGAAGGTCAGTTCCATCCGGGCGCTGTCATAGACGAATTCGCCGTTGAGGTCGAAGCCCGAGGGCACGAGGTCGGGGTTGGAGGCGACCTCCATGAAGTTGCCGAGCCGGCCCTCGCCCGAGGCGGTGGTCGCGCCGACGGAGAAGGACAGCTTCATCCGCCCGATCTCGTCCGGGGGCGGCAGGATGTCGGCGGCCCCGGCAATGCCCCCCATCGTCGTGGTGCTGGCATAGCCGATGTTGGCGGGATCGGTGCCGTCGATCTGGTAGGTCGCCGCGAAATCCACGATCCCGATGTTCAGGTCGATGGTGGGCGGCGGGCCGTCGCCGCCCGAGATCGGGCCGTCCTCGATGGTGATGCGGGACGCGCTGTAATCGTAGAGCCGCGCGCCGGGCTCGCCGCTGGCGGTCATCACGAGGTCGGGGGCGATCAGGTTGAGCCCGAGGTTCACCGGCGGAATGCCCGGTTCCGGCACGAAGGTGATGGTGAAGGCGTAGGTGTCGGACATGGTGATCGTGACGCTGCCGTCGGCGTTCTCGGTCATCACGATCTCGTCGATGCGGCCCACGCTCGAGACCTCGCCGTCGGTGAAGCTGGAGGTGAACCCCGACAGCGTCAGGCTGCCCGCGCCGGGCGTGACCGAGGCGGCCGACAGGACCTGGCCCATGGCGGCCGATTGCGTCTGCCACTCCGCCCAGAGCTCCTCGGCCGTGACGGCCAGCGCGGGGGTGGCCGCCGTCAGGGCGAGCACGGACAGGGTTACGGAAAAGGCTGTGGTCTGGGGCATGGGGTCCCTCCGGGGAGTTGGGCACGCGCGATGGCGGGGATGTTCGCGGGCCGGCCCCCTTGGGTCAAGTGGGGATACCCCGACCCCGGCGGCTTTGGTCTGGCCCCGCGCGGCGCGGGGCGCTAGCACTGGGGCAAGGTGGATCAGGACGCAGGGAGGGCCGGGGCGATGGCGGCGACACTGAGCGGAAAGACCGTGGCGATCACCGGGGCGAGTCGCGGCATCGGCGCGGCGGCGGCGCGGGCCTTTGCCGCCGCGGGCGCGAACGTGGTGCTGATGGCGCGTGACGGCGACGCCATCGCGGCGCTGGCGGGCGAGATCGGGCCGGCGGCGCTGGCGGTGCCCTGCAACGTGACCCGCTACCGCGAGGTCGAGACGGCGCTGGGCGCCGCGGCGGACACCTTCGGCGGGCTCGACGTGCTGATCAACAACGCCGGCGTGATCGAGCCGATCGCCCGGATCGAGGCCGCCGACCCCGAGGCGTGGGGGCAGCTCATCGACATCAACCTCAAGGGCGTGTTCCACGGCGCCCGCGCCGCGGTGCCGCTGATGCTGGCGCAGGGCGGCGGCACGATCATCACCGTCAGCTCGGGCGCGGCGGTGAACCCGCTGGAGGCCTGGAGCGCCTATTGCTCTTCCAAGGCGGGGGCCAAGATGTTCACCGCCTGCCTGCACAAGGAGCTGGGCGAGCGCGGCATCCGGGCGCTGGGCCTGTCGCCCGGCACGGTCGCCACCGACATGCAGCGAGAGATCAAGGCCTCGGGCGTGAACCCGGTGAGCCAGCTGGAGTGGACGGACCACATCCCGCCCGAGTGGCCCGCGCAGGCGCTGGTCTGGATGTGCGGGCCGGGGGCGGACCCGTGGCTCGGCGACGACATCTCGCTGCGCGACCCCAAGGTGCGCGCGCTGGTGGGGGTGGGGCCATGATCGACTGCCACCGCGAGGGCGACCTGTGGGTCGTCACGCTGAACCGGCCCGACAAGGCCAATTCGCTGACCGCCGCGATGCTGGAGCGGCTGACCGACATCGTGATGGAGGCGACGGTCGACCCGCACATCAAGGCGCTGGTGCTGACCGGCGCGGGGGACAAGGTGTTTTCCGCCGGTGCCGACCTCGACGAGGCGCGGGCGGGGCTGGCCACCTCGCCGCTGTGGGAACAGGTGTCGGGCGGGATCGCCGCGCTGCCCTGCCTCACCATCGCGGCGCTGAACGGGACGCTGGCGGGCGGGGCCTTCGGGATGGCGCTGGCCTGCGACCTGCGCCTTGCGGTGCCCGACGCGCGGTTCTTCTACCCGGTGGCCAAGCTGGGCTTCCTGCCGCAGCCGTCAGACCCCGGCCGGCTGGTGGCGCTGATGGGGCCGGCGCGGGCGAAACTGCTGCTGATGGGCGGGCAGAAGCTGACGGCGGACGAGGCCTATGCCTTCGGCCTGGTCGACCGGATCACCCTGCCCGAGCACCTGATGGACCAGGCCCGCCACCTCGCCGCCGACGCGCTGGCCGGCAAGCCCGAGGTGCTGCAGCGGATCAAGGAGATGTGCGGCGGCCGCTAGCGCCGCTTCCAGCCGCGCCGCGCGCCGGGGGTCTTGGAATGGAAGTCGGGCGGGCGTTTCGCGACCCAGGCCAGGAAGGTCGACAGCCGCGGATGGGCGCGCAGCGCCGCGACGGTGTTGTAGCTGCGGGCAAGCTCGGCCTCGGACAGAGTGGCGTGGATCTCGTTGTGACAGATCTGGTGCAGCAGCACCGTGGGCCCGCCCTTGCCGCCGCGGAGCTTGGGCGTCAGATGGTGCAGGCTCTGCTTCGCGCCGGGCGGGATCGGGCGGTCGCAGAGCGGGCAAAGGGGCATGTCGTCCATGGGCGGTGAGATTGGCGCGGGGGCGGGCGGCGGCAAGGGCGAGCCGGTCGACGCGCTGGTGATCGGGGCGGGGCCCGCCGGGCTGATGGCGGCCGAGGTGCTGGCGCGGGCCGGGCGCGCGGTCGTGATCGCCGAGGGCAAGCCGTCGATGGGGCGGAAATTCCTGATGGCGGGCAAGTCGGGCCTGAACCTGACCAAGGACGAGCCGGCCGAGCGGTTCGTCGCCGGCTACGGCGCGGCGGCCGGGTGGCTCGGGCCGATGCTGGCCGACATGGGCCCCGAGGAGGTGAAAGGCTGGGCCGAGGCGCTGGGCCAGCCGGTATTCACCGGGTCGTCGGGGCGGGTGTTCCCGGTGGCGATGAAGGCGAGCCCGCTGCTCCGCGCCTGGCTCGGGCGCATCGGCGCGGAGGCCCGCACCGGATGGCGCTGGACCGGCTGGGACGGCGGCGACTGGGTATTCGCCACGCGCGGGGGGGAGCGGCGGATCGCCCCGCGCGTGGTGGTGCTGGCGCTGGGGGGCTCCAGCTGGGCGCGGCTGGGCTCGGACGGGGCCTGGGCGGGGCTGCTGGCCGCGCGCGGCGTCGAGGTGGCGCCGTTCCGGCCGGCGAACATGGGGTTCGTCGTGGACTGGTCGCCGCACATGCGCCCGGTCTTCGGCCAGCCGGTGAAGGGGGTCGCCCTGCGCGACGCGGCCGGCGGCTGGCATCGCGGGGAGTTCGTGGTCTCGGCTCGGGGCGTCGAGGGCGGGGGCATCTACGCCGTCGCCGCAGACGTGCGCGACGGGGCGCCGCTGGTGGTGGACCTCCTGCCCGATCTGACCGAGGCGGAGGTGGCGCGGCGGCTGGCCGAGCGTCCGAGGAAGCGGACGCTGGCGCAGCACTTGGACAAGGCGCTGAAGCTCGACCCGGTGAAGCGGGCGCTGCTGCAGGAATTCGGCCGGCCCCTGCCCGAGGAGGCGGCGCTGGCGCGGCTGATCAAGGGGCTGGAGCTGCGCCAAGCGGGGCCGCGGCCGATGGACGAGGCGATCTCCACCGCGGGCGGCGTGACGCGGGCCGCCGTGGACGAGGGCCTGATGCTGCGCGCGCTGCCGGGCGTGTTCGTGGCGGGCGAGATGCTGGACTGGGAGGCGCCGACGGGCGGCTACCTGATCACCGGCTGCCTGGCGACGGGGCTGTGGGCCGGGCGGCACGCGGCCGGCTGGGGACGCTGAGGGCGCGCTACTGCGCCGTCCAGCCCCCGTCCACCGGGATCGCGGTGCCGGTCACGTTGTGGGCCACCGGGGCGCAGAGCCACAGGGCCAGCGCGCCGATCTCCGCGGGGTCCGACATGCGGCGGGAGGGTTGCTTTTCCGACAGCAGGTCGGCGATGCCAGCGGCGCGGTCGCCGCCATGGGCGGCGGCGCGGGCCTCGATCTGGGGGGTCAGGATGGCGGTCTCGGTCCAGCCGGGGCAGAGGCAGTTGACGGTGACACCGCCCTTCGCCCGGTCGCCGGCGGCGGCGTATTCGAGGGCGGCGACCTTGGACAGGCCGATCAGGCCGTGCTTGGCGGCGACGTAGGGCGCCTTGTCCTTCGACGCGACGAGGCCGTGGACCGAGGCGATGTTGATGACGCGGCCATATCCCCGCGCCGCCATGACGGGCAGCGCGGCCTGCATGGTGTGGAAGGCGGCCGACAGGTTGATGGCGATGATCCGGTCCCACGCATCGCGGGGCATGTCCTTGAGCGGCGCGGTGTGCTGGATGCCGGCGTTGTTGACCAGGATGTCGGCCCCGCCCCAGGCGGCGACGGCGGCCATCAGCTCGGCGATGCGGTCGGGGTTCTGCAGGTTGCCGGGGAAGAATTCGGCCTGCGGGCTGCCGATGCGGCGGAGATGCGTGCAGACCTCCTCGATCTGGGCGTCGCCGGCGAGGCCGTGGACGGCGATGCGGGCGCCGGCGCGGGCGAAGGCCTCGGCAATGGCCAGCCCGATGCCCTGCACGGAGCCGGTGACAAGCGCGGTCTTGCCGGTGAGGTCGGTCATGTCATGTCCTCCAGCAGCTTGCGGAGCTCGGTCTTGAGCACCTTGCCGTAGTTGTTCTTGGGCAGGTCCGGCAGCGGGTAGTAGGCCTTTGGCCGCTTGAACCGGGCGATCTGCGACAGGCAGTGGGCGTCGAGCGTGGCGGGGTCGAGGGTCTGCCCAGGGGTGGCGACGACGAAGGCGACGACATCCTCGCCCCATTCCTCCGAGGGGCGGCCGACGACCGACACCTCGTGGACCGCAGGATGGGTCAACAGCACCTCCTCCACCTCGCGGGGGTAGATGTTGGTGCCGCCCGAGATGATCACGTCCTTGGAGCGGTCGGCCAGCGTCAGGTAGCCGTCGGCATCCAGATGGCCGACATCGCCGGTCATCAGCCAGCCGTCCTTGAGTGCCTTGGCGGTCGCCCCGGGGTTCCGCCAGTAGCCAGGCATGACGGGCGCGCCGCGCACCATGATCTCGCCGATCTCGCCGGGGGGCAGCGGGCGGGCCTCGGCGTCGCCGATGGCGACCTCGACGAGGGATTGCGCGCGGCCGACCGAGGCGAGACGCTCGCGCCAGCGCGGGTGGCTTCGGTCGGCCACGTCGGCGCGGGACAGCGCGGTGATCGCCATCGGGCATTCGCCCTGCCCGTAGATCTGGACGAAGCGCGGCCCGAACCAGTCCACCGCCTCCTCGATGTCGGCACGGTACATCGGGCCGCCGCCGTAGACGATGGTCTTGATCCCGTCGCCCCGCTGGCCGGTGGCCCTGGCCGTATCGGTCAGGCGGCGGACCATGGTGGGGGCCATGAACATGGAGGTCGGGCCGTGGTCGGCCGACAGCGCCAGCACCTCGGCCGGGTCGAAGCCGCCCGAGGGCGGGACCATGTGGCGGGCGCCCATGCGAACGTGGATCGCGGCGTAAAGGCCCGCGCCGTGGCTCATGGGCGCGGCGTAAAGGGCGGCGTCGGCGGGCGACACGGGGTCGACTTCGATGGGGTAGCAGGTGGAGGTGGCGGCGATCATGCCGTGGGTGATCTGCACGCCCTTGGGCTTGCCGGTGGTGCCCGAGGTGTAGAAGAGCCAGGCGAGATCGGTGGCCTGCCGGTCGGCCACGGGCAGGGGCGCGCCGGTGGTGAGGGCGGCGAAGGCATCGGAGTGCAGCGCGGTCATCGGGAGGCCGGTTTCCGCTGCGAGGGCTGCGGTCAGGTCGGCGCTGGTGAAGACGCGGGCCGCGCCGCTGTCGTGCAGGATGAACGCCGCCTCCTTCGGGTGCAGCTTGGCGTTGATCGGGACGGCGACGGCGCCGGCGGCCCAGATGCCGAACATCGCCACGAGGTAGTCGGGGCAGTTCCTGGAAAAGATCGCCACGCGGTCGCCGGGGGCGAGGCCATCCGCCGCCAGCGACCGGGCCAGCGCACCGGCGCGGGCGTGGAAACGCGCGTAGCTCTCCACCACCTCGCCGCCCATCAGGATCGCGGGGCCGTCGCCGGCGACCTGGGCCGTGCGGGCGAGCCAATGGGCGATGTTCATGGCGTGGCCTCTCCTCTCCTGCCCCGAGTGTTCCGCGCGCGCGGCGACGGCGCAAGGGGGTGCTGGCGGGGCCGCGGGCGCCCGGCTAGGGTTCCGTGCGACACCGCGAACCGGGAGGGCCCATGCCGCATGACATCGTGATCCTCGGCGTCTTCGTCGCCGATGCCGCCTTTCGCTGCAACCGGCTGCCGCGGCTGGGCGAGACGCTGATCGGGACGGGCTTTACCCTCGGCCCCGGCGGCAAGGGATCGAACCAGGCGGTGGCGGCGGCCAAGGCCGGGGGCGACGTGGGGTTCCTCGCCCGGATCGGCGACGACACCTTCGGCGCGATGGGCATGGCGACCTGGGAGGCGGCGGGGGTGACGCCGCTGGTGATCCGCGACGCCACGCGCGCCACGGGGGCGGCGGGCATCTTCATCGAGGAGACTGAGGGGCGGAACGCCATCGTCATCAGCCCCGGCGCGGCGGCGGCGATCACCGTGGCGGACGTGGAGGCGCAGGCGGCGACCATCGCGGGGGCGAAGGTGGCGGTGACGCAGCTGGAGCAGCCGGTGGCGGTGGCCGAGCGGTTCCTGCGGATCGCGGCGGCCGGCGGGGCGGCGACGATCCTGAACCCCGCGCCCGCGGCACCCCTGCCCGAGGGGATGCTGGCGCTCTGCGACTACGTCACCCCGAACGAGGCCGAGGCGGCGGAGCTGACCGGCATCCCGGTCACCGACCGCGCCAGCGCGGCGGTGGCGGCCGACGCGCTGCTGGCGCAGGGCGTGCGACGGGCGGCGATCGTGACGCTGGGCGGCGACGGGGCGCTGGTGCGCGACGCGGCCGGCGTGCGCCATGTGCCGGCTATGCAGGCGGGGCCGGTGGTGGACACGACCGGGGCGGGCGACGCCTTCAACGGCGGCTTCGCGGCGGGGCTGGCGGCGGGCATGGACCTGGACGCCGCGCTGCGCTTCGGCACGGCGGTGGCGGCGCTGTCGGTGACGCGACACGGCACGGCGGCGTCCATGCCGACGCGGGCGGAGGTGGAGGCGCTGCTGGCGCGCTGAAGCGGCGGCGCGCGGTCGGCGCCGCCGGGAGTGCGTATTTGGGGAAAGATGAAGCCGGGCCGCCGGCGACGGCTCTGCGGTGCCCGCCCGTCAGAGCTCAAGATCGGCGACGAAGATGCCCGCGTGGCCGCCCTTCGACGCGGCGACCAGCATTCCGCCGGCGCGGACGTGGTCGGGGTGCGCCTTGTAGGCCAGATGCGCGGCGCGGTCCGTGAAGAAGACCGAGAAGCCGTAGGCATAGCGCGCGGACTTGCCCTCGAAATCGCGGTTCGGGCCGTGGGTGAAGTGCGAGGCGCCGGGCAGCGCGTCGCAGACCGCGGCGAGGATCGGCATGGCGGCCTCGATCCGCGCGAGGCCCTCGGGGCCGTCGGGGTCCATCAGGACGATGTGGTGCAGCATGGCTCAGCCCTCGATCAGGATGGCGCGGAAGTCGTTGACGTTGGTGAGCGTGGGGCCGGGGACGACCTGCGCGTCAATCTTGTCAAAGAATGTGTGGGCGTCGTTGCGGGCGAGGGCCAGCGCGGGATCGACGCCCGCCGCAGCGGCGCGGGCAAGCGTGTGGGGGCCGATCACCGCGCCCGCGACCTCAGCCGCGCCGTCGACGCCATCGGTGTCGCAGGCGATGGCGTGGATGCCGGGTGCGCCGTTCAGCGCGAGGGCGAGGGCCAGCGCGTATTCCGCGTTGGGCCCGCCGACGCCGTCGCCGCGTTTCGTCACCGTCAGCTCGCCGCCCGACAGGATCAGGCGGGGGCCCGTCGCCTTGAGCGCGAGCGCGGCATGGGCTCCGGCGACCTCGCGCGCCTCGCCCTCCAGCGCGTCGCCGAGGATCTCAACGGTATAGCCATGGGCGCGGGCAAGATCGGCGGCGGCGGCGAGCGACTGGGCGGGCGCGGCGTAGATCACGTTCTCGACGCGGGACAGGCGCGGATCGTCGGGCAGGACGGGGTCGCCGCCGGCCTCGAGGAAGGCGCGGATGGCAGGCGCGGGCGCGACGCCCCAGCGGGCAAGGGCGGCCAGCGCGCGGGCGGCATCGCCGCGGTGGCCGACGGTGGGGCCCGAGGCGATGTCGCCGGGGTTGTCGCCGGGGACGTCCGAGATCATCAGGGCGAGCATCCGCGCGGGGTAGGCCGCCGCGGCGAGGCGGCCGCCCTTCACGGCCGAGATCTCCTTGCGGATGCCGTTGATCTCGCCGATCGGCGCGCCCGAGGCGAGCAACCCCTGGGTCAGCGCCTGCTTCTCGGCCAGCGTGATCCCGTCCGCAGGCGCGCAAAGCAGCGCCGAGCCACCGCCCGAGATCAGCGCCAGCACGAAGTCGCCCTCGCCCACGCCCGCCAGCAGGTCGAGCATCCTGCGCGTCGCCGCGACGCCGGCGGCGTCGGGCACCGGGTGCGCGGCCTCGACGATCTCGATGCCTGCGCAGGGGCGGGCATAGCCGTAGCGCGTGATGACCAGCCCCTCGCAGGGGCCCCAGGCGGCCTCGACCGCCTCGGCCATGCGGGCGCTGGCCTTGCCGGCGCCGACCACGACGACACGGCCCTCGGGCTTGGCAGGCAGGGCGCGGGCGAGGCTCTGCATCGGGTCGGCCACCTCGACCGCCTTGGCGAAGAGGGCGCGGAGCAGGTTGTCGGGCGTCATGCGGCGGGTCCGAGGCTGGAGGCGCGGGGAACGAGGCGCACGGGGATGCGCAGTTCGGGCTCGGGCCGCTGCCCCTCGACCATCCAGGCCAGCAGCCGCGCGGCGGTGTCCCGCGCGAAGCCGGCGATGTCGCAGGAGACGGAGGACAGCTGCGGCCAGCTCTGCGCGGCCTCCTCGATGTCGTCGAAGCCGACCACGCGGAACCCCTGCCCCACCGGCCGCCCGGCGCGGGCGAAGCCGGCCATCAGGCCGAGCGCGACGAGGTCGTTGAAGCAGACGGCCGCGTCGACCTCGGGGTGATCGGCCAGCAGCGTGTCGGCGGCCTGCATCCCGAAGGCGCGGGTGGACTTGCCGTGCAGCGCGACCTGGTCCAGCCCCTCGGCCTTCAGCACCTCGCGCCAGCCCGATTTCCGTTCGCGCGTGATCGCCCGGCCCGGCAAGCCGCCGACGAAGGCGATGTGCCGCGCGCCCTGGTCCAGCAAATGCCGCGTCGCCTCGGCGCTGCCGGCGGCGTAGTCGAAGCTGGCGAAGGGAAACAGGTCGGTCCGCTCGTCCATCCGGCGCAGCACCTGCAGCACGGGCAGGCCGGTGCGGGCCAGCTGGTCGAAGGTGTCGGACGCCTCGCCATAGGCGGGCGAGATCACCAGCGCGGCGACGCCGTGTTCGATCATGGAGCCGACGAGTTTCGCCTGCAGCTCGGGGTCCTCGTCGGAATTGGCGATGACGGTGGCGTAGCCCTCGGCGGCCAGCGCCATCTGCAGCGAGGTGGCGAACTCGGTGAAGAAGGGGTTGCGCAGGTCGTTGATCACGAGGCCCACCAGCCCGACCGAGGCCGAGCGCAGGTTGGCGGCGGCACGGTTGTAGACGTAGCCGATCTCGGCCATCGCGGCCTCGACGGTCTTGCGGGTCTCGGGCCGGACCTGCTTCGAGCCCTGCAGCACGAGCGAGACGGTGGATTTCGACACGCCCGCGCGGGCGGCGACATCCATGATGGTGGGGCGGCGTTTCATGCGCCCTTGTTAGCCGCCGATCCCGTGCAGCGCCAAGAGCGTTCGCATCCGCCCCTGCGCCAGGTCGGGATCGCGCAGCAGGCGGGCACGGTCGGCAAGCCGGTAGACCTCGGCGTAATGGGTGATCTCGCGCGAGGACTGGAAGCCTGCGGGCATGACGAAGTGGGACTGGGTGCCGTTGAGCCAGCTGAGGAAGGCGACGCCGGCCTTGTAGAACTGGGTGGGCGCCTTGAAGATCTCGCGGCTGAGCGGGACGGTGGGGGCAAGGAGCGCGTGGTAGGTGGCGCGGTCGCCTGTCGCCAGCGCCTCCAGCGCCTGCGCGGCGGCCGGCGCGATGGCAGCGAAGATGCCGAGAAGTGCGTGGGAGAAGTGGGTGCCGTCGCCCTCGATGAGGGCGGCGTAGTTGAAATCGTCGCCGGTGTAGAGGCGGACGCCCTCGGGCAGCTGGGCGCGGAACGCCTCCTCGTGGGACTGGTCGAGGAGGCTGATCTTGATGCCGTCGACCTTGGCGGCGTGGCGGCGGATCAGGTCGAGCACGACGGTGTTGGCGGTGGCGATGTCATAGGCGCCCCAGTAGCCGGTCAGCGCCGGGTCGAACATGTCGCCGAGCCAGTGCAGGATCACCGGGCTTGCCGATTCTTCTATAAGAGTATCGTAGACGCGGGCGTAGTCCTCGGGCCCGGCCTTGAGCGCGGGCAGCGCACGGGTGGCCATCAGGATCAGCTGCCCGCCCGCGGCCTCGATGGCGGCCATCTGGGTGCGGTAGGCGTCGAGGATGGTGTCGAGGCTGGTCAGCTCCGCCAGCGTCTTGTGATCCGTCCCCGCCCCGCAGGCGACGCGCGGCTTCATCGGGTGGGCCCTGGCGTCGCGCATGGTGCGCTCGATCAGCTCCTTCGCGGTCAGCCAGTCCACGCCCATCCCGCGCTGCGCGGTGTCCATCGCCTCGGCCAGCCCCAGCCCCTGGTCCCAGAGGCCGTGGCGGAAGGCCAGCGTCGCGTCCCAGTCCACCGCCGGGCGGCCCTGCCACGGGGCGCGTTCGGCCAGCGGGTCGGAGATGACGTGGGCAGCGGCGAAGGCGGTGCGGGTGAGCGGCACGGATGGCGCGCGCGGCACCAGCGGCGCGCCCGTCAGGCGGTAGTCCTCCAGCGTCCCGGCATAGGTCGGCAACAGCATCGTCAGGCCCTCGCGTCTGCGCGGATCATGTCGGCGGCCTTTTCGCCGATCATGATCGCCGCGGCGTTGGTGTTGGAGGAAATCACCGTCGGCATGATGGAGTTGTCCACCACGCGCAGCCGGTCGATCCCGTTGAACCGCAGGCGCGTGTCCACCACGGCGGCGGGGTCGGAGCCCATCCGGCAGGTGCCCGCGCAATGGTGCGAGGTCTTGGAATGCTCGCAGACGAAGTCGTAGTAGTCCTGCTCGGTCCGCACGTCGGGGCCGGGCAGGCGCTCGGCCTTGACGTATTTGGCAAGTGGCGCCTGCGCCATGATCTCCTGCGTCAGCTTGAGGCCGCGGATCGACATCTCGCGGTCGCGGGCGTCCTGCAGGTAGTTGGGGTCGATCAGCGGGGCGCGGGCGGGGTCGCTCGAGGCAAGCCGCACGGTGCCGCGCGACCGGGGGCGCAGGTGGCAACTGTTCAGCGTCACGCCGCCCTGCGGCATGGCGGCGACGCCCTTCTCGATGCCGGTGCCGAGGCCGAGGTGGAACTGGATGTCGGGTGACCGCGCGTCGGGGTCGGCATACCAGAAACCGCCGGTCTCGAAGAGGGACGAAGCGACGGGGCCCTTGCGCGTCAGCAGGTATTGCAGCCCCGCCAGCGCGGCCATGTGGGGCTTGGCGTAGCGGTCGTAGCTGTAGGGGCCCTTGAGCTCGACGATGCAGTAGAGGTCGAGGTGGTCCTGCAGGTTCTCGCCCACCTGCGGCTGGTCGAGGACGACGGGGATCCCAAGATCTTGTAGATGATCAGCAGGCCCGATCCCCGACAGCTGCAACAGCCGCGGCGAGCCGATGGCGCCGGAGGACAGCAGCACCTCCTGCGTCGCGGTGATGCGCGTGCCGTCGACCAGCTCCACGCCCGTCGCGCGCCCCGCCTCCACCGTGATCCGCCGGACCTGCACACCCGTGCGGACGGTCAGGTTCGCCCGGCCCTCGTTCGGCGCGACATAGGCCATGGCGGCCGAGGACCGTCGGGCGTTGCGCTGGGTCAGCTGGTAGTAGGCGACCCCGTCCTGCCGTTCGCCGTTCACGTCCATGTTCCGCGGGATGCCCAGCGCCGCGGCGGCCTCGAAATACGCCTCGCAGATCGGCAGCGGCGCGATGGGCTGCGACACGCCCAGGGGGCCGCCCTTGCCGTGATACAGGTTGTCGAAGGTGTCGTTGTCCTCGGCCTTGCGGAAATAGGGCAGGACATCCTCGTAGCCCCAGCCGTCGCAGCCCATCTGCCGCCAGTCGTCGTAATCCTGCGCGGCACCGCGGGTGTAGATCTGCGCGTTCACGGCCGAGCCGCCGCCGATCACCTTGGCCTGCGTGTAGTTGAACACGCGGTTCTTCATGTGCCGCTGTGGCACCGTCTCCCAGCCCCAGGATCCGATGCCCTTGGTCATCTTCGCGAAGCCCGCGGGCAGGTGGTAGAAGGGGTGCCGGTCGCGCCCCCCGGCCTCGAGCAGCAGGACGCGCGCGGCGGGGTCCTCGGACAGGCGGCCGGCCAGCACGCAGCCGGCGCTGCCGCCGCCGATGATGATGTAGTCGTAGCCGTCGGCCATGGTCTTTCCTCAGAGCCGGGGGATGGACAGCCCGCCATCGACGGGGATCACGGCCCCCGTGGCGAAGGCGAAATCGCCGCGGGCGAGCGGCAGGATGGTCTGCGCGATGTCGGCGGGCGTGCCCCAGCGGCGGGCGGGGACAAGGCCGTCGGCGATGCGCTGGTCGTAGCGGTCGACCACGGGGGCGGTCATCGGCGTGGCGATGATGCCGGGGCGGATGTCGTAGACGCCGATGTTGTCGGCGGCGAGGCGGGCGGCGAAGGCCTGCGCCATCATCGCGGCACCGGCCTTGGACATGCAGTATTCCGCGCGGTCGGGCGAGACCATGGTGGCGCTGACCGAGGTGACGAAGATTATGGAGCGGAAGGGGTCGGGCGGCAGGGCCAGCATCCGGCGCGCGACCTCTTGTGCAAGAAAGAAGGCGCCGCGCAGGTTGATGGCCATGCAGCGGTCGAAGCTCTCGGCGGTCATGTCGAGGAGGTCGCCGCGGACCATCGCGGGGACGCCGGCGTTGGAGACGAAGGTCGTCACCGGGCCGACCGCCTCCATCAGCGCCGCGACCGACGAGATGTCGGACAGGTCGTGGCGGTGGTAGGTCGCGCCCGGCATCGCGGCCAGCGCCGCCTGCACCGCCGGCGCGTCCGCCGGCTGCTCGGCGGCCAGCGCCACCTGCCAGCCCGCGCCGTGCAACGCCTGCGCGATGCCCAGACCGATGCCCTGCTGCCCCCCGGTGATGAGCGCACGTTTCATGCCGCTTCCTCCGCGATGCGGTCGGCCTGCCTCAGCGCCAGCGCCGCGATGGTGAGCGACGGGTTCACCGCCGCCGAGGTCGGCAGGAGGGACGCGTCGCAGATCCAGAGATTTGGGTGGTCGTGGGTGCGGCCGAAGGGGTCGGCCACGCTGGTCGCCGGGTCGGACCCCAGCCGCGCGGTGCCACACTGGTGCGACGGCGTGGAGCGGTCGAAGGCGCGGGCGAGGACCACGGGGAAGCCGGCGCGTTTGAGCGCGCCCTTGAGCGTCGCCACCAGCCCCAGATGCGCGTCCCAGTTCGAGCGGCGCCAGTCGAGCACGATCTCGCCGCCCTTCAGGGTCACGCGGCTGTCGGGGTCGGGGAGATCCTCGGACATGGCGTAGAAGTCGATGGCGCGGTCGGCGATCAGGCGCGCGAGCGGGCCGGGCAGGCCGGTCTGCGCGGCCAGGATCGGGGCCGAGACGCGGCCCAGAAGCTGCACGTTGCCAAGGGGTTCGCCCTTCGGCCCGCCGGTGAGGTACCAGTCGTTGACCTGCAGCGTCTTCTGGTAGACCGACCTGTTCCGGCGCGGCGACAGGGCGAGGACGGCCGAGGCGTTGTGGTTCATGAAGTTGCGCCCGACCTGGTCGGAGCGGTTGGCGAGGCCGCGGGGATGCACCTCATCGGCCGAGCGCAGGAGCAGGGCGGCGGTGTGGACGGCGCCGGCCGCCAGCACGATCCGCGGGGCTGTGAAGCGGCCCTTGTCGGTCAGGACGCCGGTGACGCGGCCGCCCTCCACCTCCAGCCGGTCGACGCGGACGCCGGTCTGCAGGCGGACATTGGGGTGCTGCAACGCGAGCGTCAGCGCGGCGGTTTCGGCGTCGAGCTTGCCGCCGGTGGTGTCGGGAAAGGCATCCCAGGGCGTCGCCGCGCGGGCGAGCCAGCGGTCGAGGTCCACGGCCAGCGGCAGGGGCGAGGGGTGCAGGCCGGCGGCGGTCAGGCGGCGGGCGAGGTCGGCGATGGCGGGTTCGTGCGGGACCGGCGGGAAGGCGTAGGGCGCGCCATGGGGCGGCTCGGTCGGGTCCGTCCCCGTGTCGCCCCGCACCTGGTAGAGCGCCTCGGCGCGGTCGTACCACGGGGCGAGCGTGTCGTAGTCGAAGGGCCAGCCGGGGGTGGTGCCGCCCATGTGCCGCAGCGGCCCGAAATCGGCCGCCCGGTAGCGCATCATCACGGCACCGTAGAACTTGGAGTTGCCGCCGACGCAGGCGTAGTTGCCGGGGTTGAAGCGGGTGCCGTCCGGGGCCAGCCATGTCTCGGCGGGCCGGAAGTGCCCGCGCCCGAAGATCGCCACCGGGTCGCGCGCCTCGGCGCTATCCTCCAGCCGCTCGCCGCGTTCGAGGATCAGCACGCGCAGCCCCGTCGGCGCCAGCCCCGCGGCCAGCGTCGCGCCCCCCATCCCGGAGCCGATGATGAGGATGTCGGCGTCGCCCATCCTGTCCTCCCCTGACGGCTTCTTCATAGCTATTGGATCGTTCCAATTCTAGCGGAAAAATGCGCCCGCGGGCCGGGGCGCGCGGGCGGCATTGGCTCAGGCGATGCGGTCCTCGGTCTTGGGGTCGAACAGGACCGCCTTGTCCATGTTGATCGCGAACTCGAAGTCGTGGCCCGGGTGCACGTCGGCATCGGCCCGCATCCGCGCGATGCAGTCCTTGCCCGACAGGGTCATGGTCACGAAGGTGTCGGCGCCCGCGGGTTCCGTGACGGTCACGCGGTTGGTCAGCATCTGGATGTTGCGGGCGTTGCGGTCCGCGCCCTCGGGGTCCGTGATCGCCTCGGGGCGGATGCCCAGCATGACGGGCGCGTCCTTGTAGGCGGCGTAGGCGGCCGGCGCGTTCTCGATCCTCAGCGCGCGCTCCTGCCCGTCGGCGCCGGTCAGCACCGCGTGCAGCGCCCCGTTCCTCTCGGCCAGCTTCGCGGGCAGCACGTTCATCGCCGGGCTGCCCATGAAGGTCGCCACGAACAGGTTGGCGGGGCTGTCGTAGATCTCCTTGGGCGTGCCGAGCTGCTGGACGTAGCCGTCGTACATCACCGCGATCCGGGTCGAGAGGGTCATCGCCTCGATCTGGTCGTGGGTCACGTAGACGATGGTGGTGCCCAGCCGCTGGTGCAGCTTCTTGATCTCGGTCCGCATGTCGACGCGGAGTTTCGCGTCGAGGTTCGACAGCGGCTCGTCGAACAGGAACACGTCGGGATTGCGCACGAGCGCCCGGCCCATCGCGACGCGCTGGCGCTGACCGCCCGACAGCTGGCCGGGCTTGCGATCCAGCAGGTGCTCGATCTGCAGCAGCTGCGCGACCTCCTTCATCGCCTTCTCGCGCTCGGGCGCCGGCGTGCCGTGCATCTCGAGGCCGAAGGTGATGTTCTTGCCCACCGTCATGTTCGGGTAGAGCGCGTAGGACTGGAACACCATCGCGATGTTGCGCTTGGACGGGTGGACCCCGTTCATCACGCGGTCCTTGATGCGGATCTCGCCGGAGGTGATGCCCTCCAGCCCCGCGATCATGTTGAGGAGCGTGGACTTGCCGCAGCCCGAGGGGCCGACGAGGACCAGGAACTCGCCCTCCTGCACGTCGATGTCGACGCGGTGCAGCACCTCGACGGCGCCGTAGGACTTGGTGACGTTGTCGATGTCGAGGAAACCCATCAGCGTTCTCCGGTCTTGTCTCGGGCAGGACCGAGTTTTCTAGAAAACTCGGGACGGGCAAAATCTTCTAGAAGATTTTGTAGGGTCTGCGGGGGGTGGTGGCTCATCCTTTCACGCTCCCTGCCATCAGGCCGCGCACGAAGTAGCGGCCGGCGACGATGTAGACGAGGAGCGTGGGGGCGGCGGCCATGATGGCGCCGGCGAAATGCACGTTGTATTCGCGCACCCCCGTGGACGAGTTGACGAGGTTGTTCAGCGCCACCGTCATCGGCGCGGCGTCCCCGCTGGCGAAGGAGGCGCCGAACAGGAAGTCGTTCCAGATGTTGGTGAACTGCCAGATGAAGCTGACCGCGATGATCGGCCCGGACGACGGCAGCATGATCCGCCAGAAGATCTGGAAGAAACCCGCCCCGTCGATCTGCGCCGCGCGCACCAGTTCCGTCGGGAAGGCGGCGTAGTAGTTGCGGAAGTAGAGCGTGGTGAAGCCGATCCCGTAGACGAAATGCACCAGGATCAGGCCGGGCGTCGTGCCCGCGATCTGCAGGATGCCGAGGATGCGGGCCATCGGGATCAGCACGATCTGGAACGGGATGAAGCAGGAAAACAGCAAGAGCCCGAAGATGATGGTGTCGCCGCGGAACCGCCACTTGGTCAGGACGTAGCCGTTCAGGGCGCCCACCACGGTCGACAGGATCACCGCCGGGATCGCCATCATCAGCGAGTTGATGAAGTAGGGGCGCAGGCCCGTGGGCTCGACCCCGATCTGGGCCGTGGACCAGGCCGACAGCCAGGGCTGGATGGTCCAGTCCCGCGGCAGGGCGATCATGTTGCCGCCGGTGATCTCGGACAGCGGCTTGACCGAGTTGATCAGCATGATCCCGAAGGGCAGCAGGTAGAACAGCGCGAAGAGCAGCAGGAACAGGTAGATGAAGGCCCGCGTGATCCGGGAAGTGCGGATGGCGGTCTCGGGAGAGGCGACGGCCATCACTTCTTCTCCTTCAGTTCGGCATAGAGGTAGGGGACCATGATCGCGGCGATGGTCATGAGCATGATGACGGCCGAGGACGCGCCGATGCCCATCTGGTTCCGCGTGAAGGTGTAGGAATACATGAAGGTCGCGGGCAGCGCGGTGGCGTTGCCGGGCCCGCCGCCGGTCAGGGCGATGACCAGGTCGTAGGACTTGATCGCCAGGTGCGACAGGATCACGAAGGCCGACAGGAAGGCGGGGCGCAGCTGCGGCAGGATGATCCGGCGGTAGAGGTTCCAGTTCGACGCGCCGTCGATCTGGGCGGCCTTGAGGATCTCGTTGTCGATGCCGCGCAGGCCCGCGAGGAACATCGCCATGACGAAGCCCGACGACTGCCAGACCGCGGCGATGACGACGGTGTAGATCGCCATCTCGCGGTCCTTGATCCAGCCGAAGGTGAAGCTTTCCCAGCCCCACAGGTGCATCGTGTTCTCAAGCCCGATCGCGGGGTCGAGGAACCATTTCCACGCCGTGCCGGTCACGATGAAGGACAGCGCCATCGGGTAGAGGAAGATCGGCCTCAGCACGCCCTCGCCGCGGATCTTCTGGTCGAGGAAGATGGCCAGCGACAGGCCGATCGCGGTCGAGATGACGATGTAGAGCGAGGCGAAGATGGCGAGGTTGGTCAGCGCCACGTTCCATTCGCGGATGCGGAACAGGCGGTCGTAGTTTTCCCAGCCGACCCAGCCGAAGGACGGCAGCATCCGGCTGTCGGTGAAGCTGAGGTAGATCGTGAAGGCGATGAAGCCGTAGACGAACACCAGCATGATCGCGAGGGACGGCGACAGGACCAGCTTGGGCAGCCAGGTCTGGAGACGCGTGCGGAAATCCGCCCCCGTGTCGGTTGTTGCGGCCATCGGGCCCCCTCCCCTGTTTCGCGGTGTGATGGTCGGCACGCGGCCGGTGCCGGGATGGACCGGCCCCGCGGGGGGGCCGGTCCGGTCGACCCAGGATTACTGGGCGATCTCGACGGCGGTGACGAGCTCCGCGGCGGCGGTCGCGGCGTCGTACTCGCCGTTGAAGTGGGCGGTGATCACGTCATACATGGCGTTCTGCACCGACGGCGGGTTGGCGTGGCCATGCGCCATCGAGCCGAACAGCGTGCCGGCCGCGGCGGCCTCGGCCAGCTGTGCCATGCCCATCTGGCCGCACATGTCGAACTGGTCGCTGGGGATGTCGGTGCGGGCGGGCACCGAGCCCTTCACGAGGTTGAAGGCGACCTGGAACTCGGGGCTCATCACCGCCGAGGCCATGGCGAGCTGCGCGGCCTGCGCCTCGGGGTCCGTCACGTTGAACATGGCGAACTGGTCCGAGTTGAAGGTCACGGTGCCTTCGGTGCCGGGCACGCGGAAGCAGGTGAACTCGTTGCCGGCGGTCAGGCCCGCGTTCACGAATTCGCCCTTGGCCCAGTCGCCCATGATCTGGAACAGCGCGTCGCCGTTGATGACCATGGCGGTGGCGAGGTTCCAGTCGCGGCCCGAGAAGTTGTCATCGACGAAGCCGCGCAGGGTGGCCATGCGGTTGAACACCTCGACCATGGTGTCGGAGCCCAGCGCCTCGGGGTCGAGATCGACCATCGCGGCCTGGTAGAACTCCGGCCCGCCGACGCCCATCACCATCGAGTCGAAGATGGTCGCGTCCTGCCAGGCCTGGCCGCCATGGGCGAGCGCGATATGGCCGGCGGCCTCGGCGGCCTCCATCGCGGCCACGAACTCTTCCCAGGTGGTGGGCTGCGAGATGCCCAGCTCGGCCATCAGCGCGGTGTTCGCCCAGACCCAGTTGGTCGAGTGCACGTTCACGGGCGCGGCAACCCAGCTGCCGTCATAGGTCGAGAAGCGCTGCAGCGCGGCGGGGACCACGTCGGCCCAGCCCTGCTCGGCGGCCAGCGCGTCGAGGTTGGCCAGCGCGCCCTCGGCGGCCCAGTCCTGGATCGAGAAGCCCAGCATCTGCACCGCGGTCGGCGGGTCGCCGGCGGTGACGCGGGCGCGCAGCACGGTCATGGCGTCGGAGCCGCCGCCACCGGCGACGGGCATGTCGAGCCAGCCCACGCCACCCGAGGCCAGCGTGTCGCGGAGCGTGCCCACGGCGGCGGCTTCACCACCCGAGGTCCACCAGTGCAGGACTTCCACTTCCTGCGCGGCGACCGCGGTGGTCGACAGCGCCACCACGGCGGCGGTCATGTGCAGTTTCTTCATCATGGTCATGGTTCGGTTCCTCCCTGTCAGACCATCGCCCTTATCGGGCTTGCGAGATTAAAACGTTATAAATCGGCGTCACGTCAACCATAAATTGCATGGCGGACAGACACATCTGCACCGCGAACCCTTCGGTAACGCAGCATTTTTCTGCAGCGCAGCATTGTCTGCGGCTTCATCTTGGGTATTGAAACGTTTGAAATACGGGTCAATATGGCCCCGGCTACAACCAGAGGGCGATGCATCCAGATGAGCGACGAGGGCCGGGGCCTCCTGCCGCAGAACCAGGGCGACAAGCCCACGCTGCGCACCGTCGCGCAGGCGACGGGCTTCGCCGTGGCCACCGTGTCGCGCGCCCTGTCCGGCGATCCGCGAATCGCCGCGGCGACGCGCGCCAAGGTCGCCGAGGCGGCCGAACGGCTGGGCTACGTGCCCGACCGCGCCGCGCGGCGCCTGCGCACGGGGCGCACGCAGGTGATCTCGCTCCTGCTGAACACCGAGCATGAATTCCTCGGCTTCACCCATGAATTCCTGACCGGAATCACCGAGGTGCTGGCCGGCACCGGCTATTCCGTGACGGTCGTGCCCGACAGCCCGGGCGACGACCGGCTGGCGCCCGTGCGCACCATCCTGCGCAACAACCTGGCCGACGGGCTGCTGTTCACGCGGACCGAGGCCTTCGACCCCCGGGTGCGGCTGCTGATGGAGGCGGATTTCCCCTTTGTCAGCCACGGCCGGACCGAGTTCACGACGCCCCACCCCTGGGTCGATTTCGACAACGAGGCCTTTGCCCGGCAGGCGGTGGAGCACCTGGTCGCCAAGGGCCGCCGCCGCCTCAGCCTGGTCCTGCCCGGCGAGCAGTTCACCTTTACCCAGCACCTGCGCTACGGCTTCCTGTCGGCCACGCGCGCGGCGGGGATCGAGCACGAGATCGTGCCGGGCGTGACACTGGACAGCCCCACGGCCATGATCGCCGAGGCGCTGATGCGCACCCGCCGCAGCCCCGCGCCGCCCGACGGCTATGTCTGCGTCGGCGAGGTGACCGCGCTGGTGGCGCTGGCCGCGCTGGCCGACACCGGGGCGGTGCATGGCGTCGACGCCGACATCGTGGCGAAACGCGCCTCGCCGATCTTCGACAACATCCGGCCCCGCATCGACACCGTGTTCGAGGACCTGCGCGCAACCGGCCGCGCCATGGCCGAGATGCTGCTGCGCCGCATGGCGGGCGAACCGCCCGAGGCGCTCAACCGCCTGTTCCAGCCCGATCCGGTCGGCTGAGGTCATGCCACCCAGGCCCCCCGGGTGGCGCCGATGCGCATCTGCACCGTCTTGACCTCGAGGAATTCCTCGAGCCCGTAGCGGCCCAGCTCCCGCCCCTGCCCGCTTTCCTTGAACCCGCCAAAGGGCAGCTCGGCAAAGCCGTCCATCCAGGTGTTGGTCCAGACCGTCCCCGCCTGAACCCGCCGCGCAAAGTCGAGGCAGGTGGAGACATCGCGGCTCCAGACGCCCGCCGACAGGCCATAGGCGGCGCCGTTGGCCAGCGCGATGGCCTCGTCGAAGTCGCGGAAGGTCAGGACGGACAGGACCGGGCCGAACACCTCCTCGCGCGCGATCGGCATGTCGGGGGTGACGCCGGTGACGATGGTCGGCTGGTAGAACTGCGCGCCGAGGCCGCCCACCTCCAGCGCCGCCCCGCCCAGCGCGACACGGGCACCGGCCGCCACCGCGCCGCGGACATAGCCGTCGATCTTGGCGAGGTGCTCGGGCGAGATGATCGCGCCCACCTGCGTGCGGGGGTCGAGCGGCTCGCCGAACGGCACCCGGCGGCTGAGGGCGGCGACCTTGGCGACCAGCGCCTCGGCCACGTCTTCGTGCACGATGATCCGGCTGCCCGAATTGCAGCATTCGCCGGCGTTGAAATAGACGCCGAAGGCGATGGCATCGGCGGCCGCGTCGAGGTCGGCGTCGGGGAACACCACCTGCGGGTTCTTGCCGCCCAGCTCCAGCGAGACCTTCTTCAGCGTCGCGGAGGCCGCCGCGCTGATGCGTTTGCCGACGCCGGTGGAGCCGGTGAAGGACACCATGTCGATCCGTGGATCCGACGACAGGATTTCGCCCACCGGGTCGCCATAGCCCAGCACGATGTTGCAGACCCCGGCGGGGAGGCCCGCTTCTTGCAGAAGATGGCCGAGCATCACGGTCGTGCCGGGCGTGAGTTCCGAGGGTTTCACCACCGCCGTGCAGCCCGCGGCCAGCGCGAAGGGCAATTTCTGCGAGATGATGAGGAAGGGGAAATTCCACGGCGTGATGAGGGACACGACCCCGATGGGCTCCTTCAGCACCAGCCCCAGCATGTCGGGCCCGAGGGAATTGTGGCTGTCCCCATGCATCGTGCGCGCCAGCGCCGCGGCATAGCGCCAGAGGTCGGCGGCGCCCTCGATCTCGGCCAGCGCCTGCGTGATCGGCTTGCCCGATTCCAGCACCTCCTGCCGGGCGATGGCGTCCCGGTCGCGGTCGATCAGGTCGGCCACCTTCAGGAGCAGCGTCGCCCGGTCCTTGCCCGAGGACCGCGACCAGTGCCCCGCGTCAAAGGCCGCCCGCGCGGCGGCGATGGCGGCCCCGGCCTCGGCCGCGCCGCCCTTGGCCGCGACGGACACGGGCACGCCATGGGCGGGCGAGCGGCGTTCGGACGTTGCCCCGTCGGCACTGTCGACCCAGCCGCCGCCGATCCAGTGCTGCAGGCGCTTCGGCGCATCCGGCAGCGCGGCGTTGGTGGCGGGGATGACGGTCAGGTCCTGCATGGCTTAACTTCCGGGAAACTCGGGTTTGCGTTTGGCGGCGAAGGCCGCGACGCCCTCGGCCTTGTCGGCGCTGGCGCCGATCATGCCCGCGCCCAGCGCCTCGATCATGGCAGCGGGGTCTTCGCCCACGGCGGCGTGGATCTGGTATTTCGCCACCTCGACGGCGCGCGGCGACGCTTTCGCCAGACCCCCGGCGATTGCCTCGGCGGCGGCCAGCGGGTCGTCGGCGACCTCGGCGACAAATCCCAGCGCCTGCGCGCGGGCGGCGTCGATCCGGCGGCCGAACAGCGCCATTTCCTTCAACACCGGCTCGGGGATCAGCCGGGCGAGCCGCTGCGTCCCCGACCAGCCCGGCACGATGCCGACCTGCGCCTCGGGCAGGGCGAGCGTCGCACCCGGCGCCATCACGCGGATGTCGCAGCAGGCGGCCAGTTCCAGCCCGCCGCCGAAGGCATGGGCCTGCAGCACGGCGATGGTGGGCTTGGACAGCCGCGCGAGGCGGTCGAACACCCGGTGCCCCTCGCGCACCCAGTGGCGGGCGAAGTCGAAGGGCGATAGCGGCGCCCAGGCGGTGATGTCCGCCCCGGCGCAGAAGGCGCGGGTGCCCTCGGACCGGAGGATGACCCCGCGCACCTCGGGGCTGCGCTCCAGCGTGGCGCAATGGGCCTCCAGCTGGGCCAGCATCGCGGGCGTGAAGGCGTTCAGCTTTCCGGGGTTGTCGAGCACGATCCGCGCAAGCGCGCCGTCGACATGCAGGTGCACCGCGCTCACAGCGACAGCCCCATCGGCGCGTCGCGCAGGAGCGACAGGGGCATGACTGTCGCGGCCTCGGCCACGCGCACGCGCCCCTCGCTCGCCGCCACGATGTCGCGCGCCGGGTCGATCCCCGGCATGATCTCGGTCGCCACCAGCCCGTCGGCCGTCAGGCGTATCACGCAGCGTTCGGTGACGTAGATCACGTCCTGCCCCTGCGCGACCGCGCGGGCGCCGGAAAAGGTGACGTGCTCCACCGCGTCGACCATCTTGGTGAACCTGCCCGGCTTGACGACGCGCAGCCCCGTGTCGCTCAGCTCCAGCTCCGCCCCGGCCTCGAAATAGCCCGAGAACACGATCTTTCTCGCATGGGCGGTGATGTCGACGAACCCGCCGCAACCGGCCGTCAGGTAGGGCTTTTTGCCCAGCTTCGAGACGTTCACGTTGCCCTCCACGTCCACCTCGAGGAAGGACAGGAAGGTCAGGTCGAAGCCGCCGCCCTGGAAATAGGTGAACTGGTTCGGGGACGGCACGAAGGCATCGGCGTTCGACGCGCAGCCGAAGGCGAAGCCGGTCAGCGGCATCCCCCCCACCGCGCCCTGCTCGATGGCCCAGGTCACCGCCTGCGCGTGGCCTTCTTCCAGAAGAACCCGCGGCACCATCGCGGAAATCCCGAAGCCGAGGTTCGCCGTCTGCCCGCGCCTCAGCTCCATCGCCGCGCGCCGCGCGATGACCTTTTCCACCCCGTGCTCGGCGAGGGAAAACGAGTCCCACGGCCGCATGATCTCGCCGGAGATCGCGGGGTCATAGACGGTTTCCGTCGTCTGCTTCTGGTCCGGCGCCACCACGATCAGGTCCACCAGGTGCCCCGGTACATGCACGTCGTGCGGCCGCAGCGACCCCGCCGCCGTCATCCGCTTGACCTGCGCGATGACCAGCCCGCCGTGGTTGCGCACGGCGATGGCCTGATCCAGCGCGCCCAGATAGGCGCCCTCGTGCTCGTAGGTCAGGTTGCCCTTCTCGTCCGCCGTGGTGGCGCGGATGATGGCGACCTCGGGCACGATGTTGGGGAAATGCAGCCACGTCTCGCCGCCGAATTCCACGCGGGACACGATCGGCGCCGCCGCCCCGCGGGCGTTCATCGCGCAGCCCTCGCGCACCGGGTCGACGAAGGTCTGCAGCCCCACCTTGGTCAGCACGCCCGCCCGCCGCGCGGCGACGTCGCGGTGCATGTCGAACAGGATGCCGGAGGGCACGTTGTAGGCCGCGACGCGGTCCTCCACGACCATCTTCCAGATCTCGGGCATGGGCAGCGAGGACGGCCCCGACGGGTAGCTGCCCCCGATGATCCGCGCCAGCAGCCCGTCCTTGGCGATGTGGTCCACGCCCTTGACGCCGTACATGTCGCCCGCGGCGATGGGGTGCAGCGTGGTCAGGCCGCGGGGGTGCCCCTCGGCGTCGAAGCGCGCGCCCAGCGCCTTCAGCACCGCGTCCGGGCAGCCCAGCGCGGAGGAGGACGACACCGTCACGACCGCCCCGTCGGGGATGCGCGCGACGGCCTCGGCGGCACTGACCTGCTTGCCCATGGCTCAGATGCCCCCGTAATTCACCGCCACGCGGCGGCCGGTTTCCGCGGCCTCGGCCACGGCGGCGGCGACGGCCAGCGACTTGACCCCGTCGACCCCGTCGGCGGCGGGCCGCCCCTCGCCCCGGATGGCGGCATGGAACAGGTTCAGCGCGCGGACGTAGAGGTTGTGGTCGGCGAAGGGCAGCGCCGCCTCGCCCGCCTCGGTGCGCAGCGTGATCTGCCCCACCGGCTGTTGCGTCATCACGTTGCGGGCGACGATGGACCCCTCGGTGCCGTGCAGCTCGAAGCCCGTGGTGGCGTAGGCGTGGGTAAAGCTCTCGTGGGTCTGCACCATCACGCCCGAGGGCAGGGTCCAGACCGACATGCAGCTGTCCTCGACCCCCTGGCCGAGGCCCGAGGCGGCCTTGATCGCCACGACCTCGGCCGGGTCTTCGCCGAGGTGGAAGCGCACGGTGTCGGCGTCATGCACCACGATGTCGGGGATCACGCCGCCGCCCGCGGCCGGGTTGTCGAGGCGCCAGCCGTGCAGCACCGGCGGCAAGTAGACCGCGTGGAACACCCGCGCGCTCAACACCTTGCCGATCCGGCCGGCCTGCACCGCCTCGCGGATCGCAATGTGCGAGCCCGCGTTGCGCAGGTGGTGGTTGGTGGCGAAGACGAGGCCCGCAGCCTCGGCCGCGCGCACCATGGTGATGGCGTCGGCGACCGTCATCGCCAGCGGCTTCTCGCACAGCACGTGCTTGCCCGCGGCGATGGCGGCCATCGCCTGCGCGAGATGCTTTTCGTTGGTGGTCGAGATGTAGACGGCATCAAGGTCGTCGGAGGCCAGCATCGCGTCGAGATCGGCGTAGCCGTGCGGGATGCCGTGCTGGGCGGCGTAGGATGCAGCCCGGTCGGCGCTGGCGCTGAGGACCGAGCGGATCTCGCCCCCGGCCGCCCGGATCGCCCCGATCATGTGGTTCGCCGCGATGTTGCTCGCCCCGATCAATCCCCACCGCATGGGCGGCCCTCCCCTTTCGTCGGCCCCCGACTCGGCGGGCCGTGATCCTGTCACCTGCGTTTTGGATCGTTCCAATTCCCGTGTCAACAGGAACTGCGCGGTTCGGGCGGGCGGGGGGATCAGTCGGTCAGGCTTGCGACATCGCCGGGGGCACCGCCCGCCAGCACCTGGGCAAAGGCCCGGCCGAGCGGGGTGGGCCGCATGTCGTTGTCGACGAGGTTGATCTCGGGGATCGTGCCCTGCCAGCGGTAGGGGTTGGCCGCGAACCAGGCGTGGCGTTCCACGAAGGGCAGCGTCTCCATCATGCGGATCGCCTCATGGGCGAAGCGCGCGTTGGCCTCGTAGGTTGCCCGGCGCGGGCGGGACCAGTCGATGTAGGCGAATTCCGTCACCCAGATCGGGCGGCGGTAGGCGTTGTGGACCGCGACCAGCCAGTTGCGGAAGGCGGTCACGTCGCCGTTGGTGGAATAGTAGTGCACCGCCATGAAATCGACGCGCAGGCCCCGGCGCTCGACCTCGGCCATGAAGCGGCCCTGCCACGAGTTCGGCCCGAGCGTGCCGGCCTGCGTGGTGGCGGGGCTGCCGAGCCGCAGCCCCGTCGCCTCCAGCCGCGGCCAGAGCGCGAGGGCCTGCTCGACGCTCATCCCCGCCTGGTGGTCGCCGCCATGCCCGTCGGGTTCGTTGAAGCCCAGCAGCACGCGGGGCCGCCGGCTCGACCGGATCGCGTCGCCGATGTTGTCGGCGCTGTGGATCATCGGCACGAATTCCACCGTGCGGCGGCGGTTGCCGTTCTGCCGGATCTCGTCGGTGCGCCAGTTGTAGTACCAATCGAGGCCCGGCTGGCTCTCGATCCAATCCAGCGTGGTGTAGCGGGAATTCTCCCAGGCGCCGACGCCGGCCTGCTGGGCAAGGGCCGCCTGCGCCATCAGCATCACCGCCGCGACGCAGGCCAGACCCGCGCGAATGAGACCGAGGCCCATGGCGTCGCGCCCCGTGCCCGGATCAGTTGCGGTAGCAGCGCGAGCGCTGCCCGAAGCCCGCGGGCGAGCAGACCCAGCTGCCGCTGCCCATCCGGCTGACGCGGACGACGGGGGCGCCCTCGCGGGGCGCGGCCAGCAGGTTCAGGCCCGCGGCCGGCGACCGGGTCGAGGTCGTGGTCTGCAGCGGCGTGGCGGGCTTGGACACGGTGTCGGCCATTGCCGGGGCGGCGACAATCGGCGCGGCGGCCAGGGCGAGGGCGAGAAGGAGGATGCGGGTCATGGAAGTCCTTTCCGGTTGATCTGCGCGCCTGGCACGGGTGGCGGCAGCCCCCCTGAAGCCAAGCAGGGAGGGGCGCCCTTTCACGGGCGAAAGGGCGGCAAAACCGGGGCAGAGGCCCCGTCGCGGCTCTGTGGGGAACAGGGCGGACGGCGGCTGTCTGCCGCGCATTGATGATGATCTGGAAACAGTCGGGTGTTGAGTCACCCTACCGGATGCGCGCAGCAGCGCGCAGGCGGTGCCTGCTCTCATGCCTGTCCCTCTCGGTCCTACCTCGACCGGCACAGTCGGTTTTCACCGCTGCACGCTCATTGCCGATGCCTCAGCCTAGCACGGAGCTAGGGCCGCGCGCAGGTCTGTCCGCTTCTTGCCGAGGGGATGGGCGGAAATCCCGCCGCCCGGAGCGCGAGGCTCCGGTCGCGCAGGCCGCGAGGGACCTGCCGATTGTTTACCAAGTCATTGCTTTACAATCGCCCGTATTCCGCGCCGGGGCGGCGCGGCGGCATCGGCGAAATCCTGCCGATGCCCGCCGAATGCCCGGTCCGGGGGACTCAGTCGAGCACGTTGAACCCGATCCGCCAGTCCGGCAGGCCGAACCCGTCGGGCCAGGGATAGACCTCGGTCTGGTTGAAGTAGATCACCGCGACCAGCGCCGGCATCCCCTCGATGTCCTGCCGGACGTCGTCGGTCCAGCGGTCGACATAGGCCTGGTCGCCGACATAGCCGAGCTCGGCCACCACGATCGGCCGGCCGAACTGCAGCGCCCGCTCGTAGCGCGGCTCGAGGATCTCGCGGAAGCTGCGCTCCCCGCCCAGCACGCGCTGTTCCCAGGGCTGCAGGCCGAACACCGACAGGCCCACCACGTCGACGTAGTCGTCGCCGGGGTAATACTCCTCGAACCGGTCCAGCCCCAGCGGCGACCACATGAAATCGACCTCGGGCGCCTCGGCCCGGCAGACGTCGACCATGCGCCGGTAGGCGGCGATGTAGGTCTCGGGCGTCCAGCCGGCCCAGATGAACTGGCCCGAGCGGTCCTCCATCTCGTGCGCCCAGCGCACGGTCACCGCGCTCTGGAAGCCGCCGAGGATGCCGCAGATCGTGGCCATGTTGCCGTCGAAGTCGCCGGCCTGGATGCCGGCGATCAGCACCTCGGGCCGGTTGCGCTCGTCGCGCGTCCAGGTCCAGGGCTCGATCGTCACCAGCACCGACCGCCCCCGTTCGCTCGCATAGGCGTCGGCCTCGGCCAGCGAGGGCAGGTAGACGTCCTGCCAGGGCAGGAACAGGTGCTCGATGCTGACATCCGGATCGTCGCTGAACGCGCCGTAGGGGTCGTAGACGCCGAAGGGCAGGGTGCCGGGGGGCGCCGCGAGGCCTGCGGCCGTCCACAGGAGCGACCCGGCAAGCACGGCCGGGAACAGCCTTTTTCGTGAGTTGAGGGTCATGGGATATCCTCCTCCCCTGTGTGGCCCAGAAGGTTGCGCCAGAATTCCGGATCCCATCGGAACCTGACATTGTCGTTGCCCCCCATGCCGGCGCCCGAAACCACGTATTCGTAGGTCACGAGATCGGCGTCCACCAAACCGACGCTGAGCGCGAGGATGCTCTCGGGCCCGCGGAACACGAGGGCCCAGACCACCAGCACGGACAGCACCGGCACGGCGAGGATCTGGAGGGGAAGGGTCGCCACGGCGCGGCCCGGCGGGACGTGGTTGTCCCGCAGGTGCCGGATGACGATGACAAGCGTGATGACGGCGTAGATCGAGCCGTTCAGCAACGTGAGGAAGTAGAAGCCCAGCGCCTCGTCGACCTCGTCGACCAGCAGCACGGGCAGGATGCAGCCCAGCGCCAGGGCCGCGTAGGGCGCCACCACCCGGAGCGGCAGCACGGCCTCGGCCGCCTCGCCCTTGGGGGTGATGCGGAAATCGACGAAGCCGCCGGCCAGCCGGTCGCGCACCGCCATGGCGCAGCCCCACAGCACCCAGGGCCACTGGATCGCGAGGAACAGCGCCTTTTCCCAGCCCAGCACCTTGGCGTCGCGGGGCCGGAAATGCCCGTCGGCCCGGATCGTGTAGGCCATCAGGGTGACGGCGACCGCGGGCCAGATCGCGTGGACCAGGAAGGCCGGGTAGGTGACGTCGGCATAGCGCATGTCGAACACCACCGCGGCGATCGGCATGAGGTAGAGCACCAGCATGAACACCGCGAAAAGCGGGTACCACATCTGGCAGAACACGAACTGGAACTTCAGCCGCGGCGGCAGCGTCGGCAGGTAACGCGCCGTGTGCGACAGGAGCAGCGACAGCAGGCTGCGCGACCACTGGAATTCCTGCGTGCAGAGGTCGGCGATGGTGGCCGGCCCGTCGCCCACCGCGATGGCGTCGAGTGCGTGCACCCCCCGCCAGCCGCCCGCGTTCAGCAGAAGCGAGGTGGAATGGTCCTCGGCCAGCTCGGGGCCCAGCCCCCCCACCTCGCGCAGCGCGCGGGTGCGGACGGCGTAGTGCGACCCGATGCACATCGGCGCCAGCACCGCGGCATAGCCCGCCTGGAAGATGCCGTGAAACCCCGCCTCGGTGTGCAGCCGCGTCCGCGCGGCCCAGCTGATGGAGGAATTGGCGGCGCAGATCGACGGCGCGCTGACATAGCCCACGGCGGGGTCGGCAAAGCCGCGCAGCATCTCGGCCAGGTAGGTGGGGCTCGGCACGTGGTCGGCGTCGAGCTGCGAGACGAAGTCGTACCGGTCGTAGCCGAAATGGTCGTAGAAGAAGGCAAGGTTGCCCTCTTTGCAGCGGGTCCGCCGGGGCCAGGTGGCCCTGTGGTAGTCGGGCCGGTCCTTGCGGGTGGAGATGCGCACGCCATGGGCCGCGCACCAGGCGATGGTCTCGGGCTGCGGGTCCTCGTCGGCGAGCCAGGTGTCGTGCGGATAGGTCTGCGCCAGCATCGCCTCGAGCGTGCGCCGCACCACGGCGAAGGGCTCGGACGGCGTCTTGGTCACGATCATGGCGACGCGGGTGACGGCCGGATCCGGCGGGTCGGCGGCGGGCACCACGGCGCGGCGGAAGATCAGCACGAAGTACGCCTGCATGAACAGGAGCCACCCGAAGGCCACCGTCGCCACCCAGTATTGCGGGCCGGGCAGGATATGGGCGGGGTCGAGCCACCAGTCCCAGAACCACAGCGTCGCCGCCGCCCAGAACAGGACCAGCGCGTCGTAGCGCACCCGCGCCCACCCGGTCAGAAGCCGGCGCGTGGCACGCGGCGGTCCGGCCTGCGCCCGCAGCGGCGGCGCGACGGACCCCGGCAGCGTGTCAGGCATCGCAACCATGGCGCACCTCGAGCCCGAAATGCGGCGCCGCATCCCGGACGATGCTGTCGAGGTCCGACATCCGCGCGCGGAACCGCAGGAGGCGCGCGGCCTCGGAGGGGTCGGCCACCAGCTCGGGCGGGTCGCCCGGCCGGCGCGGGGCGTCCTCCACTGGCACGGTCTTGCCGGTGAGGCGTGCGACGGCGGCGCAGACCTCGCGGATCGACCGCCCCTGCCCGGTGCCGAGGTTGAGGGCCAGATCCTCGCCCCCCGCCTCCAGGTGCCGCAGCGCCCGCAGATGCGCCTCGGCCAGGTCGGCCACGTGGATGTAGTCGCGGATGCAGGTGCCGTCTGGCGTGGCGTAGTCGGTGCCGTAGACCTTGAGCGCCGGATGCGTCCCCGCCGCCGCCATCAGCGCCAGCGGGATCAACCGCGTCTCGGGGTCGTGCCGTTCCGACAGCTCGCCGCCGGGGTCCGCGCCCGCGGCGTTGAAGTAGCGCAGGAGCGCGAACCGCAGCCCGAAGGCCGCCGCATGGTCGCGGATCATCTGCTCGCCCATCAGCTTGGTGCGCCCGTAGGGGTTGATCGGTGCCTGCGGGCTGTCCTCGCGGATCGGCAGCTGGGGCGGGACGCCGTAGGTCGCGCAGCTCGACGAGAACACCAGCCGGCCGACGCCCGCGGCCCGCATCGCGGCCAGCAGCGCGATCAGCCCGCCCACGTTGTTGTCATAGTAGCGGTCGGGATGCGCGACCGATTCGGCCACCACCGCGAAGGCGGCGAAATGCATCACCGCCTGCGCCCCGTGGCGGCGCAGCGCCGCCTCGACCCCGGCGCGGTCGCGCACATCGACCCGCTCCAGCGGCCCCCATTTCACCGCGTCGGCATGGCCGGTGCTGAGGTTGTCGACCGTGACCGGCAGGTAGCCCGCCGCGGCCAGCGCCTTGCAGGCGTGGCTGCCCACAAAGCCGGCACCTCCGGTGACGAGGACGGCGGGCGCGGCCATGGCCTCAACTCCCCACGTGGGCGTTGCGCTTCAGCTCGGCCGCGAAATAGGGGGCGGTCAGCGCCAGCCCCTCGCGCAGGGGCACCTTGGGCACCCAGCCCAAGAGCTTGCGGGCGCGGTCGATGTCGGGCCGGCGCTGGGTCGGATCGTCGGCCGGCAGGTCGCGGGAGACGAGGCCCGAGCGGCTGCCCGTGACCTTCAGCACCATCTCGGCCAGCTCGCGCACCGTGAACTCGCCGGGATTGCCCAGGTTGACCGGGCGGTCGATGTCGCCCTCGTCGTGGTACATCAGCGTCATCAGCCCCGCGACGAGGTCGTCGACATAGCAGAAGGACCGCGTCTGCGAGCCGTCGCCGTAGATCGTCAGGTCCTCGCCCGACAGGGCCTGCACGATGAAGTTTGACACCACGCGCCCGTCGTCGGGGTCCATGTTGGGCCCGTAGGTGTTGAAGATCCGCGCCACCCGGATGTCGACGCCGCGCCGGGCGTGGAACTCGTAGAACAGCGTCTCGGCGGCGCGCTTGCCCTCGTCGTAGCAGGCGCGCGGCCCCATGGTCTGCACGTTGCCGCGGTAGCCCTCGGCCTGCGGCGTGACCTCGGGCTCGCCGTAGACCTCCGAGGTGGAGGCCTGCAGGATGCGCGCGCCCGTCCGCTCGGCCAGCTTGAGCAGGTTCTCCGAGCCGATGACGTTGGTCTCGAAGGTGGCGATCGGGTCGATCTGGTATTTCGGCGGCGAGGCGGGGCTCGCCATGTTGAAGATGAAATGCACCGGCTCGCCCGGATCGAAGGGCGTCACGATGTCGTGGCGCAGGAACCGGAAGCTGGGGTGATCCAGCAGAAGGGCGATGTTGGCCATGCGCCCGGTCGACAGGTTGTCGACGCACAGCACCCGCGCGCCCAGGTCGATGTGCTGGCGGCACAGGTGCGAGCCGAGAAAGCCCGCCCCCCCGGCGATCAGCACGGTCCGACCGGCCGCGCCTTGCGTCGGCACGGCCCGCAGTCTTGTGGTGAACTCCACGTCTGTGGTTCTGTTCATCATGTTCCCCCGTTGCCCTCCGGCGCGGGTGACAGATGATCGGGTGCTTGGTCGCGCCCGCCCCTCCCCCCCGGAAGTTGGCAATGCCTTCCCTTGAATTTCAGGAGTTTATCAGTTTTCCACAACTTGTCACCATATTTGATTCTGTCAAATTTACTGACCGACAATCAGTCAATCCGGTCACTCCCCAGGCACCCCCTCGGCGTCGGCCGGCGCCCCCGCCGCGAGGCGCTCGGTGACGCACTCGGGCGGCACGTAGAGGTCGAGCGCCGCGGCGCCGTTGCGCCACAGCACGAAGTAGCCGTCGCGCAGGCCGCCGGCGCGTTCGGTCAGGGGCCGCACCTGGGCGGGTGCGTAGCCCTGCCCGGCGACCTCCAGCCCGGCGATGTAGAAGTCGGTGTCGCCGGTCTGGCCCTCGCCCGCCCAGGCGTCGTTCAGGAACCGGATCTCGACCCGGGTGGCGCAGCGGATCTCGGGGATGTCGAACCGGAAGCCGGCGACGGCGGCCACGACCTGCTCCGCCGGCACGGCGCCCCCCGCGTTCGACGGCGCCTGCGAGACGGTGGCCCGCCCGAGGTAGGCCCCGTCGAGGTAGATGTCGGCCTCCGGCGGCGTCTCGTAGTAGGTGCCGGTGGCCCAGAGGACCAATTCGCCCGGGCCCTCGGGCACGGGCGCGGCGCTGGTGGGCGTGACCTGCCCCCCGATCACCCGCGCGACCCAGCCGGTGTGATAGGCCACCCAGTCGGCCACCAGCTGCCGGGCGGCGGCGTCGGCCTCGGGGTCGTCGGCCACCAGGTTCACGGTCTCGCCCGGGTCCGCGGCCAAGTCGAACAGCCAGCTTTCGTCGGTGTTGCCGTTGTAGATGAACTTCCGGTCGCCCTGCCGGAACCCGATGAGGAACCCGTTCCACGGCGAGAACAGCATCACCCCGTCGGAGCGGCCCGGGGCAAAGACGCTGCGCGCCTGCCACCGCGGCGAGGGCGGCAGGCCCAGAAGGTCCGCCATCGTCGGCGCCAGTTCGGACAGCCCCACGATCTGCGCCACCCGTTCGCCGGAAAAGGCCACCGGGTTCACGAACAGGAGCGGCACGTGCACGTTTTCCTCGTAGATGCCCGAGGCGTGGCCGTGGGTGCCGTGCTCGCCGAAGGCCTCGCCGTGGTCGCCCAGCACGATCACCAGCGTCTCGTCGGCCAGCCCCTCGGCCTCCAGCCAGCCCATCAGCTGCCCGAAGGCCGCGTCGCTGACCCGGATCGCGTTGAGGTAGTTGTTCAGCGTGTCGTCCTCGACGAAGCGCTGCGGGTTCTCGCCCGGGTAGTAGGGGTAATGCGACATGCCCGTCCGCATCACGACGAAGAACGGGTCATCGGGCGCCTCGGCGATCCAGCCGGTGATCGCGTCGACCGTGCAGTGGTCGTTCGAGGTGTTCAGGAAGCTGTCCGCGAAGCCCTCGGTCTCGTAGACGCCCTGGTCGCAGTCCCAGTCTCGGTAGTCGCGCACCAGCCCGAACCCGGCCTGCCGGACGAAGGTCTCGGTATTCTGGAAGCGGTTGTCGCTGGAGTTGAAGAAGCCGGTCCGGTAGCCCCGCGCCGCCAGCGCCCCCGACAGCGTGGGCAGCTCCAGCGCCTCGTAGGCGTAGGTCATGCTGTCGGGCGTCAGCTCGGGCACCATGCCCGCCAGCAGCGTCACGAGGAAATAGTTCGACGCGGGCACATGGGCGTAGGCGTTGTCGAAGGTCATCCCCTGCGCCTGGTAGCGCCGGATGTTCGGGGTGATCGGGTACTCGCCCCCGAAGCCCTCGATGTAGCGCGTGGACACCGCGTCGATCGCGATGACGACGACGTTGCGGATGGCGCCGTCGGGCAGCTCGGGGCGCGGGATCAGGTCGGCGCGGCCCATGTCCGGCGGGTCGCGCGGCGCGGTGTCCCCCGCGACCTCGCCAAGGGGAAAGCCGCCCGGGTCGAGGTAGGACAGCGCCAGCGCCAGCACAGGGTTGGCCAGCCGCCCCTCGGGCACCCCGAGCCTGTCCGCCGGCACGAAGACCGGCAGCGTCACGAGCGCCAGCCCTACCACCGGCACCATCCGCCGCGCCTCGGGCGAGGGGACCAGCGCGGGCAGCGCGCGGGCGCCCAGGACAAACACCGCCACGCCCGCCGCCAGCAGCCCCAGCCGGGACGGGGTGGCGAGAAACAGCACCGAATCGAGGATCACGTCGGTGTTGCCGATGTCGGAATAGCGGATCCAGTCGCGCGTGACCGGGCCGCCCAGGATCTCGACCGCGAAGATGTTGGCGAAGCCGGTCATCAGCAGCACCAGCGCCAGCGCCATCCAGACCGCGCCCCAGACCTGGCGGGCCCAGCCCGCGGGCAGCGCCGGCGCCACCAGAACGCCCACAAGGAGCAGAGCCCCCACCACCAGCACATCCGCCTGGACCGCCGTCAGCAGCCAGGCCAGCCGCGTGACCGGCCCCGCCGGCGGGACATTCTCGCCCAGGATCGCCCAGCGGCACGCCACGGCGGCCAGCACCAGGAGGACGGCCGCGGCCAGCATCCGTTCCCGCTGCGCACGACAGGCGCGCCAAGCTGCCAGGTACTGGTCCACAGATGCCTCCCCCATGCCGGGCAAACGCCAACGGCTGCCCCCGGCACATGTTCCCAAGCGGGGAGGATAGCGGAGCGGACGTGCCCCCTGCATTGACGCGGATCATCGGCCCGGCGGGCGGCAACGGCTGGCTCGGGGGTGGGCGGGGCGCGTCGGGATCGCCAAGGGATGCGCCTGGTGACCCCGGCAGGATTCGAACCTGCAACCTATCCCTTAGGAGGGGATTGCTCTATCCATTTGAGCCACGGGGCCGCCGGTGTCCTTCTCGGGCATTCGCCGCCCCCGGGCAACCCGCAATTCGCGCGGCGCTTGCAGGCGCCCCGGGCATCCCCTACCAAAAGCTCAGGGGCCCAGCCTGAAGGACCGATTTCTTGCGCGGACGCAACCCTTTCGACGGCAAACCGCAGATGACGCTCCGCGACGTGGCCGAGGCCGCGGGCGTGTCCGAGATGACGGTCAGCCGGGTGTTGCGCAACCGCGGCGACGTTTCGGCCCAGACCCGCGACCGGGTCTATTCCGCCGCGCGCAAGCTGGGCTACGTGCCCAACAAGATCGCGGGCGCGCTGGCCTCGAACCGGGTGAACCTGGTGGGCGTCATCATCCCGTCCCTGTCCAACATGGTGTTCCCCGACGTGCTGGCCGGCATCGGCGAGGTGCTCGACGAGACGCCGCTCCAGCCCGTCATCGGGACGTCGAAATACGACGACGCGCTGGAGGAGAAGGTCATCTACGAGATGCTCAGCTGGCGCCCCTCGGGCCTGATCGTCGCCGGCCTCGAGCACAACGAGGCCGCCCGCGCGATGATGGCCAACGCCGGCATTCCCGTGGTCGAGGTGATGGACGTCGACGGCGACCCGGTCGCCGCCTGCGTCGGCATCAGCCACATCGAGGCCGGCCGCCAGATGGCGCAGGAGATCGCCGCCCGCGGCTACCGGAGGATCGGCTATTGCGGGTCGTCCTCCATCGCCGACCACCGCGCGCAGAAGCGGCGGCAGGGCTTCGAGCAGGGGCTGGCTGAGGCGGGTCTGTCGCTGGCCGACACCTGCCTCTATGCCGGCGCCTCGGGCTTCGGCACCGGCCGGGGCATGACCGCCGAGATCCTGACGCGCACGCCCGACCTCGATTTCCTCTACTACAACAGCGACATCAACGCGGCCGGCGGGCTGCTCTACTGTCTGGAAAAGGGCATGAGCATCCCGGGGCAGATCGGACTCGCCGGGTTCAACTCCTTCGAGGTGCTGGACGGGTTGCCGATGCGCATCGCCACCATGGACAGCCAGCGCCACGAGATCGGCCGCCGCGCCGCGGAACTCGTCGCCGCCAATGCCCTGACCGACGAGATCCTGACGCTGGAGCCGCAGTTCCTGCCGGGCGACACCATCCGCTAGGCTCCGTACTCAATAGGGATTCCCAAGTATCTCCTGTGGTGATTCAGTGTCCGCGACCATCCGGGAGGGGGATCATGGGCAAGGGGCACTACTGGATGAGCGACGCGGAATGGGCCCGG
>NZ_JAAZQQ010000005.1 GCF_012395815.1 Roseicyclus persicicus
CGGGCCCATTCCGCGTCGCTCATCCAGTAGTGCCCCTTGCCCATGATCCCCCTCCCGGATGGTCGCGGACACTGAATCACCACAGGAGATACTTGGGAATCCCTATTGAGTACGGAGCCTAGGGCAGATCCAGCCAGTCCGCGAGGCGCGGCAGGAGCGGGCGCAGGTAGGCGATGGCACGCGGCGCTGCCGCGGCCCCTGTCCAGGGCGCGATGCCGTGGAGGGACAGCCGGTGCAGGAGCACCGCCTCGCCCGGGGCCAGCGGCAGTTCCACCCGCGCGCAGGTGTCGAAGCAGCGCCGGCGCGCGGCCTGGTAGGTCGCGGTCACGTCGATCTCGCCCCAGCGCCCGGGCGGGACCCCGGCAAAGGCGGCCCGGAACGCCCCGCGCATGACCTCGTGCGACCCCTCCCACACCACCAGCGGCGCGGCCCCGGCCCCGCCGCCCGTCAGCGCCAGCCCGAGGATGTAGCCATGCGGCTCGCGCAGGTGGCGGCGCTTGTCCGGCCCCTCGGGCAGCAGCCCGTCCAGGTGCGCCGCGTCGCGCCGGAGGCGATAGGCATGGGCGGTGTCGGTCTCGCCCTCGTCCCGGCCCGGGTAGCCCGGCCAGGTGACGGAGACCTGCGCGGGGTGCAGGGCCAGGCGCCCCGCGACCGCCTCGGCCGCGTCGCGCGCGGCACCCGCCAGCGGCGGCCCCTGCCCCACCCGGCCGTCGGCGTCGTTCGGCAGCACGTCGACGCCCGCGAACCACGTCCCGGCGTGACGCAGCCAGCGCGCCCGGAGCGCGGGGTTGTCCACCGCGGCCAGCGCCGGGCCGCGCGCGGCCGCGACCCAATCGAGCACGGCGGGCTCGGCCGGAAAGACCTGCCAGCCGCGCCCGAGCCAGCCCATCAGAACAGCGCCTTGCGCAGCATGTTCCCCGCCATCACAAGGATGAACACCGCGAAGGCGCGCTTCAGCGGCTTCGCGTCCATCGCGTGGGCCAGCCGCACGCCCCAGGGGGTCGTGACCAGCGTCATCGCCACCACGGCGACGAAGGCCACCAGGTTCACCTGCCCCACGGTGAAGGGCGGCCGGTTGTCGGCAAGCCCCGGCACCAGCAGGAAGCCGATCACCGAGGGCACCGCGATCAGCATCCCGAAGCCCGCCGCCGTGGCGACCGCCCGGTGGATCGGCACCGCGTAGAGCGTCATCAGCGGCACCCCGAAGCTGCCGCCGCCGATCCCCATCAGCACCGACAGGAAGCCCAGCACCGGGCTGGTGACGGCCCGGCCCCAGCCCGTCGGCATCGCGTCGCCCAGCCGCCAGCTGTCGCGCCCGAAGCCGAGGTAGAGGCCGACGATCAGCCCCAGCACCCCGAAGATCACCATCAGCACCTCGCCCCGAAGGCCCGTCGCCGCGACCACGCCCAGCACCGCGCCGATCCCGATGCCGAGGCCCCAGCCCTTCAGGATGTCCCAGTCCACCGCGCCGCGCTTGTTGTGCGCCAAGAGCGACCGGGCCGAGGTGACGGCGATGGTGGCAAGCGACGTGGCGAGGCAGATCTGCATCAGCCCCTCGGGGCCGTAGCCCAACCCTTCGAAGGCGAAATAGAAGGCCGGCACCAACACGATGCCGCCCCCCACACCCAGCATCCCCGCGATGATCCCGGCAAAGCCGCCGATCAGCAGGACAAGGGCCAGCATGGGCAGGAATTCGGTCATCTCGGGCATGGGCGTGGGTCTCCGTCTGGTCGCGCGAGGGCCCGGTAGACCAGCGGGCGCCGGGGCGAAAGGGCCGTGCCACACAGCCGGTTGTGCGGTGACGCAGGGCTCAGGCCGCCCGCGCCGTCACCTCGGCCAGCGCGCGCTCCACCACCTCGGGGCCCGCGCCGTCGCGGTGCGCCTCCTCGGACAGCCGCCGCTTCCAGCCGCGCGCGCCGGGCCGCCCGGCGAACAGCCCCAGCATGTGCCGCGTGACCTGGTTCAGCCGCCCACCGGCGGCCAGGTGCGCCTCGATGTAGGGCAGCATGTCGAGCGCCACCTGCTCGGCCGTGCGCCCCGTGCCCGCCTGCCCGAAGATCGCCCGGTCGGCATCCAGCAGGATGTCGGCGGGCGTGTGGTAGGCCGCCCGCCCGATCATCACCCCGTCCATGCCTGCGTCGAGCTGCGCCTGGGCCTCGGCAAGGCTGGAAATGCCGCCGTTGATCGACAGGTGCAGATGCGGAAAGTCGCGCTTCATCGCGTGGACGAGGGGGTAGTCGAGCGGCGGGATCTCGCGGTTCTCCTTCGGGCTGAGGCCCTGCAGCCACGCCTTGCGCGCGTGGATGGTGAAACGCGTGACGCCCGCGGCCGACACGGCCTGCAGGAAGGCCGGCAGCACCTCCTGCGGCTCCTGCTCGTCCACCCCGATCCGGCATTTCACCGTAACCTCCACCGGGCTGGCCGCGATCATGGCGGCCACGCAGTCGGCCACCAGCCCCGGCCGCTCCATCAGGACGGCGCCGAAGCACCCCGACTGCACCCGGTCCGACGGGCAGCCGACGTTGAGGTTGATCTCGTCATAGCCGTAGCCCGCCGCGATGCGGGTCGCCTCGGCCAGCTCGGCGGGGTCGGAGCCGCCCAGTTGCAGCGCGACGGGGTGCTCGGCCGGGTGATACGCCAGAAGCCGATCGCGGTCGCCATGGACCACGGCCGGCGCCGTCACCATCTCGGTGTAGAGCAGCGCGCGCGCCGACATCAGCCGGTGGAGATACCGGCAGTGGCGGTCGGTCCAGTCCATCATCGGGGCGACGGACAGCCGTGCGGCCCGGGTGGCGGCGGTCGGGGTCATGCGGCGATCTCCTCGGGCCCGCCCGGTCCTTGGGCGGAGGCGCGGGCCATAGCATAGGCGCAGCGGGCCGCCTCTGCCACCCCGACCCGTCGCGGGTGCCGGGCCGTCAGGCCGAAGCGGGCAACCACGGCCGAAGCCACCCCAGCGTTGGCTCGGTCGGGCCGCCCGGCCTGTACTCGGCGCCAATGGGGGCGTCATAGCCCAGCCGCGCCAGCTCGGCGAAGATCGCGGGGTAGTGCAGTTCGCCGTGATCGGGCGCGCCGCGGTCGGGGACGGCGGCGATCTGCACATGGCCGATCCGCGGCAGCAGCGCGCCCAGCCGGTGGATCACGTCGCCCTCGGTCCGGCCGACGTGGTAGCAGTCGAACATCAGCCGCAGGTTGTCGGCGCCGACCCGGTCCATGATCGCCACCGCCTGGTCCGTCGTGCGCAGGAAATAGCCCGGCGCGTCGTGCCGGTTCAGCGGCTCGATCAGGATGGTCATGCCCTGCTCCGCCGCCAGCGCGCAGGCGTGGCGCAGCGTGTCGACGAAGGCGGCCTCGGCCTCGGGCCCCTGCGCGCGGCCCGCCATCACGTGCACCGCCCGCGCGCCGATCGCCGCGCCGTAGCTCACGGCCTCCGCCACCGCCGCGCGCGCCTCGGCCCCCCGTCCGGGCAGCGCCGCCAGCCCGTTCTCGCCGGCGGCCACGTCGCCGCGCCGGGTGTTCAGCCCCAGCATCGGCAGGCCGGTCTCGGCCAGCGCCTGCGCCACATCGTCCGCCGGCGTGTCATAGGGCCAGTGGCATTCCACGGCGGCAAAGCCCTGTGCCCGCGCGGCGTGGATCGCCCGGGGCAACGGCAGCTCGGTCCAGAGAAAGCCGAGGTTGGCGGAAAATTTCATGTGTCCCACTCCACATCGAACCGGGTGACAAGGCGCTGCACCTCGCCGGGGGTCAGCATCCGGGGCGACAGGCCGCGCGTCAGCATCGCCAGGCGCGCGGTGTCCTCCAGCTCCTCGATGGCGTTGCAGGCGGCCTCGACATCCGCGCCGGCGACGACCGGCCCGTGATTGGCCAGCATCACCGCCGACCGCTTGCCCGCCAGCCCCCGCACGGCGTCGCCCATCGCCGGATCCCCCGGCAGGAAAAAGGGCAGGAGTTTGACCCGGCCCAGCTTCATGATGGCGTAGGGCGTCAGCGGCGGCAGGAAGTCGTCGGGGTCGACATCGGGCATCATCGACAGGGCGACGGCGTGGCAGGAATGCAGGTGCACCACCGCGCCCGCCGTCGACCGCGTGTCGTAAAAGGCGGCGTGGAGCGGCATTTCCTTGGTCGGCGGGTCGCCGTCGACCAGCCGCCCCGCGGCGTCGAAGCGCGACAGGCGGCCGGGGTCGAGCCGGCCGAAGCTGGTGCCCGTGGGGCTGACCAGCAGGCCGCCATCTGGGGTGCGGGCCGAGATATTGCCGGTGCTGCCCCCGGTCAGGCCGCGGTCGAACAGCGACTTGGCCAGCAGGCAGATCCGGTCGCGCAGGGCGGCTTCGGCGGTCATGGTCGGTCCAGCACCCTCTGGGCATCGGTGAAGAAATCGCGCTGGCCGAAGTTACCCGACTTGAGCGTGAGGGCAATCTGCCGCCCCGCCGAGGTGCAGTAGGTCCAGGGCACGCCCGGCGCGATCTCGGCCCCGATGTCCAGACGGTCCACCCCCAGCGCCTGCGTCACCGCGCCCGAGGTCTCGCCCCCGGCCACGATCACCCGCCCGGCGCCGGCATCGCGCGCCGCGACGGCACAGGCGGCCAGCGCCTGCTCCACGATCTCGCCGGCCCGCGCCGCGCCCAGCCGCGCCTGCGCCGCCTTGACGCGGGCGGGCTCGGCGGTGGCGTAGACCAGCGGCGCGCGGCCCAGGTCCTGCGCGGCCAGCCAGGACAGCGCGGGGGCCACGCCGGTCTCGGCCAGGGCCAGCGGGTCGAGCCGGAACCCGGGCGCGCCGGTGTCGAGGTAGGCGGCGACCTGCGCGTTCGACATCGCCGAGCAGCTGCCCGACAGGATCACCGTGCCCTGCGCCACCGCGGGCCGCGCCGCCGCCCGCACGTCCGCCGCGACGAGCCCGTCGGCCCGGTAAAGCCCGGGCAAGGGCATGGCCAGCGCCGAGCCCCCGGTCTGCAGCGGCATGTCCCGGCAGGCGGCGGCGATGCTGTCGAGGTCCTCCGGTGCCACGGCATCGACGACCACATGGGCCACCCCCTGCCCGCGCAGATCGGCCAGCGCGGCGCGGATGGCGCCGGGGCCCTGCGCCACGCACAGCCGGTCGACCAGCCCGACGGGGCGCGTGACCTGCGGCCCGAGCAGGCGCATCAGGTTGCTGTCGCGCATCGGCGTCAGCGGGTGGTCCTTCATCGGGCTTTCGTGCAGCGGCTGCCGCCCCACGAACAGGTGCCCCATGAAGATGCTGCGCCCGTTTTCCGGGAAGGCGGGGCAATAGATCGTCTGGTCGGTGCCGAGGTCCGCCATCAGGGCCTCGGCCACCGGGCCGATGTTGCCCTCGGGCGTGCTGTCGAAGGTGGAACAGTATTTCCAGTAGAACCGCCGCGCCCCGGCGGCGCGAAGCCAGGCCAGCGCCGCCCGCGTCTCGGCCACCGCCTGCGCCACGGGGGCGGTGCGCGACTTGAGCGCGATCACCTCGAACGGGCTGGGGTCCGCGGGCGGCCCGTCCGGCACGCCGATGCGGAGCGACACCGGCATCCCGCTGCGCGCCAGGAGGCCGGCGAGGTCGGTGGCGCCGGTGAAGTCGTCGGCGATGCAACCCAGGACCGTCGTCATGCCGACGACCCGTCATCCGCGCCCGGCAGCGTCAGGTTGGCGTTGCGCGCGTAGACCTTGGCCACCGCGGCGTCGTCCTCGTGGCCCAGCCCCGAGCCCGCCGCCGCCAGGAACTGCTGCAACGCCGCCGCCGCCAGCGGGGCGCCGAAGCTGGCGCTGCGCGCGATGTCCAGCACGATGCCCAGGTCCTTCGGCCAGATGTTCACGCTGGAGCGCGGGGTGTAGTCGCCGTCGACGACATGGGGGCCGCGGTTCTCCAGCATCCACGACGTGCCCGCGCATTGCGGGATGACCTCCATGAAGGCCCGCGGCGACACGCCCTGCGTCATGCCGAAGGTCATCGCCTCGGCCATGGCGGCGATGTGGACGCCGGCGAGCAGCTGGTTCACCGCCTTCATCGCCGACCCGGGGCCCGCGGCGTCGCCGAGGCGGTAGACCTTCTCGGCGGTGGCCGACAGCACCGGCTCGGCCGCGGCAAAGGCGTCGGGCGTGCCCGAGGCCAGCACCGTCAGCGCCCCCGCCGCGGCCTTGGCCGCCCCGCCCGAGATCGGCGCGTCGAGGTAATGCACGCCTTGGTCCCGGCAGCGCGCCTCCATGGCGCGGGCAAAGGCCGGCGCGACGGTGGCGCAGGCGATCACCACGCTGCCGGGGCGCATCCGGGGCACCACGCCGTCGGCCCCGAACAGAACCTCCTCGGTCTGGGCGGCGTTCAGCACGACGACCATCGCGGCCGACAGCTGCGGGGCGACCTCGGCCAGCGCGCCCGGCGCACCGCCCTCGGCCCGGAACCGGGCGACGGCGGCGGGGTTCACGTCGAAGCCATGCACCCGGAGGCCGCCCCTCAGGGCCGAGGCGGCGATGCCGTAACCCATGGATCCAAGGCCGATCACTGCAACGGTTGGGGTCAAGTCTGGGTCTCCTCGAAATGGGTCGGGACAGCGGATTCCCCGGAAAACGGGCCATGCCCGTCGTCGTGCACCGACAGGCGGGGGTTCGGCAAGGGCCGGACCTGCGCCCCTTGCCCCGCACCGCCGCGGGGGGCGGCACGCCGCCGGCCCCCGTGGACCGGGCAGGACAGCCGCCCCGGCCTCCGGTGCGGGCAGGTCAGAAGATCTGGGCGATCGCGAAGGCGCCGCCGCCGAGGATCGCGGCGACAAGGACGGTGGCGAGGGCCGAGGCCACCAGCCCCGCCACAAGCCACACGCCGTCCCGCTCGCTCAGCGCGAGGCCCAGCGCGATGATCGCCAGCGCCGGCGGGCCGTTGGCGAAGGGGATCGGCAGGAACAGCAGCATCGCCATGGCGAGGCAGGCCAGCCCGATGACGCGGTCGATCCCGGCCGAGGCCGCCGGCCACAGGCGCGGCCGCGCCAGCCGCTCGATGCGCTCGACCCAGGGCAGCGCGGCGCGCACGATCCGCTGGAAGCTGGCGCGGTCCACCGACCGGTTGCTCAGCGCCCGCGGCAGCCAGACCGCGGGCCGCCCCACCAGCAGCTGCAGCGCTACGATCATCAGGGGCAGGCCCGTGATGACCGAGGATCCCGGCAGGTAGAGAAACACGTTCGGCACCGCGAACAGCACCATCAGCGGCGCGAAGCTGCGGTCGTGGAGGCCGGAGATCAGGTCGCCCAGCGCGATGCGGGGCCCCAGCCCGGCCTCGAGGTCGCGCAGCACGTCCGACAGGCGGCGGCGCGCATCGCCGGGGACCGGGGCAACGTCGGGGTGGATGGTCATGCCGCGCGACCCGGCAGCCCGGGCCAAGGGCGCGGGCCGCCCCGCCAGGGCGGCGGGGCCGAAAGATCGACAGACGGGCATTCCATGCGACGCACCCAAGACAGGCCCGCTCGGCGGGACGCCCCGGCGCACATCCCCCCGGCCCGTGACCCGGTCACGCGAGGGGGGGAGACGATGCAGCGGAACCCGAGCGAGGAACAGGTGGAGATCGGCCGCCGCCGTTCAATCCACCGGGCCGGAATTCTTTTTTTCAGGGGCCCCTTGCGCGCCCGGCCGCCCGACATGATCTTGAGGCGGCCGACCCAGGGGACAGGGGCCGCCGACCGCGACCCTGCCCCTGCGCTGACCGGCAAGACGCGCCCGGCGCCTCCGGGCCGGAGACCTCGGTCTTGACGTCGCCCCGCTGGCAGTTCGCGCTGTCCGCCCCGGTTCCCCCGACCGGCCCCGCCTTTTCCATTCGGTCCCTTCCGCCGCGCCACCGGATGCCGCGCTGCCCGACCGCGCCGCCGGCCCGCGCCGCCGCTTCGGCGGCCCCGCGCCGCGCGCCCTGATCCCCCATCCCGCCGCCGCTGCCGGAGAGGTCCGCAGCGCGGCCCGCCTCGAAAGGCCCCCACGATGTACCATACCGCCGCCCTCGTCACGAGCCTCGGCAGCCTCGCGCTCGTCTGCCTCATCTACTACTGCAACCTGCTGTCGCGGCCCGGCAGCTGGCTGCGTTCGGAAACCCTCGGCATGATGGTCCTGTCCACGCTGACGGGGCTTTACCCGATCGCACTGGGCACCACCGCGCTGGCGATGTGGTCGTCGCTGTCGGGCGGGGTGTCGCTGCGGGCGTTCCTGTCCGCGGGCGTCGACCTGGTCTCGGTGGCGGCGGTGATCGCCACGGCGCTGGTGTTCCGGGCGCTGGTCAAGGAGACCTACCGCCGGCTGCGCGGCGAAACCGTCGTGACGCCGTTCACGCCCAAGCCCCGTGGCACGCCCGACATGCCGTCGCCCAGCACCCGGCGCGCGGCCTGACGCGGGCCGGCCGGCCTCAGCCCGCCCGCGCGCCCAGGTGCGCCTTGAGCGCCCTGAGCACGCGGCGGTGCGCGCCGCGGTGGCGGTTGCGCAGGTGGACGGCGGCGTAGATCGGCTGGTCGATGCGCGGGGCGTCCGCCACCCGCGCCGCCTGCCCCGTGCGCTCCAGCTCCAGCGCGGTCTGGCGCAGCACGTAGCCGCTGCCGCCGAGCGCCGTCAGCAGCGCCCGGATCACCGCGTTCTGCCCGCTCGACACCGCGCCGACCGACAGCTCGGGCAACAGCACCGCGTGGGTCGCCGAAAAGGCCGGGGCGTAGTTGGCGAGGATGTAGCTGTCGGGCCGCACCGCCGCGAGGTCGGCCGCCTCGGTCGAGACCATGACATAGGCCACCTCGCCCAGGCTCTCGAAATGCAGGTCGGGGTGCGGCTTGGGCGTGTAGTGGATGGCGACGTCCAGCTGCCCGTCGCGCACGTCGGCGCACATCTGCGCGGAATAATCCGCCTCGACGTAGAGCGCGGTGTCGGGCACCGCGCCCTGCAGCGCCGCGACCCAGTCGGCCACCCGGTCGCCCAGCAGGTCGTGCTGGATGCCGATCCGCATGGTCATCGCCGCCGCGCCCGCCCCGCGCACCGCCTGCCCCGCCGCCGCCCATCCGGCCCGGAGCGCGCGGGCATGGGGCTCGAAGCGCAGCCCCTCGGTGGTCAGCTCGGTGCCGGCGCGGCTGCGGTCGAGCAGCCGGCAGCCCAGCGCCGCCTCCAGCGCCGCGACCCGCCCCGAGACGGTGGATTGCGTCACCCCCAGCCGGTTCGCCGTGCGGTTGAAGCTCCGCGTCTCGCAGAGGTCGAGGAAGGTCTCCAGCTGGTCAAGCGTCATGGCGGCCCCACTGATCGGTTCTTCCGATCAATACACATCCGTCACGCGAATTGAACTGCCTCGCGCGCGGGGGAATAGTTTTGGCAGCAACACAAGGGAGGCGCCCGTGGCCGAGATACCCACACAGGCCCGCGTGGTCATCATCGGCGGCGGGGTCGTCGGCGTGTCGTCGCTGTATCACCTGGCCCGCGCCGGCTGGACCGACTGCGTGCTGCTGGAAAAGAACGAGCTGACCGCCGGGTCGACCTGGCACGCGGCGGGCAACGTGCCGACCTTCTCGACCTCCTGGTCGATCATGAACATGCAGCGCTATTCGACCGAGCTCTACCGGGGTCTCGGCGCGGCCGTCGACTACCCGCTGAACTACCATGTCACCGGCTCGATCCGGCTGGGCCACACGCGCGAGCGGATGCAGGAGTTCCAGCGCGCCCGCGGCATGGGTCTCTACCAGGGCATGAACCTCGAGATTCTCGCGCCCGACGAGATCGCCGCGAAATACCCCTTCATCGAGACCCATGACCTGAAAGGCGCGCTCTACGACCCCGCCGACGGCGACATCGACCCCGCGCAGGTCACGCAGGCGCTGGCCAAGGGCGCCCGCGACCTGGGCGCGACCATCCTCCGCTTCTGCCCCGCGACCGGCGTCAGCCGCGAGAACGGGGACTGGATCGTGCACACGGCCAAGGGCGACATCCGCTGCGAGATCGTGGTGAACGCGGCCGGCTACTACGCGCAGCGCGTGGGCGAATGGTTCAAGCCCTACGGCGGGCGCACCGTGCCGATGATGGTGATGAGCCACCAGTACCTGATCTTCGACGAGGTGCCCGCGGTGCGCGACTGGTCGCGCGCGGTGGGTCACAAGCTGCCGCTGCTGCGCGACGTCGATACCTCCTACTACCTGCGGCAGGAAAAGACCGGCTTCAACCTCGGCCCCTACGAGCGCAATTGCCGCGCGCATTGGGCCTCGCCCGACGACCCGCTGCCCGAGGATTTCAGCTTCCAGCTCTACCCCGACGACCTCGACCGGCTGTCGTTCCAGATCGAGGACGCCATGGCCCGCGTCCCCGTGCTGGCCGAGGCGGGGCTGGCCAAGGTCATCAACGGCCCGATCCCCTACGCGCCCGACGGCAACCCGCTGATCGGGCCGATGCCGGGCGTGCCCAACGCCTTCGAGGCCTGCGTCTTCACCTTCGGCATCGCCCAGGGCGGCGGCGCGGGCAAGGTGCTGGCGGAATGGGTGACGGAGGGGTCGACCGAGTGGGACATGTGGTCCTGCGACCCGCGCCGCTTCACCGACTACACCGATCACGACTACTGCGTGGCCAAGGGCATGGAGGTCTACGGCCACGAATACGCGATGCATTTCCCCTGGCACCGCTGGCCAGCCGCGCCCGACCGCAAGGTCTCGCCGGTCCATGACAAGGTCAAGGCGCTGGGCGGCCAGATGGGCGCCTATGCGGGATGGGAGCGCGCCAACTGGTTCGCCGCGCCCGGCGACGACACCTCCGAGGAGGCGACCCAGACCTGGGACCGCGCCGGCCCGTGGGAGCCGCGCATCCGCGCCGAATGCGAGGCGGTGCGCGACGACGTGGGTGTGCTCGACCTGCCCGGCTTCTCGCGCTTCAACCTGTCGGGCCCCGGCGCCGCCGACTGGCTCCTGACCCGGATCGCGGGCGGCCTGCCCAAGGTCGGGCGCCTCAACCTCGCCTATTTCCCCGACGACCGCGGGCGCATCCTGACCGAGATGTCGGTGCTGCGTCACGACGAGGACGCGTTCACCCTCATCACCGCGGCGACGGCCCAGTGGCACGATTACGAGCTGCTGGCCCGCAACCTGCCCGCGGGGCTGACCCTGACCGACCACAGCCGCGACTATTCCACCCTGATCGTCACCGGCCCCCGGTCCCGCGCGCTGTTCGAGGCGATCGGCACCGAGGCCGACCTGACGCTGCCCTGGCTCAGCCACCAGCCCGCCACCGTCGCGGGCCGCCCCTGCGCGCTGGCGCGGGTCAGCTTCGCGGGCGAACTGGGCTGGGAAATCCACGCCGCCAACGCCGAGATGCCCGCGCTCTACGAGGCGGTGCTGGGCGCGGGCGCCACGCCCTTCGGCATGTGGGCGCTGAACTCGCTCCGCATCGAAAAGGGCTACCGCGCATGGAAGGGGGATTTGTCCACGGATTACAGCCTGTTGCAGGGCGGCCTTGACCGGTTCATCAAGTTCGACAAGGCGCAGGACTTCCCCGGCAAGGCGGCGCTTCTGGCCGAGAAACAGGCGGGCCCGGCCAAGCGCTTCGTCACCCTCACGGTCGAGGCCGGCCCCGCGGACGCGCCCTACATGTCGACGCTCTGGCACGACGGCCGCGTGGTGGGCGAGACGACCTCGGGCGCCTGGGGCTACCGGGTCGGAAAATCCATCGCGCTCGGCATGGTGCGGAGCGATCTTCACGTTCCCGGCGCGGAACTGGAGGTCGACATCTACGGCACCCGCCACCGCGCCGTGGTGCAGCCCGACGCGCCCCTCTGGGATCCGTCCAACGACAGGTTGAGGGCCTGAGCCATGGCGCAGCTTCCCACCCACGCCCGGGCGGTCATCATCGGCGGCGGCGTCTCGGGCTGCTCGGTCGCCTACCACCTGGCGCAGCTGGGCTGGACCGACATCGTGCTGCTGGAGCGCAAGCAGCTGACCTGCGGCACGACCTGGCACGCGGCGGGCCTGGTGGGGCAGCTGCGCGCCAGCCAGAACATGACGCGGCTCGCCAAGTATTCCGCCGATCTCTACCTCAAGCTGGAGGCCGAGACCGGCATCGCCACTGGGATGCGGCAGGTCGGCTCGATCTCGCTGGGGCTGACGGCCGACCGGCGACAGGAGCTGCTCCGCCAGGCCACGCTGGCCCGCGCCTTCGGGGTCGAGGTCCACGAGATCACCACCGCCGAGGTGCGGGCGATGTACCCGCATGTCGAGGTGGGTGACGTCACCTGCGCCCTGCACCTGCCGGGCGACGGGCAGTGCGACCCGGCCAACATCGCCATGGCGCTGGCCAAGGGCGCCCGGATGCGCGGCGCGCGGATCGTCGAGGGCGTCAAGGTCACCCGCGTCACCGACGACGGCGCGCGGGTCACGGGCGTGGACTGGGAGAGCGACGGGGAAACCGGGCACATCGCAACGGACGTCGTCATCAACTGCGGCGGCATGTGGGGCCGCGATCTGGCCGCGCGGTCGGGCGTCACCCTGCCCCTGCACGCCTGCGAGCACTTCTACCTGGTGACGGAACCTATCGAGGGGCTGGGCCACCTGCCCGTCCTGCGGGTGCCCGACGAATGCGCCTACTACAAGTCGGACGCCGGCAAGATGATGCTCGGCGCCTTCGAGCCCAAGGCGAAACCCTGGGGCATGGGCGGCATCCCCGAGGATTTCTGCTTCGACGCGCTGCCCGAGGATTTCGACCATTTCGCGCCGATCCTCGAACAGGCCACGGCCCGGATGCCCCTGTTCCAGACCGCGGGCATCCATACCTTCTTCAACGGCCCCGAAAGCTTCACGCCGGATGACCGCTACTACCTCGGCGAGGCGCCGGAGCTGGGCGGCTACTGGGTCGCCGCCGGCTACAACTCCATCGGGATCGTGTCCTCGGGCGGGGCGGGCATGGCGCTGGCGCACTGGATCGCGGAGGGCGCGCCGCCCTTCGACCTGTGGGAGGTCGACATCCGCCGCGCCCAGCCCTTCCAGCGCAACCGCCGCTACCTGAAGGAGCGCGTCACCGAGACCCTCGGCCTGCTCTACGCCGACCACTGGCCCTACCGGCAGGTCGAGACCGCGCGGGGCGTGCGGCGCTCGCCCGTCCACGAACACCTCAAGGCCGCCGGCGCCGTCTTTGGCGAGGTCGCCGGCTGGGAACGCGCGAACTGGTTCGCGGCACCGGGGCAGGACCGGGAATACCGCTACGACTGGCACCGGCAGAACTGGTTCGACAACCAGCGCGCCGAGCACATGGCGGTGCGGCAGGCCGTGGGCCTGTTCGACATGACCTCCTTCGGCAAGATCCGGGTCGAAGGGCGCGACGCCGCCGCTTTCCTCAACCACCTCTGCGCCAACGAGGTCGACGTGCCCGCGGGCCGCGTCGTCTACACCCAGATGCTCAACCCAAGGGGCGGCATCGAAAGCGACCTGACCGTCACCCGCCTGTCCGAAACGGCCTTCCTGCTGGTCGTGCCGGGCGCGACGCTGCAGCGCGACCTTGCGTGGCTGCGGGCCCATCTGGGCGACCGCTTCGTCACCGTCACCGACATGACGGCGGCCGAGGCCGTGTTCTGCGTCATGGGCCCGAACGCCCGCGCGCTCCTGCAAGCCGTCAGCCCCGACGACCTGTCGAACGACGGCTTCGCCTTCGGCACGGCGCGCGAGATCGAGATCGGCCTCGGCCTCGCCCGCGCCCACCGGATCAGCTACGTGGGCGAGCTGGGGTGGGAGCTGTATGTCTCCACCGACATGGCCGCCCATGTCTTCGAGACGCTGGCCGAGGCCGGCACGGCGCACGGCCTGAAACTCTGCGGCCTGCACGCGCTCGACAGCTGCCGGATCGAGAAGGCCTATCGCCACTTCGGTCACGACATCACCGACGAGGACCACGTGCTGGAAGCGGGCCTCGGCTTTGCCGTCCGCACCCAGAAGCCCGATTTCATCGGCCGCGACGCGGTGCTGCGCAAGCGCGAGGCGGGGCTTGCCCGCCGCCTGCTCCAGTTCCGGCTGCAGGACCCCGCGCCGATGCTGTTCCACAACGAGGCGCTGGTGCGGGACGGCAGGATCGTCTCGATCCTGACCTCGGGCAACTACGGCCACGCGCTCGGCGGCGCGATCGGCATGGGCTACGTGCCCTGCGCGCACGAGACCGCCGAGGCCGTGCTGGCCTCCACCTACGAGATCGAAGTGGCCGGGGTCCGGCACCGCGCGGAGGCCAGCCTCGCGCCGATGTACGACCCGCAATCGCAAAGGGTGCGCCTATGAGCGTCGAAACCGAAGAGAAACGCATCTCCCGCCGGGGCGGCGGGCGGGCCGCCCGCGTGGCGACCCGCATGGCGCCGCTCGCCGACGACCTGCGCCCGGTGCGCGCGGGCCTGTCGGGCGGGCAGTACAACCCGCTGACCCAGGCGGGCGTGCTGCGCATCCACGAGGCGGCGCTCGACGCGCTGGAGCAGGTGGGCCTCAGCCAGGCCCCCGACACCGGCGTCGAGGCGATGGTGGCCGCGGGCGCCATCCTGGGCGACGACGGGCGGCTGCGCTTCCCCCGTGCGCTGGTCGAGGACATGGTGGCCATCGCCGCCCGCGGCATCGCGCTCTACGGCCGCGACCCGCGCCATCACCTCGACCTGTCGGGCACCCGCGTCCACTACGGCACCGCCGGCGCCGCGGTGAACGTGGTCGACCCCTTCACCGGCGACTACCGCCCCTCGACCGCGCGCGACCTGCACGACAGCGCGCGCCTCGCCCACCACCTCGACAACCTGCATTTCTTCCAGCGCACGATGGTCTGCTGCGACGTGCCCAACCTCGTCGACATGGACATCAACACGCTCTACGCCTGCCTGTCGGGCACCACCAAGCATGTCGGCACCTCGTTCTCCGACCCCGCCGCCGTGGACCCGGGGATGGAGCTGATCCACATGGTCGCGGGCAGCGAGGCGGCCTGGCGCGAGATGCCCTTCGTGTCGCTGTCGAACTGCTTCGTCGTGCCGCCGATGAAGTTCGCCACCGAAAGCTGCCAGACGATGGAGGCCTGCATCCGCGCGGGAATGCCGATCCTGCTCCTGTCGGCGGGCCAGGCCGGCGCGACCGCCCCCGCCCCCGTCGCCGCGGCGATCGTGCAGGCGGTGGCCGAATGCCTGGCCGGCGTCGTCTACGTCAATTCCATCGCGCCGGGGCACCCGGCGGTGTTCGGCACCTGGCCCTTCGTCTCCGACCTGCGCACGGGCGCGATGTCGGGCGGCTCGGCGGAACAGGGCCTGCTGACCGCGGGCTGCGCGCAGATGCACCGCTTCTACGGGCTGCCGGGCGGGGCTGCGGCGGGGATGACGGACGCCAAGATCCCCGACATGCAGGCCGGCTGGGAACAGGGCATCACCAACGTGATGGCGGGCCTCGCGGGGCTCAACATGGTCTACGAATCCGTGGGCATGTACGCCTCGCTCATGGGCTTCTGCCCCGAGGGGATGGTGCTGGGCAACGACCTGATCGGGCAGGCGCAGCGCTGCGTGCGCGGCATCGACGTGACCGAGGACGCGGTGTCGCTCGACGTGATGAAGGCGGTCTGCCTCGACGGCGGGCCGGGGCATTACCTCGGGTCCGACCAGACGCTGGCCCTGATGCAGACGGAATACCTCTACCCCGAGATCGGCAACCGGATGACGCCCAAGGACTGGGACGGGGCCGGCCGCCCGAACCTGATGGCCTCGGCGCGCCGCCGGAAGGAGTCGATCCTGCAGATGGCGCCGCTACAGGTCTCGGCCGAGGTGGACCGCGCGGTGCGGGCCCGGTTCAACATCCGCTTCTGACGCGGCGGACAGCTCGGCCACCAGCCAGTCGCGGAACAGCCGCGCCTCCGGGCGCGGCCCCGCCGCGGCGGGCAGGAGCACGTAATGCGCCTGGTCGTGGTCGAGCCGCAGCCCCGGCGCCACCGCGACCCGCCCCGCCGCCACGAAGGGCCGGGCGAGGTCGCGCGCCAGGAGCGCCACGCCCATGCCGGCGGCCACCATCTCCAGCGCGGCGTGCGAGCTGTCCACGCTGACGCCGCGGCCGATGCTGTCCTCGGGCCAGCCCTGCGCGCGGGCGAAGGCATCCCAGAAGCTGTCGCAGCCGATGATGTGGACCGCGCCGCGCTCCACCAGCCGGCGCAACGCCGCCGCGGGGTCGGCGCCGAAGGCCGTGCCGGGCGGGCAGACGGGGATCGAGCCCGGCTCGGTCAGGCGGCGGACCTCCTCGATCGGCCAGCGCCCGTCGCCGTAGCGGATGTCGACATCCACCTGTTCCTCGGGCGCCGTGTCGGCCCAGGTCGAACTGCACAACCGGATCGCCACGCCCGGATGCGCCGCGCGGAACCGCGCCAGCCTCGGCGCAAGGCACAGCACGGCGAAACTGGGCGGCGCGCGCACCACCAGCGGCCGGCCCTGCGCCACCCCGAACAGCCCCGCCGTGGCGCTGGCCAGGTCGTCGAAGGCGCGCCGCACCGCAGGCAGGTAGGATTGGCCCAGTTCCGTCAGCGCCACGCCGCGCGGCAGGCGGCGGAACAGCGGGTAGCCGAGGCGGGCCTCGAGCGACCGGATCTGCTGGCTGACGGCGGCGGGCGTCAGGCCCAGCTCTTCGGCGGCGGCGGTGAAGCCGCCCAGCCGCGCGGCGGCCTCGAAGCTGCGGAGCCAGGCGGGTGGCGGCAGGTGGCGCATGGATGACCCCAGTGAACTAATGCCTTTCCCCCGTTTTCCATTGTTTGTGTGGGGTCAGCAAGCCTGCAATCCTGCCCGGCGACGGAGGGGACGGTGGACATCTGGGATTACATCATCGTGGGCGCGGGCTCGGCGGGCTCCGTGCTGGCGGAACGGCTCAGCGCGGATGGCAGGGCCCGGGTCCTTGTGCTGGAGGCCGGCGGCACCGACCGCCGCCCCGAGATCCGGGTGCCCATCGGCTATGGCCTGACCTTCCACGGAAATGCCGTGAACTGGCGCATGCAGTCCGAGCCCGACCCCGGCCTCGACGGCCGCCAGATGTACTGGCCGCGCGGCAAGGTGGTGGGCGGATCGTCCTCGATCAACGCGATGGTCTACGCCCGCGGCCTGCCCGGCGACTACGACGACTGGGAAACGGCGGGCAACCCCGGCTGGGGCGCGGCCGAGGTGGCGCAGGTCTATGCCCGGGTCGAGCACCGCGTCCACGCCGATGGCCGCAGCACCGGCGACGGGCCGCTCTGGGTCAGCGACCGGTCGCGCGAATACCACCCGCTCGGGCGCCATTACCTGCAGGCGATCCGCGAGGCGGGGCTGCCGGAGGGCGACACCGTCGCGGGCGAAGGCGCGGGGCCCTACCAGCTTACGACGCGCAAGGGCTGGCGCCATTCGGCGGCGGACGCGTTCCTGCGCCCGGCGCTGCACCGCCGGAACCTGAAGCTCGTCACCGGCGCCGAGGTGCTGGGCCTGACCTTCGACGGCCTGCGCGCCAGCGGCGTCCGCTACCGCCGCGGCGGCCAGACCCTGACCGCCACCTGCCGGGGCGAGGTCATCCTGTCGGCCGGCGCGGTGAAGTCGCCGCAGCTGCTGCAGCTGTCGGGCATCGGGCCGGGCGACTTGCTTCAGCGCATGGGGATCCCCGTGCTGATCGACGCCCCCGGCGTCGGCGGCGCGTTGCAGGATCACCTGGCCGTCACCTACACTTTCCGCTGCGAGGAACCGACGCTGAACCAGGTGCTCGGCCGCCGCATCGGGCAGGTGATGGCCGCGATCCGCTACGCCCTGTTCCGCGACGGGCCCTTCAGCCTGAGCGTCAATCAGATGGGCGGCCTCGTGCGGTCGCGCCCCGGGCTGCCGCAGGCGGACATGCAGCTCTACTTCAACCCGCTGTCCTACTCGACCGTGCACCGCAACCGCCGGCCGCTCCTGAAACCCGACCCCTGGCCGGGCTTCATCCTGTCCTTCAACCCCTGCCGCCCCACCAGCCGCGGGCGCATCGACATCATCAGCCCCGACCCCTCGGCCCAGCCCGGCATCACGCCCAACTCGCTCTCCACCCAGGGCGACGTGGCCGACATGATCGCGGGCGGCCGGCTGATCGAGCGGCTGCTGGACACGCCCGCGCTGCGCAAGCTGGCCACCGCGGCGCATGGCTTCACCCCGCAGGGGCAGACCGACGAGGCCATCCTCGCCGACGCCCGCGCGCGGGCCGGCACCGTCTACCACCCCACCTGCACCTGCCGCATGGCCCCGCGGGAGGCCGGCGGCGTGGTGGGGCCGACGCTCAAGGTCCACAGCGCCGAGGGCCTGCGGGTGGTCGATGCCTCGATCTTCCCCAACATCACCTCGGCCAACACCAACGCCCCCACCATCATGGCGGCGATGCGGGCGGCCGACCTCATCCTCGCGGGGGCCTGAGCCATGGACCGGATCGACCGGATCGAAACCTTCTGCACCCGCGACGTGGGCTTTGTCCGCGTCACCATGGAGGACGGGGCGCAGGGCTGGGGGCAGGTCTCGACCTACCAGTCCGACATCACCTGCACCGTCCTGCACCGGCAGGTCGCGCCCTGGATGCTGGGCCGTGATGCGACCGACCTCGACGACCTGCTGGATTACGTGACCGAGCGCGAGCACAAGTTCCCCGGCTCCTACCTGCGGCGGGCGCTGGGGGGCGTCGACACCGCGATCTGGGACATGCGGGGCAAGCGCGCGGGCCTGCCGGTGGTGTCGCTCCTGGGCGGCACGCCCGGCAAGATCCGCGCCTATGCCTCCTCGATGCGGCGCGACATCACGCCCGGGGACGAGGCCGAGCGGCTGACGCGGCTGGCGGGCGAGGACGGCTACACCGCCTTCAAGGTGCGCGCCGGGTCCGAGGTGGGCCGCGACCGCGACGAATGGCCGGGGCGGACCGAGGCGGTCATCCCCGCCATGCGCCGGGCGCTGCCCGACGCCGACCTGCTTATCGACGCCAATTCCTGCTACTCCGTCCCCCGCGCGATCGAGGTGGGCCGGATGCTGGAGGACAACGGCTTCTGCCACTACGAGGAGCCCTGCCCCTACTGGGACCTCGACGCCACCAAGGCCGTGACCGACGCCCTGACCATCGACGTCACGGGCGGCGAGCAGGACTGCCAGCTGTCGACGTGGAAACGCATGATCGACATGCGCGCCGTCGACGTGGTGCAGCCCGACGTGATGTATCTGGGCGGCATGGCCCGCACGCTCCGCGTCTGCCGCATGGCCGAGGCGGCGGGCCTGCCGGTGACGCCGCACTGCGCCAACCTGTCGATGGTGACGCTGTTCACGATGCACCTGCTGCGCGCGATCCCGAATGCCGGCAAGTACCTCGAGTTCTCCATCGAGGGCCCCGAGTACTACCCCTGGCAATACGACCTGTTCACCGCCAGCCCCTACCGGATCGAGGACGGCCACGCGGTGCTGACGGACGCGCCCGGATGGGGCGTCGAGATCGCGCCCGAATGGCTGGCGCGGTCGGCCTACCAGTGCAGCCGTGCGCCCGACCATGCCGCGCCGTGGCCCGCCGGATGAGCGCGGGAGGTGGAAATCACCTCAAGGATGCAAATCAATGCTTTGTCACGGGGCCTGCGTATGTATGATCGGCCCGAACGACCTGCCCGCCGACCGACCGGACCCGGCGCCGGGACAGGCCCAAACGGGGAAACCCCGAAACCACGCCCGGCCGCAACCGGCGCGGGCGGACAACTGGGAGGAAGACCATGAAGACACCCCTCGTACCGGCGCTGGCCAACCGCGTCGTCTCGCGCCGCGGCGTGCTGCAGGGCGCGGCCGCCGTCACCGCGGCCGGCCTGATCCTGCCCTACGGCGCCACGCCCGCCCGGGCCCAGGCCCGCGGCGGCACCTTCCGCGTCGGCATCGGCCACGGCTCGACCACCGACAGCCTTGATCCCGGCCTGTGGGAACATCTCTACGTCCAGACCTTCGGCGCCTGCCGCCACAACTACCTGATCGAGGTCGGCTCGGACGGCCAGCTGGTGCCCGAGATCGCCGAGAGCTGGGACACCGCCGACGGCCAGACCTGGGTCTTCACGATCCGCCAGGGCGTGACCTTCCACTCCGGCAAGGACGTGACCGCCGAGGACGTGGTCGCCTCGATCAACCACCACCGCGGTGACGCGTCGACCTCGGTGGTCAAGCCGCTGCTGGCCGCGATCACCGACGTGCGCGCCGACGGCAACACCGTCGTCGTCACGCTCGAGGCGCCGAACGCCGACCTGCCCTACCTGATGACCGACTACCACGTGCCCGTGATGCCGGCCGTCGACGGCAGCGTCGACCCCGAGTCGACCGACGGCTGCGGCGGCTACATCGTCGAGAGCTTCGAGCACGGCGTGCAGGCCACCCTCACCCGCAACCCGAACTACTGGAAGGAAGACCGCGCCTGGTTCGACCGGATCGAGCTTCTGGCCATCCTCGACCCGGCGGCGCGCCTGAACGCGCTGATCACCGGCGAGGTGCACCTGATCGACCAGGTCGACCCCGCCACGATCGGGATGCTGGAAGGCCGCGGCGTCGCCCGCATCCTGTCGATCCCGGGCAACGCGCATTACGGCTTCCCGATGGACGCCCGCGAGGCGCCCTACAGCGACAACAACATCCGGCTGGCGCTGAAATACGCGCTCGACCGCGAGGCGATGGTCGACGTGATCCTCGGCGGCCACGGCGCGGTCGCCAACGACAACCCGATCGGCCCGGCGAACCGCTACTTCCACGCCGAGATGGAGGCCAAGACCTACGACCCCGACCGCGCCCGCTACTACCTGCAGCAGGCCGGCCTCAGCTCGCTCGACGTCACCCTGTCGGTGGCCGACGCGGCCTTCTCGGGCGCCGTGGACGCAGGCGCCATGTTCTCCGAGACCGCACGGGCGGCCGGCATCAACATCACCGTCAACCGGGTGCCGAACGACGGCTACTGGTCGAACGTCTGGATGCAGGACGACTTCTGCGCCACCTACTGGGGCGGCCGGGCGGTCGAGGACCACATGTTCACCACGGCCTATGCCGCCGGGGCGGACTGGAACGAGAGCTTCTGGACCAACGACCGCTTCAACGAGCTCCTGCTGGCCGCGCGGTCCGAGGTCGACGAGAACCTCCGCCGCGAGATGTACCACGAGATGCAGCAGCTCGTGTCCTTCGAGGGCTCGACCATCATCCCGATGTACAACAACTACGTGATGGCCGTGTCCAACGACATCGCCACGCCCGAGCGCATCTCGGCCAACTGGAACTTCGACGGCTTCCGCTGCGTCGAGCGCTGGTGGATGGCCTGATCACGGACCGGCCCCCGGCGCGCGACCCGCGCCGGGGGTCATTCCTTTTCGACGGCAACGGGGGGACGGGGCTCTGTCGAACGTTCTGCGCATGATCCTGATGCGTGTCGCACTCGGGATCGGACTTCTCTTCATCGTCTCGCTGGTGATCTTCTGGGCGACCGAGCTTCTGCCCGGCGACCTCGCCACCGAGCTTCTGGGCCAGAGCGCCACGCCCGAGACACTCGCGGCGCTGCGCGAACAGCTGGGTCTCAACGACCCCGCGCCGGTGCGCTACTGGAACTGGCTGACCGGCGCGCTGACCGGCGATTTCGGGGTCTCGCTGTCGAACGGCCGGCCGATCTCGGAACTGATCGGGGCGCGGCTCGGCAACACCGTGTTCCTCGCGCTCTACGCCGCCGCGCTGTCGGTGCCGATCTCGCTGATCCTGGGCATCCTGGCCGCGCTGTGGCGGAACTCGATCTTCGACCGCGCCGCCAACGCGGGCGCGCTGACGGCGATCTCCTTCCCGGAATTCTTCGTCGCCTACATCCTCGTGCTGTGGCTGGCGCAGACCGGCCTGTTCCCCTCGATCGTGCGGATCAACCCGACGACGACGCTGGGCGACCGGCTCTACATGAGCTTCCTGCCCGCGCTCACCCTCACCCTCGTCGTGACCGCCCACATGATGCGGATGACGCGGGCGGCGATCATCAACCTGATGGCCTCGCCCTACATCGAGATGGCCCGCCTCAAGGGCCTGTCGCCCCTGCGCATCGTGCTGCGCCACGCGCTGCCGAACGCGCTGGCGCCCATCATCAACGTGATCGCCCTGAACCTCGCCTACCTCATCACCGGGGTGGTCGTGGTCGAGGTGGTGTTCGTCTACCCGGGCCTCGGGCAGCTGATGGTCGACGCCGTGTCGAACCGCGACATCGCCGTCGTGCAGGCGGTCGCGCTGATCTTCGCGGGGGCCTATGTCACCCTCAACCTCATCGCGGACGTGCTCTCGACGATCACGAACCCGCGCCTGATGCACCGGAGGTAACGCGATGGGTTTCGCCGCCTCCATCATCCTCGGGCTGGCCGGCCTGTTCGCCCTGGCCTGGGTCCTGCGCCTCGCGGTCCGCCGCGCGCTGACAGGCCACGCCCGCAGCATCGCCAACGACATGCCGCTGACGGCCGCCTTCGGCATCCTCGTCATCCTTATCTACGCCATCGTCGCCATCGCCGCCCCGGCGCTGGCCCCCTTCCCCGAGCGCGAGATCGTCGGCGGGCAGTTCCAACCCTGGTCGGCCGAGCACCTGCTCGGCACCGACCGGATCGGCCGCGACATGCTCTCGCGGCTGATCTACGGCGCCCGCAACACCGTGGGCATCGCCTTCGTCACCACGGCGCTCGCCTTCGTGGTGGGCTCGGTCCTGGGCATCTGGGCCGCGCTGACCGGGGGCTGGATCGACCAGGCCCTGTCGCGCTTCGTCGACGCGCTGATGGCGATCCCGGCGCTGATCTTCTCGCTGCTGCTGCTGACGATCTTCGGCACCTCGGTCGTGACGCTGGTGCTGGTCATCGCCGCGGTGGACGCGACGCGGGTGTTCCGCCTCGCCCGCGCGGTGGCGCAGGGCATCGTGGTGATGGACTACATCGAGGCCGCCAAGCTGCGCGGCGAGGGGTCGTGGTTCCTGATCCGGCGCGAGATCCTGCCCAACGCCATGGCGCCGCTGGTGGCCGAGTTCGGCCTGCGCTTCTGCTTCGTGTTCCTCGCCATCTCGTCGCTCAGCTTCCTCGGCCTCGGCATCCAGCCGCCGACCGCGGACTGGGGCAGCATGGTCAAGGACAACGCGACGCTGATCACCTTCGGCGACATCACGCCGCTGCTGCCCGCGGGCTGCATCGCGCTGCTGACCGTCGCCGTGAACTTCGTGGTGGACTGGCAGCTCTACCGCGCCTCGGGCCTGAAGGAGCAGTGACCATGGGACGCGACGTGCTTCTGAAGATCGAGGGGCTGAGGATCGAGGGCCGCTCGGGCGACACCTGGACCGAGATCGTCAAGGGCATCGACCTGACGCTCCACAAGGGCGAGGTGCTGGGCCTGATCGGGGAATCGGGCGCGGGGAAATCCACCGTGGGCCTCGCCGCCATGGGCTTTGCCCGCGACGGCTGCCGGATCACCGGGGGGTCGATCCTGTTCGACGGCATCGACCTGCGCAAGGCGTCCGAGGCGAAGAAGCGCGACCTGCGCGGCGCCCGCATCGCCTATGTCGCGCAGTCCGCGGCGGCCAGCTTCAACCCCGCCCACAAGCTGATCGACCAGTATTGCGAGGCCCCGGTCGTCCACGGCGTGATGTCCCGCGACAAGGCCGAGCACGACGCCATCGACCTCTACCGCCGGATGCAGCTGCCCGACCCCGACGGCATCGGCTTCCGCTACCCGCACCAGGTGTCCGGCGGGCAGCTCCAGCGCGCGATGACCGCGATGGCCATGTCCTGCCGGCCCGACCTGATCATCTTCGACGAGCCGACCACCGCGCTCGACGTGACCACCCAGATCGAGGTGCTGGCCGCGATCCGCGACATCGTCCGGCAGTTCGACACCGCGGCCATCTACATCACCCACGACCTCGCCGTGGTGGCGCAGGCCGCCGACCGGATCAAGGTGCTCCTGCGCGGCGAGGAGGTCGAGGAGGCCCCCACCCGGCAGATGCTGGATGCCCCGCGCGAGGCCTACACCAAGAGCCTCTGGGCCGTGCGCAGCTTCGCCCGCCCCGAACAGCCCCCCGCCGCCGGCACGCCGGTCGTGTCGGTCAAGGGCGTGACGGCGGCCTACGGCACCGTGAACGTGCTCGAGGACGTCAGCTTCGACATCCACGCCGGGCGCACCGTCGCCGTGGTGGGCGAAAGCGGCTCGGGCAAGTCGACCACCGCCCGGGTCATCACCGGCCTCCTGCCGCCGAAATCGGGCGCGGTGCTGTTCGAGGGCAAGCCGCTGCCCCCGGCGCTCAAGGGGCGCACGCGGGAACAGCTGCGGCAGGTCCAGATGATCTACCAGATGGCCGACACCGCGCTGAACCCCAAGCTCAAGCTGCGGGAACTGATCGGACGGCCCGCGCAGATGTACCTGGGGCTGCAGGGCAAGGCGCTGGACGACCGGGTCCGCGACCTGCTGAACCTCATCGAGCTGGAGCCGGCGAAATACATCGACCGGCTGCCCGGCGAGCTGTCGGGCGGGCAGAAACAGCGCATCGGCATCGCCCGGGCGCTGGCCGCCGAGCCGCAGCTCATCATCTGCGACGAGGTCACATCGGCGCTCGACCAGATCGTGCAGGAGGGGATCCTCAAGCTCCTGAACCGGCTGCAGGGCGAATTCGGGCTGGCCTACATGTTCATCACCCACGACCTCGCCACCGTGCGGGCCATCGCCGACGAGGTGGTGGTGATGCAGCGCGGCCGCGTGATCGAACAGGGCCCCAAGGCCGAGATGTTCGCGCCCCCGCATGAGCCCTACACCGACCTTTTGCTGTCCTCGGTGCCCGAGATGGACCCCGACTGGCTGACGCGGCTGCTGGAGAGCCGCGCCGCCGCGTCCTAGCGTCCGATCACCAGCCGGTCGGGCCGCGGCGCGCCGGCATGGGCCGCGGCCATCGCCGCGGCCTTCTCCGCCACGTCCGCCCGCGGCGCCACCACCCGCCGCGTCGACAGGTCGACGTGCAGGAGCAGCGTCTCGACCGTGGCCGCCGGCGTCTCGCCCCCGGTCCAGAACTTGTTCAGCAGGTGCAGCTTGCGCCCGTCCCCGCCCAGAACCTGCGTCGTCACCGTGATCCGGTCGCCGATGTCGATCTCGCTGAAATAGCGGATGTGGTTCTCGGCGGTGAAGTAGCTGAGGCCGCCCGCGATATAGGCGGCATCCGCCCCGATCATCTCCATGAACCGGTCCGAGGCGCGGGCCGACACCTCCATGTAGGGCGCCTCGTTCATGTGGCCGTTGTAGTCGACATAGGTGGTCGGCACCTGCATCTCGACCGTCACCGGCAAGCCGTCCGGCCCGGTCTCGGCCAGCGGCAGCCGCGCCTCGTGGTCGCGGATCACGCCGCCCGCGCCGCTGCCGGTGCGCTTGAGCGCCCGCATGATGCCCACCAGGTTGTCGTCGCGCAGCCGCTCCAGCTCGCGGATGCTGCGATGCCCCGACTGCGCGTCGGACTGCCCCGCGATCAGGTCCACCAGCTCGTCGTTGAACTCGGGCACGTCCATCAGCTTGGTCCAGGGCCAGGTCAGGCAGGGGCCGAACTGCGCCATGAAATGCCGCATCCCGGCCTCGCCGCCGGCGATGCGGTAGGTCTCGAACATGCCCATCTGCGCCCACCGCAGGCCGAACCCCATGCGGATCGCCTCGTCGATCTCCTCGGTCGTGGCGACGCCGTCCTTGACCAGCCACAGCGCCTCGCGCCAGACGGCCTCGAGGAAGCGGTCGGCGATATGGGCGTCGATCTCCTTGCGCACGGTCAGGGGGAACATGCCGATCCCGCGCAGGGTCTCGGCCGCCCTGGCCGTCCTGTCAGCCTCGCCCACCAGCTCCACCAGCGGCAGGAGGTAGACCGGGTTGAACGGGTGCGCGACGATGGCCGTCGCCCCTTTCTCGTTCAGTTCCGAGGGCTTGAAGCCCGACGTTGAACTGCCGATCACCACGCCCTCGGGCGCCGCCGCCATCACCTGCGCCAGCACGCGGTGCTTCAGGTCCAGCCGCTCGGGCACGCTTTCCTGCACCCAGTCCGCGCCCGCGACCGTCTCCTCGACCGTCGCGCAGAAGGTCAGGCTGCCCTCGGCCGGCAGCCCCCGCTCGTAGAGCCCCGGCAGCGACCGCCGGGCGTTGGCCAGCACCTCGCCGATCTTGCGCCCGGCCTCGGGGTCGGGGTCGAAGATCGCCACGTCCCAGCCATTCAGCAGGAACCGCGCGGCCCAGCCGCCGCCGATCACGCCCCCGCCCACGATTGCCGCACGTCCCATCAGGTCGTCCTTTCCGTATGCCCATCCACCGCGAGCGCCTGCCCGCTGATCCCCGCCGCTCCGGGCGAGGCGAGGAACAGCGCCATGGCCGCGACCTCGCCCGCCGTCACGAAGCGCCGGAGCGCCACGCCTTCGGTAAAGCCCGCGCGCACCTCGGCCTCGCTCCGGCCCTGCGCCGCCGCCTCCATCGCCACCACCCGGTCCATCCGCGGCCCCTCGACCGCGCCCGGGCAGATCGCGTTGACCCGCACGCCGTGCGGGCCCAGCTCCGAGGCCAGCGCCTTGGTCAGCCCCACGATGCCCCATTTCGCCGCCACGTAGGGCGTGCGCCACGGAAAGCCGAACAGGCCCGAGACCGAGCTGGTCAGCAGGATCAGCCCCGCCCCCTGCCCCTTCATGACCCGCGCCGCCCAGCGGCAGGTCAGAAAGGCGCCATCGAGGTTGACCGACAGGCAGCGCCGCCAGTCGTCGAAGGCCAGCTCCTCCACCGCGCCCGCCGGCCCGCCGATCCCGGCGTTGGAGATCACCACCTCCGCCCCGCCCCAGTCGGCCTCGACGCGGGCGAGAAAGCCGCCCATCGCGGCCTCGTCCGTCACGTCCGCCACCTCGGCCCGGATCGCGGGATCGACCGCCGCGACCGCCGCGGGGTCCGCGTCGCAGACCGCGACCCGGTCGCCCGCGTCCCGGAACGTCTCGGCCATGGCCAGGCCCAGCCCCGACGCGCCCCCGGTGATGACGACCCGCCGGCTCATCGCGGCGCCCGCTTCACCAGCCCCAGCTTGTCGCGCACCTGCTGCGGCGTCATCACCCGCGCGCCCATGCGCTCCACGATGCCGACCGCCCGGTCGACCAGCTGCGCGTTCGTGGCCAGCACCCCCTTGTCGAGCCACAGGTTGTCCTCGAGCCCGACCCGCACATGCCCCCCCGCCAGCACCGCCGCCGCGGCATAGGCCATCTGGTTGCGGCCGAGGGCAAAGGCGGAAAAGGTCCAGTCCTCCGGCACGTTGTTCACCATCGCCATGAAGGTGTTCAGGTCGTCGGGCGCCCCCCACGGCACGCCCATGCACAGCTGCACCAGCGCCGGGCCGTCCAGCACGCCCTCCTTCACCAGCTCCTTGGCGAACCACAGGTGGCCGGTGTCGAAGGCCTCGATCTCGGGCTTCACCCCCAGCGCCGTCATCATCCGCCCCATCGCCCGCAACATGCCCGGCGTGTTGGTCATGACGTAGTCGGCCTCGGCGAAGTTCATCGTGCCGCAGTCCAGCGTGCAGATCTCGGGCAGGCATTCGGCGACATGCTCCACCCGTTCCGCCGCGCCGGCCATGTCGGTGCCCTTCTCGCTCAGGGGCAGGGGCCGCTCGGTCGGGCCGAAGGTGACGTCTCCGCCCATCCCGGCGGTCAGGTTCAGCACCACGTCGACCTCGGCCTCGCGGATGCGCTCGGTCACCTCGCGGTAAAGGTCGACCCGCCGCGACGGCACGCCCGTCTCGGGGTCGCGGACGTGGCAATGCACGATCGCCGCGCCCGCGCGGGCCGCCTCGATCGCGCTGTCGGCGATCTGCTTGGGGCTGCGGGGCACATGCGGGCTGCGGTCCTGCGTGGAGCCCGAGCCGGTCACGGCGCAGGTGATGAAGACCTCGCGGGTCATGGTCAACGGCATGTCCTGTCCTCCCTTGTCCCGATCCTTCGCACGAAAGATCGCAGTTTGCGGATTTTCCTGCGAAAATCCGCTATTTTCCTTTCCACACCGGGTCGCGCTTCTCGGCGAAGGCGCGCGCCCCTTCCTTCTGGTCCTCCGAGCGGTAGAGGCGTTCCACCGTCTCGAACTGGCTGCGCGTGATCCGGTTCAGCGCGTCGTGGAACCGCATCGCCTCGGCCTCGCGCACGATCTCCTTGATCGCGGCAAAGACCAGCGGCGGGCCGGCGGCCAGATCGTCGGCCATCGCGCGCGCCGCGTCCATCAATTCGCCTGCCGGCATCACCCGGTTCACCAGCCCCCAATGCGCGGCCTCGGCGGCATCGAACCAGCGCCCGGTGAACAGGAGTTCCATGGCGATGTGGTAGGGGATGCGCTTGGGCAGCTTGAGCGAGGCGGCGTCGGCCACCGTCCCCGACCGGATCTCGGGCAGCGCGAAGGTCGCGTGGTCCGCCGCCAGGATCATGTCGGCGCACAGCGCGATCTCCAGCCCCCCGCCGCAGCAGATGCCGTTCACCGCGGCGATCACCGGCTTGTTCAGCCCCCGCAGCTCCTGCAACCCGCCGAAGCCCCCGACGCCGTAGTCGGTGTCGGGTGCCTCGCCGGCTGCGGCGGCCTTGAGGTCCCAGCCGGGGCAGAAGAATTTCTCCCCCGCGCCGGTCAGGATGGCGACGCGCAGGTCGGGGTCGTCGCGGAATTCCGTGAACACCTCGCCCATGATCCGGCTGGTGGCCGCGTCGATGGCGTTGGCCTTGGGCCGGTCCAGCGTCACCTCCAGCACCGCGCCGCGGCGGGCCGTGCGGATCGGAGTGTCGGTCATGGCGTGTCTCCCAGTCGGATCAGGGCGTCGACCGCGACGGCGCGGTCCGGCGTCGCGATCAGGGGGTTGATCTCCAGCTCCATCAAGGCACCGGCATGGGCCACGGCGCAATCCTGCACCGACAGGATCGCGGCGACCAGTGCCGGCATGTCCGCGGACGGCCGGCCCCGGTAGCCCGACAGGAGCGGGCCGCAGCGCAGCCCGGCCAGCGCGGCCTCGATCTCGCTGGCCGTGGCCGGCACGCTCAAGGACAGGGTGTCGCCCAGGATCTCGGCCATCACGCCGCCCGCCCCCAGCGTCAGGACGAAGCCGTGCGCCGGGTCGCGCAGGATGCCCACCAGCACCTCGGCCACGGCCCCCGTCACCATTTCTTCTACAAGAAACGCCGCGCCACCCATCCGCGTGGCCGCAGCCTCCACCGCGTCGGCATCGGCCAGCCCCAGCGCCACCGCCCCGGCCTCGGTCTTGTGCGCGACGCCAAGCGCCTTGAGCACCACCGGAAAGCCGATCTCCGCCGCGCGGGCGGCGGCCTCCCCGGCGCTCGCCGCCTCGGCCCGCCGCGGCACCGGCACGCCGTGGGCGGCCAGCACCGCCTTGCCCTCGGCCTCGGTCAGAAGCCGCACCGCCCGCGGCTCCGGCCCCGGCACCAGCAGCGCCCCCGCCCGCCCCGGCCGCGCCCGGCCCGCGGCGGCGATGGCGGCCAGCCCCTCGGCCATGCCGCAGAGCGGCACGATCCCGCGCGCCACCATCGCCTGCGCGGCGGGTTCCGGCATCGTCTCGGGCAGGCTCGACAGGATCGCCATGGGCTTGCCCGCCGCCGCGGCGGTGTCGGCGACGGCATCGACCACGATCTCCCAGGCCGCGCCGTCGCAACGGTCGGGGCGCGGGAAATCCAGCACCACCGCCCCGATGTCGACCGGCCCGGCCATCATCGCGGTGAAGGTCGCCGTGATCGCGGCCCGGTCGCCCCAGATGTAGGTGTGGTAATCCAGCGGGTTGGCCAGCGCCACCTTGGGCCCCAGCGCCGCCCGCAGCGCCGCCGCCTGCGTGGGCACCAGCGGCGGGCAGACCAGCCCGGTCCGCGCCGCGGCATCGGCCATCAGCCCCGCCTCGCCCCCCGAGCAGGACATCGAGGCGAGCCGCGTCCCGGCCAGCGGCCCGGCCACGTGCAGCAGTTTCAGCGTCTCCAGCAGCTCGGCCAGCGTTTCCACCTGCGCGACGCCCAGCCGGTCGAACAGCGCCCGCGCCCCCGCCGCGCTGCCGGCCAGCGACCCGGTGTGCGACACCGCCGCCACCCGCGACTGCTCGGAGGCGCCCGCCTTGATCGCCACGATCGGCTTGCCGGCCGCCCGCGCCATCGCGGCAAAGGCGCCGAGGTCGCCGATCCCCTCCACGTGCAGCCCCAGCGCCGTGACCCGGTCGTCGGCCAGCACCGCGGCCGCGATCTCGGCCAGCCCCGTCTGCGCCTGGTTGCCGGCCGTCACCACGTAGGCCACCGGCAGGCCGCGGGTCTGCATGGTCAGGTTGATCGCGATGTTCGACGATTGCGTGACCAGCGCCACGCCCCGCCCGGTCCGCAGGCCGCCATGCTGATCGGGCCAGAGCGCCGCGCCGTCGAGCAGGTTGAGAAACCCGTAGCAGTTCGGGCCCAGGATGCGCATGGACCCCGCGGCGGCGACCAGCGCCGCCTCCAGCGTGTCGCCATCGCCGGTCTCGGACTTCGACTCGCGGAAGCCCGAGGCGAAGCAGACGGCACCCCCCGCGCCCCGCTCGGCCAGCGCGCGCACGACCTCCACCGTGGCCCCGCGGTTGACGCCGACAAAGGCCGCGTCGGGGGCCCCGGGCAGGTCGGCGACCGAGGCGAAGGCCGGCAGCCCCGCGATCTCGCGCTTGGTGGCATGGACGGGCCAGACCGGCCCGGCAAAGCCGATCTTGCGGCACTCGGCGATGACATTGGCGCACCACGCGCCCCCGCCCACCACGGCGATGGAACGCGGGCGCAGCAGGCGCGACAGGGGCTGCATGTCAGGCGCCCAGCGGGCGGAAGATCTCGCGCCCGATGATGTGGCGCTGGATCTCGGAGGTGCCGTCCCAGATCCGTTCGACCCGCGCGTCGCGCCAGAACCGCTCGATCGGCAGGTCGTCCATCAGCCCCATGCCGCCATGGATCTGCAGCGTCGTGTCCGTCACCCGCGCCAGCATCTCGGTGGCGTAGAGCTTGGCGCTGGCGATCTCGCGGTTGGCCGGCAGCCCCCGGTCGAGCCGCCAGGCCGCCGCCAGCGTCAGCCAGTCGGCGGCGTCGATCTCGGTGATCATGTCGGCCACCTGGAAACTGACGCCCTGGAACTTGGCGATGGCCTGCCCGAACTGGCGCCGCTCGGCGGCCCATTGGACGGCGTGGTCAAAGCAGCGCCGCGCGCGGCCCACGGAAAAGGCCGCCACCGTCAGGCGGGTGGCATAGAGCCAGGTGTTCATCACGTCGAATCCGCCGTCGACCGCGCCCAGGACCTGGCCCGCCGGCAGCCGGCAGTCGTCGAATTCGAGGATGCAGTTCTTGTAGCCCCGGTGGCTGACCGACCTGTAGCCGTCGCGCACGGTAAAGCCCGGGTGGCCGCGGTCGACCAGGAAGCAGGTGATCCGCTTCTTCGGCCCGTGCGGCGTGTCGTCGACCCCGGTCGCGGCAAAGACGATGAAGAAATCGGCGTGGTCCGCGCCCGAGATGAAATGCTTGGTGCCGTTCAGCACCCAGTCGCCGCCGTCCCGCACCGCGGTGCATTTCATGCCCCGCACGTCCGACCCCGCGTCGGGCTCGGTCATGGCCAGCGCGTCCATCCGCTCGCCCCGGACGGCGGGCAGCAGGTAGCGGTCGCGCTGCTCGCCCTCGCAGGCCATCAGGATGTTCTGCGGCCGCCCGAAGAAATGCGTCAGCGCCATCGACCCGCGGCCCAGCTCGCGCTCGACCAGCGTGAATTCGAGGTGGTTCAGGCCCCCGCCGCCCACCTCCTCGGGGAAGTTGCAGGCCCAGAACCCCATCTCGATGACCTTGCGGCGCAGTTCGGCGGCCAGATCGGGCGGCACCTCGCCGGTGCGCTCCACCTCGGCCTCGTGGGGGTAGATCTCGGTCTCGACAAAGCTGCGGACCGTGTCGACGATCATCTCCTGCTCGGATGTCAGACCGAACTCCATGACGCCCTCCCTGCATCTGCCCCTTGCTAGGAAGCGGCCGCTGCGGGCATCCTGCAGACTTGGCGCCTCATCCTGCAGGATTCGAAAATTCCGCCCGTGCCCACCCCAGGACCGACCCACGTCGCCATCCTCCTGTTCCCGTCCTTCTCCAACCTCTGCCTCGCCAACGCGGTGGAACCCTTGCGCGCGGCCAACACCCTGTCGAAGAAGCCGCTCTACCGCTGGACGCATGTCGGCCTCGACGCGGGCCCGGTGCGGTCCTCCTCGGGGCTGCCGGTGACGCCCGACACGGCGCTGTCGGGGCTGGCCGGGGCCGATTACCTGCTGGTGATGCCCAGCTACGGCCACCGCGATTTCGCCAAGCCCGCCACGCTCCGGGCGCTGCGGGCGGCGGCGCGGCGCTGCGGGGCGGTGGGCGGGCTCGACACCGGCAGCCTGCTCCTCGCCGCCGCGGGGCTGATGGACGGGTATCGCGCGACCTCGCACTGGGACGTGCTGGACGAATTCGCGGAGGGCTGGCCCGAGGTCGAGGTCGTCCCCGACCGCGTGGTGATCGACCGCGACCGGGTCAGCTGCGGCGGCGCGACCACGACGCTGGAGCTGATGCTGGAGCTGATCGCCCAGCACCACGGCCCGATGCTCAGCCTCGACGTGGCGGCGCTGTTCATGCATGGCGAACGGCCCGCGGCCCCCGCAGCGCCCCCCGGCCTCGCCCGCGACCGGGTGCTGCGCGCCGCCGCCGCGCTGATGCGGCGGCACCTGGAGCCGCCCCTGCCGATCCCCGAGATCGCCCGGCGGCTGGGGATCAGCCAGCGCGGGCTGGAAATGCGCTGCCGGGCGGCGGCGGGGCGCACGCCCCAAGGTCTCTACGCCGCGATCCGCATGGCCGAGGCGCAGCGGCTGGTGCAGGACACGACCCTCAGCGTGACCGAGATCGCGGGGCGTGTGGGCTATGCCGACGCCTCCGCGATGACCCGGATGTTCCGGCGCCAGTTCGGCGTCACGCCGCAGGCGCTGCGGACGCGCTGATCAGGCGTCGAGCCGCGTGGCGAAGGACCGGCTGACCCGGCCCTCGGCCTTGCGCCGCGCCTCCTCGGCGGCGATGGCCGCGTCGATGCCGCTGCGGTCGGTCACGCCCGAGAAATTCGCCCGCGTGGGCATGGCGTCGGCCACGTGCAGGAACCGTTCGTGGGCCACGTCGTAGAGACGGCGCAGCTCCCCCAGCGGGTCGGCGTGGTCGTCGGCGCGCAGCGAGATCCACGGGTAATCCTCGGTCCGGTGGATGACCAGCGCCGCGGATTGCGTGCCGCGCTTGTCCCCGCCGGCCAGCTGCCCGGCCTCCATCGCCTTCATCAGGCGTTCGGCGAAGGGCAGGTGCCGGTTCTTCGTGTAGGCGCAGAGCGTGCCCACGATCACCGCCTCGCCCGCCAGCATGTTGCCCGCGACCGACACGCCCTCGTCGGACACGTGGCCGCACCAGTCGACGCAGTTGCGCCCGGTGTGGGCGGCGACGCGCCCCTCGGCGTCGATCATGTGGGCCTGCCGGATCGCCTGGCCGCCGTCGCGGCGGACCAGATCGGCCAGGACCTCGCCGGCCGCCTCGCCGGCGGCCATGCGGTCGGCGGCCTCGAGGCCCCAGATCGGGCTGACGAAGGCCTGGGTGGCGACGGCGCATTTCCCGCCGCGGATATGGGGGACCAGCGCCCCCACCGCGAAGAAACGGCTCGCGACCGCGACACCGTACTGGCCGGTGTCGGGGTCGCGCGCGACAATCGAATAGGTCATGGTCGTTTTTCTTTCCTGCTCTGTGCCCCGGTCTGGGGGGCGGTTAGCGTCCGATCGCGTAGGCCTGCATCAGCCGCGGGGTGGCGGCCGCCTTCAACAGCCCGTCGGCATCGCGCGACGCGGCGGTCAGGCGGCCGACGGTCCAGGGCTCGGCCACCTCGACGTCGTGGCCCTTGTCGCGGAGCGCCTGCAGCACCGCCTCGCCAAAGGCGGGCTCGGCCATCAGGTGGCCGGGGCGCGTGCCGCGCGGGTAGAAGGAGGACTGGAAGTGCCCGGTGTGGAACAGCGGCGCGTCGATGCCTTCCTGCAGGTTCATCTGCCCGTGCACCAGGCGCAGGAACAGGATCAGCTGCCACTGGTCCTGCTGGTCGCCGCCCGGCGTGCCGAAGGCGAGTTGCAGACCGTCCGTTTCCGCCATCGAGGGCGACAGCGTCGTGCGCGGCCGCCGACCGGGCGCGAGCGAGGTCGGCAGCCCCTCGTCCAGCCAGAACATCTGCGCGCGACTGTTGAGCGGCATCCCCAGGCCCGGCACGATGGGCGAGGATTGCAGCCAGCCGCCCGAGGGCGTGGCCGAGACCGAGTTGCCCCAGCGGTCGATGACGTCGATGTGCACGGTGTCGCCGCGCTTTTCGGTCAGGTGGGCCATGGTCGGCTCCCCTGCCCCCACGCCCGGCCCCGCGGCCATGTCGCGGCCCGCCCGCGCGATGGCGGCCTTGGCCCAGGCCTCGTAGCCCGCGATGTGGCCCGGGCGCTGCTCCAGCGACGCGGTGTCCCCGATCAGCGCGCGGCGCGTGGCGGCATACTCGGCCGACAGCAGCGTCTCGACGGGCAGGTCGACGTGCAGCGGGTCGCCGTAGTAGGCCTCGCGGTCGGCGGCGGACAGCTTGATCGTCTCGGTGACGGTGTGGACGAACTCGGCCCCGCGCAGGTCCATCGACGCGACGTCCACGCCCGACAGCGTCATCAGCGACTGCAGCAGCGTCGGCCCCTGGGTCCAGAGCCCGCCCTTCCACACCCGCCAGCCGTGGTAGTCGACCGACAGCGGCGCCTCGTAGGTCGCCTGCCACGTCGCCATGTCCTGCCCCGTCAGCACGCCCTTGCGACGCGCGCCCGCGGCGTCCATCACGCAGGCGTCCCGCAGGTAGCTGTCGATGGCTTCCGCGATGAAGCCCTCGTAGAAGGCCCGCCGCGCGGCCTCCATCTGGCCCTCGCGGGTCGGCGCGGTCTCGGCCTCGGTCAGCAGCCGATCCCAGGTGTCGGCGAGGTCGGGGTTGGCGAACAGCGCGCCGGCCTTGGGCGCCACGCCGCCCGGCATCCAGACGGCATGGGAGGTCGGCCATTCGTCGCGGAAGAAATCCCCCAGCCCCGCGATGGTGTTGGCCACGCGCGGCAGCACCGGGTGGCCGTGGCGCGCGTAGTAGATCGCGGGCGCGAGGATGTCGCGGAGGGCCAAGCTGCCGTGGTCGCGCAGCATCAGCATCCACGCCCCGAAAGCGCCCGGCACGACGGTGGCCAGCAGGCCCGAGCCCGGGACCAGCGTCAGCCCCTCGGCCTTGTAATGCGCGATGGTCGCGCCCGCGGGCGCGGTGCCCTGCCCGCAGACCATCACCGGCGCATCGGCCCCCGCCGTCCGCATCAGGAGCGGCATGTCCCCCAGCGGCCCGTTCAGGTGCGGCTCGACCACCTGCAGGGTAAAGCCCATGGCGGCGGCCGCGTCGAAGGCATTGCCGCCCTGCTCGAGGATCTTCATCCCCACCGCCGAGGCGATCCAGTGGGTGGAGGTGGCGACACCGAAGGTGCCGGTGATCTCGGGGCGCGTCGTGAAACTCATGGACCTGTTCCTGTTGCCGTCTTTTTTCAGTGGTCGCGGGGATCGAGCGCGTCGCGCAGCCCGTCGCCGAGAAGGTTGAAGCCGAGCACCACGAGGAAGATCGCGGCGCCGGGGTAGAGCGCCATCCAGGGCGCCTGTTCGAGGAAGTTCTTGGCCACGTTCAGCATCGAGCCCCAGCTGGGCGCGGGCGGCTGCTGGCCGAGCCCGAGGAAGGACAGCGACGCCTCGGCGATGATCGCGGTGGCGATGGTCAGCGTCGACTGCACCAGGATCGGCGGGAAAATGTTGGGCAGGATGTAGCGGGTCACCAGCGCCCAGTGGGTCAGGCCCACGGCGCGGGCGCTTTCGACGTAATCCTCGGTCATCACCTGCATTGTCTGGCCTCGGGCGAGGCGGATGAAAATCGGCATGGCGCTGAGGCCGATGGCGATCATCGCGTTGGTCAGCGACGGCCCGAGGAAGGCCGCCAGCGCGATGGCGAGGATCAGGAAGGGCGCGGCCAGCATCGCCTCGGTCACGCGGCTGATGGCGGCATCGGTCCAGCCGCCGAGATAGCCCGCCATCACCCCCAGCGGCACGCCGAGGCACACCGCGATGGCGACCGACACGACACCGGCCAGGAGCGACGCCTGCGCCCCCCAGACCATGCGCGACAGCACGCTGCGCCCGATCTCGTCGGTGCCGAAGGGATGCACGGCGGACGGCGCCTGCCGCACCGCCAGCCAGTCGGTCGCCGTCGGGTCGACGATCGGCAGGAGCGGGGCCAGCAGCGCGACGATGACGAAGAAGGCCACGATGGCGCCCCCGAGGAGCGCGGCCTTGTTGGCGCGGAACTTGCGCCAGACGCGGCTTTGCTTGCGGGGCAGCGCCTCGGCGGCGGCGGCGGCGGCGGGGGTGGTGGCGACGGTGCTCATCTGTCCCTCATGCGCGGGTTGAGGACGCGGTAGGCCACGTCGGCCAGAAGGTTCATGAAGATGAAGGCGACCCCGGTGCACAGCACGATCCCCTGCACCACCGCGTAGTCGCGGTTGAACACGGCATCGACGACCAGCTTGCCGAAGCCCGGGATGGTGAAGATCTGCTCGGTCAGCACGGCGCCGGCCAGAAGTTCGCCGAACAGCAGCGTGGTCACCGTGACGATCGGCACCAGCGCGTTCCTGAGCGCGTGTTTCACCAGCACCACCCGCTCGGCCAGGCCCTTGGCCCGCGCGGTGCGGATGTAGTCGGATTTCAGGACGGACAGCATCGCCGACCGCGTGTGGCGCATCAGCGTGGCGGCGATGCCCGTGCCCAGCACGAAGGCCGGCATCAGCATGGTCTTGATGGATTGCAGCGGGTCTTCGGAAAACGGCTGGTAGCCCGAGGCCGGCAGCCAGCCCAGCTGCACGGAAATCAGCAGGATCATCATGATCCCGAGCCAGAAGTTCGGCACCGACAGGCCGGACAGGGCCACCACGTTGGCGACCCAGTCGATCCAGGTGCCCTTCTTGTAGGCCGACAAGACGCCCGCCGGCACGCCGATCACGATGGCGATCACCAGCGCCATGGTGGCCAGCTGGATCGTGACCGGCAGCTTCTGCGCGATCAGCTCCAGCACCGGCTGCTGGGTGCGCAGCGAGATGCCGAGGTCGCCCTGCAGCGCGTTGCCGATCCAGGTGAAGTACTGGACGATGATGGGGTCGTTCAGGCGGTACTGCTCGCGCAGGTATTCCAGCACGGCCGGGTCGCGCTCCTCGCCGGCCAGCACCAGCACCGGGTCGCCCGGCAGCAGTTTCTGCAGCGTGAAGACGAAGATCGAGATCAGGATGATCGTCGGGATCGCGATCAGCAGGCGGCGTCCGATGAAGGCGAGCATGGGCGGCGCTCCGGGGCTGCGGGGGACAGGGGGGAAACGGGAAACCGGGCCGCGCGGGGAGAGAGAGGGTCGCGCGGCCCGGGTCGGGTCAGGCCGTCATTCGGCCATGGTCACGCCGGCCAGACGGATCATGCCGTCGGGGTAGGCGACGAAGCCCTCGATGTCGGCGTCCATCGCCCAGATCCAGACCGGGTGATAGAGGTAGACGATCGGCAGGTCCGACATCAGGATCTCGCTCGCGGCGTTGTAGGCGGCGCGGCGGGCGTCGATGTCGTTGGACACGCGGGCCTCGTTCAGCAGGCGGTCGACCTCGGCGTTGGAGTAGCCCGAGTCGTTGATGCCGCCGCCGGTGGTCAGGAACTGGTGGATGTTCCCGTCGGGATCGACGCGGCCGGACCAGCCGACCTGGCTCGCCTGGTAGGCGCCCGCCGTCTGGTCGGACAGCAGCGTGGCGAATTCCTTGGCCTCCAGCGAGATGCGGATGCCCGCCTCGCCCGCCATCGCCTGGATCACCTGCATCACCTGCAGCTGCACCGGGTTGTTGGCGACCTGCACGCGGATGTCCACGCCGTCGGGATAGCCCGCCTCGGCCAGCAGCGCACGGGCGGCTTCCACGTCACGCTCGGGGATCGGGAAGGCGTCGTTGTACCAGGGCGAGGTCGGCGGCCAGGGCTGGTTGCCGGGGGCGAAGGCGCCCTCGAACACGACCTGGTTCACCACGTTGCGGTCGATCGACAGCGACAGGGCCTGGCGCACGCGGGCGTCCATGCCCAGCGGGCCGTTCGCCTCGTCGCCGTTGCCGACGTTGATGGTCATCGCCTGGTAGCCCAGCGAGGTCGCCTCGGCCATCGCCAGCGCGTCGTCGCCGCGCACCGAGGCCACGTCGGTCGCCGACAGCCGCTCGAGCATGTCGAGGTCGCCCGCCCGCAGGTTCGCCAGACGCACGGTGGTGTCGGGGATCGGCAGGAAGGTCACGGTCTCGAAGGCATAGGCGTCGGCGTTCCAGTAGTCGGCAAAGCGCGACAGGACGATGCGGTCCTGCTGGATGCGCTCGACGAACTGGTAGGGGCCCGAGCAGACCGGGTTGAGGCCGAAGTCGAGGCCCGCGGCCTCGGCGGCGGTCGGCGAGATCATCATGCCGGCGCGGTCCGACAGCTGCGCGAGCAGCGTGGCGTCCGGGGCGCCGAGGGTGAAGCGGATGGTGAACTCGTCCACCACCTCGACCCCGGTGATCGAGCTCAGCTCCGAGGCGCGGCGGCTCTCGGGCAGGTTCTGGCTGCGGTCGATGTTGGCGGCCACGGCCTCGGCGTTGAACGGCGTGCCGTCATGGAACACCACGCCCTCGCGCAGCGTCATGGTCAGGATCAGCCCGTCCTCGGACCACTCCCAGCCGGTGGCCAGCTGCGGCACGATCTCGAGGTCGGGGGTGATGTCCACCAGCTTGTCGCACAGCGAGTCGAACACGATCCGCCCCACGAAGGTGCGGCCCTGGTCGGGGTCGAGCACGTCGGCATCGTCCTGCAGGCCGATGCGCAGGTCCTGCGCGCCGGCGGCCGAGGCCGCGAGCCCGAAGGCCAGCGCCAGAACCACGGTTTTCGTTTTTGCCATCAGGTCAGTCTCCAGTCTGTCGGGGTTGGGTTTGCCCGGTTTCCGGGTCGTTCGTCTTATCGGGGTCGCCCGCCATGGCGCGGGCATAGAGCGCAAAGCGCGCCGCGGCGGCGGGGCTGCGGCCGGGCTCGGCGCCGTCGAGGCCGGCAAGGCTCAGCTCGGCGGCGCGGTGGCAGGCGACGCTGCGCCCCTCGCCGGCGTCCGTCAGCACCGGGCGCTCGGTCCGGCAGATGTCGGTGGCGTAGGGGCAGCGCGGGTGGAACCGGCAGCCGGGCGGCGGCGCGATGGGGTTCGGCGGGTCGCCCTCGACCAGCGTGCGGGCGGGGCGCGCGCCCCATGCCGCCACCGGGATCGCGGCCAGCAGCGTCTCGGTGTAGGGATGCTTGGGCGCGGCGTAGAGGTCGGCCGCGGGGGCCAGCTCCACCACCTCGCCCAGGTACATCACCGCCACCCGCGTCGCCATGTGCCGGATCACGGCAAGGTCGTGGGCGATGATGACCAGCGTCAGGCCGAATTCGTCCTTCAGGTCCTCGAGCAGGTTCACCACCTGCGCCTGGATCGACACGTCCAGCGCGCTGACCGGCTCGTCCCCGATCAGCACCTTCGGCCCCGAGGCCAGCGCGCGGGCGATGCCGATGCGCTGGCGCTGGCCGCCCGAGAACTCGTGCGGGTAGCGGTCGGCGTGCTCGGGGCGCAGGCCCACGCGCGACAGCAGGTCGGCGACCCGCGCGCGGCGCTCGGCCGGCGTGCCGATCCCGTGGGCGCGCATCGGCTCCTCGATCAGGGCGCCGACGCTCATCTGCGGGTTCAGCGACGAAAACGGGTCCTGGAAGATGAACTGCAGGTCGCGGCGCAGCGCGCGCATCCGGTCGGCCGGCAGGTGCGCCAGGTCCTCGCCGTCGTACCAGACCTCGCCGCCCGTGGGGTCGATGAGGCGCAGCAGGAGGCGTGCCAGCGTGGACTTGCCGCAGCCCGACTCGCCCACGATGGCAAAGGTCTCGCCGGCGGCGATGTCGAGCGACACGCCGTCGACCGCCCGCACCACCGTGGGGGCGCCGAACAGCGGGCGCTTGGTCACGAATTCGCGCCGCAGGTCGCGGGCCGACAGGATCGCGGTCATGTCCCGGTGCTCCTCAGCTGCGGCAGGTCCCCGGCGACGAGGGGGGCGAAGTGGCAGGCCACGCCATGCCCCGCCCCCAGGTCGCGCAGGGCGGGCGCGGCATCGCAGGCCGCGGTGGCGAACGGGCAGCGGGTGGCGAAGCGGCAGCCGGGCGGCATCGCGCCGGGCGGCGGCACCGTGCCCGGCACCGTCACCAGCCGCGCGCGGCGGTCGCCCAGCGACGGCATCGAGGACATCAGCCCGATCGTGTAGGGGTGCTGCGGGTCGGTGAACAGCTGCTCGGCCGTCCCCGCCTCGACGATGCGGCCGCCGTACATGACGGCCACCTTGTCGGCCATCTCGGCCACCACGCCCAGGTCGTGGGTGATCAGCACCATCGCCGCGCCGGTGTCCTGCTGCAGGCTCTTCATCAGCTTCAGGATCTGCGCCTGGATGGTCACATCCAGCGCCGTGGTCGGCTCGTCCGCGATCAGCAGTTCGGGGTCGTTGGCCAGCGCCATGGCGATCATCGCCCGCTGCCTCATGCCCCCCGACAGCTGGTGCGGGAACTCGTCCAGCCGCTTTTCCGGCGCGGGGATGCGCACGCGGCGAAGCATCTCCAGCGCGCGGGCCCGCGCCTCGGCCTGGCCCACGCCCTTGTGCCGGCGCACCGATTCCGCGATCTGCTCGCCGATCCGAAGCCCCGGGTTCAGCGAGGTCATCGGCTCCTGGAAGATCATCGCCATGCGGCCGCCGCGGATCTCGCGCAGGCGGGCGGTGTCCATCGCCAGCAGGTCCTCGCCCGCGAAGCGCGCGGTGCCGGCGATCACCTTCAGCGGCGGCGACTGCAACAGCCCCATCAGCGCCAGCGAGGTCAGGCTCTTGCCGCAGCCCGATTCCCCCACCAGGCACAGCGTCTCGCCCGGGGCGAGCGCAAAGCCCACGTCGTCCACGATCGGCTGCCCGACGCCCTTGAGCGCCACCGTCAGCCCGCGCACCTCCAGCAGCGGCCCGGTCATCGCGCCATCTCCCGGTGCCGGATACGCTCGAGGTTCTGCTTCAGCGCGTCGAGGTGCGCGCGCATCGCCTCGCGCGCGGCGGCCTCGTCGCGGTCGTCGATGGCGTCGATGATGCGCCCGTGCTGGCGGCCGTATTCCGCGACCAGCTCGGGCGACCGCGCCTGCTGCCGCTCGGTCTGCCAGCGCTGCTGGTGGCGGACCTCGTTCACCAGCGTGAAGGCCGCGCGCAGGATCGGGTTGCCGGCCAGCCGCGCGATCATCCGGTGCAGCGAGCCGTCCCACAGCTCGGCCGCGTCGGCGTCGGTGGCCTGCGCCGTGCGTTCGGCCAGCGCGCGCAGCCGCGCCACGTCCTCGGCGGTGGCCCGCCGCGCGGCCAGCGCCGCCAGTTCCGGCTCCAGCGCCAGGCGGGCCTCCATCACGCTCAGGGGGTCGGTGTCGGGGGCGATCATCGCGGCGAGGTGCCCGCCGGGATCGGGCGGCTCGCCCACGAAGGTGCCCTTGCCCTGCCGGCGCCACACCAGCCCCTCGGCCTCCAGCGCGTCGAGCGCCCGGCGCACCGCCCGGCGGCTGACACCGAAGCGCGCGCAGAGCTCGCGCTCGGTCGGCAGCTTGCCGTCGGCTTCGATCGCGCCGGCCCGGATCAGGTCCCGGATCCGGTCGCGCGCGGCCGAGGCGTTGTCGGTCTCGGATGCGGGAACGTGCCGCGTGTCCACCCTGTCGCTCCACCTTGAGTTGCACCAACCGGTGATTGGTGCGTTACCAATTACGGATTGGTTCGTTGCTGGCCGCCCCCGTCAAGCCTTTTCGGCCCACCCCCCGAAATTCCGCCCCCGGCCCCCGCGCATCGCCCAGAAATTGTGCAATCGACCACGCCGGTGGCAGCGCGCGCCCGACCCCGGGCCGATTCGGCGCGCCTTGACCCAGATCATCGCGCCCCGGCGCCGGACGCGGAGAAAGGGGGCGACATCCCCCACCCGCGGAGACCCATGCCCTATCTCGCCGCCGCCGCCCTGCTGATCGTCGCCCTCCTCGCGCTGCTCACGGCCCTGCGCATGGCCGACGCGCGGGCCGATGCCGCCGAATGGCGCCGCCTCGCCGCGCTGCAGCCGGCCGCCCCGGCCCGTTTCGACCCCGCGATGGTGGCCGCGCTGCCCGACCCCGCGCGCCGCTTCTTCACCTTCGCCATCGCGCCCGGCACGCCGCTGCTGCCGGTGGCCGAACTGGAGATGCGCGGCGACTTCAGCCTCGGGACCAGGGATGCCCCCGGCTACCGCCCGATGCGCGCGCGCCAGATCCTCGCCGCGCCGCAGGGCTTCGTCTGGTCGATGCGGCTGGTCGGCGGGATGCCGGTCTCGGGCTCGGATTCGGGGGGCTGGACGCGGTTCCGCATCCTCGGCCTCATCCCCGTCGCGCGGCTGGGCGGCGACCCCGACCACACCCGGTCCGCCTTTGGCCGCTACGTGGCCGAGGCGGTGTTCTGGACGCCCGCGGCGCTTTTGCCCGGCCCCGGCGTGGATTGGGCGCCGGTCGATGCCGACACCGCCCGCGTCACCGTCACCCATGCCGGGCTCAGCCAGGCCGTCGACGTGACCGTGGATGCCGAGGGCCGCCCGCTCCGCGTCACCTTCCAGCGCTGGAGCGACGCCAACCCCGACAGGGTCCACCGCCTGCAGCCCTTCGGCGGGATCCTGTCCGACTTCCGCGAGGTCGAGGGCTACCGCCTGCCGTTCCGGGTCGAGGCCGGCAACATGTTCGGCACCGACGCCTATTTCCCCTTCTTCCGGGCCGAGATCACGGCGATCCGGTTCCCCCGGCCATGACCGCCCTCGTCCTGACGATCCAGGTGGCGCTGCCGCTCGCGCTGCTCCTGTGGCTCTGGCTCCTGCCGGCGGGCAGCGGGATCGGCCTCGTGCTGCAGGTGGCGGGCACCGGCGCCTTCCTGTTCGCGCTCGCCCGTGTCGCGCAATGGGCGCTGCCGGTCTGGTGGCTGCCGCACCTCTACGGCCTGCTGTGGCTGGCGGCCGCGGCGGCGGCGCTCCGGCGCGGCGGGCCGCTCCTGCCCGCCTCGGCCGCCGGCTGGTCGGCGGTGGCGCTGGGGCTGCTCCTGCTGGGCATCGGCGGCATCTACGGCGCGCGGGCGGTGTCGGGGCGCGCGGCGCCCCCGGTCGAGGTCGTGGACATCGCCAACCCCTTCGGCCCCGGGCGCTACCTGGTCGGGCACGGCGGCTCGGACCCGCTGGTCAACGGCCACATGCGCACGCTCGACGCCGCCGTCGACCGCTTCCGCCCCTGGCGCGGGCAATCCTACGCGGTGGATTTCTTCGGCCTCGGCCGCTTCGGCCTGCGCGCCACCGGCTGGCGCCCCGCCGATCCCGCCGCCTACGCCATCTTCGGCGCTGACCTGCGCGCGCCCTGCGCCGGCACCGTGGTCGCCGCCGAGGGCGATCGGCCCGATTTCACGGTCCCGCAGGAGGACCCGGTGAACCGGCTCGGCAACCACGTCATCCTGCGCTGCGGCGCGGCCGAGATCGTTCTGGCGCACATGCGGCAGGGCAGCCTGCGGGTCGCACCGGGCGACGTCGTGGCGGTGGGCGACCCGCTGGGGCAGGTCGGCAATTCCGGCGCCTCGACCGAGCCGCACCTGCACATCCACGCGCAACGCCCCGCCGCGCCGGGCGCGCCGCCGATTTCGGGCGAGCCGCTGGGCCTGCGCATCGACGGCCGGTTCCTGGTGCGCGGCGACCGGCTGGCGGGCGCGGAACCGTGAGGCAGGCCGCCGCCTTCGTCGCGCTGAGCTTCGCGCTGTCCTGGGGTGCCTGGGGGGCCGCGATCCTGGCGGGGTCCGGGGCGGCGGGCTGGCGCATCGCGGGCGGCTTCGGCCCGACCCTCGCGGCGCTGGCGCTGGCCGCCTGGGCGGGGCCGGGCGCGCTCCGGGCGCTCCTGTCCGGCTTCGCGCGGTGGCGGGCGCCGGTCTGGGTCTGGGCGGTGGCGGTCCTGTCCACCCTCGCCGTGGGCCTCGCCGCGCTGGCCGTCGACCGGGCGCTCGGCGGCCGGCCCGACTGGCCCGGCCCGGCCGAGTGGGCGCTGGCGCCGGTGATCTTCCTCTGGGTGCTGGCCTTCAGCGTCGCGGGCGAGGAGACGGGGTGGCGCGGCTACCTCCTGCCACGGCTGCTCGACCGGCTCGGCCCGCTGGCGGCCAGCCTCGTCCTCGGGCTGGCCTGGTCGCTCTGGCACCTGCCGCTCTGGGCGCTGCCGGGCGACTTTCACGCCGGCCTGCCGGTCTCGCTGTTCCTGATCCAGAGCCTCGCCCTGTCGGTCGTCTACACCCGGCTCTGGCTCGCCAGTTCCGGCAGCCTGATCGTCGCGCACCTGTTCCACGCGGCCTCGAACACCACGCTGGGCCTGCTGCCGCTGATCCCCGGCGCGGGCGGCGAGGGGCTGCGCGCGCTGTGGATCGCGGTGGCGCTGCTCTGCGCGCTGGCCGCCGTCCTCGCCGCGCGTCAGTCGCGCCGCGACGGCGCAAGGGCCGCCGCCGCGCACCCGAGGGCCGCCACGCCCGAGGCCCCGGCCAGCCACGGCCACAGCCCCGGCAGGATCGAGAACAGGAACAGGTAGTCCTGCGCCGCCGCCCAGAGGCCCCAGCCCGCCAGCGGCACCGCGGCCGCCCCCGCAAGGACGCGCACGCCCGCCCCCCGCCGCCGCCGCAGACCCGCCCACGCCGCGAGGAGCGCCAAAGCGACGAGCGCCCCGATCGCCACCCGCGCCGCCGCCTCGGCCCAGAGCACCCGCGCCATGCCCACCGGCGCCACCCCGAGGCTGTCCGACCACGCCCGCAGCACGGCGGCGAACAGCGGCCAGGCGCGCTGGCCGTTCGACAGGATCACGATGCCGTCGCCGGTCTCGGGCACCAGGTGCATGTGGCTCATCCAGCCGTAGCCCTGCCCGCCGTGCCAGACCGCCCGGCGCCCGTCCGACAGCGTCTCGGTGAAATGCCCCAGCCCGTAGCCCTCGGCCACCGCGGCGAACAGGCCCGTGACCGGTCCCTCCGCCCGGTGCAGCGCGGCGACGCCCGCGGGCGACAGCACCCCCTGCCCCGCCCCCGCCATCCCCGCCGCGGCAAAGCGCGCGATGTCGGCCGCCCCCGCGATCAGCCCGCCCGAGGCGTAACCCGGGTAGACATAGGGCGCGACCGGACGGCCCCGCAGGTCGTGGCCCACCGCCATCCCGCCCCCCGGCGCCCCGAACCGCGCGGTCGCCATGCCCAGCGGGCCCAGCACCTCCGTCCCCATCAGCGCGGGGAACGGCGCACCGGCGCAGCCCTCCATCGCCAGTTCCAGCAGGTGATAGCCGGTGTCGGAATAGGCGAAGCCCGCGCCGGGCGCGGCGATCCACCGGATGTCGCCCGCAAGGTGCGTGGCGAGGTCCGGCCGCGGCGCGCCGGGCGCATGGCGCGCGGCGTAGTCGCCCACGGCCAGCCCCGCCCGGTGCGACATGAGCTGCCGCGCCGTCACCGGCGGCAGCCCGGGCCCGGCCCAGCCCGGCAGGCAGGCGGCGACGGGCGCGTCGAGGTCCAGCCGCCCGGTCTCGGCCAGCCGCAGCGCGCCCCAGGCCGCGACCGGCTTGGACAGCGACTCGACCCGGAACAGCGTGTCCGCGGTCATCGCCCGGCCGCGGGCGGGGTCCGCAAGGCCGAAGGCGCCGGTCCAGACCGGCCGCCCCCCGGCGATCACCACCACCACCGCCCCCGGCACCCCGTCGGCCGCCAGCCGCGCCGGCACGGTCCCGGCCAGCCGCTCGGCCAGCGCCGCGGTGTCCGCCCCCGCCGCGCCCGGCGCCAGCGCGAGGACCGCCGCGGCCAGCCAGCGCCCGACCCGGCCCCTGTGCCGACCGCCGTTGGCAGCGGGGCCTTCGTCGCAGGGCCATGGGCCCCGCAGCCCGCCACGGCTGGCGACGAGGAGGGCCCGGGCAACCCGGCGCAGGGGCCGCCCAAACCCCGCAGCGGACCGGACCGGCGCGCACACAGAGGCGCACAGGGCAAGGACGGAACGGGCATCGGGCATCGGCAGGCTCCTGCGGGTCGGGGGCGCGGCGGACGATAAGGGCGGCCCGCCCGCGCCGGCATGACCTCGATCAAGCCGCTCTGGGCCCTGCGGCGCGGGCGGCGGAGGATCGGCAGGCGGGCCACGCAAGCACCCCGGCCCGGCGCGGGCAGCGCCCGGCACCCGCCAGAGAACCGGGACCAATCCTCGGTCGGCCACCTCTGTCGCACCGAACAGGCCAAGACCACATGCCTTGGCCAGACCGACCCCGACCAAGCCGCCTCCCGGCCCGGCGCGGGCGGGTCACGCCGGGGGCGCGGCCCCGGTCCAGCCGGGCCCGAGCGGCACGATGGCGCCGGGCAGGCCGATGACGTGGCAGGCCAGCGCGTGCCCCCGTCGCGCCGCGGCGTCCGGGTCGCCGCCGGCCAGCCGGGTGGCGAGGTAGCCCGCGTTGAAGGCATCCCCCGCCGCCGTCGTGTCGCGCACCTCGGGCACCGGCGGGTAGGCCGCGCCCGGCGCCCCGGCCCGCGGATGCAGGAGCGGCCCGTCCGCGCCGCGCTTGAGCGCGATCTCCCCCACCCCGGCCCCCGCGAGGCGCGCCAGCACCTCCCCCGCGTCCCCGCCCCAGAGCGCGGCCTCGTCGTCGAGCGAGGGCAGCGCGATGTCGGTCGCGGCCCACATCGCCGCCATCGCCGCCCGGGCGGTCGCGGCGTCGGGCCAGAGCCGCGGGCGGTAGTTGGAATCGAAGGCCACCCGCAGCCCGCCGGCCCGCAGCGCCCCGAGCCGGTCGATCAGCGCGGCGCGGTCGGCGGGCGGCAGGATCGCCAGCGTGATCCCCGACAGGTAGACCAGCTCGCGCCCCGCCAGCGCCCCGAGGTCGATCCCCCCCGGGCCCAGCATCGCCCGCGCCGCCGCCTCGCTCCGCCAGTAGTGAAAGCTGCGCTCGCCGTCCGGCGCGAGGTCGATGGCGTACAGCCCCGGCCGCCGCCCCGGCAGCCGCGCGATGCCGGCGGTGTCGATCCCCTCGTCCCGCATGAAGGCGATCATCCCGTCCGACAGCCGGTCGTCGCCCAGCGCGGTCAGGTAGGCCACCTGCCCCCCGCCGCCCATCAGCCGCGACAGGTAGACCGCCGTGTTCAGCGTGTCGCCGGCCACGCCCATGCGCACCCGCCCGTCGGGCGCGCCCAGGTCGGACAGCTCGATCATGCATTCGCCGATGCAGGCGACCCTCGGCCCGGCCATCGCGGTCCCCCCCCCCTTGTTCCGGGGTCGAGACTGCCCCGCCGGACCGCCCCGCGCCAGCCCCCTCAGCCCGCGCGGGCGGCGAGGTAGGCGGCGGCGCGGGCGGGGGTGGCGATCTCGGGGTAGTCGCGTTCGGGGATGTCGACGCCCAGCCGCGCGTGCAGCGCCGCCACCAGGTTCAGCACGTCCATCGAGTCGAGCGCGAGGTCGTCCTGGATGTGGTCGCCGTCGCCCACCGTCGACGGGTCGATGTCCGGGGCGACACGGGTCAGTTCCTCGACAAAGACGGCGCGGTAATCGGTCATGGTTCCTCCGGGGTCTGGACCTGCTCGGCGAAGGCGGCGACGAAGCGCGCCGCCGTCCGCCCGTCGGACACGCGGTGATCGGCCGACAGCGTCAGCGTCACCACCCGCCGCGGCACCACGGCGCCGTCGACCACCCAGGGCCGCAGCTGCGGCGCGCCGAGGCCCACCAGCCCCACCTGCGGCGGGAAGATCACGCCGGCCATCGCCTCGGCCCCGGTTTCGCCCAGCGCCGAGACGGTGATCGTGCCCTCGGTCATCTCCGACGCCTTCAGCCGCCCGGCCCGGGCGCGGGTCACGAGGTCGCGCATCCCGGCCATGATCCCGGCCAGCGTCATCGCGCCGGCGTCCATCAGCGCGGGCGCGACAAGGCCCCCGCCCCGCAGCGCGATGGCGACCCCGACGTTCACCGCCTCTGCCGGCACGAAGCCGCGGTCGTCGAGGTAATGGCCGTTCATCTCGGGCACCGCGCGGGCCGCCCGCACCGCGGCGCGGACAAGCAGGGCGCCCAGCAGGATGCGGCCCTCGGGCGGGGCCTCGGCGTTGCGAGCCTCGAGCGCGGTCATCACGAGCTCCACGTCGATGGTCTGCGTCATGTAGAAATGCGGGATCGTCCGCTTGGAGCGCGCCATCGCCGCGGCGATCGCCTTGCGCATCTCGGCCATGGGGGCGGGTTTCCGCGCGGGCGTCCCCGCCGCCGCGTGCTCCACGTCGGCGTAAAGGATCGCGCCGCCGGGGCCGCTGCCCTTGAGCGCGCTCAGGTCCACGCCCCGCGCCTCGGCCAGCGCGCGCGCCGCGGGCGAGGCGCGGAGGCCGCCCGCGGGTTGGGCCGGCGTCGGCGCAGGCGCGGCGTCGGGCGGGGCCGGCGCGGGCGCGGCGGGCAGCGTCGGCGCAGGCGCGGCGTCAGACGGCGTCGGCGCAGGCGCGGCGGGCGGGGCCGGCGGGGGCACCGGCGTCACGACGGGTTCAGGCGCAGGTCGCGGCGCGGCGGAGGCTTCGGGCGCGGGTTCCGGCGGCGCGGCGGCCGCCTCCCCCTCCGCCACGACCACGGCCAGCGGCGCCCCCACCGGCAGCTCGTCGCCCAGCGCGGCGGTCAGTTCCCGCACCGTGCCGGCCTCGAAGATCTCGATCTCGATGGCGCCCTTCTGGGTCTCGACCACGGCCACCACGTCGCCGCGGCTGACAGTATCGCCCGGCTTCACCAGCCATTCGACCAGCCGCCCGGCCTCCATGTCGGCCCCGAGCGACGGCATCCGGAACACGCCCATCTCAGCGCCCCATCAACCCGCGCACGCCGGCCACCACCTTGTCCGCCTGCGGGATCGCCGCCTGCTCCAGATGCGCGGCGTAGGGGATCGGCACCTCCTCGGAACAGACCCGCGCGGGCGGCGCATCCAGCGACCAGAACCCCTGTTCCGTCACCCGCGCCATCACCTCGGCGGCCAGCGCCCCGGTGCGCCAGCCCTCGTCCACCACCACCACGCGCCGGGTCTTTCCGACCGAGGCGAGGATCGTCGCGTCGTCGAGCGGGCGCAGGACGCGCAGGTCGATCACCTCGGCCTCGATGCCGTCCGCCGCCAGCGCCTCGGCGGCCTCCAGCACCTTCCACAGCGACCCGCCGTAGGTGACGAGCGTCACGTCGCGCCCCTCCCGCCGCACGGCGGCCCGCGTGATGTCCACCGGCCCGGCCCCTTCGTCCAGCATCCCCGTCCGGTTGTAGAGCATCACGTTCTCGAAGATCAGCACCGGGTCGGGGTCCTGCAACGCGGTCCAGAGCATCCCCCGCGCGTCCTCTACCGTCGCGGGCGCCAGCACCTTGAGCCCGGGGATATGGGCGTACCACCCCTCCAGCGAATGGGAATGCTGCGCGGCCAGCTGCCGGCCCGCGCCCGTCGCCATGCGGATCACCAGCGGCACCCCGAACTGCCCGCCCGACATGTGCCGGAGCGTGGCCGCCGTGTTCAGGATCTGGTCGAGCGCGAGCAGCGAGAAGTTCACCGTCATCAGCTCGACGATGGGCCGCAGCCCCGCCGCCGCCGCGCCGATGCCGGCGCCGGTGAAGCCCGACTCCGACAGCGGCGTGTCGCGGATGCGGTCCTCGCCGAATTCCACCATCAGCCCCTTGGTCACGGCGTAGCAGCCGCCGTAGGCGCCCACGTCCTCGCCCATCAGGAACACCCGGTCGTCGCGGATCATCGCGTCGCGGATCGCCTGCTTGACCGCCTCGCGGTAGGTGATCTCGACCGTCCTGCCGCTCGGCGCCGCGGGCTCGGGCGGCGCAGGCTGCGGCCCCAGCACGTGGTCGGCCAGCCGCTCCACCGGCTCCCAGGTGCCGGCCTCGGCAAAGCCCACGGCGGCGTCGATCTCGGCGGCGATCTCGGCCTCGATCCGGGCCACGTCGTTCTCGTGCACCAGCCCCGCCGCCATGGCCCAGCCCTGGAACCGCACGATGGGGCCCTTCTTGCGCCATTCCTCGACCTCGGCCTTGTCGCGGTAAAGCTGGGCGTCGAACATGGAATGGGCCCGGAACCGGTAGGTCATGCATTCCAGCAGCATCGGCGCGCCGGTCTCGCGGATGCGGGCGACCGCGCGGCGGGCGGCGGCCTCGACCGCGACCACATCCATGCCGTCGACGCGCTCGGCCTCGACCAGATAGCCCTGCGCCTTGTCGATCACGTCGACCTCGGCCTCGGTCCGCGCCAGCGCCGAGCCCATGGCATAGCCGTTGTTCTCGCAGACGAAGAGCACCGGCAGCCGCCACAGCGCGGCGAGGTTCATGGTCTCGTGAAACTCGCCCTCGGCCACCGCGCCCTCGCCGAAGAAGCAGGCGGTCACGTTCGCCTCGCCCCGCAGCCGGTCGGCCAGCGCCAGCCCCCCCGCCAGCGGCAGGCCGCCCCCCACGATGGCGTTGCCGCCGTAGAAATTGGTGCCCGCGTCGAACAGGTGCATCGACCCGCCGCGCCCGCCGGAACAGCCCTCGGCCTTGCCGTACATCTCGGCCATCACCGGCCCCATCGCCACGCCGCGGGCCAGCGCGTGGCCGTGTTCGCGGTAGGTGGCGACGACGCGGTCCCCGGGCCCCAGCACCGGGATCACGCCCATCGCGATGGCCTCCTCCCCGTCGTAGAGGTGGAGAAAGCCGCGGATCTTCTCCTGCGTGTAGAGCTCGGCGCAGCGGTCCTCGAAACGGCGGATGCGGATCATGCCGCGCAGGAGGTCCAGCACATGCGCGCGGTCGAGGCGGGGCTTGAGGCTCGCAGTCATGTCTCGTCGGTCTCCAGCGTGGAAATGTCCCCTTCGGGCAGGCCCAGCTCGCGCGCCTTCAGGAGCCGCCGCATGATCTTGCCCGACCGCGTCTTGGGCAGGGTCTTGCGGAACACCACCTCGCGGGGGGCGACCGCCGGCCCCAGCTTCTTGCGCGCGTGGCCGCGGATGTCGCGCTCCAGCGCCTCGGAGGGCGCGAAGCCGGGGTTCAGGGTGACGTAGGCCTTGACCACCTCGCCCGCGGTCTCGTCGGGGATGCCGATGACACCCGCCTCGGCCACCGCGTCATGCTCGATCAGGGCGCTTTCCACCTCGAAGGGGCCGATCAGGTGGCCCGAGGTCTTGATCAGGTCGTCGGCCCGGCCCACGAACCAGACGTAGCCCGCCACGTCCCGCGTCGCGAGGTCGCCCGACAGGTACCAGCCGTCCACGAAGCATTTCGCGTAGCGCGCGGGCTCGTTCAGGTAGGCGCGCATCATCGACGGCCAGCCGGGCCGCAGCGCCAGCTCGCCCACCGCGCCGGGGCCCAGCACCTTGAGCGTGCCGCCCTCGCGCTCGACGATGCCCACCTCGACGCCCGGCAGGGGCTTGCCCATGGACCCGGGCCGCACCTCCTGCCCGGGGCGGTTGGCGATCATGATGCCGCCGGTTTCCGTCTGCCACCAGTTGTCGTGGAAGGGCTGGCCAAAGACCACCTCGCTCCAGATCACCGCCTCGGGGTTCAGGGGCTCGCCCACGCTGGCGAGGAATGTCAGCGACGAGAAGTCATAGGGCTTCGCCGCCTCGGCGCCCGCGCGCATCATCATGCGGATCGCGGTGGGGGCGGAATACCAGACCTGCACCTTCTCGTCCTGCACGATGGAATACCAGCGTTCGAGGTCGAACTCGGCCTCGTCCACCAGCATCGTGGCCCGGTTCACGAGCGGCGAGATGATCCCGTAGGAGGTGCCCGTCACCCAGCCCGGATCGGCGGTGCACCAGTATGTCACGCCGGGTTCCAGCCCCAGCGCCGCGCGGCCGGAAAAGGCGTGGTAGACCACCGCCTCGTGGACATGCACCGCGCCCTTGGGTTTGCCCGTGGTGCCCGAGGTGAAGTGGATCAGCGCGGGGTCCTCCGGCGCGGTCGCCACCGTCTCGAACCCGGGCGCGGCCGCGCGCATCGCGGGCGCCAGCGCCACGCAGCCCTCGGGCGCCTCCTCGCCGAGGATCAGCACCAGCTTCAGGCTGTCGATCTCGTGCCGCCAGTCGGCGATCTTGCGGCGGTAGATGGCCTCGGTCGTCACCAGCACCGCGGCGCGGCCGATCTCCATCCGCGTGCGCACCGGCTCCGGCCCGAAGGCCGAGAACAGCGGCGTGAACACCATCCCCGCCTTCAGCGTGCCGAGCGCGGCGGCGTAGAGCTCGGGCACCCGCCCCGCCATGGCAAAGACGCTGTCGCCCTTGCCCAGCCCGTGCGCCGCCAAGACATTGGCAAAGCGCGCCGCCTCGGCCGTCAGGTCGGCATAGGTGAAATCCCGCCGCGCGCCGTCGCGGCCAAGCCAGCGCAGCGCGAGGTCGCCCCCGTGCCCCGCCGCGACATGGGCGTCCAGCGCCTCATGCGCGATGTTCAGCCCGCCCTTCCAGCCCGACAGGTTGGCGCGCGCCTCGGCCCAGGGGTCGGTTGTCCGGTCCGTCATCCGCCGCATCCTCCCGGCCCTCAGGCTGCGGGAGGCTGCGGCGGCGCGAATTGACGGCGATCAACGGGGGCCGTCAGGCCGCCCGCGCCACCTCGTCCCAGGCAAGGCCGGGGCGGTAGCGGCTGGCGATGCGCCCGTCCTTGAGCGTGAACAGGTGCAGCCAGCCCTTGTCGAACAGGTCGCGGACGCCCGGGTGCCTGTCCAGCACCGCCGCGATGGCCTCCTCCGGCGCCTCGATCAGCACCGACAGGCGCAGCGGCTCGTGCTGCAGCCCCTCGCCGTCATGCACCGCCTGCCAGGGCAGGCCGGGGCGCAGCCGCCCGCCGTTGCCCTCGACCACGCCGAGCCCGCCGACGACGTTGTGGATCAGCTTGTTGCCGCCGCCGAAGACCGACGGCGCGACCGAGGAGCCGTAGTATTGCAGGCTGATCCAGCTCGCCACGACCACCGGCGCGGTCAGGATCAGCTCCAGCGTGCCGAAGCCGTCGTCCGCCTGCCAGTCGTAGCTGTGCAGGAAGGCGCGGCCTGACAGGTCCGCCCCCGCCGTCACCGCCCGCGGCGCCGCGACGAAGGCGGCGCAGCCCGCAAGGCCCCACTCGGGCCGCACCTCGGCCCAGTTGGTCGCCCGCGCGGCCACCGTGTCGGCGCTCGCCCCCGCGATCCGCAGTACGCGTTCGCCCCGCGCCAGCTTGCCCGCCTGCTTCAGCCAGCCCATCACGGGCGTCAGCGCCTCGCGCTGGCCGGGCAGGTCCGCGTAGACCGTGATCTCGTCGGTGGTGGTGTCGTGCAGGCCGGCCACGAACATCGTGTCCGCCGGCACCTCCACCCCCTGCCCCGGCAGCCCGGCCCGCGCCTCGGGGTCGTTCAGAAGCGCGGCGAGGATGCGGGCCGAGACCTCGCCGGTGTAGCCGCCGCAGGCGCCGCAGTGATAGGCGCTTTCGTGCGGGTTGTTCGTCACCTGCGCGCCATGGCCCAGGAGCAGCACCACCTTGCCGTGGCCGCGGGTCAGGCTCATCGCCTTCAGCACGGCGGCGGCGGTGGCGACCTTGGCCTCGGCCGGCAGATCGACCGTCAGCCGCGGCATCGGCGCGGGCTTCGCGGGCGTCGCAAGCCCCAGCGCGTCCTTGACCAGCTTGCCGCCATAGACCGGCCCCGCCGCCTCGACGAAGGCGAAGGAGGACACCGCCGCCTGCCGGAACCGGCCCCAGGCGCGCGCGGCCCGTGCCCCGATCCGGATGGCGGCCTCGGTCTCGGCATCGGCGGCGCTGGTCGAGTCCATCGCGGGGTTCAGGAGGACCGGCAGATGCGCCTCGACCACGTCCGACCCTTGCCCCCGGTGCGCCAGCGGCAGGCCGAAGAAGCCGGCGAAGCCGATCGTGTCGATCTCGGGCGACTGCGCCTCGAGCGCGCGGCGGAACACCTCGGACCGCACGTCGATGCAGAAGGCCGCGGTCAGCGCCGGCCGCGGCTTCGCGGGCGCGGGCCCGGTCAGGGCCGCGGACAGGCGGCGCTGGTGCGCGCGCTCGGCGGCGTCTTGCAGGATCGCGTCGATCACGTGGTCGGCCGAGGGCGCGACCGGCGCGGCATGGGCGGCGACCGTATCGGCCCAGCTGCCGGCGACGGCGGGCGCATGGGCGATCAGCGCCTCCTCCCAGACCAGCCGGATGGCGAGCAGGTCGGCCAGCGTGTGGTCCGTGCCGCCCGCCAGTTCCGCCTGCCACAGCAGCCAGCGCGCGTGCTGCGCCCAGCCGGCGAGGTCCATGAACAGCCGGTGAAAGGCGGTCTCGCCCGCGGCCTCGGTGATCCCCAGCCGCTCGGCGGCGCGCAGGATGGCGCGCTCGGGCGTGTCGGGGGCGGCGGCGACATGGGCGCAGAACCCGGTCAGCCCCGCGATCTCGGGCGTCAGGTCGCGGCTGGCCCAGGCCTGCCAGGCGGCCCAGGCCCCCTGCCCCGGCGCGGGCTGCCAGAGCGCCTGGCCCCGGTCGAAATACCCCGCGGCCCAGAGACCCACGGTTTTCTCGATCACGCCCGGCCAGTCGGTGCCGGTGGCGGCGGCGGCAAGGTCGGCGACGGTCGGCAGGGCGACCGGCGCGGGCGCCGAGGCCCCGAGCGCGGCCTTGAGCGCGGCGAGGTCGGCGGGCCGGCCCGCATGGCCGCAGGCGGCGAGCGCCCCGGCAAGGTCGTCGTCGGTGATCCGGCCCGCGGCGATCTCGGCGGCGTAGTCGGCGCGCGGCCGGGTGACCGCGATGCCGGCCACGCGGGCCAGCCGCGCGGCGGTGGTGGCCAGATCCTCGCCGGTCTGGCCGAGGAAGGGGTTGACCGCGACGGTCGCCTCCAGCGGAAAGGCGGGCGGGATGGCGCGGGCGGCGCGCTCGGCGGCCTCCAGCAGGGCGGAGATGCGGGCGGGCGCGATCTGGGCGTGTTTCATGAACATGGGGGCAGCTCCTCAGCTGTGCTTCGTCGCCCGGAACCCGCCGATCAGGCGGTCGAGCAGCGCGTTGAGATACAGGCCGTTGGCGAGGTGAACGCGCAGCCCGGCGGTGGCGGGGTGGTGCGCCCAGAGCGGGAACAGCGCCTGCGCCAGCGCCACCAGACCGAAGGAGGCGACAGCGAGCACGATCAGCGCCCATTCCAGCGGCCCCGCGACCGGCACCTCGGGCAGATGCGGCCCCCAGACGGCGCGCGCGACCTGCTGGAAGGCGAAGTAGGCCAGCGCCGCAGCCAGCGAGGCGGTCGCCGTCTTGCGCGTCAGCGCGGCGGGCGCGCTGTCGGCCAGGCCCTGCGCCACCAGATAGGCGACGCCGAAGATCAGCATCGCGCCGAGGGCGAGGGCCTGCGGCGATTTCTGCCCCCCGATCAGGGTGAAGACGGCGGCGACCACGGCGTAGAGCGCAAGCGCGAGGGCAAAGGATTTCAGCACCGCGCCAAGGCTCGGCACCGCGATGGGCCCGGGCCGGCGCAGGCCGGCGACCGCCGCGACCGCGCCGCCCGAGGACAGGAAGGCATGGGCCTTGTAGAGCGAATGTGCCACGATGTGCAGGAGCGCCAGCGCCCACAGCCCCAGCCCGCACTGCAGCAGCATGAAGCCCATCTGCGCGACCGTGGACCAGGCCAGCGCGGTCTTGATCGCGCTTTGCGTCAGCATCACCACCGCGCCGAACAGCGCCGTCAGCCCGCCCAGCATGACGAGGGCCGCCATGGCGCCGGGGCTTTGCTGGACGATCTCGGCGGTGCGGATCAGGAGGAACCCGCCGCCGTTGATGATGCCCGCGTGCAGGAGCGCGGAGACCGGCGTGGGGGCCTCCATCACCTCGGTCAGCCAGCCGTGCAGCGGGAAGGCGGCGGTCTTGAGGGCGGCCGCGACGACGAGAAGGCCCACGGCGATCTGCGCGGTGACGGGGAAGGTCTCGACCGCGGCCAGCGCGGCGAGGTCGCCGGTGCCGTAGGCCGCGATCAGCAGCAGCGCGGCGAAGGCCAGCGCCACGTCGCCGCCATGCCAGACCAGCGAGAACTTGGCCGCCGCGCGCCGCGCCTCGGGCCGGTCGGGGTAGAACAGCAGCAGCTGCCGCAGCCCCAGGCCCACGGCCGCGAAGGCCCCGACCAGCACCGCAAGGCTGCCGGCCTGAACCAGCACCAGCACGCCCGCCAGCGTGGCCAGCATCAGCGCGTGGAACGCCCCCTCGCGCGCCTCGCCGTCGAGGTAGGTGCGGGCGTAGCGCATCACCACCCAGCCGATGAAGCCGACCAGCAGCGTCATCGTGGCCCCCACCGCGTCGAGCCGCAGCGACAGGCCCGCACCCCCCAGCGTCACGGGGCCCGCGACGAGGAGCTGCCCGAGGCCGAGGGCGGCCAGCGCCAGCGCGGCCAGCGCCGCCCCCTCGGCCAGACGCGGCACGAGGGCGGGCCGGCGGCCGGGCCGCGACGCGGCGAAGCCGGCGGCGGCGAGAAGCAGGAGGGGGGCGAGGACGCTCAGGGGCAGGATCGGCATGGCGCGGGCTCCGGGCTGGCTGACGGGACTGCCGGCGGAGGTATCGCGGGTGCCCTGCGCAGAAAAATACATTGTTTCGCAAGTTCGTTCTGGAAAACAGAACGTCGGCGCCGATCCGCCCCGGCCGCGCAAGGCTTGGTGGCCAGCGTCAAGTGAGATAGCGTTTTCGCAGAATCGGGCGGCGGTGGAAGGATCGCCCGGTCCACAGGGAGGACTTCAACCGATGATTTCGCGACATGCATTCCTGAAACTCGGCGCGGCCGCCGTGGCGCTCGGGCTTGCCGCCGGCGGCGCCGCCGCGCAGGAGGTCACGCTGCGCCTGCACCAGTTCCTGCCGGCACAGGCCAACGTGCCGACCCATGTGCTCGACGTCTGGGCCGACCAGATCGAGGAAGCCTCGGGCGGCCGGATCGAGATCCAGCGCTTTCCGGCGATGCAGCTGGGCGGCGCCCCGCCGCAGCTGATCGACCAGGTGATCGACGGCACCGTCGACATCATCTGGACCGTGGCGGGCTACACCCCCGGCCGCTTCCCCCGCACCGAGGTGTTCGAGCTGCCCTTCATGATGGAAGGCTCCAACGCCGAGGCGACCAGCCGCGCCTATTGGCAGCTGGCCGAGGAAACCATGATGGACACCGATTTCGCCGATTTCCACGTGCTCGGCCTCTGGGTGCACGGCCCCGGCGTGATCCATTCCTCGACCCCGATCGAGACCGTCGCCGACCTGAACGGCGTCAAGCTGCGCGCGCCGACGCGGACCACGAACATGATGTTCTCGGCCCTCGGCGCCACGCCCATCGGGATGCCGGTGCCCGCGATCCCCGAGGCGCTGAGCCAGGGCGTGATCGACGCCACCGTGATCCCGTGGGAGGTGACAGGCGCGATCCGCAGCTCGGAGCTGGTGGAGAACCACACCGAGTTCGGGGACGCCTCGCTTTACACCACCTCGTTCATCTTCGCGATGAACCAGGCGGCCTACGACGGGCTGCCGGCCGACCTGCAGGCGATCATCGACGCGCATTCGGGGCTGGAGTTCTCGGCCTTCGCGGGCCGGACGATGCAGGAATACGACGCCCCCTCGCGCCTGATCGCCGAGGACCGCGGCAACAACATCATCACCCTGACCGAGGAGCAGGTCGCCGAATGGCGGGCCGCCGCCGCGCCGACGGTGGATGTGTGGATCGCCGAGATGGACGCCGCCGGCCTGGACGGCACCGGCCTGGTGGAGCGCGCCCGGGCGCTGATCGCCGAGAACCTCGGCAACATGTGAGCACGGGGCCTCGGGCCTCGGGGCCGGCCTCCGCGGGGGCCGGCCCATGTCTTGACCCGCCCGCCCCAGCGAAGGACACGCGCCCCATGCTGAACATCGTGACCCGCCTTGCGCGGCTGATGGCGATCCTCGGCGGCCTCGTGCTGACGGCGCTGGTCGTGCTGACCTGCGTCAGCGTGCTGGGGCGCGGGCTGAACACGCTGGGCCACAGCGACCTGATGGAAGGGCTGGCGCCGGGGCTGGCGGCCTGGCTGATCGGCACCGGCGTCGGGCCGGTGACGGGGGATTACGAGCTGGTCGAGGCCGGCATCGCCTTTGCCGTCTTTGCCTTTCTGCCGATCTGCCAGCTGGCGGCGGCCCATGCCACGGTGGACGTGTTCACCAACCTCCTGCCGGGTCGCACGAACCGCTGGCTGACGGCGTTCTGGGAGGTGGTGCTGGCGCTGGTGATCGTGGTGATCGGCTGGCGGCTCTACCTCGGCTTCGTCGAGAAGATCGACAACGGCCAGACCACCTTCCTGCTGCAGTTCCCGATCTGGTGGGCCTACGGCGCAAGCTTCGCGGCCTCGGTCGTGGCGGGGCTGGTGGGGGTCTACTGCGGCGTGGCGCGCGTGCTGGAGGTGGCCACGGGCCGCGCCTGGCTGCCCGGCAGCGGGGGGGCGGAGCATTGAGCGCGCTCGCCCTCGGCTTCTGGTCCTTCCCGGTCCTGCTGGCGCTGATCTTCCTGCGCGCGCCGATCGGGGCGGCGATGTTCGTGGTCGGCGTCGGCGGGCTGTGGCTGGCCACGGGCAGCCCGAACATGGCGATGAACCTGCTCAAGGCCGAAAGCTATTCGACCTTTTCCAGCTACTCGCTGTCGATCATCCCGATGTTCCTGCTGATGGGCCAGTTCGCCACCCTGTCGGGGATGTCGACCTCGCTGTTCAAGGCGGCCGAGGGCTGGCTCGGCCACCGCAAGGGCGGGGTCGCGATGGCGTCGGTGGGCGCCTGCGCGGGCTTCGGCGCGATCTGCGGCTCGTCGCTGGCCACCGCCGCCACCATGTCGCGTGTCGCCCTGCCCGAGCTGAAGCGCTACGGCTACTCGGGCGGCTTCTCCACCGCGACGCTGGCGGCGGGGGGCACGCTCGGCATCCTGATCCCGCCCTCGGTGATCCTGGTGATCTACGCGATCCTGACCGAGCAGAACATCGCGTCGCTGTTCCTGGCGGCCTTCGTGCCGGGGATCCTGGCGGCGATCGGCTACATGCTGGTGATCGCGGTCTATGTCCGCGTGAACCCGGCCAGCGCCGGCGTGAAGGAGCGCGTGCCCTACGGCGAGCGGTTCCGGGCGCTGGCCGAGATCTGGCCGGTGATCGTGGTCTTCGGCCTGGTGGTCGGCGGCATCTACGCGGGCTGGTTCACGCCCACCGAGGGCGCCGCCGTCGGCGCGGCGGGCACGGGGCTTCTGGCGCTGGTGCGGGGCAACATGACCTGGGCGCTGTTCAAGGAGGCCATCGTCACCACCGCTGTGTCGTCGGCGATGATCTTCTTCATCGTGCTGGGGGCCAAGCTCTACAACTCGTTCCTCGCGCTGACGCAGATGCCGCAGGAGCTGTCTCTGTGGGTGGTCAGCCAGGGCTACGCGCCGCTGACGGTGCTGGTGCTGATCCTGGTGTTCTACCTGATCCTCGGCTGCCTGATGGACAGCCTGTCGATGATCCTGCTGACGATCCCGATCTTCTGGCCGGTGATGGCGCAGATGGATTTCGGGCTGATCTCGCTGATCGACATGCAGGCCGCGCGGCTGGCCGAGGGGATCGCGGACGGCATCGCCATGGCGCCCGACCTTCTGGCCGCGGCGCAGGCGAAGCTGGCCGAGGGCATCCCGCTGGTGCGCGAGGAGTTCCGCGCGCTGGGGCTGCGCCCCGTGACCGAGGCGATGCACGCCGATTTCAACCAGACCCTGACGGCGATCTGGTTCGGCATCCTGGTGCTGATCGTGGTCGAGGTGGGCCTGATCACGCCGCCGGTGGGGATGAACCTGTTCATCATCAACGCGATGGACCGCGAGACGCCGATGGGGGCCACCTACCGGGCGGTGATGTGGTTCGTGACCTCGGACGTGATCCGGGTGGCGATCCTGGTCGCCTTCCCGTCGATCACGCTGTTCCTGTTGCGCTAGGGAGGGGATGCCATGGAGATCAAGGGCTTGGGGGCCATCGTCACGGGCGGGGGCAGCGGGCTCGGCGCCGCGACGGCGCGGCTTCTCGCGGGCCGCGGGGCGAAGGTGGCGATCCTCGATTTCGACGGGCACAAGGCGGCGGCGGTGGCGGCCGAGGTCGGCGGCCTTGCGGTGCGGGTCGACGTGAGCGAGGCGGCCGAGGTCGAGGCGGCGGTGGCCGCGGCGGCCGACTGGATCGGCGCGGCGCCGCGGGTGGCGGTGAACTGCGCGGGCATCGCCAATGGCGGGCGCGTGGTGGGGCGCGAGGGGAAGCTGTCCATCGACACCTTCGAGCGGGTGCTGCGGGTGAACCTGTTCGGCACCTACAACGTGATGTCCCACGCCGCCCGCCTGATGGTCGAGGCCGAGGCGCTGGAGGGCGGCGAGCGGGGCGTGATCGTGAACACGGCCTCCATCGCGTACGAGGACGGGCAGGTCGGGCAATCGGCCTATGCGGCGTCGAAAGGCGCGGTCGCGGCCATGTGCCTGCCCGCGGCGCGCGACCTGGCGCGGCATGGCGTGCGGGTCATGGCCATCGCGCCGGGCCTGTTCCGCACCCCGATGATGGAGGGGCTGGCGCCCGAGGTGACGGAGAAGATCGTCGCCGACATCCAGTTCCCCGCCCGGCTGGGGGATCCTGCGGAATACGCCCTGATGGTCGCGCAGATCGTGGAGAACCCGTATCTGAACGGCACGACCATCCGGCTGGACGCGGCGACGCGGTTGCCGCCGAAATAGTCAGCCGATCACCAGCGCGTCGCCCCGGATCGTCACCGGGACGGGGTCGAGGGCGCAGCCCTGGCCGAGCCCGTCGATCCCCTGCCCCGTCGCCGCGTCGAAGCCCGCGTCGTGGTTGGAGCAGCGGAGGATTTCCGCGTTTTCCGACAGGATGTTGGGCGACCGCCAGTCGAGCGGCAGGTACTGGTGCGGGCAGGCGTTGACGTAGGCGCGCAGCCCCTCGGCGGAGGCGACGAGGAGGACGGGGAAGCCGTCGAGGTCGAGGCTTTTCACGCCCTTTTCCGGGATGGCGGCGGCGGGGCACAGCACCGTTCCGGGCGGCGGCGCGCCGGGAAAGTCTCGCCAGGCGTCGCGGTTCATGGCGCCGGGGGCGCGGGCAGGATGGTGCCCTCGCAGGCGCCGAAGCCGACGCGATAGGGGCCGTCGCAATGGCCGCGCAGGGTGACGCTGTCGCCGTCCTGCAGGAAGACGCGGGGGGTGCCACGCAGGTCGAGCGGGTCGCGGCCGTTCCACGTCAGTTCGAGGAGCGAGCCGCGGCTGTCGGGGGTTGGGCCCGAGATGGTGCCCGAGCCGATCAGGTCGCCCGTCTCCATCGCGCAGCCGGAGAGGGCATGGTGCGCGACCTGCTGGGCGGCGGAATAGTAGAGGTGGCGGGCGTTGGTGCGGGCGATGGTGTGCGGGCCCTGCCCCTGCGCTGCGAGGTCGATTTCGAGGGCGAGGTCGAGGTTGTGGGGGGCGTCCTCGGCCAGATACGTCAGGAGCGGTGTCTCGCGCGCAGGCGGGGCCACGCGGAAGGGGGCCAGCGCCTCGCGGGTGACGACCCAGGGGGAAATGCTGGTGCCGAACGCCTTGGACTGGAAGGGGCCGAGCGGCTGGTATTCCCAGAGCTGGATGTCGCGCGCCGACCAGTCGTTCAGCAGGACGAAGCCGAAGATCATCTCCCACGCCTCGGCCGTCGTCACGGGCTGCCCCATCGGGTTGCCTGTGCCGAGGATGGCGCCCAGCTCCAGCTCGATGTCGAGCCTTTGGGAGGGACCGAGGCGGGGGGCGGTGTCGTCGGGGCCTTTCAACTGGCCCAAGGGACGGCGGATGGGCGTGCCCGAGACGACGACCGTGGAGGCGCGGCCGTTGTAGCCGATGGGGATGTGCAGCCAGTTCGGCGGCAGGGCGTTCTCCGCCCCCCGGAACATGGTGCCGACATTGGTGGCGTGCTCGCGCGAGGCGTAGAAATCGGTGTAGCTGCGGACGAAGACCGGCAGGTGCATCCGCGCGGCGGACTGCGGGACCAGCGGCAGGGCGCGCTCGCCGGTCTTTTCGTCGAGAAGGTCGGCCAGCGCGGCGCGGGTCTGGCCCCAGACGGCGGGTCCGAGCGCCATGAAGGGGTTGAGGACGCCCGCGGCGAAGACCGTTTCGCCAGGGGCGGGTTCCAGCACGCCGTCGGCCTCGAGCGCGGTCACGTCGAGGATCAGGTCGCCGATGGCGACGCCCACGCGGCGCACCCCGTCGCCCTCCGAGAACACGCCCCAGGGCAGGTTCTGGATCGGGAAATCGGCGCCAGGGGCATTGGCGGAGGCGACCCAGCTGCGGCGGGCCGGGTCGTGGGTGGCGTTCCGGGTCACTCGCCCGCCGCCTTCAGCACGCCCCGCTCGATCTGGTCGCGCTCGATCGACTCGAAGAGCGCCTTGAAATTGCCCTCGCCGAAGCCGTCATCGCCCTTGCGCTGGATGAACTCGAAGAAGATCGGGCCGATCACGGTCTTGGAGAAGATCTGGAGCAGGATCCGCGTCATGCCGCCATCGACCACGCCCTCGCCGTCGATCAGGATGCCGTGCTGCATCATGCGGTCGAGCGGCTCGGTATGGCCCGCCACGCGCTTGTGGCTCATCGCGTAGTAGGATTTCGGGGGCGCGGGCATGAACTCGATCCCGTTGGCGGCGATCTGGTCGACGCTGGCGTAGATGTCGTTCGTCGCCACCGCGATGTGCTGGATGCCCTCGCCCTTGTATTCGCGCAGGTATTCCTCGATCTGGCTGGTGTCGTCGGCGCTTTCGTTGATCGGGATGCGGATCTTGCCGTCGGGGCTGGTCAGCGCGCGGGAATAGAGGCCGGTCTGCTTGCCCTTGATGTCGAAGTAGCGGATTTCACGGAAATTGAACGCCTTGGCGTAGAAATCGTACCAGGTCGACATGTTGCCGCGCTGGACGTTGTGGGTGAGGTGGTCGAGGTAGTAGAACCCCGCGCCGCGCGGCCGGGGGTCGGGGGCGCCGGTCCAGTCGAATTCGGCCGCGTAGGGGCTGCCATCCTCGCCATAGGTGTCGACGAAGTAAAGGAGCGAGCCGCCGATCCCGATGACGGCGGGCACGTCCAGCGTCTTGTCGGCACCTGTGTGTTCCTCGGCGCCGTATTCGAGCGCGCATTGCAGCGCGTGCCGGGCGTCGACCACGCGCCAGGCCATCGCGGGTGCGCAGGGGCCGTGTTCGGCGACGAAGCGGGCGGCGTGGGTGCCGGGCTCGCGGTTGACGATGTAGTTGATGTCGCCCTGCCGGTAGAGCGAAATGTCGCGCGTCTTGTGGCGGGCGACCTGCGCGTAGCCCATGGCGGTGAAGAGGCGTTCGAGGGCCACCGGGTCGGGGTGGGCGAATTCCACGAACTCGAAGCCGTCGGTGCCGGCCTTGTTCAGGGCGTCGATGGTGGCCTTGGGGGCGTCATGCGGAAAAGGTCCCATGGGGTCCTCCCTTGCTTCACGCCGCGCCTACGTGCCCTTGGCGCAGCGAAACAGGATCCCGGCCCGCGGGGAGCGGGCTATGCCGCTCGCGGGCCTTCTCTCACGCGGGGCGCGGGGCTGTCAAACGGTTCGTTGCATTTGCGATGAGTTGCGCGGGCTTTGACTTGCGCGGGGCCGGCCCCTAGCAAGTGAGCAGAGACACATGGGTGCCCCGGATGCCGCTGACCGACCCCGACCGCCTGTTCCCGGCCGAACCCGCGCTCCGCGACCTTGCGCGGGGGCTGTACCAGGGCATCCGCGACCTGCCGATCCTGAGCCCGCACGGCCATTGCGACCCGCGCTGGTTCGCCGGGAACGCGCGGTTCCCCGACCCCGCGGCGCTGTTCGTGACGCCCGACCACTACGTCGTTCGGATGCTGGTCAGCCGCGGCATCCCCCACGCCGACCTCGGCGTCCCGCGCCGCGACGGCGGGCCGGTGGAGCGCGACCCGCGGGCGATCTGGCGGCGGTTCGCGGGGCATGTCCACCTGTTCCGGGGCACGCCATCCGCGCTGTGGCTGGAGCACGCGCTGGAGCATGTGTTCGGGATCGACACCCCCCTGTCGGCGGCGACGGCGGATGCGGTCTATGACGCCGTAGAGGCGGCGCTGGCGACGGACGCCTTCCGCCCGCGCGCCCTGTTCGACCGGTTCGGGATCGAGGTGCTGGCCACGACCGACGCGGCGCTGGATGATTTGTCGGCGCACGGGACGATCCGGGACAGCGGCTGGGCCGGCCGGGTGATCCCGACCTACCGGCCGGACGCGGTGGTGGACCCCGAGCACGAGGGCTTCGACGCCAATCTTGACCGGCTGGGCGAGGTCACGGGCGAGGACACGGGGACATGGGCGGGCTACCTCGCGGCGCACCGGGCGCGGCGCAGTTATTTCAAAGAGATGGGGGCGACGGCGACCGACCACGGCCACCCCACCGCGCGCACGGCCGACCTGCCAAGGGCCGATGCGAAGGCGCTGTTCGCCAAGGTGCGGGCGGGGCGGGCGGATGCCGCCGAGGCCGAGCTGTTCCGGGCGCAGATGCTGACCGAGATGGCGCGGATGAGCCTGGAGGACGGGCTGGTGATGCAGCTGCACGCGGGCTCGCACCGGAACCATTCGGCGCGGGTCTTTGCGCTGCACGGGCGGGATGCGGGGTTCGACATCCCCACGCGGACGGACTGGGTGGGGGGCCTGAAGCCACTGCTGGACGCGGTGGGGATGGACCCGCGGATGACGCTGATCCTGTTCACGCTGGACGAGACGACCTACGGCCGGGAGCTTGCGCCGCTGGCGGGCGCCTATCCCGCGCTGCGGCTGGGGCCGCCCTGGTGGTTCTTCGACAGCGCCGAGGGCATCCGGCGCTACCGCGAGACGGTGACGGAGACCTGCGGCTTCTACAACACGACCGGGTTCAACGACGACACGCGGGCGTTCTGCTCGATCCCCGCGCGGCACGACGTGTCGCGGCGGGCGGATTGCGCCTACCTCGCGGGGCTGGTGGGCACCGGGCGGCTGCGGCTGGCGGAGGCCGAGGGGCTCGCCCATGACCTGACGGTGACGCTGGTGCGCGATGCCTACCGGCTCTGACCTGCCACGGCTGATGCGGCGGCACCCTGCCCCGCCGGTGCGGATGGTGCATCTGGGCCCGGGCGCCTTCTTCCGGTCCTTCGTGGCGCCGATGACGGAAGAGGCCGGGGGCTGGGGGATCATGGCCGTCGCGCTGGCGAGCGGACGGGCGCGGGAGGAGCTGGGGCCGCAGGGGGGTGTTTACACCGCGGTGGAGCTGGGGCCGGAGGGGCCGGTCGACCGGTTGGTCGAGGTGGTGGCCGGTGTATTGGTGGCGGCCGAGGAGCCCGGGGCGGTGCTGGCGGCGATGGCGGACCCGGGCGTGCGGGTGGTGACGCTGACGGTGACGGAGAAGGGCTACCGGCCCGATCCGGGCGACATGGACAGTCCGCGCTCGGCGGCGGGGTGGATCGTGGCGGCGCTGGCGCGGCGGCGGGCTACGGGGGTCGCGCCCTTCACGGTGCTGTCCTGTGACAACCTCGCCGGCAACGGGCACGTGATCCGGGACGCGGTGCTGGGGCTGGCGCGGGCTAGGGACGCGGGGCTGGCCGACTGGATCGCGGCGGAGGGGGCGTTTCCCTGTTCCATGGTGGACCGGATCACGCCGGCGATGACGGAAGCCGACCGCGCGGCGCTGGCCGAGCGGACGGGGGTTCGGGACGCGGGCGCGGTGCAGCACGAGCCGTTCGCGCAATGGGTGATCGAGGATCGCTTCGTCGGCGGCGCGCGCCCGGCGTGGGAGACGGCGGGGGCGCAGATGGTGGGCGATGTCGCCCCCTTCGAGGCGATGAAGCTGCGCTGCCTGAACGGGGCGCATTCGGCGCTGGCCTATCTGGGGTGGCTGGCGGGGCACGGGACGGTGGCCGAGGCGGCGGGCGACCCGGTGTTCGCGGGCTACCTGCGGCGGCTCTGGGCGGCGGAGGTGGGGCCGAGCCTGACGCCGCCCGCGGGGGTTTCGGTACCCGAGTATTGCGACGCGCTGCTGGAGCGGTTCCGCAACCCGGCCATCCGCCACCAGTTGCGGCAGATCGCGACGGACGGGTCGCAGAAGCTGCCGCCGCGGCTCCTTGCTCCCATCCGGAAGCGCCTCGCCGCGGGGCGCCCGGTGCCGTGTCTGTCGCTGGCGGTGGCGGGGTGGATGGCGCATTTGTCGACCGATCTTCTACAGGATCCGATGGCCGACCGGCTGCGCGCCGTCGCTGGCGACCCCGAGGCGATCCTGCGCGTCGCGGAGGTCTTCGACCCGGCCCTTGCCGGCACCCCCGCTTTCCGCACCACGATCCTCGACGCGGTCGACACCCTCACCCGAGACGGCGCCCGCGCCGCCGTGGCCCGGCTGGCTCAGGAGGCGTAGCGCGTCGCGCCCCGGCGGCGTTCGTCCAAGGGCTCGGACAGGACGATGGCGTGGTGCGCACGCTGGTCGCAGTTCGCCCGCGGGCAGATGCGGCAGTTGATCCCGATCTCGGTCACCGGCGCCTCGGCCCCGCCCAGCGTCTCGGCATAGCCCACCGCCCCCATGTGTTCGACGGCGCAGCCCATGGCGACGGCCAGCCGGACGTCCTGCATGTGGCGGGCGAAACTCGGGCGATCCACGGTGCGGGCGAAGACGAAGAACCGGCTCTGGTCGGGCATCTCGACCAGCTGCGGCAGGATGCGCCCGGGCGTGCGGAAGGAGCTGTGCACGTCGAGCCGCGGGCAGGCGCCGCCGTGCTCGGCCAGGTGGAAATCGGTGGAATTGAACCGCTTGGTGACGTTGCCGGCCTTGTCGAGCCGCAGGAAGAAGAAGGGCACCCCCTGCGCGCCGCGGCGTTGCAGGGTCGTGGCGCGGTGGCAGGCCTGCTCGAAGCTGACGCCGAAGCGGGTGGCAAGGTGGTCAAAGTCGTATTTCGACGCCAGCGCCTCGGACAGGAAGGCGCCGTAGGGCATCAGCACCGCGGCGGCGAAGTAGTTCGCCAGTTCCACCCGGCAGCGCGCGCGGCCGTGCGGGTCGTCGAGGCCGGATTGCGACAGGAGGTCGTCGATCACGCCCCTCTGCTCGATCAGGCCGGCGACATGCACCAGCTGGAACACGCGGTTCGGGTGGTCGAGGGCTTCTGATAGAAGAATGAGGCGGCGGCGCTCGTCGTACTCGCGCAGCGTGCCGGGCATGTCGGCCACCGTCATCAGCTGCACGCGCACGCCGAGCCGGTCCATCAGCCGCTTCTTCAGCGCGGCATAGACGTCGTCGGTCGCGGGCGGCGGGCCGTCCCAGAAATCCTCGGCGGCCGCCTCCAGCGCGGGGAAATGGTTGCGGTTCTTGCGGAACACGTTGTGGACCGTCGCCTCGGGCGAATCGCGCAGCAGCACGGCGGCCCCCTCGCCCGCCTCGGCCACGCTCATCAGCTGGTCGGTCGCGGCGAGGTAAGAGCGGTGCAGCCGCAGAAAGCAGGCCGCGAGGTCGGGCGCATGGGTCAGCGCCGCGCGCATCTGCGGGAGGTCGGGGCGGTCGCCGTCGAAGATCGGGTCGGCGAGCGCGGCGCGCAGGTCGGCCAGATGCGCGGTCTCGTCATCCTCGGCGATGTCGCGCCAGTCGACGCCGTAGATGTCGAACAGCTTGAGCAGCACCGGCACCGACACGGAACGTTCGTTCTTTTCCAGAAGGTTGACGTAGGAGGTGCTGATCCCCAGCGCCTTGGCCATCTGGGCCTGGGTCTGGCCATGGTCGACGCGGAGCCGGCGGAGGCGGGGGCCGATGAAGGTTTTCATGCCGCTGTATACCGAAAAGTTTACAAGTTCACAAATCTTGTATCATGTAAAATGATGCATTCACAGCAGGACCCGCAAGGGTTTTGTGAATACGCCCGACAGGCGCATGGTCCCCCCATCGACAGCGGAGGACCCCATGCGCACCGGCCAGACCCAGCTTTTCATCCCCGGCCCCACCAACGTGCCCGAGGTCGTCCGGCAGGCGATGAACGTGGCCCAGCAGGACATGCGGGCGCATGACTTCGGCGACCTGACGCTGCCGATCTTCGCCGACCTCAAGACGCTGTTCCGCTGCGAGACCGGCCGGGTGATGCTGTTCCCGGGTTCGGGCACCGCGGCCTGGGAGGCGGCGATCACCAACACGCTGAACACCGGCGACCGCATCCTGATCGCGCGGCACGGGCAGTTCTCGACCCTCTGGGCGCAGATGGCCGAGCGGCTGGGCCTGGTGGTCGAGGCCATCGACCTGGCCTGGGGCGCGGCCTGCCCGGTGAACGAGATCGCCCGCCGGCTGGGTGCCGACCGCGAGGGCGCGATCAAGGCGGTCTTCGTGACCCACAACGAGACGGCGACGGGCGTGACCTCGGACGTGGCGGGCGTGCGGCGCGCGCTGGACGAATGCTTTCACGACGCGCTCCTGTTCGTCGACGGCGTGTCGTCGATCGGGTCGCTCGACTTCCGCATGGAGGAATGGGGCGTGGACCTGGCCGTCGCGGGCACGCAGAAGGGGCTGATGTGCCCCGCGGGCCTGGGCATCCTGGGCGTCAGCGACAAGGCGATGGCGGCCTCGCGCACGGCCACGATGCGCCGCGCCTATTTCGATTTCGCCGACATGGCCGCCATGAACGCGGTCGGGCAGTTCCCCTACACGCCGCCGACGCCGCTGCTGCACGGGCTGCGCCGCGCGCTCGACCGGATCCTGCGCGAAGAAGGGCTGGACGCGGTCATCGCCCGCCACCGCCGGCTGGCCGAGGCCGTGCGCCGGGGCGTCGCCGCCATGGGGCTGGAGATCGTGGCCGAGCATCATTCGATCTGTTCCGACACCGTGACCGCCATCCGGGTGCCCGAGGGCGTCGATGCGCGCGACGTGATCCGCATCGCCTATGACGAGTTCAACACCTCGCTCGGGTCGGGCCTCGGGCCGCTGAACGGCCGCGTGTTCCGCATCGGGCACCTCGGCGACCTGAACGAGGCGATGGTGCTGACCGCGCTGTCGGTGGCGGAGCTTGCGCTGGTGCGGGCGGGCGCGGACCTGCGCTTCGGCGCGGGGGTCGGCGCGGCGCAGGCCCATTTCGCGGCGCAGCGGGGCACCGCGCCCCGGATGCAGATCGCGGCCGAGTGACCTGATTTCCCAAGGAACACGACCATGTCCCACACGCTTTACCCGCTCCGCCGCCAGCGCCTGCAGCGCTCGGAACTGGCCGTGCCGGCCTCGAACCCCACCATGATCGACAAGGCCGCCGCCAGCGCCGCCGATTACGTCTTCCTCGACCTCGAGGATGCCGTCGCCCCGCCCGAGAAGGCGCAGGCGCGCAAGAACGCGATCCAGGCGCTGAACGACATCGACTGGGCGGCCAAGGGCAAGACCGTCAGCGTGCGGATCAACGGCCTCGACACCCATTACATGTACCGCGACGTGGTCGACGTGATGGAACAGGCGGGCGACCGGGTGCACACGCTGCTGGTGCCAAAGGTGGGGGTGCCCGCCGACCTCTACATGGTCGAGGCGCTGGTGAACCAGATCGAGCAGGGCACGGGGGTGGAGACCCGCGTGGGGATCGAGGCGCTGATCGAGACGGCGCTGGGGATGGCGAATGTCGAGGCCATCGCGCAGTTCGGCGGCCGGCTCGAGGCACTGCATTTCGGCGTCGCGGACTACGCGGCCTCGATGCGGGCGCGGACGGTGAACATCGGCGGGCTCAACCCCGATTATCCGGGCGACCAGTGGCATGCCGCGATCACCCGCATGGTCATCGCCTGCCGCGCCTATGGGCTGCGCGCCATCGACGGGCCCTTCGGCGATTTCAGCGACCCCGAGGGCTACAAGGCGGGCGCCCGCCGGGCCGCCGCCCTGGGCTGCGAGGGCAAATGGGCGATCCACCCGAGCCAGGTGGCGATGGCCAACGAGGTGTTCAGCCCGCCCGAGGCCGAGGTCTCCAAGGCCCGCCGCATCATCGCCGAGCTCAAGGCCGCCGAGGCGCAGGGCAAGGGCGCGGCCAGCCTCGACGGCAAGATGATCGACGCCGCGTCGGAGAAGATGGCGAAGAACGTGATCGACATGGCCGAGGCGATCGCCGCCCGCGCCGTGCCGGCGGAGTGACGGCGCCAAGGCGCCGCCCGGTCTGAGGAGGAGACGGACCCATGGACATCCACGAACACCAGGCCAAGGCCATCCTCGCCGAGTTCGGCGTGCCGGTGCCCCGCGGCCATCTTGCCTTCAGCCCCGAGCAGGCCGCCTATGCCTGCCGCCAGCTGGGCGGGTCCACCTGCGTGGTCAAGGCGCAGATCCATTCCGGCGGCCGCGGCGAGGCCGGCGGCGTGAAGCTCTGCCGTTCGGAGGACGAGGTGCGCAGCTACGCCCGGGGCCTCCTGGGTCGCACGCTTGTCACCCGCCAGACCGGCGCGGCGGGCAAGGTCGTCCACCGGCTCTGGATCGAGGAAGCCACGGACATCGCGCAGGAAATCTACCTCGGCTTCGTGCTCGACCGGAAATCCGAGCGGATCATGATCGTCGCCTCCGGCCATGGCGGCATGGAGATCGAGCAGCTGGCCGAGACCGACCCGGGCAGCCTGGTGCGCATGGTGATCGACCCCGCCGCGGGGCTGGTGGAGTTCCAGGCGCGCGAGCTGGCTTTCAAGCTGGGCCTCAAGGGCAAGCAGGTGGCGCAGTTCGTCACCACGCTGCGCGCCTGCTACCGCGCCTACCGCGATCTGGATGCCATGATGGTGGAGATCAACCCGCTGGCCATCACGGGCGCGGGCGATCTGGTGGCGCTGGACGCGAAGATGTCCTTCGACACCAACGCGCTTTACCGCCGCCCGCAGGTCGAGGCGCTGCGCGACCCCAGCCAGGAGGACCCGCGCGAGGCGATGGCCCATGACAACGGCCTGGCCTACGTCGGCCTCGATGGCGACATCGGCTGCATCATCAACGGCGCGGGCCTCGCCATGGCGACGATGGACATGATCAAGCTGGCCGGGGGCGAGCCCGCCAACTTCCTCGACATCGGCGGCGGGGCCTCGCCGGAGCGGGTCGTCACCGCGTTTCGCACCGTGCTGGCCGACGCCAATGTCGGCGTGATCCTCGTCAACATCTTCGCCGGCATCAACCGCTGCGACTGGATCGCCAAGGGGGTGGTGCAGGCCTATCAGGAGGTCGGGCTGAGCATTCCCGTGGTCGTCCGCCTGTCGGGCACCAACGTGGAGGAAGGCCGCGAGATCATCCGCACTTCCGGCCTGCCCCTCCTGTCCGCCGAGACGCTGGCCGAGGCGGCGAAGCTTGCCGTCCGCGCCCGCCCGCAGCCCGTCGCCGCCGAATAAGGAGCCGCACCCATGGCCATTCTCATCACCGAAGAGACCCGCGTCATCGTCCAGGGCATGTCGGGCCGCATCGGCCGGTTCCATGCCGAGGAGATGATCGCCTACGGCACCAACGTCGTCGGCGGCGTGACCCCCGGCAAGGGCGGCGAGACGCTGCTGGACAGGCCGCTGTTCGACACCGTGCGCGAGGCGGTGGAGGCGACCGGGGCCGATGCGTCCCTGCTGTTCGTGCCGCCGGCCTATGCGGCGGACGCGATGATGGAGGCGGCGGACGCAGGGATAAAGACCTGCGTCTGCGTCACCGACGGGCTGCCCGCGCAGGACATGATGAAGGTCAAGCGCTTCCTCAAGCGCTACCGGCGGGAGCGCAAGATGCGGCTGATCGGCCCGAACTGCGCCGGCATCATCAGCCCCGGCAAGGGCTTCATGGGGATCATGCCGCCGCACATCTACACCCCCGGCCGGGTGGGGATCGTGGGCCGGTCGGGCACGCTGGGCTACGAGGCGGCCAGCCAGATGTCGGCGCTTGGGATCGGCGTCTCCTCGTCCATCGGGATCGGCGGCGACCCGATCAACGGGTCGAGCTTCCGCGACATCCTCGAGCTGTTCGAGGCCGACCCCGAGACCGACGCCGTGATCATGATCGGCGAGATCGGCGGCCCGCAGGAGGCCGAGGCCGCGGCCTATGTGCGCGATCACATGACCAAGCCCGTGGCGGCCTATGTGGCCGGCCTGTCGGCGCCCAAGGGCCGCAAGATGGGCCATGCGGGCGCGATCATCAGCGCTTTCGGGGAAAGCGCGCAGGAAAAGGTGGAAATCCTGCAGGACGCAGGCATCTTGGTAGCCCCGAACCCCTCGAGCATGGGGGCAACCGTGGCGCGCCTCCTGGGCATGAGGGCCGCCGCATGAGCCGGGTGGAGACGTTCCCCATGGTCGCGATGCGCGACGCCGCCGACTGGGTCGGCCGCAAGGAAGAACGATGGGGCTGCCTGACGCCCGAACTGGCCGGCATGATGAGCGCCGCCGTGTCCCACCCCGTCTCCCTGCCGCGCGACACGCGGCGGGGATCGCTGCTTCCGCGGCTGTGGCACTGGGCGGCCTTTCCCGAATTCGTGCCCTTGAGCCAGCTCGGCACGGACGGGCACCCCAAGCTCGGGGATTTCCTGCCGCCGCTCGCCTTCAAGCGGCGGATGTGGGCAGCGGGGCGGCTGTCCTTCACCGGGTCGCTGCGCATCGGGGAACGGCTGCGGCGCAAGTCGGAGATCCTGTCGGTGACGCCCAAGTCGGGCGGCACCGGCGACATGGTCTTCGTCACCGTGGCGCACCAGATCGAGGGCGAGAACGGCAGTTTCGTGGAGGAAGAGCAGGACATCGTCTACCTGCACATCCCCGACCGCTTCACCCCGCCCAAGCGCCTGCCCGAGCTGGACACCCCCGATTTCGACGAGACGGTGGAGATCAACGAGGCCCGCCTGTTCCGGTTTTCGGCGGCCACCTACAACGCCCACCGCATCCATTACGACCTGCCCTATGCGCAGGAGGTGGAGAAATATCCCGCCCTTGTCACCCATGGCCCGATGCAGGCGATCCTGCTGATGGAGACGGCCAAGCGGCACACCGGCGTCCCGCCCAAGCGGTTCAGTTTCCGGGGCGTGCACCCGATGTTCCACACCCATGACCTGCGCCTGCAGGGGCGCCTCAGCCCCGGCGGCAAGTCGATGGAGCTGGGGACGGCCACGCCCGAGGGCTACCTCGGCATGACCGCGCGGGCGGAGTGGGATTGATGGGCGTTCTCAAGGGGATGCGCGTGGTCGAAAGCTCCGCCTTCGTGGCGGTACCGCTGGCGGGAATGACGCTGGCGCAGATGGGGGCGGACGTGATCCGCTTCGACCTGCCGACCGGGGGAATGGACGCGACCCGCTGGCCGGTGGCGCCCGGGGGCGAGAGCCTGTTCTGGGCGGGCATGAACAAGGGCAAGCGGTCGGTGGCGATCGACGTGAAGACCCCGCGGGGCCGCGAGATCGCGCAGGAGATCATCTGCGCGCCGGGCGAGGATGCGGGGCTGTTCATCACCAACCTGGCGACGCCGGGCTGGACGGACCACGCGACGCTGGCGGGCCGGCGCGCGGACCTCGTGTCGGTCACGCTGAGGGGCGACCGGCACGGGCGGCCGGCGGTGGACTACACGGTGAACCCGGCGGTGGGCTTCCCCATGGCGACGGGGCCCGAGGGGTCGGCGGAGCCGGTGGCCCATGCGCTGCCCGCATGGGACGCCATCGCGGGCGGGCTGGTGGTGTCGGGGCTGCTGGCGGCGGAACGCTACCGGCTGCGCCACGGGGCGGGACAGGCGGTGGACCTGACGCTCAAGGACGTGGCGGCGGCGATGCTGGGGCACCTTGGCATCATCGCGGAGCACGCGCTGACGGGGCAGACGCGGGGGCGTGCGGGGAATTCCCTCTATGGCGCCTACGGGCAGGATTTCCTCTGTGCCGACGGGCAGCGGGTCATGGTGATCGGGCTGACGGCGCGGCAGTGGCAGAACCTGCTGAAGGTCACGGGGCTGGCCGAGCCGATGGCGGCGCTGGCCGCGGCGCTGGGGGCCGATTTCGACGACGAGGGCGCAAGATGGCAGGCGCGGGCGGCGATCACGGCGGTTCTGGCGCCGTGGTTTCACGCCCGCCGGGTGGCCGATTTCGCCGATGCGTTCGACCGGGCGGGCGTGACCTGGTCGGTGTTCCGCAGCTTTGCCGAGGCGATCGAGCAGGACCCCGACCTGTCGGCGGAGAACCCGATCTTTTCGCCCGTGACCCAGCCGGGCATCGGAACCTGGCTCAGCCCCGGCACGCCCTTCGGCTTTTCGGCGCAGGCGCGCGAGGCGGCGGCCCCTGCCCCGCTCCTGGGGCAGCACACCGAGGCGGTGCTGGCCGACGTGGCGCGGCTGCCCGAGGGCGAGATCGCGCGGCTGTTCGATGCAGGCATCGTCGCGCAGCCGTCGCGGGCGGCGATGCCGATGGCGTCGTAGACCGGGCCCCGGCCCGGTGGCCCCACACCCCCGCCCGGCGCCGCGTGCGGCTGGCGTCGCCCCGGGCCGAGGCCCGGTCTACGGGACCTCGATCCCGCCCGTCACGTCACCCGTTGGCGCGCCATGTATTCCGGCCGGTCCCAGAGCCGCCCGCCGATCACCTCCTCCAGCACCTCGGCCGCGCGCACCACGTCGCCCTCGTCGACGTAGAGCGGCGTGAAGCCGAAGCGCATGATGTCGGGCGCGCGGAAATCGCCGATCACGTCGCGGGCGATCAGCGCCTGCATCGCGGCGTAGCCGTGTTCGAAGCGGAACGACACCTGGCTGCCGCGCTGCGCCGGGTCACGGGGGCTGGCGAGGGTCAGGCCGGGGCAGCGCGCCTCGACCTCGCGGATGAAGGTCTCGGACAGCGCGATGGAGGCCGCGCGGAGGTCGGCCATCTCGACGCCCTCCCAGACCTCCATGGCCGCCTCGAGCGCGGACATCTGGAGGACGGGCGGCGTGCCGACGCGCATCCGCTCCACCCCCGGTGCGGGGCGGTAGGCGAGGTCGAAGGCGAAGGGGGCCGCGTGGCCGAGCCAGCCGGCCAGCGCGGGGGCGACGGTGTCGGCGATGTCGGGGCGGACGTAGATGAAGGCCGGCGCACCGGGGCCGCCGTTGAGATACTTGTAGGTGCAGCCGACAGCGAATTCGGCGTTGCAGGCCGCGAGGACGACGGGCACGGCCCCGGCGCTGTGGGCGAGATCCCAGATCATCACCGCGCCCATCGCGTGGGCGCGGGCGGTGATCGCGGCCATGTCGTGCATCCGGCCGGTGCGGTAGTCGACCTGGGTCAGCAGGACGGCGGCCACCTCGTCGGTGATGGCGTCCATCACCTCCTCGGGGTCGACGGTTGCCAGTTCGTGGCCGTGGCCGAGTTGCCGGATCAGCCCGTCGGCCATGTAGAGGTCGGTCGGGAAATTGCCGGTGTCCGACAGCACCACCCGGCGGTCGGGGCGCATCTGGAGAGCGGCGGACAACGCCTGGTAGACCTTGATCGACAGGGTGTCGCCCATCACGACGCTGCCCGTGGGCGCGCCAATCAGCCGGCCGACGAGATCGCCCACGCGCGAAGGCTGCGCCATCCAGCCGTCCACGTTCCAGCCCTTGATGAGATGGCCGCCCCATTCCTGCGCCACCACCTGCGCGACGCGGACGGGCACGGATTTCGGCAGCGGCCCCAGGGAGTTGCCGTCGAGGTAGATCATGCCCTCGGGCAGGTCGAACAGGTGCTTGCGCAGAACGGTCATGGCATCCCCCCTCACAATTGCCCCCGGACCTGCCAGAGTTCGGGGAAAAGCTCCACCTCCAGCATCCGGCGGAGGTATGTCACGCCCGAGGTGCCGCCGGTGCCGCGCTTGAAGCCGATGATGCGCTCGACCGTGGTGACGTGGTTGAAGCGCCAGCGGCGGAAGTAGTCCTCCAGATCCACGAGCTTCTCGGCGAGTTCATACAGCTCCCACTGCGCGCGCGGGTTCTGATAGACGATTGCCCAGGCCTCGCGGATGGCATCCTGCGCCGCGTGAGGCGCATCAAACCGATAGGCCCCGGCGAAATCCTGCCCCGTGGCGGCCCCCAGCCGGTCGAGGGCGACGTGGTAGAGCGACTTGCGGGTGAGTTCCGCCGTCAGCGCCGCGTGCAGCTGCGGCCGGTGTTCGTGGACCTTGAGCATCGCCGGGTTGCGGTTGCCGAGCAGGAACTCGATCATCCGGTACTGGTGCGACTGGAAGCCCGAGGACCTGCCGAGGTCGTCGCGGAACTGGGTGTAGTCCGACGGCGTCATGGTGCGCAGCACGTCCCAGGCGCCGTTCAGCTGCTCGAAGATGCGGGCGACGCGGGTCAGCATCTTGAACACCGGGCGCACCTCGCCCTGCGCCAGCCCGGCGCGCGCGGCGGTCAGCTCGTGGATGGCCAGCCGCATCCACAGCTCCGAGGTCTGGTGCTGGATGATGAACAGCATCTCGTCATGGGCGTTCGACAGCGGGCGCTGGCCGTCGAGCAGCCCCTCGAGCGCGAGGTAGTCGCCGTAGCTCATGTCGCGCGCGTAGGACATCTTGGCGCCCTCGCTGGCGGGGTCGTAGGCGTCGGTCATGGGCGCGGCCTCCCTGTCGTGGCGCCGGGCACCCTGCCCCGCCCCGGGCGCGCCCGCAAGGCTCAGCCGCCGGCGGCGACGCCCACCCGCGCGCGGTGCGGGCCGAACAGGCAGGCGAGCCCTAGGATCACGCCCGAGACGGTGGCGATCATGCCCGCCGCGCTGACCGCGCTGTCGAAGCCCAGCCAGAGGGGCCCGTAGCCGGCGAGGACATAGCCGAGAACGGCCGACAGCGTGGCGAATGCGACCGACCACCAGACCTGCACGGCCAGCGAATTGGTCATCAGCCGCGCGGCGGCGGGCGGGCAGATGAACATGGCGATGACGATGATGGAGCCGACCGCGTCGAAGGCCGCCACGGCGGCGACGGCCGCGGCGATGACGAGGGACAGGCCGATGGCGGAGACCGGCAGGCCGAGGGCGCGGGCGAAGCCCTCGTCGAAGGTGGAGAGCTTGAGGGGCCGCCAGAAGATCACGGTCAGCGCCGCCATCAGGGCGGCGACGACGGCGATGCGCGGCAGCTCCACGGGAAGATGCGACAGCGCCACGGGGTCGATCAGGCTGTCCCAGCCGGTGGCCCGCAGCCAGATCAGGGTCTCGAGGTTGCCCATCAGCGCGTGTTCCACGTCGAGGTGGACGCGGGAGGTGTCGGACTGTTCCAGCAGCAGCACGCCCCCCGCGAAGAGCGCGGTGAAGACGACGCCCATGGCGGCCCCCGGCTCGATCCGGCCGAGGCGGCGGATGGCCTCGATCAGAACGACCGCAAGCAGCGCCGCAGCGCCGGCGCCGAGCAGCATGGGCAGCGCCGCGACCGTGCCGGTGACGAGGAAGGCCACCACGATGCCGGGCAGCACGACGTGGGAAATGGCGTCGCCGATCAGCGCCTGCCGCCGCAGGATCAGGAAATTGCCGGGCAGCGCGCAGGCGATGGCCGCGAGCGTGCCGATCAGGATCGGGGTCAGCGAGAACTGGACGAAGTCTGCGCCCATGGCCTAGCCTCCCACCGGATGCGGCGGCCCGAGCCGCGCGTCGAAGCCCGCGATCTCGTCGGGGGTAAAGACCTCCTCGATGGGGGTCAGGCCGTCGTAGCGGCCTGTCAGGGCGGTGTCCTGGTGCACCTCGCGCGCCACGTCCCAGCGGCGTTCGTCGCGGGCGATCTTGGCCGCCTGCGCCCGGCCCTTGTCGGTGGCCACCCCGTCGGGGCGGATCAGCCCCTCGGCGCGCAGCAGGCGCAGGGTCAGCGGGTCGTGGATCGGCTCGGACCGGGCCAGCGCAAGCAGACCCTGGCGGCGGTGGACGCGGGCCTGGAACCGGCGGCGGGAGAGGACGGCGGCCAGCACGCCGCGGCCGGGCGACAGGAGCAGCGAGCCGGTGAAGAGACCCGCGGCGAGCAGCACGATGATGGGGCCCGTGGGCAGGCTGGGCGCGGAGGCGGACAGCGCCGCGCCGGTGTAGCCCGCGGCGGCACCGATCCCGCCCGCGGTCCAGAGCACGCGCTCGACCCGGTCGGTCCAGAACCGCGCGGTGACGGCGGGGATGATGAGGAGCGCCACGATCAGGATCAGGCCCACCAGCTTGAGCCCGATCACGGTGACGGCCATCACGAGGCCCATCATGGCAAGGTCGATGCGGCGGGTGTCGACGCCGGTGGCCGCCGCGTAGCCGGGGTCGAAGGCGACCAGCGTCATCGGGCGGCGCAGGAGCCAGATCAGCGCCACGACCGTCGCGCCGCCCGCGGCGATCAGGACGGCGTCCTCGAACAACATGCCGGCGGTGGAGCCGAGAAGGAAGCTTTCGAGCCCCGCCTGGCGGCCGCGGTCCAGCGTCTGGATGATGGTCAGGAGGACGACGCCCGCGCCGAAGAACACCGACAGGACCGCGCCGATCGCCGCATCCTCGGCCAGCCGCGTGCGGCGGGTGATCCCGTCGACCAGGAGAAGCCCCGCCAGCGCGCTGAGGGCGGAGCCGACGAGGAGGCCGAACAGGCTCCGCCCCTCGCCCCCCAGCGCCACCATGACGAGAAAGGCAAGCCCCACGCCCGGCAGCGTCGCGTGGGCCATGGCGTCGGAGACCAGCGCGCGCTTGCGCAGGAACAGGAAGGTGCCGGCGGTGCCCGCGGCGAAGCCCAGAAGCGCGGCGCCGAGCGTCACCAGCGCGGCGTTGTAGCCCGCCTGCAGCGTCAGCGCGGCAAGGACCGCCTCCATCGCCTCACGCCCCGGTCAGGCGGAGCTGGTCGAGCTGCGTCGCGGCAAGCCGCCCGCCGTAGGTCCGCGCCAGCGCCTCGGGGGTGAAGGCGGTGGCGACCGGCCCCTCGCCCATGGCGCGCACGTTCACGAGGAAGACGTGGTCGAAATACTCGGCCACGGTGGACAGGTCGTGGTGCACGGCGATCACCGACTGGCCCTGCGATTTCAGCGCCTTGAGCACGTCGATGATGGCGCGTTCCGTGGCCGCGTCGACGCCGGCGAAGGGCTCGTCCAGCAGGTAGAGGTCGGCCTCCTGCGCCAGCGCGCGGGCGAGGAACACGCGCTGCTGCTGGCCGCCCGACAGCTGGCCGATCTGGCGGTCGGCGAAGCCCTCCATCCCGACGCGGGCGAGCGCGTCGGTGGCGGCGGCGCGCTCGGCCCGCGACACCCGGCGGAACAGGCCGAGGCGGCGGTAGCGGCCCATCAGCACCACGTCGATGACGGTGGTCGGGAAATCCCAGTCGACGCTGGCGCGCTGGGGGACATAGGCGATGCGGTCGCGGGCGGCGGCGAGGCCCTGGCCGAACACCCGCACCTCGCCCGAGACGGCGGGGATCAGGCCGAGTGCGGCCTTGAGGAAGGTCGATTTTCCCGCCCCGTTCGGCCCCACGATCGCCGACATGGCGCCGGCGGGAAAGGTCGCGTCGACCGAGAACAGGGCGGGCTTGTCGCCGTAGCTGACCGTCAGGCCGCGCACGGCCAGCGGGCTGGCGGGGTCGGCCGCCCGGTCGGTCCGGGCGCCGTGGGTGGCCGCAAGGGTCAGTGTCTCGGCCATGGGCCCCCTCAGTTGATCGCCAGCCCGTCGACCCGGCCGCGTTCGGGCGCCTGGCCGCCGAGGGCACGGGCGATGGTGGTGACGTTGTGGTCGATCATCCCGAGATAGGTGCCCTCGTAGGTGCCCGGCAAGCCCATGGCGTCGGAATAGAGCTCGCCGCCGATGACGACCTCGTGGCCCTGCGCGGCGGCGCCCTCGATCAGCGCGCGGATGTTGCGGTCGGAGACCGAGGTTTCGACGAACACCGCGCGGATGTCGCGGGCGACCAGCATGTCGACCAGCTCCGCGACGCGCTGCAGGCCGGCCTCGCTTTCGGTCGAGATGCCCTGGATGCCGACCACCTCGAAGCCGTAGGCGGCGCCGAAGTAGTTGAAGGCGTCATGGGCCGTGACCAGCACGCGCGAGGCCGCCGGGATCGAGGCGAGGACGGTCTGGGAATAGACGGCGAGGTCCGACAGCTCGGCCAGGTGCGCCTCGGCGTTGGCGGTGAAGGCGTCGGCGTGGTCGGGGGCGACGGCGATCATCGCGTCGCGGGTGGCGAGCACCACGCGGGACCACAGGTTGGGGTTCATCCAGACGTGGGGGTCGAAGCGGTCCTCGTAATCCTCGGAGCCGATCAGCTGGGTCTCGGGGATGGCCTCGGCCACCGCGACGACGGGCCGGGTCTCGGCGAGCTCCAGCAGGAATTCCTCCAGCTGCGCCTCGAGGTAGAGGCCGTTCCACAGCACGAGGTCGGCCTGCGCGGTCGCCACGATGTCGGTGCGCGTCTGGCGGTAGGCGTGGGGGTCGACGCCGGGGCCCATCAGGGCGGTGACGTCGACGAGATCGCCCCCCACGGCGCGGGCGGCGTCGGCGACCATGCCGGTGGTGGCGACGATGGTGAGGCGGTCCTGCGCCTGTGCCGGCAGCGCGAGGGCGGCGGCGGCGGCGAGGGAAAGGAGGAGGCGTCGGGTGAGCATCAGGTGGCCCTTGTGTGCTTGGGTCGCGCGGGCGGGCGCGGTCCGTGCCGTCAGGATGGATATTGCGACGCATTCGCAGAAAGTCAAGGTTGTTGCGAATGAGTTGCAGAAAGCGCGCCCCCTGCCCTCGCGGGGTCTTGCGCACCGCGCGGCGGGCGGGCGCCTGTCCGCGGGCAGGCGCCGCGACGGTCGAAGGGGGCGCTTTATGGCCATAAGGTCATCCCACAGCATGAAGGGTGCGCGCGGGTGGCAAAGCGCCTGTCCGGGGGGCGGACAGGCGCTCGCCCGGCGCCTTCGGCGCTGTTCGGGCGGTTGCGCGCCGAAGTGCCGGTGCCGGCAGGTCAGCGGCAGGCCGCCATCACGCCCCTCAGCTCCGCCAGCCCCCGCATCCGGCCGATCAGCGGGTAGCCCGGCATGTAGGCCCGGTCGAGGTCGGACAGGAGCGCGTGGCCGTGGTCGGGGCGCATGGGGATCACGGCGTCCGCCCTGCCCTCCCCTGCCCTGCGCGCCTCCTCCGCCGTCAGCGCGCGGATGGTGGCGACCATGTCGGTGTCGCCGGCCAGATGCGCGCTTTCGGTGAAGCTGCACTTGCCGCCGCGCATCGGCCCGCGGGTGGTGTTGCGCAGGTGGACGAAATGGATGTGCGGGCCGAGCCGTTCGATGAAGCGGACCGGGTCGAACGCCGGATCGACACCGAGGGAGCCGGTGCAGAAGGTGATCCCGTTGGCGGGGCTCGGCACCGCGTCGACCAGCCGGGCGTAGTCGTCCTCGGTCGACACGATGCGCGGCAGGCCCAGCAGCGCAAAGGGCGGGTCGTCGGGGTGGCAGCAGAGCCGCAGGCCCAGCGCCTCGGCGGTGGGCACCACCTGTTCGAGGAAATCCGTGAGGTTCTGCCGCAACCGGCCCGCGTCGATCCCGTCGTAGCGGGCAAGGGCCGCGCGGATGTCGTCCATGCCCCAGTGCTCGGCCGCGCCGGGCAGGCCCTTGAGGATGTTCTCGGCCAGCATCGGGCCGAGGGCTTCGCCCGCGCGGTCCCATTCGGCCCGGGCCTCGGCGCGCAGATCCTCGGGGTAGTCCGCCTCGGCGCCGGGACGCCGCAGCACATGCAGGTCGAAGACCGCGAGATGGAGCAGCTCGAAATGCATCGCGGTGCCGCCGCCCCTGACCGGGTGGCGCAGGTCGGTGCGGGTCCAGTCCAGCACCGGCATGAAGTTGTAGCAGATCACCCGCAGCCCCGCGGCGGCGAGGTGATGGAGGCTCTCGCGCCAGGCCGCGACGTGGTCCCGCCAGGGGCCGCTTTGCGTCTTGATCGCCTCGGAGACCGGCAGGCTTTCGACCACGTCCCAGGTCAGGCCCGTGGGCGCGTCGGGCGGCCCTTCGATCTGGCGCTTGCGGGCGGCGATCTCGGCGGGCGTCCAGACCTGCCCGGTGGGGACATGGTGCAGCGCCGAGACGATGCCCTCCGCGCCGGTCTGCACGATCTCGTGGATCGCGATGTCGTCGCCGGGGCCGAACCAGCGCCAGGTCTCGCGCATCTCAGCCCTCGCGCAGCGACAGGCCGCTGGCGCTGTCGAAGAGGTGGGTCTCGTCCTCGGGCGCGCCGACGCGGACGGTGTCGCCGATGGCGATGCGGGTCTGGCCGGGGCTGTGGACGGTGATGGGCGCGCCGGTGGCGGTATGGCCGTAGACGTAGCTTTCGCCGCCCAGCTGCTCGACCGAGCGGACCTGCACGGCGACGGGGCCCTCGGCGCTGGCCTGCATGTGGTTCGGCCGGATGCCCAGCGTCACCTTCTCGCCCGCCCGCTGCGCGAAGCCGGCGGCCGGCAGGCGCAGGGTTTCGCCGGTGTCGAGGTGCAAGAGGCTGCGGTCGCCCGCGTCCACCTGCCCGGTCAGGAAGTTCATTTTGGGGGAGCCGATGAAACCCGCCACGAACAGGTTGGCGGGCCGGTTGTAGAGGTCGAGCGGCGCGCCGAACTGCTCCAGCTTGCCCAGCCGCAGGACCGCGATCTTGTCGGCCATGGTCATCGCCTCGACCTGGTCGTGGGTGACGTAGATCATGGTGTTGCCGAGGCGCCGGTGCAGCGCCGCGATCTCGCCGCGCATGTCGACGCGCAGTTCGGCGTCGAGGTTCGACAAGGGCTCGTCGAACAGGAACACGCGGGGCTCGCGCACGACGGCGCGGCCGATGGCGACGCGCTGGCGCTGGCCGCCCGACAGGTCCTTGGGCCGGCGGTCGAGGAGCTGGTCGATCTGCAGCATCTTCGACACCTCGGCCACCTTGCGCGTGATCTCGGGCCGGGGCGTGTTGATGTTCTCCAGCCCGAAGCTGAGGTTCTGGCGCACCGTCATGTGCGGGTAGAGCGCGTAGGACTGGAACACCATCGCCAGCCCCCGGTCGGCGGCGGGGATGCGGTTGACCACCTCGCCGCCGATGGCGATCTCGCCGCCCGAGATGTCCTCGAGCCCCGAGATCATCCGCAGGAGCGTGGATTTCCCGCAGCCCGACGGCCCGACGAAGACGCAGAACTCGCCATGCGCGATGGACAGGTCGATGCCCTTGATGACCTCGGCGGCGCCATAGGCCTTGCGGACCTGTCTGAGTTCGATCGAGGCCATCACTTGCCCCCCGACTTTTCTTGATGCGCGGCTGTCATTTGCCACCCGTCGACGCAATGCCAGTGGCGATGTATTTCTGCAGGAACATGAAGACCATGGCGATGGGCAGGAGGGTGAGCACGGTCATCGCCAGAAGCGAGGACCATTGCGTCTGCAGCTCGCCCTGGAAGGAGTTGAGCGCGAGCTGCAGGGTGAAGTTCTCGGACTGGGTCAGCACGATCAGCGGCCAGAGGAAATCGTTCCAGCGCCACATGATGGCGAGGATCGCCAGCACCGCGATGGCGGGTGCGGACAAGGGCAGGATGATACGCCAGTAGATCTTCCATTCGCTCGCCTTGTCCATCCGGGCGGCGTCGAGGATCTCGTCGGGGATGGTCAGCATGTATTGCCGCAGGAGGAACACGCCCGTGGGCGTGGCCGCGCCGGGGATGATGACGCCCCAGAGGCTGTTGAACATGCCCAGTTCCGTGACGATCAGGAACAGCGGCACCAGCACCACCGTCTGCGGGATCATCAGCGTGCCGATGACGAGGAGAAGGACGACCGTGCGCCCGCGAAAGTCGTATTTCGACAGCGCGAAGGCGGCCATGCTGTTGGTCAGCAGCATGATGAGCGTCGCCGTCACCGTGATGAAGGTCGAGTTCCAGAAGTAGAGCAGGAAATTGAAGCGGCCGAACAGCTCGGTGTAGTTCTCGGTCGCCAGCGTGAAGCGTTCGACGGGGACGCGGTCGGCGATGGCGATGGTCAGCCGCTCCTCGGGGTTGGCGGGGTCGACCATCTGCGCCTGCAGGCCGACGCGGCGGAGCTGGGCGAGGATCATGCCCGCGTGCTCGCCGGCGGTGATCTCGAACAGCGGCAGGGGGTCGGCGTAACCGTCGAGCGTGATGGTCTGCTGCTGGTAGGGCAGGAAGGTGGGCGGGTAGCGCTGCAGGTCGGCCTCGGTCTTGAAGCTGGAGAGCACCAGCCAGATGACCGGGAAGAACATCAGGAACACGCCGAGGAACAGGTAGCCGTAGCTGGCCCAGTCGGTCCAGTGCAGGCGGGCGCCGCCGCGGGTGGCGCTGAGGAAGGCCCATGTGCGGCTCATGGTGTCACCCCCCGCAGCGGAAAACGCGCGTTTTCCGGCTGGGAAAACTGCAGTTTTCCCATGCGTTTTGCTGCAGCAAAACGCCCCCCTCGTATGGACCTGAGATCAGCCATTTGCCGACCTCCGGCTCACCCACAGCTGCACCAGCGTCAGCACCACCAGCACGCCCGCCACCATCAGCGACGCCGCCGCCGCCAGCCCGAACAGCCTTGGCGCGCCGGCGAAGCCCTCCTCGTAGATGTACTGGATGATGAAGGTCGTCGCCGTCCCCGGGCCGCCGCCGGTGAAGGCGTAGACCTCGTCGAAGGTCTGCACCCCCTTGATCAGCGCCAGCACCAGCACCACCAGCATGGTGGGCGACAGCAAGGGCAGGGTGATGCGGCGGAACACCCGCCAGGGCGAGGCGCGGTCCATCGTCGCCGCCTCGTAGACATCGCGCGGGATCGCCTGCAGGCCCGCCAGCAGGATCAGGGTGTAGAACCCCATGTGGGCCCAGACCGACAGGAACACCGACCAGCCGAAGGCCCAGTCGGCATCGACCATCCAGTTGTAGCCGCCCACCCCGGTCCAGTCGAGAAAGGCGTTCAGCACGCCCTCGCGCTGCAGGATCCATTTCCAGATCAGGGCGACGACGACGGGCGAGAGCAGCACGGGAAAGAAGAACACCGCGCGGAAGAAGCCACGCGCGCGGATCTCGCGGTTGAGCACGATCGCGGTCAGGAGCGAGAATCCGACCATGATCCCGACCTGCAGCGTCACGAACCACAGCGTGTTCCAGACCGCGCGCCAGAACTTGTCCTCGCGGCAGGAGTTGGGGTCGAGGTAATTCGCGCAGTCGGTCAGGAACCCGAAATTCTCGGCCCCCACATAGGGCCGATCGGCCAGCAGCACGTTGGCCCCGCCGGTGGTGGCATAGGCCACGTTCAGGATCACGGGCAAAAAGGCGAAAAGGCCGAACAGCAGCAGGTTCGGCAGCAGGAACACCCAGGCCAGCCGGTGGATGCCCAGCATCCGCTGCAGCGCGAGCATGGGGATCTCGATCACCCGCATGACGGGCGAGATCAGGCACAGGAACAGGCCGTCGGTCCGGGCCGGTGTCGCGGGGGTCGGGGCGGGCGCGGCTGCGCCCTGCCCCGTGGTCTCGGCCAAGGTTACTGGCTCGCGGCCATGGCGGCGGCGAGGTCCTCGCCCATCCGCGCGACCGCGTCATCGACGCTCAGCTCGCCCACGATGGCCTGGCTCAGGCGCTCGACCGTGATGCCGAACATCGCCCGGTTGCCGGCATAGCCCTGGTAGGCGAAGGCGATCGGCGACACGTCCGCGAGATCGGCGGCAAAGGCGGTCAGCGCCTCCTGCGCGGCCGGCGAGGCGCCCTCGAACTGCACGCCCGCCGAGGCCACCGCCGCATGGGCCGGCAGGTTGCGGGTGCGCGCCGCGACCTCGGCGTAGATGTCCTCCTGCGCGAGGAAGTCGATCACGGCCGCCACGATCTCGGGGTGCTGGGTCTGCTCGAAGCCGACGATGCCGGCCCCGCCGGGCATCCCCGAGCAGGCGCCCGCCGGGCCGCAGGGGCTGCCCACGACCTGCCAGTCGAACAGGTCGCCGACCTGGCTGTCCATGCGGCCCACCTGCCAGCTGCCCGAGTAGTAGAACACGAGCTGGCCGTTGATGAACTCCTGCGCGGCGTCCTGGTAGGTCGCGCCGCCCTGGCTGGCCCAGACGTCACGGGCAAAGGTGCCGTCCTCGTTCCAGCCGACGAAGGCCGCCGCGAAGGGGCCGAAGCCCTCGAAGCTGCCGTTGCCCTCGGCGTCGAAATACTGCGCGCCGTAGCTGATCGCGGGGCCCGCGACGCGGTGGCCCGAGCGGTCGATCGCCATCGGGAAGGGCGTGCCGGTGGCCTCGGCCACGGCGCGGGAGGCCGCCGCCCAGTCGTCCCAGGTCGCCGTCGAGCCGGGCATCGCGATGCCGGCCTGCTCGAACAGGGTGGCGTTCACGAAGGCGCCGGTGATGGTCAGCTGGCTGTGCAGGCCGTAGTAGCCCTGCCGGTCGCCGACGCGGTACCAGTTCAGGATCGGGCCGAAGCTCGCGTCCCAGTAGCCGGTGTCGATGTGCGGCGCGAGGTCGAGGTAATACTGGTTCAGGCCGCCCAGGTCGGTGACCTTGGCCATGTCGGGGCCGGTGCCCGCGGCGAGCTGCACCGGCAGGTTTTCGAGGATCGCCTGGTAGGGCACCACGTCCACCACCACGTCGACGCCGGGGTTGGCGGCCTCGAAGCGGGTCAGGACGTCGTCGTAGACCTCGCACTCGTTGCCGTCCGAATAGCACATGAAGCGGATTTCCTGCGCCATCGCCGGGGCGGCGAGCCCGAGCGCGAGCGCAGTTGTGCCGAGCAGTTTCCAGTGGTTCATGATGTCCTCCCTTGGGCGCAGGGTCGTTCCCCCGCAGAACCGTTACGGTCTTTCCGGTCTTTGCGTCCGGTCTCAGCCGCGCCCCGGGCCGCTTGTCGCGGTCTCTCGGGGCAGCCAGCTTGCGTAGAACTCTGAGCCGATTGTGAGCGGTAACGCAACCTCTTTGCCGCCCCTTGCCGCCTCGTAAACCGCGGTCACCAGCTCGATCGACCGGCGCCCGTCGGCCAGCGTCACCTCGCGGCCCGGCCGGCCCGCCAGCGCCTCGGCGATGGCCTCGAAATAGCCGGCAAAGCCCGCGCGCGGCCGGGGCAGCGCGGCCAGCGTCGCGTCGACCTGCGGCTGCCGGGCGGGGTCGCGGGCGACAAAGCGCCAGTCGCCCTCGGCGGGCGCGTAGGGGGTGTCGCCCGAGGTGGCGGTCAGGTGCTCGAACACGAGGCGCAGGCGCGTGGTGTCCGTGGCGGCCCCCAGCGTCACCGACGAGGTGGCGAGCGCGCCGGTGTCGAAGCGCAGCGCGATGGCGGCGCAATCCTCGGTCTCGATCGGGTTCACGCGGGTTGCGACCTGCGCGGCTACCCCCGCGGGCTGGCCGAAATAGCGGCACAAGAGGTCGTGGTTGTGGATCGCGTGGCCCAGCACCGCGCCGCCGCGTTCGCCCGCCCAGGTGCCGCGCCAGGGCACGGCGTAGTAGGCCGCACCGCGGTTCCAGTGGGTTTCCAGCGCGGCGACCTGCGGCCGGCCCGCCAGGCCCGCCGCGATCAGCGCGTCCAGCGCGGCCGTGCCGCGGCCGTAGCGGTACTGGAACACCGGGAACAGGCGGCGGCCGCTGCGGGTTTCGGCCTCGGCCAGCCTGTCGCAATCGGCCAGCGAGGGGGCGATGGGTTTTTCCAGCACCACGTGCTTGCCCGCCTCCAGCGCCTGCACGGCGACGGGCACATGCAGGTGCGGCGGCAGGCAGACGTCGACCAGGTGGATGTCGGGGTCGTTCAGGGCATCAGCAAGGTCGGTGCCGAGGCGGATCGCGGGGTCGCCCGCCGCCACCTCCGCCGCCCGCGCGGGGTCGAGGTCGACCAGACGGCGGACGGTGAAGCGGTCGGACAGCGCGCGGTAGCCGGCCAGGTGCTCGCGCCCGATCCCCGCGCCGAGGATTGCGACGCCGATCATGCGCGGCCCTCGGCGATGGCCTGCGCCCTGAGCGCCAGTTCCATCACCTTGAAGGCGTGGGCCTGGGGCATGGCGGTTTCGGTCCGGTCGCGGATGTCGGCGATCAGCCGCGCGAAATAGGGCAGACCCGCGCCGCTCGCGTCGATCCGCTCGCAGCGGCTGCCGTTGACGAGGATCAGGTGGTCGGTGCCGGGCTGGCCCACGTCGACATACTTGCGCAGCTCGATGTAGCCCCCGGTGCCGAGGATGGTCAGCCGCCCGTCGCCCCAGGTCGGCAGCGCGTCGGGGGTGTACCAGTCGACGCGGATGTAGCCCTGCCCGCGGTCGGACCTGAGCGCGATTTCCCCGAGATCCTGCAGGCCCGGGTCGGCGGGGTTGGCGAAGTTGCCGACGCTGGCCAGCGTGACCTCGGCGTCGGTCGAGCCGGTGAAGAACAGGAACTGGTCGATCTGGTGGCTGGCGATGTCGGTCAGAATCCCGCCATAGGCGTCGCGGTCAAAGAACCAGTCGGGCCGCGTGGCGCGGTTCAGGCGATGGGGCCCAAGGCCCACGGTCTGCACGACGCGGCCGATGGCGCCCTGCGCGACCAGCTCGGCGGCCAGCGTCACGCTGGGCACCTCGAAGCGTTCCGAGAAATCGACCGACCAGATGCGGCCCGTCCTCGCCTGAACCGACCGGAGTTCGGCCAGCTGCGCCTCGGTGGTGCAGCCGGGCTTGTCGACCATCACGTCCTTGCCGGCCTCCATCGCGCGCACGGCCCAGGCCGCCCGGTCGCGGGGGATGCAGGAAATGGCGATCAGGTCGATCTGAGGGTCGTCCAGCAGGGCCTGCGGGTCGGCCACGCGGGGCACGGACGGAAAGCGCTCCACGAAGCCGTCCAGCGTGTTGGGCGCGCCGTCCGTCCACCAGCCGGCGAACTCGGCGCCTTCCGCGATCAGGTTCGCGGCCATGCCGTAGATATGGCGGTGGTCGATGCCGATGGCGGCGAATTTCATGTCGTGACCTCAACGGTTTGGCCGGCGCGCGCCGACCGGGTGATGGCGTCGATGAGCGCGTGGACGGCCAGCGCGTCCGCGCCCGGCACGGCGGGCGGGCGGCCATCGCGCAGCGCGTCGCGGAAATCCTCGAGGATGGCCTGGTGCCAGCCATGGGTGAAGGCCATCGGATCGGCCCCGCCGCCCGTTCCGGCCTGTTCGCCGAAACGCTCGACCCGCCCGTCGCGGTGGCTGACGGTCAGGACGCCGGCCTCCAGGTGCAGGCTGGCGCGGGCGTAGTGCAGGCGGATCCACTCGGCCGCGCCGGGAAAGCTCGCCGTGGTGGCGGTCAGCGTGCCGACCGCCCCCGAGGCGAACCGCAGGCCGGCGGCGGCCACGTCCTCGGCCTCCATCCTGTGCAGGGCCGTGGTCGCCGTCATCGCCTGCACATGGGTCACAGGGCCGGCCAGCGACAGGGCGAGGTCGAGGGTGTGGATCGCCTGGCTGATCAGCACCCCGCCCCCGTCGCGGGCATAGGTGCCGCGGCCGGGCTCGTCGTAGTAGGACTGGTCGCGCCACCAGGGCACGGCGATTTCCACGAGGCCGGGCGCGCCGAGGTCGCCCGCGGCGATGATCGCGGCGGCCTTGAGGGACGCCGCGCGCATCCGGTGCTGGAACACGACGCCCAGCGTGACGCCCGCGTCGCGGCAGAGCGCGACCACGGCCCGCGCCTCGGCCAGGTCGCGGGCGACGGGTTTCTCCAGCAGGATGTGCTTGCCGGCGGCGACCAGCGGCGCCAGCACGTCACGGCGCGCGTTCGGCGGCGTCACCACGATGGCGACATCCACGGCGGGGTCGGCGGCGACCTCGGAAAGGGTCGCGTAGACCCGCGCGCCCTGCCCCGCGGCCTCGGCCCGCGCGGCAGCGCGCGACCAGACGCCGGTCAGCCGGACGCCACCCGCATCGCGGATCGCGGCCAGATGCGTGCCGGCCACCATGCCCGCGCCGATCAGCGCAACGCCCAGATCGCCCATGCCGTCCTCCCTCGGCGCGGAGACTGCGCCGGGGGGCGCTGCGGTGTCAATTCGGCCCGCGAATTGACACCGCCGGGGCGCCGCCGCAGGGTGCGGCCGAACCGAAGCACGGAGGGACGAACATGGCCGACACACCGATCGCACTGGTCACCGGGGGCGCGCAGGGCATCGGGCTTGCCTGCGGGCGGGCGCTGGCCGCCGAGGGCTACCGGGTGATGCTGGCCGACGTGAAGGACAGCGTCCACGACGCGGCGAAGGAGATCGGCGGGCGCGGCTTCATCTGCGACGTGGCCGACACCGAGGCGCTGATGGCGCTGTTCGACGGGATCGAGGCCGAGGAAGGCCCGGTGGCCGCGCTGGTGAACAACGCCGGCATCGCCCGGCCGGGCGATTTCCTGAGCTATTCCATGGAGGATTTCGACGCGGTGATCGGGCTGAACCTGCGGGCGGTCTTTGCCGCCACGCAGCGGGCGGCGAACGGCATGGTAAAGGCGGGCGTCAAGGGCGCGATCGTCAACATGTCGTCGATCAACGCGGTCGTGGCGATCCCGGCGATCCCGGCCTACTGCGCGTCGAAGGGCGGCGTGCAGCAGATCACCAAGGCCGCCGCGCTGGCGCTGGCGCCGCACGGCATCCGCGTGAACGCGGTCGGGCCGGGGTCGATCGACACCGAGATGATGGCGGGCGTGAACGCCTCGCCCGAGGCCTATGCCCGCGTCATGTCGCGCACGCCCATGGGGCGCGTCGGCACGGCGGACGAGATCGGCAACGTCGTGGCCTTCCTGTGCTCGGCCAAGGCGAGCTACGTCACCGGCGAGACGGTCTACGTCGACGGCGGGCGGCTGGGCCTGAACTACACCGTCTGAGCGCCCCCCCGCGCCATCGCCGCCATGACCCGCACCGTGGTCATGGCGCCGATCCACATGGCGAAGACGGCCAGCAGCGCGGTGGTCGAGAACACCGCCCCGCCCGACACGCCCGCGCCCACGGCGCAGCCCCCGGCCAGCATGGCGCCGAAGCCCATCAACACGGCGCCGGCGAGGTATTTCTCCATCGGGGTGTCCGCGCCGAAGCGTTCCAGCTTCCAGTCCCGGAACAGGAGCGCGGCGGCGGCCGCACCCACGAAGACGCCGGGCACAAGGCCGATCCCGAAGGACAGGACGACCGAGCGCTGGGTAACGAGCGCCATCAGCGTGTCGGTCGCGGGCCCGGTGAAGGTGACGGAGGAGACCGGCACGATCTCGAAGCTCGTGGCCGCGATCATCGCGGTCAGCGCCCAGCCCATCGCCACCGCGCCGCCCACCACCATGGCGCCGATCACCGTGCCGGGGCCCAGCCGGCGGCGCAGGCCGAAGCCAAGGCTCGCGGCCAGCGCGACCGTGGCCAGCAGGGCGGCATGGGTGTTGGTCAGCCCGAGGCTGTCGAGCAGGCTCCGCCCCGCCCCGCCCGGCACCGTCCAGAGCGCGGTCAGCGCCTCGCGCGCGGGCGCGAGGATGCCGGTGTAGGACGCCTGCGCCACCAGCGTGACGACGAGGCCCGTGATCAGCGCGCGCAGGTTGCCGGTGGCCGACAGCACCAGCAGCCGCGAGGCGCAGCCGCGGGCCAGGATCATGCCGACGCCGAACATGAGCCCGCCGATCAGCGCGCCCGAGACCGAGCCCTCGGCGGCCAGCTGGCGGGCCGAGGACACGTCGAACACGCCCGCCGCGATGCCCGCCTGCGTGAGCGCCATGGCGGCGAAGAAGGCGATGAGCCAGATCGCGAGCCGGGGGCCGAACTGCCCCTCGGCCACCTCGACCGTGGCCGCCCGCAGGCAGAAGCGCGAGCGCTGCGCGGCCCAGCCGAAGACGAGGCCGGTGAGCGCGCCCGCGCCCGCCAGCACCACCGGTTCGCCGCGGGAGATCAGGAGGTCTTCGAGCATCGGCGCGCCCCTTCGGTCGTTTCCAAGGGGCTTACGCGCCCGCCCGCGCGGGCGCGTTGACCTGCATCAAACCGCTACTGCGCCGCCATCGGCCGCCGCGCGAGGTGGCATTGTTCCCACAGCTCGGCCAGCGCCGAGACCAGCCGGTCGATGTCGGCGGCCGAATGCACCGGCGAGGGCGTGATGCGCAGCCGCTCGGTGCCCTTGGGCACGGTCGGATAGTTGATCGGCTGGATGTAGATGCCGTGCCGCTCCATCAGCCGGTCGGACAGCCAGCGGCATTTCACCGGGTCGCCGACCATCACGGGGATGATGTGGCTGTCGTTGCGCAGGTGCGGGATGCCGAGCGCGTCGAGCCGCGCCCGCACCTCGGCCACGCGGGCCTTTTGGGCGGCGCGTTCGGTGCCGCTGGCCTTGAGGTGGCGCACCGCGGCGCAGGCGCCGGCGGCGACCGCGGGCGGCAGCGCGGTGGTGAAGATGAAGCCGCTGGCGAAGCTGCGCACGAAATCGACCAGCGCGGCCGACCCCGCGATGTAGCCGCCGACCACGCCATAGGCCTTGCCGAGCGTGCCCTGGATCACGTCGAGCCGGTGCATCACCCCGTCGCGTTCCGCGATGCCGGCGCCGTGCGGGCCGTAAAGGCCGACGGCGTGGACCTCGTCGAGATAGGTCAGCGCGCCATAGCGCTCGGCCAGGTCGCAGATCGCGGCGATGGGGGCGATGTCGCCGTCCATCGAATAGACGCTCTCGAAGGCGACGATCCTGGGGCGGTCTTCGGGTATCGCTTGAAGTTTCGCCTCCAGATCCTTGAGATCGTTGTGCTTCCAGATCACGCGCTCGGCGCGGGAGTGGCGCATCCCCTCGATCATCGAGGCGTGGTTGCCGGCGTCCGACAGCACCACGCAGCCCGGCAGCCGCGCCGCCAGCGTGCCGAGGCTGGCCCAGTTGGCGACGTAGCCCGAGGTAAAGACCAGCGCCGCCTCCTTGCCGTGAAGCGCCGCCAGTTCGGCCTCGAGCTCCACATGGGCGTGGGTCGTGCCCGAGATGTTGCGGGTGCCGCCCGCGCCCGCGCCCATGGCGTCGAGCGCGGCGTGCATCGCGGTCAGCACGGCGGGGTGCTGGCCCATGCCGAGGTAGTCATTGGAGCACCAGACGGTGATCGGGCGCTCGCCCCCGGCATGGCGGTTGAGGGCCGCGGGAAACTGCCCCCGGCGGCGTTCGAGGTCGGCGAAGAAGCGATAATTCCCCGCCTCCTTCAGCGCATCGAGCTCGGCGCGGAAGAAGCGGTCGTAGCGATCGGCCCGGGTCACTCGGCCGTCGCCTCGAGGATGATGGCGTCGAGCAGCGCCTCGACCTCCTGCATCGCGCCGTCGGGGTAGTCGCGGTGGCCGATCATGACGGCGCCGTCGCGCTCGGCGACGAAGATGCCGTAGGGGCAGTGCACGATGTTCATCGGGTCGGCTTCCATCACCCGGCGCGACACGGCGGCCGAGCAGAACAGGAACACCTGCGCGTTGTCGAACAGGGCCGCGGTGGAGCCGACGTCGGCCCCGGTCCGGTTCAGCATCTCGCCGACATGGGACACGTAGTCGATCACGAGGCCGCGGTTGACGATGGCGTTCTCGACCGCGAAGGCGGCATCCTCGTAGCTGCCGTCGTAGTCGAACATGATGGCCTCCTGCGCGTGCGCCGCCAGGGGCGCGGTGGCAAGGGCCGTGGCCAGAAGAACCGAACGTATCATGGGTGCCGCCTCCGGTTGGGTGGGGCCGCGGGCGGCGGCACGGGGCCGCCCGCGGCGGTTGCGTCAAACGAACATGTCGGTGGTGATCGCCTGGTACCAGTCGAGGCTCTCGCGGTAGGTGGCCGCGCGGACCTCGGCGGTTTCGCCGACCTGGCTGACGAAGCTGTCGACCGAGACGATGCCCTCGTCCGACGCCTCGTAGGTGGCGCCGACCTTGACGCCGTCGTCGGTGTCGATCAGCGACCAGCAGGTGTTGGCGTAGCGCGCCGGGAACTGCCGCCCGTTGGTCAGCGCCGCCACGATGGCGTTGGCCGCCACCTTGGCCTGGCTGTTGGCCGAGAAGCCCGACTTGGGCATCGCGCCCTGCTGCGCGGCGTCGCCCAGCACGGTGATCAGCGGGTCGACCCGGCTGGTCATGTCATAGGCCGACACCGGCGCCCAATTGCCGTCGGTGATGCCGGCGGCAAAGGCGATCTGGCCCGCGCGCTGGCCGGGGATGACGTTGCAGACATCCACGTTCTCCACCACGCCGTCGATCGTGACCGTCATCGCGGCCGGGTCCACCTCGAAGGTCGCGCCACCCATGTCGGGGCCGATGCGGGTGATCATGCCCGCGTAGTGGCGGTTCCAGCCGTCCTCGAACAGCGCCTGCTTGGAGAAGCTGTCCTTCGGGTCCACGATCAGGATCTTGGCCGTCGGGTTGTTCTCGCGCAGGTAGTGGGCGACCATCGACACCCGCTCGTAGGGGCCGGGCGGGCAGCGGTAGGGGTTCGGCGGCGCGATCATGGCGTAGGTGCCGCCCTCGGGCATCGCCGCGATCTGCGACCGCAGCAGCTCGACCTGGGTGCCGCCCTTGTAGGCGTGGGGCATCGCGCCCTGCGCCGAGACCGACCAGCCGGGCACGCTGCCGTCGACGAAGTCGATGCCGGGCGACAGCACCAGCCGGTCGTAGGGCACCGACGCGCCGCTGGCCAGCGCCACGGTCTGCGCGTCGCGGTCGACGCCCACGGCCCAGTCATGCACCACGTTGATGCCGTAGGTCGTGGCAAGGCCGGTGTAGCCGTGGCCGAGGTCGTCGTAGTCGAAGAAGCCGCCGAGGTAGAGGTTGCCGAAATAGCAGGTGTGATAGATCCGCTGGGGTTCGATCAGGGTCACGTCGATGGCGCCGGCGCCGTCGCGCGCGATGTAGCGCGCCGCGGTGGCCCCGCCGGAGCCCCCGCCGACCACGACCACGCGCGCGGTGGTCTGCGCCCGCGCGATCATCGGGGCGGCGAGCGCCGCGGTCAGGGCCGCGGTCGTGCCCATGAAGGTCCGTCTGGAAATGGTCATTCTCGTCCTCCCTTACGCCCGTTGGCCGGGCCGTTACGAAACTGCCGGGCCTCCTCCCGAGGCCCGTCCCCGCGATGCTAACCTATTCCGCGCTTTGGAAATAGGCGGCAAGCGCGGCGATCTCCTCGTCGCCGAGACGCCGGGTGACCATGTTCATGACCTGGTGCTCGCGGCTGCCGTTGCGGTAGGCCACGAGCCCCGCGACGAACACCGAGGGGGCAAGGCCGCGGATCGTCGGGATGTCCTCGCCGCCCTCGGCGCGATGGCAGGCGGTGCATTCGTTGGACAGGTATTCGCCGTAGGCCACGTCACCCGCGATCTGCAGGATCGCGGCGATCTCGGGGTCGACGGCGGCGGTGTCGGCCGCGGCGGCGACGCCGTCGGCCGGGCCGCCCGCCTCGCGCAGGTAGGCGACCAGATGCGCCCGGTCCTCGGCCGAGCGGATGCCGCGGAACACCATGGCGGTGCCGGGGAAATACTCGCGCGGGCCGGCGAGGAAGCGGTCGAGCGTGGCCTCGTCCCAGACCAGCCCGTCCACCCCCGCCTCGACGAGGTCGTCGGAGAAGTCGTAGCCCGCGACCGCGCCGATGGCGCGGCCGACGAGCCCGTTGAGGTGCGGGCCGACGCGGTGGACGGCCCCCTCGCCCACCATGTGGCAGGCCCGGCAGGGGCGGAACAGCGTCTCGCCCCGTGCCGGGTCGCCCTCGGCCAGCGCCGGGGAGGTCGCCGCGGCCAAGGCGGCGAAGGCGAGCGCGCCGGTGACTGCGCGCGCGCGGCTCATTCCGCGTCGCCCCCGGCGGCGCGCAGGTAGGCGATCATGGCGGCCGCTTCCTCTTCGGAGCGCAGGCCGCGGAAGGCCATCCGGTTGCCCGGGATGAACCCGCGCGGATCCATCAGGTAGGCGGTCAGCGATGCGTCGTCCCAGACCATGCCGCTGTCGCGGGCGGCCTGGAAGGCGGGCGAGTAGCGGAAGCCCTCGTGCACGCCGACGGGCGCGCCGTAGGTGTGGTTGAGCATCGGGCCGGTCCGGTTGGTCGCGCCCTCGCCGATCTGGTGGCACGAGGCGCACTGCCGGAACAGCGTCTCGCCCTGGGCGACCAGCGCCGGGTCGGGGCCGGGCGCCTCCTCGGCCACGGCCTCCTCGGCGGCGGCCTCGACGACGGCGGCCTCCTCGGCGGCGGCGGCGGCTTCGGCGGCAGCGGCCTCGGCGGCGGCGGCAGCCTCCTGCTCGGGGGTCACGTTCAGGATCGTGGCGCGGGCGGTGATCTCGACCGACTCGCGGCAGTTCTCCATGCAGGGCTCGCCGGTGAAGAGCGTGTATTCCGTCTCGGCCCGGTCATCCATGAAGAAGTTGTCCTCGTTCGGCATCGCGATCTCGAGGAAGTTCTCGTTCGACAGCTCGAAGTCGTCGTCCACCATGTCGTTGACATACATGAGGTAGGCCACGATCGCGTAGACCTCGTCGTCGGTCAGCGACTGCGCCGAGCCGTAGGGCATGGCGCGGTGAACGTAATCCCACACCGTCGACAGGTAGGGCCAGTAGGAGCCGATGGTCTTGACCGGATCCTCGCTTTCCAGCGTGCCGTAGCCGCCGGCCAGCTGCGGCCAGCGGCCGACCGCCTCGCCGAAGTCGCCGTGGCAGGCCGAGCAGAGATCCACGAACAGCTCCTCGCCGGTGTAGACGTCGCCCAAGCCGACCGGAAGGCCGGTCCCGTCGGGGCGGATGTCGATGTCCCAGGCCGCGATCTCCTCGGGGAGCGCGGTGCGGCCGAGGCCGTAGCCGCCCTCGCGCGAGGGGGCGGGGTTTTCCTGCGCCAGCGCGAAGCCCGCGGTGGCGACGACGAGGGCGGTGGACAGCGTGAACGTTTTCATCATGTTACCCGATTTCGACATTTTCCGCCTCGCCGTTCTCGTTCACGGCCCAGGTCTGGATGCCGTTGTTGTGGTAGATCGAGTTTTCGCCGCGGACCATGCGCAGCTGGTCCTTGGTGGGCTGCACGTAGCCGGTCGAGTCATGGGCGCGCGACTGCAGCAGGAGCGGCCGGCCGTCCCAGTCGAACTCGTAGTAGAAGCGGTGCATCGACTTGTCGAAGGACGGGCCCGACATGCGCGCCTGGTGCCAGGTGATGCCGCCGTCGATCGTCACGTCCACCCGCGGGATGGTGCCGCGGCCGGACCACGCCACGCCGGTCAGGACGGTCGGGCCGGGGCCATGGGTGATCGGGGCCTGCGGGCTGGGGTTGGTGATGACGGACTTGGCGTCCATCTCCCAGGTGAAGCGGCGGGCCGAGCCGTGCTCCAGCAGGTCGGTGTATTTCGACGTCTCCTCGCGGTGGTGCCAGGGCTGGTCGCCGACCTCGATCCGGCGCAGCCACTTGACCCACATGTTGCCCTCCCAGCCGGGCACCACGAGGCGGACCGGGTAGCCCTGCTCGGGGCGGAGCGCCTCGCCGTTCATCTTGAAGGCGACAAGGCAGTCGTCCATCGCCTTTTCCAGCGGGATCGAGCGGGTCATGGCCGAGGCGTCCGCGCCCTCGGGCAGGATCCAGGCCGCGTTGCCGCGCACGCCCGCCTCTTCCAGCAGCAGCCGCAGGGGCACGCCGGTGTAGACCACGTTGTGGATCATGCCGTGGGTGAACTGCACCCCGTTCAGCTGCGCGCCGCGCCATTCCATGCCGGTGTTGGCCGCGCATTCGAGGAAATACACCCGGTTCTCGCGCGGGAAGCGCATCAGGTCTTCCATCGTGAACACGAGCGGGTTGTCGACGAGGCCGTTGATCATCAGCCGGTGCTCGCCCGGCGGGATCTCGGCGATGCCGGCGTGGTGGCGCTCGAAGCACAGGCCGTTGGGCGTGATGATGCCGTCCAGCTCGTGCAGCGGCGTGAAGTTGACCGACGACACGCTGTCCGCGGTCAGCCAGGACACGTTGCGGCGCACCACATGGGCCTCGTACTGCGAGGGCATCCCGTAGGGGCGCGCGTCGACGCCGTCGCCGAGATACTGCTGCCAGGGCTGCAGCTCGGTGATCAGCGGGTCGGGCCCGGCGGCCTGGGCATGGACCAGCTTGCCGGTGGCGGCGGCGCCCGTCGCCACGGCGGCGCCGGCCAGGAACTGGCGGCGCGAGGGGGTGAACTTCGGAGTGTCGGACATCTTGCGATTCCTCTGTGCTCGGGTGCGGGCCTAGCCGCCGACCACGTCGACGGTGTTGTTGGGTTCGAGGGTGACGGTGCCCTGGGCGCGGATATGGGCCTCCACCACGTCCCAGATCGGCGGGCCCTCGGTGCCTTCGTTCACGCTGGCCCAGCCGGCGACCACGTAGTTCTGGTCGGGCTGCAGCAGCTCCCCGGTGGACAGCAGCGTCATCTCGGTGATGCGGCTGCCCTGCGGCTGGGCGATGTCGATCCGGTAGCCGAGGCCGCCGACGCGCACCATGTCGCCGCCCTGCTGGTAGTAGGCGTCGGGGTTGAAGATGTTGGCGGCCACGTCTTCCATGATCGTGTGCAGCATCTCGCCCGACATCTCGGTGCGGTAGGCGTTGGGGTAGGTCATCGCGGTGACGTTGAAGATGTCCTCGCGGGTGATGTCCTGCCCCGGCAGCACGGCGGCGCCCCAGCGGAAGCCGGGGCTGAGCGCGATCTGGGCGTCGCGCTGCGAGATCAGCGCATCGCAGATCACGTCGTCCCAGGTGCCGTTGAAGTTGCCGCGGCGGAACAGGAGCGAGCCCGCCTGCCCGATCACCTCGGACATCTCGGCGGCATAGGGCGCGCGGGTGCCGTCGACCAGCGCGGTCATGTCCGGGTCGGGCGCGATCACGTCCGAGAAGATCGGGATCAGCCGGTGGCTGAGGCCGCGCATCGCGCCATCCTGCACGTCGAGATCGACGCGGGACACGAACTTGCCGTGGCTGCCCGACGCGATCAGGAAGGTGTTGCCGACCTGCACGGGTTCGGGCAGCGCGTCGTGGGTGTGGCCCGTGAGGATCACGTCGATGCCGGGGATGTCCCGGGCGAACTGGCGATCCACGTCGAAGCCGTTGTGGGAGAGAAGGACAACGACATCGGCGCCCGCGTCACGGGTTTCCTGCACCACCTCGGCCATGCGCTCGCGGCGGAGCCCGAAGCTCAGCTCGGGGAACATCCAGCCGGGGTTGGCGATGGGCATGTAGGGGAAGGCCTGCCCGATCACGGCGATGGCGGTGCCGTTGCGCTCGAAGATGCGGTAGGGCTCGCCCACGGGCTCGTCCCATTCCACGTCGTAGATGTTGGCGCCGAGGAAGGCGGGGTTGGCGTAGTTCTCGACCAGCTCGTTCACGCGCTCGGACCCGAGCGTGTATTCCCAGTGCGAGGTCATCGCGTCGACGCCGAGCGCATTCATCAGCTCGACCATGTCCATGCCGAGGGTGCGCAGGCTGGGCAGCGAGCCCTGCCAGGTGTCGCCGCCATCCAGCAGCAGCGCGTGCGGCGCCTGCGCCCGGATCGCCTTGACCACGGTCGAGATGCGGTCGAGCCCGCCCATCCGGCCGTAGCCGCGGGCCATCGCGGTGAAATCGTCGTAGGTCAGCGCATAGTCCATCGCGCTGCCCTGCTCGATGCCGAAGCGCGCGCGGAACTCGGAGCCGACCAGGTGCGGCGGCTGGCCGGCATGGATGCCGACGCCGATGTTCACCTCGGGCTCGCGGAAGAAGATCGGCTGGGTCTGGGCGTGGATGTCGGTGATGTGGATCAGCGTCACGTTGCCGGGGCCGCCGGTGCCGATCAGGTCGTCCTGGCTCAGCACCTGCTGGGCGGCGAGACGCGACCAGTTGCCGAAGCCCGAGGCGCCGTAGAGCGCCGAGGTGGCCAGCGCGGCCTGCACGAAGTGGCGACGCGAGATCATGGGATCAACCTCAGATTTTATTCAGGTTCTTGAATATTTCACCATGCAGCCCGCCCCGGAGGTCTCCGGGGCGGGGTGCGATGGCGGTCAGTTGCGGACGGCCGGACCTTCGACCGACAGGCCGTTGCCGCGCGAGGCGACGTAGAGCTCGAGCGCCACGAACTCGGGGCTGCCGATCGCGTAGGGCTCGCCGCGGGTGTCACGGATGCAGCCGCGGAAGCGGTTGTGCACCGAGACGATGTTGGCGTTCTTGAGCCGGTAGGTCGGGAAGCCGTTGACCTGGCCCTGGCTGAGGTGATCGGCCCGGATCAGGTTGCCGTAGTTGCGCTCGTGGCAATGGGCGCAGCTCAGCTCCATCTGGCCGTAGGCGGTGTAGTAGATCTCCTCGCCCAGGGCCCAGGTTTCGGCGGCCGGCCCGTCGATGGCAACGTTGATCGTCTGGCCGCGGCCGACCGAGGCGATCAGGGCGGCCATGTTGCGCATCTCCTGGCTGTCGTAGCCGTAGGGTTCGGCCACGCCCATCCGCTCGGTCTGGCATTCGAGGATCTGCATCTCGACGGTCTGGACGGTACCGTGCTCCTCGTCCCACTGGGGATAGGTGGCGCGGACGGTCGAGAGCGTCTCGGGCGTCTCGTGGCAGGTGGCGCAGCTGTTGCCCTCGGTGCCCATCGCCGTGTTGAAGGCCTCGAGCCCCTGCTCGACGTAGAGCATCCCGGGGTTGTCGAAGTCGTCGGCCTCCATCGCCCGGGTCTCGTCGGTGCGGAACACCCAACCCGAGTAGATGGTGCTGAACACGCCTTCGAGGAACGGCGGCGGTGCGGTTTCGGTGACGATCTCGATCTCGCCGTTGATGACGAGGCTGTCCCCGGTGCGGATGTCGGCGAGGCCGACCCCGGCGGCCGCGACGGCGACAACCGCCGCCGAGACACCGCCGAGAAGCGTTTTTCTTGTCATGGCCGTGTAGTCCTCCCTTGCGACGGCTTGGTCGATGCCCGGTCAGGCGACGGCGATGTCCGCCGTGTCCGTGTAGACCGAGCCGTCATCGTCGTACCAGGTGAACTGGAACGTGCCGGATTCGTTCACCGTGGCGTCGAACTGGAAATACGGGTTCGTCGAGACCGCCGGGTCGATGGTGATGTCGATGACCATCTCGCCGTTGAACTCGCAGGTGAAGCGGTTGATGATCTGGCGCGGGATCAGGTTGCCGTCGCTGCCGCGGCGCTGGCCCGACTCCATCGGATGGCTGATCAGCGTGCGGACCGACACCGCCTCGCCGGCCGTTGCGTCGCGGGGCACGCGGACGCGGGGGGTAACATTCTCTGCCATTTTTCCTCTCCTTGTCCTGTGGTGCTCAGCCGCCGCAGCCGCCGATGGTCACGCGCACGTTCTGGCGCGCCTGCTTGAAGGTGCCGTCGGGCATGCGCGCGATGGCGACCACTTCCTGCTCGCCGGCGAGCCGGATGCGGGTCGAGGCCATCTGCGAGCCGGCCAGCGGGCCGAAGTTGAAGGTGCACACGTCCGCCTGCGGGTTGCCGGCGGCCAGCAGCATGATCGCGGCCGCGCCGGGGGCGCTTACCTCGATCGGAACCGTGTTGCCGTTCTCGGCGATCTCGGGCGCTATGAGGGTGATGCCCTCGCCGCCCATGTCGGCGCCGCCGGTGAAGGCCGCGATGGCCTCCTCGAGCTGCGCGGCCGAGGCGATGTGCGGCAGCCCGAAGAAGGCTGCGGCCACAGCCAGCCCGGTGCCGACGAATTGCCTGCGTGTCTGGGTCATGAAATCTGTCTCCTTGGTCTCGGTTGCGGAGGCGTTCCGGTCAGTAGTCGGTCAGCGTCATCAGGAAGGCGACCACATCCTCGATGTCCTGCGCGGCCAGCATCGGCTGCAGATCGGCGGGCGCGGGGCGGGTGGTGAACCCGTCGCCGGGACGCACGAAGCCGGACACCTTGTAGAAGGCCGGCATGATCGAGTCGGGGAACACCGTGTCGGCGTTCACCAGCAGGCCCCGCAGCGCCGCCTCGTCCCAGCGCGTGGCGACCCCGTCGAGCGACGGCCCGACCTCGCCGTGCCACGGCTCGTGATCGAGCGCGGTGACCTGGTGGCAGGCGAGGCAATTGCCCTGACCGCGATCGACCATGATCGCCTGGCCGCGGGCGGGATCCCCCGGGACGCCGGTCAGGCTTTCGGTGACTTCGCCGTACTCGGTCATCACCACGTCGCCGGGGGCGATGACATCGGCTTGAAGACTGGTTGCGGCCAGACCAATGGTGGCCGCCAGCAGCATCTGGCGCTTCACTTCGATTTTCCTCCCTTTGGCCGAGTCAGTGGCCTATGGTATACCGTAGCCACGTTCACCCTGCGATTGCAACAACACATTTGATTTTTTGCATGTGAACCCTGTCGCGCGGCTCAGTCGGTCGCCCCCGCCGCGGACTGCTCGGCGAACATACGGGCATGATATCGCTGGAAATCCTCGTCGCCCTGGTAGCCGTGCTCCAGCACCCAGTTCAGCATGTTGAAGGTGGTCCAGCCGCCGAACGCGCCCGGCATCGTGACCACGGCGGCCTGCGGGCCGGTCACGCCCTCGGGCACCTCCTCGGGGAAGAAGTAGATCGTGGGCGTGAACAGCAGGCCCCAGCGGCGGGTCAGCTCGCGCTCCTCCATCACCTCGCCGTCGAAGTCGGTGACCTCGGTCGAGCCGTGCATGTTGATGCGGACGAAGAAGAAATCCTCCTCCAGCATCTGCAGGATGTCGGGGCGCACCCAGACCTCCTCGTGCATCCGCGAGCAGTAGATGCAGCCGCGCTGTTCCACGATCACGGCGAAGCGCTGGCCGTTCGCGGTCGCCTCGGCCAGATCCTCGCGCAGGTCGCGGAAGGTGTCGTGCAGCCAGGGCGCGACGTGCAGCCCGTCGTCGCCGAGCTCGGCCTGCGCCGCCCCGGCCAGCGCCAGCGTGGCGCCCACGATCATCCCGGTCAGTCTTGCGAACATGGCTTGGGGCCTCCTCTCCCCGTGTCTGGTCCGGCGGTCCCTACCCGATCGTCTGGAACACCGCGAAATTGTCGATCATCCACTGCCCGATGTAGAGCAGCGCGTTGGTGGCGATCAGCACGCCGAACACGACGAGCGCGCCGCCCATCACCTTTTCCACCGTGCCGAGGTGGCGGCGGAACCGGCGCATCAGCGTCATGAACGGCCCGACGAAGCCCGCCGCCAGCACGAAGGGCAGCGTCATGCCGATGCCGTAGGCGAACAGCAGCTGCATCCCCTGCCCCGCCGTGTCGGTGGTGCCCGCCATGAACAGGATCGCCGCCAGCACCGGGCCGACGCAGGGCGTCCAGCCGAAGGCGAAGGCGAGCCCGATCAGGTAGGCGCCCCCGAGCCCGAGGTTCGCCGTGTCGCCGGGTTCGGCCCGGAGCGACCGGTTCAGCAACCCTATGCGGATGATTCCGAGGAAATGCAGGCCCATGGTGATGATCAGCGCCGCCGCGACCCAGCGCAGCACGTCCATCCATTCCCGCAGCGCCTGCCCGAACATCGAGGCCGAGGCGCCGAGGCCCACGAACACCGTCAGCACGCCGGCCGCGAAGAAGCCCGCGCCGACCACGGCGCGCACCCGTGTCGCCCGGGTGACAGTGCCGCCCTGTGCTACCTCGGCGGCACTCATGCCCCCGAGATAACTGAGGTAGAAGGGCACCATCGGCAGGATGCACGGCGACAGGAACGACAGAAGACCCGCAAGGAAGGCACCCGTCAGCGAGATATCGAACATTTTCGGCCTGCGTGGACTTCACATTCAAAAATTCATATTATTTGTGCCGTGAGAGGATCGTCAATGTTGCATCTTCAACATCTCCGTGTCGCGCTCGGGCCGCTCCTGGCGGTCGCCGGCCTTGTTTTGCTGAGCCTCCTGCCCCGCCCCGCCGCCGCGACCGACTGGACGCTGGTGATGGTCGAGCAGCACGGCTGCAGCTACTGCGCCCGCTGGGACGCCGAGGTGGCCCCCGAATACCCGATCACCCCCGAGGGCCGATTCGCGCCCCTGCGCCGCGTGAACCTGCGCGACCTGCCCGACGACCTCAGCTTTGCCGGCCGCCCGGTCTACACGCCGACCTTCGTGCTGATGGCCGACGGGGTCGAGGTGGGACGGATCGAGGGTTACCCGGGCGAGGATTTCTTCTGGGGGCTGCTCGGGCGGCTCCTGAGCCGGGGCGATGCGGCCTGGGCGACACAGGGGACCGGGGGATGAGCACGCGGGGGCTTGATTTGCTGCGCTGCAGCACCATCCTTGGGGCACAGAGGAGCCAGGGATGACCCTTCACCGCGACATGTCCACGCTCGACCCCGAGGACGAGGCCGCCGACATCGCGTCGATCCTGCCGCGGATCGACGAGCCGATGGACGACGCCACCTGGAAGCGCATCCGCGACAACGCCCAGACCGCCTCGGACTTCCTCAAGGCGATCAGCCACGAGGGGCGGCTGATGATCCTGTGCTCGCTGGCCAACGGCGAGAAGTCGGTGACCGAACTGGAAACCATGCTCGCCTCGCGGCAGGCGGCCGTGTCGCAGCAGCTGTCGCGGCTCCGGCTCGAGGGGCTGGTGACCGCGCGGCGCGATGGCAAGCAGATCTATTACAGTTTGACAGACGACCGGGCCCGCCTGATCATCGAGCGGGTTTACGAGTTGTTCTGCACCTGACCCCTCCGCCGCAGCGCCGGCCGGGTCCGGCGCCAAGGGAGGGAACATGCTCGACTTCCTGGGAGAGGCGTGGACGATCACGCTGATCGGCCTTGGCGGCGGCCTCGTGCTGGGCCTGGCCGCGCGGCTGGGCCGGTTCTGCACGCTCGGCATGATCGAGGACGTGCACTACGGCCATGACCGGTCGCGGCTGTGGATGTGGGCGGTCGCGCTCGGCACCGCGATGGCCGTGGCCTTCGGGGCCGAGGCGGCGGGGCTGATCCGGCTGCACGACGCGATCTACCTGCACAACGGCTTCACGCTGGCCGGCGCCGCGGTCGGCGGGCTGATGTTCGGCTACGGCATGGCGCAGGCGGGCAACTGCGGCTACGGGATGCTGGCGCGGCTGGGCGGCGGCGACCTGCGCGCGATGGTGATCGCGCTGGTGATGGGGGTGGCGGCCTATGTCACGCTGTCGGGGCCGCTGGCGGCGCTGCGCGCGCGGCTGTTCCCGTTCGAGCCGCACCCCGAGGCGCCGCAGGGCTGGGCGCACATGCTGGGCGACGCGACCGGCCTGCCCGCCTGGGCCATCGGCGGCGCGCTGGGCGTCGCGCTGATCCTGGGCGCGGGGGCCGCGCTGGTCCGCGCCCGGCGCTGGAAGGAACTGGTCTGGGCCACGGCGGCGGGCGGCGCGATCGCCTCGGGCTTTCTCGGCACCTCCTGGGTCGCCAACACCGGCTTCGAGCCCTGGCTGGTGCAGTCGCACACCTTCACCGCGCCGGTGGGCGACTCGATCCGATACGCCATGTTCTCGTCGGGGCTGGAGCCCGACTTCGCCATCGGCTCGGTGCTCGGCGTGCTGATCGGCGCCTTCGCCGGCAGCCTGATCCGCGACGGTTTCCGCTGGGAGGCCTGCGACGACCCGCGGGAACTCAAGCGCCAGATGGGCGGCGCGGTGCTGATGGGCTTCGGCGCGGTGATCGCGGCGGGCTGCTCGGTGGGCCAGGGCCTGTCGGCGCTGTCGCTGCTGTCCTTCCACGCCCCGGTGGTGGCGGGCGCGATCTGGATCGGGGCCTGGGTCGGGCTCCGCCAGCTGATCCTGGGGCTGGGCCTGGCGCGCACGGCCTGACCCGCCGCGAGAGGCGAAGGAGTGCCGATGCCCCTGCCCCGGCTGAGCCGGACCATCCCCCTGCTCGTGGCGCTGATCGGCGTCGGCCCGGCCGCGGCCGATGACATCGCCTGCCCCGGGGCCGCGGTGACGATCCGCGGCGCGGCCCCCGAGATCGCGGCGCGGCTCTGCGACAGCGCCGGCACGGCAATCGCCGGGCTCACGGCCTGCGGGCTGTCGCAGCGCCGCCCGATCACGGTCGAGGTCGTGCCCGTGGTCTACCACCCCTTCGCGATCTGCCTGGCCGCCTTCGACTGCGACTACGACCGGGTGCGGCTGGTGCTGCGCGACGACTATGCCGGGCTGGTGGCCGAAGACGACCCCTACGCCCTCCTGCCGCCGGACCGGCTGGTCGCGGCGCTGCTGTCGCACGAGCTGGCCCACGCGCTGGTCTGGCAGACGGCCGAGGGGCGCGCGGTGCCGCTGGTCGACCACGAATACATCGCCGCGGCGATGGAGCTGGAGGGCATGGCACCCGAAACCCGGCAGACGGTGCTGGACGCCACCGGGCTGACCGGTGCGGACGAGGGGCGGGTGAACATCAGGACCTACCGGCTGGAGCCGCGCCGTTTCGCCGCCAATGCCTGGCTGCATTTCCGCGAGGACGGCAACGGCTGCGCCCTGATCGCCGGGCTGGTCGCGGGGACGCGGAGCTTCGAGCCCGGGTCGAAGTGAGGCGCCAGCCTCTTGCAAGAGGCTGGCCAGACCCTTGCAAGGGTCTCGCAAGGCCCTTGCAAGGGCCTTGCGCCGCGCCGGTCAGCGGTCGCCGAACATGTTGCCGAGGCCGCCCAGCACCGACCCCTCGCCCTTGGACCCGCCCGGCCCCGCGGCGCGCAGGATGCGGTCGGCCAGCCGCGAGAACGGCAGGCTCTGCAGGTAGACCGTGCCGGGGCCGCGCAGCGTGGCGAGAAAGATACCCTCGCCCCCGAACACCATCGACTTGAGGTTGCCCGCGCGCTCGATGTCGTAGCTGACCGTCCCCGACATCGCCGCAAGGCAGCCGGTGTCGACGCGCAGCACCTCGCCCGGCTGCAGCTCGCGCCGGATCACCGTGCCGCCGACATGGATGAAGGCCATCCCGTCGCCGCGCAGCCGCTGCAGGATGAAGCCCTCGCCGCCGAAGAAGCCCACGCCCAGCTTGCGCTGCAGGGCGATGTCGGTCGTCGTCCCGAAGGCCGCGCAGAGAAAGGCGTCCTTCTGGCAGATCAGCTCACCGCCCACGGCGGCCATGTCCACGGGAATGATCTTGCCCGGGTAGGGCGCGGCGAAGGCGACGCGCTTCTTGCCCTGCCCGCCGTTGCGGAAATGGGTCATGAAGATCGACTCGCCCGTCAGCACGCGCTTGCCGACCGACAGGAGCGAATCCATGATCCCGCCCGAGGGTCGCGCCCCGTCGCCCATCCGGGTCTCGAAGCCGATCCCGTCCTCCATGTAGTTCATCGCGCCCGCTTCCGCGATGACGACCTCGCCGGGGTCGAGCTCGACCTCCACGATCTGCATGTCATCGCCGAAGATCTCGTAGTCCACCTCGTGGCATCGCATCGGCAGGGTCCCCTGTTCCGCAATCATCCCGTTGCACGGCGGGCGCCTGCCCCCGGCACAGGCAGCATAGGCCCGCGGCGCGCGCCGGGAAACGGGGTCGGGGCGGCGGGAATCCCTACCCTTTCTCGGCCTCGGCCACGTTGCGCTTCACGTCGAGGAAGCTGTCGGGCGTGACCGAGATCGAGTCGATCCCGGCCTCGACCAGCAGCCGGGCAAAGGCCGGGTCGTTCGACGGCGCCTGCCCGCAGAGCCCGATCTTGCGCCCCGCCGCCTTGGCCCGCGCGATGGCCTCGCGGATCATCCACAGGACCGCCGGGTCGCGTTCCTTGAACACATGCGCCAGTTCCCCGCTGTCGCGGTCGACGCCGAGGGTCAGCTGGGTCAGGTCGTTCGAGCCGATGGAGAAGCCGTCGAAGCGCTCGGCGAACTCGGCCGCCCGGATCACGTTCGACGGGATTTCCGTCATCACGTAGAGCTGGAGGCCATCCTTCCCCCGTTCCAGCCCGTGGCGTGCCATCACCTCGGCCACGCGGTCGGCCTCCTCGGGCGAGCGGCAGAAGGGCACCATGACGACGGCGTTGTCGAAGCCCAGCTCGCCCCGGAGCCGCCTCAGCGCCGCGCATTCCAGCGCAAAGCCCCGTTCGTAGAACTCGGAATAGTAGCGCGCCGCGCCGCGCAGACCGATCATCGGGTTCTCTTCCTCCGGCTCGTAGAGATGCCCGCCCAGAAGCTCGGCGTATTCGTTCGACTTGAAGTCCGACAGCCGGATGATGACCGGGTTCGGATACCAGATCGCCGCGATGCGCCCGAGCCCGCGGGCCAGCGTCTCCACGAAATACTCGGTGGGGGTGGCGTAGCCGCGGGTCAGCTCGGTGATCGCGTCCCTGACGCCCGCGTCCGCCAGCGTGGCGTGGTCGAGCAGCGCCAGCGGGTGCGCCTTGATGACGTTCGAGATCAGGAACTCCATCCGCGCAAGCCCCACCCCGTCGGCCGGCAGCCGCCACCAGCGCGTCGCGGCCGAGGGGTCGGCCACGTTCAGCATCACCTTGGTCCGGGTCTTCGGGATCGCGTCGAGGCTGATGTCCTCGGTCGAGATCTCGCCGATCCCATCGTAGATCGTGCCCTTGTCGCCCTCGGCGCAGGAGATCGTCAGGTCCTGCCCGTCATGCAGCACATGGGTCGCCGTGCCGGTGCCCACGATGGCGGGCAGGCCCAGCTCGCGGCTGACGATGGCGGCGTGGCTGGTGCGCCCGCCGTGGTCGGTGACGATGGCCGCCGCCCGCTTCATGATCGGCACCCAGTCGGGGTCGGTGATCGAGGTCACCAGCACCGAGCCGTCGACGAACTTGTCGATGTCGGCCGCCGACTGGATCAGGCAGGCCCGCCCCGCCGCCGCCGCGTTGCCGACGCTGAGCCCCTCCAGCAGCTTGGGCCCCGCGGGCTTCACCGTGTAGGACTGCAGGACAGTGCCCGACTTGCGCGACTGCACCGTCTCGGGCCGGGCCTGCACGATGTAGAGCTCCTGCGTGATCCCGTCCTTGGCCCATTCCATGTCCATGGGCAGGCCGTAGTGGTCCTCGATGGTCACGGCCATGCGCGCCAGCTCCAGCACCTCGGCATCCGTCAGGGTAAAGCGCGCGCGCTCGGCCTTCGACGTGGGCACGTTGCGCGTGGCCGGCTCGCCCGGCCGCCCGTGGATCATCTTGATCTCCTTGGCGCCCAGGTCCTTGGCCACGATGGGCGCGAGGCCCGTGTCGGCGAGGAAGGGCTTGAAGACCATGAACTCGTCGGGGTCGACGGCGCCCTGCACCACGTTCTCGCCCAGGCCCCAGGCCCCGGTGATGAGCACGAAACGGTCACAGCCGGTCTCGGTGTCGATCGAGAACATGACGCCCGAGGACGACAGGTCCGAGCGCACCATCATCTGCACGCCGATGGACAGGGCGACCTCGGAATGGTCGAAGCCCTGCACCCGGCGGTAGCTGATCGCCCGGTCGGTGAAGAGCGAGGCGTAGCAGCGCCGGCAGGCCGCGATCAGGGCCTCCTCGCCCACCACGTTCAGGTAGGTCTCCTGCTGGCCGGCGAAGCTTGCGTCCGGCAGGTCCTCGGCGGTGGCCGAGGACCGCACGGCGACCGACGGCGCCGCCTGCCCCAGCCGGGCGGCGAGGTCGCGGTAGGCGGCGCGGATGTCGGCGGCCACGTCCTCGGGCCAGTGCCCGCGCAGGAAGGCCGCGCGGAGCGTGCCGCCCACCTCCTGCAGGCTGGCGCGGCCGGCCTCCAGCTCGGCCACCTGCTCGGCGATCACCGCGCCCAGCCCGTTCGCCGCCACGAAGGCGCGGTAGGCGTCCGACGTGGTGGCAAAGCCCGGCGGCACCCGGATGCCCTTGGCGCCGAGGGTCGAGATCATCTCGCCCAGCGACGAGTTCTTGCCGCCGACCAGCGCCACGTCCTCGCGCTTGAGCGCCTCGTACCAGATCAGGTTGGCCGGCATCGCTGTCTCCCTTCGTGTGTCGCGCCCCGCTCCCGCCCGCACCCTAGGCCCCCGCGGCCGATCCCGGCCTTGACCGGTGTCAAACCGGGATCGGCCGCCGTGGCGTAGGATCGCCGCGGGACAGGACGGGGTCAGGAGGCGCGGTGCAGACCGGACGACGAACGCGGGGCGCGGCGGCGGGCCTGACCGCGGCCGAGGTGGCGGCGGCGCGCGCGGCGCATGGCTGGAACGCCCTGCCCGAGCCGCCGGCGGTGTCGGCGCTGGCGGTGCTGGCGCGGCAGGTCACGGGGCTTCTGGTGCTGATGCTGGTGGGCGCGGGGCTGATCGCGCTGGCGCTGGGCGAACACATCGACGCGCTCGCCATCGGGGCGGTCGTGGTCCTGAACGCGGCGTTGGGCTTCGCGCAGGAATGGAAGGCCGAGCGCGCCATGCTGGCCCTGCGGGCGATGATGGCGCCCCAGGCCACGGTGATCCGCGACGGCCGCGAACAGGCGATCCCCGCCCGCGAGCTGGTGCCGGGCGACCTGCTGCTGCTGGCCGAGGGCGACCGGGTGCCGGCCGACGCCGAGATCCTGGCCGAGGCGGGCCTGCGGCTGGACGAGTCCGTCCTGACGGGGGAATCGGTGCCGGTGTCCAAGCCGCCGGGCGAGACGGCCTTCGGCGGCACCACGGTCACGGGCGGCCATGCCGAGGCGCGGGTGACGCGGATCGGGGCGGCGACGGAATTCGGCCAGGTGGCCGAGCTGACCGGCCGCGTGGAGCGCGGCCCGACCACGCTGCAGCGGGCGCTGGGGCAGCTGGCCCGGCAGCTGGGCTGGATCGCGCTGGCCGTGGCGGGGCTGGTGGCCGCGATGGGCGCGTGGCGCGGGCTCGAGACGCTGCAGGTGGTGATGCTGGGCCTGTCGATGGCGGTGGCGATGGTGCCCGAGGGGCTGCCCGCCGTGGTCACGGTGACGCTGGCGCTGGGCGCGGGGGCGATGGCGCGGCGGAACGCGCTGGTGCGGCACCTGCAGGCGGTCGAGACCCTGGGCGCGGCCAGCGTGATCTGCACCGACAAGACCGGCACCCTGACCGAGAACGCGATGACCGTGCGGCAGGTCTGGACCGCGGCGGGCAGCTACACCGCCACCGGCCGCGGCCACGACCCCACCGGCCATGTCGAGACCGGGGGCGCCAAGCGGCGGGCGGGCGACGACCCCCTGCTGGCGCAGCTCTGCGAGGTGGCGCTGGGCTGCACCCACGCCCGGCTGTCGCGCGCGGGCGAGCGCTGGGAGGCGCTGGGCGACCCGACCGAGGTGGCGCTGATCGTGCTGGCGCACAAGGCCTGGGCCGCGGCGCCCGACCCCGACGCGCTGATGGAGGAGCTGCCCTTCACCTCCGAGCGCAAGCGGATGAGCGTGCTGGTCCGCGGCACGCCGGCCAACCGCGTTCTGACCAAGGGCGCGCCCGAGCTGGTGCTGGAGCACTGCAGCCGCATCGCCACCGCCGGGGGCGCCGTCCCCCTGACCCCGGCCCGCGCCGAGGAGGTCCGCGCCGTCGCGACGGCGCTGGCCGAGGAGGGGCTGCGCGTCATCGCGCTGGCCGCCCGCGACACCGACGAGGACCGGATCGCCGAGACCGACCTGACGCTGCTGGGGTTGGCCGGCCTGATCGACCCGCCGCGCGCCGGCGTGGCCGAGGCCATCGCCGCGGCGCAGGCGGCGGGCATCCGCACCGTGATGATCACCGGCGACCACCCCGCCACGGCGCAGGCCATCGCCCGCAGCCTCGGCCTGCCCGCCGAAACGGTCGTGACCGGCGCCGAGGTCGCGGCGATGGACGACGCCGCCCTGTCGGCCACCGTCGCCGGGCCGGTCGCCTTCGCCCGCGTCTCGCCCGGCGACAAGCTGCGCATCATCGCCGCCCTGCAGGCCCGCGGCGAGACCGTGGGCATGACCGGCGACGGGGTCAACGACGCCCCGGCGCTGCGCCGCGCCGACATCGGCATCGCCATGGGCATCCGCGGCACCGAGGTCGCCAAGGACGCCGCCGACCTCGTCCTGCTCGACGACAACTACGCCACCATCGTCGGCGCCATCGCCGAGGGCCGGCGCCAGTTCGACAACACGCGCAAGTTCGTGCGCTACCTGCTGGCGTCCAACGCGGGCGAGGTGGTGGCGCTGCTGGTCAACACCGCGATGCGGGCGCCGCTGATCTTCCTGCCGACGCAGATCCTGTGGATGAACCTGATCACCGACGGGGTCACGGCGGTGGCGCTGGGGCTGGAGCCGCCCGAGGGGGCGCAGATGCGCGACCCGCCGCGCCCCCGCGCCACGCGCATCCTGCCCCTGTCCTCGCTGCCGCTGATCCTGGGCTTCGGCCTCTACACGGGGCTGGCCAGCCTGTGGATCTTCGAGCGCCTCCTGCCGCAGGGCGAGGACCTCGCGCGCACCGCCGCCTTCACCGCCATGGTGGTGTTCGAGAAGGCCAGCGTCTTTGCCTTCCGCTCGCTGCGCACGCCGGGCTGGCGGCTGGGCTACCTCGGCAATCCCGCGCTGCTCGTGGCCTTCGCCGCGATGCTGGCGCTGCAGGTCGTGGCGGTCTACTGGGCGCCGCTGCAGGTGCTGCTGCAGACGGTGCCGATCGGCTGGGCCGAGTGGGGCCTGATCGCGGGTCTGGCCCTGCCGCTCCTCGTGGTGCCCGAGCTGTGGAAGACGCTGCGCCGGGGCCGGTGACGCGCCTCAGCCCCAGACCAGCGGCACCAGCAGCAGGAGCAGGCCGTTGCAGATCAGCGTCAGCGGCAGGCCCGCGCGGACGTAGTCGAGGAACCGGTAGCGGCCCGCGTCGTAGACCAGCAGGCAGGCGGGTTCGAGCGGCGAGAGGAAGGACATCGAGGCCGACAGCGTCACCAGGATGGCCAGCATCCGCGGGTCGAGGCCCAGCCCGTCGGCCGCCGCCACCGCGATCGGGATCACGGTCAGCGCGGCGGCGGCGTTCGACATCGGCTGGGTCAGGACCACGGTCAGCAGGCTCAGCCCCGCCATCGCCGCCAGCGGCCCGAAGGGCGCGGCCAGCCCCACCACATAGCCGGCCAGGTACTCCGCCGCGCCGGTGTCCTGCATGGCGAGGCCAAAGCCCGACATCGCCGCGATCAGCACCAGCAGCCGCCACTCGATCACCCGGTACGCCTCGGCCATGTCGAGGTTGCCGGCCACCACGACCACCAGCACCGCGACCAAAAACGCCAGCGACAGCGGCACCACGCCGAAGGCCCCGAGCAGCAGCGCCGCGGCCATGGCGGCCAGCGCCGCACCGCCCTCGCGGCGGGTGACGACGGCGGCGTCGACGCGGCTGAGCACGCGCAGGTCGGGCGAGGCCCCCAGCCGCACGACCTCGTCCTCGGGGGCCTCCAGCAGCATCAGGTCGCCCGCGCGCAGGCGCAGGTTCTCGATCCGGGCCGGGCGGCTGCGGTCGCGGCGCCAGATCGCCAGCACAACCGCGCGGTGGCGGTCGAACACGCCGGTCCGGCGCAGGGTCTGGCCGGCCAGCCGGGACTGCGGGGCGATCACCGCCTCGGCCAGCACCGGCTCGGCCTCGTCCCGCGGGGCCCGCGCCCCGTCGAGGTCCGGCTCCAGCACGACATCGGGCGAGCGGCGCAGCTTGAGGATGCCGTCGCGGGTGGCGCGCACGATCAGCCGGTCGCCCTCGCGCAGCTTGCGCGCGGGGTGCGGGGCCAGCCGCTCTCCGTCCCGCTCCACCGCGAGAAGGTCGGCCTCGAACGCGTCGAAGCCGGCCTCGGCCACGGTCCGGCCGATCATGGCAGAGCCCTCGGCCAGGCCGAGCGTGGTGAAGAAGCCGCGCGGCTCGGCCCCGTCCCCCGCCGCGACCGGGCGCCGCGCGGGCAGGAGCGCGAAGCCGGGCAGCGCGAGCCACAGCAGGCCCGACAGCGCGACCGCCGCGCCGACGCCCAGGAACTCGAACAGGCCGAAGGGCTGCAAGCCCAGCCGCTCGGCCATGGCGCTGCCGGCGAGGTTCGCGGACGTGCCGATCAGCGTGCCCGCGCCCCCCAGCATCGAGGCGAAGGCCAGCGGCATCAGCACGCGGCTGGGGCTGATGGCGGCGCGCCGCGCGGTCTCGATCGCGGCGGGCATCAGGACGGCGGTGGTGGTGGTGTTGCTGAACAGGCTGGAACTGCCGGCCGACAGCATCAGCAGCGACAGGAGCGCCCCGCGCGGCCGGCCGCCCCCGACCCGGTGCGCGAGCCGGCCCAGCCCGTCCAGCACGCCGGACTTCACCACCGCCCCGGCCAGGACCATCACCGCGGCCAGCAGGATGATGATCTCGCTGCCGAAGCCCGCGAAGGCCTCGGCCGGTGTCAGGACGCCGGTCGCCACCAGCGCCGACAGGAGCGACAGCGCGGTCACGTCCGCCGGAAGCGCCTCGGTGGCGAACAGCACCATGCCCGCCACCAGAAGCCCCAGCACGATCGCAATCTCAACCGTCATCCCCCGCCCCTCCGCGGTGCCCGTCGGCGGCCAGCCTAGCGGGCCGGACCGCCGATGGGAACGGCGTGGCAGGTCAGGCGGCGCCGTCGCGCCCGGGCTTGCGCGGGCGCAGGAGCTTGAGCGCCGGCAGCAGGATCAGGATGATCGCCACCACCGTGATCGGCCCCGCGATGGGCCGGGTGAAGAAGATCGTCGGATCGCCCTGCGACAGCAGCAGCGACTGCCGCAGCGTCGGCTCGGCGATCGGGCCAAGCACGATGGCCAGCACCGCCGGCGCCAGCGGGTAGTCGAGCCGCCGAAGCACGAAGGCGCCGAGGCCGAACACCAAGATCATCCAGATGTCGAACATGTCGCGCGTCGCGGCGTAGCCGCCGATCACCGACAGCACGAAGATCACCGGCGCGAGGATCGTGAAGGGCATCCGCAGCATCCAGATGAACACCGGGATGAAGGCGAGGTTGATCAGGAGCGCGGCCACGTTCGAGACGTAGAACGACCCGATCAGGCCCCAGACGAATTCCGTCTCCTCGATGAACAGGCGCGGGCCGGGGGTCAGGCCCCAGATCACCATGCCGCCGAGCAGGATCGCCGTGGTGGGCGATCCGGGAATGCCCAGCGTCAGCATCGGCAGCATGGAGCCCGTCGAGGCCGAGTTGTTGGCCGCCTCGGGCGCGGCGATGCCGTCGACCTCGCCGCGGCCGAAGTTCTGCGGCCTGCGCGAGGTCATCTTGGCGACGCCATAGGCCATCAGTGCGGCGGGCGTCGCGCCCGCGGCGGGCAGGATGCCGACGAAGAAGCCGAGCAGCGAGCCGATGCCCATGCCCTTCCAGCCCTTGCGCGTGGCCTCGGCGGTGTCCGCGACCATGCCCTTGGCGGTCATCTTGGGCGTGGTGTTCTCGACCTCGCCGCGGGTCTGCTCGATGGTCCAGAGCATCTCGCCGATGCCGTAGACGCCGATCGCCAGCACGAGGAAGCCGATGCCCTGCAGGAAGCCGTTGATGTCGAACAGCACCAGCCGGGGCGCGCCCGAGATCTGGTCGAAGCCGATGGCGCCCAGCACGAGGCCGAAGCAGATCGAGAAGATCGTCTTGGGAATGTCGTCGGTGCCGAGACCGACGAAGGTGGCAAACGCCAGCAGCATCAGCGCGAAGATCTCGGGCGGACCGAAGGACAGGGCCACCCCGGCCAGGAGCGGCGCGAAGCCGGTGAAGATGATGTTGGCGACGGTCCCGCCGACGAAGCTGGCCACCGCGGCCGTGACCAGCGCAAGGCTCGCCCGCCCCTGCATCGCCAGCGGCCTGCCGTCGAAGGTGGTCGCCACCGCCGTCGAGGCGCCGGGGATGCCCAGCGTGATCGACGAGATGGCGCCGCCGTACATCGCCCCGTAGTAGATCGCGGCGAGAAAGATGATCGCGCCCGTCGGCGGCACGAGGAAGGTGATCGGCAACAGGATCGCCACCCCGTTGACCGAGCCGAGGCCGGGCATGGCCCCGATGAACAGCCCGAGCGTCACGCCGACCAGGATCAGCACGAGGTTCAGCGGCTGCAAGGCGATCAGCACGCCGTCGAAAAGAAGGCCAAGGATTTCCATATCGGGGTGCGCCTAGTAGATGATGTCGTAGAGGATGTCGAACACCGGGTCGGTGAACGACATGCCGCTCGGCATGGTGATCCGCATGGCGCCTTCGAAGAAGAAGAAGAAGCCGATCGGCATGGCGAGCGCCAGCACCAGGGTCAGGGCCCAGGAGTGCCGCCCGAGGAAACGCAGGTAGACCACCAGGAACACCGCGATGGCGCCGTACATCGACACCACGTCGATCAGGGCGATGAAGCCGATCAGGCTTCCGCCGACCAGCGCCACCATCCGCCAGCCGTGTCCGTCGAGGAACGGCTCGTCGGATTGCGACGGCGGACTTGTCCGCCGCCACCAGTTCAGCGCGATCATCCCGCAGCACAGCAGCATGATCGCGGACAGCCAGAAGGGCCAGGCGCCGCCGCCCGGCCCCCGGCCCTCGACGAAGCCGATAGGCAGTTCGGTGCTCTTCCACATCAGGTAGAGGGAGAAGAGCGCCAGAACGCCCGCCGCGCCGATTTCACCGTTTCGCATGTCGTCCCCCGCCGGTCAGGCTGCCGTCAAGCCGCCGGCGTCACTGCCCGAGCGCCGCAAGAAGCTCGCGGTGCGCCTCGACCTGCGTCGTCCAGTAGGCGCGCTGTTCGTCGGCGTTCATCCACAAGGGCGACAGGCTCTCGGACTCGAGGTAGCCCTGCCATTCCTCGCTCTCGTAGACCTGGGTGAAGACGGCGCGGTAGTACTCGGCCGCCTCCTCCGACATGCCCGGCGCGCCGACGACGGCCCGCTGGTTGGCGTAGGAGAAATCGTGGCCCAGCTCGCGCACGGTCGGGATGTCCGGGAAGGCCGGCAGCCGCTCGTCCGAGAAGGCGAGCAGAGGGACGAAGTCGCCGGCCTCGTAGAAGCCCTTGGCCTCGGCGGGGTTGTTCACCGTCGCCATGATCTGCTGGCCCGCGAGGTCGCGCGCCACGGCGCCGCCGCCGTCATAGGGGATGTAGGTGATGTCGAGGTCGTAGGCCCCCGACAGGAAGGCGATGACGATGCTGTCCTCCTGCCCGGTGCCCGTGCCGCCCATGACGTATTCGCCGTTCATGCCGCGCACAGTTTCCAGCCACTGGTCGAAGCTGGTGATGCCCGAGTCGACATGGACCCACAGCACGAAGGGGTCGACCCCCATCATCGCGATCGGCGTGAAGGTCTGGACGTCGATGCCCAGGTTCGCCTGCCGCAGGGGCGTGGTGAAGAACGAGTTCAGCGTGACGAGGATGGTGTGGTCGGGGTCCGAGGTGCCGCTGACCGACAGGAGCGCCTCGGCGCCCGAGCCGCCGCCCTGGTTGTTCGGCACCAGCGGGCGCGAGGTCAGGTCGTAGCGCTCGGCCACCGACTGGATGAAGCGGGCGATCTGGTCGGCGCCGCCGCCCGGGCCCGCCATGATGACGAAATCGATGGGGCGCCGGGGCTCCCAGCCCTGGGCGAAGGACACGACCGGCGTGACGGCGAGGGTCGCCGCACAGGTCAGGGTCAGGAACGTGCGCTTGGTGATCGACATGACAACTCCTCCTCCGTCGTGACGCGGGACGCGGGTCTTTCGGGCCCGCGCCGCCGCAGCGATCTGGGGAGGGTAACTATCTTTCAATCAACCCGCTTCAAGGGATACTTTCTTGCGCAACGAAATTTTCTTTCAATGCGCCATGACCACGGGCAATTCCGCTTTGTCGACAACGGATTGCGTGTTGCCCCCGAACAGCGTCTCGCGCTCGTGGCTCTGCCCGTAGGCGCCCATCAGGAGCAGGGTGGCCCCGACCTCGGGCGCCTTGTCCAGCAGGGCGAGGCCGGGATTGCGCGCCTCGAAGCGATGGATGCGGGCGGTGATCCCGCGCAGGCGGTAATACTCCCGCAGCTCCTCGGGCGTCGCGCCGTGGGGCTTGCCCTTGCCGGCGGCGAGGATGGTCACCTCCTCGGCGGCGGCGGCGAGGTCGAGGGTCAGCGCCACGGTGCGCGCCGCCTCGATCGACCCGTTCCAGCCCACCGCGATCCGGGCGCCGAAGTCGGGCGTGGCGGTCTCGGCGCGGGGGCACATCAGCACCGGCCGGCCGGTCTGGAACAGCCCCGATTTCAGGGCGTTGGTGCCGAGGTTGCGGTCGCGGTCGGGCTTGCCCACCACGATCAGGTCGGCCAGCCGCCCGTTGTGCTTGATCACGTCGGGCATGGTGCCGAATTCCTCGACGAAGGCGACCGTGGCCCGCCCGCCCGAGGGGCTGTCGGTCTCCTGCAGGTCGAGGCCCACGGCCAGCTCGTGCAGCCGCGCGCGCAGGGCCTTTTCCTCCTGGTCGGCCAGCTGGGCGGCCTGCGCCAGCATGGTGTCGCGCGCGAAGGCCGGCAGCGGGATGCCGTGGGGCATCATGTCCTCGGGCCGCGCCCGGCAATGCGCCACCACGATGTGCGCGCCGTGCCGGTGCGCCAGCGCCGCCGCGTGGGCCAGCACCGTTTCCCCCATGCCGTCGCCCCGCACCGGAACGAGTAGTCGTGCAAGCATCCCTGGTCCTCCCCTGTCCAAGCCGCCCGGCCCCTCCTCCGGGCCTGAGGTGAGGTATAGCGCGATTTTTCGCGTTGGGCGGGGGAAATCACGGCCAGGGGGCGCGTCTCAGGCGCTCACGGTCTCGCGCATCCGGGCGACCGCCGCCTGGGTGCCGTCGATGGCGGGCACCGGGCAATGGGGCGCGATGCGGGCGGCCAGCCCCGCCAGCGGGCCGCCGCCCATGACGATGCTGCGCGCGCCCTCGGCCGCGCAGTCGAGCGACAGGCGCAGGAGGGGCCCGAACAGCGCGTCGGCCACCTCGGCGGGGTCGTGGTGCAGGGGGCCCTCGGGCGCGGCCACCCGCAGGAGGGCGTCGGCCAGGCCGTGGCGGCCGGCGCGTTCGGCCAGCGGCGGCGCGACCTCGGGGGCGAAGGTGACGATGGCGAAGGGGCCGCCGATCCGGGCCGCCTCGGCAAAGGCCGCCTCGGCGATGCCGATGACGGGAACGTCCGGCCAGGCCGCCCGCACCTCGTCGGCGCCGGTGTCGCCGAAGGAGGCCAGGACGATGCCGTCCACCGGCCCCTCGTGCTGGGCGATGGCGGCCAGCACGCCCTCGGTCGCCGCCTCGGCGTCGGCGCCGGTGACGATCAGCGGCGGCCCGAAGGCGGCCGAGACCGTGGTGAAGCGGTCGCCCGGCCCCGCCACCGCCTGCGCGGCGGCCTCGATCCGCGCGGTCACGCCGGGCGAGGTGTTGGGGTTCACGATCAGCAGCCGCATCAGAGGATCACCGAGGGCAGCCAGAGCACGATGGCCGGGAACAGGTTCACCAGCACCAGCGCCACCAGCATCGCCAGCAGGAACCACATCAGCGACGGGATGATCTTGGCGATGGAGATCTTGGCGATGGCGCAGGTGATCAGCACCACCGAGGCCACCGGCGGGGTCTGCTGCCCGATGCCGAGGTTGATCGTCAGGATCAGGCCGAAATGCACCCGGTCGATGCCCAGCTGGTCGGCCAGCGGCAGGAAGATCGGCACCAGCATCAGGATCGCGGGGGTGCCGTGGATGATGGTGCCGGCCAACAGGAAGAAGATGTTGATGGCGGCGAGCACGACCCAGTAGTTGTCCGAGATCCCGAGGATCGCCTGCGCGATGTCCTGCGGGATGCGCTGGTTGGTCAGGTACCAGCCCAGCAGCGTCGAGGTGGCGACGATGAACATCAGCATCGCGCTGCGCTTGCCCGCGACCCGCAGCGTGTCGACCAGCGTGCCGAGCCGGATGGTGCGGTAGAGGAACATCGCCAGGATGATCGACCAGAAGGCCGCGATGGCGCCGGCCTCGGTCGCGGTGAAGATGCCGCCGAGGATTCCGACAAGGATCAGGATCGGCAGGGTCAGGGGGATCGCGGCGTCGCGGCCGGTTTCCAGCACGCGGCGGAACTCGAAGGCGCCCTCGGTCGGATAGCCCCGCTTGACCGAGATGATGTAGGCCGTCGCCATCAGGAGGCCGCAGACCAGGATGCCCGGCAGGATGCCCGCCGCGAACAGCTCGGCGATCGAGGCGTTGGCGACATAGGCGTAAAGGATCAGGTTCAGCGACGGCGGCACGATGATCGCCATGGTCGCCGAGGTCGAGGTGACGGCGGCGGCGAAGGCGGCGGGGTAGCCGCGCTTCTTCATCTGCGGGATCATGACCGACCCGATCGCGGCCGCGTCCGAGGTGGCGGTGCCCGAGATCTCGGAAAAGAACAGCGATGTCAGGATGTTGACGTGGGCGAGCCCGCCGCGGATGTGGCCCACGAGGCTGGAGGCGAAGGCGATCAGCTTTTCCGCGATGCGGCCCTGGTTCATCACCTCGCCCGCGATCATGAACAAGAGCGCGGCCACCAGCAGGTAGTTGTTGGCCCCGCCGAAGGGGATCAGCCCGATGATCTGCGGCACCACGGCGGGGTCGAGCAGGATCATCACCGCGGCAGTCACGCCGAGGACGAAGGCGATGGGCAGCCCCGCGATCAGCAGGACGACGAGAAGGATCAGGATGATCCAGCCGGGATCGAGGAACATCACGCGTCGCTTTCGGGCAAAAGGTCGTCGGGTGCGACCCGCCCGGTCAGGAGACCTGCGAGGCGCGTGAGGCTGATGACGGCGATCAGGGCGCCGCCCACGGGCATGGCGTAGCGGAACAGCGCCATCGGCAGGTCGACGGAAATGAGCATCCGGCTGCCGAAACTCGCCGCCGCGATGCCGCCGTAATACGCCAGCAGCCCGCCGAAGAACGCCATCAGGAGGAGGTTGCCGGCCATCACCGCGCGCTTGGCGGCGGGGGGCAGGATGCGCACCACGGCGTCGAAGCCGAGGTGTTCCGACGTCCGCGTCAGGTAGGCCGCGCCGATGAAGGTGAGGACCGCCAGCACATGCGCCGGCAGTTCCTCGGACCAGGACACGGAGTCGTTCAGGACGAAGCGGGTGAACACCGCGACGTTCAGGAGGCAGAACAGGAGCCCCGCCAGACCGATCACCGCCCAGTCGAGCAGGCGCGTGAGCCAGAGGTCGAGGCGGGCGATGATGGCGGTCATGGCGGGGGCTCCTGTCTCGGTCACTCGATGCCGAGCGCGGCGCGGGTCGCGGCGATCATGTCGGCGCCGATCACGTCCACGAAGGTCGGGCTCTCGTAGAGCGGCGCGGCGGCGGCCTGGAAGGCGGCGAAGTCGATCTCGTTGATCGCGATGCGGTCGGCCAGCGCCGCCACGACCTCGGCGTCGGTGGTGTCACCCCAGGCGAAGGTCCAGGGCGCGACCTCGGCCGCGACGGTCAGCATCGCCTCGGCCAGCGCCGGGTCGACGCCCGCGAGGTAGGGCTCGCCGAACACCAGGAAGGTCGGCAGGTAGACGTGGTTCGACAGCGACATGTATTCCTGCACCTCGTAGAGGCGCGCGCTGTCGACGATCTGGGCGGGGTTCTCCTGCCCGTCGATCACGCCCTGGTCCAGCGCCGAGTAGACCTCGCCGAAGGACAGCGGCGTCGCGTTGGCGCCGAGGGTGTTGAACATCTCGACGCGCTGGCGGCTGGTGGGGGTGCGGATCTTGAGACCTTCCAGATCAGCGGGCACGACGATGGGGCGCACGTTGTTGGTGATCTGCCGGAACCCGTTGTCCCACATCGCGGCCAGCACCATGCCGGTGCCGTCGAAGCCATCGGCTAGCATCTCGCCCGCGGGGCTGGCGGCGAAGGTCTGCACCGCGGCGCGGTCCTCGAACAGGTAGGGCAGGTCGAAGATGGCGGCGCGGGTGTTGATCTGGGCGATGGCCGACGCCGACAGCGAGGCGTGGTGGGTGCCGAGCGAGAGGCCCTGCAGAACGTCCTCCTCGGAGCCGAGCGTGTTGCCCATGAAGATCTGCACGTCGACGGCGCCGTCGGTCGCGGCCTCGAGGCGGGCCTCGTATTCCTGCAGGAACACGTGGGCGAAGGAGCCCTCGGGCAGCGAGGAATTCACCTGCAGCACGGTCTGGGCCAGCGCGGCGCCGGGCAGCGCGAGGGCGGCCGCAGCGACGAAAACGGATTTTCTCAGTTGGGTCATGGAGGCGGTCCTTTCGGTCGGGAACTGGCGGGAAGGGTGATCCCTTGCGCAACCAGTTTTTCTCCGTTTCGCCATCATGAAAACAGTTTTTCATGATGGGGCGCGGTCGCGCGGCGGCGTTCGCTCAAGAAACAGGCAGCATGCGGGGCAGTCTGACCGCTCCTTTTGCACCGGCCGCGCCGCCGGGCGGCTCAGATCTCGCCAAGCGAATCGTGCAGGTCCTCGATCGCGCTGAGCCGGCGGCGGCCGGTGGCGCCGGTGCGCTCGATCATCCGCGAGGCCAGCATCCCGCACAACGCCATCACGCCGGCATGGTTGAACAGCGCCCCCGACCCCGCGGTGGCGCAAGGCAGGTGCCAGCGGGCCGGGAGCGCCGACAGCTGCGCCACGTCGCCCAGCACCGCCACCGCCGCGCCGCTGCGCGCCAGCTCGGCCGCCAGCGCATCCAGCAGCCGCGGCGGGCGACGGAGCGCGAAGAGGATCACGCAGTCCGCCGGCTCGATCGCGGCGAGGCTTTCGGCCAGCGTTTCCCCGTCGCGGGGCAGCACCGTCACATCCGACCGCACCTGCAGCACCTGCCAGCCGAGGTAGCGGGCAAAGGGCTGCCCGGCGCGGAAGCCGACCAGCCACAGCCGCCGCGCCGAGGCCATGGCGGCGACCAGCGCGTCGATCTCGGCCTCGTCGAGGGGGGCGAGCGTCTGCTCCACGTTCAGCTGCGACTGCGCCGCGTGGCGGGCGAGCTGCCCGCCCGCCTGTGCCCCCTCGCCCGCCACCCGGAACAGCGCGGTGCCGGCCGTCTGTTCCTCGCGCACGGCCTGGCGGGCCTCCTCGAAGGAGGCATAGCCGATCTTGCGCACGAAACGGGTGACGGTCGCGTTCGACACGCCGGCGATCCGCGCGAGTTCCGTGGCGGTATAGCTGGCGAGCTGGCCGGGGAAATTCAGGATCGTCTCGGCCAGCCGCTTCTCGCTGCGGTGGAGGCCGGGCATCGCGTCCCGGATGCGCGCAACGAAGGAGGCCTTCTGGGCGGGTGACATACCCGTGAAAATATCCTTTCACGAGGCCCCAAGGCAAGCCGCATTCCGGCGCCTCAGCCCAGCCCCGGCAACCAGGTCGCCAGCGGCGGGAACAGGATCAGGAGCGCCACCACCAGCAGCGAGCACAGGATGAAGGGAAAGGCCGCCCGGTAGATCTCGCGCATGGTGGTGTCGGCAGGCGCCACGCCCTTCATCACGAACAGCAGCAAGCCGAAGGGCGGCGTCGTGAAGCTGATCTCCAGCGCCAGCAGCATGATCAGCCCGAACCAGATCGGGTCGAAGCCGAGACTGGTGGCCAGCGGGAAGAAGATCGGCACCGTCAGGAGCATGATCGAGATCTGCTCCATGAACATGCCGAGGATCAGCAGCACCCCGAACATCACCAGCAGCATCATGATCGGGTCGAGCTCGAAGCCCGTGGCCCAGGTGATCAGCCCGCGCGAGGCCCCCGAAAAGGCCAGCAGCTGGCTGAAGGTCGCCGAGCCGAACACGATCAGGTAGGCCATCAGCGTGACCCGGAGCGCGCCGCGGATCGACCGCTTGACCGCGTCCCAGCTGAGGCAGCGGTAGAGCGCGGCGAGGATCAGGACGCCCAGCGCCCCGAAGGCCGCGGCCTCGGACGGGGTCATGAAGCCGTTGATCATCAGGATGACGATGACGACCATCAGGCCGATCATCGGCACCACGTCGCGCAGCAGGAGCCAGACCTTCTCGGCCGCGGTCTGTTTCGGCACGTCGTAGGCGGGGGCGGCCGTGGGGTCGAGGCGGGTCTGCAGGTAGATCGTGGCGACGTAGAAGCCCGCGAGGATCAGGCCGGGGATCACCCCCGCGATCAGGAGCGCGCCGACGTCGATCTGCGCCAGCGTCGCCAGCAGCACGGCCAGCGCCGAGGGCGGGATGATGATGGCCAGCCCGCCGGTGCCCAGGATCGGGCCGATGGACATGTGCCGCTTGTAGCCGCGGCGCTCCATCTCGGGCACCATCAGCGACCCCAGCAGCGCGGTGGACCCCATGGACGAGCCCGACAGCGTGGAAAACCCGGTGCCACCCAGCACGGTGACGTAGCTGAGCCGCCCGGGCAGCCGCCCGAGCAGCCGGTCGATGGCCGAGAACATCCGCGCCCCGAGCCCGGTCTGGAAGAAGATCTCGCCCATCAGCAGGAACAGCGGGATCGGCACCAGCGCGAAGGTGGTCAGCCCGCCCCAGCCGTTGTTCAGGAGCGCGACCACGCCGCGCTCGCCGCCCATGAAGATCCAGGCGCCGAGGATGTTGGCGCCGAGAAAGGCCAGCGCCACGGGCATCCCCAGCGCCATCAGCACCATGATGCTGCCGACCAGCAGCGCGAGGGCCTCGTACCACTCCATCATTCGTGGATCCCCGCCTCGCCGGAATGCATCAGCTCGGGGCCGAAGACGAAGCGGGCGAACTCGACCGCCATGAAGCTGAAGGCGATCGGGAAGGTGATCGTCAGGAGCCAGCGGGGGTAATAGTAGGCGCGCACATCGAAGTCGTTGCGCTCGATGTTGGTCAGGAACAGCTGCAGGCCGTACCAGGCCAGGATCAGCGAGATCACGACGCAGCCCGCGGCGACCGCCCGGCTGACCACGCGCCGCACCCGCGGCGGCAGGGCCGCGGTGACAAGCTCGATGTGGACATGCCCCTTCTCGCGCACGAGCCAGGGCGCGCCGAGCATGGTCATGTAGAGCAACCCGTATTCCGCCGAGGTGAACAGCCAGGCAAAGGGTTGCAGCCCGAGGTTGCGCATCAGCACGGACACCACGACCGACACCATCAGCCACACCAGCGTGGCGGCGGCGATCAGCGCCATCAGGGACAGGAAGGCGTCGTAGACGCGGACGAGGTCGCGCATGGGGGCTCCGCGGGCGAGTGTGGGGTCGGGCCGGGGCATTGGCGCCCCGGCCCGGGGTCGTCGGGCCGGATCAGTCGGCGTTCGCGTCGAAGAACAGCTCGATCAGGCGGTCGTAGTCGGACGACGGGGCGGGGTTCGCCTCCATCAGCTCGCGCATCCGCGCCCAGGTCTCCTCGCGGGCGGCGCGCAGGTAGTTGGCGCGGGCCTCGCCCTCCAGTTCCACCACCTGCATCCCCTGCTCGGCCAGCGCGGCGAAGTCCTGGTCACGGCGCTCGCGCAGCGCGTTCACGCTGTTGATCTCGTGCTGGATGGCCACGTCCTGCAGGATGGTCTGCGCCTCGGGCGTCAGGCTCTCCCAGGTGTCGAGGTTGATGATGACGCCCAGGTCGGTCGAGAAGAAGCAGGGCTCGATCCGGTAGTTCAGGAACTCGTTCCAGCGCAGGTCGATCAGGCCGATCTGCGTCCAGCCGGTGGCGTCGACCACGCCGTTCTGCAGCGCCGAGTAGACCTCGCCGGTGGGCAGGTCGATCACCTGCGCGCCGAGGTAGTTGGTGAAGAAGGCGTTGTAGACCGCGTTGCCGCGCAGGCGCAGGCCGTCGACTTCGAGGTTGCCGTCGGCGTCGAAGGTGGGCTCGTTGCGGGTCCACAGGTTGTAGCACACGCCGCTGTCGAACCAGCCGAGGTACATCACGCCCATCCGCTCGCGGTGGAGCTGGTCGATCAGCGCGATGCCGCCGTTCTCGCGGGTCTCGATCGCGGTCAGGTTCGACGCCACCAGCGCGTCCTTCTCGGGCAGCGCGCCGCCGTAGAAGGAGCCCGGGGTGTAGACCATGTCCACGATGCCGTCGCGCACGGCGTCGGGCTGCTGGAAGGTGCCGATCGCCTCGGGGCCGCCGCGGACCTCGATCTGGATCACGCCCTCGCCGGCCTCGTTCACCGCCTCGACGAAGGCGAGGAAGCTCTGGGTGTAGATCAGCGTCTCGGGGAAGGCGTGCACCGCCGTGATCGTCTGCTGGGCCTGGGCCGCGGCCCCGACCAGCGTCGCGCCGGCGAAGATGCCGGCCACCAGTTGCGTCTTCATGTCCTCGTTTCTCCTCTCCCTGTTGCCAGTGCCCTGGCGTTGGTTGTGCGGACGGGTGGGCCCGTCGCGCGGTTATCGGGCGTGCTCCCCTCGCGGAATGGCCCAAGCTCGGTCGGCCGCCAGCCGCGCGCGGTAGGCGGCGATGGCGGCGGCGTGGTGGCGGGTCAGGTCGATGTCGTCCCAGCCGTTGATCAGTTTCTCGCGCCAGACCGGGTCGAGCGCGAAGGGCAGCGTCGTGTCGCCCACGGTCGCGGTGCCGGCGGCCAGGTCGATTGTGGCGGGCGCGGTGCCCTGCCCCAGCGCGGCGATCAGGGCGTCGGCGGCGTCGGCCTCGATCCGGGCGGGCAGAAGGCCGTTGTTGACGGCGTTCGAGGCGAAGATGTCGCCGAAGCTCGGGGCCAGCACCGCGCGGATGCCGTAATCGACCAGCGCATAGACCGCCGCCTCGCGCGACGACCCGCTGCCGAAGTTGCGGCGCGTGACCAGCACGCTCGCCCCCGGCGCGCGGTTCAGCACGAAGCTCGGCACCGGTGCGCCACCCGCGTCGAAGCGCAGGTCGTGCAGCAGGAAGCGGCCATAGCCCTCGGCCCGCGGCGTCGACATGAAGCGCGCCGGGATCAGCTGGTCGGTGTCCACGTTCTCGCGGTCGAGCGCGACCGCAAGCCCCTCGTGTCGCGCCCATCCGCTCATGCCGCGTCCCTCCCCGCCAGCAGGGGGCGCACGTCGGCCAGGTGCCCGGTGACAGCCGCCGCCGCGACCATGGCGGGCGACATCAGGTGGGTGCGCGCATCGCGCCCCTGCCGCCCGCGGAAGTTGCGGTTGGTGCTGGAGGCGCAGCGCTCGCCCGCGCCGACGCTGTCGCCGTTCATCGCAACGCACATGGAACAGCCCGCGCCGACCCAGTCGAGCCCGGCCTGCGCGAAGATGCGGTCGAGCCCCTCGGCCTCGGCCTGCGCCTTGACCGCCTGCGAGCCGGGCGACACCAGCCCCGGCACCCGCGATGTGCGCCCGGCCAGCACGGCGGCGGCGGCGCGCAGGTCCTCGATCCGGGCGTTGGTGCAGGAGCCGATGAAGACCCGGTCGATGGCGACCGAGGTCAGCGGCCGGCCGGGCACGAGGCCCATGTAGTCGAGCGACGCCTGCACCCGCGCGGCGTCGGCGGGCGGCAGGCCGGCGGGGTCGGGCACCGTGGCCGTCACCGGCAGCGCCTCCTCGGGCGAGGTGCCCCAGGTGACGATGGGGGCGATCTCGGCGGCGTCCAGCGTGACCTCGCGGGCGAACACCGCGTCCGGGTCGCTCGGCAGCGCCGCCCAATCCGCCACCGCGCGGTCCCAGTCGGCGCCGGCGGGCGCATGGGGGCGGCCCTTCAGATAGGCGAAGGTGGTCTCGTCCGGCGCGATCAGGCCAAAGCGCGCGCCGCCCTCGATGGACAGGTTGCAGAGCGTCATCCGCCCCTCCATCGACAGCGCCCGCACCGCGGTCCCTGCGTACTCGATGGCGTGCCCGCGCGCCCCGTCGGCGCCCAGCCGGGCGATCCAGGCCAGCGCAAGGTCCTTGGCCCCCACGCCCGGCCCGAGCCGGCCGTCGACCGTGATCCGCATCGCCGCCGGCCGCTTCTGCCAGATCGTCTGGGTCGCCAGCACATGCGCCACCTCGGTCGCGCCGATCCCGAAGGCCAGCGCCCCGAAGGCGCCATGGGTCGAGGTATGGCTGTCGCCGCAGTTGATCAGGAGCCCCGGCAGCGTCAGCCCCTGCTCGGGCCCGATCACATGCACGATCCCCTGCCCCGGATCGGTCAGCCCGAACAGCCGGATGCCATGCGCCGCCGCGTTCGCCTCCAGCGTGGCGATCATGCGGGCGATGGCGGGCGTCGCCGGGCCGCCGCGGGTCGGCGCGTAGTGGTCGACCACGCCGAAGGTCAGCCCCGGCTCGGCCACCGGCAGCCCGCGCTCGGCAATCTTGCCGAAGGCGTGGTGCGAGCCCTCGTGCACCAGGTGCCGGTCGACCCAGAGCAGCGACGCGCCATCGGCGCGGCGCAGGATCTCGTGCGCATCCCAGAGCTTGTCGAGGAGCGTCCGTGCGGTCATGGCTCGCGCGCCCCGATCACCGGCGCCCAGTGGCGCTGCTCGCCGTTGCCGACGCGGGTCAGCTGCATCTCGAGCCGGAACAGGTCGGGCCGGTAGAGCGCCGACAGGTGCTCCACCCCCCGCCCCTGCGCGTCGCGCACCACGCGGGTCACGAACAGGAGCGGCGAGCCGACGGACACCCCCAGCGCCGCGGCGACATCGGGCACCGCCAGCGCGGCGGTCACGCTCTGGTGCGCCCCGGCCACCGTCACGCCGCTGCGCTCCAGCAGGCGGAACAGGGGCTGGGTGGCGAGGTCGGCCTCGCCATAGCCCTGCGCGATGTCCTCGGGCACATGGGTGGTGAGGTGGGAAAACGGCTGTTCGCCGAGGTAACGGACGCGCACGGCCGACTGCACCTTGCCGCCGCGCGGCAGGCCCAGCGCGTCGGCCACGGCGTCGGAGGCCGGGCCGTAGGAAAAGGACAGGAGCCGCGCGGTGGTGGCGCGGTCCATCTCGACCAGATGCGGGATCAGCGTGGCGAAATCGGCGGCGATGCCCCGCTCGGCAGGGTCGCGTGGCAGCACGACCGAGCCCGAGCCGGTGCGCTTCTCGATCCAGCCGTCGGCGGCCAGCGCGTCCAGCGCGCGGCGGATGGTGATGCGGCTGACCTCGAAGGTCTCGGCAAGCTTGTGCTCGCCCGGCAGGCGGACCCCGGGGGCGAAAGCGCCGTTTGAAATCTCTTCCCGCAGCAACAGGTACACCCGGCGGGCCTTGCCGCCTTCGGGCAGTGTCGGTTGCGCGTGGATCGTCACCGCGGCGCGTCTCCTGTTGGACCCCGGAGGCTAGGGCCGGCTTGGCCCCGGTCAACCCGGCTGGCTATGGATAGCCAAGTATTTTGACCTTTGCATATCCCAAAACCTGTATTACTGAAAGTGCAGATTTTGGGGAGGCAGACCATGCCGATTGTGGAGGCCCATGTCCTCGAAGGCTACGCCCCGGAGGCGAAACGCCGGCTGGTCGCGGCGCTGACCGACGCGGTGCGCTTCGTGGTTCCGGCGCCCGACGAGGCGATCACCGTGATGCTCCACGAACACGCCGCGGCCAACTACGCCCGCGGCGGCGTGACCCGGTCCCCCGCCCCGGCCCTGCCCGACCCCGCCGAGCTGGTGCTGGCCTATCTCCGCGCGATGGAGGCCCGCGACCTTGCCACGGCGCAAGGAATGCTGGGCGACGGCTTCGCCATGGTGTTCCCCGGCACCGGGCCGATGACGACGCTGGCCGAGCTTGTCGCCTGGGCCAAGGACCGCTACCGCTTCGTCACCAAGACCTACGAGGCGGTCGAGGCCTTCCCCGCGGGCGGCGCGGCCGTCGTCTACACCCGCGGCACGCTGGCCGGCGAATGGCCGGACGGCACGGCCTTTTCCGGCATCCGCTTCATCGACCGTTTCGAGGTGACGGGGGGCCTCATCACCCGGCAGGACGTCTGGAACGACCTTGGCGAGGTGCGCCCGCGATGAGTGCCGCCATCGACCCCATCACCCTTGCCGTCCTCGCCGGCCGCATGGAGCAGATCGCCGACGAGATGGACGCGACGCTGTTCCGCGCCGCCTTCAACCCGATCATCGCCGAGGCCCATGACGCCAGCCACGGCCTCTACCACGCCGTCACCGGCGACACGCTGGTGCAGGGCAAGGCCGGGCTGCCGATCTTCGTCGGCGTCATGTCCTTTGCCGTCAAGGCCGTGATCGACAAGGCCGCCGAGGCGGGCGACCTGGCCGACGGCGACATCTACATCTTCAACGACGCCCACATGGGCGGCACGCACCTGTCGGACATGCGGCTGGTGCGGCCCTATTTCCGCGACGGGAAGCTGTTCTGCTACCTCGCCAGCGTCGGCCACTGGCACGACGTGGGCGGCGCGGTGCCGGGCAACTACAACCCGTCCGCGACCGAGGCGTTCCAGGAGGCGTTCATCCTGCCGCCCGTCAAGCTGGTGCGCGCGGGCGTGCTGCAGCAGGACATCGTCGACATCCTGTTGCGCAACACCCGCCTGCCGCAGTCGGCGCAGGGCGACCTGAACGGGCAGCTGGGCGCGCTCGACCTGGGCGTGCGGCGGCTCGACGAGCTTCTCGACGACTACGGCACCGACACGGTGCGCGCGGCGCTCGACGCGCTGCAGGACCGGGCCGAGGCGCTGATGCGGGCGGAGCTGTCCGGCCTGCCCGACGGGCGCTGGGAGGCGACGGACTACCTCGACAACGACGGCATCACCGACACCGCCCTGCCGATCCGCGTGGCGCTGGAGATCGCGGGCGACCGGATGGTGCTGGATTTCGCGGGCACCGCGCCCGTGACGGCCGGCCCGGTGAACATCGCGCGGCCGACCGCCGTGGCGACGGCCTATGTCGCGATCAAGCACATCTTCCCCGACCTGCCCGCCAACGCGGGCGTGATGCGCCCGATCGAGGTGCGCGTGCCCGAGGGCTCGCTGCTGGCGGCCGAGTTCCCGGCGCCGGTGGGCGGCTACACCGAGACCATCCTGCGCATGATCGACGTGATCTTTTCCGCCGCCGCGCAGGCCGCGCCCGACCGGGTGGTGGCGAACGCCTACGGCACGATCAACGCCCTGTCGATCGCGGGCAAGCGCGCGAACGGGCAGCGCTGGGTGATGTTCAGCTTCTACGGCGGCGGCCATGGCGGCAGCAGCGAGAGCGACGGGCTCAACCACGGCAACGCGCCGATCTCCACCGCGACGATCCCGCCGATGGAGATCCTCGAGGCCGCCTACCCGGTGATGTTCCGGCAATGGGCGCTCCGCCCCGACAGCGCGGGCGCAGGCGCCCACCGCGGGGGACTGGGTGCCGTCTACGAGATCGAATTGCTGGAGGAAAAGGCCGAGGCGTTCCTGTTCGGCGAGCGCGGCCGCTTCGCCCCGCAGGGCGTGGCAGGCGGCGCGCCGGCGGCCAAGAACGTCTTTCACTACGAACAGGCCGATGGCTGGCACAGCCCGCCGCTGGCGTCCAAGATGCTGGGGATCAAGCTCCAGAAGGGGCAGGCCGTGCGGCTGGAGACCCCCGGCGGCGGCGGCTACGGCGCGCCCGCGGACCGCGCGCCCGAGGCGGTCGCCCGCGACGTGGCGCTCGGCTACCTGACCCCCGAGGCCGCGACCGAGGCCTACGGGCCCGCCTGGCAGGAGGTTCGGCCATGAGCCGCATGATCGGCGTCGACGTGGGCGGCACCTTCACCGATGTCTTCGTGCTGGACGAGGAAACCGGCGCGGCCAGCGTCGCCAAGGTGCCCACGACGCGGCCCGACCAGTCGGGCGGCTTCCTAGACGGCATCGCGCGGCAGGTCGACGACCTGTCGGGCGTCGACGTGGTGGTGCACGGCACGACCGCCGGGACCAACGCGCTCTTGGAACGCAAGGGCGCGCGGATCGGCGTCATCACCACCGCGGGCCTGCGCGACGTGCTGGAGATGCGGCGCCGCGACCGGCCCCGGACCTGGGGCCTGCGCGGCGACTTCGACCCGGTGGTGCCGCGCGACCTGCGGCTGGAGGTGCCCGAGCGCACGCTGGCCGATGGCACGGTCCGCACGCCCGTCGACCTCGAGGCGGTGCGCGCGGCGGCGCAGACGCTGCTGGACCGCGGCTGCGCGGCCGTGGCGATCCTGTTCGCCAACGCCTATGCCAACCCCGAGAACGAGGCCCGCGCGGTCGAGGCCGTGCGCGCGATCTGGCCCAACCCCCATGTCAGCGCATCGTCCGAAATCCTGCCCGAGATCCGCGAATTCGAGCGGTTCTCGACCGCGGCGCTGAACGCCTACCTGCAGCCCGAGGTGTCGGGCTACCTCGACCGGCTCGATGCCGCGCTGACGAAGGGCGGCTTCGGCGGCGAGTTCCTGATCGTGCAGTCGAACGGCGGCGTCATGGGCACCGACACCGCCTGCCGCCTGCCGGTGCGCACGGCGCTGTCGGGCCCGGCGGCGGGCGTGATCGCGGCGGGGCACATCGCGCGCTCGGCCGGGTTCGACAACGTCATCACCGGCGACATGGGCGGCACCAGCTTCGACGTGGCGCTGATCGCCGGCGGGCGGTCGCAGCTCGCGCCGCAGACGGCCATCGACTTCGGCATGGTGGTGCGCACGCCGATGATCGAGATCACCACCATCGGCGCGGGCGGCGGCTCCATCGCCTGGGTGGACAAGGGCGGCCTTCTGAACATCGGCCCCGAAAGCGCCGGCTCCACCCCCGGCCCGGTGGCCTACGGGCAGGGCAACACCCGGCCCACGGTGACGGATGCCAACGTGGTGCTGGGCCGGATCGACCCCGACAAGCCCATCGGCGGCAAGCTGGCGCGCCTCGACGTGGACGCCGCGGCGCGCGCCATCGACACCCATGTCGGCGCGCCCCTCGGCCTGACGACACTGGAGGCCGCCGAGGCGATCCTGACCGTCGCCAATTCCCGGATGGCCGGCGCGATCCGCCTCGTGTCGATCGAACGCGGCTTCGACCCCAAGCGCTTTGCCTTCATGCCCTTCGGCGGCGGCGGCGCGCTGCATGCGGGCGCGATGCTGCGCGAGGTCGGCATCGGCCGGGCCATCGTGCCGCGCTACCCCGGCGTCACCAGCGCGATGGGCTGCGTGATCGCCGACATGCGGCAGGATTTCGTGCAGACGGTGAACAGCCTGACCGCGGGACTGGATACCGATGCGCTGCGCGACGTCATGCAGCGCCATGTCGACGAGGGGCTGGCGCTGCTTGACGCCGCCCGGTCGCGCTTCGAGGCGCGCGAGGTGCTGTTCGAGCTCGACATGGCCTATGTCGGCCAGACCCACACCGTCGCCGTGCCCCTGCCCGTCCCCGTCACGGACGGCCGGGTCGCCGCACCCAGCGTGGCCGGGATCGAGGCCGCCTTCGACGCCACCTACCGCGCGACCTATGGCCGGCTGCTGAAGGCCGGCACACGGCGGGTGATGAACCTGCGCACGGCCGTGATCGGCCGGCGGCCCAAGTTCGACCTCGCCACCCTCGCGCCCGAGGGCGGCAGCCTCGAGGCCGCCCGCACCGGCAGCCGCCAGGTGCATTTCGCCGGGGAATGGCACGAGACGGCGATCTACGACCGCCTGTCCCTGCCCGTCGGCGCCGAGATCCGCGGCCCCGCGATCCTGGTGCAGCCCGACACCACCGTGCTGGTCGACCCCGGCCTCGTCGGCCGCGTCGACCGCTTCGGCAACACCATCCTGACACCGGAGGGGGCCTGACATGGACGACACGCTCGACCCTGCGCGCACAGCACTCCTGACCATCGACCTGCAGAACGATTTCCTGCACCCGGACGGCGCCTATGGCCGCGCCGGGCAGGGGTCGGACGCCATCGCCGCCCTGCCCGCCCGCATCCGCCCGCTGGCCGACGCGCTGCGGGCGAAGGGCGGAACCTACATCAGCGCGCAGTTCACGCTGGTCCCCGGCCCGGGCGGCGAACCCCTGATCGCGCCGCACCTCAAGAAACTGCGCCCCTTCCTCGGCAAGGGCGATTTCGCGCCCGGCGCCTTCGGCCACGACCTCGTCGACGCGCTGAAGCCCGCCGACTACACTGTGGAAAAGGTCGCCTATTCCGCCTTCTACCAGACGCGGCTGGAATACATCCTGCGCGCGCTGAACATCGACACGCTGATCGTGGGCGGCATCGTCACCAACGGCGGCGTCGCCTCGACGGTGCGCGACGCGCATCTGCGCAACATCCACACGGTGCTTTTGTCCGACGGCTGCGCGGCCTTCCGCCCCGAGGTGCACGAGGCGACGCTGGTCTCGCTCGGCTCGATCACGCCGGTGATGACCTGCGCCGAGGTGCTGGAGGGGCTGACATGAGCCTGCGCGCCCGCCTCGCCCGCGACGAGATCCTGGTTGCCCCCGGCGTCTACGACGGGCTGACCGCCGCGCTGGCCGAGCAGGCCGGGTTCGAGGCGCTGTACCTGTCGGGCGCCGCCGTCGCCTACACGCGCCTCGGCCGGCCCGACATCGGGCTGACGTCGGTATCCGAGATGGCAGACACCATGGCGCTGGTGCGCGACCGGGTGGGGCTGCCCGTCATCATCGACGCCGACACCGGCTTCGGCAACGCGCTGAACGCGCAGCGCACCATGCGGGTCTACGAGCGCGCGGGCGCCAGCGCCCTGCAGGTCGAGGACCAGACCTACCCCAAGCGCTGCGGCCACCTGTCGGACAAGTCGCTGATCCCCGCGGCCGAGATGGCCGGCAAGATCGCCGCGATGGCCGACGCCCGCGCCTCGGACGAGACGCTGATCATCGCGCGCACCGACGCCGTGGCGGTCGAGGGCTTCGAGGCGGCGCTCGACCGGGCCGAGGCCTATGTCGCGGCCGGCGCCGACGTGCTGTTCATCGAGGCGTTGCGGTCGGAGGCGGAGCTGTCCGCCGCCGCCGCCCGGTTCCGCGGGCGCATCCCGCTGCTGGCGAACATGGTCGAGGGCGGCGCGACACCCTTGCGCAGCGCCGCGGACCTCGAGGCGCTGGGTTTCTCCATCGTGATCTTCCCGGGCGGCATCGTCCGCGCGCTGGCCCGCAGCGCCGAGGACTACTACCGGAGCCTCCGCGCCGAGGGCAGCAACCGCCCCTTCGCCGACCGCATGTTCGACTTCGACGGGCTGAACGCGCGGATCGGCACCGCCGAGATGCTGGCGCTCGGCAAGCGCTACGACGGCGAGCCGAGGGGCTGAGCATGCCCGTCGCACCGACCCCGCCCGGGGGCTTTGACCTCCATGTCCCGATCCTGATCATCGGCGCCGGCGCCTGCGGCCTGATCGCGGCGCTGGCGGCCACGGACGAGGGCGGCGAGGTGCTGGTGGTCGAGGCCGATCCGCTGCCCGCGGGCTCGACCGCGCTGTCGGCCGGCCTGATCCCGGCCGCCGGCACCCGGTTCCAGGCCGCGGCGGGCATCGACGACGACCCGGCCCGCTTCGCCGCCGACATCCAGAACAAGGCCAAGGGGGAAAACCCGCCCGAGCTGGTCGAGACGCTGGCCACAGGCGCGGGCCCCGCCATCGAGTGGCTGGCCGACCGCCACGGCCTGCCCTTCTCGCTGGTCGAGGATTTCGACTACCCCGGCCATTCCCGCCGCCGGATGCACGGGCTGCCCAGCCGTGCGGGCCGCGAGCTGATCGACCGGCTCCGCGCCGCCTGCGAGGCGCGCGGCCTCGACATCGTCTGCAACCGCCGCGCGGTGACGCTGTTCCGCGACGGCGACCGCATCACCGGGGTGGAGCTGCAGGGGCCAGACGGCCCCGAGCGGATCGGCTGCGACGCGCTTGTGCTGGCCTGCAACGGCTATGGCGGCAACCGCGAGATGGTGGCGCGCCACATGCCCGCCATCGCCGGCGCGCTCTGGTTCGGCCATGACGGCAACCGCGGCGACGCCGTGACGTGGGGCGAGGCGCTGGGGGCGCGCACCCTGCACCTCGGCGCCTACCAGGGGCACGGCAACGTCGCCCACCCGCAGGGCGTCCTGATCAGCTGGGCGGTGATCACCGCGGGCGGCGTGCAGGTGAACCTGCACGGCGCGCGGTTCTGGGACGAAAGCCAGGGCTATTCCGAGGCCGCCCGCGCGGTCATGGCCCAGCCCGAGGGCATCGCCTGGACCATCTTCGACGACCGCATCGCCGCCATCGCGCGGCAGTTCCAGGACTTCAAAGACGCCGAGGCCATCGGCGCGATCCGGGGCGCGGACAGCGTGGCGGACCTCGCCCGCGTCACCGGACTGCCCGAGGCGGCACTGACGGCGACGCTCGCCGCCCTGCCCCGCGACGGCACCGACGCCTTCGGCCGCCGCTTCTCCGGCCCGCCGCTTGCCCCGCCCTACCGCGCGGTGCGGGTCACGGGGGCCCTGTTCCACACCCAGGGCGGGCTCGACGTGACGGCGCAGGCGCGGGTGCGGCGGCAGGACGGCGGCGCCCTGCCCAACCTCTTCGCCGCGGGCGGCGCGGCGGTGGGCGTGTCGGGCACGGGCGACAGCGGCTACCTGTCGGGCAACGGCCTCCTCTCGGCGGTGGTATTGGGCCGCATCGCGGGGCAGCAGGCGGCGCGCGAGGCGCGGACGGAACCGGCGCGTCCCTGACCGGCGGGGGCTTGGCCGGCCGGACGCCCGGCATCGCCCCGCGCGCTGCCGACGATCTTCTTGCTCCGAATCCGGTTTGAAGTCTTAATGCCTGCGTAATGGACCGGCCGGTCGTTCGGCTATTCGTGACGAGGATTCCTGACGTGTCGTTTGCCTCAAACCCGCTTTATTCCCTCCAGTGGCATTTCAACCTGATCGGCGACATCGAGGCCGTCTGGGCGGACTACAGCGGATACGGCGTCGTGGTCGCCGTCTATGACGACGGGGTGGAACAGACCCACGCGGACCTCGACGGCAACTACGACGAGAGCCTCGAACTGCCCTACGACGACGGGGATCCGAACAGCCAGTTCGATGGACACGGCACCGCCTGCGCCGGCATCATCGCGGCGGAGAACAACGGCGAGGGCGGCATCGGCGTCGCCTGGGGCGCCACGATCACCAGCGTCGATTTCCTCGAGGACGTGCAGGTCGGGCCGTACCTGCTGCAGTCCTTCTACGACATGGCGAACTACGACATCGTCAGCAATTCCTGGGGCACATACGGCTTCAGCTCGTCCGTCGACATCAGCAACCCCGGCTGGGCACAGGACGAGGCGATTGCCGTGGGCATTGCGGTGGCCACGGGCCGGGGCGGTCTCGGGACCATCATCGTCAAGGCCGCCGGCAACGATGCCCTCACGGACAACCCGAGTGCCCAGAACGATCACCTCAACGTGCCGCACGAGGTGATCTCGGTCGCCGCGACCGACATCAACGGCGACACGATGAATTACTCCAACTGGGGCGTGAACCTGCTGATCGCGGCACCGGCGGCCTCGGTCACCACCGACCTCACCGGCAGCGCCGGCTACGATCCCGGCGACTACACGGACAGCTTCGGCGGCACCTCGGCCGCGACCCCGGTGGTGTCGGGCGTGATCGCCCTGATGCTCGAGGCCAACCCCGACCTCGGCTGGCGCGACGTGCAGCAGATCCTCGCCATGTCGGCAAGCCACACCGGCTCGGCCTTCGGCTCGGGCGCGGCCGGGTTCGAAGACGGCGCCTGGTTTTCCAACGGCGCCGGCACCTGGAACGGCGGCGGGCTGACCTACCACATCAATTACGGCTACGGCATGATCGACGCCCTGGCCGCCGTGCGCCTCGCCGAGGTCTGGAGCATCATCCACGGGCCGGCCCAGACCACCGCCAACATGGATTTCTACCTGGAGGAGTTCGCATCCAGCACGGTGTCGCTGGCCCTGAACGATTTCAGCACGATCACGCACACGCTGAACGTCACGACGGACATCGACATCGAATACCTCTACGTCCAGGTGGACCTGACCCACAACTATTCGGGCGCCCTGACCATCGTGCTGGTCGCGCCGGACGGCACCGAGTTCGAGTTGATGGACGGCAATGGCGCCGGCGCGACATTCAACGGCTACACCTTCGGGGTGGCCGCCGCGCTGGGCATGTCCTCGCTGGGGCAATGGACGCTGAGCATCACCGACACCGACGGGTTCGGGGACTTCGGGACGCTGACCGGCTTCACGCTGGCCTTCAATGGCGAGACGCCCGACAACAACGACGTCTACACCTTCACCGACGACTACGTGACCTACGCCGCGTTCGAGGCCGCCCGCGGCTCCATCGCGGACCTCAACGGCGGCGTCGACTGGCTGAACTTCGCGGCGGTGACCACGGGTGTGTTCGTCGATCTGGTCGACAGCTTCGCGTTCGGCGGCTCGGGCCCCGTGGCGATCGCCGGCGTCTTCGAGAACGTCGCGACGGGCGACGGCAACGACACGATCCATGGGAACAGCCTCGGCAACATGATCCTCCTGGGCCGCGGCGACGACTACGTCGAAGGCCTGGAGGGCAACGACACGATCGACGGGGGAGCCGGAAATGACACCCTGATTGACGGCACAGGCGACGACAGCGTCTATGGCGGCGCAGGGGATGACGTTCTCTACAACACGTCAGGCAGCGACACCTATGACGGCGGTGACGGTTTCGACACGATGTTCGTGGATGTCTCGAGTGTCGCCGCTGGAACCTACATCCTCGAGGTGAACTTCGTCACCGGCTACATCGGGCGTCTCGGCAACCCGATCCTTTCCGACACCATAGTCAATATTGAAGCGCTCGACTTCATTGGATCGGTGAACGTCGTCATGACCGGTGATGCGAACGACAACTGGGTTCGCACGGGCAGTGGCCATGACTCGATCCGGAGCGGTGCCGGCGACGATACGGTCCATGGCGGTGCCGGGAGCGACACCATCTGGGGCGAGGCCGGTAACGACTTGCTGGAGGGCGGCGACGGCAACGACGTGCTGCACGGCCAGCGCGGTGAGGATCACCTGATCGGCGGAAGCGGGCGCGATTGGCTGTTCGGCTACGCCGAGGACGACCGGCTTGAGGGGGGCGATGACGGCGATCGTCTCTACGGCATGCCCGGCCACGATTGGCTCGACGGTGGCGACGGGCGGGACTGGCTGTTCGGGAACGGCGGACGGGACACCATCCATGGCGGCGGCGACAACGACCAGGTCTACGGCCTGGCGGGCCACGACGTGCTGTTTGGCGACGCGGGCAACGACCGGGTCTTCGGCGGCGGCGGCAACGATACGCTCGACGGCGGTGCGGGCAACGACACCCTGACCGGGGATATCGGCGCCGATGTGTTCGTCTTCGGCGAAGGTCTCGACGTGATCACCGACTTCAAGAACGACGTGGACGAGATCCACCTCGACGATGCGATGTGGGGCGGCGGGCTGACGGTCGCGCAGGTCATCTCGGCCTTCGGGTCGGTGGTGGGCGGCAACACCGTGCTGGACTTCGGCGGGGGCAACACGCTGACCATCAACGGGCTCACCAACACCAGCCTGCTGCTGGACGACATCGTCATCGTCTGACGCAGACCGACCCCGCGCGGCGGCGGACCCTGACCGCAGGGGGGCCGCCGGTCATTCCCCCGCGAGGCGCAGGGCCGGCAGGGCCACGTCGATCCCTGGACGGGCGTCCTCGGCCGGCGCGACATCGGCAAGGCGGCGGCGCGGGAGGGTCAGGGCGAAGAGCTGCGGCGTCATCGCGAAGGCGAGCGTCACCGACAGCGCCACGCCGCCGGCCACCGCCATCGCGAAGGGCGGCCAGAACCCGCCCCCGCCCAGGATCAGCGGCAGGAAGCCCCCCACCGTCGTCACCGTGGTCGAGGTGATGTGCCGCGCCGAACCCGCGACCACGTCGACCATCGCGGCCCGGTTCCCGGCGCTGGCGCGGGCGTCCTCCTGCAGGCCCGACAGCACGATCAGCGCCGCGTTGATCGACACGCCGACGGAGCCGATCACGCCGATGATGGCGTTGATCCCGAAGGGGTAGCCGAACACCGCCAGCGCCAGGATCGACAGCCCGGCCGACAGGCCCGCGACCGCAAAGGCGATCAGGGTCAGGCGGAACGAGTTGAAGGTCATCACCACCACCGCGATCGACAGGGTCACGATCAGGCCGAGCGGCGCCACCAGCGCGCGCACGGTGCTGTCGCGGGCGTCGCTGTCGCCGCCGGTCTCGAGCCGGATGCCGGGGGGCGGGGCGTAGCCCGCGGCCTGCATCCGCGCCGTCGCCTCGGCCAGCGCCTCGGCCGGCAGGACGCCGGGCAGGAGATGGGCCTGAACGGTGTTCACGCGTTCGCCGTTGCGGCGGGTGATGGTGCTTTGCGCGGGTTCCAGCCGCAGCGTCCCGAGGGACGAGAGCGGCACGGCGGGGAACCGGCCCGACGCCGCCACCTGCGCCGCGCCGGGCGGAAGGATCGGCATGTCGCCGATGGCCACCGCGTCGCCGCGCAGCCCGGCGCCCAGCCGCACCCGGACCGGCAGTTCCTCGGTGCCCTCCAGCAGCGAGCCGCCGGTGACCCCCTCCAGCCCCGCCTCCATCTGCCGGGCGATCTGGCCGAGGTCGAGCCCGAGCAGCCGCGCCCGCGCCTCGTCGACCTCGAGCGTCAGCTGCGGCGCGCCGCCCGCGACCTCGCTGCGCACCGTCACCACCGTGGAGACGCCGGCGAGGATCGCGCGCAGCTCGTCACCCGCGCGGCGCAGCGCGTCGATGTCCTGGCCGACCAGCCGCAGCTCCACCGGCGCGTTGACCGGCGGGCCCTGGGTCAGCCCGCGGAGGACAAGGCGGGCGTGGGCGAAGGCGGGCGGAAGCTCGGCCTGAAGCTCGTCCAGCAGGCGGGCGGTGGCCTCGGGCGAGGCGGTGCGGATCAGCGCCTGGGCAAAGGCCGGGGCCTGCTCCCGGTCGCCGACCATGTTGTAGTAGAAGGCCGGGGCCGAGCGGCCGACGACCCAGGCCACGTCGCGGATGTCGTCTTCCCCGGCCAGCCGGGCGTCGACCGCGCGGACCACGCGCAGCGTCTCGGCGATGCCGGTGCCGGGGGGCAGGTCCAGCTCGATGTGGAACTGGTCCCGGTCCACGCCCGGAAAGAACTGCGGCGTCAGCGTGGGCAGCGACAGGAAGCCCAGGACCGGCAGCGCCAGCGCCAGCATCACGCTGCGCAGCGGGTGCGCCATCGACAGCGCCAGCGCCGCCCGGAAGCCCCGCATAACAACCCCGTCCCGCGCGGCCGCGCCGGTGCCCTGCCGCAACCAGTGCCCGGCAAGGGCGGGGGTGATCGTCACCGCCACGGCAAAGGACCAGGCCAGCATCACGATCACCGCCACCGCGATCGCGCCCACGAAATCGCCCGCCGGCCCCGGCAGCAGCAGGAGCGGCAGGAAGGACAGGACGGTCGTCACCGTCGAGGCGGCCAGCGGCAGGGCGAGGCGGCGCACCGCGTCGGCGACCGCCTGCAACCGCGCCAGCCCCGCGGCCAGGCGCTTGCCCACCTCGTCGGTCATCACGATGGCCGCGTCCACCAGCAGCCCCAGCGCCACGATCAGGCCGGTCACGCTCATCTGGTGGATCGGCACCGCCAGCGCGTTCAGCGTGGCCAGCGACGCGAGCGACACCACCGGCAGCACCATCGCCACGATCAGCGCCGACCGCCAGCCCAGCGTCACGAACAGCACCGCCACCACCAGCGCGACGCCGATGACCATGTTCAGCCCGACCTCGGCGAGGCGCGCGACGGTGTAGCGGCTCTGGTCGAACACCGTCTCGACCGACAGACCCCAGGGCAGGCCGCGCGCCTGCTCGGCGACGGCGGCCGCGACGTCGCCCATCCAGCGGTCGACCTGCAGCCCCTCGCTCAACCGGGCCGAGACCAGGATCGCCGGGCGGCCCTGGTACATCGCCGCCTCGGCCAGCGGCAGGCGCGGGCCGCGCGTCACCTCGGCCACGTCGCCCAGAAGCGTGACGCGGCCGGCGGCGTCCTCGCGCAGCACCACGGCGCGCAGCCGGTCGAGCGAGGTGATCTCGCCGGTGATGCCCAGCACGAGGTCGGTCTCGTCGCCGCGCAGGCGGCCGGCCTGCACCTTGGCGTCCGCCGCGCGGATGGCGGCCGAGACCTCGTCGGCGGTCAGGCCCAGCGCGGCGGCGCGGTCGGGGTGGAGCGTGACGAGGATCTCCTCCTCGGGCAGCCCGTGCAGGTCGACGAGGCTGGTGCCGGGCACGCGGCGGATGCGGTCGGCCAGCGCCTCGGCCTCGCGGCCCGCCCGCGCGAGGTTGAAGCCCTCGGGCATGGTCAGGGCGAAGATCGCGGCGTAGCCCCCTGCCCCGTCGCTGTCGAAGTCCGGGTCCAGCACGCCGTCGGGAAAGGCGCGCCGGGCGTCCTCCACCGCGTCGCGGACCTGCGCCCAGACCTGTTCGATGGTCTCGGGCGCCAGCGTCTCGATCAGCTCCACGCTGACGACCGAGATGGCGGTGGCCGAGGTCGAGGTGATCTCGGCGATCTCGGGGATGGTCCGCAGCTCCTCCTCGATCCTGGCGGTCACGAGCGCCTCGACGCGGGCCGGGTCGGCGCCGGGAAAGACCGTGGTGACGGTGGCGAAGATGTTGGTGATGGTCGGGTCCTCCTGCCGGCCGATCGAGACCAGCGAGGACAGGCCGGCGGACAGGATGACGAGCAGCGCCAGCACCACGAGGCGGGGACGGCGGAAGAACAGGGTGTCCATCGCGCCTACTCCAGCGCGCGCACGGGCTGGCCCGGCGCCACCCGGTCGGGCGCCTCGGCCACCAGCCGGGCGCCGGGGGGCAGCGCGCCGCGCAGGAACACCCGGGCGCCGTCGCTGTGGATGACCTCTACGGCGGCGGGCCGCGCCCGGTCGCCGTCGGGCGTCGCCTCGACGGCCATCACCGACCACGACCCCCGCGCGCCCTCGCGCAGCGCCGACAGCGGCGCCCAGAAGCCCGGGTCCGCGACCGCCTGCGCCAGCCGCAGCGCGACCGTGTCGCCCAGCACCGGCGCCGCGCCCCCGGGCAGGTCCAGCACCACCGACCGGCTGCGCGTGCCGGGGTCGAGGTCGGGCCGGATCTGCCGGATGGTCGCGTCCCGCAGCGTGCCGCCCGCCTCGACCGCCACGACATCCCCCACCGACAGCGTGGCCGCAAGCTCGGGCGGCAAGCCCACCCGTACCTGCGGCGGGGCCGCGTCGAACAGCACCAGCACGGTCTGGCCCGCGCCCACCGTCTGCCCCGGGTCGGCCAGCCGCGCCCCGACGCGGGCCGCGAAGGGCGCGGTCAGCACCGATTTCCGCAGCTGCACGTCGACGCCCGCGATGCGCGCGCCCAGCGCCGCCATGCCGGCCTCGGCCCGGGCCAGCGCCAGCCGCGCGTCGTCGAGCGCCGCGACCGACCGCACGCCCCGGTCGGCCAGCGCGTCGTTGCGCGCCAGCGTCAGCCGGGCCAGCTCGGCGTCGGCGGCAAGGCCCGCCAGCTCGGCCTCCAGCGCCGCGCGCTCGGGGATCAGGGCGCTGGTGTCGAGCCGCGCCAGCACCGCGCCCGCCGCGACGACATCGCCCTCCTCCACCAGGATCTCCGTCAGCCGCCCGCCCAGCTCGAAGCCGAGATCGGTGCGCGCCGCCGCCTCCACCGTGCCGGTGAAGCGCCGCGTGACCGTGTAGCCCGGGGCAAGGTCGACCGTCATCACCGCGACCGGCGTCGGGGGCGCCGCGTCCCGGGCCAGCGCCCCGGCCTCGAAGGCGAGCACGGAATAGCCCGCGACCACCGCCGCCGCGGCGCCCGCCCCCACCAGCAACGTGCCGGCCAGCGTGAGGATGCGGCGCAGGGGCCCGCGTGGCCCAGGGGTCGTCGTGCCGGTCATGGAGGCTCCCTCCGCGTGCCAAGTTAGATGCACTTACATATGTTAGTGTCACTCACTTTGGCAAGGGGGTTTGACAGGGGGGCACGTGATCGGCCGTGGGCCACGGCAGGTCGGCCCCGCCGGCGCGCCGGCCTTGTTCCCCCATGTGAGAGTTGTTAACTTTCGCCGGAGCGGGCGAAGACCCCGCGTCCCAACCGCAAGGCCCGACCGCCATGGCAGGTCCCGTCGTCGATCCCCCCGCCGCCTCCGCCGTGACGCCCAAGGCCGGCTATCACCACGGCGACCTGCGCGCGCAGCTGATCGCGGCGGTGGCCGAGCTGGTGGAAAGCCACGGGCCGGACGGGTTCTCGGTGGCCGAGGCGGCCCGGCGGGCGGGCGTCAGTTCGGCCGCGCCCTACAAGCATTTCAAGGACCGGCACGAGATCCTGCGCGGGGTGGTCGCCGAGGCGATGGACCGCCTGCACGCCGCGATGGAGGCCGGCGCGGCCGCGCATCCGCGGGGCTCGCTCGAGGCGATCGCGGCGGTCGGGCTGGCCTATGTCGACTTTGCCCGCACGGGGCCCGGCGTGTTCCGGCTGGTCTTCGGCCTGACCGAAGGGCACGAGGACGACCCCGACCTGATGGCCAAGGGCGACCAGTGCTTCGGCGTGGTCCAGCAGGCGGTGGCCGACTGCCTGCGGCTGTCGCCCGCCGACCCGGAGGTGGAGCGCCGCGCCTACATGCTGTGGTCCTTCGTGCACGGGCACTCGTTCCTGACCATCGACATGAAGCACAAGGTCGCCAGCACCGGGACCGACGACTGGACCTACCTGATGGCGGTGGCCGAGGCGATCCTGCGGCGGCCATAGGCCCGGGATCGCCCCGGGCCGGATCAGCCCCGCGGCTAAGGGCGCGGCACCAGCGGCGGGGGGTGGTCGGCGGGCATCGGGCAGACATAGGGCGTGACGGCGAGGCGGGCCTTGTGCTCGGCTTGCGCCTCGGCCAGCCGGGCGGGGTCGCTGAGCAGGATCTGCGCGACCCGTCCCATCGCCTTGGCGGCGTGCACCATGCCCTTGTGCGCCGCGCCCGACTGGCCCTGCGCGGTCATCTGCCAGCTGTGGAGCGGCGTGCCGATGGCCGCCGTGGCGACCAGCACCTCGGTCGTCGGCACCTTCCACGTCACGTCGCCCACGTCGGTCGACCCGATCAGCACCTCGCCCCCGGGGCGCATCGGCACCACCCAGTCGCACAGCACCGCGTCCGACGGGGGCTGGTTCACCACCGACCATTCGGCGGCGATGTCGGAAGGCGAGAGCGTCGCGCGGATCCGCGCGGCATAGGCGCGGTCGGCGTCGTCGAAGGGCACGCCGCCCAGCTCGTCCAGCGCCTCTTGCATGATCTTGTCCATGGTCAGGTTCTCGAAATGGTTCGAGACGGCGGCGAACATCTTCGCCTCGACCGTGGTTTCGGTCATCAGGGCGGCGCCCTCGGCCACCTTCTTCACCCGTTCCACCAGCGCCAGCATCTCGTGCAGCTTGAGCGCCCGGATCGAGTAGCGCACCGAGGCGCGGGCCTGCACCACGTTCGGCGCCTTGCCGCCCGCGTCGAGGTAGGCGTAGTGGATGCGGGCATCCTGCGGCATGTGCTCGCGCAGGTAGTTCACGCCGACCGACATGAGCTCCACGGCATCGAGCGCCGAGCGCCCGAGATGCGGCTGGGCCGCGGCATGGGCGGCGCGGCCGGAAAAGTGGAAATCCATCCGCGTGTTGGCCAGCGACAAGGGGTCGTCCACGCGGGTCATGCCGCCCGGATGCCATGTCACGGCGGCGTCCACGTCGTCGAAGGCGCCGTCGCGCACCATGAAGGCCTTGGCCGCGCCGCCCTCCTCGGCCGGGCAGCCGTAGTAGCGCACGCGGCCCGGCGTGCCGGTCGCCTCGAGCCAATCCTTGACCGCGCAGGCGGCGAGCAGCGCGCCCGAACCCAGCAGGTTGTGCCCGCAGCCATGCCCCGGCCCGCCCGCCTCCAGCTCCTGCGGGTGGTCGAGGCCCGCGACCTGGCTCAGCCCCGGCAGCGCGTCGTATTCCCCGAGGATCGCGATGACCGGCCCGCCCTGCCCCGCCTCGCCCATCACGGCGGTGGGGATGCCGGCGACGGCCTCGGTCACGCGGAACCCCTTGGCCTGCAGCATTGCGGTGTGTTCAGCGCAGGACCGGAATTCACCGTAGAGCGTTTCGGGCATGGTCCAGACCCGGTCGGCCAGCCCGACCAGGTCGTCGCGGTGGCGGTCCACCAGCTCGGGGATGCCGGATGTGTTCTGCATGTCGTGGGTCCTTTGCGTCAGCCAGCGGCCGGCCCGCCGGCCCAGGCGGACCCGCTGCCCGGCGGCCCGGGTCGGCCCGTCATAGCCGATCCCTGCGCCCCGGGGGAGGGCCCCCGCGCCTGCCCGGCGCCCGCCCGTGGGTCGGGGGCGGCGAACCGGCAGGCCGGGCCGCGTCGATTGATCCCGATCAGGGCGGGCCCCGCCCGGAGCGCGTAGCGTTGCCGCGAGTCATGCAGAAAGCGACGGGGTTCCAATGGCAGTTTCCTCCCCTTTTCCTGACGATCCGGTCGGACCGGGCGGTCTTGCCGCCTTCTTCGCCGTCACCTTCGCCATCACCTGGGCCATCATCGGGAGCTACGTGCTCTGGCCCGAGGCGATGACCGCCCGCTTCGGCGAGATCAGCGGCGCGCACCCGTTCTTCTTCCTCGCGACCTGGGCGCCGGCCATCGCCGCCTTTGCGGTGGTGCTGCTCTGGGGCGGGGTAGCGGGTCTGCGCGGGTTCCTGTCGCGGCTGCTCCTGTGGCGGTGCCCGGCGCCGTGGTGGGCCTTCATCCTGGCGGGGATACCGCTGGTGTTCATGGCCGGGTCGCTGATCAAGGGCGGCCCGCTGCTGGCGCCGCTGCCGCCCGAGGGGGCCGGGCCGGTCGTGATGCTGATGCTCATGATGCTGGTCCTCGGGCCGATCGAGGAATTCGGCTGGCGCGGCGTCGCGCAGCCGATCCTGCAGCGCCACGTCGCGCCGATCTGGGCGGGGGCGATCATCGGCACGGCCTGGGGCCTGTGGCACATGCCGGCCTTCTACCTCGCCGGCGTCGTGTTCGCGGAGTGGAGCTTCCTGCCCTTCTTCCTCGGCAACATCGTGCTGGCGATCCTGGTGACGCCGATCTTCAACGCCGCGCGCGGCAGCCTGGCGCTGCCGATGCTGTTCCACTGGCAGCTGATCAACCCGTTCTGGCCCGACGCGCAGCCCTGGGACACCTGGATCCTGATCGCGGTCGCGGTGGTCGTGGTCTGGTGGACCCGCGACTTGATGTTCCGCCGCGAGGGCGCGGTGACCGAGGTGATCCCCGGCCACGGGGGGGCGCAGCCATGATCCGCCGGCTGGTGAGGGGCGCGGCCCTCGGCGTCGCGCTGGGGCTGGGCGGGGCGGCGGCGGCGCAGGCGCAGGCGCCGGAGGCCGCGCTCGGCGATCTGCTGGGGGCGTTCCAGGCCCGCTACGGCTTTCCCGGGGCCACCGCCGCCATCGCGCTGCCGACCGGCGAAATCGTGACCGCCGCGACCGGGCTTGCCGATGTCGAGGCCGGCACGCCGATGCGGCCCGACACGCGGATGCTGGCCGCGAGCATCGGCAAGACCTTCGTCGCGGCCACGGTCCTGTCGGCGGTGGCCGAGGGCCGGATCGCCGAGGCCGACCTGCTGGCCGACCACCTGGGCGACCGGCCGTGGTTCGACCGGCTGCCCAACGCGGGCGGGATCACCGTCGGGCAGCTCCTGCGCCACGCCGCGGGCCTGCCCGACCACGTGCACATGGACAGCTTCGCGGCCGAGATGTCCCGCCGCCTGGCCACGGGCGGGGACGCCCTGCCGCCCGAGGGCGCCATCGCCTTCGTGCTCGACGCGGCGCCCCTGTTCCCGCCGGGCGAGGGCTGGGCCTACACCGACACGGGCTACCTGCTCCTGGGGCTGGTGATCGAGGCGGCGCTGGGCGGGGCCTACGACGACGCCGTGACCGCGCGGTTTCTCGTGCCCCTCGGCCTGACCGGGACGGTGCCGTCGAACACCCGGGTCATCCCGGGCCTCGCCGTGGGCTACACGGTGCCGGGCAACCCGTTCGGGATGCCGCCCCGCACGATGGACGCCGACGGCGCGCTGGTCTGGGACCCGGCGATGGAGGGCACCGGCGGCGGGCTCGCCTCGACCTCGCGCGACCTGGCGGCCTGGGGGCAGGCGCTGTTCACCGGGCAGGCGATGGCCGCGCCCTATCTCGACCGGCTGCTCGACGGCGTGCCGGTGTCGCCCGACGCGCCCGACATCCGCTATGGCGCGGGCGTGGCGATCTATGCCGACACGCCCCGCGGCCCGGTCTACGGCCATGGCGGCTGGATCCCCGGCTATGTCTCCAGCCTGCGCCACTACGCCGACCCCGGGGTGACGGTGGCCTTCCAGCTCAACACCGACGCCGGCGTGGTGGACGACAGCAGCGACCTCGTGCCCGCGCTGGAGGCCGCGCTGGCGGATCTCGCCATCGCCATGGCGCAGGCGGCCGGGGCCGGGCGATGACCGCGCGGCGGACCGTCCTGATGGCGCTGGGCGGCGCGGCGCTGGCGGGGGCGGGCCATGCCACGGGCGCCTTCCGCGCGACGCGCGCGCAGGCCGAGCGGCTGGGGCACGGCCGGTCCAGCGTCATCGACACCCGCGCGGGCGCGCTGGAATACGCCGTCGCGGGGCACGGCCCGCCGGTGATGATGATCCACGGCACCGGCGGCGGCTACGACCAGGGGTTGCTGTTCGCGGCAAGGCTCCGCGACCGCGGCTTCGGGATCGTCGCGCCGTCGCGCTTCGGCTACCTGCGCAGCGCCTTTCCCGACGACGCCTCGCCGGTGCACCAGGCCGACACGCTGGTCGAGCTGCTCGACCATCTGGGCATCGACCGGCTGCCGGTGCTGGGCGGCTCGGCGGGGGCGCTGACGGCGGCCGAGTTCGCCCTGCGCCACCCCGACCGGTGTTCGCACCTCGGCCTGCTGGTGCCCGCGGCGAACCTCACCGGCCGCGACCCGGTGGCCTTCACCGCGGCGCAGCGCCTGGCCGTCGGCGCGGTGCTGGGGTCGGATGCCGTCTTCTGGGCGCTGGCGCGGCTGGCGCCGGGGCTGATGCTCCGCACGCTGCTGGCGACCGACCCGGCCCTGCTGGAGACGGTATCGCCCGAGGAACGGGCGCGGGCGCAGGCGATCCTCGACCAGATCCTGCCCGTCAGCCGCAAGGCCGACGGGCTGCGCACCGACGCGGCCTGGGCCGGCGCGCCCTCGCCCACCGCCCATGACCGCATCGCGGTGCCGACGCTGATCCTGTCCTGCGAGGACGACCTGTTCGGCACCGCCGAGACCGCCCGCCTGCTGGCCGCGCGCATCCCCGGCGCCGAGTTGACCATCTACCCAACCGGCGGGCACATCTGGCTCGGCCATGACACCGAGGTCGCGGACCGCATCGCGGCCTTCCTGCGCACAGCCCCATAGGAGACCCCGAGATGCCCTTTCCCCAAGTCGTCCTCACCGCCTTCGGCGGACCCGACAAGCTGGACCTGCGCAGCGTCGACACCCTGCCCGAGCCCCGGCCGGGCGAGGTGCGGGTGCGGGTGCACGTCACCAGCGCCGCCTTCACCGACGTGATGATCCGCAAGGGGATGTACCCGGACGTGAAGGAGAAGCCGCCCTTCGTGCCGGGCTACGACATGGTCGGCATCGTCGATGCGCTGGGGCCGGGCGTGACGGGCTGGTCCGTCGGCGACCGGGTGGCCGACCTCACCACCATCGGCGCCTATTCCGGCTACATCTGCCTGCCCGCCGACCGTCTGACCGCCGTGCCCGAGGGCGTGGCGGACGAGGACGCGCTGGCCATGATCCTGTCGGCGGTCACGCCCTACCAGATGCTGCACCGCGTGGCGCGGGCGCGGGCGGGCCAGAGCCTGCTGATCCACGGCGCCGGCGGCGCGGTGGGCACGGCGATGCTGCAGCTGGCGCGGGCGGCGGGGATCACCGCCGTCGGCACCGACATCGCGGCCAAGCACGACCTGATCCGCAGCCTGGGCGCCACGCCCGTCGACGCCGACGCGCCCGACCCCGAGGCGGCGATCCGCGCGGCGGTGGGCGACGGCGTCGACGTGGTCTTCGACCCGCTTGGTGGCGAAAGCCTGTCGCGGTCGCTCCACGCGCTGAAGCCCGGCGGGATGCTGGTGGCCTTCGGGTTCCAGAACGAAGTGCTGGGCCGCGGCGGGTCGATCCCGCTGGATTTCGTGAAGCTGAAGCTCTGGGACTGGCTGCCGAACGGGCACGCCACGGCCTTCTACTCCATCGGCGCGATGCGGCGGCGGCACCCCGAGTGGTTCCGCGAGGATCTGGCCGCGCTCTTCACGATGCTGGCCGAGGGCCGGTTCGACCCCGCGGTGGCCGAGGTGATGCCCCTGTCCGAGGTCCGCCGCGCCCATGAACGGGTCGAGGCGGGCACGGTGCCCGGCAAACTGGTCCTGCGGGTGACCGACGCATGAGCCGGCACCCGGCGGCACCCCCCTCGCCTGACGGCACCGCGCCCGGCGCGACGGGGGGCCGGCCGCGCGCGGCCGGGGTCTGAGGTGCGGATCATGGGCATCGGCCTGATCGGTCTCGTGCTGGCGCTGGCCTTTGGCCTCGGCTGGCTCCGGGCCGTCAGCCCGGGCCGGCCCGCCCCCCTGCGCGACGCGGGCGGCGAGGTCATTCCCGGCAGCATCTCCGAGCGCGTGACCGTCGAGATCGGCGGCATCCCGCAAGGCATGATCATCCAGAGCGCCGACCCCGCGAACCCGGTGCTCCTGTTCCTGCACGGCGGCCCCGGCATGGTCGAGTTCTTCATGGAGGAGAACTACCCCACCGGCCTGTCCGATCATTTCACCATGGTCTGGTGGGAACAGCGCGGCGCGGGCATGTCGTTTTCCCCCGATATCCCGCCCGAGACGATGACGCTGGAGCGGATGATCGCGGACACCATCGAGGTCGCGGACTACCTGCGCGCCCGCTTCGGGCAGGACCGGATCTTGCTGCTGGGGCATTCCTGGGGTGCCTACCTCGGCATCCAGGTCGCGGCCGCCGCGCCCGACCGGTTCCTCGCCTATGTCGGGATGGCGCAGATCGCGCACCAGATCCGGTCCGAGATCATGGCCCGCGCGCGGATGATCGAGCTTTACCGCGCCCGCGGCGACGACGCGATGGTGCGACGGCTGGAGGCGGCCGAGGTCAGCCTGGAGGCGGGCACCTCGCCCGCCTGGATGCGCCTGCGCGACGCCGCCATGCACCGGATCGGCGCGGGCCACATGCGCGACATGCGGTCGGTCGTCACCGGCATCTTCCTGCCCATGTGGCGGGTGCGGGCCTACACGCTGGCGGAAAAGGTGAACATCTGGCGCGGCAAGCTCTGGTCGCGGCCGTTCTTCTGGGACGCCCTGCTGCGCGACGACCTCGCCGCGCGGCTGACGAGGTTCGACGTGCCGGTGCATTTCTTCGTCGGCGCCCATGACCTGACCGCCAACCCGGACCTGTCGCGGGCCTATTTCGACGTGATCGCGGCGCCCGAGACGGGGTTTCACCTGTTCGGGACTTCCGCGCACAGCCCGCTGTTCGAGGAACCCGGCCGCGCCGTCCCGCTCCTCCGCCAGATCGCGGCGGCCGCGATGGCCCCCCCGCCCTGACGGCGGCGCGCCGGGCGTGCCGGCGGACGTCGGCGCAGTCTGCCTTGCGGAACCGGGGGATGGGGTCGGTGGCGGAGGGGACGGGACCGCGATCCGACGTTCTCCACCCTGTCGCACGCGGTTTTCATGTTCTGGATGCGATCTGGGCTGGCGATCGGCACAAGAAGCGACCGTCATCCAGACCGAAATGCCGGCGACGGACGCCTAGTCTGCCGCCTGGAGGACGCGGTCCTCTCTTGGAGGGAGGCCGAACTTTCGGGCGTATTCCCGCGAGAACTGGGCGGAGCTTTCGTACCCGACCCCAAAGGCGATCTCGGACACCTTTGCGTTCGAGCTGCGCAAGGCCTCCCGCGCACGCAGGAGGCGGAGATCCTTCTGGTATTGCAGCGGCGAGGTTCCCGTGACCGCCCGGAAGTGTTCGAAGAACGCCGAACTGCTCATGCCCGCCCGCTCCGCGAGGGCGCCGACCACGAGGGGGCGGGCGAGGTCGGTCTGGATCTCGCGCGTGGCCGCGAAGATGCGGCTGGCCGTCGTTTCATGCCAGAGCAGCTTGCGCAACGGGTCGGCATGGGGGCCGAGGAGGAGCCGGGCATGGATCTCCCGCGCCGTGATCGGCGCGAGCAGGCGGCGCGCCGCCTGGCTGTCGCTGTGCCGCAGATGGCGCAGGAGCGCGTCCTCCATCTCCAGGTCGGTCGGGCAGAGCGTGATCGAGAACGGGTCCGTCCGGCTCGCGCCCTGGGCCGGTGCCACGTCGGCGGCCATCCCGCGCAGCAGGTCGAGGTCGATCGGGAAGACCAGCGCGACATAGGGGCGGTCCGGCGCCGCCTCGGTGATGCGCGAGACGACCGGCAGGGCGTGGCTGACGACGAGGGATTGCCCGTCGGCGACGCGCACGGTCTTGTGGCTCGTGCCCACCTCCTTGGCGCCCTGCAGCACGAGGCAGAGGAGCGGGCGGTAGACCGTGGCGTCCTGTGCGGTGGGCGCGGTGTGCCGCAGGAGATGCAGGCCGCTGGGGCGATGGGCAAGCGCGCCCTGGGCCGGTCCGTCCCGGTCGAGCAAGGCCGAGACATGCTGCAAGAGGGTTGTGCGGATCATGGCTGTCTCCCCGGAGGTCGTGTAGCACAGCGCCGCCAGTTTCTTGCAGGAAATTTGCCTCGGCTGGAGGATCAGGCAAGTCATCCGGTCAATCGGGAAAGAATGGCCGTCATCGCCGTATTAGGTTCGACCGGACCGCATACGAGGAGGACGATCATGGCGAAGGTGTTCATCACGGGGATCGCGGGCGGCTTCGGCAGGCCCACCGCGCTGGCGCTGCTGGACCGCGGGCACGCGGTCGCGGGCAGCGTGCGCAGGCGCGGGGGGCGGAGCGCCGAGACGGTCGCCGAACTGGAGGCCGCCGGCGCAGGGATCGTCGAGATGGACGTGACCGACACCGCCAGCACCGAGGCGGGCGTGGCCGAGGCCATCGCGTTGCTCGGTGGTCTCGACGTCCTGTTCAACAACGCCGGGATCGGGTCCTACGGGATCCAGGAGCTGATGTCGCCGGAGGACATGGGTCGCGTCTTCGACGTGAACGTGACGGGCGTGCAGCGGGTGATGCGCGCCGCCCTGCCCCATCTGCGGGCGCAGGGGCGCGGCACGGTCCTCTACACCTCCAGCCTGATCGGCCGGATCGCCACGCCCTTCTACGGCACATACTCGGCGTCGAAATGGGCGCTCGAGGCGATCGTGGAATGCTACCGGACGGAGCTGTCGGGCTTCGGCATCGAATCCTGCATCATCGAGCCAGGCGCGATGCCGACGGCCTTCTTCGACGGCATGGTCGCGCCGGACGATCCCCACCGCGAGGCCGGCTACGGCCCCTTTGCGCAGGTGCCGGCCATGTCGGCGTCCGGCCTTGCGCAGCTGCTGGACGCGACACCTGCCCAGCGGCCCGAGCGGATCGCCGAGGCGGTGGTGGCCCTCCTGGACATGCCGCACGGCCGGAAACCCTTCCGCACGGTCGTCGACCACACGGGCGTCGGCCCCCAGATCGAGCGCTACAACGACGTGCTGCACGACGTGACGCGCACCGTCCTGAGCAAGTTCGGCATCGCGCAGATGCTCGACCTGAACGCCTGAATGCCCAAGGAGAGAGACATGCAGACCATCCTGATTACCGGCGCCTCCTCCGGCATCGGCAAGGCCACCGCCCTGCGCTTTCAGGCCGAGGGCTGGACCGTCATCGCCACGATGCGCGACCCGTCCGCCGGGGGCGACCTGGCGGCGCGCGACAACGTCCATATCACGCGGCTCGACGTGACCGACGCGGGCTCCATCGCCGCCGCCGTGGCCGACGGGCTGTCCCGGTTCGGCCGGATCGATGCGCTCCTGAACAATGCCGGATACGGCGCCTACGGCCCGCTCAAGGCCTTCTCGGCCGAGCGCATCCGGCGCCAGTTCGACACCAACGTGATCGGCCTTCTGGAGGTGACGAAGGCCGTTCTGCCGCACATGCGCGCCAACCGCTCCGGCACCATCGTCAACATCTCGTCGATCGGCGGGCAGATCACCTTTCCGCTCGGGACGCTCTACCACGGCACCAAGTTCGCCGTCGAAGGCCTGTCCGAGGCGCTGCACTACGAGCTGGAGCCCCTCGGGATCCGGGTGCGGATCGTGGAACCCGGCATGATCCGCACCGACTTCGGCGGTCGGTCCTTCGACTTCGCGATGGATGAAACGCTCCCGGATTACGCCCCGACCGCCGAGGCCATGGGGCGGCTGTTCGGCAAGCTGGCCGCGGCGCCCTCCGAGCCCGAGGTCGTCGCCGAGGTGATCTGGCAGGCCGTCAACGAAACCGGGGACCGCCTGCGCTTCCGCGCGGGCGCCGATGCACAGGCTTTGCTCGAGGACCGGAAGGCCAAGGATGACGCGGCCTTCATCGGTGGCATCAAGGACATGATGGGGCGCTGACGTCAGCCTCCTCGGCCATCACAGATCGGGCCTGGCGAGCCGGGAGGGTCAGCGCCCGGATTGAACGGCCCGCTGTCCACGTCGAGCAGGTCGTGAAGGGGGGGCGATCCGGGTCGCGAAAGGTGGCGGACAGTGAGGGATTCGAACCCTCGAGACGGTTTCCCGCCTACACACTTTCCAGGCGTGCGCCTTCGACCACTCGGCCAACTGTCCGTGCCGGGCGGGATAGCCCAAGCGCCGCCGGCGACGCAAGCCCCAAGCCACCGGTCCCCCTGCATGTAAAGCAGATTCACTTTTTTCGCCGGCACCCCCTTGCGGGCCCGGCGGGCGCGTCCATATGCGTGAATGTGATTAACATTTACATTCTGTCCCGACCCGAAAGGAGACACCGATGACCGCAACCGTTCCCGCCGCCGGACCCGCCATGGAAGCCCGCGGCTGGCTGGCACGCGCCGAGGCCTGGCTCGACGATCGCGGCAAGCCCGCCTGGATCGCCGCCATGGTGCTTGCCTTCATCCTGTTCTGGCCGCTCGGCCTCGCAATTCTCGCCTACCTGATCTGGAGTAAACGCATGTTCAACGGATCCTGCTCGTCCCGCCGTCACGCCCGCATGGGGCACACCGCGCTCCGCTCCTCCGGCAACAGCGCCTTCGACGCCTACAAGGCCGACACGCTGCGCCGCCTCGAGGAAGAACAGGAGGCCTTCGAGGCCTTCCTGCAGCGCCTGCGCGACGCCAAGGACAAGGCCGAGTTCGACCAGTTCATGGACGACCGCGCCCGCTCCCGGAAGGCCGACGCCGACCCCGCCGAGGCGTGATCCCCCCGCGCCCCGGCCCCGCGGCCCCCGGTTGTCCCCCCGGGGGCCGCACCCTTTCCCCTTCCCGAATCTCGCGAGACGCGCCATGACCGCCGCCATGATCCACGGCCTGCCCGACCCCGACTACGACCGCGCCTTCTACGACGGCGTCCCGGCCAAGCGCCTGTTCGCCTGGCTGGTGGACGTGGTGATCACGGTGGTGATCACCTTCCTGCTGGGCCTGTTCACCCTGTCGCTGCTGTGGTGGGTCTGGCCGGTCACCTTCGTCGTGGCGAGTTTCCTGTACCGCGCCGGCACCATCGCGGCGGGCTCGGCCACGCTGGGGATGCGGCTGATGAACCTGGAGCTGCGCGGCCCCACCGGCCATCGGCTGACCCCGGGCGAGGCGGTGCTGCACACGCTGGGCTATATGGTGGCGACGGGCTTCGTGATCGTGCAGCTGGTCTCGATCTGGATGATGGCCTTCGGCCGCCGCCACCAGGGCCTGCACGACCTCGTGCTCGGCTCGGTCGCGATCAACCGCCCGCGCTGAGCCGGGCACGAAAAAACCAGTTGCCGGGCGGGGCATGGCTGGTGCAGGCTCGGCCCGTTCCCAGACGGACGGCCCCGGCCGCACCAACGCCATGCGCCATACGCTTCCCATCGCGCCGCAATTCTACGTGACGGCCCCGCAGAGCTGCCCCTACCTCGACGGGCGGCGCGAACGGAAACTGTTCACCGCGCTGCAGGGCGAGCAGGCGGAAAAGCTGAACAACGCGCTCAGCAAGCAGGGCTTCCGCCGGTCGCAGAACGTGCTCTACCGGCCGTCCTGCACCGACTGCGCGGCCTGCCTGTCGGCGCGGATCCGGGTGGCCGACTTCACCCCGCGCAAGCGCCACCGCCGCATCCTCAAGCGCAACGCCGCGCTGGCCCGCACGGCGCGGTCCGCCTGGGCGACCGAGGCGCAGTACGAGCTGTTCCGCCGCTACCTCGACGCGCGCCACGCCGATGGCGGCATGGCCGACATGGACGTGTTCGAATTCGCCGCGATGATCGAGGAAACCCCGGTGCGCACCCGGGTGGTGGAATACCGCGACGAATCCGCCGCCGGCCCGGGCGAGGAGGCGCCGCTGACCGCGGTGTGCCTGACCGACATCCTCGATGACGGGCTGAGCCTGGTCTACTCGTTCTTCGACCCCGCCCGCACCGCCGACAGCCTGGGCAGCTACGTCATCCTCGACCATGTCGAGCTGGCGCGCGAGGCGGGTCTGCCCTACGTCTACCTCGGCTACTGGGTGCCGGGCTCGCCCAAGATGGGCTACAAGGCCCGCTTCCCGGCGCTCGAGGTCTATGTCGGCGGGCGCTGGCAGGATCTCGGCGATCCCCATGCCTATTCCAACCAGCAGCACCCCCTGTCGGTCGACCCGATCGCGCAGCAGGTGGCCCAGATCAGCCTGCCGGACCTGCGCGCGGACGCCTGAGTGCTGTCCCTCGTCACCCTGATCGTGCCGGACTACGAGGCCGGGCTGCGGTTCTTCGTGGACGGGCTCGGCTGGACCTGCACCGCCGACGAGGACGAGGGCCGCAAGCGCTGGGTCACCGTGGCGCCGCCGGGCGGCGGCACCGGGCTGGTGCTGTCCCGGCCGACCAGCGACGCCCAGCACGCGGCGCTGGGGGCGCAGGCGGGCGACCGGGTGGGGTTCTTCCTGACGACCGACGACTTCGCCCGCGACGCCGCCCGCATCGCGGCGGCCGGCGGCCGGTTCCTCGAGGCGCCGCGGCACGAGCCCTACGGCACCGTCGCCCAGTGGCGCGACCCCTGGGGCAACCTGTGGGACCTGCTGCAGCCCGCCGCCGCCCGCTGACGCCACCCCCCGGAACGCGACAGGGGGGCCGAAGCCCCCCTGCACTGTCCTTGCGATGCGCGGCCGCCCTAGTTCAGCAGGTCGGGCAGGATCGTGACGATGCCCGGGAAGAAGTAGAGCAGCACGAGGCACAGCACCTGGATGCCGACGAAGGGCAGCACCCCGCGGTAGATGTGGCCGGTGGTCACCGTCTTGGGTGCCACGCCGCGCAGGTAGAACAGCGCAAAGCCGAAGGGCGGGGTCAGGAACGAGGTCTGCAGGTTGATCGCGATCATGATCGTCACCCAGGCCGGGTCGAGCGTGCCGCCGTAGATCACGGGGCCGACGATCGGGATCACGATGTAGATGATCTCGAGGAAGTCGAGCACGAAGCCGAGGATGAACAGGATCGCCATCACGACGAAGAACACCACCAGCTCGTTGTCGAAGCTGCGCAGGAACTGCTGGATGTGGTGCTCGCCGCCGAAGGAGATCAGCACGAGGTTCAGGAGCTGCGAGCCGATCAGGATGGTGAACACCATCGACGTCACCTTGGCCGTCTCGCGGACCACCGGGCTCAGGATGTTGGACCGGAACAGGACCCAGCAGCTGTAGAGCAGGCCGAAGAAGGCGAAGTGATAGGCGATCTGGGTGATGACATAGGCCACCCAGTCCTGGAACGGCACTTCGGCGCGGGTGATCCGCAGGTCGAAGTTGACGCCGAACAGGATCATGATGACCAGCGCGAAGGACGACCAGATCACGATCTTGGACTTGCCGTTCTCGTCCTTCAGCTTGCGGTAGGCGGCCAGCATGATCGCGCCGGCCGCGCCCAGCGCCGCGGCGGGCGTCGGGTTGGTGATGCCGCCGAGGATCGAGCCCAGCACCGCCACGATCAGCACGAGCGGCGGGAACACCACGCGCAGGAGCTCGTTGCGGGACAGCCGGATCATCGCCTCGCGGCAGCCGTAGAGGGTCAGCGCGAAGGGGATGGCGAGGATCAGGAACTCGTTGCCCGAGCTGGTGCCGGGGCCGACGAAGAGCACGTCGGCCAGCAGCGCCAGCACGACCCCGATGCCGCCCACGATCAGCGGGACGGGCGTGGCCGAGGGCGAGCTGCCGCGGGCGAGGATCAGCACGAGCGCCAGCAGGCCGAACACCGCGATCACGCCCGAGCCGATCGGCGGCGCGTTGGCGATGGCCTGCTCCAGCGCGACGGCGCGCTCTTCCTCGGTCAGCTGGACCACGGCACCGGTGTCGCCGGCCGCCGCGTTGGACGCGCGCAGCGCGACCGACTCGTCCCACAGCTCCTGCCCGTGCAGCTCGATCATGGCCGCCTGGCAGGTCGGGGAGACGTTGGTCCGCAGCGCCGGCTGTTCCGACTGCTCGGCGTAGTCCGAGACGGTGATGTTCTGCGCCCCGACAAGGCCCGTGCTGCCGCCGATGACGATGGCCAGCACCAGCACGACCGGCGCGGCCAGATACCAGGTCAGCGCCTCGTTGCGGGTCACGGGCTCGCCGCTGATGGTGCCGTCGACCTGCACCGGCGGGGCGCTGGAGGGCCGCAGCAGGGCGAAGCCGAAGGCGTAGAGACCGTAGAGCAGCGCCAGGAACAGGCCCGGCAGCAGCGCCGCCTGGAACAGCGTGCCCACCGACAGCACGGCCGGCTTGCCCAGGTAGGTCAGAGCGTCCGAGCACCCGGCCAGCTGCGCGCGGGTTTCCTGCCCGGTGGCGTAGAGGTCACCGACCAGCGTGCCGAGCAGAACGATCACGATCGAGGGCGGGATGATCTGCCCCAGCGTGCCCGAGGCCGCGATCACGCCCGTGGCAAGCTCGGGCGAATAGTTGTTGCGCAGCATGGTGGGCAGGGCGAGCAGGCCCATGGTCACCACGGTGGCGCCGACGATGCCGGTCGAGGCGGCGAGGAAGGCGCCCACGATCACGATCGACACGGCCAGGCCGCCGGGCAGCGGCCCGAACACGCGGGCCATGGTGGTCAGCAGGTCCTCGGCGATCTTGGACCGCTCCAGCACGATGCCCATCATCACGAACATCAGCACCGCGAGCAGGGTCTCGATCGACTGGCCGGCGATGACGCGCTCGTTCATCCGGTTGACGATGAAGGAGATGTTGCGCTCCATCGCCATTTCCCAGCCACCCGGGAACAGCGGCACCTCGACGGTGGGCAGGTCGGGGTATCGGAACACGGATATGCTGTCGCGGATCACGCCTTCGGCCAGCAGGGCCGCGTATTCCGCCGACGAGGTGTCGATGGACTGGTGGATCAGCAGCCCCGCGCTGTCGAGCGCGGCGATGATGGCGAAGGAGATGACGCCGGCCCCGGCGATGGCGAAGGCGACCGGAAAGCCGGTCATGATCCCCGCGAAGAGGGTCAGGAAGACGATGATCAGACCGATCTCGACCCCGTCCAATCCGAAAAGCATGCTCTCAGGTCCCTATTGCTTGCGTGCGGCGCGGCGCATGTCGTGGTGTCGGTTGTTCGCGGATCAGCTGGAGCCGCTGTGAAGCGCGTGCTCGATGTCCTCGGCCTCGTCGCCGGTCTTGTCGCGGTCGAGGTACTTGCCCTCGCTCGCCTCGCCCTCGCGCCACTCCAGATAGGAGCGCCAGAAGAAGGCCATCGCGTGCAGGAACACGAGCGCGCAGAACAGGACGATCAGCACCTTGAACAGGAAGTAGGCGTTGAAGCCGTTGGGGCTGAAGCCGATGGTCTCGACGTTCCAGCGGAAAATGCGGGCCTGCGCCAGCATCCGGTCCAGCTCGGAGGTCGAGGTGATGGTGGGCGTCATCAGGTGGCGCCACATGAAGAACCACGCATAGAGGTATGTGATGACGATGGCCGGCATCATGAAGATGAGCGAGCCGACCATGTCGATCATGCGCTTGGTGCGGAACTTGACCGCGGAATAGACGAGGTCGACGCGGACATGGCCGCCCTGCACGAAGGTGTAGGTCACGCACAGGCAGACGACGATGGCGTTCCAGAACTTGAGCCCCTCGGCCCACCAGCTCAGGTCCTGCGTCAGCGCGGTGCCGAACGGCCCGAGCTGGATCTCCGCGACGCGGAAGATGCGCTGCAGGAACACGATGATGACCTGGATCAGCACCATCAGCAGGCCCGCCCAGGCGGCGGTGCGCCCGACGGCGTTGGCGAAGGTCTCGAGGATGCGGACGCCCCACCACAGGATCTCACGGTTCCAGGCCATGCCCAGCACCGTGATGATCAGGAAGGTGGTGAAGACGACGAAGAACAGCTCGACCGAGGCGCCGTAGTAGATGAACCGCATCACGGCCTCGGGGTTGGACCAGTCGAGCCAGGCCCCCGGATTGGTGATCGCCGTGAACAGGTAGTAGGGCGCAAGTGCGATGTTATGCAGCACCCACAGGATGAAGTCGATCATGCGGTGGTCCCCCGGCACGCAGGCCCCCGCAGGGGCGCGTCAAGTCTCGGATCGAGCGCAAGCAAGAGCCCTGCCCGGGCCGCGACGGCACCGGGCAGGGCAGTGGTCAGGCTGGGATCAGCCGGCGTTGGCGCGGTTGCGCTGACGGATGTACTCGCCGTCGCCGATTTCCCACCACGCCGAGGTCGAACCCATCGACCCGAAGTAGCTTTCGGCGATCTGGGCGTAGATCGGGTCGCCCATGTTCTCGGCGCGGACTTCCGCGGCGGCGCGGCCGAAGGCATCCCACACGTCATCGGGGAACTCGCGGGCCTGCACGCCCGAGGCCTGCAGACGGGCGAGCGCCGCGCCGTTCTCGGCCCAGGACATGCCGAGGTTGTTGGCGTGGGTGGCCTCGCAGGCGATCTCGACGATCTTCTGCTGGGCGGGGGTCAGCGATTCCCACACGTCGAGGTTCATCGACAGCGCGAGCGCCGAGCCCGGCTCGTGGAAGCCGGCGGTGTAGTAGATCTGCGTGACTTCCTGGAAGCCGAGACGCTCGTCCGCGAAGGGGCCGATCCACTCGGCGCCGTCGATCTGGCCCGAGGCCAGCGCCTGGTAGATCTCGCCGCCGGGGATGTTCTGCACCGAGGCGCCGAGGCGACCCAGCACCTGACCGCCCTGGCCCGGCATACGGAAGCGCAGGCCCTGCAGGTCCTCGGCCGAGGTGATCTCGCGGTTGAACCAGCCGCCCGGCTGCATCGCGGTGTTGCCGCACAGGAAGGGCTTGAGGTTGAACAGGCTGGCGAGCTCGTGGTGCAGCGCCATGCCGCCCTGGTGGTAGTACCATGCCAGCAGTTCGACGCCAGTCATGCCGAAGGGCACGGCGGTGAAGAAGGCGAAGGCCGGGTGCTGGTTGAGGAAGTAGTACTCGGCCGAGTGGTAGAGGTCGGCCTGGCCGGCCGAGACGGCGTCGAACACCTCGAAGGCGCCCACGAGCGAGCCGGCGGGCATCTTGTTGATGGTCAGCTGGCCATCGGTCATCTCGGTGATGGCGCGGGCCGCGTAGTTGGCGGCGTCATCGAAGATCGCGAAGCCATCGGGAACCGAGGTGACCATGGTCAGCGTGCGGTTGCCCTGGGCGTAGGCCGGTGCGGCCAGCGTGGTGGTAGCGGCAGCGGCGCCGCCGAGCGCAGACGTTCTCAGAAAAGAACGACGATCCATTCGGTATCCTCCCCGTAACTATGGAGTTGCCCGCGACCCCCCTCGGACCGCGGATGTGGTTATGACCCACAAGTGCCGGCACGTTAGCGAAGGCCATCGGCACAGAAAACAGGTTTTCGACCCCGAACGGGCGATTTTTGTAAAATGATCTTACCAAAATCGCCCGTAACCCACGAATGCGCGCCATGGTTGTGCCCTGTGAGCGCTAACAGCCCCGGCCGGCTCCTGCGACAGCCCGCCGCAGGGCGCCCCGCGTCCCGCCGCGGCTTCCCGGCCGGCGGCCGCACCCGGCGAGTCGCCGCCGAAGTTTCCTTGTCGCGGCGGAGCCTCCGCTTTCGATTCGTTGCGCGCGGAGCGCCGCCCGCGACAGTTTCCTCCATTTTCGCGGTTGACGCCCGCCGGGCCGCTTTCTAGTGTCCCGCGCACGCATCCGGACGGAGTGGCAGATGATCGCCCGCATCCTTGTAATCGTAGAGGCTTGGCGCATGGGTCGGTGACGGCAGCCATACCGGTACCCCATGCGCCCTCGGATCACCCCCGGGGGCGTTTTCATGTTCAGAGACGAGCGCGCAGACAGACGATGACGTCGACAACAGAAGGACAGACGCGATGACACGGCAGATGACCGGCGCGAAGATGGTGGTCGAGGCCCTCAAGGAGCAGGGCGTCGAGGTCGTATTCGGCTATCCGGGCGGTGCCGTGCTGCCGATCTACGACGAGATCTTCCAGCAGAACGCGATCCGGCACATCCTGGTGCGCCACGAGCAGGGCGCGGTCCACGCCGCCGAGGGCTACGCGCGGTCGACCGGCAAACCGGGCGTGGTGCTGGTGACATCGGGGCCGGGCGCGACCAACGCGGTCACGGGCCTTGTCGACGCGCTGATGGATTCGATCCCGCTCGTCGTGCTGACCGGCCAGGTGCCGACCTTCATGATCGGCTCCGACGCCTTCCAGGAGGCCGACACCGTCGGCATCACCCGACCCTGCACCAAGATGAACTGGCTGGTGAAGGACACCGACCGCCTGTCGGGCACGATCCACGAGGCGTTCCACATCGCCACCAACGGCCGCCCGGGCCCGGTGCTGATCGACATTCCCAAGGACGTGCAGTTCGCCACCGGAGGCTACACCGAGAAGCCCAAGGCGCGGGTCGCGCATTACCAGCCCCGCGTGAAGGGCGACCCCGAGATGATCGAGCGGCTGGTCGAGGCGATGGAGACCGCCGAGCGCCCGGTGTTCTACACCGGCGGCGGCGTCATCAACTCGGGCCCCAAGGCCAGCGTGCTCCTGCGCGAGCTGGTCGAGGCGACGGGCTTTCCGATCACCTCCACGCTGATGGGCTTGGGCGCCTACCCGGCCTCGGGCGACAAATGGCTGGGGATGCTGGGGATGCACGGGCTCTACGAGGCCAACCTCGCGATGCATGGCTGCGACCTGATGATCAACGTGGGCGCCCGCTTCGACGACCGCATCACGGGCCGCATCGCCGATTTCAGCCCGGGCAGCCGCAAGGCGCACATCGACATCGACCCGTCCTCGATCAACAAGGTGATCCACGCCGATTTCCCGATCATCGGCGACGTGGCCCATGTGCTCGAGGACATGCTGCGCATGTGGAAGGCGCGCGGCCGCAAGACCAACTCGGCCGCGCTCAAGCAGTGGTGGGAACGGATCGACACGTGGCGCAAGGTCGACTGCCTGCGCTACAAGAATTCCGAGGCGACCATCAAGCCGCAGTATGCCGTCCAGCGCCTTGAGGCCCTGACCCGCGGCCGCGACCGCTACATCTGCACCGAGGTCGGCCAGCACCAGATGTGGGCGGCCCAGTTCCTCGGCTTCGAGGACCCCAACCGCTGGATGACCTCGGGCGGCCTCGGCACCATGGGCTACGGCACCCCGGCCTCGATCGGCGTGCAGGTGGCGCACCCCGACGCCCTGGTCATCAACGTGGCCGGCGAGGCGTCGTGGCTGATGAACATGCAGGAGATGGGCACCGCGGTGCAGTACCGCCTGCCGGTCAAGCAGTTCATCCTGAACAACGAACGCCTGGGCATGGTGCGCCAGTGGCAGGAGCTGCTGCACGGCGAGCGCTACAGCCACAGCTGGTCCGAGGCGCTGCCCGATTTCGTCAAGCTGGCCGAGGCCTTCGGCTGCAAGGGCATCCTGTGCACCGACCCCAAGGACCTCGACGACGCGATCATGGAGATGCTGGACTACGACGGCCCGGTGATCTTCGACTGCCTGGTGGAAAAGCACGAGAACTGCTTCCCGATGATCCCGTCGGGCAAGGCGCACAACGAGATGCTGCTCGGCGACGCCGAGACCCAGGGCGTGATCGACGCCGAGGGCGGCGTTCTGGTCTGACAGGCACATACCGGGGCGGCCGGACGCTGCGCGCGTCCGCCGCCGCCCCCACCACAGGATTTTCCCATGTCCCCTCTGAACATCGAAAAAGGCTCCACCAGCCATTCCGCCTACGACCTGCGCAGCCACATGTCGGACACGGTGGAGACGCACACGCTGGCGGTGCTGGTGGAGAACGAGCCGGGCGTGCTCGCGCGCGTCATCGGCCTGTTCTCGGGCCGCGGCTACAACATCGAGAGCCTGACGGTGGCCGAGGTGGACCACACCGGCCGCCGCTCGCGCATCACCATCGTCACCAGCGGAACGCCGCAGGTGATCAACCAGATCAAGATGCAGCTCGACCGCATGGTGCCCGTGCACGAGGTCGCCGACCTGACCGTCGAGGGGCCCTTCGTCAGCCGTGAACTGGCGCTGATCAAGGTCATCGCCAAGGGCGAGCACCGGGTGGAATCGCTGCGCATCGCCGAGATCTTCCGCGCCAACGTGGTCGATTCGACGCTGCAGAGCTTCGTGTTCGAGATCACCGGCACGCCCGAGAAGGTCGACGCCTTCTGCGAGCTGATGCGCCCGCTGGGCGAGGTGCGGCTGGCGCGCACCGGCGTCGCGGCCATCGCGCGCGGCGTCTGACCCGAGGACAGGGAACGGGGGGCGGGGCCGTCTGCCCTGCCCCACCCCCCTTAGACCGCGGCGCGGCCGGGCCGGTCAGCCGAGCGTGATCAGCCCCGCCTCGGCCGCCGCGGCCAGCTCGTCGGCATCGAGCAGCCCGTCGCCGGTGCTGTCGAGCGCGAGGAACTCCGCCTCGGTCATCCCGGGCATCGCCACCTGGATCTCGGCCAGGCTGATCAGGCCGTCGCCGTCGGTGTCGAGGGTTTCGGCCGGGCCCATGGCGTGGCCGGCGCCGACCACGCCGAGGACCAGCGCGGCAAGGCCCGCGGTGCGGGACAGCAGTCGTAGGATCGTCATCTCGGGGTTCTCCCTGTCTGAGACATGTGGACGAGGCCGCACCGGAATGCGCCCTCGACCCCAAGGACCGGGCCGGCGGCGGTTCGATCCCATGGCCCCGGGCCATCGGCGGGCCCTTGCCCGTTCCGGCCCGCGGCCCTGCGGGGAGCCGCCGACCGGGGTCCGGCCTGCGCCCGCACCGGCGGCGGCCCGCCCATCCTCGGCGGCGGCCGGCGCATCGCGGCGGGGCGGCGAGCGGGCGGCTTGCCAGGGCCGGGGGCGGTCGCCCCAGTCTGGCGCCCAGAGCCGCCGGAGACCGCCGCCATGCCCGACCCGCGCCCCCCTGCCCCGCCCACCGCGTCGCCCGCGGCCTTCGTCGCGCTCCTGCCCGACCTGCGCCGCGCGGCGCGGCGGCTGGCCCGCAGCGCCGAGGATGCCGACGACCTGGTGCAGGACACGCTGCTGCGGGTCTGGGCGCGGCTGGCGATGGCGCGGCGCGGGCAGGACGACGCCGCCCCGGTGGCAGACCTGCGGGCCTATGCCTTCGCCACCCTGCGCAACCGGGCGCGCACCCGCCCCGCCGGGCTGACGCCGCACCCGGCGGGCGAGGGCGCGGCCTGCGCCGACCCGCGCGCCGACCCGGCGGCCCGCATCGCCGCAACCGAGGCGCTGCGCGCGCTCGACGCCCTGCCCCAGAGCCAGCGGAGGTTGATGCGCCTGCGGGCGATCGAGGGCCTGAGCTATGCCGAGATCGCCGCCGAGACGGGGCTCGCCCTGGGCACCGTGACCTCGCGGCTGTCGCGCGGGCGGCGCGCCCTGCGGGCGGCGCTGGACCTGCCGCGGGACGCGCCGCTGGCGGACCTGTTCGCGCCGCCGCCCGGGGGCGGCTAGCGGGCGGCTCGGCGCGCCGGGGCGCTTCTCGCCGGGGCCATCTGGCTCAGGCGGCGGCCGGTGACGGCGGGGGGAAGGTCTGGCCGGAAGGGCCCGGACGCCTCAGCCCGAGCCGAGGATGCGGCGGACGTAGTCCTGCGTCTCGGCATAGGGCGGGATGCCGTCATGCTCGCGCACCGCCTCGGGGCCGGCATTGTAAGCGGCCAGCGCGTGATCCCAGCGGCGGAAGCTGCGGTATTGCAGCGCGAGGTAGCGCGCGCCGCCCTCCAGGTTCGCGGTCGGGTCATGGGGGTCGACGCCCAGAAGCTCGGCCGTCTCGGGCATCAGCTGCGCAAGCCCGATGGCGCCGCGGTGGCTGACCGCCTCGGTGTTCCAGCCCGATTCCTGCTGCACGAGGCGCAGGAACAGGTCCTCGGGGATGCCGTGGCGGCGCGCGGCCTCGCGGGCGACCTCGAGCCAGGGGCCGGCGTATTCGCCCTCGAAGCGGGGGATCTGGGTCTCCTGCCCTTCCTCGTAGTCGGGCCGGAGCCGGACCGAGGCCGCGTATTGCGTGGAAGCGCGGCTGTCGAGCACGGTGAGCGCGCGGGTGAACCGATCCATCGGGTCGGCGGCCGCCGGGGCGGCGACGAGCGCGACCGCGACGGCGGCGAGGAACGGGCGCGGGCTGCGCGGCATCTGGCGGCGGTCCTTCATGGAATTCCCGCGCAGAGAGGTACGGCATTTCGCGCCGAATTTCCAGCCCGCCGCCTGCGGAGGGCTTGCAGCGGGGCGCGTTTAACCTTTCCTTGACCAAAGCGGGATGATCTAAGCGGGACCGTCCGATGACTCGGGGAGACCACCGACCCCGCGCGGACGACCGACGACACGACGACCGACGACACCACACGACACGCAGCGACCGGGGGAGATCGAGACATGGCCGGATCCGTCAACAAGGTAATCCTGATCGGCAACCTGGGCCGCGACCCCGAGGTGCGCAGCTTCCAGAACGGCGGCAAGGTCTGCAACCTGCGCATCGCCACCTCGGAAACCTGGAAGGACCGCAACACCGGCGAACGCCGCGAGCGGACGGAATGGCATTCGGTCGCGATCTTCAACGAGGGTCTGGCGCGGATCGCCGAGCAGTATCTGCGCAAGGGCTCCAAGGTCTACATCGAGGGGCAACTGGAAACCCGCAAATGGCAGGACCAGTCGGGGCAGGACCGCTACACGACCGAGGTGGTGCTGCGAAACTACGGCGGGTCGCTGACGCTGCTTGACGGGCGCGACGGCGGCGGCTCGGGCGGCGGTGGCGGCTATGGCGGCGGGGATGACCGCGGCTATGGCGGCGGTGACCGCGGGGGCTATGGCGACGACCGCGGCGGCCCGGGCTTCGGCGGCGGCAGTGGCGGCGGTGGCGGCGGGGACGTCGACGACGAGATCCCGTTCTGACGACCCGCGCGCCCGTGGCAGGCTGCGGGAGCCTCCGGCGGGAGTATTTTTCCAAGCAAAGATGAGATGCGAGCAGGATCGGGCCCGATGACGCGGCCCGATCCGGGGAGCGGGGATGCAGCCGATCAATCCGACCTACCGGACCACATTTGCGCCGCCGGTGATGGAGGCGCGGCGCTGGATCGCGGGCAAGAACTTTGCCCCCGACCGGCCGCTGATCAACCTCAGCCAGGCCGCGCCGGTGGACCCGCCGCCCGAGGCGCTGGCCCGCGCCATGGCCGAGGCGCTGATCATGAACCCCGCCGCGCATCTCTACGGCCCCGTGCTGGGGATGCCGGAACTGCGCGCGGAGCTGGCAACGCAGTGGACGGCGGGCTACGGCGGCACCGTGCGCGAGACCCAGGTCGCGATCACCGCGGGCTGCAACCAGGCCTTCACGGCGGTGATGTCGACGCTGGCGGGCGCCGGCGACGAGGTGATCCTGCCCCTGCCCTTCTACTTCAACCACAAGATGTGGCTCGACATGGAGGGCGTCCGCGCGGTCTACCTGCCGACGGGCGACGACCTGCTGCCCGACCCCGACCGCGCCGCGGCGCTGGTCACCGACCGGACCCGCGCGATCGTGCTGATCAGCCCCAACAACCCCGCCGGCGTGGAATACCCGCCCGAGCTGTTGCGCGCCTTCCATGACCTCGCGCGGGCGCGCGGCCTCGCGCTGATCCTCGACGAGACCTACCGCGACTTCCACAGCCGCGAGGGGGCGCCGCATGACCTGTTCACCGATCCCGACTGGGACGACACGCTGATCCACCTCTATTCCTTCTCCAAGGCCTACCGCCTGACCGGCCACCGGGTCGGGGCGATCATGGCCTCCGAGGCGCGGCTGGCCGAGGTCGAGAAGTTCCTCGACACCGTGGCCATCTGCGCCCCGCAGGTGGGCCAGATCGGCGCGCTCTGGGGGATGCGGCACCTGGGCGACTGGCTGGCGGGGGAGCGGGCCGAGATCCTGGCCCGCCGCGACGCGCTGGTGGCGGGGTTCCAGCGGCTGGCGGGCTGGCAGCTCCTGGGCTGCGGGGCCTATTTCGCCTATGTCCGCCACCCCTTCGCCAAGACGTCCGACGTGGTGGCGCGCGAGATGGTGGACGCCGCGGCCCTCCTGACGCTGCCCGGCACCATGTTCGGGCCGCTCGTGGCCGAGGGCGGCAGCGGCCAGGCCGAGGCGACGCTGCGCATCGCCTTTGCCAATGCCGACCGGGCGGGGCTGGCCGAGGTGGTCGACCGGCTCGCCGCGCTCGATCTCTGAGGGCGCCGCCCCGGGCCTTGCCGCGCCGCGCGCGAGGGCGTAATCAACCCCGAAACCAGGGGCCGCCCACGCGGCCCGGGCCACGACAGGAAGGACCCGCGTGATGGTGAAATCGGCTGCGAAAAAGGCCTCGAACCTCTTCGTCTGGCTGATCCTCGGGCTTCTGTTCGTGGCGCTGGCGGGCTTCGGCATCGGCTCCTTCTCGGGCGGCGGCAGCCGGGTGGGCGAGGTCGGCGACGTCGAGATCACCGCCGAGCAATACGCCCGCGCCCTCGACCAGGAGATCCGCGCCCGCATCGCCCAGACCGGCCAGCCGGTGACGCTCGCCACGCTGCGGGCGCAGGGTATCGACCAGGCGGTGCTGAGTTCGCTGGTGGCGCGCGCGGCCCTGGCCCACGAGGCACAGGGCATGGGCCTGTCGGTGGGCGACGCCGAGGTCGCGCGCCAGATCACCCAGATCGAGGCGTTCCAGGGCCTCGACGGCGCCTTCGACCGGGAGAGCTACGAGTTCACCCTGCGCCAGAGCGGGCTCGACCCCGCCGATTTCGAGGCCGACGTGCGCGCCGACACCGCGCGGAGCCTCCTGCAGCTGGCCGTCGTCGGCGGGCTCCGGCCCGACGTGACGCTGACCGAGACGCTGGTCGCCTACCAGGGCGAGACCCGCGACTTCAGCCTGCTGACGATCACCGAGGGCAGCCTGCCCACCGGCCTGCCCGCCCCCACCGACGCCGAGCTCGAGGCCTACTACACCGACAACCCGCAGCGCTTCACCCGCCCCGAGGCGCGGCGCATCACCTATGCCTGGGTCACGCCGTCGATGCTGATGGACAGCGTGCCGGTGGACGCGGCGGCGCTGCGCGCGCTGTACGAGGAGCGCGCGAACCTCTACCGCCAGCCCGAGCGCCGGCTGCTGGAGCGGCTGGTGTTCCCCGACGCCGCCGCGGCCCAGGCGGCCTATGATGCCATCATCGCCGGCGACACCGACTTCGACGCGCTGGTCGCCGAACGCGGCCTGACGCTGGAGGACGTGGACCTGGGCGAGGTGGCCCGCGGCGACCTGGCGCCCGAGGCGGCCGAGGCGGTGTTTTCCGACACCGAGAGCGAGATCATCGGCCCGGTGCAGTCGGCGCTGGGGCCCGCGCTGTTCCGGGTGAACGCGGTGCTCGACGCGAGCGAGGTCAGCTTCGAGGAGGCCGAGGAGGAACTGCGCGCCGAGCTTGCCTCCGAGGCGGCACGGCGGGTGATCGACGACCTGCGCGACCCGGTCGACGACCTGCTCGCCGGCGGCGCGACGCTGGAGGAGCTGGCGGCCTCGACCGAGATGGTGCTGGGCCAGATCGACTACACCCCGGTGTCCGAGGCGGGCATCGCGGGCTACGACGCCTTCCGCGAGGCCGCGCAGGCGGCGCAGGAGGGGGATTTCCCCGAGCTTCTGGAGCTGAGCGACGGCGGCCTGTTCGCGATCCGGCTGGACGAGCTGGTGCCCCCCACCCTGCCCCCGCTGGCCGAGATCCGCGACGAGGTCGCCGAGGCCTGGCGCGCCACCGCCCTGCGCGAGCAATTGGCCGCCCGCGGCGAGGCGCTGGTCGCGCAGCTGGCGACGGGGCTGGCCTTCGAGGATCTCGGCCGCGTCGAGACCGAGCGGCAGGTGCGCCGGCAGGACTTCATCCCCGACGCGCCGCCGACCCTGGTGGCGCAGGTCTACCAGTTGGCCGCCCCCGGCGACGTGGTGCTGGTGCCGGGCGCCGAGGTGGCGATCATCGCGCGGCTCGACCGCATCAACGCCGCCGCGCGGGACGACGCCAGCGTGCAGATCCTGACCCAGATCTTCGAGCAGACCGTGGCGCAGTCGATCGCGCAGGACCTGTTCGAGGCCTATGGCCAGGCGGTGCAGGCCGAGGCGGGCATCCGGCTCGACCAGTCGATGATCAACGCCGTGCACGCGACCTTCCCCTGATGGCCATCGTCACCGATTTCGCGGCCTTCGAGGCCGGATGGGCGCGGGGGCAGAACCAGGTGGTGCACGCCCGGCTGGCGGCCGACCTCGACACCGCCGTGTCGGTGATGATGAAGCTGACCGACGCGGGGCGCGACAGCTTCATCCTCGAATCCGTCACTGGCGGCGAGGTGCGCGGGCGCTACTCCATCATCGGCTGCAAGCCCGACCTGATCTGGGAATGCCGCGGCACCGAGAGCCGCCTGAACCGCGCCGCGCGCTACGACCGCGACGCCTTTGCGCCCTGCGCCGAGCCGCCGCTGCAGGCGCTGCGGTCGCTGTTGGCGGAGTCGGCCATCGACATGCCCGAGGACCTGCCGGCCGCCGCCGCGGGCCTGTTCGGCTACCTCGGCTACGACATGATCCGGCTGGTCGAGCACCTGCCGAACGTGAACCCCGACACGCTGGGCCTGCCCGACGCGGTGCTGATCCGCCCCTCGGTCATCGCGGTGCTGGACGGGGTCAAGGGCGAGGTCACGGTGGTGTCGCCGGCCTGGGTGTCCTCGGGCCTGTCGGCGCGGGCGGCCTATGCGCAGGCGGCCGAGCGGGTCAGCGACGCGCTGCGCGACCTCGAACGCGCGCCCGCCACGGCAAGCCGCGAGATGGGGCAGGCGCGGCCCGCCGCCGAGCCGGTGTCGAACTTCGCCAAGGCCGACTACCTTGCGGCGGTCGAAAAGGCCAAGGACTACATCCGCGCCGGCGACATCTTCCAGGTGGTGCCCTCGCAGCGCTGGACGCTCGACTTCCCCGAGCCGCCCTTCGCGCTCTACCGGGCGCTCCGGCGGACGAACCCCTCGCCCTTCATGTTCTTCTTCAACTTCGGCCCCTTCCAGGTGGTCGGCGCGAGCCCCGAGATCCTGGTGCGGGTGTTCAAGGGCCAGGTCACGATCCGCCCCATCGCCGGCACGCGCCCCCGCGGCGCCACGCCCGAGGAGGACCGGGCGCTGGAGGCCGACCTCCTGTCAGACCAGAAGGAGCTGGCCGAGCACCTGATGCTGCTCGACCTCGGCCGCAACGACGTGGGCCGGGTGGCGAAGATCGGCACCGTGCGCCCGACCGAGGAGTTCATCGTCGAGCGCTACAGCCACGTCATGCACATCGTGTCGAACGTGGTGGGCGAGCTGCGCGAGGACGAGGACGCGCTGTCGGCGCTGCTGGCGGGCCTGCCCGCGGGCACGGTGTCGGGCGCGCCCAAGGTGCGCGCGATGGAGATCATCGACGAGCTGGAACCCGAGAAGCGCGGCGTCTACGGCGGCGGCGTGGGGTATTTCAGCGCGGGCGGCGACATGGACATGTGCATCGCGCTGCGCACCGCGGTGCTGAAGGACGGCAAGCTCTACATCCAGGCCGGCGGCGGGGTGGTCTATGACAGCGACCCCGAGGCCGAGTTCCAGGAAACGGTGAACAAGTCGCGCGCGATCCGCCGCGCGGCGGAGGATGCCGGGCTGTTCTCGGGGCGCGGCAACCGCTGAGGGCGGCGAAAATCACGTGATTTTCGCACGGGAAACCTCGAGGTTTCCCGTGCGTTTTCCTCGAGGAAAACGACGCCGAAAAACTGCAGTTTTTCGGATGGGAAAACTGCAGTTTTCCCATACCTGGCGGAAACCGCCCTACTCGGCCAACCTGAGCAGCACGGCTGATACCGGCGCCAGCGCCACGCCTTCGGTGCGCCCGCCGAGCGCCCAGGAAAACAGCGCCGTCACCGTGTCGGGCCGGGTGCGGCCGACCACCACCGCTGCCCCCTCCTGCCCCGCGGCAAAGGCCGCCCGGCCAAGAAAGCGCGTGATCACCGGCGCGCTCTGGTCCTCGTCGTCGAGGAGCCGGAACACCGTCGCCGCGGGCAGGCCGTTGCGCCGCGCGGTCTCCTCGCCGGGGTTCAGGCCGCGCGGGAAGGCCAGCAGGCCGTGGCCGGTCTCGGCCAGCGCGGCCACCGTCGCGTCGAGCACCGGGCGGTCGCCCTGGATGCGGCCCTCGGGGTCGTCCATCAGCGCCACCGCCTGCGGCAGGGCGGTCTGCGCGGCGGCGAGCGCCACCTCGACGTCGGACGGGGTGGCGCCGGCCGGAATCGCCCCGGCGCCGAGGATCACCACCTCGAACCCCGCGGCCCGGAGCTCGGCGGCACGGGCGGCGGCATCGGGGCGCAGCGGGTCGAGCGCGAAGCTGACCGGAAAGCCCAGCCCGGCCAGCGTGGCGGCGTCGAGGCCGCCCTCGGGCGTGTCGATCAGCACGACGGCAAGCAGCGCCTGGTCGGCCGGCGCGTCGAAGGGCACGGCATTGTCCCGCAGGGCGCGCGGCGCGGCGGGTGCGGGCGGGGCGGCGGCCTCGGCCACGGGCGGCGGCGGCTCGGGCGTGCCCGTCTGCGGCAGGCGCGTGCTGCCGGGGCTTGCCACCTGCGGCAGGCGCGGGGCCGGGGCGGCGGCCACGGCCTCGGGCATCGCGGGGGCGGTCACTTGCGGCAGGCGCGACGTCGCGGTCGCCTCCCCGGTCGGGGCCTCGGTTGCGGCGCCGACCTGCGGCAGGCGAGGCGCGGGGGCCGGGTCAGGGGCCGGGTCGGGCGCGGGGGCCGCGGCGACGGGGGCCGGGGCCGGCGGCGCGGTGTCGATGGCGGCGGGTGCGTCGGCGGGCTGAGGGACGGTCAGGCGGCGCGGCGCGGCGCCCCCGGCGCTGGCGTCGGCGGTGCTGCTGAAGCTGGGGCTCGGGGCCGGGGCCGGCTCGGGGCGCGGCGGCTGCGGCGCGGCGGCGACGACGGGCGTGGGCGCGGGGGCCGTTTCGGGGGCGGGGGGCGGCGTCTCGGCCTCGGCGGCGGAGGCCACGGGCGGCACCGAGGCCGGGGCGGCGTCGACCTGGGGCAGGCGCGCCGGGGCCTCGGGCGCGGCGGAGGTCGCGGGCAGCGCGGCGGGGGCCGGGGCGATGGCGGGCGCCTCCTCGGCCGCGGCCTCGTCGGCGGGTTCGGGCGACGGGGTCGGCTCCGGCTCCGGCTCGGGCGCAGGCGGCGGCTCGGGCGTCGCTGCGGCCGGGGGTTCCGGCGCGGGGGGCGGCGCGGGCTCGGGGATCGGCTCGGGCTGGGGCTCGGGCGCGGGCGCCGGCTCGGGCGCGGCGGGCGGTGTCTCCGCCGGGGCCTCAGGCGCCATCGGCGCAGGCGCATCGGCGCGGTCCGGCAACGGCGTGCTGAGCGAGACCAGCGCCAGAACCAGGGCCGAGACGAACATGCCCCAGACCAGACCCGTCAGAACTCCACGACCCATGCTGCCCTCTTTCGCCCCGCCACCCGATGCGCGCCTGTCTTCGGGCGCTTGACCGCCCTGCCCGGCTTTGAAACATGTATAGCCCGGGCGCGCGCCGCCTTCACCCCTTTTTCCTCCCCTGCGCCCGCGGGCGCGCCGGACACCGCCATGCTGCTCCTCATCGACAACTACGACAGCTTCACCTGGAACCTCGTCCATTACCTGGGCGAGCTCGGGGCCGAGACGCGGGTCGTGCGCAACGACCAGATCACGGTGCAGGAGGCGCTGGCGCTGGCGCCCGAAGCCATCGTGCTGTCGCCCGGCCCCTGCGACCCGGCGCAGGCGGGCATCTGCCTGCCCCTGACGCGGGCCGCGGCCGGGGCGGGCGTGCCGCTTCTCGGTGTCTGCCTCGGGCACCAGACCATCGGCGAAGCCTTCGGCGGCAAGGTGCAGCGTCACACCGAGATCGTGCACGGCAAGCTGGGCGAGATCCACCACGAGGGCAAGGGCGTCTTCGCCGGCCTGCCCTCGCCCCTGATGGCGACGCGCTACCATTCGCTGGTCGTCGACCGCCCGAGCCTGCCCGCCGAGCTGGAGGTGACGGCCGAACTGAAGGACGGCACCATCATGGGGCTGCGCCACCGGACCCTGCCCATAGAGGGCGTGCAGTTCCACCCCGAGAGCATCCGCTCGCAGCACGGGCACCAGATGCTGCGGACGTTCCTGACCATGGCCAAGGAGGCCGCCCCGGCATGACCGACGCGATGAAACCGCTGATCTACGCGGCCTCCGAGGGGCCGCTGTCGCGCGCGCAGGCCGAGGCGGCCTTCGAGGAGCTGTTCGAGGGCACGGCGACGCCGGCGCAGATCGGGGGGCTGTTGATGGCGATGCGGGCGCGGGGCGAATCCGTGGCCGAATATGCCGCCGCCGCCAAGGTGATGCGCGACCGCTGCATCAAGGTGGCCGCGCCCGAGGGGGCGATGGATATCGTCGGCACCGGCGGCGACGGGATGGGGACGCTGAACATCTCGACCGCGGCGGCCTTCGTGGTGGCGGGCGCGGGCGTGCCGGTGGCCAAGCACGGCAACCGCAACCTCAGCTCGAAATCGGGGGCGGCGGATGCGCTGGGCGAGCTCGGCATCGACGTGATGGTTGCGCCCGAGGTGGTGGAGCGCGCCATCCGCGAGGCCGGGATCGGCTTCATGATGGCGCCGATGCACCACCCGGCGATGAAGCAGGTGATGCCGGTCCGGCAGGAGCTGGGCTGCAAGACCATCTTCAACATCCTCGGGCCCCTGACCAACCCCGCCGGCGTGAAGCGCCAGCTGACCGGGGCCTTCGCGATCGACCTGATCTTCCCGATGGCCGAGACGCTGCAGGAGCTGGGGTCCGAGGCGGCGTGGCTGGTGCATGGCGAGGACGGCACCGACGAGATCTCGATCGCGGGGCCGACCTCGGTCGCGGTGCTGAAGGACGGCAAGGTGCGCGGCCGCGAGGTGCACCCCGAGGACGCGGGCCTGCCGGTGCACCCGTTCCGCGACATCCTGGGCGGCACGCCGGCCGAGAACGCGGCGGCGCTCAGGGCGCTGCTGGAGGGCGCGACCGGCGCCTACCGCGACGCGGTGCTGCTGAACGCGGCCGCGGCGCTGGTGGTGGCGGAGAAGGCGGCCGACCTGAAGGCGGGCGTGGAGATGGCGCGGGAGAGCATCGACTCGGGCGCGGCGAAGCGGGCCGTGGAGCGGCTCGTGGCGATCACGAAGGGGGCCTGAGGGGCGATGGCGACGATTCTGGACCGCATCAAGGCCTACAAGTTGGAGGAGGTGGCGGCGGCGAAAGCCGCGCGGCCGCTGGCGCAGGTCGAGGAGGCCGCCCGCGCCGCGCCGCGGGTGCGGCCCTTTCACAAGGCGTTGAAGGCCGCCGAGGCCACGGGCTATGGCCTGATCGCCGAGATCAAGAAGGCGAGCCCCTCCAAGGGGTTGATCCGCGCCGATTTCGACCCGCCGGTGCTGGCCCGCGCCTACGAGGCGGGCGGCGCGACCTGCCTGAGCGTGCTGACGGACACCCCGAGTTTCCAGGGCCGGCCCGAGTACCTGACCCGCGCCCGGGCGGCCGCCGCCCTCCCCTGCCTGCGCAAGGATTTCCTCTACGACCCCTACCAGGTGGCCGAGGCGCGGGCCTGGGGGGCGGACTGCATCCTGATCATCATGGCGTCCGTCGAGGACGGGCTGGCCGCCGAGCTGGAGGATGCGGCGGCGCACTGGGGGATGGACGCGCTGATCGAGGTGCATGACGCGGCCGAGCTGGAGCGGGCGCTGCGGCTGAAGAGCCCGATGATCGGCATCAACAACCGTGACCTGAATACGTTCGTGACGGCGCTGGAGACGACCGAGGCGCTGGCGGCGCGGGTGCCGGGGGACCGGATGGTGATTTCGGAGTCCGGGCTGTTCACGCCCGCGGACCTGGCGCGGATGGCGCGGGCGGGGGCGCGGAGCTTCCTGATCGGGGAGAGCCTGATGCGGCAGGCCGACGTGACGGCCGCGACCCGCGCGATCCTGGCCGATCCGGCGGTGGTGTGAGGCGATGGCGGAGCTGACCCATTTCGACGAGGGCGGCCGGGCGCACATGGTGGACGTCTCGGGCAAACCCGTGACCGACCGGGTGGCGGTGGCCGAGGGCTGGGTCAGGATGCGGCCCGAGACGCTGGCGCTGGTGACGGAGGGCACGGCCAAGAAGGGCGACGTGCTGGCGGTGGCGCGGCTGGCGGGGATCATGGGGGCGAAGAAGACCGCCGACCTGATCCCGCTGTGCCATCCGCTGCCGATCACCAAGGTGGCGCTGGAGCTGGCCGTGGACCAGGGCCTGCCGGGGGTGCGGATCACGGCGACGGTGAAGACCACCGGCCAGACCGGCGTGGAGATGGAGGCGCTGACGGCGGTGTCGGTGGCGGCGCTGACGGTGCATGACATGCTGAAGGCGGCGGAGAAGTCGATCGAGATCGGCGGCATCCGGGTGGTGCTGAAGGACGGCGGCAAGTCGGGGCGCTACGAGGCGGGGTGAGCCCGCTCCTCGGGCCCTGCCGGGCCCTCGTCGCCGGAACGGCGGGCGCGCCGGACGGGCGGGGCGCCGGGCGGAGAGGGCGGGATGCGTATTTTGGGAAAGATGAAGCCATGAAGGGCGCGCGGGGATGATCTCGGTCGAGGAGGCGCTGGCGGCCTGCCTGGTGCTGGCTCGGCCGGTGGGGACGGAGCGGCTGCGGCTGGCCGAGGCCGGGGGCCGGGTGCTGGCCGAGAGCGTGATCGCGCGGCGGGACCAGCCGCCCTTTGCGGCGTCGGCCATGGACGGCTACGCGCTGCGCGCCGCCGACCGGGTGGCCGGCGCGGTGTTGCGCGTGGTGGGCGAGGCGCCGGCGGGCCGGGCCTGGGACGGGGTCGTCGGTGCGCGCGAGGCGCTGCGCATCTTCACCGGGGCGCCGGTGCCGCGGGGCGCGGACTGCGTGGTGATCCAGGAGGACGTGACGCGCGACGGCGACCGGATCGTGCTGGGCGACCGGCTGGAAGCGGCGTCGAACATCCGCCCCGAGGGGGCGGATTTCCGCGCCGGCGCGCGGATCGAGGCGCCGCGGCGTCTGTCGCCCGCGGACCTTGCGCTCTGCGCGTCGATGAACGTGCCGGAGCTGGTGGTGTCGCGCCGGCCCGAGGTGGCGCTGATCGCCACGGGGGACGAGCTGGTCAGCCCCGGCGAGGTGCCGCGGGACGACCAGATCGTGGCCTCCAACTCCTACGGGCTGAAGGCCATGGTGGAGGCCGAGGGGGCGCGGGCGCGGCTCCTGCCGATCGCGCGCGACGACCGCGAGAGCCTGGCGCAGGTGCTGCGGCTGGCCGCCGGCGCCGACCTGGTGGTGACGATCGGCGGGGCCTCGGTGGGCGACCACGACCTCGTGGGCGAGGTGGCCGCGGCGATGGGGCTGGAGCGGGCCTTCTACAAGGTGGCCATGCGGCCGGGCAAACCGCTGATGGCCGGGCGGCTGGGGGGCGCGGTGCTGCTGGGGCTACCGGGCAACCCGGTGTCGGCGATGGTCTGCGGCCACATCTTCCTGGTGCCGATGCTGCGCGCGATGATGGGGTTGCCCGCGGGCGCGCGGCGGCGGTTCCCGGCGCGGCTGGGCTGCGACCTGCCGGCGAACGGGCCGCGGGAGCATTACCTGCGCTCGGACCTGATGCCCGGCAACGACTTTCCCGAGATCACGCCCTACCCCAGCCAGGATTCCTCGCTGCTGACCGTGCTGTCGGACGCCAACGCGCTTCTGGTGCGCGCGCCCGAGGATCCGCCGCGCCGGGCGGGCGAGATCGTGGACTACCTGCCGCTGGTGCCGCTCTTCGCCTGATTCGTTGACACGGAGGGGGAACAGGGGTAGAACATTCCCCGAACGCGCCAGAGTGCGCCGACCGAGGAGTGCGAGCCGATGCTGACCCGCAAGCAGCGTGATCTTCTTGAGTTCATCCACACCCGCGTGCAGCGCGACGGGGTGCCGCCCTCCTTCGACGAGATGAAGGAGGCGCTCGACCTGCGCTCGAAATCCGGCATCCACCGGCTGATCACGGCGCTGGAGGAGCGCGGCTTCATCCGGCGGCTGGCGCACCGGGCCCGCGCGATCGAGATCGTCAAGATGCCCGAGGGGATGGACCGGCCGGGCTTTGCCCCGCGGGTGATCGCGGGCGACCGGACCGACCCGCCGCGCGGCGCGATGCCGGTCGAGGCGGCGGCGACGGAGCTGCCGGTGATGGGCCGGATCGCGGCGGGCACGCCGATCGAGGCGATTTCCGAGGTGGCGAGCCACGTGGCGGTGCCGCACCAGATGCTGCGCAGCGGGCGCAGCCACTACGCGCTGGAGGTCCGCGGCGATTCGATGATCGAGGCCGGGATCAACGACGGCGACATCGTGGTGATCGAGGAAGGCGCGACCGCCGACAACGGCGACATCGTGGTGGCGCTGGTCGAGGGGCAGGAGGCGACGCTGAAACGGCTCCGGCGCAAGAGCGGAATGATCGCGCTCGAGGCGGCGAACCCGGCCTACGAGACGCGGGTGTTCCGCGACGACCAGGTGGCCGTGCAGGGCAAGCTGGTGGGGCTGATCCGCACCTATTGACCGGGCAGCCCGCACCGTCCCGCGGACGGGGGAACCGGCGCGCGCACCGGCCGGACACTGCACAGCATGTCGCGTCAGCCGTCCCCGCACGCTCAGGGCCGCGACGGGGGCGACCACGGCCGCAACCCCTGCGCGCCCCGGGCGGTTGTGACGAGGAGCGCGTCGCCCCGGGGGGTGATCGCCAGCGCCCCCGTCCGCGCGAGGAGCGGGGCGTCGAGGACGAGGCAGCCGCCCCCCCTGGGCAGCGTGACCGGGCCGGGCGCGTCGAGACGGGCGCGCAGGTCGGCCGCCGCGCGGGCGAGCGCGGCATCGGGCGCAGGCTCGGACAGGATCACCAGGTCATGGGTGGCGCAGGCGGCGGCGGCCTCGGGCAAGGCGCGGCGGCCGGCGCCGTGCCAGATCGTCCAGCCCCCGATCTCGGCCCGCACCCCCTGCCCCGCCGGCGCCCAGCCGGGCCGGGCCGCGGCCTCGGCGGGGGTGACGCGGTCGCCGTCGTTCTCCAGCCAGATCCCGGCGACGAAGCTGTCGCCGCGCGCACGGCTGAGGGCGCGCGGGCCGTCGTCGCGGAGCCCGACAAGGCCGCCGCTGTCAGCCACCAGCACCAGCGGCCGCCCCTCGGCCGGCCAGAACAGGAGCGCGCCCACCAGCGGCACCACCCCGAGCCAGCGCGCCCGGCCCTGCCACAGCAGCACGACCAGCGCCGCGAGCGACACCGCCCCCAGCATCCAGCCGGGCGGCGTCGGCACGCCCTCGACCGCGCCGGGCCAGGCCGCGACGCGCTCGGCCACGCCGAGGATCCAGGCAAGCCCCCACTCCATGACGCGCCAGACCGGCCCCGACAGGCCCAGCGGCCACAACAGCGCCGCCAGCACCGCGCCGGGGATGATGACGCTGCCCATCACCGGCACGGTCAGCAGGTTGGCGATCAGGCCGTAGACCGCGACCTGGTTGAAATGGGCCGCGGCGAAGGGGGCCGTCGCGGCGCCGGCGACGGCGGAGGAGACGACGAGGGCAAAGGCGCCCTTGGCGGGTTTCGGCCAGCCCTGCATCCAGGTCGCGCCGCGGAGCGCGCCGAAGGCGCCGACAAGGGCCGCCGTCGCCGCGAAGGACATCTGGAAGCCCGGCGACATCAGCGTCTCGGGCCGGTGCAGCAAGACGAGGATCGCCGCGATCGCGACCGAGCGCAGCGTGATCGCGCGCCGGTCGAGCAGCACCGCCGCGAACATCACCGCGACCTGGATGAAGGCCCGTTCCGTTGCCACGTTGCCGCCCGACAGCGCGAGGTAGAAGGCGCCCGCCGCCAGCGCCACCGCCGCCGCCCATTTGCGGATCGGGTAGCGCAGCGCCAGCGGCGGGATCAGCGCCAGCAGCGCCCGGAGCGCGGCATAGACGAAGCCCGTCAGGAGCCCCATGTGCAGCCCCGAGATCGCGAGGAGATGCGCGATGTTGGCCGCCCGCATCGCCTCGGTCGGGCCGGCCTCGAGCGCCGAGCGGTCGCCGGTCAGGACCGCCGCGGCAAAGGCGCCGGGCTGGCCCGGGATGCGCCCCTGGATCGCCGCCGACAGGCGCAGGCGCAGGTGGAACAACGCCGCCGCCCCCGGCGCCCGCTCCTCCAGCAGCATCACCGGCGCCCGCGTGTAGCCCACCGCGCCGAGCGACAGGAACCAGGCGTGGCGCTGGAAGTCGAAGCCGCCGGGTTCCGCCGGGCCCGAGGGCGGGGCGAGGTGCCCGGTCAGCATCACCACCGTGCCCGGGGCGGGCGGCGGCCCGGTCTGGTCCCCGTGCAGCGCGATCCGCACCCGGAGCGGCGTTCGGGCCGGGTCCATGTCCTCGAGCCGGACCCGGTCGAGCGTCAGGCGCGGCGCGTCCGAGGCCGAGCGGTCGATCGCCACCACCCGCCCCTCGATCGCGCCGTAGTAGGAAAAGCCCAGCACCGGGCCCGCCACGCCCTGCGTCCGCGCCCCGGCCACCAGCAGCCCCAGCGCCACCAGCGCGACCGCCAGCCCCAGCGGCCCCAGCGTCTCGCGCCGGCGCAGCGCCAGCCCGGGGCCCAGCGCCAGCACCGCCGCCGCCGCCGCGTAGGCCCCCGCCCCCGGCTCCACCGGCAGCGCGAAATAGAGGCCGACGCCCAGGCCCAGCATCACCGCCGACCACGGCATCAGCGCCCCGCGCTGGCCCTGCTGGACCGCGTTCAGCCAGCCCAGCGCGGCAGGCCAGGGCCCCCGCGCGGGCGCGATGTCGGGCAGGTCGGCCACCGCCTTGCCAGCGCCTTCCCTGATGCGTAAACGGGCGCCGAGCCTAGCCCGGACATGGTTTCCAACTGGTTAACGCAGGCTGCCTGCAACAGCCCGCCCGCAGCAGTCCGCCCGGCGCCCGCCCGCGGCCGGCGCGCGAAAGGATCGAGATGGCACAGACCCAGCAGATCGTGACCCGCATCGCCCCCTCGCCCACGGGGATCATGCACATCGGCACCGCGCGCACCGCGCTGTTCAACTGGCTCTACGCCCGCGGCCGGGGCGGGAAATTCCTGCTCAGGATCGAGGACACCGACCGCGCGCGGTCGACGCCCGAGGCGACAGAGGCCATCCTCGACGGGATGCGCTGGCTCGGGCTCGACTGGGACGGCGACGCTGTCAGCCAGTTCGAACGCGCCCCCCGCCACGCCGAGGTCGCCCGCGAGATGCTGGCCCGCGGTCACGCCTACAAGTGCTATTCGACGCAGGACGAGATCGAGGCCTTCCGCGAGGCCGCCCGCGCCGAGGGCCGCTCCACCCTGTTCCTCAGCCCCTGGCGCGACGTGCCCGAGGCCGGGCATCCCGACGCGCCCTTCGTGATCCGCCTGAAGGCCCCCCGGACGGGCGAGACGGTGATCGAGGATGCCGTGCAGGGCACCGTCACCTTCCGCAACGACCAGCTCGACGACATGGTGATGCTGCGCTCGGACGGGACGCCGACCTACATGCTGGCCGTGGTCGTCGACGACCACGACATGGGCGTGACCCACGCCATCCGTGGCGACGACCACCTGAACAACGCCGCCCGGCAGGCGCAGATCTACCGCGCGATGGGCTGGGCCGAGCCGGTCTGGGCGCATATCCCGCTGATCCACGGGCCCGACGGCAAGAAGCTGTCCAAGCGCCACGGCGCGACCGGCGTGATGGAATATGCCGAGATGGGCATTCCGGCGGCGGCGATGCGCAACTACCTGGCACGGCTCGGCTGGTCCCACGGCGACGACGAGCTGTTCACCGACGCGCAGGCGATCGACTGGTTCGACCTGTCCGGCATCGGCCGCTCGCCGGCCCGGCTCGACATGAAGAAGCTGGAGAACGTGGCCGGCTGGCACATCGCGCGGATGGGCGACGCCGAGCTCGTGGCCGAGATCGGCAGCTGGCTGGCCGTGACCGGGCGGCCGCTGCTTTCGCAGGCGCAGCAAGACGTGCTGGCGGCTGCGATGTATTGCCTCAAGGATCGCGCGAAATCCCTGCCCGATCTGCTGGAGAAAGGCCAATTTGCATTGGCCTCCCGGCCCTTGGAGATGGAGCCGCCGGCCGCCGCGCAGCTGGACCCGGTATCCCGTGGTATACTGCGTGAATTGACTGCGCAGTTGCAGAATGTTAGCTGGGATCGCGACACGCTGGAGGCGACGCTGACCCGGGCCGCCGAAGCCCACGGGTTGAAATTCGGCAAGCTGGCGGGCCCGCTCCGGGCCGCGCTGGCGGGGCGCAGCGTCACGCCCAGCGTCTTCGACATGATGCTCGTCATCGGCCGCGAGGAAACCCTCGCCCGCCTGACGGACGCCGCTTCCCGCGACGGCTGATCCCGGGGGCGGCCCGAGATCCGCGGGGCCGGGCCAGGGGGGCCGGGCCCCCGACCATGCTGTGCGGCGCGACACCCGCGCCCGCCAGCCCACGCTGGAGAAGGGACGACCATGGCAGACTCGACCAGAACCGCCACCTTGACGATCGACGGCAAGAGCTTCGCGCTCCCGATCTACTCGCCGACGGCGGGGCCGGACGTGGTGGACATCACCAAGCTCTACGCGCAGGCGGGCGTGTTCACCCACGACCCGGGCTTCACCTCGACCTCGTCGTGCGAAAGCGCGATCACCTTCATCGACGGCGACAAGGGCGAGCTCTTGCACCGCGGCTACCCGATCGACCAGCTGGCCGAGAAGTCGCATTACCTCGAGGTCTGCTACCTGCTGCTGTACGGGGAACTGCCGACCGCGGCGGAACTCGAGCACTTCGAGACCACGATCACCCGCCACACCATGATCCACGAGCAGATGCACAACTTCTTCCGGGGCTTCCGGCGGGACGCGCATCCGATGGCGACCATGGTGGGCGTGGTCGGCGCTATGTCGGCCTTCTACCATGACAGCACCGACATCACCGACGAGCGGCAGCGCGAGATCGCCAGCCACCGCCTGATCGCCAAGATGCCGACCATCGCGGCGATGGCTTACAAGTACTCCATCGGCCAGCCCTTCGTGTACCCGCGCAACGACCTCGACTACGCGTCGAACTTCCTGCGCATGTGCTTTGCCGTGCCCGCCGAGGAATACGTGGTCGACCCGGTCCTGAGCCGCGCGATGGACCGGATCTTCACGCTGCACGCCGACCACGAGCAGAACGCCTCGACCTCGACGGTACGCCTCGCCTCGTCCTCGGGCGCCAACCCCTTCGCCTGCATCGCGGCCGGCATCGCCTGCCTCTGGGGCCCCGCCCATGGCGGCGCCAACCAGGCCTGCCTCGAGATGCTGAAGGAGATCGGCACCGTCGACCGCATCCCCGAATACATCGCGCGCGCCAAGGACAAGAACGACCCGTTCCGCCTGATGGGCTTCGGCCACCGGGTCTACAAGAACTTCGACCCGCGCGCGAAGGTGATGAAGCAGTCCGCCGACGAGGTGCTGGACCTGCTCGGCGTCGAGAACAACCCGCTCCTGCAGGTCGCCAAGGAGCTGGAGCGCATCGCGCTGCAGGACGACTACTTCGCCGAGAAGAAGCTGTTCCCGAACGTCGATTTCTACTCGGGCATCATCCTCGAGGCGATGGGCTTCCCCACCTCCATGTTCACGCCGATCTTCGCGGTCTCGCGCACCGTCGGCTGGATCTCCCAGTGGAAGGAACAGCTGGCCGATCCGGCCATGAAGATCGGCCGCCCGCGCCAGCTCTACATGGGCGCCACGCTGCGCGACTACGTCGAGATCGAGGACCGCTGAGGCCCCTCCACCGCGTCGGACAGGCCGCTCCCCCGGGGGGCGGCCTTTTCCTTTGCCCCCTTCATCTTTCCCCAAATACGCCCGCCGGAGGCATTGAAGTCTCCCGCGCGCCGGTGTCACCTGCGCCCCGACCGACAGGAGCGCGCGCCCCATGACCCGCAAGATCATCATCGACACCGACCCCGGGCAGGACGACGCCGTGGCGATCCTGCTGGCGCTGGCCAGCCCCGAGGAGATCGAGGTGCTGGGCCTCACCGCGGTGGCCGGCAACGTGCCGCTCGCCCTGACCCAGAAGAACGCCCGCATCGTCTGCGAACTGGCCGGCCGCCGCGACATGCGCGTCTTCGCCGGCTGCGACCGGCCGCTGGTGCAGCCGCTGGTCACCGCCGAGCATGTCCACGGCAAGACCGGCCTCGACGGCATCGTGCTGCCCGAGCCGACCATGCCCCTGCAGGACGCCCACGCCGTCGACTTCATCGTCGACACGCTCCGCAGCCACCCCTCCGAGACCGTCACCCTCTGCCCCCTCGGGCCGCTGACCAACATCGCCACCGCCTTCCGCACCGCCCCCGACATCATCGGCCGCGTTCAGGAGATCGTGCTGATGGGCGGCGCCTATTTCGAGGTCGGCAACATCACCCCCGCGGCCGAGTTCAACATCTACGTCGACCCCGAAGCCGCTGACATCGTGTTCAGATCCGGCGTGCCGCTGACCGTGATGCCGCTCGACGTGACCCACAAGGTGCTGACCACAAGGCCGCGGATCGAGGCGATCCGCGGCCTCGGCAGCGCGGTCGCCCACGCCGTCGCCGAATGGACCGACTTCTTCGAACGCTTCGACATGGAGAAATACGGCCATGACGGCGCGCCGCTGCACGACCCCTGCGTGCCCGCCTGGCTGATCCGGCCCGACCTCTTCACCGGGCGCCGCATCAACGTCGAGATCGAGACCACCTCGCCGCTGACCCGCGGCATGACCGTGGCCGACTGGTGGGGCATCACCGACCGGCCGAGGAACGCGCTCTTCATGGGCGACGTGGACGCGGGCGGCTTCTACGAGCTGCTCACCGGGCGCCTCGCGCGGCTCTGAGCCCGCGCAAGGCTCTTGCAAGAGCCTTGCCAAATCCCTTGCAAGGGATTTGGCCCGCCCCGCCCCCGCCCCTATCTCTGCCGGGAAAGGATGCCCCGATGACCGCCCGCTTTCCCTTCGACAACAGCTACGCCCGCCTGCCCGAGCGCTTCTACACCCGCCAGGCGCCCGCGCCGGTGACGGCGCCGCGGCTGCTGGCGGTGAACACGGGCCTCGCCGCGCGCCTCGGCCTCACGCTCCCCGAGGATGACGCCGAAACCGCCCGCCTCTTTTCCGGCAACGCCCTGCCCGATGGCGCCGAGCCGCTGGCCCAGGTCTACGCCGGCCACCAGTTCGGCGGCTGGTCGCCGCAGCTGGGCGACGGCCGCGCGATCCTGCTGGGCGAGGTGGTCGCCCCCGACGGCGCGCGCTTCGACATCCAGCTCAAGGGCGCGGGCCGCACCCCCTATTCCCGCATGGGCGACGGCCGCGCCTGGCTTGGCCCCGTGCTGCGCGAATACATCGTCTCCGAGGCGATGGCCGCCCTCGGCATCCCCACCACCCGCGCGCTCGCCGCCGTCGCCACCGGCGAGATCGTGGTGCGCGAGGGCTTCCTGCCCGGCGCCGTCTTCACCCGCGTCGCCGCCTCCCACATCCGCGTCGGCACCTTCCAGTATTTCGCCGCCCGCCGCGACGTGGACGCGCTGCAGGCGCTGGCCGACCACGTCATCGCCCGCCACCACCCGCAGGCCGAGGGGCCGCTGGGCCTGCTGGAGGCGGTGATCGCCGCGCAGGCGCGGCTTGTCGCGCAGTGGATGGGCGTGGGCTTCATCCACGGCGTCATGAACACCGACAACATGACCGTCTCGGGCGAGACCATCGACTACGGCCCCTGCGCCTTCCTCGACGCCTACCACCCCGACACGGTGTTCTCCTCCATCGACCACTACGGCCGCTACGCCTACGCCAACCAGCCCCAGATCGCGGTCTGGAACCTCGCGCAGCTGGCCACCGCGCTCCTGCCGCTGGTCCCCGACCGCGACGAGGGGATCGAGGCCTTCACCGCCGCCGTCAACGGCTTCTCCGACCGCTTCGACGCCGCCTGGCACGGGGTCCTCCGCGCCAAGCTCGGGCTGGCCACGGCGCGGGACGACGACCCCGCCCTCGCCCTCGACCTGCTCGACCGGATGGCGGCCAACGGCGCCGACTTCACCCGCACCTTCCGCGCCCTCTCGGGCCCCGACCCGGCCCTTGCCCGCGACGAATTCATCGACCCGACCGCGCTCGACCCCTGGCTCGCCCGCTGGCAGGCCCGCCTCGCCGCCGAGGGCCGCGACGAGCCCGCCCGCATCGCCGCGATGCAGGCCACGAACCCCGCCCGCATCCCCCGCAACCACCGCGTCGAGCAGGCCATCGCCGCCGCCGTGGCCGACGACCTCGGCCCCTTCCACGCGCTGATGGCCGCCCTCGCCCAGCCCTTCGCCGACGACCCGCGCCTCGCCGCCTACGAGGACCCGCCCGCCGAGGCCGAGCGCGTCACCGCCACCTTCTGCGGCACCTGACCCCTTCATCTTTCCCCAAATACGCAAAGCCCGGCCGCCGCCCCGCGCCCCGGCCGGGCAGAGGGACCGATTTTTCGCACGAAAAATCGCACCCCGGCGACGGCGCAGCCGGCGCAACCCCTGCCCTACGCCCGCGCCGGCCGGTTGATCAGCACGAGCCCCGCCACCACCAGCCCCAGCGCCGCCCCGATCTCCCAGCCCACCCGCTCGTCCAGCAGGAGCCAGCCGAGGAAGACGCCGAAGACCGGCGACAGGAAGGAAAACGCCGCGACCGAAGCCGCCGGGTAGAGCGACAGGATCCAGAGCCAGAACAGGAACCCGCCCGAGGCGATGACCACGATCTGGAACCCCAGCCCCGCCCAGTGGATCACCTCGGGCTCCCGCAGGAAGGGCCCGAAGGCGACAGCGGCGATGAGGAGCAGCGGCGCGGAGACCACCAGCTGCCACAGCAGTTGCGTCTCCGGGCGCACCGCCTTGAGCGGCGAGGCCTTGGCGACCAGCGCGATCCCGGCCCAGGCCATCGCCGCCACCAGCGCGCAGAGATCGCCCGCCAGCGACGCCGCGCCCCCGGGCCCGCCCCGCACCGAGATCGCGATCACCACCCCCGCGAAGGCGAGCGCCAGCCCCGCCCCCTTGCGGCCCGTGATCCTCTCGCCCGGGATCAGGACGTGGCCCATCAGCGCCAGCCAGACCGGCATGGTGTAGAAGATGACCGAGGTCCGGGTGACCGTGGTGAGGTCGAGGGCCACGAACAGGCACACGAACTCCACCGCGAAGAAGACCCCCATCAGCAGGCCCGCGGGCACCGTGCCGGGGGCGATCCGCACCGGCAGGCCCCGGGCGAGCATCCACAGCCAGATGCACAGCGCCCCGCCCGCCGAGCGCAGCGCGGCGAAGAACACCGGCTGCAGCCCCTCGTTCACCACCGCGATGACCACCTGGTTGAACGCGAACAGCAGCGCGAAGCCCGTCAGCCCCACCGCCCCGAAGGCGTCGATCCGATCCTTCTGCGCCATGCCCGCGGCCTCCCTGCCCCGCCCCTGTCGCGCCCCGCCCCGGCCCTGTCAAGCACGCGCGCCGCTGGCGTCTTTTCTCGCCGCGCCAAATCCCCTAAACCTGCCGCCCACGACCACAGCGGGGGCCGGCCATGACCGACACGATCGAGGCGCGCTGCGAGGCCAGGGGCCTTCGGATGACCGACCAGCGCCGGGTGATCGCCCAGGTGCTGGAGGCCGCGACCGACCACCCGGACGTCGAGGAGCTCTACGCCCGCGCCTCGGCCCGCGACCCGAGGATCTCGATCGCCACGGTCTACCGCACGGTGAAGCTGTTCGAGGAATCGGGCATCATCGAGCGGCTGGAGTTCGGCGACGGACGCGCGCGCTACGAGGATGCCGACCGCGACCACCACGACCACCTGATCGACATGCACACCGGCGAGGTGATCGAGTTCGTCGACCCCGAGATCGAGGCGCTGCAGGAAAGGATCGCGGAAAAGCTCGGCTACCGGCTCAAGGGCCACCGGCTGGAGCTCTACGGGGTGCCGCTGCGCCGGCGGTGAGGGGGCGGAAAACGCGCGTTTTCCGCACGGGAAACCCCGGGGTTTCCCGGGGCGTTGTCCTGGAGGAAAGCGCCCGCGCCGGGCGGCCCGCGCGCGCCGTGGCGGGGTCGCTCCCGAAGGGCGTATTTGGGGAAAGATGAAGGGGGGATCCTTCGGCCTTTTCCCGGCCGGTGCCGCGCGGTAAGCCCGGTGGGCGCGGCAGGGGGAGCATCCGATGGACAACATCAAGGGCATGGCGTGGATGACGCTGGCCATGCTGGCCTTCGCGCTGACCGACATGGTGCTGGTCTTTGCCACCCGGGCCCTGCCGCTGGGGCAGGTGCTGTTCCTGTTCGGCACCGGGGGCGCGGCCCTGTTCGCGCTCTGGGCCGGGCTGCAGGGGCATCGCTGGTGGAGCCCGGTCTTGCTGATGCGGCCGGTGATGATCCGCAACGGCGCCGAGGTGCTGGCGACCGTGTCCTTCGTGACCGCGCTGTCGCTGATCCCGCTGTCGACGCTGTCGGCGGTGATTCAGGCCAACCCGCTTCTGGTGACGCTGGGGGCGGCGCTGTTCCTGGGCGAGAAGGTGGGCTGGCGGCGCTGGACCGCGATCGGGGTGGGCCTGGCGGGCGTGCTCCTGATCATCCGGCCGGGGGCGGCGGCCTTCGATCCGAACCTCCTGTTCGCCGTCGCGGCCGCCATCGGGCTGTCCTTGCGCGACCTCGCCACGCGGCCGGTGCCCAAGACGGTGCCGACGACGCTGCTGGCGAGCTACAGCTTTGCCGCGGTGGGGCTTGCGGGGCTGATCCTCATCCCCTTCGCGGGCGGCTGGCAGGTGCCGGACGCGGCGATGGTCGGGATCATCCTGGGCGGCATCCTGCTGGGCATGGTCGCCTATTTCGCCATCACCGCGGCGATGCGCGTGGGCGAGATCGCGGTGGTGACGCCGTTCCGCTACACGCGCCTGGTCTTTGCCTTCGCGATCGCGGTGGCGGTGTTCGACGAGACCATCGACGCGCTGACGCTGGCAGGCGTCGGGGTGGTGGTGGCGACCGGGCTCTACAGCTTCTGGCGCGAGGCGCAGGCGCGGCGGCGGGCCGCCTGAGCCGACCTTTGGCCGCAGCGCGGGGCGCGCGAACGGCCTTCGCCTCGGCGCCCGCCCTTGCTATAGAGCCCCCGAACCGACCCAAGAAGGGGACCGACATGAGCTTCATCACCGATATTCACGCCCGCGAGATCCTGGACAGCCGGGGCAACCCCACCGTCGAGGTCGACGTGACGCTGGAGGACGGCACCATGGGCCGCGCGGCGGTGCCCTCGGGCGCCTCGACCGGCGCCTACGAGGCGGTGGAGAAGCGCGACGGCGACAAGACCCGCTACATGGGCAAGGGCGTGCTGCAGGCCGTCGCCGCCGTGAACGGCGAGATCGCCGAGGGGCTGGTGGGCGTCGACGCGACCGAGCAGGAGGCGATCGACGCGCTCCTGTGCGAGATGGACGGCACCGACAACAAGGCGCGGCTGGGCGCGAACGCGATCCTGGGCGTGTCGCTGGCGGTGGCCAAGGCCGCGGCCGACTACACCCAGCAGCCGCTGTTCCGCTACGTGGGCGGCACCGCGGCCCGCGTGCTGCCGGTGCCGATGATGAACATCATCAACGGCGGCGAACATGCCGACAACCCGATCGACATCCAGGAATTCATGATCATGCCGGTCGCGGCCGACAGCATCGCCGACGCGGTGCGGATCGGGTCCGAGGTGTTCCACACGCTGAAGAAGGAGCTGTCGGCGGCGGGCCTGTCCACCGGGATCGGCGACGAGGGCGGCTTTGCGCCCAACCTCAGCTCTACCCGCGAGGCGCTTGATTTCATTCTGAAATCCATCGAGAAGGCCGGCTATACCCCGGGCGACGACATCATGCTCGCGCTGGACTGCGCCTCGACGGAATACTTCAGGGACGGCCGCTACGTCCTTGCCGGCGAAGGCAAAACCCTGACCTCGGACGAGAACGTGGCCTATCTCGAGGCGCTGGTCAGCGACTACCCGATCCTGTCGATCGAGGACGGCTGCGCCGAGGACGACTGGGACGGATGGGCCACGCTGACCGAGGTGCTGGGCCACCGGGTGCAGCTGGTGGGCGACGACCTGTTCGTGACCAACCCCGCGCGGCTGGCCGAGGGCATCGAGAAGGGCTGCGGCAACGCGCTGCTGGTGAAGGTGAACCAGATCGGGACGCTTTCCGAGACGCTGGCCGCCGTCAGCCTCGCCCACCGCAACCGCATGACCTGCGTGATGTCGCACCGCTCGGGCGAGACCGAGGACGCCACCATCGCCGACCTCGCCGTGGCGACGAACTGCGGCCAGATCAAGACCGGCAGCCTCGCGCGGTCGGACCGGCTGGCCAAGTACAACCAGCTGATCCGCATCGAGGAAATGCTGGGCGAGACGGCGGTCTACGCGGGGCGGAGCATCCTGCGGGGATGACGGCGCGGTCGCGCTACGCCGGAACGCGGGGCTGGCTGTCGCTGGTCGAGGCCTTCGGCTGGCTGGCGCTGGGGGCGGGTCTGGTGCTGGCAGGCGCGATCCTGTTCGGGGGCGACGCAATTCCGGTGTCGCCGTCGGACCGCTTGCTTTGGGCCATTCTCATCGCCGGTGCGGCGCTGTCGAGTGCGGCCGTGACCATCTCGGTGGCGCGGATCGGGCAGGCCGTCTGCGACATCGCCGAGAACACGGCGCCGCAGCCGCGCCCCCGTGACAAGGCCGCCGCCCGGCGCGACCCGCCGCTGTCCGGCAAGCCGCGGGAGGAGCGCGCACCATGACCGTCAAGGCCCTCATCTTCGACGTCTTCGGCACCTGCGTGGACTGGCGGACCTCCGTCGCCCGCGAGGTGGCGGCCGTGCTGCCGGGTGTCGACGCCACCGCCTTCGCCGTCGCCTGGCGGGCGGAATACGACCCGGCCATGGCGCGCATCCGCGAGGGCGGGCGGGGCTACGTGGCGCTGGACGAGCTGCACCTCGAGAACCTGCACCGGGTCGCCGCGCGCTTCGGCGTCACCGCCCCCGACAGCCTGAACGCGGCGTGGGAACGGCTCGACCCCTGGCCGGACGTGGTGGCCGGCCTCACGGCGCTGAAACGCAGCCGCATCGTCGCGCCCTGCTCGAACGGGTCCATCGCGCTGATGACGCGGCTCGCACGCCACGCCGGCCTGCCGTGGGATTGCATCCTCGGCGCCGACATCGCCCGCGACTACAAGCCCAAGCCGCAGGTCTACCTCGCCGCCTGCGCGGCGCTGCGGCTGGCGCCGGCCGAGGTGATGATGGTCGCCGCCCACAACGACGACCTGTTCGCCGCCCGCGCCGCGGGGCTGGCGACGGGATTCGTGCCGCGCCCGGCCGAACACGGCCCCGGCCAAACCCTGGACCTCGCGCCCGAGGCCGGCTGGGACGTGATTGCCCGCGATTTCAGCGATCTCGCCGCCCGCCTCCCGGCCTGAGCCCCGACCCGGGCCATCCGGTCCAACTATTTCTTGTGAAATATTTTTCCTGCGCTAGCCTCGGGTCCGTGTCGGGCGAGGGTGGCACCCGTTTGAGGATCGGAAGGGCGCCAGCATGAGCGAGGTCCGGCCCGTGCGGCCGAGCGCGAAAGCCGTAGCCGGCGCCTCCAGCCCCGGCGTCGCCACAGCCCCCGCCGCCCCCGGCGCATGGCGGCTGCCCCCGCCCGAGCCGGCCGGGCCCGAAACCCTGCGGCAGATCTTCCTGCTAGACTATTCCAGCCCCGTCGAGATCACGGCGCGGCTGGTCCTCGTCGCCATCGCCGGGACGGCGACCACCCTCTACACCGGGCAGGACTGGGGCCTGATCTGGGCCGCCGCCTACATCGGGCTGCACGCGCTGCACCGGCTGTTCCTCTCGACCCGCCGGGGCCCCGAGCGGCGCTGGGAGGTCGTCGTCGGGCACCTCGGATACGGCCTGATCAACCTCGTCTACGTGACGCTGCCCACCGCGCTGCTGGTCACGCGCGACCCGGCGCTGGTGGCCTCGGCGGCGCTGGGGCTGGCGGCGATGGTGGTGTTCCTGCTGTGGCGCCCGGCCCCGCCGCGGAGCCTGCTGCCCATCGACATCCTGCTCCATGGCGGTGTCGTGGTCGTGGTGATCTGGCACGTGTTCCCGATGCTCGACGCGCCGCTGGCGCAGGCGCTGCTGATGGCCTGCGCGCTGGCCGAGTTCGGCTATTTCGCGATGGCGCTGCGGGCGACCACCGCCGTGCGGCACCGGCTGAGCGACGCGGCACAACGGGCGACCGAGGCGCAGAAGATGGAGGCGATGGGCCGGCTCACCGGCGGAATCGCGCATGATTTCAACAACAACCTGACCGTCCTTCGCGGCAACCTCGAGCTTTACGCCGAGGTCACGGACGAGGAGGAACGGCGCAAGCTGGTGGCCGAGGCCCATGCCGCGGCGCTCCGGGCCTCGGCGCTGGTCGGCCAACTGCTGAGCTTCGCGCGCCCCGCGCCGCCGTCGCCGGTGTCGACCGACGCCGGGGCGGTGGTGGTGGAGCTGGCCCGGATGGCCGCGCGCACCACGCCGGCCGGCATCAGCATCGTCCCGCAGGTCCCGCTCGACGCGATGCCGCTGCACGTGGACACCGACCGGCTGAACGCGGCGCTGCTGAACCTCGTGATCAACGCCCGCGACGCGCTGGGGACGGCGGGGCGCATCGTGATCGAGGCGGCCCCGGCCGACCCCGGCGCCGACCCCGATCTGCCGCACACGCTGGCGCCCGGGCGCTACCTGCGGCTGTCGGTCGTCGACGACGGCCCCGGCCTGTCGCCCGAGACCGCCCGCCGCGCGCTGGAGCCCTTCTACACCACCAAGGGCGTGGGCGAGGGAACGGGCCTCGGCCTGCCCTCGGCCAAGGCCTTCGCCGAGCAGTCGGGCGGCACGCTCACGATCCGGTCGCGTCCGGGCGAGACGGCGGTGTCGCTCTACCTGCCCCGCGCGGCCCCCTAGCCGCTGCGCGCCCCTTTCCCCGGCCCGGCCACGCTGGCAGATTGTGGGCCACCCGCCCCGTCCCCGAAAGGCCGCCCGCGCCCATGACCGCCGACCAGATCATCGCCCGCCTCGGCCTCGCCCCGCACCCCGAGGGCGGCCATTACCGCCAGACCTGGGTCGCCGAGGGCCCGGGCCGGCCCAGCGGCACCTGCATCTACTTCCTGCTCAGGGCCGGCGAGCTCAGCCACTGGCACCGGGTCGACGCGACCGAGATCTGGCTCTGGCACGCCGGCGCGCCCCTCGTCCTGTCGCTGGCCGCGACCGAGGCCGGCCCCGCCACCGACCACCTGCTGACCCCCGACCTCGACGCCGGCGCCCCGCAGCTGATCGTGCCGGCGCAGCACTGGCAGGCGGCGCGCACGACCGGCGACCACACGCTGGTGTCCTGCACCGTCTCGCCCGGCTTCCAGTTCGCGGGCTTCACCCTCGCCCCAGAAGGGTTCGACATCCCGCGCGGCTGATCCATCACGACCCGTGATGCCGGGGATCGCGAAATCGCGCTCGCCCGCGCCCGCGGGATCGGCTAGTCCCGCCGCCATGACGACCCCCTCCCCCCAGACCGGAGACACCCCCGCGGGCTTCGCCTACGCGGTCGGGGCCTATCTCATCTGGGGCTTCCTGCCGCTCTACATGAAGGCCGTCGACCACATCGCCCCGGTCGAGATCATCGCCCACCGCATCCTGTGGTCGGTGCCCATCGCGGGGCTCGTGCTGCTCGCGCTCGGGCGCACCGCCGATCTCGTCCGCGCGCTCCGCACGCCGCGCATGGTGGGCATGGCCGCGGTGACGGCGGCGCTGATCTCGGTCAACTGGGGGGTCTATGTCTGGGCCATCGCCAATGACCGCGCGCTCGACGCGGCGCTCGGCTACTACATCAACCCGCTGTTCTCCGTCGCCCTCGGCGCGGTGATCCTGCGCGAACGCCTCGCGCCGGCGCAATGGGTCGCGGTCGGGCTGGCCGCCGTCGCAGTCGGCATACTGACGGTGTCCGCGGGCGTCCTGCCCTGGGTGGCGCTGGTGCTGATGGCGACCTTCGGCGTCTACGGCTTCCTGCGCAAGACGCTGCCCATCGGCCCGAACCAGGGCTTCCTGCTCGAGGTGCTGCTCCTGTCGCCGCCCGCGCTGGCCTACCTGCTCTGGCTCGGCGGCGACGGCCATTTCGCGACCACCGGCTGGGCCGACACGGCGCTCCTCGTCGGCACCGGCGCGGTCACGGCGGTCCCGCTCATGCTCTACGCCAACGGCGCCAAGGGGCTCCGGCTCTCCACCATCGGCATCCTGCAATACATCGCGCCGACGATGATCTTCCTGATCGCCGTCTTCGTCTTCGCCGAACCCTTCGGCCCGGCCCGCGCCGTGGCCTTCCCGCTGATCTGGGCCGCGCTGGTGATCTACACCGCCGCGATGATCCGCGGCGCCCGCGCCGCCCGCGCCTGACCCCTCATCTTTGCTTCGGAAATACTCCGGGGGCTTGGGGGCAGCGCCCCCAAACGACGCCTCACACCCGCGACACCCGCCCGCCCCCGACCGCTGCGGCGACGCCCGTGGTCCCCGGCGCCGAGGTCGGCAGACCGAGAAGCACCCGCGCCGCGAGGTAGGCAAAGGCCTGCGCCTCCAGGAAATCGCCGTCGAGCCCCACCGCCTCCACCGGCGCCACCTCGCAGCCCGTCGCCACCGCCAGCATCTCCATCAGCCCGGGGTTCAGCCGCCCGCCCCCGGTCACAAAAAGCCGCCCGGGCCGCGCCGGCAGATGCTCCAGCCCCTGCGCCACGGCGCCCGCGCAACAGGCCGCCAGCGTCGCCACCGCATCCGCATCCGCCATCCCCGCCACCCACTCGGCAAGCCGCGGGAACGCGTCGCGGTCGAGCGACTTCGGCGGCATCCGGCGGAAATAGATGTCGTCGAGGAACACCGCCACCGTCTCGGCATCGACCCGGCCGGCCCGGGTCAGCCGCCCGTCGCGGTCGAAGCCCTCGCCCAGCCGCACCCGCACCAGGTCGTCGATCGGCGCGTTCGCGGGCCCGGTGTCGAAGGCAAGGCAGGCCCCCGGCTCCTCGGGCCGCGGCAGGCGCGGATTGACCCAGGAAATGTTCCCCACGCCCCCGAGATTGAGAAAGGCCACCGGCCCCGCCGCCCCGATGAACCGCGCCAGCGCCCAGTGATAGAAGGGCGCCAGCGGCGCGCCCTGCCCGCCGAACGCCATGTCGTTCGACCGGAAATCCCACACCGTGGTCAGCCCCGCGGCCGCCGCAACCCGCGCCCCGTCGCCCGCCTGGTGGGTGCGCCGCCCCTCGGGGTCATGCGCCAGCGTCTGGCCATGAAAACCAAAGGCCGCGACCCCCTCGAGCCCCGCCAGCACCTCCAGATGCGCGTCCTCAACCACCCGCGCGGCCTCGGCCACGCCCGGCTCGCCCGGCCAGCGCCCCAGCGCGGCGCGGATCGCGGCGCGCTCGGCCGCGCCGTAGGGCCGGTAGCGCGTCTCGCCGAAGCCCAGGACCGCCACCCCGTCGGTCTCGATCACGGCCAGGTCCACCCCGTCCATCGAGGTGCCCGACATCGCGCCCGCGACGCGCATCGGCCTGCCCTTGTCGCTCTTTCCCTTCACGGTTCCGCCCGCTATAGCCTCGCCCCACGACGCCTCGGAACATGGACCGCGACCCGATGACCTACCAGCCCAAATCGGAGTTCCTGCGCGAGATCATCGCGCGCGGATTCCTGGCCGACTGCACCGACCTGCAGGGCCTCGACGACAAGCTGATCGAGGGTCCGGTCACCTGCTACATCGGCTACGACGCCACGGCGAAGTCGCTGCATGTCGGCCACCTGCTGAACATCATGCTGCTGCGCTGGTGGCAGAAGACCGGCAACCGGCCGATCACCCTGATGGGCGGGGGCACCACCAAGGTGGGCGACCCCAGCTTCCGCGCCGACGAACGCCCGCTCCTGTCGGCGGCCCAGATCGACGAGAACATCGGCAACATGCAGCGCGTCTTCGACCGCTACCTCGATTACGGGGCGGGCGAGGCTGGCGCCGTGATGCTCAACAACGCCGAGTGGCTCGACGGCCTCAACTACCTCGAGTTCCTGCGCGACATCGGGCGGCACTTCTCGGTCAACCGGATGCTGTCCTTCGAATCCGTGAAATCGCGCCTCGACCGCGAGCAGAGCCTCAGCTTCCTCGAATTCAACTACATGATCCTGCAGGCCTACGACTTCCTCGAGCTCTACCGCCGCGAGGGCTGCCTCTTGCAGATGGGCGGCTCGGACCAGTGGGGCAACATCGTCAACGGCGTCGACCTGACGCGCCGGGTGCTCGATGCCGAGATCTTCGGCCTGACCACGCCGCTCCTGACCACGTCCGACGGGCGCAAGATGGGCAAGTCGCAGGGCGGCGCCGTCTGGCTCGATGCCGGGATGCTCAGCCCCTACGAGTTCTGGCAGTTCTGGCGCAACACCACCGACGCCGACGTGGGCCGCTTCCTCAAGCTCTACACCGAGCTGCCGGTGGCCGAATGCGACAGGCTCGGCGCGCTGGAGGGGGCCGAGATCAACGCCGCCAAGATCATCCTCGCCAACGAGGTCACCGCGCTCCTGCACGGGCCCGAGGCCGCCGCCGCCGCCGAGGCGACCGCGCGCGAGGTGTTCGAAAAGGGCGGCGCGGGCGAGGAGCTGCCGACGCTGGCGCTCACCGCCGCCGAGATCGGCGAGGGCATCTCGGTCGCGCAGCTGATCACGCGCTCGGGGCTGGCCGCCTCGGGCAAGGAGGCCAAGCGCCTGATCGCCGAGGGCGGCGCGCGGATGAACGACGCGGCCCTGACCGACGCGGGCGTGATGGTGACGGCCGCCGACCTCGCCCGGCCGATCAAGCTCAGCGCCGGCAAGAAGCGGCACGCGCTCGTCGTCCTGCAGGATTAACCGGACGTTAGGCAGGGGCGGGGCAGGATCCCGCCCATGACCGCCCCTGGCCCCTGCCCGCTCCAGCAATCCGACCTCTACGCCGCCGCGCTGGCGCGGATCGGCGCGGGCGTGGCCCGTCACGGGCCGGTGCTGGCGCTGCACCGCGCCTGGCCCGGCCTCGGCCGGGTGGCGCTGGTCTCGCGCGCGGCCGACCTGCCCGGCGACCTGCGCGCGGCGCTGGCCGCCCGGGTGCTGATCGTCAATGCCGCGTCGCCCGCGCAGGGCGCGGCGCTGGCCCGGGCGGGGCTGATCCGGCTCGCGCGGCCCCGCGGCGTGGCGATGCTGTCGCTCGACGGCACGCTCGACGACTGGCTGGCGCGGATGGACGGCAAGTGGCGCAACCGCCTGCGGCACGGGCAGCGGCAGGGGCTGGCGGTCGGGCAGGGCCCGATGCCGCCCGACCCGCACCACTGGCTGTTGGCCTGCGAGGCGGCGCAGCAGGCCGCGCGCGGCTACCGCAACCTGCCCCCTACCCTGATCGCGGCGATGGCGGCGGCGGAGCCGGGCGCGCTGACGCTGGCCACCGCACAGCTGCACAGGCGGACGGTCGCGGCGATGCTCTTCGCGCGGCACGGGGGCACGGCGACCTACCTGGTCGGCTGGGCCGACGCGGCGGGGCGGGCGGCGTCGGCGCACGGCCTGCTGCTGTGGCGGGCGATGGGCGAGTTGCGGGCGGCGGGCGTGTCGGCGGTCGACCTCGGGGCCTGCGATGCCCGCCAGTCCCCCGGCCTCGCGCGCTTCAAGCTCGGCAGCGGGGCGGAGATGCGCCCGATGGGGGGCACCTGGGCCGAGGCGGGCGCGCTTGCCCCGCTGCACGCCGGCCTGCGCGCCGCGCGCCGGGTCAGCGGCAAAGCTGCGAGAACCCCCGCAACTCCCCCGTGCACAGGTCACGCGGAATGCAGCTGACGCTCTGCACCACCCGGTCCCGATGGAGGATGGTCAGGATATCGGTGGTCTCGATCGCCAGTTGCAGGACGGACCCGTCCGGCTGGATCTCGGCGATGTCCACCAGCACACCCGCCGCGTCGGCATAGGGCCGCGCCTCGTCCAGCGGGCGGCCGACCAGCGTGGCGGCCAGCGGGCTGACCCCCTCGGGGGTGCAGAACAGGAAGGCGGGCACGTCGCGGCGCACCTCGGGCGGCCGGTCGGCGCCGACACAGGCCGCAAGGGCGAGAACCGGGATCGACAGGGCAAGGCGGGTCATGCGGGGCGCGGGCCTCCGGGGCAGGGTCACGGCGCAAGGATGCCGCCCGCCCCCGGCCCGCTCAAGGCGTGCTTTCCCTACCCCGCCACCGCCCGCAGGAGCCGCGCGCGGGCCGGCGGCACGGCGCGGATCTCCAGCCCCGTGAACACGTGCAGCGTACCGAGGTCGCGGTCGATCACCGCGTGGTCGCTGACCCAGCCGCCCATCAGCAGGTAGGTGCGCAGGAGCGGCGGCATCTTGGCCTGCGCGCGCTTGAGGTCGGGCTTGCGCCGGAGCCGCGCGGCAAAGCGGAACACGGCCGGCGCCTTGACCCGCGGCAGCCAGCGCTTGGGCGCGATGTGCCGGTCGCGCAGGAGCGCGAAGGCGTCGTAGTAGTCGCGCGCCTCGGTGCCGTGGAAGGAGGAACAGCCGAACAGCATCTCCACCCCCTCGGCATCGACCCAGGCCGTCATCGCGCCCCAGGCGACGCGCAGGATGTCGGGGTCGCGCCAGTCGGGGTGGATGCAGAAGCGCCCCATCTCGACCATCGGCCCGTCGAATCCCGCCAGCGCCGACAGCTCGTAGAACTGCGCCGAATAGCTGCGTCCGATCTCGGCGCCCGAGGGCAGCGGCAACAGGCGAAAGCAGCAGACCAGCGTGCCCGAGCGGATGTCCTCGACCAGAACATGGGTGCAGGCGGCGTCGAAGGCGTCGGCGTCCAGCCGGTCGGCGCCGGGCCCGCGGAAGGCCAGCGTCCGCAGCCGCTGCGCCGCCGCGACATCCTCCGCGCCGTCCGCCAGCCGGGCCCGGTACCGGCCCTTCGCGAGGTTCAACATGGGGTCCGCTCCTGCCTTGCCGATCCCGTCGCCGGGTCGCCGCAGCCTAGGATGCGCCGATGTCGGCCCTGCGACAAGGGCGGCGCGTCAGTTGCCGCCGAGCGCGTTGCCGATGTTGATCCGGCCGAAGTTGGACAGGATCTGGCTGAGGAACGACACCTCGCGCACCGAGCTGGTGGTCACGCGCCGGGACAGCTGCACGATGTTGCCGTCCTGCAGGCCGAACTCCTCGATGTTGGTCACCCGGCCGGCCGGGTCGAAGGACACGGCGAGGATCTGCCGCTCGATCACCTGCGGCGCCTGGTAGGCGTAGTTGCGCACCCGGTAGGCGGTGTAGAACCACGCCTCGTCGCGCATCACGCCGGCGGCGCCGGGGGTGCCGATCGCCTCGGCCACCGCCTCGCGGCTGTCGCCGATGTTGACGGTGGCCAGCTCCTCGGGCGGGGGCACGTAGCCGTGGTTGTCGAAGGTCGCGGAACAGGCGGCGAGCGACAGGGCCAGCGCGAGCCCCACAAGGCCCCTGCGGATTGCGCGATGCGTCCTGACCATCTCTGCCCTCTTGCCCGATCTCGCCGGCCCCCGTGCGCCCGCCGCCCTTGCGGCGACGCCGAAAGCTTTCTATCCGCTTAGCTTACCCCGGCCCACAGGGCAAGTTTGCGACGCAGCCGAGAAAGGGCAAGCCATGGCCCCGCGCGACGAGATCCTCCACCTGGCCCGCCTGCCCCGCGGCAGCGAGGCGGCCTTCGACCTGCGGCCCGAGGCCGAGGCGCGCGCCGCGCTGGCGGCCGAGCTGGGCCTGATCGGCCTGCGCAAGCTGCGCTTTGCCGGGCGGCTGGTGCCCGAGGGCAAGCGCGACTGGCGTCTGGAGGCCGAGCTGGGCGCGACCGTGGTGCAGCCCTGCGTGGTGACGACCGAGCCGGTGACCACCCGCCTCGACGAGCCCGTGCTGCGCCGCTACCTGGCCGAGATGCCCGAGCCCGAGGGGGCCGACGAGGTCGAGATGCCCGAGGACGACACCGCCGAGCCGTTGCCGGCGACGCTCGACCTCGGGGCGGTGATGGCCGAGGCGCTGGCGCTGGCGCTGCCGCTCTACCCGCGCGCGCCGGGATCGGAGCTGGGCGAGGCCGCCTTCGCGCCGCCCGGCGTGGCGCCCCTGACCGACGAGGACGCCAAGCCCCTGGCCGGTCTGGCGGCCCTGCGCGACCGCCTGAAGGACGCGGGCGAGCCCGATCCGGAGGGGTGACACGCAGGGCTGGAAAAGGGGTTGCGCCGCCCCGGAATCGGAGTATGTTCCCGGCCTCATTCGCCACCGGCTCCGGGTGCGGGATGACCGCTCCGTTTCCAGCCACCCGGCGCGGGTCGGACAGGCCGCGCGAGGGGACGCCGAAGGCGACCGGAGAGACGAGAGTATTACTGCATCGGGCGGCCCGCACCGCGATCGCCCCACAAAGACCGAGGTTGTGACATGGCTGTCCCCCAGAACCGAGTGACGCGCTCCCGGCGCGGTATGCGCCGCGCCCATGATGCGCTGGTCGCCGCGAACCCCAACGAGTGCCCGTCCTGCGGCGAACTCAAGCGCCCGCACCATGTCTGCCCGTCCTGCGGCACCTACAATGACCGCGAGGTCATCGCCAAGGCCGACGAGGTCGACCTCGACGAAGACGCGGCCTGAGCCCGGGCAATTCCCGAGGCGGCGAGGCGACCGGGGGCATGAGCGACGGCACGGCACTTACGGCCAAGGACGTCCCCGGCACGGTCCTGTCCATCGACGCGATGGGGGGCGACCTCGGGCCGTCCGCCGTCGTTGCGGGCATGGCGACCGCGGCCGCCAAGAACCCCGCCCTGCGCTTCATCCTGCACGGCAACCGCCCCGAGCTGGAACGGCTCGTCGACAAGCGGCGTGACCTCGCCGACCGCTGCGAGATCCGCCACGCCGAGGGCGTGGTGACGATGGACGCCAAGCCCTCGCTGGTGGTGCGGCAGGGCAAGGACACCTCGATGTGGTCCTGCATCGAGGCGGTGCGCGCGGGCGAGGCCGGCGCCGCCGTCAGCTGCGGCAACACCGGCGCGCTGATGGCGCTGTCGATGATGCGCCTGCGCAAGATCGAGGGCGTGAACCGCCCCGCCATCGCCTGCCTGTGGCCGTCGCGCAATCCCAAGGGCTTCAACGTGATGCTGGATGTCGGCGCCGACATCCGCGCCGACGCGGGCGACCTGCTGCAATACGCGCTGATGGGGGCGAGCTATGCCCGCAACGGGCTCGACCTGGCCCGGCCGCGGGTGGGGCTCCTGAACGTCGGCACCGAGGAACACAAGGGCCGCGCCGAGCTGAAGCTGGCCGCCGAGCTGATCGAGCGCGTCAGCGCCGCCGCCGATTTCGAGTTCGTCGGCTTCGTCGAGGGCAGCGACCTGCCCTCGGCCAAGGCCGACGTGATCGTGACCGACGGCTTCACCGGCAACGTCGCGCTCAAGACCGGCGAGGGCACCGCGCGCCTGATCCGCGACCTCTTGGAAGAGGCGTTCCGCTATTCGCCCCTGTCGCGCATCGCGGCGGTGCTGGCCTACACCTCGCTGCGCCGCCTGTCCAAGCGGATCGACCCGCGCCGGGTCAACGGCGGCGTGTTCCTGGGGCTGAACGGGACGGTCGTGAAATCCCACGGCTCGGCCGACGCGACCGGGGTCGCGGCCGCGATCAAGCTGGCCGCGCGTCTGGCCGCGGCCGGGTTCAGCGAACGGCTCGCGGCGCGCATCGCCCATGCCGAACAGGCGGCCGCGGCCGCCATGCAGACGGAGGCCGGACAAGCATGATCCGCGCGGTACCCATCGGGATCGGTCACTACCTGCCCGCCCGCGTGGTCGAGAACGCCGAGTTCGAGGCGACGCTCGACACCACCGACGAATGGATCCGCGCGCGCTCGGGCATCGAGCGGCGCCACTTCGCCGCCGAGGGCGAGACCACCAGCCAGATGGCCGTCGCCGCCGCCCGCGCCGCGCTGGAGATGGCCGGCCTTCAGGCCGCCGACATCGACGCGGTCGTCGTCGCCACCTCGACCCCCGACCTCACCTTTCCGTCCTGCGCCACCATGGTGCAGGCCGGCCTCGGGATGGAGAGGGGATTCGCCTTCGACGTGCAGGCGGTCTGCGCCGGATTCGTCTACGCGCTGGCCAATGCCAACGCGCTGATCGTCTCGGGGCAGGCAAAGCGCGCGCTGGTGATCGGCGCCGAGACCTTCAGCCGCATCCTCGACTGGACCGACCGCTCGACCTGCGTGCTGTTCGGCGACGGCGCCGGCGCGCTGGTGCTGGAGGCCCGCGAGGAGGCCGGCACGCCCGCCGACCGCGGCATCCTGTCGACCGACCTGCATTCCGACGGCCGCTACCGCGACCTGCTCTATGTCGACGGCGGCGTGTCGTCGTCGCAGACCGCCGGCGTCCTGCGCATGGAGGGCCGCGAGGTGTTCCGCCATGCCGTTGAAAAGCTTGCCGAAACCGCCCACGCCGCGCTGGACAAGGCGGGCGTCGCGGCGGCGGATGTCAATTGGATCGTGCCGCACCAGGCGAACCTGCGGATCATCAGCCGCACCGCCCAGAAGATGGGCGTCGACATGGACCGCGTCGTGGTGACGGTGCAGGACCACGGCAACACCTCGGCCGCGTCGATCCCTCTGGCGCTGTCGGTTGGGGTGGCGCGCGGGCAGATCAAGCCGGGCGACCTGCTGGTCTGCGAGGCGATCGGCGGGGGCCTTGCCTGGGGCGCGGTGGTGCTGCGCTGGTGACGTTCGGGCAGCGGATAAGCGCCGCGCCCCAAGTCTCTAGATTGACTTGAGAAATCCCTTCGCTCATCCTGTGGCATCACCAGGGGGACGGAACAGATGGCAAACAAGACGCTGACACGGATGGACCTGTCCGAGGCGGTGTTCCGCGAAGTGGGCCTGTCGCGCAACGAAAGCGCGCAGCTCGTGGAACGGGTGCTGGAATTGATGTCCGACTCGCTCGTCGATGGCGAGCAGGTCAAGATATCGTCCTTCGGGACCTTTTCGGTGCGGTCCAAGGCCGCCCGGGTGGGGCGCAACCCGAAGACCGGGGAAGAGGTGCCGATCAGCCCGCGCCGCGTGCTGACCTTCCGGCCCTCGCACCTGATGAAGGACAGGGTCGCGGCGGGCAATCGCGGCTGAGGTCGGGCCCCGCACGGCACGGGGCCGGGCCGCAGGGCAACGGGCAGAGGCGGGGCACACCGGCCATGGCGAAATCGTCGCAAGCCTTCCGGACGATCCGCGAGGTGGCGGAATGGCTGGATGTCGCCGCCCATGTGCTGCGCTTCTGGGAATCGAAGTTTCCGCAGATCAAGCCGGTGAAACGCGCCGGCGGGCGGCGCTACTACCGCCCCGCCGACATGGAGCTGGTGGGCGGGATCAAGGTGCTGCTGCACGACCGCGGCCTGACGATCCGCGGGGTGCAGAAGATGCTGCGCGAGGAGGGCGTCGCCGCCATCGCCGCCCTGTCCCCGCCGCTGGACCTGCCGGACACGGAGGAGGCGATCGACAACGACGCCGCCGCCTGGATCGAGGACGCCGCCGCCGAGGACGCGACGCGCCCCGCCCCCGCCAGCCCCACGAAACAGGCCAGCTTCGCCTTCGACGAGGCCGAGGTGCTGCCCGAGGACGAGGCGGCCGAGCTGGAGCCGGGGCTGGAGCCTGAGCCTGAGCCTGAGCCTGAGCCCGAGCTGGAGCCTGAGCCCGAACCTGAGTCGGAGCCGGAGCCCCAGCCGGAACCGGAACCGGAACCCCAGCCGGAACCGGAACCGGAACCCGAACCGGAGCCCGCCCTGCCCCCCGCGCCCGAGGACGACGCCTTCGACCGGCTGCTCGCCGTCGCCGCCGACCCCGCCCGCGTTCCGCCGGCGGTCCGGGCGCGGCTGGTGTCCCGCCTGGCCGCGCTCCGCGACCGGATGCGCGACGACCCGCCCGCCTGACCCCTTGCGCCCCCCGACAAAATGAGTAGAAGGGCCGGACGTCGGGCTATAGCGCAGCCTGGTAGCGCGTCCGTCTGGGGGACGGGAGGTCGCAGGTTCGAGTCCTGCTAGCCCGACCAAATCTCCCCCGCCCGGGGAACACCCGAGAAAACCGCCTTGCGCCGCCGGCGCGGGCGGTTTTTTCTTGGGCGAAACGGGGAACGGCCAGAGATGACGGAAACCAGCCACGGGGTGCTGCCCGACCGCGCCATCGGCGCGCTGATCGACGCGGGCGCCATCACCGCGCCCGCCCGCGACGCCGACCAGGTGCAGCCGGCCAGTCTCGACCTCAGGCTGGGCACCGTGGCCTACCGGGTGCGCGCCTCGTTCCTTGCCGGCGCGGGGCGACGCGTGGCCGACCGCATCGCGGAATTCGAGATGCACCGGATGGACCTGACGCAAGGCGCGGTGCTGGAAAAGGGCTGCGTCTACGTCGTGCCGCTGATGGAGGGGCTGGCGCTGCCCGCCGACGTGTCGGCCGTCTGCAACGCCAAGAGCTCCACCGGCCGGGTCGACTGCCTGACCCGCGTCATCGCCGATGGCGGCACGGAATTCGACCGGATTCCAGCAGGTTACACCGGCCCGCTCTATGCCGAGATCTGCCCGCGGTCGTTCTCGGTCAAGGTCGCGCCGGGGCTGCGCCTGAACCAGATCCGGTTCCGCCGCGGGCAGGCCGTGCTGACCGACGCGGAGCTGGCCGCCCGCCATGCCGCCAGCCCGCTGGTCGACGGCACCGCGGTGATCGACGACGGCCTCGGCTTTTCCGTCGACCTCACGCCCAACGCCGCCGGGATCGTCGGCTACCGCGCCAAGCCGCACGCCGGCGTCATCGACCTGACCCGCGTCGGCGCCCATGACGTCGCCGATTTCTGGGAGGAGGTGCGGAGCGAACATGGACGCATCATCCTCGACCCCGCCGCCTTCTACATCCTCGTCAGCCGCGAGGCGGTGACGATCCCGCCCGACTGCGCCGCCGAGATGTCACCCTACCTGGCCATGGTGGGCGAATTCCGGGTGCATTACGCCGGCTTCTTCGACCCCGGCTTCGGCCACGGCGTGCCGGCCCGCGGCGTGCTCGAGGTGCGCTGCCACGAGGCGCCCTTCGTCCTCGAACACGGGCAGGTGGTGGGGCGGCTGGTCTATGAACGCATGGCCGCCCTGCCCGACCGGCTCTACGGTGCGGGGATCGCGTCGAACTACCAGGGACAGGGCCTGAAGCTCTCGAAACACTTCCGCATGTGACCTCAGCCGCGCAGCAGCCGCGAGTAGGTCAGGATGCCGTGCCCCGTCAGCGCCTTTGACACCCCCGCCCAGATCGGCGCGAAGGCGAGCCAGTCGGTGCGCGCCGCGCGCGCGATCTCGTCCAGCGTGCGGCGCCCGTCGACCTGCGCCAGTGCGCGCACCGCCAGTGCGGGCACCGGGATCTCGAAGCGCTCGCCCTCGTGGCTGACCGGGATGACGCCGTGCTTGGCCGCGTGCTGCGCCAGTTTCGGCCCTGTCACCCCCTTGAGGTGCGGCACCGCCTGCGGCCCCGCTTGCGCGACGCGCCCCTCGGCGGACCGCGCGGCATAGAGCACATGGGTGCGGATCGTCCCGCGCAGCGCCTCGGCCACGTCCATCCGCGCGCGGTCGTCCATGCCGACCAGCAGGCCCTTGTCACCGAGGATCGGCAGCGGGTCGTAGAGATGCGCCTGCGGGCTGCCGGTCATCACCAGCCCCGCCCGGTCGAGCGTGTCGAGCAGCTCGCCGATGCGGAAGGGCCTGTCCTGGCTGTGCAGGAGCAGGTCGTAGAACCCCGCGTCGCTGGCGCGGTGGTCGGACAGCTGGGCGTTGCGCTTGAAGGGGTGGCCCTCGGGGATGCGCTCGAAGATCGCCTTGGCCCGCCGCAGCCGGTCGCGGGCGGTGCCGGTCAGGACGGTGCCGAACGCCTCCTGCAGCGGGTAGACGCCCGAGCGGCCGAAGGGGGCGTAGACCATCAGGCCCATGCCGCCCTCGGGTGCCAGCGCGGCGGCCAGCGCGTCGAAGCCCGCTTGCGGGTCGGGCAGGTGGTGCAGCACGCCGCAGCAGTCGATGTAGTCGAAGGGGCCCAGTTTCGGCGCGTCGAGCAACGAGCGGGTCAGGAAGGTGATCCCGGTCAGCCCGCGCGCCGCAGCCCGCGCCTCGGCGATCCGGCGCGAGGCGGTGGACAGGTCGAGATAGGTGATCTCGTAGGGCTTGCCCGCGCTGGTCAGAACCTGCGCCAGCTGGATCAGCGCGTCGCCGGTGCCGCCGCCCGCGACCAGCGCGCGGAAGGGCTGCGACCAGTCGCGTGTGCCGCCGAACAGGAAATGGTCGATCTCGAGCGGATGGCTGGGCGAGCCGGTGATCAGCCGCGTCGCCTCGTCCGCGGGGTCGCGCTCGGGGTACGGGAACGCCTCGTACTGCTCGGTCACGCGGCTCATGTCACGGTCTCCCCGTGGGGCATGGCGGCCAGCGCCTCGGCCGGGATCGCGGCCAGCGGCACGACGTAGGTGTGGATGGTAAATGCTACGGCATCACTTGAAGGAACGCGCAGAAGGCATTGTTTTTCCGACCGGACATAGCGGCCCTGCGCGCGGGTGTCCCGGCGCGGGGCGGCCTCGGGGCGGGGCTGGTGCAGGGCCGGGTCGGCATAGACCAGCGCGTTCTGGCGCCACAGCGGCCGGTCCGGCCGGATCGCGTCGAACAGGCGCTGGACGCGGGCGGCCATCTGCGCGTCGTAGACACGGACGGGCCCATGGATGCCGGTGAGCGGGCGACCGATCTTTTCCGCAAGCGTCCAGCTCGCCGGAAAGCACAGCACCGCCCCCGACAGCACATGCTCGCCCGAGGGGCCCGGCTGCATCAGGCACAGGTCCTCCTGCACCAGCCGGGCGGCGGTGACCAGCGGCGCGTCGGCGCCGAGATCCACGGTGACGCCGTCGGGGCGCGTCACCCGGTCGCCGGCCGGCGCATAGCCGGGGCCGAGGTGGTCGAGGATCAGCGCAAGCAGCGCCGAGGCGGCCCCTTCGCCCTGCGGCGTCATCGCGTAGACCGCCGGGCGGCGCTCGACCAGCAGCCGGTCGCGCAGGGCCATCTGGCCGGCGAAGGCGTCGTCGGTTTCCAGCCAGTCGGCCCAGTCCAGCGGCTGCACCCCCGGCAGCCGCGCCAGCGCGGGCTCCATCCAGGGCAGGCGCGGCAGGGAGGACTGGCAGATCTGATCCATGTTCGACCGGTTCCATGCCGCGACGGGGGCGCGCGGACGGGCCGCGCGGGGCTCGGCCGCCCGGCGCCGCAAGGCCGGCCGGACAGCGCCCGTGACCAAAGCCCATCGCCGCCGCGAGCGCAAGATCGACCCGCGCCCCGGGCCGTCGGGGCGTTCACGGGGCGCACACCGGGCCGCACGAGGGCGTGAGGGCCCGCGCGTCGCGGTTGCCCCGGCGGCCCGCGGCGCCCATGCTCGGGGGGCTGCCCGACGAAAGACCCCGTGCCATGCCCACCGATCGCTTCACCTTTCCCGGCCATGACGGCCACCGCCTTGCCGCGCGCCTCGACCGGCCCGAGGGGCCGCAGCTCGCGACCGCGCTGTTTGCGCATTGCTTCACCTGCGGCAAGGACATCGCCGCCGCGCGCCGCATCTCGGCGCGGCTGGCGGCCATGGGCATCGCGGTGCTGCGCTTCGACTTCACCGGGCTGGGCCATTCCGAGGGCGAGTTCGCCAACACCTCCTTCACCTCGAACGTGGCCGACCTGAAGGCCGCGGCGGCCGCGCTGGCCGAACGCGGCATGGCGCCCACGCTGCTGATCGGCCATTCGCTGGGCGGGGCGGCGGCGCTGCGGGCGGCGCCGGACATGCCGGGCATCAAGGCCGTGGCCACCATCGGCGCGCCCTTCGACCCCGGGCACGTCACCCGCAACTTCGACGACGCGCTGGAGCGGATCGCGGCCGAGGGCTCGGGCGAGGTCAGCCTGGGCGGGCGCCGGGTGCGGATCGGGCAGGGCTTCGTCGCGGATGTGCGCGCCGAAAAGATCGCGCCGGCGCTGGCGCGGATGACGGCGGCGCTGCTGGTGCTTCACGCGCCGCGCGACGCGGTGGTGGGCATCGACAACGCGACGCGGATCTTCACCGCGGCCCGGCACCCGCGCAGCTTCGTCACGCTGGACGACGCCGACCACCTGCTGAGCCGGCCCGCCGATGCCGACTACGCCGCCGAGGTCATCGCCGCCTGGGCCGGGCGCTACCTCGACCTCCGGCCGCCCGCCCCGCCCCCCGGCGCGCCCGAAGGGGTGATCCGCGTGTCCGAGGCCGACGCGCGGGGATTTCTGCAGGACGTGCAGGCCGGCCCGCGCCACCACCTCGCCGCCGACGAACCCGAAAGCTACGGCGGCACCGACCGCGGACCGTCGCCCTACCAGCTGGTCGCGGCGGGGCTGGGCGCCTGCACGGCGATGACCATCCGCATGTATGCCCGCCGCAAGGGCCTGCCGCTGACCCATGTCTCGGTCGACGTGACCCATGACCGGGTGCATGCGCAGGACGCCGGCGCGCCGTCCGAGCCGCTCGACCGCTTCACCCGGCTGATCCGGCTGACGGGGGCGCTGGACGCGGACGCCCGCGCGCGCCTGCTGGAGATCGCCAACCGCTGCCCGGTGCACCGCACGCTGGAGGCCGGCGCTACGATCCGGACGGAACTTGCTCCAGCGGAAGCAGCGTCGTCGCCTTGATCTCCTCCATGCTGAGGAGCGCGGTGACGTTGTAGATGCGCACCTCGGAGATCAGCGCCTGGTAGAAGGCGTCGTAGGCGCGGGCGTTGCGGACGCGCACCTTGAGGATGTAGTCGATCTCGCCCGCCAGCCGGTGCGCCTCGAGCACCTCGGGCCGGGCCCGCAGCGCGGCGAGGAACTTCTTCTGCCAGCCCGCCTCGTGCTCCGAGGTACGGATCAGCACGAAGAAACACGCCTCGAGCCCCAGCGCCTCGGCATCCAGCAGCACCGTCTGCCGGCCGATCACGCCGGCCTCGCGCAGCTTGCGAATCCGGGTCCAGACCGGGGTCTTGGAGGAGCCCACGAGCCTGGCGATCTCGTCGAGCGAGCGCGAGGCGTCCTCCTGCAACGCGGCGAGGATCTTCCGGTCGAGGGCATCAATCTGGACGGACATTCGCGGGTCTCCTCGGCTTGCGAACGGGCGGTGGCGCTTGACCGCCATTAGAGAACGCACGTCCCTTTTCGCAAGGGATATCTGCCGTTCCTTGGGAAATTGTTCTATCTCTGGCGCAGGTTTTCAAACACCGGGGCGCAGGCGCGATGGACCATTTCCCGATCTTCCTGGCGGTCGAGGGCCGCCGCATCGTGGTGGCGGGCGGTGGCGAGACTGCGCTGGCCAAGCTGCGCCTGCTGCTCAAGACCACGGCGCGGATCACGGTGGTGGCCGAGGCCGCAGAGCCCGCCGTCGCGGCGCTGGCCGCCGAGGGGCGCATCGCGCTGATCCCGCGCGCCTTCGCGCCCGGCGACGCGCTCTGCGCCGCGCTGGTCTACGCCGCCCAGGACGACGCCGCCGAGGACGCCCGCGTCGCGCGGCTGGCGCGGGCCGACGGGGCGCTGGTGAACATCGTCGACAACCTCGGGGACAGCCAGTTCATCACGCCCGCCATCGTCGACCGCGACCCGGTGACGGTGGCGATCGGCACCGAGGGGGCGGCGCCGGTGCTGGCGCGGGCGATCAAGGCCGACCTCGAGGCGCGTCTGCCGGCCTCGCTGGGCCTGCTGGCGCGGATCGGCAAGCGGTTCCGCGCCGCCGCCGAGGCCCTGCCGATGGGCCGCAAGCGGCGTGAGTTCTGGGCCGACTACTACTTCAAGGACGGCCCGCAAGCCATTGATGCCGAGGGCGAGGCGGGGGTCGAGGCGACGCTGGCCGCGCTCCTCGGCCGGCACCTCGCCGCGGCCCCCGCGGCGGGCCGGGTGGACCTGGTGGGCGCGGGCCCGGGCGACCCGGAGCTGCTGACGCTCAAGGCGCGCCGGCTGCTCGACCGGGCCGACGTGGTGATCCACGACCGGCTGGTCGCGCCCGCGATCCTGGAACTGGCCCGGCGCGAGGCGGTGCTGATCGACGCCGGCAAGCAGGGCTTCGGCCCGGCCATGGCGCAGGCCGAGATCTGCGCACTGATGGTGCAGCACGCCGCGGCGGGCGCGCATGTGGTGCGGCTGAAGGGCGGCGACCCTTCGGTCTACGGCCGGCTGGACGAGGAGGTGGCGGCGCTGGACGCGGCCAGCATCGGCTGGTCGGTGGTGCCCGGCGTCACGGCCGCCAGCGCCGCGGCCGCCCAGATCGGCCAGAGCCTGACCCAGCGCGACCGCAACAGCGCCCTGCGCTTTCTCACCGGGCACGACATGAACGGCTTCGCCGAACAGGACTGGCGCGGGCTGGCCCGGCCCGGCGCGGTCGCGGCGATCTACATGGGCCGGCGCGGCGCGCGGTTCCTGCAGGGGCGCCTGATGATGCACGGCGCCCTGCCCGACACGCCCGTGACCGCGGTCGAGAACGCGAGCCGCCCCGAGGCGCGGGTGATCGCCACCACGCTGGGCCGCCTGCCCGCCGACCTCGAGGGCGCGACGCCCGGCGCGCCGGTGATCCTGCTCTACGGCCTCGCGCCCCGCGCGGCGCAGGCCGCCCTGCCCCTGCTGACGGAGGAATTCGCCTGATGCCCCGCCCCTTTGTCCCCAAGGTCCTGACTGCCAACGCGCTGATCGAGGGCGACGTGGTCTACCTCGCCCCGGACGGCGGCTGGACGCGCCACCACGCGCAGGCCGAGCTGATCGAGGACGAGGCCACGGCGGCCCTGCGCCTGCTCGACGCCGAGGCGCGCGGCCACGAGGTGGTGGGCCCCTACCTTGCCGACGCCGCGCGCGGGCCGAAGGGGCCCGAGCCGGTCCATGTCCGCGAGAGCTTTCGCACGCGGGGCCCGTCCAACTACGCCCACGGCAAGCAGGAGCGCGCCTGATGTACCGCTATTCCGAGTTCGACGAGGCCTTCGTCCGGTCCCGCGTGGCGCAGTTCCGCGAGCAGGTCGCCCGCCGCATCGACGGGTCGCTGACCGAGGACGAGTTCAAGCCGCTGAGGCTGATGAACGGGCTCTACCTGCAGCTGCACGCCTACATGCTGCGGGTGGCTATCCCCTACGGCACGCTGAACGGCGCGCAGATGCGCGCGCTCGCCGACATCGCCGACCGCTGGGACAAGGGCTATGGCCATTTCACGACGCGGCAGAACATCCAGTTCAACTGGCCGAAGCTGCAGGACGTGCCCGACATGCTGGACGCGCTGGCCGATGTGGGGATGCACGCGATCCAGACCAGCGGGAACACCATCCGCAACGTGACCGCCGACCATTTCGCTGGCGCGGCCGCCGACGAGGTGATGGACCCGCGCCCGGTGGCCGAGCTGATCCGGCAGTGGTCGACCGACCACCCCGAGTTCCAGTTCCTGCCGCGCAAGTTCAAGGTGGCGGTCACCGGCAGCCCGGCGGACCGCGCGGTGACGGCGGCCCATGACATCGGGCTGCGGCTGGTGCTGCGCGACGGCGCGGTGGGGGCGCAGGTGCTGGTGGGCGGCGGCCTCGGCCGGACGCCGATGATCGGCAAGGTGCTGAAGGATTTCGTGCCGCTGGCCGACCTGCTGCCCTATCTCGAGGCGGTCGTCGCGGTCTACAACCTGATCGGGCGGCGGGACAACAAGTACAAGGCGCGCATCAAGATCACCGTCCACGAGACCGGGATCGAGGAGATCCGGGCGCAGGTCGAGGCCGAGTTCGCGGCCCGCAAGCCGCTGTTTTCCGGGGCCGACCAGGCGGCGCTGGCGGCGATCGCGGCGCAGTTCGCGCCGCCGGAGTTCGACGCGGCCGGGCCGGGCGACGACGCGGAGTGGCGCCACGCCGACCCCGTGTTCCGCGCCTTCGTCGACACCAACGTGACCGCGCACCGCCACCCCGACTACGCGATCCTGACGGTCAGCCTGAAGGCGCACGGGGCGACGCCGGGGGATTGCTCCTCCGCGCAGATGCGCGTCCTCGCCGGGCTGGCGGAACGCTACGCCCATGACGAGCTGCGCGTGAGCCACGAGCAGAACATCGTCCTGCCGCACCTGCCCCGCCGCCACCTGAAGGCGGTGCACGAAGCGCTGCTGGAGGCCGGGCTGGCGACCGCCAATGTCGGGCTTGCCTCGGACATCATCGCCTGCCCGGGGATGGACTACTGCGCGCTGGCGACCGCGCGGTCGATCCCGGTGGCGCAGGGCATCGCGCTGCGGCTGGAGGAGCTCAGGGTGGAGCGCGAGGTGGGGCCGCTCAAGATCAAGATCTCGGGCTGCATCAACGCCTGCGGGCATCACCATGTCGGCCATATCGGCATCCTCGGCCTCGACCGGGCGGGGGTGGAGACCTACCAGATCACGCTGGGCGGCGACGGCGGCCCGGACGCGGCGATCGGCGAGCGGGCGGGCCCGGGCTTTGCCTACGACGAGATCGTGCCGGCGGTGGAGCGGATCCTGACGGCCTACCTGGCGCTGCGCGAGGGGCCGGGGGAGACCTTCCTCGACGCGGTGCGGCGGGTCGGCCTCGGGCCGTTCAGGTCGGCGCTCTACGGCGAGGGCGCCGGCGAGGCGCAGGCCGATGCGGCCTGAGCCCCTGCCCTTCGCGCCGGTCGCGGCCCGGGTCGCGGCGCTGAACGCGCGCTACCGGCACCATTCGGCGATCTCGGTGCTGGGCCACGCGCTGTCGGACGCGGACGCGGGCCGGATCGCGCTGGTGTCGTCCTTCGGGGCGGAATCGGTGGTGCTCCTGCATATGGTGTCGCTGGTCGACCCGGGCGTGCCGGTGCTGTTCCTCGAGACCGGGATGCTGTTTCCCGAGACGCTGGACTACCAGCGCGAGGTCGCCGACCACCTCGGCCTGCGCGACGTGCGCGTGATCCGCGCGAGCCGCACCCGGATCGCGGCGCATGACCCCGAGGGGCTGCTGCACCGGACCGACCCCGACGCCTGCTGCGCCCTGCGCAAGACCGCGCCGCTGGAACATGCGCTGGCCCCCTTCGACGCCTGGATCACCGGGCGCAAGCGGTTTCAGTCAGGCAGCCGCGCGGCGCTGGAGTTCTTCGAGGCCGAGGGCGCGGACCGGATCAAGATCAACCCGCTGGCCCACTGGGCCCGCGAGGACGTGGCCGACTACATGGTCAACAACCGCCTGCCCCGGCACCCGCTGGTGGCCAAGGGCTACCCGTCGATCGGCTGCGCGCCCTGCACCACGCCGGTGGCCGCGGGCGAGGACCCGCGGGCCGGGCGCTGGCGCGGGACCGACAAGGAGGAATGCGGCATCCATTTCGTGGATGGCAAGGCGGTCCGGGGGCCGCTCCGTGTCGTTTCCTGAGCGGGTGACGCGGGCGGGATTGCGTATTTTCGGAAAGATGAAGGACGGGATCGGAATGGAACACGGGCGGATCATGCGGGACGCGGGCTTTGTCGCCGAGGACTGGGCGGGCGGCTTTGCGCCCCCGGCCGAGGCGGCCACGGCGGCCGGGATCGAGATCGACCCGGGCTGCGACCTGCCGGCGCTGGCGCCGCACCTGGGCCGGATCGGGATGATCCGGGTCCGGTTCCCGAAATATGCCGACGGGCGCGGCTTCACGGTCGCGCGGCGGCTGCGGGCGATGGGCTATGCCGGGCGGCTGCGCGCGGCCGGCCCGGTGATCGCCGACCAGTACGCGATGGCGCGGCGGGCGGGCTTCGACGAGGTCGAGGTCGAGCCCGGCGTCGCCGCCCGCCAGCCCGAGGCGCAGTGGCGCGCGCGGGCCGACTGGCGCGCCGGCGACTACCAGGCGCGGCTGCGCGGCTGACGAAGGGTTCCCCTGACCTAGATCAAAGCCTAAGAAGGAGGCGGCGGCTAGACCGGCGCCATGTGCAGATGACCGAGCTGAGACCCGTGAAAGACATCGACGCCAAACCCGCCAAGGCGACCCCGACGCTCCCCGACGCGCAGACCGTGACCGAGGTGGAGCATTACACCGACCGGCTGTTCCGGTTCCGCTGCACGCGGCCGGCCTCGCTCCGGTTCCGGTCGGGGGAATTCGTGATGATCGGGCTGATGGACGACCCCGACCCGGCGACGGGCAAGGTCAAGCCGCTCTTGCGCGCCTATTCCATCGCCTCGCCGTCCTGGGACGACGAGCTGGAATTCTACTCGATCAAGGTGCCGAACGGCCCGCTGACGTCCAAGCTCCAGCACATCCAGCCGGGCGACGAGGTGATCCTGCGGCCCAAGCCCGTGGGCACGCTGGTGCATGACGCGCTGTTGCCGGGCAAGCGGATCTGGTTCTTCGCCACCGGCACCGGCATCGCGCCCTTCGCCTCGCTGCTGCGCGACCCGCAGACCTACAGCGACTACGACGAGGTGATCCTGACCCACACCTGCCGCGAGGTGGGCGAGCTGACCTACGGCGCGCGGCTGATCGAGAGCATCCGGTCGGACGAGCTCCTGGCCGAGCTGATCGGCGAGGGGTTCCACGAGAAGCTGCGCTACTACCCCACGACCACGCGGGAGGAGAGCCCCAAGATGGGCCGGATCACCGACCTGATGCGCTCGGGCGAGGTGTTCCGCGACCTCGGGGTGGAGCCGCTCTGCCCGCAGAACGACCGCGCGATGGTGTGCGGCAACCTCGCCTTCAACCTCGAGATCAAGGCGATGCTGGAGGAATACGGGCTGCGCGAGGGCGCGAATTCGCAGCCGGCGGAATACGTGGTGGAAAAGGCCTTCCTCGACTGAACCGGGGCGCGGCCATGAAAAAGGCCCCCGCGACCGGCGTCGCGGGGGCCTTTCCCGTGTGGACGGGGTGTCCGGTTACTCGAGGCCGAGCAGGCGGCGCACCCGCTCCAGCGCGGCGGGCAGGAGCTCGGGGTTGTCGCGCGCGCCGCCCAGGACCGTGGCGGCCGTCCGCTTGGCCAGCGCCGACATCTCGGACGCCTCGACCGCGGCGATGGCCTGGTCGTAGTCGAAGCCCTCGACGGTGAAGAGCTGCGCAAGGGCCGCATCGCCCGCTTCCTCGGCGGCGACGGCGGTTTCGGTGACGGCCTCGGCGGCGGCACCCTCGACCGCGGCGGCGGCCTCGGTGGCGGCTTCCACGGCCGGGGCCGCGGCGCTGGCGGCGGCGTCGGTGGCCTCGGCCGCGGCGGTGGTCGCGGCGTCGGTTGCCTCGGCGGCGGCGGTGGTGGCGGCCTCGGTCGCCTCGGCGGCGGCGGTGGTGGCGGCCTCGGTCGCGGCCGCGGTGGCGTCGGCGGCGGGGGCGGCCGCGTCGGCGGCGGCCTCGGTCACGGCCTCGGTCGTCGCGGCGGCCTCGTCGGCGGCCCCCTCGACGGCGGCGGTGGCGTCCTCGACGGCGCCCTCGACCGCGGTGGCGGCCTCTTCCACGGCGCCCTCGACGGCGGTGGCGGCCTCCTCGACGGCGGCTTCAACGGCCTCGACCGCGGCCTCGACGGCCTCGGCCGCCTCTTCGGCCACGGTCTCGGCGGGCGCGGCCTCCTCGGCGGCGGGCGCTTCGGGCGCGGCCATGTCGGTCGCCTCGGGCGCCCCCTGGCTCAGGAAGTAGCCGCCGACGCCGACCGCGGCGATCAGCGCGATGATGATGAGAACCCTGGTCATACCTTCCCCCATTGGGATCGTTCAATCTGCGGCCCGCATACTCCCACAGCGGTCAAACCGCAATGCTGCACCGCGGCGGCGGTGGCGAAAGCGGCGGCCCGTCGCCCAATTCGCCTTGAAAGAGAAGGACGTCGCAGATACGTTGGCGCCCCAAATCGTAGGCAACCCCAGGAGGCCCCCATAGCCCGCAGACCCCACAATGCGCCGCCGACCCGCGACACCGGCCCGCGCATCAATGACCGTATCCGTTCCCCCGAAATCCGCCTGATCGGCGCCGATGGCGAGAACCTGGGCGTGGTCACGCCCGCCCGTGCGCTCGACCTGGCGGAACAGGCCGGCCTCGACCTTGTCGAGATCTCGCCGACGGCGACGCCGCCCGTGTGCAAGATCATGGATTTCGGCAAGTTCAAGTACGAGACCCAGAAGCGCGAGGCCGAGGCGCGCAAGAAGCAGAAGATCATTGAGATCAAGGAGGTCAAGTTCCGTCCGAACACCGACACCCATGACTACGAGGTCAAGATGCGCTCGGTCACCAAGTTCCTGGAAAACGGCGACAAGGTGAAGGTCACGCTGCGGTTCCGCGGCCGCGAGATGGCGCACCAGAACCTCGGGCGCGAGCTGCTCGAACGGGTGGCCGCCGATGTCGAGGGGCTCGGCAAGGTCGAGAACATGCCCAAGCTCGAAGGCCGCCAGATGGTGATGATGATCGGCCCGGCAAAGTGACCGTGGCCTGACCGGATGCGAAGGCGCGCCCCCGGCGCGCCTTTCTGATTCCGGGTGACGGGGGGCCGCGGCCCGGGCTAGGATCGGCCCATGACCGCACCCCGCCTTGCCCTGTGCCTGTTGTTCGCCTCCGCCGGCCCGCTGGCCGCCGAGGGCATCGAACTGTCGGGCCGGGCCGAGATGGGGCTGACGGGCGGCGCGGGCCGCGCACAGGGCGCGGCGGTGCAGGCGGTGGCCGATCTAGACCTGCTCCTGCGCCTCAGCCGGACGACCGACGGCGGCCTGACCATCGCCGTCGAGATCGACCTCGACGACCTCGTCCCCGCCCCCGACACGCAGGTCCCGCGGCGCCCCCCGCCGCCCTGAACCGCCGCCCCGGCCCACGGCCTGTGGCCGCCGCGCCGCGGCCGAGCGAAACCCGCGCGACCTGCCCAGAACTTGTCTTGAACCGCCCGCAACGCTGCGGCACCCTCCGGTCATGGCGCATCTCAGCTTCATCCTGTTCCCCGGTTTCCCGATGCTCCCCTATGCGCTGGCGCGCGAGGCGCTGGCGCTCGCCAACCGGATGGCGGGGGAGACCCTGTTCACCTGCGACACCCGCGTGCCCGGCCACGGGCAGAGCCAGGCCTCCAACGGCGCGGTGATGGCGCCCGACCGGCCCGACTGGGGCGACCCCGAGAAGGTCGACCTTGGCCTTGTCCTGTGCGGCGACCAGGTGCCGGGGCGCATCCCCAACGGGTTCCAGAGCTTTCTCAGGCAGATCGACGCCGCCGGCGGACGGCTGGGCGGGGTCGAGACCGGCACGCTGATCCTGGCCCGCATCGGCCACCTGGACGGGCGGCGCGCGGTGCTGGTGCGCGGGGAGGACGGCGACCGCGACGAGGTGTTCGCCGGGCTCCAGCCGAGCGAGCGGCCCTACGTGCTCGACGACCGCCGCCTGACCGTGGCGGGCGGCGTGGCGGCGGGCGACGCGCTCTGCGCCTGGATCGCCGAGACCGCCTCGCCCGCGCTGGCCGACGAGGTCGCCCGCGCGCTGGCGACCGGGCGGGTGCGCACCCACGCGGCCACGGCCACCGAGGCCCCGGCCGAGCCCAGCGACCCGGTGATCGCCGAGATGGAGGCGCGGATGCGGGCGCACCTGGCCGACCCGCTGCCGCTGAGCGAGCTGGCCGACAGCCTGGGGCTCAGCCGCAAGGCGCTGCGCGGGCGCTGCATGAGGGCGCTCGGGGCCAAGCCGTCGGACCACTACCTGACCCTGCGGCTGCAGCACGGGGCCGAGCTGCTGCGCCACACCGCCATGCCGGTGTCCGACATCGCCCGGCAAAGCGGCTTCGACACGCTGGCGGGGTTCTCGCGGTCGATCCGCAACACGCTGGGCGTCAGCCCCTCGGCCGTGCGCAAGATGGCGCGGGCCGCGCGGATGGTGGCGAAATACGCCTGATCTTCTTGATCTGAAACGAAAAGCGCCGGGTTGCCCCGGCGCCGATCGTCACGCGGCGGCGACCGCGCGGCCGGTCATCACCTTGACGAGATGGGCGCGGTAGTCGGCCGTGCCGTGCAGGTCGGCGATCATCTCGACCCCGGGCGGCGACAGCGCGGCGAGGGCCTCGCGGCTGAACTCCCCGGTCAGCGCGGCCTCGGCCTCGGCCCAGCGGAACACGCCCTCGGTCGAGGCGCCCGTCACCGCCACGCGGACCCCGTCGGCATACTGCGCGACGAAGACCCCCACGAGGGCGAAGCGCGAGGCGGGCTGCACGAATTTCTGGTAATTCGCGCGGACGGGCACCGGGAAGCGCACTTCGGTGATGATCTCGCCCTCCTCCAGCGCGGTGTCGAACATGCCGAGGAAGTAGCCGTCCGCGGCGATGTCGCGGGACTGGGTGCGGATCGTGGCGCCCGAGCCCAGCGCGGCGGCGGGGTAGCAGGCCGAGGGGTCGTTGTTGGCCAGGCTGCCGCCGATGGTGCCGCGGTTGCGGACGGCGGGGTCGCCGATGCGGCCGGCCAGCGCCGCCAGTGCCGGGTAATGGGCCGCCGCCTCGCGCGCCACCACGGCGTGGGGCGTGGCGCCGCCGATGCAAACCTCGCCCGCATCGCCGAGGCAGACGCCGATCATCTCGGCGATGCCGTTCAGGCTGACCAGCACGGCGGGCGCGGCGAGGCGCTGCTTCATCGTCGGCAGAAGGGTCTGGCCGCCGCCCAGCGCCTGCGCCTCGTCCCGGCCCAGCGCCTCCAGCGCCTCGGACAGCGTCGCGGGCTTCACGAAGTCGAAGTTGTACATGGGTGCCCCTCCCTCACTCGGCGGCCAGCGCCGACACGTCCTGCCCGGACGCCGCCAGCACCGCCTTGACGATGTTGTGGTAACCCGTGCAGCGGCAGATGTTGCCCTCGAGATGCTCGCGGATCTGCTCGACGCTGGGCTTCGGGTTGTCCTGCAGCAGCGCGGCGGCCGACATCACCATGCCCGGCGTGCAATAGCCGCATTGCAGCCCGTGATGGTCCTGGAACGCCTGCTGGACCCGCGACAGCGACCCGTCGGGGTTGGCCATGCCCTCGATCGTCACCACCTCGGCCCCCTCGAGGTCAAGGGCCAGCGCGGTGCAGGACTTGATCGCGCGGCCGTTCACATGGACCACGCAGGCGCCGCACTGGCTGGTGTCGCAGCCGATGTGGGTGCCGGTCAGGCGCAGCCCCTCGCGCAGGAATTCGGCCAGCAGGGTGCGGCCCTCGACCTCGCCCGACACGGGGCGGCCGTTCACGGTCATCGTGACTGTCGTCATGCGGTTCTCCCTCGCTCACGCGGTCAATCAACCATGTATGCCGGACGGGGAAAACGGCAAAAAGAGACCCGTCAGCCCCGGGGCGCACGCTCGCGCGGCTGCGGGCGCGTCGGGATTTCCTTGAGCAGCCCCCCCACCCCCATCGCCGCGATGTCGGCGCCCGTGACGGCCACGCCGCAGGCCACCCGCTCCAGCACCCAGTCGGCCCCGTTCAGCGCGGGCGACCGGGCGCAGCCGGGCAGGCCGATCACCGGGCGGTCGCCCAGCCGCCCCAGCACCAGCAGGTTGCCGGGATCGACCGGCATGCCGAAGCGGATCACCGCGCCGCCCGCGGCCACCAGCCCCGCGGGCACCACGTCGGCGATGTCCGAGGTGGCCGAACCGGTCAGGACCAGCACCATCCCCGCGTCCGACGCCGCCAGCGCCGCCGCCACCGCGCCCGCGTCATGGGGCACGATGCGCGTCGTTCCCTCCGCGATGCCGAGGCGGGCGACGCGGGCCCAGACGGCGCGGATGCCCTTTTCCTCCTCGGACGCGGTGCCGGGTTCGGTTTCGGTCACGATCAGGTCGGCACGGGCCACGGACGGCGCCAGCCGCCGCATCGCCCCCGCCCCCGCGGCACAGGCGGCCGCCAGCGCCGCCTCGGGCACCGCGTAGGCGATGATCTTGACCGTGCCGACCATGGTGCCCGCCGTCACCCGCTGCCACTCGGGCACGGTGGCCAGCGTGATCATCGGGTCGACCGCGTTCAGGCGCGCGATGGCGGTGGCGTCCAGCGCGATGATGCCGGGCCCCGTGGCGCGGATGTTTACCCGGCCGGTGAAGGCGGTGTCGAGGCTCAGCCCCGCCGCCTCGGGGTCGGGCACCAGCGCGCGGGCGAGCCGGGTCGCCGCCGCGTCCTCGCCCACGTCGCCCGCATCGAGCCGCGCCACGATGACCGAGGTCAGCCCCGCCTCGCGCAGCGCCGCCACGTCGGCCGCCGACAGCACGCGGCCCTTCTTCAGCTTGCCGCCGGGCAAGGCGACGGCATGGGCCAGCACGGCGCCCGCGGCCTCATCCACCGGGACCGGACCGAACCTCATCCCTTGCGCAACCTTTGCGTCACCTGCGCCAGCACCGAGACCGCGATCTCGGCCGGGCCGCGGGCGCCGATGTCGAGGCCCACGGGGGCGTGGATGCGGGCGATCTGGTCCTCGGTGAAGCCCGCCTCCTGCAGCCGCGCGACGCGCTTGGCGTGGGTGCGGGACGAGCCGAGGCAGCCAAGGTAGAACACGTCCGAGGCCAGCGCCGCCCGGATCGCGGGGTCGTCGAGCTTGGGGTCGTGGGTCAGCGTCACCACCGCCGTGCGCGGGTCGAGGCCCAGCTCGGCCAGCGCCTCGTCCGGCCATTCCTCCACGATCCGGGTGCCGGGAAAGCGCGCCGTGGCACCAAAGGCCGGGCGGGGGTCGATGACGATCGCGTCGTAGCCCGCCAGCCGCGCCATCGGCACCAGCGCCTGCGCGATGTGAACGGCGCCGACGATCAGCATCCGCAGGGGCGGGTTGTGGACATGGACGAAGGTGCGGCCGTCCTCCTCGACGCCGGAGCGGTCCATGCGGAACCGGTCGGAATGCGCCGCGGGGCCGTCGATGCGCCGCGCCGGGCCGTCGAGGTCCGCGACATAGGCCACGGGCCGGCGGCCCGCGCGCGCCGCCACCAGCTCCTCCAGCACCGCGACCGGCAGAGCGCCGCCCACGGGTTCCAACAGCACCCGGATGCGCCCGCCGCAGGCCAGCCCCACGGCAAAGGCCTCCTCGTCGGAGACCCCGAAATCCAGCAGCTTCGCCGCGCCCGAGCCCACCAGCTCCATCGCCTCGACCACCACCGCGCCCTCGACGCAGCCGCCCGAGACCGAGCCCTCCATCTCGCCCGCGCCCGAGACGACCATCTGCGCGCCCACCGCGCGGGGCGCCGAGCCCCAGGTCTCGACCACGGTGGCGATCACCGCGCCCTTGCCCTCCCGGTGCCAGGCAAGCGCCAGTTCCGGCATGCGTTCCAGATCCTCGGCCATGACGGGTCCTCCTTCGGGGCCGAGACTACTCTTCCGCGGGCCGGACACAACGCCCCCCTGCGCCCCGCCGCGCAACCGTTTCCTTTCAGGGCAATTGACACAGGTCATCGTCGGCGCCGGCACGGGCTGGCCAGATGGGGGCGCGGGCCTCTTCGGCGCCCGCCTTCAGACGGAGTGACGAGATGCCTGTTCCACAAACCACCGCCGCCGCGCTGACGGCCCTGCTCTGCCTCGGTGCGCCGCTCGTGGCCACGCCGGCCGCGGCCCAGCTCTACGACCCCTGCCCCTGGACCGGCGACGGCGAATGCGACGAGCCGAACGGCCTGAACCTCTGCGCCTGGGGCACCGACACGGCCGACTGTTCCAACCCCAACAGCTATTTCGGCAGCGGCAGCGGCTACAGCCCCGGCAGCAGCGTGCCCGGCGGCGGCGCGGGCGCGGGCGCAACCGCGGGCGGGGGGGCCCCGGCGGCGGGCGGCGGCATCACCACCTACTTCCCGTGGCGCACCTTCGACCGGCAGATGGGCCAGTTCGCGGGCCAGCCGGCGAATTCCTCGCCGCTGACCCCGATGGGGAACATGCACTACCAGCCCGGCAGCTACACGGTCTACACCTCGATCGTGCAGAACGGCCAGCGCCAGCAGGTCGAGGCCTACAGCGTGACGATGCAGCCCAACGAGCGCTACCTCGCGGCGGCCTCCTCGATGGGCCACCTCAGCTTCAGCACCGATGCCCGGCTGATCACCTATTCGCCCCCCGCCCCGGGCATGGCGATGGTCTACGGCCGCAACGACGACGTGACCTACGACCGCGCCATCTGCATCCTGCCCGCCGGCTGGCCGATGGCCCAGTGCGGCCCGTGATCCCGTGAACGACAAGGGCCCCGGGCGACAGCGCCCGGGGCCCTTGTGCGGTGGCGGATGGCCCGCCTCAGTAGTTGTATTCGGTCACGATCAGCTGCGCGGGGTTGTTCGACGAGCGCTGGTAGCTGCCGGTCCAGACGTCGTACTGGCCCGCCATCGGGTTGAAGAACACGATGGCCGAGTTGAAGCCGCGGTAATCGTCGTTGTAGTGCCACGACCCGTCCGGCGCGTTGATCAGCAGGATGGTGTCGACGTTCGACCGCGCCTCGACCGCGAAGGTCAGCCGGCCGGTCGGCGAGGAGCCGTTGTAGAACAGCCGGAAATCGGGCCGCGTGACCACCCAGCCGTACCACTGGCCGTTGGTGCAGCGCGCCAGGTCGACGCGGCCGCCCGCGGTCAGGTTGCGGACGTAGGGATCGGGCAGGAACCCGCCGTTCAGCGTTGCCGAGCCAAAGACGGTCGGGTTGTTCCAGGACGGGCAGGCCTGCGCCGACGCGGCGCCGGTCTGTCCGGCCACGAAGAAGAGCGCGGCGACGAATACCGCCAGGACGTGTCTCAGAAGTGCCATCGGATGTTCCCCCTTCCGGTGCGGTTTCTTGCAATCAGTTAACCTCGGCTGGCGACAACCTGTCAAAGAAAAGCGGGGGAGGGTCAGGAAAACCCCCCTCTTCAGGGGGGGATCGCGGCGGGTGCCGGGCATCCGTCACCAGACCGTTGCCGAAACGCGTACCAATCCCCCTTGAATTGCCCATGGCTTTGCGCAGCATTGCCACAGTTGCCGGCCACAGTCGGCCTGTCCCGAAAGAGACCAAGACGCGAGCAGCAACCATGACGACGGATACCACCGACCGGCCCCGCCTCGGCGCTTCGGGGCTTTCGCAGGCCGACTGGCTCGACCGGCTCGCCCGGATCGGGCGCGACCACGGCTTCTTCGAGCGGCTGGGCCCCGAGCACCTGGCGCTCTTCGTGCAGGAGGGCAACACGCTGGTGGTCAGCTTCGACCGCGCCGCGCGGGTCCACGCCGAGGAACCCGACGGGCTGCCGCCGGGCTTCGAGGCGGTGCGCAAGCGGGAATGGTCGCTGCTGTCGATCCTGGCGCTCGGCGACCCGTGGTTCCGCTCGGCCGACCTGGTGGCCTTCTTCGACCGGCTCGCCGCCGACGGCTTCTTCGACAGCTTCGCCGAGGTGGTCTTTCTCGGCTTCGGCCCGGCCTCGGGCCACGCCGCCTGCGCCTATTCCTCGGCCGCCCCCGGCGCCTCGGTCCTCGCGGCGGCGCCGGCCGCCACGCTCGACCCCGAGCTCGCGGGCTTCGACCGCCGCTTCCTGCGCGACCGCCGCCGCGACTTCAGCCGCTACGGCGACGCCGCCCGGCTGATCGCCCGGGCCAGCCAGGCGGTGATCCTCTACGACCCGACCGAGCCCGTCACGGCCGCCCATGCCGCGCAGTTCCGCGCCGACGCGGTGCAGCTGGTCCCGCTGCGCTTCACCGGGCGCGCGCCGCACCGCCTGATCGCGTCGGGCAGGCTGCTCACGCCGCTCCTGCGGGCACTGGCGCGCAAACGGCTGACCCGCGCCAGGGCCGCCGCCATGATCCGCCCGGTGCGCCGCGCCGACCCCGACTACCTGTGGCACCTCGCCGGGCTCGCGCAGGCGCACGGCCAGTTCGACCGCGCCCGGCGGGTGGCCGAATACGCCGCCGACATCACCGGCGAGGCCCGCTTCACCGAGCTGGCCGAGCGGCTCGACCCCGGCGCGGGCTCATAGCCCGCCCGCCGCCTTCAGGAAGGCCACCACCTCGTCCACCCCGCGCCCCTGCCGGAGCGAGGCCATGACGAAGGGCCGGTCGCCCCGCGCCGCGCGGGCGTCGGCCTCGAGCTGCACCGGGTCGACGCCCACATGCGGCGCAAGGTCGACCTTGTTCACCACCAGGAAATCCGACCGCGTCACCCCCGGCCCCTTCTTGCGCGGGATGTCCTGCCCGGCGGCGGTGTCGATGACGTAGAGCGTCAGGTCCGCCAGCTCGGGCGAGAAGGTGGCGGCCAGGTTGTCGCCCCCCGACTCGATGAAGATCACGTCGAGGTCGGGGATGCGCGCCCGGAACTCGGCCACCGCGGCCAGGTTGATCGAGGCATCCTCGCGGATCGCGGTGTGCGGGCAGCCGCCCGTCTCCACCCCCCGGATGCGCTCGGCCGGCAGCGCCTGCGCCCGCAACAGGTACTCGGCATCCTCCGAGGTGTAGATGTCGTTGGTGATCACCGCGACGGAATAGGCCTCCGCCATGGCGCGGCAGAGCTTCTCGGTGAGCGTGGTCTTGCCCGCCCCCACCGGCCCGCCGATCCCCACCCGAAGCGGCCCGTTCACGCTGCCCATCGCCTCGCCTCCTTCATCCTCGGTTAAGGTTAACGCGGCCGCCGCGCCCCTTCATCTTTCCCCAAATACGCCCTTTCGGGGCAACCGCCCCACCGGGCGCCCCGGCCCTCAGGTGCGGAAGATCCGCACCTCGAGCCCCTCGTGCTCCATCGCCGCGAGGTCCGCCCCGAACACCGCCCCGCCAATCCCGTCGAGCCCCGCCGCGCAGGCGTCCCCGGCCACGTCCTCGATCACCGGGTGCAGCGCGGCCAGCACCCGCTGCCCCTCGCCCTGCCCAAGCGGCACGAAGCGCACCGCCGCCGACACCAGCACGCCGGCAAAGGCCTGCAGGTACAGCGCCGCGACCAGCCGGTCGGGCAGGTCCAGCCCCCGCGCCGCAAGCCCCAGCGCCACCGGGTAGGGCCGTGGCACCCCGTCGCCCACCCCCAGCCCCGCCAGCGTCACGGCCAGCGCCCGGCCCTGCGCCTCGGTCTCCTCCAGCCGCTCGCGCGCGCCGGCCAGCGCCCGGGCGAGGTCGGCCAGCCGGTCGGGCGCCTCCTCCCCCCGCCGCGCGGCCAGCATCAGGATCGCGTCGGTCCGCCCCGCCCCGGCCGCCAGCACCCCGGCGACCCAGTCGCGCAGCGCCCCGGCGTCCCGCACCCGGCCGGCCGCGATCTCGGCTTCCAGCCCGTGCGAATAGGCGTAGGACGACACCGGGAACCCCGGCGACAGCCATTGCGACAGCTTCAGGAGGTCCGCCTCGCCCATCGCTCAGTGGGCGTGGTCGTGGTCGTGGTCATGACCCTGCGCGTGGTCATGGTCGTGGCCGGGCCCGTGGTCATGGCCGTGGGTCCGGCCATGGCCGTAGGCGCCGCCCTCGGGGGTGAAGGGGGCCGTCACCGGCGCGACCGTGGCGCCCAGATGCGCCAGCATGTCGGCCAGCACGTGGTCGGCCCGGATCAGCAGGTGGTCGGCGGCGATCTGGCAGGGCGTGTGGCGGTTGCCGATGTGCCAGGCCAGCCGCGTCAGGTCGCCGGTCACCCGCAGGAGCGGCTCGGGCGCGGCGGCGATCTCGATCAGCGCGCCCTCGGCGGTCTCCAGCGCGTCGCCGGCCGCCAGCGACACGGTCTCGGGCAGGTCCACCAGCACCGCCGCCCCCGAGGCCAGCGTCAGCCGCTTGCGCCGCAGGAACCGCCCCTCGTAGTCCAGCACCAGCCGGTCGGCCGCCGGCCCCTGCCAGTGGCCCGCCCGGCGCACGCGCCCCGCCGTTCCGATGTCGCCCATGATCCCCTCGTCCCCGGCCCCGGTCGCCGCCAAGGATAGGGGCGGCACCGGCGGGCGCAATCCCGATCTGCCGGCCCGGGCGCGGGCCGGCCCGGCCGGCCCCCGGCGCCGCGCGCATGGGCGGTGCTGCCTATTTGGCGGGCGGTCCCGGCGGCGCCCCGGGGGCCGGCGCCGGCCCCGCCCCGCCGGCCCGCGGCGCGCTGGCCGAGATCGACAGGGGCAGCGTCGGCACCACCGCCTGCCCGGGGTCCGCGAAGCCGAGGTAGAGCGTCACCCCCAGGTCGGACAGGTGCATCAGGCGCTCGTGCTGGATCGTCTCGCCGGTGGGGCGGCTCCAGGTGATGTCGACCGGCAGGCCGGTATAGAGGCAGGGCCCGATGCTGACCGGCTGCGGGGCGCCGACCGTCAGCGCAAGATGCGAGTCGCCCGTGCTGCCGTCCTCGTAGACCGTGGTCTCGACCCCGTCGAACCGCGCCCCGGGGGCCGCCACGGGCACCGGGTCGGGAAAACCGCTGTGGCGCAGCACCTCGTGGGAGCCCGCATCGACCCGGCCGGCCTGCATCGTCCATCGTTCGGACAGCAGGCCGATGGGCAGCAGCAGGTAGCTGTTGATCGCCGGCTGCCCCGCCACGTATTCGAGGTCGAGCACCCGCCCGTCCGACAGGACCCGCGACAGGATGGTGCGGTCGCCGTAGTCGAACCACACCCCGTCCCGCGCCAGGCCCTGCGGGCAGCTGCCCTGGGCGAGCGCAAGACCGGGCAGGCCCGCGGCGAGGACGGCGAACAGAAGGGGGCGGATCGACATGGCCGGGGCTCCGGGTGGGGCGGGGGCGGGGTGGCGCCGGCCCCGCGGACGGGGCCGGCCGGGCGATCACTTGGTCTCGGCACCGCCGCCGGCGGGCGGCAGCGGCGGCGGCACGGTCCCGCCCGCGGCCCGCGGCGGGGTCAGCGAGATCGAGCTGGGCATGTCCGGCACCGGCGGCTGGCCGGAATCCGAGAAGCCGAGGTAGATCGTCACGCCCAACTCGGCCAGGTGCAGCATGCTGTCCATCATCATCGGGCCGCCGGCCGTGTCGATCCGGGTCACGTTCACCGGAAGGCCGGTGTAGGGGCAGCCGCCGATGCTGACGGGCTGGGCCGTGCCGACGACCACGTTCACGGTATAGCGCACCTCGCTGCCGTCGCTGAAGCGCGAGGTCTCGAGCCCGTCGAACCGCGCCCCGGCCACCGGCGCCGGCACCTGGGCCGGGGTGCCGGTGTAGGTCACGGTCTCGCCCTCGCCGGCGGGCACGCGCCCGTCGACCAGCCCCCAGCTTTCGACCACGAGGCCGATGGGCAGGGTGATGTAGCTGTAGATCGTGCCGCCCTCGTAGGCGAACTCGGTCTCGGCGACGCGGCCGTCCTGCAGCACTCGGGTCAGCACGCTGCGGTCCGAGAACTCCAGCCAGACGCCGTCATGCGCGATGCCCTGCGGGCAGGCGCCCTGCGCCGCCGCGAGGAGGGGCCAGAGGCCCGCGACAAGCCCCCCTGCCCAGGTGATACCCCGACGCATCCTTCCCCCCCTTGTGCTGTTGGGTCTGTTGCGCGCGAGCATGACCGAAGCCCCGCGACTCGGCAACGGGCTTGGCGGGGCGCGCGCGGCGGCTCAGGGCAGCTCGGGCGGCCGGACCGGGTGCCGCCATCCCGGCCAGGGCGGCCGGGCCGCGATCGCCAGGGGCAGCATGTCCTGCGGCGGGTCGTCGAGCCCGGAAAAGCCCAGCCAGACCGGCAGGCCCAGCTCGCGCAGGACCAGCAGGCTGTCGCGGTCCCCGCGCACGCCGCCCTGCGGGGTGCGCGTGACCGTGACCGGCAGCGCGGCATAGGCGCAGCCGCCAACGAGGACGTCCCGCGCCGCGCCCACCCGCAGCGCGATGGCGCCGCGCCGCACCTCGCGCCCGTCGAGGTCGGTGAGGATCTCGACCGCGTCGAACACCACCCCGGGCGCGGGCGTGGGGATGTCGCCGGAATAGGCGAAACGCTGCTCCGAGCCGGGCGCCATGTCACCGTCATCCATCGCCCAGCTGTCGCGGAGAAGCCCCACCGGGTGCCGACGGACGACGCTGGCGGGCGTGCCGTCGCGCGTGAAGGCCCAGTCCGCGACCAGCCCGCCCGGCCGAGCGCGCATGAGGCTGACCCGGTGCGGAAAGGTCAGCCAGATGCCGTCGGCCGCATCCCCCGCGCCGGGGCAACCGCCCGCGGCCACGGGTCAGTACATGAAGTAGCGCTGCGCCATCGGCAGCACGGTGGCCGGCGCGCAGGTCAGGAGCTCGCCGTCGGCGCGCACCTCGTAGGTTTCGGGGTGGACCTCGACATGGGGCGTCGCGCTGTTGTGGATCATGTCGCGCTTGCGCACGCTGCGAATGCCCTCCACGGCCACGGTGTCCTTGGCCAGCCCCAGCCGCGCGCCGATGCCGGCCGCCTGCGCCGCGCCGCTGACGAAGGTCACCGCCGAGCGTTCCACCGACCGCCCGTAGGAGCCCCACATCGGCCGGGTGTAGACCGGCTGCGGTGTCGGGATCGAGGCGTTGGGGTCGCCCATCTGCGCCACGGCGATGGTGCCGCCGACCAGGACCATCTCGGGCTTCACGCCGAAGAAGGCGCGGTTCCACAGCACGAGGTCGGCGCGCTTGCCCACCTCGACGCTGCCGATGTGCCGGCTGATGCCATGCACGATGGCGGGGTTGATGGTGTATTTCGCGATGTAGCGCTTGACGCGGACGTTGTCGTTGTCGCCGGTTTCTTCTGCCAGCCGGCCGCGCTGCTGCTTCATCTTGTGGGCGGTCTGCCAGGTGCGGATGATGACCTCGCCCACCCGGCCCATGGCCTGGCTGTCCGACGCCATGACGGAAAACGCTCCTATGTCGTGCAGGATGTCCTCGGCGGCGATGGTTTCCTTGCGGATGCGGCTCTCGGCGAAGGCCACGTCCTCGGGGATCGACCGGTCGAGGTGGTGGCAGACCATGAGCATGTCGAGGTGTTCCTCGAGCGTGTTCACCGTGTAGGGCATGGTCGGGTTGGTCGAGGACGGCAGGATGTTCTGGTAGCCCACGACCTTCATGATGTCGGGCGCGTGGCCGCCGCCCGCGCCCTCGGTGTGGAAGGCGTGGATGCAGCGGTCGCCGATGGCCTTGAGCGTATTCTCGACGAAGCCCGACTCGTTCAGCGTGTCGGTGTGGATCATCACCTGCACGTCCATGTCCTCGGCCACCGACAGGCAGCAGTCGATGGCGCCGGGGGTGGTGCCCCAGTCCTCGTGCAGCTTCATCGCGCAGGCGCCGGCCTCGATCATCTCGACCAGCGCCGCGGGGCGGGACGCGTTGCCCTTGCCCGCGAAGGCGAGGTTCATCGGAAAGGCGTCGGCCGCCTGCAGCATCCGGCCCAGGTGCCACGGCCCCGGCGTGCAGGTGGTCGCGAGCGTGCCATGGGCCGGGCCGGTGCCGCCGCCCAGCATGGTGGTCAGGCCCGAATGCAGCGCGTCGTCGATCTGCTGCGGGCAGATGAAGTGGATGTGGCTGTCGAAACCGCCCGCCGTCAGGATGCGCCCCTCGCCCGCGATGGCCTCGGTGCCGGGGCCGATGATGATGTCGACGCCGGGTTGCGTGTCGGGGTTGCCGGCCTTGCCGATCCCCGCGATGCGCCCGTCCTTGAGGCCGACGTCGGCCTTGTAGATGCCGGTATGGTCGATGATCAGCGCGTTGGTGATGACGGTGTCCACCGCCCCCTCGGCGCGGGTCAGCTGGCTCTGGCCCATGCCGTCGCGGATCACCTTGCCGCCGCCGAACTTCACCTCCTCGCCGTAGGTGGTCAAGTCGCGCTCCACCTCGACGATCAGGTCGGTGTCGGCCAGCCGGACCCGGTCGCCGGTGGTGGGGCCGTACATGTCGGCATAGGTGCTGCGGGGGATGCGGGTGGGCATGGGTCTTCCTTTGCTCCGGCGTGTCGAGCGTGCCGTCCGAACCTAGGACGCGGGCCCGGCCCGCGCCAAGGACAAAGCGGCGCCGCGGGGCCGTTGCGGCGGCGAGTGCCGCGAGATTGGGCAGTGCGGTTTGCCCCGCGGAGGACGCCCCCGGCCCCGGGGGCGCGCATTCTGCGCCCGGATCTGCTATGCTTGCGGCTTGGCGCGGGACGGCACCAGAACATCATCCGCGCCGCTGGAAGGGAGGACATCATGAAAACGCTTGTTCCGGCCGCGCTTGCGGCCTGCTGTGTCGTATCGGTGGCCCAGGCCGAGCCGAGCGTGGCGCGCGGCGAATACCTCGTGCGCGGGATCGCGGGCTGCGGCAACTGCCACACGCCGCTGGGGCCCGAGGGCTTCGTGATGGACCAGGAGCTGGCCGGGCGGCTGGTGGAGGACGGCCCGCCCTTCCGCGCGGTGGCGCCCAACCTGACCCCCGCCGGCCGCATCGCCGGCTGGTCCGACGCCGAGCTGGCCCGCGCGATCCGCGAGGGGATCCGGCCCGACGGCAGCCTGATCGGCCCGCCGATGCCCTTCGCCATGTACCGCGGGCTTGGCGACGAGGACCTGATGTCGATGGTGATGTTCCTGCGCACCCTGCCCGCGGTCGAGAACGACCCCGGCCCGTCGGAATACCGCATCCCCCTGCCCCCGGCCTACGGACCGCCGGTCGAGACCGTGACCGCCCCGCCGCAGGGCGTGACGGTGGCCTACGGCGCCTACCTGGCCGGGCCGGTGGCCCATTGCATGGAGTGCCACACGCCGATGGGGCCACAGGGGCCGCTGCTCGACACCGACCTCGGGCGCGGCGGCTTCGCGTTCCACGGGCCCTGGGGCACCTCGGTCGCGGCGAACCTGACCAGCCACGCCGACGGGCTGGCGGGCTACAGCGACGCCGAGATCGGGCTGATGATCACGCAAGGCGTGCGGCCGGACGGCGCGCCCATGCTGCCGCCGATGCCCTACGGCTACCTCGCGCAGATGACCGCCGAGGATCTTGCCGCGATCATCCTCTACCTGCGCAGCCTGCCCGCCCTGCCCGACGCGGGCTGAGCAGCTTCGGCTGGGTGGCATCGGGGCAATGGGCGGCGGGCCGGCCGCCCGCCGCCTTGGGCACAGGCCCGGCCACGGTCACGTCGCGCAGAAAGTTCAGGGTTTCCGGCATGTTGCGCCGGAAGCCTTCGGCGAGGGCGAGGTCGGCGGCTCCGCCACGGCCAGCGCCCCGTTCCGCCGCAAGACCACAGCCGCAGGCTCTGGCGGCGGGCGCCGCCTCACGCCTTGAACACCTCGTCCACCTCGACCTGCAGCCCGGTCACCAGCCCGTTGGTCTGCATCGCCATGCCGATCACCGCCAGCAATTCCGCATGCTGGGCCGGGGTCATCCCCTTGCCCCGCGCCGCCGCGGTGTGGCTGTGGATGCAGTAGGAACAGCCGTTGGCGGTGGAGACCGCGACGTAGATCATCTCCTTGACCAGCGGGTCGAGCGCGCCGGGGGCCATCACCACGCGCAGCCGGTCCCAGAGGGCGCGCATCGCGGCGGGGTCATGCGCCATCGCGCGCCAGAAGTTGTTGACGTAATCCGTGCCCCTGAGGGCACGGATCTCGGCGAAGACCTCGGCCGCCTCGGGCGACAGCTCGTCATCGCGCAGAAGGGCCACGGTCCCCATCAGGTCAACGCCATCACGCGGGCGTGGCCACCGGTGCCGCCGCGGATCTTGGGGGCGCCCACCATCAACGTGGCCCCCGCCGCCGGCACGTTGTCGAGGCCGGCGAGGCACTCGATCCCGTAGCGGCCCGCGGGCAGCCAGGCGTAATGCGTGGCGAAATCCGCCGACGGCCCGTGGTCGAGCGACAGCGTGTCGACCGCCATGCAGACCGCGCCCGTCTCCTCCAGCAGCATCTGCGTCGCCTCGATGTGGAAGCCGGGGAAATGCAGCCCGCCGGGCCGCGCGGCATCGGCGCCCCGGAACTCGGGCGTGCCGACCTTGGCCGCCCAGCCCGAGTTCATCGCCACGCAGGCGCCGTCGGGGATCGGGCCGTTGGCCGCGATCCAGGCCGACAGGTCGTCGGGCGTGACCTGGGTGTCGCGGTCCTCGGCCGCCCGCGCGCGGATGTCGATGACGCAGAGCGGGCAGGCGAGGTTGGCGATCGGGATCTCGGCCACCGACTGGCCGTCGGCCGAGAAATGCAGCGGCGCGTCGATGTGGGTGCCGGTGTGCTCGTTCACCGTGAGGACATAGAGGTTGTAGCCGTCCGAGGCGAAATCGAACTGCTTGTCGTAGCTGATGCCCGGGACGCCGCCGAAGGTCGGGAACTCGTCAGACAGCTCGTGGGTCATGTCCACGACCCGCATGGCGGGCTGGGCCCGCACCGGGCGGGGGGCCGCACCGGCCGCCGCGGCGCCGAGCGCGGCCGCGGCCGATCCCTTGAAGAAGGTGCGGCGCGACAGCATCCGCTCCTTCACGCTTTCCATCACGCAGATGTCACACATGGGTCCGTTCTCCCTGTTGCGATGCGCTGCCCGTCCTTGCCCTGCCTGCCGTCCTGCCCTGCGCGCCTTGCGTCACAGCTTGCCCATGACCGCCTTGTTGAAGCCCCAGACCGCGCGGTCCCCGCCGTAGGGGACAAGCTGCACCTCGCGCGTCTGGCCCGGCTCGAAGCGCACCGCGGTGCCCGCAGCGATGTCGAGCCGCATCCCCCGCGCCAGCGCCCGGTCGAAGTCGAGCGCGGCGTTGGTTTCCGCGAAATGGTAGTGGCTGCCCACCTGCACCGGCCGGTCGCCGGTGTTGGATACCGTCAGCCGGATCGCGTCGCGCCCGGCGTTCAGCTCGATGTCGCCCGCCGCCGTGAGAATCTCGCCCGGGATCATGCGTCGCCCCCCCTGCCCTGGATCGCCGCGACGATCCGTTTTCCGAACACGCCCAGCAGCGCCCCCGCGAGGAGCGCGAAGGCATTGCCGCCGCCCGACAGGGCCGCCGCCACGAGCAGCAGCAGCACCAGCGTCACGAGGTCGAATTCCGAGTCCTCGACCTCGATCCTGGCCTGCGCCATCTGCTCCGCCGCGCGCTTCACCTGCGGCTCGACGTATGGCACGGCGAAGCCCGCCGCCGCGCCGAGGAGAAAGGTCCAGATCATCGCCGCGCCCTCCTGTCAGCGGATCGGGTGATGGACGGTCACGAGCTTGGTGCCGTCCGGGAACGTCGCCTCGACCTGCACGTCGTGGATCATGTCGGCGATCCCCTCCATGCACTGGTCGCGGGTGATGACATGGGCGCCCGCCTCCATCAGGTCGGCGACCGAACGGCCGTCGCGCGCGCCCTCGAGCACGAAATCGGTGATCAGCGCGATCGCCTCGGGGTGGTTCAGCTTGACGCCGCGCGCCAGCCGCCCGCGCGCCACCATGGCGGCGAGGCTGATCATCAGCTTGTCCTTTTCCCTCGGGCTCAGGTTCATGCGTGTCCTCGTTCCTTCAGATCTGCCAGACCCGCGGCAACGGGCCATCGGTGAGTGCCTCGACCGCGCGGGCGACCGCGCGGCGCAGGGGCCAGGCCTCGGGCGCGGCGAAGCGCGCCACCACGCGGCCGTCCCACGCGGACGCCGCGGCGCGCACCGGGCCGTCCGACGGCAGCGCCGCGCGCAGGCGGTCCAGCCGGTCCTCGGCGTCGGGGGCGAACAGGCTCAGCGTGGCCACCGCCACCGCGCCGCCCAGCCCCGCCGCGCCGGGGCGCAACAGGTCGGCGGGCCCCAGCCGGATCGCCTCGACCATGGCGGGGCGGCCGTCGCGGATCACCTCGCGCCGGTCGGTCAGCTGCAGGTCGGCCAGCCGCTCGCCCATCGCCGCCCGGCCCAGCACCAGCGTCTCCAGCAGCACCAGCTCCGCGTCGCCGGCCATCTCGACCGTCACCCGCCGGTCCACCGCCGCGCCGTCGAACAGGATCATCTCCTGCGGCAGCCAGTGCAGCCGCCCGCCGGCCCCGACGCTCAGCCGCGCCTCGACCCGCGCTACGCCGCCCGCGCTGCGGTAGGCGCGTTCCGCTGTCTGGGTGGTGCCCACCGCCGCGGCGCCCGCCGCCACGTCCAGCGTGTAGGCCAGCCGGTCGCCCCCGGTGATCCCGCCCGCGGTGTTCAGGAACACGACCTCGGGCGCGCGGCCATGCATCCGCGGCAGCATCGCCTTGGCCGAGCCCTTCTGCCACAGCCGTCCGAGCCGCCCGCCGGGGCCGATCGTGGCCCCCGCGCGGCCGTCCACGCGCTGCATCTGCGCCGGGGGTGCCGTCTCGTCGAACATGTCGGGGAAAGCCTAGGCGGCGGGTCCGGGCCAAGGCAAGGGCGGGCGGCGGCGGCCCTGCCCGGCCGCGGGCGGATGCTCAAGAATCGGGCAGACCGAGCTCGGCGTGGAACTCGGACAGCGGGCTTGCCGGCCGCGCGCCCCGGGGCAGGTTCGACAGCGCGATGGCGGCGCACACGAGGCTGACCACCACGCCGGTGAAGCCCATGCCGACCCCCTCGCCCCAGTCGCCCTCGACCGACAGGACCACGCCGACGCCGATCAGGAACAGCCCCGCCAGCACGCCCAGCGCGCCCACCGCGAACATGCCCCAGCGCGCCCCGCCCTCGTGGCCGATGGTGATGGTCATCCCCGGCCGCGCCGCCGCCAGCGCCCCGGTCAGCGCGCGCAGCATGTCGACGTAGCGCGCCACCTCGGGCCCGTCGCCGTTGACCGACAGGACCACGTCCGCGCCCGCGACCCGCAGGCGCAGGGTCATCATCGTGACCTTCATCCGCGGCGCCTGGTCGAGCGCGAAGCTGATCGCCTCGACCGCGTCCCAGCACGTCACCGTGCCCCCGTCCACGGCAAAGCCTTCGGGCGTGACGGTCACCCGGCGCTCGCCCCTCAGCGCGGCGGGTCTCCATGCGAACTGGTCCATCCGGCGCCTCCCTTCTCCGATTTGCCCTTTGCAGCGCGGCCCCGAACCTTGTACCGGAATGCCCCATGACCCAAACCCTGACAATCCGCCGCCCCGACGACTGGCACCTGCACCTGCGCGACGGGGCCATGCTGGCCGGCGTCCTGCCCGAGACCGCGCGCCATTTCGGCCGCGCCATCGTGATGCCGAACCTCGTGCCGCCGGTGGTGACGGGCGACGACGCCCGCGCCTACCGCGACCGGATCCTCGCGGCGCTGCCCGCGGGCATGGATTTCACGCCGCTGATGACCCTGTATCTGACCGAGGCGACCGACCCCGCCGACGTCGCCCGCGCGGCGGCCGAGGGCGTGGTGACGGCGGTCAAGCTCTACCCCGCGGGCGCCACCACCAATTCCCAGTCCGGCGTCCGCGACCTGACCCGCGTGACCGCGGTGCTGGAGAAGATGGCCGAGATCGGCCTGCCGCTCTGCATCCACGGCGAGGTGACGACGCCCGAGGTCGACATCTTCGACCGCGAGCAGGTGTTCCTCGAGACCGTGCTCGATCCCCTCCGCCGCCGCATCCCCGGGCTGCGCGTGACGCTGGAACACATCACGACCTCGCAGGGGATCGACTACGTCGCGCAGGCCGACGGCGACATCGCCGGCACGATCACGACGCACCACCTGATGATCAACCGCAACCACATCCTCGTGGGCGGCATCCGGCCCCACTACTACTGCCTGCCCGTCGCCAAGCGATCGACCCACCAGCAGGCGCTGCGCAAGGCGGCCGTCTCGGGCAACCCGCGCTTCTTCCTCGGCACCGACAGCGCGCCGCACACCGACCCCACCAAGGAATCGGCCTGCGGCTGTGCCGGCGTGTTTTCCGCGACCAACACGCTCTCCTGCCTCGCCCATGTGTTCGAGGAGGAAGGCGCGCTCGACAAGCTCGAGGGCTTCGCCTCGCTCTTCGGCCCCGCCCGCTACGGCCTGCCCCCGGCCGAGACGACGATCACGCTGGAAAAACGCCCAGATCCGGTCGCCTACCCGGCCAAGATCGTCACCGGCGCGGGCCCCGTCACCGTCTTCGACCCGGGCCACCCGCTCCACTGGCACGTGATCGCCTGACCCTTCATCTTTCCCGAAATACGCAACACCGACGGCTGCCATGATCCCCACCGCCTACCCCGACCGCGCCACCGTGGCCCGCCTGTCCGCCCGGATGCTCCTCGACATCGGGGCGGTGCATTTCAACACCGAGACGCCCTTCACCCATGCAAGCGGCAAGCAGGCCCCCACCTATCTCGACTGCCGCAAGATCATCTCCTACCCCCGCGTGCGCGCGACGCTGATGGATTTCCTCTGCTGCACCGTGATGGAGGCCGCGGGGCTGGAGGCCTTCGACAACATCGCCGGCGGCGAGACCGCGGGCATCCCCTTCGCCGCCTTCGTGGCCGAGCGCATGGGCCTGCCCATGTCCTACGTGCGCAAGAAACCCAAGGGCTATGGCCGCACCGCCCAGATCGAGGGCGAGATGCGCGAGGGCGACCGCGTGCTGCTGGTCGAGGACCTGACCACCGACGGCGGCTCCAAGCTGAAATTCGTCGACGCGATCCGCGCGGCCGGCGCCAGCTGCGCCCACACGGCGGTGGTGTTCTACTACGGCGCCATCCCCGGCACCGAGGAACGGCTGGCCGCCCATGGCCTGACGCTCCACTACCTCACCACCTGGGCCGACGTGATCGCCGAGGCGCGCCGCGGCGGCGATGTCGACGCCGCCACGCTGGCCGAGGTGGAGCGATTCCTCGCCGACCCCGAGGGCTGGCGCGCGGCCCGCGGCCTCGCCTGAGCACGGGGCCGGGCCGCGGCGGGCTTGGCCCGTGGCGAATCCGACACATCCCTGCTAGACTGACGCAAGATCGGGGGGCGGCCCTGCGCCGACCCCCCAGATCTTGAGGTCGAAACCGCTCACAGGGTCTTCCACAGCTTTCCGCGATTGACGCCGCCGCAGGCGACAGGGGTATACCCGCCGATACGCCCTCCGCGGGACGCGGACGGAGGGGCCGACAGGCGAGGGGGATCACAGATGAACGAGCACGTGAACGTGCCGCCCGGCGGCGCGTCCGGTCCCGACACCGGGCACAGCCTGCCCCACAATGTCGAGGCCGAACAGCAGCTCCTCGGCGCGATCCTCGGCGCCAACGACGTGCTCGACCGGGTCGACGACCTGGTGAAGCCCGACCATTTCCACGACCCCGTCCACCGCGCGATCTTTGCCATGGCCCAGGCCCGCATCGCCAAGGGGCTGGCCACCGACGCGACCACGCTGAAGAACTTCGTCGCCGACATCCCCGGGCTCAAGGAGCTGGGCGGCGCCGAATACCTGCTGCGGCTGCAGCTGTCGGCCATCGCCACCTCGGCCGCGCGCGACTATGCCCAGCTGATCCACGACCTCGCCGTGCGGCGCGAGCTGATCGCGCTCGGCCAGCGCGTGTCCGATCGCGCCCGCACCATGCGCGAGGACGTCTCGCCCGACGACCAGATCGTGACGGCCGAAACCGAGCTGTTCACGCTGGCCTCCTCCGGCACCACCGCCCGCGGCTTCCAGTCCTTCCTGTCGGCGCTCTACGACGCGGTGAACACCGCCAACGCCGCCTACAACCGCGGCGGCAAGCTGGCGGGCCTGTCCACCGGGCTGAACGATCTCGACCGGATGCTGGGCGGCCTGCACAAGTCCGACCTCCTGATCCTCGCGGGGCGCCCCTCGATGGGCAAGACCTCGCTCGCCACCAACATCGCCTTCAACGTCGCCAAGGCGTGGAAGCGCGGCCGCCGCGACGACGGCACCGAGGGCACGGTGGACGGCGGCGTCGTGGGCTTCTTCAGCCTCGAGATGTCGGCCGCCCAGCTGGCGCAGCGGGTGCTGTCCGAGGCCGCCGAGATCCCCTCGGAGCTGATCCGCAAAGGCGACCTGACCGAGGCCGAGTTCGAGCGCTACCTGCACGCCGCCCGCGACCTGGAGCGCTGCCCGCTCTTCATCGACGACACGCCGGCCCTGCCCATCGGCCAGGTCGCGGCCCGCGCCCGGCGGCTGAAACGCGCGCCGCAGGGGCTGGACCTGCTGATCGTCGACTACCTGCAGCTCCTGCGCGGCTCGGGCCGGTCCGAGAACCGGGTGAACGAGATTTCAGAAATCACGCAGGGCCTCAAGGCCATCGCCAAGGAGCTGGACATCCCCGTGATCGCGCTCTCCCAACTCAGCCGCCAGGTCGAAAGCCGCGAGGACAAGCGCCCGCAGCTCTCGGACCTGCGGGAATCGGGCTCGATCGAACAGGACGCCGACGTGGTGATGTTCGTCTACCGGGGCGAGTACTACAAGGAACGCGAGAAGCCCGGCGAGGAGAACCTCGAGGCGATGACCAAGTGGCAGCAGGACATGGAACAGCTGCACGGCAAGGCCGAGGTCATCATCGGCAAGCAGCGCCACGGCCCCGTCGGCACGGTCGAACTGAGCTTCGAGGGCCGCTTCACCCGCTTCGGCAACCTCGTGAAGCCGTGGCAGCAGGGCGCCGACCCGGGCTACTGAGGCCGCAACACCCCGTTAAGGTTAACGCGCCGCCTCCCCCCGATCTTTGCTTCGAAAATACTCCGGGGGAGTCGCCCAAAGGGCGACGGGGGCAGCGCCCCCTTGACCCCGCCGCCCCCCGGCGCGACAGAAGGCCATGGGCACCGGCATCCTCACCATCGACCTCGACGCGCTCGCCGCCAACTGGCGCGACCTCGCCCGCCGTTCGCGCGGCGAGACCGGCGCGGTGGTCAAGGCCAACGGCTACGGCTGCGGCGCGGCCGAAGTGGCGACGCGGCTCGCCCGCGAAGGCGCGCGGCGGTTCTTCGTGGCGACATCCGAGGAGGGCGCGGCGCTCCGCGGCGCGCTCGGGGCCGGCCCCGAGATCAACGTCTTTTCCGGCCACATGGCGGGCGACACGGCGCTGATCCGCGACCACGCGCTGACGCCGATGCTGAACAGCCCCGAACAGGCCGCCCGCCACCGCGCGGCGCTGCCCGGCCACCCCTACGGCGTGCAGCTCGACAGCGGCATGAACCGGCTCGGGATGGAGGCGCCCGACTGGGCCGCCACCCGCGCCGACCTCGAGGCCGGGCCGCTCACGCTGGTCATGTCGCACCTCGCCTGCGCCGACGACCCCGCCCACCCGATGAACGCGGCCCAGCTGCGTGCCTTCACCGCGATGTCCGCCGGCGTCACCGCGCCCCGCAGCTTCGCGGCGACGGGCGGCATCCTGCTCGGCCCCGACTACCACTTCGACGTGACCCGCCCCGGCGTCGGGATCTACGGCGGCCAGCCCTTCGCGGACGCCCGCCCCGTCGTCCGCCTGTCGCTGCCCGTGGTGCAGGTCCGCGACGTGGCACCGGGCGAGATCGTGGGCTATTCCGCCACCTTCACCGCCGACACGCCGCGCAGGATTGCAACGCTGTCAGCGGGGTACGCGGACGGGCTCATCCGCTACATGAGCAACGCCGCCTATCTGTCTGCGCCGCATGGGAAATGCCGCCTCGCTGGCCGCGTCTCCATGGACCTCCTGACCGTCGACGTGACCGACCTGCCCGCCGTGCCCGACCACCTCGACATCCTCGGCCCCGACCAGACCGTCGACCAGCTGGCCGAGGTCGCGGGCACCATCGGCTACGAGATCCTCACCTCGCTCGGGCGCCGCTACCAGCGCCTCTACCTCGGCGCATGATGCGCGCGCTCACCCCGCTGGCCATTCTCGGGCGCTCCACCCTGTCGCTTATGGCCGCCATCGGCCGTGTGGCGCTCTATGCCGTGCAGGCGGTCAGCCACCTGCTGCGCCCGCCCTTCTACCCGCGGGAATTCCTCTGGCAGCTCCTGCACATCGGCTGGCTGTCGCTGCCGGTGGTGGGGCTGACGGCGCTGTTCACCGGCGGGGCGCTGGCGCTGCAGATCTACGCCGGCGGCGCGCGCTTCAACGCCGAGGCGGTGGTGCCCCAGATCGTCGCCATCGGCATCGTGCGGGAACTCGGGCCGGTGCTGGGCGGCCTGATGGTCGCGGGCCGGGTCGCGGCCGCCATCGCCGCCGAGATCGGCACCATGAAGGTGACCGAACAGATCGACGCGCTGGTGACGCTGTCCACCAACCCGTTGAAATACCTCACCGTTCCGCGCATCCTTGCGGCGACGCTCAGCCTGCCGGTGCTGGTCGCCGTGGGCGACGCCATCGGCATCTTCGGCGGCTACCTCGTCTCGACCACGCGGCTGGGGTTCAACGAGGCCGCCTACCTGCAGAACACCGCCGATTTCCTCGAACCTTGGGACGTGACCTCGGGCCTGATCAAGGGCGCGGTGTTCGGGTTCCTCGTCGCGCTGATGGGCTGCTACCATGGCATGAACTCGGGCCGCGGCGCGCAGGGGGTGGGGCGGGCCACGACCAACGCGGTCGTCTCGGCCTCGATCCTGATCCTCGCCGCGAACTACCTGCTGACGGAGCTCTTCTTCACCGCATGATCCGGCTCGACGACGTCCACAAGGCCTTCGGGTCGAAACAGGTCCTGCGGGGCCTGACGCTCGACGTGGCGGCGGGCGAAAGCTGCGTCATCATCGGCGGCTCGGGCACCGGCAAGTCGGTCTGCCTCAAGTGCATCCTCGGCCTCGTGCGGCCCGACCGCGGCACCATCACCGTCGACGGGCAAGACGTGACCACCGGCGACCGCGACGCCTTTCTCGCCCGCTTCGGGATGCTGTTCCAGGGCGGCGCGCTGTTCGATTCGCTCCCGGTCTGGCAGAACGTCGCCTTTCGCCTCCTGCGCGGCAGCCAGAAGCGCCCCAGGCCCGAGGCGCGCGAGATCGCCATCGAGAAGCTGCGCCGCGTCGGCCTGACGCCGGACGTGGCCGACCTCTACCCGTCCGAGCTGTCGGGGGGGATGCAGAAGCGCGTCGGCCTCGCCCGCGCCATCGCGGCGGCGCCCGAGATCATCTTCTTCGACGAGCCGACCACCGGCCTCGACCCGATCATGGCAGGCGTCATCAACGACCTGATCCGCGAGATCGTGACCGAGATGGGCGCGACCGCCGTCACCATCACCCACGACATGTCCTCGGTCCGCGCCATCGCCGACAAGGTGGCGATGCTGCATGACGGCAAGATCCGCTGGCACGGCCCGGTGTCGCAGATCGACACCGCCGCCGACCCCTACCTGCGCCAGTTCGTGACCGGCTCGGCGGTCGGCCCGATCGCGGCCCTGCGCTGATGGACCCCGACGCCGCCCCCGGGATCGAGGCGCTGGTGGTCGCCACCGCCCTGCCCCTTGCCGCGCTCCTGTTCCCGCTGGCGGCGCTGGTCTTTGCCGCTGTGAACCTCCGGCGCGGGACGCCGGCGCGGGTGCTGTTCGGATCGGCGCTGGTGTCCTCGGCCCTCGCGCTCGTGGCGGGCCTCGTGCTGACCCTCCTGCCGGGCCTGCGCCCCGAGGAGGCGGCCGGGCAGGACTGGCAGGGCTATGCCATCACCTTCGTCTACGCCTGGGCGCTGCTGGATTTCTGGCGCGGCGCGCGGCTGACCGGGGCGCGGCCGCGGGCGCCGGCCCTGGTTGCGGCCGTGGCGCTGGCGGCGGTGGCGCTGGTCTTCGTGCTGGTGGCGACGTGAGGGCGGTGGGCGACATCCTGTCCGACCCCGGCACGCTGGCGCTGGTGTTCGGCGGCACGGTGTTTGCCCTGACCGGCGCGCTGGCGCTGTCGGGCGCGGTGCGGCTGGCCACCCGCGCGCGGGGCCGCGTGCTGCACGCGCTCACGCTGGCCGCGGGGGCGGTGGCGCTGGGGGTGCTGGTGCTGTCGGCGGCGGGGGTCGACCTCGGGCTCGGCGCCATCCTCGGCCTTGCGGCGGGGGTGGTGGCGGTGCCGTTCTGGCTGATGGGGGCGCTGGCCGCGCGGGTGCGGCCGGCCTGGGTCGACCTGCTCGTGATCGTGGCGGCGCTGGCCTATTTCACTGCCTATGCCCAGATCGCCGAGGCGCCGGGCGGGGTGCCGCCGATCTTCCTCGGCATCGCCCCGCCGGGCGACGTCCCATGACCCCCATCGCCGCCGTCGAGGCCATCGCCACGCTGCTCTGGGCCTATGCCGGGGTGACGTTTCTGGCCTGGGCGCGCCACCTCACGCGGGCCGAGCACCGCCAGCGGGTGCCCCATGTGATCGACCTGATCGCCAACCTGGTGCCGGCGATGATCCTCCTGCTGGTCGTGGTGCTGGTGGGCGCGGTGATCGGGCTGCCCTCGGTCGTGGTGCTGATCGCGGTGCTGTTCCCCGCGGGCCTGGCCTGGGGCGCGCAGATGGCGCTGAACGACATCCGCGAGACGGCCACGCCGGCCGCCGAGGCCGCGCGGATCGCGCTGGCGCTGGCGATCGGGTCGGCCGTGATCTGGGCCCGGCAGATCGCCTGACCCCGCGCCCCTTGCAGGCGACCGCGGCGGCGCCCCACATGGGGCCCATGCTCCGCACCCTGACCGCGCTGAACCTCGCGCTCCTCGTCCTCTTCCCCGTCGCCTGGGCCGCGCCGCTGATGCGGGCGGGCCTGCTGCCGCTGTTCGGGTTGTCGGAAATCTCGATCCTGTCGGGCATCGGCACGCTCTGGGCCGAGGGCGAGGCCGCGCTGGCCGCCCTTGTCGCGCTCTTTGCCCTCGTCGCGCCGCTGGCCAAGACCGTCGCGCTGGCGCTGATGCACCTGTCGCGCGCGCCGCTGCGCCTTTTGCCCGCGGTGCAGGTGCTGTCCAAGCTCGCCATGGCCGACGTGTTCCTGATCGCGGTCTACGTCACGCTGGCCAAGGGCATGGCCGTCGGGCGCGTGGAAACCGCCTGGGGCCTGTGGCTGTTCACCGCCTGCGTGCTGGTGTCGCTGGGGGTGGGCCTCGCCACCGCGCGGCTGGCGCGGGCGGGCGCGCTCCGCTAAGCCCATGGGCATGGACCGGATCATCCTCATCTTCGCCATCACGCTGGGCGTCTACGCGGCGCTTGCGGGCCTGACCTGGACGCAGCGCCTGGTGGGCGAGCGGCGGACGGGGCGCAAGCGGGGCATGGTGCTGAACCTCGCCCGCCGCGCGGGGCCGCCGATGATGGGCGGGGCGATCCTGCTGACCGCGGGGGCGGTGATGGACCTGCCGGGCGCCGCGCCGCTGGCCGCCGTGGTCATCGCGGGGGGGCTGGCCTACGGGCTGCACCGGGGGCTGGCGGAGGTCGGCCAGGGCGACCGGCGGAGCCTGGGGTTCCGGCTGGCCGTCACGCTGGGCCTGACGCTGGCGATCCTGTGGCAGGCGGGGCTCGCCTGAGCCTTTCCCTTGCCCGCGCGCTCGGCTAAGCCCGGGGGCATGGCCAAGCCCGTGACCCAGTTCGTCTGCACCGCCTGCGGCGCCGTCCACAAGAAATGGTCGGGCCGCTGCGACGCCTGCGGCGAGTGGAATTCGATCGCCGAGGAGGCGCCGCTGTCGGCCGGCCCCGGCAAGACGGCGCTCGGCGCGATGAAGGGCCGGCGCATCGGCCTGACCGACCTGCGCACGCAGGAGGTGCCGCCGCCCCGCCGCACCTCGGGCATGGGCGAGCTGGACCGGGTACTGGGCGGCGGCCTCGTGCCCGCCTCGGCCACGCTGGTGGGCGGCGACCCCGGCATCGGGAAATCCACGCTGCTGTTGCAGGCGGCCGCCAGCTTCGCGCGGGCGGGCGCCAAGGTGATCTACGTCTCGGGCGAGGAGGCGACGGCACAGGTGCGGATGCGCGCCCAGCGCCTTGGCCTCGCCGACAGCGCGGTGATGCTGGCCGCCGAGACCAACCTGCGCGACATCCTGACGACGCTGGAGGCCGAGACGCCGGACCTCGCCATCATCGATTCCATCCAGACCATGTGGCTGGATACGGTCGAGGCCGCGCCCGGCTCCGTCAGCCAGGTCCGCGCCTCGGCGCATGAGCTGACCAGCTTCGCCAAGCGCCGGGGCGTCGCGGTCATGCTGGTCGGCCATGTCACCAAGGAAGGCCAGATCGCCGGCCCCCGCGTGGTCGAGCACATGGTCGACACGGTGCTCTATTTCGAGGGCGAGCGCGGCCACCAGTTCCGCATCCTGCGGTCGGTCAAGAACCGCTTCGGCCCCGCCGACGAGATCGGCGTCTTCGAGATGACCGGCGCGGGGCTGTCCGAGGTGGCAAACCCCTCGGCCCTTTTCCTGTCCGACCGGGAGGAACCCGCGCCGGGCGCCGTGGTCTTTGCCGGCATCGAGGGCACCCGGCCCGTTCTGGTGGAAATCCAGGCGCTTGTGGCGCCGTCCTCCCTCAGCCAGCCCCGCCGCGCGGTGGTGGGCTGGGATGGCGGGCGGCTTGCCATGATCCTCGCCGTGCTCGAGGCGCGGGCCGGTATCTCGTTCCAGGGGCTCGACGTCTACCTCAACATCGCGGGCGGCATCCGCATCTCGGAACCGGCCGCCGACCTCGCCGTGGCGGCCGCGCTCCTGTCGGCGCGCGAGGACGCGGCGCTGCCGCGCGACAGCGTCGTCTTTGGCGAGTTGTCGCTGTCCGGCGCGCTGCGGCCGGTGTCACAGGCGGAAAACAGGTTGAAAGAGGCCGCGAAACTTGGTTTCTCGGGCGCCATCGCGCCCGCGGGCTGCAAGTTCGGCAGCGACAGCGGCGTGCGCGTGCAGGAAATGGCGGATCTCCCCCGTTTCGTGGGCGAGGTCTTCGGGGCAGGATAGCGCCCGCGGGCGGGAACGGATAAGGGCAGCGGCATGGAAGGTTTCACCCTCGTCGACGGCATCGTGGCCGGTGTGATCGTGGTCTCCGCGATCCTGGCCTATGCCCGCGGCTTCGTGCGCGAGGTGCTGTCGATCGGCGGCTGGATCCTCGCCGCCGTGGTCGCCTTCATCTTCGCGCCGAACGCGCTCCCGCTGATCCGGGAAATCCCCTATCTCGGCGACTTCATCGGCGACAGCTGCGAGCTTGGCGTGATGGCCAGCTTTGCCGGCGTCTTCGCCGTGGCGCTGGTGGTGATCTCGCTGTTCACGCCGCTGTTCTCCACCGCCGTGCAGCGGTCGGTGATCGGGGGGCTCGACGCGGGGCTGGGGTTCCTGTTCGGGGTGGCGCGCGGCGTGCTCCTGGTGGTGGTGGCCTTCATCGCCTACGACCGCGTGGTGGGCAGCGAGCCGGTGGCGATGGTGTCCGACAGCCGGTCGGCGCAGGTGTTCTCGCACCTGCAGGACCAGGTCGAGGCGCAGATCCCCTCGGACGCGCCGGGCTGGATCCTGGCCCGCTACGAGCAGCTGACCGGCACCTGCGTGCCCGCCGAATAAGCCTCAGCCGCGCCCCTTCAGCGCCGACAGCCCCGCGACCAGCAGCAGAAGCGCCCCGCCCAGGTAGGCCCAGACCCCGAGGCGCAGGAAATCCTGCATCACCTCCCAGGTGCCGGCGATGTCGCCGAAATCGACCGGAAAGGGCAGGCCGAGGTCGCGGCGCAGGTCCTCGGCCCGGATCACCGCGTCGCCCACGACGACCAGCGGCGACAGCCCCGCCAGCAGCGCCAAGAGCGCCGCGCCCCGCCCCATCACCGCGACCAGCGCCGCCAGCCCCGCCACCGCGAAGCCGCCGACGAAGACCCAGGATTGCCACGACGCATCGGCGCCCACCGAGATCGCCCCCTGACGCACCAGCGACAGCGGCGACACCTCGGGCCCCGCGAAGGGCGGCTCGACCCAGGTGAGGACGAAACTGGCCGCCATCGCCAGCCCCGCCAGGAAGATGATCGCCCGCATCGCCCGGTTCCTCTTGCAAGACCGCCCGGAATGCAGGCTAAAGGGGCGGCACGCCGCCGTCCACCGGGCGCGTGGCCGGGACGATCATGATCGTTTGATGACACCGCCGCCCGCCTGCCCTATGTCACCCCTGTCGACGCCGACCGGAGATTCGCCCCCGATGGATGCCCTCCCCCGCCACCCGTTCGACCCCCGTGACGACGACAAGCTGCGCGAGGAATGCGGCGTGTTCGGCGTGATCGGCGTGGCCGACGCGGCGAATTTCGTGGCCCTGGGCCTGCACGCGCTCCAGCACCGGGGGCAGGAGGCGGGCGGGATCGTGTCCTACGACCCGGTGCAGGGCTTCAACTCGGCCCGCCGCTTCGGCTACGTCCGCGACAACTTCACCAAGCAGTCGCTGATGGAAACGCTGCCGGGCGAGCTGGCGATCGGGCATGTGCGCTATTCCACCGCCGGGTCCAAGGGCAACACCCAGATCCGCGACGTGCAGCCCTTCTTCGGCGAATTCGCCATGGGCGGGGCCGCCATCGCGCACAACGGCAACCTCGTGAACGCCGACGAGCTGCGCCGCGAGCTGATCGAGCGCGGCTCGATCTTCCAGTCCTCGTCTGACAGCGAATGCATCATCCACCTGATGGCCCGCAGCCTGCAGCGCACCATCCCCGAGCGGATGAAGGACGCGCTGCGCCGGGTCGAGGGCGCGTTTTCCGTCGTCGCCATGACGCGGACCAAGCTGATCGGCGTGCGCGACCCGCTGGGCGTGCGGCCGCTGGTGCTGGGCCGGGTGGGCGACGGCTATGTCCTCAGCTCCGAGACCTGCGCGCTCGACATCATCGGGGCCGAGTTCCTGCGCGAGGTCGAACCGGGCGAGATGGTGGTCATCACCGGCACCACGGTCGAAAGCTTCAAGCCCTTCGAGCCCAAGCGCCCGCGCTTCTGCATCTTCGAGCATGTCTATTTCTCGCGCCCCGATTCGATCATCGGCGGCCGGTCGGTCTACGAGACGCGCCGCCAGATCGGGGTGGAACTGGCCCGCGAGGCGCCCGTCGAGGCCGACCTGGTGTGCCCGGTGCCCGACAGCGGCACGCCGGCCGCCATCGGCTATGCCCATGAAAGCGGCATCCCCTTCGGCATGGGGATCATACGCAACCAGTACATGGGCCGCACCTTCATCGAGCCGACCGAGCAGATCCGCAACATGGGCGTCCGGCTCAAGCTGAACGTCAACCGCGCGCTGATCCGCGGCAAGCGGGTGATCCTGGTCGACGACAGCGTGGTGCGCGGCACCACCTCCCGCAAGATCAAGGAGATGATCCTCGATGCCGGCGCGGCCGAGGTGCATTTCCGCATCGCCAGCCCGCCGACCGCCTGGCCCTGCTTCTACGGGGTCGACACGCCCGAGCGCGAAAAGCTGCTGGCCGCCACCATGACCGAGACCGAGATGCAGCATCATCTGGGCGTCGCCTCGCTGCGCTTCGTGTCGCTCGACGGGCTCTACCGCGCGGTCGGCGTGGCGCAGGGCCGCGACGCGCGGCAACCTGCCTATTGCGACGCCTGCTTCTCGGGCGATTATCCGGTGAAACCGACCGACATGGTCGCCAAGGGATTCAAGCTGGCAGAACCGGCCGAGTGATGCTCAAGCTCTTCCGCCGCTCCAAGGCCCCCAAGCCCATCTCCGAGGCGGAGCTGGCCCGGCGCCTCACCGCCCCCGGCTACCGCTGCGCCTGCTGCGGCGAGGTGTGGGATGCCGCCAACGCCGTCCGCCTGCGCCCCTTCGGCTGGGCGCACCCGCCCGCCCCCCTGCCCGACGAGGCGCTGGACGGTTCGGGCGACGTGGTGACCGAGCGCTACGCCCGCCGCGGCCGCGACCTGCTGGTGCGGGCCAAGCTGCCGATCCCGGTCCGGGGCACCGACGAACACGTGTTCCTGCAGGTCTGGGCCAACCTGTCGACCGGGGATTTCGCGCGCTTCCGCTCGGCGCAGGGGCGCGGCGACGCGGACCGTCTGGGCGACCTGTTCGCCTGGCTCTATTCCCGGGTGCCGGCCGCGTCGGGGCCGGTGCTGTCCAAGGGGGTGATCGTGCCCGTCGCGGGCGGCGGGATGCCGGTCTACTGGATCACCGACCCCAAGCACCCGCTGCTGGCCGCCCAGCAGGACGGCGGCCTGACCGCCCCCGAGATCGCGGCGCTCTACGAGGACCTGGGCGCGGGCGAACTGCTGCGCCACCTGCGCGCCTGACACCGCCGCAAAGCAAAAGGGCCGCCCCGCAGGACGGCCCCCTGTCTTGTCCGGTTGCGCGCGGTCAGGCGCGCTTGCGCAGCGCGGCCCAGGCGCCGGTCACGACCAGCGCGGCGATCACGGCCTTGAGCGCGTCGCCGACCAGGAAGGGCGCGACGAACCAGGTCCAGTAGTAGCCCGCGTCCTGCGCGACCCAGCCCGCCTCGAGGCCGAAGCCGCCGGCCAGCGCCATCGGCCAGGCCAGGCCCGGCAGGTAGATCATCGCTGACAGCGCCAGCGCCACCAGCGCGGTCGACACCACGCCGCGGGCGATGCCCCGCTCGGCGGCCAGGCCCGCGGCCCAGGCCATCGCGACGAAGCCCAGGAGGAAGCCCGCGGTCGGACCCGCGAAGGCGACGAAGTTCAGGCCACCCGCGAACACCGGCAGGCCCGCCGCGCCCTGCGCGAGGTAGGCGAGCATCGTGGCCAGCGCCAGCCGGCTGCCGAAGGTGAAGCCCACCAGCAGGATCGCCAGCGTCTGCAGCGTCACCGGGACGGGCCACATCGGCACCGTGATCTGCGCCGCCACCGCGATGAAGATCGAGCCGGCCAGCACCAGCATCGCCTTCTTCAGCAGGGTCTGGCTGCCCAGTGTCGCGGTCAGGAGAGTGTCGCGGCCCATATTCGCCTCCGTGCGTTGGTCCGTATCCGTTGGCACCCGGTATTCCCGCGCGGGGGGCCCAAGTCAAGCGCGCCGCACCGCCGCAGCCCCTTGCGTTCCGGCGCGCAAGCGGGCAACAGGCGCGCCATGGACAGACCTCTGGACGGACAGATCGCGCTGGTGACGGGCGCCTCCCGCGGGATCGGGGCGGCGAGCGCCGAATGGCTGGCCGCGCGCGGCGCCCATGTGGTGGCCGTGGCCCGCACCGTGGGCGGGCTCGAGGAGCTCGACGACCGCATCAAGGCGCAGGGCGGGCAGGCGACGCTGGCGCCGATGGACGTGACCGACGAGGGCGCGATGGCGCATCTGTGCCGGTCGATCCACGACCGCTGGGGCCGCGCCGACATCTGGGTCCATTCCGCGATCCATGTCAGCGCCCTGACGCCCGCGCCGCACATCGCGGCCAAGGATCTGGACAAGGTCATCGCCACCAACATCCGCGCCTTCACGCGGCTGGTGGCCTTCGTCGAACCGCTGATCGCGCCGTCCGCGAAACCGCGGGCGGTGTTCTTCGACGACGGCTGGGACGACAAGTATGCCGGCGCCTACGCCATGTCCAAGGCCGCCCAGCGCGCGCTGGTGCAGAGCTGGCAGGCCGAGACGGCGAAGTTCCCGATGCGGGTGCACCTGCTGCGGCCGAACCCGATGCCGACGGCTGTGCGGGCGCGGTTCTACCCCGGCGAGGACAAGTCGGCGCTGAGCCATCCGCGCGACGAGGCCGCGCGCCTCCTGCCCGTTCTTCTGGACTGATCAAGCCGGAAAACCCGAGTTTTCCGGCGCGAAAAGCTGCAGCTTTTCGACCCGCAAACCTGCAGGTTTGCGGCGGTTTCCGCCTCGGAAACCGCCCTACCCCCGCCGCGCCTCCAGCTCGTCTGCGATGGCCTCGGCGCGGGCGGCCAACTCGGCCAGCCCGTCGGTGAAGCGGTCGGGCAGCTCGGTCCGCGGCCCCGCCTCCTGCAGCTCGGCGATGCGCCGCGCCCGGTCGGCCAGGCGTTCCTCGGCCGAGGCGAGCGTCTTGTCCTGCGCCTTGATCTTGTCCTGAAGGCCCTTGATCTCGTCCTCCAGCGCCGCCGTCTTGTCGGCCAGCATCAGCCCCGCCATCAGCAGCATCCGGTCCGCCGGCATCCGCCCGATCTGGCCGAGGATCACGGTGGCCTCGGTGTCCAGCATCCGGGCCGCGGCGTGCAGGAAGGGCTCCTCGCCCGGCTGGCAGGCGACCGCGAATTCGCGGCCCCCGATCTCGATCCTGACCTCAGGCATGTCCGCCCTCCCCCGCGCCGGGCTGGCCGAGATCGGCCAGGATGCGTTCCAGTTCCGCCGCCTCCGACGCCCGCGCGGCGCGCAGCGCGTCGAGCTCGACCACCAGCGCCTTGTTCAGCACCGTGGGGTCGCTGGCCTTCTCGCCCCTGAGCCGGGCGAGGTTCTTGGTCAGCCGCGCGTTGATGACGCGCAGCTCCTTGATCTCGGCCCGCAGCGCCATCGCGCGCTCCTCGGGGTCCATGCCCGAGGCGGCCTGCAGTTCCTCGGCGATGTCGCGGGCCTCGTCGCGCTCGGCGATGGCCTCGGCCCGCTCGGCGCGCAGCCGCGCGACCCGCGCCTCCAGCTCGCCCACCACGCCGCGCAGCCGGTCGGCCTCGGCGCTGTCGGCGGGCGCGGCCTGCGCCTCGGACAGCCCCGCCTCCAGCGCCGCGATGCGCGCGTCGCGCGCGCCCAGCGTGCGCTCGGCCTCGTCGCGGTCGGCCTGGCGCGCGGCCTCGAGCGCCTGCACCCGTTGCAGCGCCGCGTCGCGCTCGGCCTCGATCTCGGACAGGTCCCGGACCGCGCCGACGCCGCCCGCCGCCTCCAGCTCGGCCACGCGCGCCTCGAGCGCGGCGGCCCGCGCCTCGGCGGCCTCGGCCCGGATCTGCGCGTCCTCGAAGGCGCCCGAGGTCATCCCCGGATCCTCGATCGGCGCGCGCGCCACCGCCTCGCCCACGCCCACCGCGATGCGGTCGAGCGCGTCCGCCAGCCGCGCCTCCAGCGTGCTCAGTTTCTCGAATTCGGCGTTGTCGCCCATCGCTGCCGGTGCCCCGTGGTTTCGCCGGGGGCGGCCCTCGCCGGCCCCGGGCCCCTGTTGTTTCCCTTAGCGAAGATCAAATCCCCCAGATTTGCAAGGCTTTCCGCGCCCACCCCCGCCCGGTCGGCGGCAAATGGGCGCCCGCGGCCCCCTTACTGGTTGCGCCACCATCCGCCTCTGCTATGAGACGGCGCACCGGCCCGGCCCCTGCCCGGGCCGCCAGACGAAGGACAGCTGACATGGACCTGACCGCGCTTGCCGCCCGCAACCCCGAGCATTGGCGCCGCGCCGCCTGCATCCGCACGCTGACGCTGGATGCCGTGGCCGCCGCGAACTCCGGCCATTCGGGGATGCCGATGGGCATGGCCGACGTGGCGACGGTGCTGTTCGACAAGCACCTGAGCTTCGACGCGAGCGCGCCCGACTGGCCGAACCGTGACCGGTTCATCCTGTCGGCGGGGCACGGCTCGATGCTGCTCTACTCGCTGTTCTACCTGACCGGCTACGCGGACATGACGCTGGAGCAGGTCAAGAATTTCCGCCAGCTCGGCGCGATCACCGCGGGCCACCCGGAATACGGCCACGCCACGGGCATCGAGACCACCACCGGCCCGCTGGGCCAGGGGATCGCCAATGCCGTGGGCTTTGCCATGGCCGAGGAATTCCTGCGCGCGAAGTGGGGGAAGAAGGTCATCGACCACTACACCTGGTGCATCGCGGGCGACGGCTGCCTGATGGAGGGGATCAGCCAGGAGGCCATCGCGCTGGCCGGCCGGCAACAGCTGTCGCGGCTGATCGTGATGTGGGACGACAACGGCATCACCATCGACGGCAAGGTCTCGATCGCCGACCGCACGGACCAGAAGGCGCGCTTTGCCGCGAGCGGCTGGGACGTGTTCGAGTGCGACGGCCATGACCCCGCCGACATCGACCGCGCCCTGACCGCGGCCAAGGCCAGCGCCGGCCCCGCGATGATCGCCTGCAAGACGCACATCGCGCTGGGTCACGCCGCGCAGGACACCGCCAAGGGTCACGGCGCGCTGACCGATCCCAAGCAGCTGCAGGCGGCCAAGGACGGCTACGGCTGGCCGCACGGCGCCTTCGAGATCCCCGCCGACCTCAAGGCCTGGTGGGAGGGCGTGGGCGCCCGCGGCCGCGCCGCGCGCGAGGAGTGGGAGACCCGCTTCGCGCTGATGTCGGACAGCAAGAAGGCCGAGTTCGTCCGCGCCTTTGCCGCCGAGGCGCCGAAGAAGCTCGCCGCGACGATCCGCGCGCTGAAGAAGCAGCACACCGAGGCCCGGCCCAAGGTCGCGACCCGGCAGGCCAGCCAGATGGCGCTGGAAGTCATCAACCCGATCCTGCCCGAGCACCTGGGCGGCTCGGCCGACCTGACCGGCTCGAACAACACCAACACCGCGGGGCTCGGCACCTTCGGGCCCGAGGACCGCAAGGGGCGCCACGTCCACTACGGCATCCGCGAGCACGGCATGGCGGCGGCGATGAACGGCATGGCGCTGCACGGGGGCGTGCGGCCCTACGGCGGCACCTTCATGGTCTTCACCGACTACGCCCGCGCGGCGATGCGGCTGTCCTCGCTGATGGGCGTACCGGTGACCTACGTGATGACGCATGACTCGATCGGGCTGGGCGAGGACGGGCCGACGCACCAGCCGGTGGAACACCTCGCCATGCTGCGGGCGACGCCGAACCTGCTGGTGATGCGCCCCGCCGACGCGGTCGAGACCGCCGAGGCCTGGGAGGTCGCGCTGGGCCAGACACGGACGCCGTCGGTGCTGGCCCTGAGCCGGCAGTCGGTGCCGACGCTGCGCACCACGCATACCGCGAAGAACCTGGTCGCGCAGGGCGCCTATGTCCTGGCCGAGGCCGAGGGGAAGCGCCAGGCGATCCTGCTCGCCACGGGCTCGGAGGTCGCCATCGCGATGGCCGCGCGCGACCTGCTGCAGGCCGAGGGGATCGGCACGCGGGTGGTGTCGATGCCCTGCTGGGAGATCTTCGAGGAGACCGACGAGGCCTACCGCCGCCGCGTTCTGCCCGCCGGGCCGGTGCGGGTGGCGGTCGAGGCGGCGATCCGCTTCGGCTGGGACCGCTGGCTCTATGGCGAGCGCGGCAAGCGGGAAAAGTCGGGCTTCGTAGGCATGCACGGCTTTGGCGCCTCGGCCCCGGCCGAGGACCTCTACGCGCATTTCGGCATCACACCCGAGGCGGTGGCGGCGAAGGTCAAGTCGCTGTTGTGAGCTTGGACGCAAGACCCTTGCAAGGGTCTTGCCACGCCCTTGCAAGGGCGTTCCCATAGCCTTGCAAGGCTATGGGCAGGTCCTTGCAAGGACCTGCCGCGCGGTCACAGGTCGATGCGCCCCCGCTCCCCCGCGGCAAAGCGCCGGAGGACCAGCGGATAGAGCCGGTGCTCCTGCTCCAGCACCCGGGCGGCCAGCGTGTCGGGCGTGTCGCCCTCCAGCACAGGCACCCGCGCCTGCCCCAGGATCGGCCCGCCATCGAGCTCCGCCGTTACCTCGTGCACGGTGCAGCCGGCCTCGGCATCGCCCGCCTCCAGCGCGCGCTGGTGCGTGTGCAGCCCCCGGTACTTCGGCAGGAGCGAGGGGTGGATGTTCAGCATCCGCCCCTGCCAGCGCGTCACGAACCCCTCCGTCAGCACCCGCATGAAGCCCGCGAGGCACAGGATGTCGGGGGCATGGGCCTCCAGCACCCGGGTCAGCTCCGCCTCGAACCCGGCGCGGTCCTTGCCGAAGGGCCGGTGGTCCACCACCGCCGTGGGGATGCCCATGGCGGCCGCCCTGGCCAGCCCCCCGGCCGCGGGGTCGTTCGACAGCACCAGGCAGGGCCGGGCCGGGTGGTCGCCGGTCATGCTGCGCGCGAGCGTCACCATGTTGGAGCCGCCGCCCGAGATCAGGATCGCGACGCGTTTGGTCAAGCCAGCGTCCCGCGGTAGCTGACCCCCTGCCCCGGCACCACGGTGCCGATCCGGTGCACCGTCTCGCCCGCCGCGGCGAGGTCGGCCGCCAGCGCCTCGGCCCGGTCGGCCGCCACCACCAGCACCAGGCCGATGCCGGCGTTGAAGGTCTTGAGGAGTTCCCCCTGCGCCAGCCCGCCCTCGTCGGCCAGCCAGCGGAACACCGGCGGCAGGGTCCAGGCGCCAAGGTCGATCTCGGCCCCCAGCCCCTCGGGCAGCACCCGCGGCAGGTTCTCGGTCAGCCCGCCGCCGGTGATATGCGCGAGGCCATGCACGCCGCCGGCCCGCACCGCCGCCAGCGCCGGCCGCACGTAGAGCCGCGTCGGCGCCAGCAGCGCCGCGCCCAGCGTCCCTTCGGCGAAGGGCGCCGGCGCATCCCAGGCCAGCTCCGACCGCTCGACGATCCGGCGCACCAGCGAGTAGCCGTTGGAATGCACCCCGTCCGAGCCGAGGCCGAGGAGCACGTCGCCCTCGGTCACCCCCGCCGGCAGCGCCGCGCCGCGGTTCATCGCGCCCACGGCAAAGCCCGCGAGGTCGAAGTCGCCCGGCGCGTACATGCCCGGCATCTCGGCGGTCTCGCCGCCCACCAGCGCGCAGCCCGACAGCCGGCAGCCCTCGGCGATGCCCGCGATGATGCGGGCGGCGGCGTCGACCTCCAGCTTGCCGGTGGCGAAATAGTCCAGGAAGAACAGCGGCTCCGCCCCCTGGCACACGAGGTCGTTGACGCACATCGCCACCAGGTCGATGCCGATGGTGTCGTAGAGCCCGGTGTCGATCGCGATCTTCAGCTTGGTGCCCACCCCGTCGGTGGCCGCCACAAGGATCGGGTCGTCGTAGCCCGCGGCCTTGAGGTCGAACAGCGCGCCGAAGCCGCCGAGCCCGCTCATCACGCCGGCCCGCGCGGTGGCGGCGGCGGCGGGCTTGATCCGCTCGACGAGCGCATTGCCCGCGTCGATGTCGACGCCCGCCTGGGCATAGGTGAGGCCGGTCTTGGGGTCGGTCATGGGCACACCTCCTGATCTTGCGCCCGCCCCTATCAGGCGGCCGCCCGCGCGTCCATGCGGCAGTTGCTGGCGCGCCCGGCGCTTGACCGGGACGGGGCGCCCCGCGTATCCGGGGGACAGGCGGGCCTGTAGCTCAACGGTCAGAGCAGAGCGCTCATAACGCTTTGGTTGCAGGTTCGAATCCTGCCGGGCCTACCAAACCCCCAATCCTGCCCGTCCTGCCCCAGACGCCCGGGGGCCCGCTTCAGGCCGGGCGCGCCGGGTCGTCGCCGGGCTGGCCCGGGTCGTCGCCGCCCCCGGTACCGGGCGCCGCGGGCGGGGCCTCCTGCGCCTCGGCCGGCCGGTCGCCGTCGTCGCCGGCGGCCAGCGCCACGGTCTCGGGGGTCGAGGAGCGCGCCGGCACGGTGATGCGGAAGGCGGTCTTTTCCGCGGCGGGCACGGCGGCGCGGCGCGACATCCGCCAGAGCGTGAAGGCGATCATCAGGACATGCGCCACGATGGTGGTCAGGAACAGCCCGCCCGGCCCGGCGACGTTCATCATCAGGCCCGCGACCAGCGGCCCCACGATGGACCCGATCCCGAAGATCATCAGCAGCCCCCCCGAGACCTGGATCGAGGTGCCCGGCCCGGCGTTGTCGTTGGCGTGGGCAACGATGATCGGGTACATGGCGAAGATCGCCGCGCCGAAGATGCCGACCAGCGCGAGGTTCAGCACCTCGCCCGAGGGCGCCAGCAGCACGAAGGCGAGATCGGCGCCCAGCGCCACCGCGGCGGTCGCCACCAGCACCTTGCGCCGGTCCATCCGGTCGCTGGCATAGCCGATCGGGATCTGCGCCAGCGCGCCGGCCAACACCGGGATGCTGGCGAAGAGCGCGATGGCGGTCAGCTCCAACCCAACCCGGTCGGCATAGACCGCGGCCAGCGTGCCGAAGGCGGCGTTCGAGATGCCGACGAGGAACACCGCCGCCACCGCCACCGGCGAGTTGCGCCACAGCGCCGGCACGTCCAGCCGCACCGAGGTCAGCGGCGCCGGAGAGGCCGAGGTCGACAGCGCCGTCGGCACTAGCGCGAGGCAGTAGACGATGGCCCCCACGGCGAACAGGGCGAAGCCGGTCACGTCGCCAAGCGACACCGCCATCTGCCCGGCGGTCACCGCGCCGAGGTTCACCATCGTGTAGACGCCGAAGATCTTGCCGCGCGTCGAGGGCTGGGCGCGGTCGTTCAGCCAGGATTCCACGATCATCGCCGCGCCGGCGAAGCAGAAGCCCGACACCGCCCGCACCGGGATCCAGGCCTCGGGCGACACGTAGAGCGCCTGCACCAGGATCGACACCGCCGCCAGCGCGCACATCACGCCGAAGGTGCGGATATGGCCTACCGCGCCCACCAGCCGCGGGGCGATCAGGCAGCCGGCGACATAGCCGATGGCCCAGCCGGTGCCGAGCAGGCCGAGCGCGCCGGCGCTGAACCCCTCGGCCGAGCCGCGGACGGGCAGGACGAGGCCGTGGATGCCACCGGCGAACAGAAGAAGCGCCGAGCCCAGAAGCAGGGCGGAAATCGGAAGCAGCTGCCGAACCATGGGGCCCAGCATACCGGCCCCGCCCGGAATGAAAACCGCCCGGGGCCGGATTTCCGCCCGGGGCGCACCCGGGACCCGGCCGGGGCGCTCAGATCTCCTCGCGCACCTGTGCGTAGGTCAGCGCGGCGAAGATGCCGGTGCCGCCCAGCACGTTGCCCGCCAGCGCCGGCAGGATGCCGCCGAACACCGCCGCGCCGACGCCGAGCTCGCCCCGCGCCACCAGGATGAACAGCTCGGTCGACCCCGCCACCACGTGCGACATGCCGCCAAGCCCGATGGCATAGGTGACGATCACGATCATCAGCACCTCGCCCGCCCCCTCCATCCGCGGCAGGATCCAGACCAGCGCCGCGATCAGGAACCCCGCCGGGATGCCCCAGGCGAAATGCTCGAAGGGCGTCGCCTGCGCGTAGTGCCGCGAGACCGCGAGGATCCCGTCAAAACGCGCCTCGGGCAGGATATGGCCGTGCACCAGCACCAGCGCGGCGGCGAGGCAGCCCACCAGGTTGGCCGCGAACACGATCCCCCAGAGCCGCGCCGTCAGCACGAAGCACGACCGGCTGGGCGCCAGGAACAGGGGCAGGATCGGGGTGATGGTGTTCTCGGTGAACAGCTGCATCCGCCCCAGGATCACGATCAGGAACCCCACCGTGTAGCCCAGGTTCGTGACCGCCTCGGCCCAGGGCTCGTGCGGCAGCATGGCGGCCAGGAACCCCTTGCACAGCACCGAGGTGCTGATCGCCAGGCCCGCGGCGACGCCGGACCACCACAGGGCGCTGGTCGGGCGGCGCAGCTCGTGCTCGCCCTCGCGGCGGATCGCCTCGAAGATGACCGAGGACGGGACCTTCTCGTATTCGTCCGCCCAGTCCTCGTCGTCGCGGTCCGGTGCCTGCTGGTCTGCCATCTGCCTCTCCCGGGGTGCGGTGGCGGGCCGCGCGCGGCCCCTTGGCCCCCTGTCTATCGCCGAAGCGCGGCGGCGCAAACCCGCAGCCGTCACCGCGGCCCGGGGCCGTCGGGCGGGGCCGCGTCCGGGGGATCGCGGGGCGCGGGCGCGGATGCGGGGGCGTCCGGCAGCAGCGCGTCGGGGTCGATGCCGCGCTTGGCGGCGCTGGCGCGGACCGCGTCGCGGAGCGCCCCGCTGCGCGCCAGGAGCCGGCGGAACCTGTCCTCGTCCAGCACCAGCAGCGTCGAGGGCACGATCGCCCGCACCTCGGCCCGCGGCGTCCGGCGCATCAGCACGGCCATCTGCCCGAACATCTCGCCCCGGCCGAGCCGCCAGCTCTGGCCGGCGACCTCCAGCTCGACCGCGCCCGAGGCGATGAAGAACACCCGCCGCGCGCCCGCGTCCTTGCGCAGCAGGATCTCGCCGGCATCGGCATAGCGCGGGCGCAGCGCGCGGGCGAGCTGGCGCAGGGCGGCCGGGTCGAGGTCGGCGAAGAGCGGGAACTGGCGCACCAGCTCGGGGCCCTGCAGCGCGATGTCGAGCGCCGGGCGGTCCTCGGCCGCGAACCGGCGGCGCGCGATGTCCTCGGTCAGCGCGGTGTGGACCTCGGCGCCGATCAGCCCGTCCTCGCGCATCGCGCCGTATTCCCGTTCCTCCAGCCGCAGGGCGGTGCGGCGGATGAAGCGGCGCTCCAGCTCCTCGGCGTAGCCCGGGTATTGCAGGCGCAGGCCCTCGAGGCCGGTCTCCACCGCCTCGACCCGGCGCGACAAGAGCTCCTGCAGCAGGTCGGCGACGCGCCGGCCGTGGATCCGGCGGATGCGCCCGTCGATGAACTCGTCCAGGTCGCGCAGGATCAGGCGCTGCGACAGCAACAGCGCGAAGCGGTCGGCGGTCAGCCGCGCCAGCGGCCCCGACAGGCGCAGCCGCCCGTGCAGCCACACCGCCGCGCGGAACCCCCGGCCATAGGTCGCCGCCTGCCGCGCCGCGCGCTGGTAGCCGCTGCGCCCGGCGGTGCGCGCGCCCTCGATCAGCCGGTCGGCGTCGGACAGGAGGCGTTCGGCCATGGCGCCCGGGATGGTGCGGTCGCGCAGGCAGCGCAGGATGGTGTCGCGCTCGTGGCCGGCCAGGGCGATCAGGCCCAGCGTGATGCGGTCGCGGTCGAGGATGTCGGCGCTGTCCTCGGCGGCGCGGACGGCGTCGTCGAGCCGGGCACCGAACTGCTTGGCCTCGGTGCGGACGATCTCGCGCGTGAGGTCGTAGGTCTCGGTGGTGCGGGCCACGTCCTCGCGCACGGTCTGCAGGGCCACGGCCACCACCTGCCGCGACAGCGCCTCCTCGATGGGCGACAGCCGGTCGAGGCCGAGCCGCCCGATCACCCAGCGCAGGGTGGTGCCCTGCACCAGCAGCGTGAACAGGGTGAAGCCGGTGGCGAGGATGCCCACCAGCCGCTTGGTTTCCAGCGGCACCCGCAGGCTTTCGGTCACCGCCAGCGCCAGCGCCAGCGTGACCGCGCCGCGCAAGCCCCCCCACAGGATCGCGGCGCGGTAGGGCACGTCGACCGGCGGCGACAGGCGGATCGCGGTCAGGAGCGGCAGCAGCCCGAACAGGATCACCGCGCGCGCGGCGATGGCGGCCAGCACCACCACCCCGATCAGCACGAAATCCGAGGGGCGCGCGCCCTCCAGCAGGCGCGGGATCAGCAGCGCCGCGAGGATGAAGATCAGCGCCCCGGCCCAGTGCGCCAGCAGGTCCCAGACCTCGCGCAGATTGGACCAGGACTGCGGCGGCAGGCGCCCGGGGCCGGTCAGGTTCAGCGTCAGCCCCGCCGCCACCACCGCGATGACGCCCGAGGCGCCCACGCTCTGCTCGGCGCCGATGTAGGCGAGGTAGGGCAGCGCGACCGAGATCGACACCTGCGCCCGCGGGTGGCCGGGAAACAGCGCCATCAGCCAGATCGCCGCCTGCGCGGCCAGCCAGCCCGTCACCGCGCCCCCCGCCATCAGGAGCGGGAACCGCGCCAGCGTCTGCCCGAGGTCGGGGTCGGGGACGCCCAGCATGACGAAGCCCATGAACAGCCCGAACAGCGCGATGGCGGCGGCGTCGTTCAGCAGGCTCTCGCCCTCGATGATGCGCGCCAGCCGCCGCGGCGCCGAGATCGAGCGGAAGATCGACACCACCGCCGAGGGGTCGGTCGTCGACACGATCGCGCCGATCAGCAGGCAGGCCGCCAGCGGCAGGGCGCTGGCCCAGAACAGCGCGTAGCCCACCCCAAGCGTCGCCACCACCACCGCGACCACCGCCAGCACCAGGATCGGCACCCAGTCGTCCAGCATCCGGCGCAGGTTCATCCCCAGCGTGGCCTGGAACAGCAGGGTCGGCAGGAACACGTAGAGGAACACGTTCGACCGAATCGGCAGCGCCAGGATCGCCTCGGCCACCGGGTTCAGGGCGTCGGTCAGCTCGGTGCGCAGGAAGAACAGGGCGCCGACCCCGATCAACATGCCCAGCGACGCGAGGATCACGCTCTGCGGCAGGCGCAGGCGTGCCGCCAGCGGCTCGGACACGCCGATCACGAGGAACAGCGCGGCGATGATCGTGGTGACAAGAACGATGTCCATGACCCTGATCTAGCACGGTTAAGGCCGGCCTACCGCCGCAAAGCGCAGGGGCGCCCTGCGACCGCGCGCCGGACCGCGCCGCAGCGCGGCGTTCCGTTTGCACCTTTCGGGACGCGGGCCTACAAGGCGGGATGGCCCGCGCGCGGCAGGCGCGATCCGGGCCGGGACGGAGGCGGCGGCATGGGGGGCTCCCCGGAGGTCAGCATCGAGGTCGAGACCGGCGGCGCCGCGACGCGCATCGCCGTGGCCGGCCCGTTGACCATCCGCACCCTCGGCGCGGCGGCGCGCCGCCTCGACGGGATCGGCCCGGTGGCCGAGGCGCGGCTCGACCTCGGCGCGGTGACGCGGCTCGACACCGCCGGGGGGTGGCTCGTCGCCCGCTTCAGGGCGCGGCTGGCCGAGGCCGGCGGCCGGCTGGAGCTGGCCGGCGCGACCCCCGAGATGGAGGCGATCCTCACCAGCGTCGAACGCGCGATGCCGCGGCCCGAACCCGCCCCGGCGCCCCCCCGCGGGCTGGCCGAGCGCGTCGCCGGGCTGGGGCGCGCGGTGGCCGACACCGGCCGCACGGCGCGCGGGCTGACGGCCTACCTCGGCCTGTTCCTCGCCCGGCTCGGGCGCGGCCTGCGGCACCCGCGCAGCTTCCGGCTGACGGCGCTGGTGCACCACTGCGAGGAGGTGGGCGTCAAGGCGGTGCCGATCGTCGCGCTCATGTCCTTCCTGATCGGCATCGTGCTGGCCTTCCAGGGCGCCTCGCAGCTGCGCCAGTTCGGCGCCGAGGTGTTCGTCGTCGACCTGATCGCGGTGTCGATCCTGCGCGAGCTTGGCATCCTGCTGACCGCGATCATCGTGGCGGGCCGCACGGCGTCGGCCTTCACGGCCGCGATCGGCTCGATGAAGATGCGCGAGGAGATCGACGCCATGCGCACCCTCGGCCTCGACCCGGCGGCGGTGCTGTTCGTGCCGCGGATCCTGGCGCTGCTGATCATGCTGCCGATCCTGGGGCTGATCGCCAATCTTGCCGGGCTGTTCGGCGGGGCGCTGATGTCCTGGCTCGAGCTCGGCATCTCGCCCGCCATGTTCCGCACCCGGTTCCTCGAGGGCACCGACATCAGCCACCTGACCGTCGGCATGGTCAAGGCGCCGGTCTTTGCGCTGATCATCGGCGTGGTCGGCTGCCATGCCGGGATGCAGGTGGGCAGCAACGCCGAATCGCTGGGGCAGCAGACCTCCAAGGCGGTGGTCGCCGCGATCTTCGCGGTGATCGTGGCCGACGCGCTGTTCTCCATCTTCTTCGCGGAGATCGGGCTGTGAGCGCGCGCGGCGAGCCGGTGATCGAGCTGCGCGGGCTGCGCAACCAGTTCGGCACCCAGGTGGTGCACGACGGGCTCGACCTCGATGTCTACCGCGGCGAGGTGCTGGGCGTGGTCGGCGGCTCGGGCACCGGCAAGTCGGTGCTGCTGCGCACCATCGCGGGGCTGCAGACGCCGGCGGCGGGCTCGATCCGGGTGCTGGGGACCGATGTGCGCACCGCCGACCTAGCCGCCCGCACCGCGCTGCAGATGCGCTGGGGCGTGATGTTCCAGGACGGCGCGCTGTTCTCGTCGCTGACGGTGCGCGAGAACGTCGAGGTGCCGATGCGCGGCATCCCCGACCTCGACCCGGGCCTGGCGCGCGAGCTGGCCGACCTCAAGATCTCGATGGTGGGCCTGCCCTACCTGGCCGGCGACAAGTACCCCTCGGAACTGTCGGGGGGGATGCGCAAGCGCGCGGGCCTGGCCCGGGCGCTGGCGCTGGACCCCGAGATCGTGTTCCTCGACGAACCCACGGCCGGCCTCGACCCGATCGGCGCCGCCGACTTCGACCAGCTGATCCGTGGACTCAGCCGGTCGCTTGGCCTAACGGTCTTTCTGGTCACGCATGACCTCGACACGCTGCACGCCGTGTGCGACCGGATCGCCGTCCTCGCGGAACGCAAGGTGCTGGTCACCGGCACCATGCAGGACATGCTGTCGGTCGACCATCCATGGGTGCGATCCTATTTCCACGGTCCGCGGGCACGGGCCGCGATCGACGCCGCCGAGGCGGCACAAACGGGGGAAGACCGCTAGGTGGAGACCAAGGCAAACTACCTGCTGATCGGCCTGTTCGCGCTGGCGGGGATGCTCGGCATCCTCGGCTTCTTCCTGTGGCTCGCGCGGGTGGAGCTGGACCGGCAGTTCGCCTACTACGACGTGCGCTTCGACTCGGTCGCGGGCCTCAGCGCTGCGTCGGACGTGCGCTTCAGCGGCCTTCCCGTGGGCCAGGTCGTCGACGTGCGGCTGGCGCCCGAGCGCGACGGCACCATCCTCGTGCGGGTCGAGGTCGACGCCGAGACGCCGGTGCGGGCCGACAGCGTCGCTACCATCGAATCCCAGGGCGTGACGGGGGTGTCCTTCGTCGGCATCGACCCCGGCACGCCCGAGGCGCCGCTGCTGGACGCGCGCGATGGCGTGGTGCCCGAGATCGCGGCGGGCCGCTCGATGCTGCAGTCGCTGACCGAGGACGCGCCCGAGCTGGTGAGCGAGACCCTGCGCGTGGTGCGCGACATCGGCAACCTGTTCAGCGGCGAGAACGAGGGCCGGGTCGACCGCATCCTGGTGAACGTCGAGACCGCGTCCGAGGAATTCGTGACCGCGCTCGAGGGGATTTCCGGGATCACCGGCACCGTGGACCAGTTCACCCAGCAGATCGACCGGTTCAACACCACGCTCGACACGCTGACCACGGAACTGGCCGTGGTGCTGGCCACCGCCAACGAAACGCTCGAATCGATCGACCTGCTGGCGGACCAGGCCACCGCCGTTGTGGCCAGCGGCACCGACACACTGGTGCTGGCCCAGGGCGCCATCGCCGAGGGGCAGCGCTACATCGCCGAGGACCTGACCGCCGCGACCACCGGGGTGCAGGAGACGCTGACCGTGCTCAGGGCCGAACTGGCCACGCTGCGCACGGACGCCAGCACCCTGATGGCCACCCTCGGCACCACGGGTCAGACCGCGACCCTGCGCCTGCAGGAGGCCGCGGCGACGCTGGCGCGGGTCGACACGCTGCTGGAGACGCTGGAGACCACCTCGACCGCGGTGGGCGCCGCGGCCACCCGCATCGACGGGCTGATCGTCGAGCAGGGCACGCCGCTGCTGGCCGAGACCCGCGCCGCCGTCGCCGCCGCGACCGAGGCCATCGCCGCCATCAACACCGCCGCGGCCACCGACCTGCCGGCGCTGATGGCCGACATCCGGGCCGCGGCCGAGACCACCCGCACCGTCGCCACCACGGTCGGCGAAGACCTGACCGCCTCCACCGCCGGCCTGTCGGGGCTGGTGACGCAGGCCGGCACCACGCTGACGCAGGTGACGGACACCTTCGCCAACGCCAACGAGACGCTGGCCGCCATCAACGGCGCGCTCGAGACCGGGCAGCGCACGCTGGTCGCGGCCGAGGGCGCCTTTGCCGGGGCCGACACCCTGATCAACGAGGAGATCCGGGCGCTGGTCACCGAGCTGCAGGCGACCGTCGCCTCGCTGACCACCGCGGTCGGCACCGTGTCCGAGGACCTGCCGGTGATCTCGGCCGACGTGCGCGCCGCAAGCCAGGCCGCCGCCGAGACCTTCACCGGGTTGCAGACGCTGATCGAGGGGGCCGCGCCCGGGGTGCAGGCCTTCACCACCACGGGCCTGCCGCTCTATACCCGGCTGGCCACCGAGACCCGCGCCCTGATCGGGAACCTCGACCGTCTGACCCAGACGATCTCGCGGAACCCGACGCAGTTCCTGCTCAACCGCGACGTCCCCGAATTCAGGAGGTAGCCCGCGTGTTCCCCACCCAGATGCCCCGCGCGCTGCTGCTCGCGCTCGTCCTGCCGCTCCTGTCCGGCTGCTCCGCCCTGTCGGCGCTGGGCGATGCCACCCAGCCGCTCGACGTCTACGAGCTGCAGCCCCCCGCCGAGGTGCCGGTGGCCCGCCGCAGCCAGGCGCGCGACGTGATCGTCGAGCTGCCCACGACCAGCGGCGCGCTGGAAACCGACCGGATCATGATCCGCCCCGACCGGCTGGCGGCGACCTACCTGCCCGGCGTCCGCTGGGGCGAACCCGCGCCGGTGATGGTGCAGACCGTGCTGCTGCGCACGCTCGATGCCACCGGCGCGTTCCAGTATGTCGGGCGCCGCCCCCTCGGGCCCAGCGGCGACTACGCCATCGTCACCGAGCTGGTGGAGTTCGAGGCCGAGGTGCTGGAGGACGGCGACAGCGCGCGCATCGACATCCGCCTGACCTCGCGCATCGTGCGCGAGGACGGGGTGCGGATCGTCGCCGCGCGGACCTTCACCTCGACCGCCACCGCCGCGTCGCTGGACGACACCGCGCTGGTGGAGGCCTTCGACGCCGCGATGGGTCCGCTGGCGCGGGACTTCGCGGGCTGGGTGCTGGCGACGCTCGGGGCCGGCTGACCCGCGCCGCGGCGCCGGTCACGGCCTGCCGTTGGCACAGCCCTGCTGAAAGCCTCTGTCGCAGTGCGCCTGCAGCCGCGCGGTGTCGGCCGGCGTCCAGCCCTCGGGCGCGGTCACCTGCACCCAGGGGCCGATGTAATCCCGCGCGTAGTAGGCGTGCCCGAAGCCCGGCGGCGCCCCGAAGGACAGCGCCATGTCGAGCGCCAGCTGGAACTGCGTGACCACGGGCATGAACACGAAATGGTCGGACATGTCGGGCGCCGGGGGCTCGCGCATCCAGGGCGGCGCGCGCCACAGCGAGGCGGGGTCGTAGAACACCACCGGGTCGCTGGAATACTGCAGGAACACGATCCGCATGTCGCCCCAGGGCGCCGCCGCCGCGGAGGCGTCGGCCACATGCGAGGCATAGCGCACCAACGACCCGTCCCCGATCACCGGCAGGACCCAGGGGCTGCCCGGATCGCGCTGGGCCTGCACGTAGGCCCAGAAGGCCGACGGGAACGGCGGGCCGGCCCAGAACGCGCCGTCGATCGGATCGTCGAGCAGGCGGAACAGGTTGGTCGCGTGCATCGACGACCAAGCGCCGAGGCTGAGGCCGTGGACGTAGAGACGCGGGCGCGCGTCGGGGGGCAGCGTCTGCCAGTGGCCATGCACCGCCTCCTGCAGCGCGGTCGCCTGTTCCAGCCCGGTGCGGGTCTCGAGGATCAGGGCCAGCGGCGACTGCAGGTAGGAATACTGCGCCGCGACCGTCGCGATGTCGCCGTCGTGCATGTATTCCACCGGGTCATGGGCGCCGGGGTCCATCCAGCCGGTGCCGGTGGGGCTGGCCACGATCAGCACCTCGCGCTCGAAGCCGCCCTGGCGGATCAGCTCGGCCAGCGCCAGCTCGGCCCGGGCCTGCGGGGTGTCGCCGTTGGCGCGGCCCACGTAGACGCGGATCGGGTCGAGCGCCGGGCGCCCGGTGAAGGCCGAGATCGCCGCCGCGTCCGGGCCGGACAGGATGAAATCCCGCCCCGGCGCGCCGATGGCCGCCCAGTCGACCAGCGAGGCGGCGCTGCCGGTCATGCGCGGGTCGGCCGGCGGCGGCGGCGCGTTCTGGAACAGTTCCTGCGCCGCCTCGTAGCTTTCGTCGAGGCCGGCGACGACCCGGTCGACGATGCCATCGCGCGTGATCACCAACAGGATCGCCGCCACCGCGACGACGCCCAGCACATTGGCCCGCCGCGGCGGCATGATGCGGTAGAACCACGCCCGGATCAGGCGGAACAGCGTCGCCACCAGCCGGCCCAGCGCGTAGGCCGCGGCAAAGGTGGCAAGCGCGAGCAGCACGATGGTGGCCAGCCCCAGCGCGTCGGCGGGCGCAAGGCCCATCTTCCCGCGCAGGTCGTTCTGCCAGCCCAGGCTGGAACCCAGCACCCACAGGAAAAGCCCCACCAGCGGCACCGCGACCGCCACCGTCAGCACCCGCGCCGGCCGGCCCGACAGGCGCGGCAGGTCGGCCGCCCGCCACAACAGCCCCGCGACCTGCCCGAGCAGGTAGCCGATCGCCGTGACCAGCCCCCCGAGGATGCCCTGCACCGCCGGCCCGCGCGGGATCAGCGACGGGGTCAGCGACGCCGCGAAGAACAGCAGGCCCAGCATAAGGCAGGGCACCGAGATGGGTCCGATGATCCTCGACATGCGCCCCCCTTGTCCTGTCGCGCCCGCGGCCGGGCTGCCCCACTGCCCCGGGCCGCAGCTTGTCACGCGGCCGCGGGATCCGCCAAGGGTCAAGCGCGTCCGTCCCGCCCATCGCCCGAACGGCGGGCAGCCGCGGCGCCGTTGGGCTACCGCGCGGCGCCGGTTGTCGTGTAGAGGTCGGTCAGGACCGACCCCGCATCAAGGCCGCCGCCCCCCTTGCCCTGCGCCCGGTTCCGCGCGCCCGCCCTGCCCCGGCAGCCCAGACGGAGATGCTCGCCTTGGAATTCCCGTTCATCACGCTGCGCAACCGGACCGACGCGCCCGATCCCGCCGAGGCCTACGGCAGCGAGAGGAGCACCCCGAAGGCCGGGCTGTGCCGGGTCGGCGATCTCGACCTCGGCTTGCTGTCGCCGCTGGCCGGCGTGGCGCCGAACTTCCTGCGCGAAGACCTGTTGCGGGTGCAGGCGGTGCAGGACATGGACGGCGACGCCGTGTTCGACCGGCTGGCCGCGACGGCGGGGGGCCGGGGCCCGGCGCTCTACGTGCACGGCTACTACATCGGCTTCGGCAAGGGCTGCCGCCGCGCCGCGCTGTTCCAGGAGAACGCCGGCCTTGCGGGGCGGTTCCTGTGGTTCACCTGGCCCTCGAACGGGGTGGCGGCCTACTACATGCACGACGAGGCGAACCTCTACTGGAGCGTGCCGGACCTGGCCGACACGATCATCGCGCTGGACGGCCGCTTCGGGTCGGGGGCGGTCGACGTGATCGGGCACAGCCTCGGGGCGCGGGGCGTGGTGCTGGCGCTCTACGACGCGGCCAGCCGGCGGCCCGACCTGCGGCTCGGCAATGTTGTGCTGATGGCCCCCGACATGGACCTGGGCATCTTCGCCCGCATCCTGCCCCGCATCGCCGCCGTCGCCCGCAGCATCACCGTCTACGCCACCACCGGGGACAAGCCGCTGGCCCTGTCGGCGCAGCTGCATGGCTACCCCCGGCTGGGCGAGGCCGGGCACGACGTGTCGGGCCTGGCGGGCGTGGAGGTGATCGACCTCAGCGACCTGCCCGCCTCGGAGCCCACCGGCCACCTCTACCACATCTACAGCCGCGCCGTCGGAAGGGACCTGTCGCGGCTCCTGAACGACGGGCAGGGCGCGGGGCAGCGCGAGGGTCTCGAGCCGCAGGGCGGCAACCTCTGGCGCCTGCGTCGCCCGGCGCGCGCCTGACCCCGCCGCCGGCCGCGACCCGGCCGTGGCCGCGCCGTCAGGCCTCGGCGTCGGCGGTGACGGTGGCGGCGAACTTCTCGAAGAAGGCGGCCGACAGCTTCTGCGCGGTGCCCTGGATCAGCCGGCTGCCCAGCTGCGCCAGCTTGCCGCCCACCTCGGCGCGGGCGTCGTAGCGCAGGATGGTGCCGTCGCCGTCCTCGGTCAGCGTCACCTCGGCGCCGCCCTTGGCAAAGCCCGCGGCCCCGCCCTTGCCCTCGCCCGACAGGCCGAAGCGGTCGGGCGCGCCGGCCTGGTCCAGCGTGACCACGCCCGTGAAGCGCGCCTTCACCGGGCCGACCTTGAGCACCACCTTGGCCTCCAGCTCGGTCGGCGAATGCTGGATCAGCTCCTCGCAGCCGGGAATGCAGGCCTTGAGGACCTCGGGGTCGTTGAGCGCGTCGTAGACCACCTGCTTCGAGGCGGGGATGCGGATTTCGTCCTTCAGTTCCATGTCTGGTGCGTCCTTCGGTTCAGCAGCATTTCGTGAAAGCGGCCAGCAGGGCCTCGGCCGGTGCGGCGGGATCGGCGGGGGGCGGCGCGCGGCGGGCGCGTCCCCAGTCACGCAGTCTGGCCATGGGGTTCCTCCGTCCGGGGCGCGGCATCGCGCGCGCGCCACTGGACGATCTCGGCCAGGATCGACAGCGCGATCTCGTGCGGGTCGATGGCCCCGATGTCGAGGCCCGCAGGCGACTTGAGCCGCGCGATGCGGTCGGCCGGCATCCCCGCCTCGGCCAGCTTGGCGGTCAGGGCCGTGGCCTTGCGGCGCGAGGCGACCATGGACACGCGGGCCGCCGGGCTGTCCAGCGCGGCCCGCAGGCAGGCCAGATCCTGCGCGCCCTGGCTTGCCACCACGACGAAGTCGCGCGGGCCGACGGCAAGGCCCGACAGGTCGGTGCCTTCGAAGGCGACGACCGGCGCGGCCAGCCCCAGCGCGGCGGGGGCCGCGACCCGAAGGCCGGCCAGCGGCGCATGGGTCGCCAGCGCCCGGCTGATCGGCGTCGCGCCGAACAGCACCAGCATCGGCGGCAGGCGGTAGGGCTCGATCAGCAGGTCGACCGTGCCGCCCGAGGGGCAGCCGCTGCGGAACACCTGCGCGCCGTCCTCGTCGGTCAGCGCCACGACCTTTTCGGACGGCTTCACCCGGATCAGCCGGGTTTCCCCGCTCTCGATCGCCTCGGCCCCCGCGGTGCGGACCGCGCGCTGCACGCAGCCGCCGCCGAGATGGCCGAGGATCTCGCCGTCCTCGGTGACGGCCGCCTTGGCGCCGGCCTTGGCTGAGGTCACGTCGGCGGTGCGCACGACGGTGGCGACGCAGAAGGGGCGCCCCTCCCGCCGCAGCCGGTCGATGGTGTCGAAGATGTCGAACTTGCCCATGGGTCCTGTCCTCAGAGCCGTGCGAATTCGGGTTCCAGCGCGGCGAGCGCCGCGATGGTGTTGGCGGGAAGATGCGCGTCGAGATGCGGCAGGGCCGCGCGGATGCCGGCGGCGACGGGGGCGTAGTCGGCCCAGCCCTTCAGCGGGTTCAGCCACACGATGCGCCCCGCGCGGCGGCGCAGGCGCGCAAGGGCTGCGGCCAGCGCCTCGGGGCGGCCGGTGCAGTAGCCGTCGCTCAGGATCACCACGACGCTGCGCCGGGTCAGGCGGCGGCCGCCCGGCCCGTCTGCGAAGGCGGCGAGCGATGCGCCGATGTCGGTGCCGCCGCCGAAGCCCTCGGCCATCAAGCCCAGCCGGGTCGCGGCGCGCAGCGTGTCGCGGTCGCGCAAGGCCGGCGTCACCCGCATCGCGCGGGTGTGGAACAGGTAGGCCTCGGCCTCGGTGTCGGCGTCGACCAGCCCCTTGACGAAGGCCAGGAACACGCGGGCGTAGACGGTCATCGACCCGCTGACATCGCAGAGCGCGATGATGCGCACCGGGCGGTCGGGCCGGCTGCGGCGGCGCAGGTCGAGCGGCTCGCCCCCGCGCGCGAGGCTGGCGCGCAGCGTGCGGCGCAAGTCGATCTCGCGGCCCCGCAGCGCCTGCTTGCGGCGGCGGGAGCGGCGGTCGCGGATCGCGCGGGCCAGTGCCTCGGCGGCGCGGGCGGCCTCGCGCAAGGCGTCGGCATCGGCGATCTCGCGCAGGTCGCGGCGGGCGAGGTTGCGGGTGCGGGTGGCGATCAGGCGGCCCTCGGTCCCCTCGGCCTCGCCCTCGCCGGCGTCGGGCTGGCGGTCGGTCTCCCTGCCCGCGGCCCCTGCCCCGCCGTCGAGATGCGGCTGCCACAGCGCGGCGGCCGAGGGGGCCGCGACTCCGCGCCGGTCGGGGTGCGCCGTGCCGCGCCGGGTGCGGCCCGCGTTGAACCAGTAGGCGTCGTAGAGGTCGTCGAAGCGGCGCCACGTCTCGGCATCGGGCACGAACAGCGCCTTGAGCGCCGCGCGCGCCGCGTCGCGGTCGGTGGCGTCGACCAGCATGAGGGCCTCCAGCGCGTCGGCGGTTTCGGCGGGCCCGAGGCGCAGCCCGTTCAGCCGCAGATGCGCGACGAAGCCCGCCATCCGGTCCTCCGGCCCGCCCGCCCGCTCGGGAAACCGCGTCGCCCGCATCACGCCACCTTGCCGATCAGCCGCGCCATCAGCTCGGGCGGTGCCGCGTCGCGGTCGGTCGCGGTCTTGAGCAGGCACACCAGCGTCGCCTGCACCGTGGCGGGATCGTCGGACAGGTCGTTCACCCCGAGCCCCGCCAGCGCCGCCGCCCAGTCGAGCATCTCGGCCACGCCCGGCTTCTTCTCCAGGTCCTCGCGGCGGAGCGCCTGCACCACGCCGACGATCTGGCGGGCAAGGCGCGGCGCGAGATCGGGGGCGCGGGCGCGCAGGATGGCAATCTCGGTGTCGCGGTCGGGGTAGTCGACGTAGGAATAGAGGCAGCGGCGGCGCAGCGCGTCCGACAGGTCGCGGGTGCCGTTCGCCGTCAGGATCACCACCGGCCGGCTGGTCGCCGCGATGGTGCCGAGCTCGGGGATCGTGATCTGGAACTCGGACAGGATTTCAAGGAGATACGCCTCGAATTCCTCGTCCGCGCGGTCGATCTCGTCGATCAGGAGGACCGGCGGCTCGGGCTGGCTTATCGCCTCGAGGAGCGGCCGGCGCATCAGGTATTTCTCGGAAAACAGGCTGTCCTCGGTCGCGCCCTCGGCGCGGATGGCGAGAAGCTGGCGCTGGTAGTTCCACTCGTAGATGGCGTGGCTGGCGTCCAGCCCCTCGTAGCACTGCAGCCGGATCAGCCGCGCGCCCGTGGCCTCGGCCAGCGCCCGGGCGATTTCCGTCTTGCCCACGCCCGCCGGCCCCTCGAGCAGCAGGGGCCGCCCGAGCCCGAGCGCGAGGTGGAGCGCCATGGAGAGGTCGCCCGAGGCGACATAGCCCCGGCCCTCCAGCGCGGTTCTGAGCTCTTGCAAGGTCATTGCGGGGGTCGCGGGGCGGACCCGGAGGCCCGCCCCGCCCTGTCCTGTCAGCCGTGCAGGCCGAGGTCGTTGGCGATCTTCCAGATCCGCCACTGGTCGTGCGGCATGTGGCTCTGCGTCAGGCCGAAGGGCCGGAACGCGTCGTGGACCGCGTTCGAGAAGCAGGGCACCGAGCCGACGTTCGGGCTTTCGCCGACGCCCTTGGCCCCGATCGGGTGATGCGGGCTGGGGGTGACGGTGAAATCGGTCTGGTAGGTCGGCGTTTCCCACGACGTCGGGATGAAGAAATCCATCAGCGTCGCGGACTTGTGGTTGCCCATGTCGTCGTAGGCGATCTCCTGCCCCATGGCGATGGCGTAGCCCTCGGTCGCGCCGCCGTGGATCTGGCCCTCGATCACCATCGGGTTGATCCGGGTGCCGCAATCGTCCAGCGCGTAGAACTGGCGCACCTCGTGCACGCCGGTGTCGACGTCGATCTCCATCACGCAGATGTAGGCGCCAAAGGGGTAGGTCATGTTCGGCGGGTCGTAGTAGCTGACCGCCTCCAGACCCGGCTCAAGACCCGGGATCGCCTGGTTGTAGGCGGCAAAGGCGATCTCCTTCATGGTCTTGAAGCGCTCGGGCGCGCCCTTGACCACGAAACGGTCCACGTCGAACTCCACGTCGTCGTCGTGCACTTCCAGCAGCCAGGCCGCGATCATCTGCGCCTTGGCGCGGATCTTGCGGCCCGCCATCGCCGTCGCTGCCCCCGCCACCGGGGTCGAGCGCGACCCGTAGGTGCCAAGGCCGTAGGGCGCGGTGTCGGTGTCCCCTTCCTCGACGGTGATGTTGTCGGCGGGGATGCCGATCTCCGAGGCCAGGATCTGCGCGAAGGTCGTCGCGTGGCCCTGCCCCTGGCTGATCGTGCCGAGCCGGGCGATGGCCGACCCGGTCGGGTGGATGCGGATTTCACACGAGTCGAACATGCCGAGCCCGAGGATGTCGCAGTTCTTGACCGGCCCCGCGCCCACGATCTCGGTGAAGTGGGTCAGGCCGATGCCGATCAGCTTGCGCGTCTTGCCGGCCTTGAAGTCCTCCAGCCGCTGCGCCTGCTCTTTCCGCAGGGCGTCGTAGCCGACGGCGTTCAGCGCCTTTTCCCAAGCGGTGTGGTAGTCGCCCGAGTCGTATTCCCAGCCCAGCGCCGACTGGTAGGGGAACTGGTCCTTGCGGATGAAGTTGATCCGCCGCAGCTCGGCCGCGTCCATGCCGAGCTTGATCGCCAGAACCTCGATCATCCGCTCGATGAAATAGGCCGCCTCGGTGACGCGGAAGGAACAGCGGTAGGCCACGCCCCCCGGCGCCTTGTTGGTGTAGACGCCATCGACGGCGAGGTAGGCCGTGGGGATGTCGTAGGACCCGGTGCAGATGTTCATGAAGCCGGCCGGGAACTTGGTCGGGTCGGCGCAGGCGTCGAAGCCGCCGTGGTCAGCCGTGGTGTGGCACCACAGGCCGGTGATCTTGCCCTCCTTGGTGGCGGCGATCTTGCCGTGCATCCAGTAGTCGCGGGCGAAGGCGGTGGACATCAGGTTTTCCATCCGGTCCTCGACCCACTTCACCGGCTTGCCGGTGACGATGGAGGCGACGACGGAACAGACGTAGCCCGAATAGGCGCCCACCTTGTTGCCGAAGCCGCCGCCGATGTCGGGGCTGATGACGCGGATGTTGTGCTCGGCCAGGCCCGAGATCAGGGACACCACGGTGCGGATCGCGTGCGGCGCCTGGAAGGTGCCGTAGAGCGTGAGCTTGCCGGTCACCTTGTCCATCGCGGCCACGCAGCCGCAGGTTTCCAGCGGGCTGGGGTGGGTGCGGTGGTAGTAGACCATCTCCTCGGCCACGACGTCGGCGCCGGCCAGCACCGCCTCGGTCGCGTCCTTGTCGCCCTGTTCCCAGGTGAAGATGTGGTTGTGATGCCGGCGCGGCCCGTGGGCGCCCGTCATCTTGCCTTCCAGATCCTCGCGCAGCACGGGGGCGTCGGGCTCCAGCGCCTTGAACGGGTCGACGACGACCGGCAGCTCCTCGTATTCCACGACGACCTTCTCGACCGCGTCGGCGGCGGCGTAGCGGTCGGAGGCGACGACGAAGGCAACCTCCTGGCCCTGGAACAGGACCTTGCCGTCGGCCAGCACCATCTGCCTGTCGCCGGCGAGCGTCGGCATCCAGTGCAGGCCCAGCGGCGCCAGATCCTGCGCGGTCAGCACGGCGACCACGCCCGGCACCTTCATCGCCTCGGAGGTATCGACCGACACGACGCGGGCGTGGGCATAGGGCGAGCGGACGAAATCGCCGAACAGCATCCCGTCCAGCTTGATGTCGTCGACGTAGCGGCCCTTGCCCTGGGTAAAGCGCACGTCCTCGACGCGCTTGCGGGCGCAGCCCATGCCCTTGAGGTTGGCGGCGCGCTGTTCGGGGCTCATCACCTGGTCGTTCATTCCGCCGCCTCCTTCTGGGCGTTCAGCATGTCGGCAGAGGCGAGGATCGCCTTGACGATGTTCTGGTAGCCGGTGCAGCGGCACAGGTTGCCGGCCATGCCGAAGCGGACCTCTTCCTCGGTGGGCCGCGGGTTTTCCTGCAGCAGACGGTGCGCGCGGGTGATCATGCCCGGCGTGCAGAAGCCGCACTGAAGGCCGTGATGTTCGCGGAACATCTCCTGGATCACACCGAGCGAACCGTCGGGGTTCACCAGCCCCTCGACGGTCGTGACCTCGGCGCCGTTGGCCTGCGCCACGAAGACGGTGCAGGATTTCACCGACTTGCCGTTCATGTCGACGGTGCAGGCCCCGCAATGCGAGGTCTCGCAGCCGATGTGCGGGCCGGTGACGTTGAGGTTCTCGCGCAGGAAGTGGATCAGCAGCGTCCGCGGCTCGGCCAGCCCCTCGACCTGCTGGCCGTTCAGCGTCAGCTTCACGTGCATCTTGTTCGCCATGTCGTGTCCTCCCCTCACGCCGCGCGGGCCTGGGCCTGCGCGATCGCGCGGCGCAGGATCACGGCGGCCACATGTTTCTTGAAGGCCACGGGGCCCTTCATGTCCTCCTGCGGGTCGATCGCGTCGAGCATCGCGGCGACCGCGCCTTCGATGTCGCCGGCGGCCAGCGCGGCGCTTGCCTCCTCGGACCACACCGGCGTGTCGGCCAGGTTGGTCATCGCGACGGACGCGCCGCCCTTGCCCACCAGCACGGCGGCGGCGGCGGTGGCGTAGTCGCCGATCTTGCGCTTCTGCTTGACGTAGGCGTAGCCGGTGCCGGCGGCGGGCACAGGGATCACGATGCGGGTCAGGATCTCGTCGTCGCCGCGGGCGGTGAAATAGGCCGCCTCGTAGAACTCGCGCGCCGGGATCATCCGGGCGCCGTCGGGGCCGACCACCTCGTAGGACGCATCAAGGCACTGCATCAGCCCCGGCATGTCGTTGCCCGGGTCGCCGTTGGCGACGTTGCCGCCCACGGTGCCCATGTTGCGCACCTGCGGGTCGGCGATCTGCAGCGCCGCCTCGCGCAGGAGCGGCAGGCGCGCGGCAAGACCGTCGTGGCCGATCAGCTCGGCCTGGGTGGTCATCGCGCCGATGACGACCTCGGCGTCGCCGACGGTGATGCCCTTGAGGTCGGTGATGTCCTGCAGGTCGACCAGGTGGGCGATCTCGGCCATGCGCAGCTTCATCATCGGGATCAGGCTGTGCCCGCCCGCGATCACGCGCGCCTCGTCGCCATGGGTCTGCAGGATGGATAGCGCCGACGCGAGGTCGGCGGGTCGATGGTAATCGAACCCGGCTGGTATCATGTGTCCTCCCCGGAGCGTCGTTGATCTGCGCTCCCCACACGACACGCTGCGGCAATAGCGCGCGGCCACCAACAGTGCGGCCATGAAAAACAGGGTTTTCTGCACGAAGTGCGACGGGCGCGCACGAGTTGCGCGAGTGGCGAAAGCGCGCCGTCAGAGGCCGAGCGCGGTGCGCACCTCGGCCAGACGCGACCGGCTGACCGGCACCCGCTGCAACGAGTCGACGGCGCGCAGGACGCAGCTGCCGGTGTCCTTGCTGCGCTGGAACTCCACCACGTAGTCGGGGTTCACCAGGTAGCTGCGGTGCGCGCGCACGAAGCGCGCGGGCCCCAGCCGGTCCTCGGCCTCGGAGATCGACCAGGGGCAGAAGAACTTGCCCGCCGTGGCGTACAGGATGGTGTAGTGCCCCTCGGCCCGCACCGCCGCGACCTCGCCGCGGTCGAGGAACCGGGTGCGCCCGCCCTGCTCGTAGGGGATGCGCAGCGGCGCGTCCTCGCGCCCCGGCGCGGCCCCCCGCCCCTGTGGCACGGCCGGGGCGGCCACCCCCTCGGGCGGCGCGGGGGCCGGGCCCGCGGGCGCCTCGGCGGGCCCGAGGAAGGTGACGCCGGTCAGGAGGAAGGCGCCCGAGATGGCGAAGGCCGCGACCGAGACGCCCATCGCCATCACCTCGTTCGAGATCGGCGGCCCGGCGGCCTGCACCCCCCCGTCGACGATGAAGCCGGTGCCGCCCATGGCGATGAAATGCAGCGCGAAGACCGACAGCGCGAAGCAGACGGTGCCGAGCAGGATGTTGCCCCGCGTCCGCGCGCCATAGGCCACCCAGACCGCCAGGATCGACAGGCCCAGGGCCGCGACCAGCGACACGCCGACCCCGGCCAGGCTGAACACGGGGCGGCAGATCTCCATCCCCAGCATGCCCACGTAATGCATCCCCGCGATGCCGAGGCCCATCACCGTGCCCGCCGCCACCAGCGTCGCGGGCCGGCGCGGGACGAAATGCAGGATCAGGAGCGCGAGGCCGACCACGAGGATGGCGATCAGCGCCGAGATCAGCGTCATCAGCCCGTCGTAGTAGAACAGGATCGGCAGCTGCAGGCCCAGCATGGCCACGAAATGCATCGACCAGATGCCGCCGCCCAGCACCACGGCGGCGATCGCCACCACCAGCTTGCGCTGAGCGAGGCCCAGCGCCGAGGCGCCGCGCGTCAGCGACAGCCCGCTGAAGCCCGCCATCAACGCCACGGCAAGCGACGCCGCGACAAGCAGCCCGTTGTGAGAATACGCCAGCAGTGGGGGGGCCTCCTCCAGACCTTGGGGGGAGTGTAGCAGCGACCCCGGGGGTTTCAATCGGCCATCCGCGGCGCGGGGCCGCCGCGTCAGGGTCGCCGCGACGGGGCGGGCGCGGCGCGGTGGGCCGGCAGGGTGATCGTCACCCGCAGCCCGCCCTGCGCCCGGTTCTCCAGCGTGATCGCGCCGCCGTGGTCCTCGAGGATCATCTGCGCGATGCTGAGGCCGAGGCCGAAGCCCTCCTTCTCGGGGGCGCCGGTCGCGACCGCGCGCCGGAACGGCCGGAACACCGCGTCGATCTCGGCCGGCCGGATGCCCGGGCCCGCGTCGTCGATCTCGACCGTGATGGTCGGCCCCTCGAGGCGGGCCCGCACCACCGCGCGGTCGCCGTACTTGATCGCGTTCTCGATCACGTTGGTGAAGGCCCGCTTCAGCGCCACGCGCTTGCCGTAGTGCCGGATCGGCTGGTCGACCGTGCAGGTCAGCGCCGCGCCGGTGTCGGCGAAGTCGTCGCAGATGCTTTCCAGCAGGCTGCCGAGGTCGAGCAGCGCGCGCTCCTCGGTGTCGCCCGAGACCCGCGCGTAGTCGAGGAAGGTCCCGATGATGGTGTTCATCTCGTCCAGCGTGACCAGCATCTTTTCCTGCTCTTCCGAGGGCGGCGCCAGCTCGGTCCGCAGCCGCATCTGGGTGATCGGCGTGCGCAGGTCGTGCGAGATCGCCGCCAGCATCCCGGTGCGGTTCTCGACCAGCCGCAGCAGGCGCTTCTGCATCAGGTTGAACGCCTGCGCCGCGGCGCGCACCTCGAGCGGGCCGCTTTCGGCCATCGGGGTGGCGCGCAGGTCGGTGCCCAGCCGGGTGGCCGCGGTCGCCATCCGCTGCAGCGGCGCGGTCAGCCGGCCGATCAGCCAGACGGCGATGGCGCTCTGCACCAGCAGCGCGAACAGCACCGTGGTCAGCAGGTAGCGCGGAAAGGCGTCGGCCGAGGGCGAGGTCTGGCCGAGGAAGTTCAGCCACTCGTCGTCGCCGTGGTGCACCGAGATGGCCATGATCCAGCGCCGGCCGCCCTCGGGCACCTCGGCCTCGGCGGCGTCGGCCAGGCCGGGCGGCTGCAGGAAGCCGGGCGGCAGCGCGCGGCGGAACCAGACCCGGATGTCGTTGTCGCGGATCGCGGGCACCTTGCTGCGGAAATCGGTGGTCAGGCTGCGCTCGTCCTCGGTCGGGGTGCGGTTGGCGAAGACCGGCTCGGTGGTGCTCCAGACCCGGAAGGCGCGGCTGTCCGAGGCCGCCTCGATCTCGGGGTTCCAGGCGTCGGGGATGTTCCGCAACAGCCGGCTGACCCCGGCCGCGCGCTCGACGATGTCGTAGGCGTCCTGCAGCACCAGCGTCTCCTGCCGGTCGCGGAAATAGATCGCCAGCCCCAGGCTGTTGGACACCAACAGGCCCACAAGGATCACGGCGACGGTCTGCGCCTTGAGGCTGCGGAGCACGGTCAGGTTTCCGTCACGTCGGCCGCGAACAGGTAGCCCCCGCCCCAGACCGTCTTGATGATCGACGGGTTCTTGGGGTCCTCGCCCAGCTTGCGGCGCAGCCGGCTGATCTGGATGTCGATGCTGCGGTCGAACACGATCGAGGCGCGCCCGCGCGTCAGGTCGAGCAGCATGTCGCGGGTCAGCGTCCGGTTCGGCCTGAGCGCCAGCGCGACGAGCAGGTCGTATTCGCCGCTGCTGAGCGACACCACGATGCCCTCGGGGCTGAGCAGTTCGCGCTTGCTGCGGTCGAGCTGCCACCCCTCGAAGCTGAGATAGCGCAGGTCGGGCGAGCTGTCGGCCGGCGCCGGCTGGGCCGTGCGCCGCAGCACCGCCCTGACGCGGGCGATCAGCTCGCGGCTGTTGAAGGGCTTGGCGAGGTAGTCGTCGGCGCCCATCTCCAGCCCGAGGATGCGGTCGATGTCGTCGCCCTTGGCGGTCAGCATGATGATCGGCGTACGGTCCTGCGCGCCCCGCAGTTCCCGGCACAGGGTCAGCCCGTCCTCGCCGGGCATCATCAGGTCGAGCACGATCAGGTCGATGGCGCCGGTATCCAGCGTGCGCCGCATCGCGCGGCCGTCCTCGGCCCGCGAGATGCGGAACCCCTCGCGCTCCAGCACCTTTCCCACGAGGTCGCGCAGCTCGCGATCGTCGTCGACGACAAGGATATGGGGGACGCGTTTCATCGGGTCGGGCGGCCCTTTGCTCTGACCGGGGCGTTCTACCATGGCCCCGCGGTCTGGCAAGCCGCGCGCCCGCCCGTGGGCCGGCCCCGCGGGCAGGAAAGTGTAACCGCCCGTGGCAGAGCCGGCCGGTGAAACAGCTTGTTACAAAGTGACATGACTGCGCCGTTCCTTTCCTGCGGGGCGGCCGCTAGATGCGGCTCGAGAACAGGCAGGACGACCGATGACCGAGCAGATCAACAAGACAAGGCCCGAGGCGGACATCCCCGCAGGGCCGCAGGCCGCCCCGGCACAGGACCGGGTGGTGAGGCTGGAGGACCGCGTGCCGCCGCAGACGGCGCCGGTTTCGGACCACGAGATGGGTGAGCTGGTGCTGGGCGCGTGGCTGTTCGCGCTCGACGCGATGCACCAGCGCCTCCCGGCGCAGTCCGTCGAACTGGCGGCCCGCCGGGCGCGGGCCACGCTGGCCGAGAAGGTGGAGACGCTGCCCTACGCGCAGCTTCTCGACCCGATGGTGCAGGGGGAACACTGGCGCAAGCTGGTGATGATCACCGAGCAGGAAACCCTCGCCCATCGCATTCTCGACGGCACCGCGAGCTACGCGGCGCGCAAGGCGCGCGCCTGACCGGGCCTCGGCCCGGACACGACATGCTGCACTCGGCGTCGGCCACGGCCCTCAACGACGCCGACACTCGGCGGATCGGCAGATAAGCCCCCCAAGCGTAGCCGATCCGCCGCTTTTCTTTCTGCCCCGCCAAGGGGTTGCCCGTCCCGCGACGCAGGCCCCGGGCCATAGACCCGGGGCCTGCATCGCGGACCTGATCCGCTGGGTCGCCCGCGAGGTGTTCGCCGGGATCCTCGTTCACGAACCGGGCTGGCGCGCCCCGCGGCGGCCCGGCCTCAGGCGACCTTGGCGATGGGGCGGTCGTCGGCGCGGGAGGTGTCGGCACCCTCGAGGCGGTCGAATTCCAGGAAGAAGGTCGATCCGACGCCCAGCTCGCTGACGTAGTCGATGGTGGCGTCGTGGCGCTCGATGATCTGCTTGCTGATGTTGAGGCCGAGGCCGGTGCCGCCGACCTTGCGGATGTCCGAGGAATCGACCTGGCTGAACTTGCCGAAGACCCGGTCCTGGGCGTCCTGCGGGATGCCAACGCCCTCGTCATGGACCGAGATCCGCACGCGGGCGCCGTCCGTCTCGACGATGACCTTCACCGCGCCGCCGTCCTCGGAGAACTTCACCGCGTTCGACAGCAGGTTGTTCATCACCTGGATCAGGCGGCTGTGGTCGCCCCGGACGTGGCACGCCTCGGCGCAGGGGACGGTGGAGACCTGGATGCCGAGCTTGGTGGCGAAGCCCGAGGTGGCCTCGACGGCCTCCTTCACGAGGGTGTTCACGTCGACCGGCTCGAAATTGAAGACCATCTCGCCGGCCTCGATCTTCTGCAGGTCGAGCAGGTCGTCGATCAGGGCCGCAAGCCGCTGCGCGTTCTTGGCCGCGATGCCGATGGCCGGCTTGAGCCCGTCGGGGACCGCGCCGAGCACGCCGTTGTTGGCCAGGTCCAGCGACGCCTTGATCGAGGTCAGCGGCGTGCGCAGCTCGTGGCTGACCGTGGACAGGAACTGCGACTTGACCTCGTAGGCGGCCTTGGTGCGCTCGTTCTCTTCCTCGATCCGCCTCATGTGCGCGATGCGTTCCTGGTAGTTGAGGTAGAAGTGCACCGAGGTGTCGACGATGAAATACAGCACAAAGATGATCGTGAAGAATTCCAGCCAGACCTGCGAGCCGAGGGGCGGCATGTAGCGCACCAGGTCGAGCAGCGCGATGAACAGGAAGGCGGCGGCGTAGATCGACAGCCGCAGCAGCAGGATGCCGACCATCTGGCTGTTGTGCATCGCCGCGAAGAGCGCCGCGGAGAACAGGAAGAACAGCGGCGTGAAGTGGCCGCCCGAGGTCTGCTGGACCGCCATGCTGATGATGAACAGGCTGATCGCCGTGGCGCTGACGGCGGTGTTGCGCGCGATGCGCTGGAGGATCCGGCGGCCCGCCACCGGGTCCTTGCCGTCCCAGGCCCGGGACTGGCGGGCGAGGAGCTGATCGAGGATCTCGGTCAGGACGACGACGGCGTAGCAGGCAAGCGTGGCATAGGGATCGAAGTAGAACGCGGCCAGCACGGCCGCCGAGAGAAAGCTCGCCTGACGTTGCCAAACCAGCTGGTTGGCAAGGGCAATGTAGTCCTTGATCCGTTGCTCTCGACCGACCGGGTTGAACCAATCACGCCGGCCCGCCCACAACGCGTTCAGGCTGCGCATGCCTGCCTCCGTCAGTATGACCTCTTCATTTGTTAACGAACCAATGTGTTGAAAATCCGGCGTTCGTCTGGCGTTCCTCGACAGTTGCCCAAGAAAACTTTGGCCAGAGGCCCGACCGCGGGCACCCCTCGCCCCGGTCGGACCGCACCCGGGCGCCGATCGCGCCCGGGCCTTGCGGGGCCTGCGCCCCGGCGCGCGTCAGGCGGCCGCGGACCGCCCCCGCCGGGCGCTGATGTAGACCCCCGTCAGTGGCGGGAAGTCGATGCTGGCCTGCGGGATGCCCTCGACCGGCCCGAACACCGGCGTGCGGGCCAGCACGGCCTGCCGCTGTTCGCGAACATTGGCGGTCAGAAGCTGGATCGGCTTCTTCAGCCCCGGGTAGCTGCGCGGGTTCATCGCCGGTTCGTAGCCGAGGTAGCGGCGGTAGAACGCGGTGTGCTCCACCCGCACGGGCGCAAGCGCCAGGTCGACGTCATAGAACAGCGTGGCCAGGAACGGGATGCGCAGCGCCAGGAAATGCAGCGGCAGGCGCTGCTTGCGGGCCGACGGGTCGATCACGAAGCGGGTCGGATCGAGGATCGTCTGCCCGGGCTGGAGCCCCTCGAGAACCTCGGGGAACACCTCCAGCGTGGGCGATGCGAAGCACAGCGGCGACACCAGGTGCAGGCGCAGGGCCGCCTGCATCTGCCCCTCCATCTCGACCGCGACATGGACGCAGTTCGGGGTCTCGTCGAAGGCGTCGGTCATGATCGCGCGCTCGTTGGCGGCGATCGAGTCCTCGGCCCGGTAACAGGCGTAGCGCAAGCGGTAGAGCTGTTCGAGATCCGGACCCTCGGTCAAAACCCGATACCTGGCGCGCTTCAGCGCCTCGATAACTTGCTCGTTCATGTGTTTTTCCCACCCCTCGATAGTCTACGGCCTTGCCCGGCAGACAAGCAGGTCACTGTAATCCCGGTAGACGGTCTGCTGCCTGAGCACCTCGAACCCGGCGGCACGGACGGCCTCGGCCATCTCGTCGGCGCTGTGCGTCCAGTAGACGCCGGCCTTCTGCGCCTTGAGGATGGCCTGGTTCTGCCGGGCGATCTCGCGGCCCTGCCAGAAGATGCGCAGCGCGCCCAGCAGACCGTGCTCGCGCCTGAGGTGCGCGAACAGGTAGGACCGCCAGTCCGTCACGTTCATCAGCCGGCCGAGGTCGACGAGGTAGAGCAACCCGCCCGGACGCAGCAGCCGGCGCAGGTCGTCGAGGCGCTGCCCGGGATCGGGCATCGCGTAGAGCGCGTGCACGCACACGATGAGGTCCGCGCTGCCCTGCGCCTCGATCTGCTCCAGCGGGCGGGGGTCGTAGCGGACATGGCGATGGCGGGCCAGCTTGGCCTGCGCGAGCCGGATCATGCCCGGGTCGGGCTCGACCAGGCAGATCTCGCTGTCCGGGCAGGCCTCGGCGGCGATGCGGGTGTAGTTCCCGCTCCCCCCGCCGACGTCGTAGATCACCCGCGGCACGTCGATCGTGGCGAGGAACGCCTCGAAGTCGCGCAAGATGGCCTGGTAGGCCGGATTGTGCTCGGACAGCAGGTCGTAGGCGGTCGCGTAGGCGCTCCAGTCGGGGCGCGACGACCGGGCCGCCGGGGCGGGCCAGACCGGGTCGAGTTGGGACGAAACAGGGGCACTGGTGTTCAACGGCATGACAGCGAAACTCCAGATTGTGGATGTTGCGTCCTGCGACGAGAGCTTTACATTACAACGTGTTGTACCGGGTTGTTGAAGTTCGTCCAGTTCTTATCCACAGTGTGGCTTTTTTGCGCTAACCGTTTCCAGTACGGCAACAAGCCGACTCTGCGGGGCCAATCCGGTTGGTCCGCGGGCCGGGTCCGGCAGGCGTGACAGCCGCCCTCGGCATCTCCACCACATCTGGGTTCTGACCGCCCCCACGCGTCCATTTGGAGTGTGCCCCGACGGGCCCCGCCCCCCTCTGGCCGCCGCGCCCCGCCCCGGACGGCGGTGGCGCGGGGTGGCGGGGGCAATGCCTCCCGCGCGGCGCCCAAGCGAAAAAATGTGGCAGGACGAAGACGGGGCTGCCCCGATTCACCGCCTGTTTCCATGGATCCGACACAGTCGAGCCCCAATTCTGGGCGACACAGGGACGAATCGGTCGCAGACAAGGCCCTGGAGGTGTGATGCAGGTATTCGCAGTAGAAAACGATCTGGCGACGCTCGATCTGGTGGCGCATTTCCTCGGGATCGCGGTCCACCACAACATCAACGCGGCCCCGTCGCCCCGCCTGACGCTGACCGTCGTCGCCCCGTCGGGCGAGACCGGCACCCCGTCCCGCTGACCGGCCCGACACCGGCGCCGGGCGCCACTCACGCCGCACGGACCCGTCTCGCACAGCCCGTGACCGGCACCGTCGGCCTTCCCCCTATCCAATCCCAGGCGCGCCCGGACCGGCACGGCCGGGCCGCCCTCGCGTCACGATGATCGCAGGTTGGGGGCCGCCGGGCCCGTCCCGGCGCAACGGCCGGCCCGTCACATCCCGACCAGACGCGCGAAAACGCCGCGGCCGGTGCACCGGTCGCGGGTCATGGGAGTCGTCGGGCGGGCTTGGCGCGGGCGCCGCTAGCCGGGCAGGCATTCCTTTTCGATCGACTTGCGCCAGATCTCGACGATCTGGGAAGCCAGCGTCATCGGGTCGAAGGGCTTGGCGATGACGGCCTCGGCCCCGCTGGCCAACAGGCGCGCCCGGTCGTCGTTCAGCACCTTCGCGGTCATGAACACGGCCGGCGTCCGGTGGCAGCCCTCGATCTGCCGGATCCGCCGCAGGGTCTCCACCCCGTCGATGCCGGGCATCATCACGTCCAGCAGCAGGAAATCGGGCTTGTGCCGTTGCGCCAGCTCGATCGCCTGGTGGCCCGAGCTGCACTGAACGATCGACAGCCCGCCGACGACTTCGAGCGCAAGCTTGGCGATGGCAAGGATGTCTTCCTCGTCATCCGCGTGCAAAATCAATGGGGTCTTGTCGCTCATGGTAGCCTCTTATCTGTTTCGGTTCGGACAAGGGGGTCACTGTCGCGGGCAACCGGCGCCCGGGACGCACACCTTGGACGCGCCGGATGTCCATGACCTTCAGGTCACCTGGAACATGCCGACCATGACGCCGGACTGTGGCACTTCTGGGCTGAGACCTTGGTCATTCGCGGGCAGTGCCCTGCCCCGGGCCGCCGGGCACCCCCGTCCCCGCGCGGCGGTCAGGCCGCGGTGAAGGCACGCACGAAATCGGTCGCGGGCCGGGCGCGGATCTCGGCGGGCCGTCCGACCTGTTCGATGCGCCCCATCGACATGACGACGACGAGGTCGGCCAGCGCCATCGCCTCGTCCTGGTCGTGGGTCACGAAGACGGTGGTCAGGCCGGTGCGGTCGTGGATCTCGCGCAGGCCCTGGCACAGATCCTTGCGCACCCGGGCGTCGAGCGCGCCGAAGGGCTCGTCGAGGAGCAGCATCCGCGGTTCGATGGCCAGCGCGCGGGCCAGCGCCACGCGCTGCCGCTGCCCGCCCGACAGCTGGTTGGGATAGCGCGGGCCGATGTCGGGCAGCTGGATCAGCTCCAGCAGCCGGGTCACGCGGCGGGCGATCTCGGCCTCGGGCGGGCGCGTCCGGCGGGGCCGCGCCCGCAGGCCGTAGGCCACGTTCTCGAACACCGTCATGTGCCGGAACAGCGCGTAGGACTGGAACACGAAGCCCGCGCGGCGGTCCTGCACCGACAGGCCCGTCGCGTCGGCCCCGTCGAAGCGCACGCGCCCGGAGGTGGGGTATTCGAGCCCCGCGAGGATGCGCAGGAGCGTGGTCTTGCCCGACCCCGACGGCCCCAGGAGCGCGATCAGCGCCCCCGACGGGATCGACAGCGACACCGCGTACAGGGCCCGTCCGGTGCCGAAGTCCTTGGCGATGTCCTCGATCTCGATGTTCATGGCGGTTCCTTTCCTAATGACGCCGCGTGGCCGCCAGCAGGTCCGCATGGCGCCATTCGAGCAGGGATTTCAGGAGGAGCGTCAGCAGCGCCAGCAGCGCCAGCACGGCGGCCAGCGAGAAGGCCGCGACTGAGAGGTATTCGTTGTAGAACATCTCGACCATGGTGGGCATGGTCGCCGTCTCGCCCCGGATCTTGCCCGAAACGACGGCCACCGCGCCGAACTCGCCCATCGCGCGCGCGTTGCTCAGCAGCACGCCGTAGAGCAGCGCCCAGCGGGTGTTGGGCAGCGTCACCGTCAAGAAGATGCGCCAGCCCGGGGCGCCCAGCGTCAGGGCGGCCTCCTCCTCGGCGCGGCCCTGTTCGATCATCACCGGGATCAGCTCGCGCGCGACGAAGGGAAAGGTCACGAACAGCGTGGCCAGCACGATGCCCGGCAAGGCGAACACGATGCGGATGTCGTTGGCCATGAGCCAGGCCCCCAGCGCCGAATTGGCCCCGAACAGAAGCACCAGCGTCAGGCCCGCCACCACCGGCGAGACCGAGAACGGCAGGTCGATCAGGGTGATCAGGACCGCCTTGCCGCGGAAGTCGAACTTGGCGATGGCCCAGGCCGCCGCGATGCCGAAGACCGCGTTCAGGGGCACCGCGATGGCGGCGATGGTCAGCGTCATGGCGATGGCCGCCCGCGCGTCGGGCAGCGACAGGGCGGCGATCACGCCGCGCCCGCCCTCGGCCAGCGCCTCGGCAAAGACCGTCACCAGCGGCGCGAACAGGAAGAGCGCGACGAAGGCCACGGCGAGGCCGATCAGCAGGGCGCGGACCAGCGGCGGCTCGGTGGTGACGGGCACCGGGCGGGTGGGGGCGATGTCAGACAAGGCCGATCCTCCGTCTGCTCCAGATCTGGATGGCGTTGATGGCAAGCAGCAGCGCGAAGGAGATGACCAGCATCGCGATCCCGATCGCGGCGGCGGCATCATAGTTGTATTCCTCGAGCCGGATCACGATCAGGAGCGGCGCGATCTCGGTCAGACCGGGGATGTTGCCCGCGATGAAGATGACCGAGCCGTATTCGCCGACCGACCGCGCCAGCGCGAGGGCGAAGCCGGTCAGCAGCGCGGGCGTCAGCGCGGGCAGGATCACCCGGCACAGCGTGGTGGTGCGGCGCGCGCCGAGGGTGGCGCTGACCTCCTCGAGGTCGGGCTCCAGCTCCTCGATCACCGGCTGGACGGTGCGCACCACGAAGGGCAGCCCGATGAACACCAGCGCCAGCCAGATGCCCAGCTCGGTATAGGCGACCTGCAGGCCGAGCGGCGCCAGCGCCTGCCCGAACACGCCGTTCGGCGCGTAGAGCGCCGTCAGCGCGATGCCCGCGACGGCGGTGGGCAGCGCGAAGGGCAGGTCCACCGCCGCGTCGATCAGGCGCCGGCCCCAGAAGCGGTAGCGCACCAGCACCCACGCCAAGAGCAGCCCGAAGACGAGGTTGACCAGCGAGGCGACCAGCGCCGCGCGGAAGGACAGCGTCAGCGCCGCCCAGATCCGGCGCGAATTGACCATGTCCCACAGCTCCGCCGGGCCGATCGCCAGGCCCCGGCCCAGAAGCGCCGCGAGGGGAAGGAGGACCACGAGGGACAGCATCGTCATCATGATCCCGAAGCTCAGCCCGAAGCCCGGCAGGGGCGAGGGCGTGCGCAGGAGGCCCGGCCGCATCGCCTACTCCTCGTAGATCTGGTCGAAGATGCCGCCATCGCCGAAGAACGCGGGCTGGACGACGGACCAGCCGCCGAACTCGGCGATGGTGACAAGCTCGAGCTCGGGGAACCGCGCCACGTCATCCGGCGCGGCCAGCGAGGTGTCCCGGGCGCGGTAGTGGTGGCGCAGCGCCAGCGCCTGCGCCTCGGGGCTGTAGAGATGCGCGAGATAGGCCTCGGCCGCGGCGCGCTGCGCGTCCGAGGTGATGTTGCCGTCGACCAGGCTGACCGGCGGCTCGGCCAGGATCGAGACCGAGGGGACGACGATGTCGAAGGCGTCCTCGCCCAGTTCGGCGAGCGCGAGGAACGCCTCGTTCTCCCAGGCCAGCAGCACGTGGCCGATGCCGCGCTGGGTGAAGGTGGTGGTCGCCCCGCGCGCGCCGGTGTCGAGGACGGGGACGTTGCGGTAGAGCGCGCCCACGAACTCGCGCGGGTCGAGCCCGTTCCGGTCGGCATAGGCCCAGGCGGCGAGGAAGTTCCAGCGCGCGCCGCCCGAGGTCTTGGGGTTCGGGGTGATGACCTGCACGCCCTCCGCGACGAGGTCGTCCCAGTCCGCGATGCCGCGCGGATTGCCCTCGCGCACCAGGAACACGATGGTCGAGGCATAGGGCGCGGCGTTGTGCGGCAGGCGCGATTGCCAGTCGGCCGGGATGCGGCCCGTGCGTTCGGCGATCTGGTCGATGTCGGCCGACAGCGCCAGCGTCACCACCGTCGCGGCGAGCCCGTCGATGACCGCCCGCGCCTGTGCGCCCGCGCCGCCGTGGGATTGCCGGATGGTGACGGGGGCGTTGCCCTGCGCCGTCCACCACGCGGTGAAGAGCGCGTTGTAATCCCGGTAGAATTCGCGCGTCGGGTCGTAGGAGACGTTGAGGATCTCGACGCTGTCCTGCGCGGCCGCGGGCGTCGGGCCCGCCATGACCAGCCCCAGGGCCGCGACGGCGGCCAGGATGCCGCCGCGCAGGGGCGCGGCCGTCAAGGCCGTGCGCAGCGCGCCGAGGACACCGCCGGCCGCGGGCGGTTTCGGGTCGGCGACGGGGCGGCCGGACAGGCGCGCGTGGCCTGCGTCGATCTCGATCCGGCCATCGCCGAGGCTGCGGATGAAGGTGCCCTGGGCGAGCGTGTGCGCGCCGATCTGGATGGTGTGATACATGGCCGATCCCTTGCTGACCCCTGTCGCATTCCGGTGTCCGGCGGGCCGGGGCGGGGCCGAAGCGGGGAAGCCCCTTGCCCCATCGCCCTGCCTGCGCCGTCTGACACCTAAATATCGACAGACTTAATCGTGATTAGCAAAGGAGGATTCACGCTCTTTTCAGTCGTGATTTTGGAAGATCATTCTCCGGTGGCCGGCTCGGGGATGGCAAAGCGCTCGAGCGGGCGGGCGTCCTCCTGCAGATCGGCCAGCGTCAGCGACTCGATCATCAGGATGTAGGCCGCGTAGAAGCCGCCAAAGACGGCCCGCACGCGGCAGCTCTGTTCGTCGGTGCAATCCTCGCAGCGCTGGTAGGCCCGGCGGGACAGGCAGGGCAGCGGCGCGAGCGGCCCGTCGATCAGGCGTAGCACCTCGGCCAGCGAGACCCGGCGCGGCTCCTTGATCAGCTCGTAGCCGCCCTTGCGGCCCCGGCGGCTCCCGATCAGGCCGGCGCGCTTGAGGTCGAGCAAGATGTGTTCGAGGAACCGCTTGGGCGCGCCCGACCGATCCGCGATCTCCTCGATCCGCAACGCCAACCCCTCCCCGGCCTTTTCGTCGGCGAGCACCATCAGCGCCTTGAGCGCGTATTTCGTCTTGTGGGTGATCATCCGCCGACCCCGGCCCCGGAAACTGCGTCCAACAGGGGCGACAGTATCAGGAACGGCATCGAAAGCGAGCCCTTCCGCATAAACACGATAAAGATGATCGACTTTTTGCGGAAACGTGGCATTCTCGCCCCGACTCGACACATTGGGCCGCCCGCGGCCGGAAGGAAACGCGATGACCTTCGACCGGATCGACCTCGGGATCCTCGACATCCTTCAGCGCGACGCGACCGTCCCGGTCGCCCGCATCGCCGACCGGGTCGGCCTGTCGCAGACGCCCTGCTGGAAGCGCATCCAGAAGCACGAGGAGGCGGGCGTGATCCGCGCGCGCGTGGCGCTGCTGGATGCGGATGCGCTGGGGCTGTCGCTGACCGCCTTCGTCACGGTCGAGGCGCCGGAGCACACGGCGGAGTGGCGCGCGGGCTTTCTTGCCGCCATCGACGCGCTGCCCCCCGTGCGGGACGTCTACCGGGTCGCGGGGGACCACGATTTCCTGTTGCGGGTGGTGGTGCCGGACCTGGCCGCCTACGACAGGTTCCACGCGGCGCTGACCGGCGCCGTCCGGCTGCGCAGCGTCAAGGCGACCTTCGCGCTGGAGCGCGTGCGGGCCAGCACGGCGCTGCCCCTGTCCGTGGTGAACCCCGCTCCGGGACCGACGGCCTGAGGGGCCGCACAAGGGGGCCGGGCCGGGCGCAAGGACGCCGTGCCGGGGCCGCGACACGGGCGGCCCGCCGCCCCCTGCCCCGATCCGCGGTTGCCTTTTGGACGCCCAAGGTTTATGCCGCAACGCAGCGAACATGGACCCGGGCCCTGCCCCGGGTGGCTCTTCCGGCCGCCGATCCGCCGGACAACCCGAACACACCCAGACAAGGCGACCGATGCGGGCGCGCCCCCGTGCCCCTCGGTCAGGACCCGATTTGATATGATGTCACTTGATGCCTACCGGGCCGAATGGTTCGGCAACATCCGCGCCGACCTGCTGTCCGGGCTGGTCGTGGCGCTGGCCCTCATCCCCGAGGCCATCGCCTTTTCCATCATCGCGGGCGTCGACCCCAAGGTGGGGCTCTACGCCAGTTTCTCGATCGCCGTCATTACCGGCATCGCCGGCGGCCGGCCCGGCATGATCTCGGCCGCCACCGCCGCGACGGCGGTGCTGATGGTCACGCTGGTGCGCGACCACGGGCTGCAATACCTGCTGGCCGCCACCGTGCTGGCGGGGCTGCTGCAGATCGTTATGGGCTTGCTCAAGCTGGGCTTCGTCATGCGCTACGTCTCGAAATCGGTGATGACCGGCTTCGTCAACGCGCTGGCGATCCTGATCTTCATGGCGCAGCTGCCCGAGCTCGACCCGCGCGAGGTCACGTGGCTGACCTACCTGCTGGTCGCGGCGGGGCTGGCGATCATCTACCTGTTTCCCCGGATCACCCGGGCCGTGCCGTCGCCGCTGGTGACGATCATCGTGCTGACGGCGCTGGTCTGGGCGCTGGGGCTGGACGTGCGCAGCGTGGGCGACATGGGCGAACTGCCCGACACGCTGCCGGTGTTCCTGATCCCCGACATTCCGCTGAACCTCGAGACGCTGGCGATCATCTTTCCCTACGCGATGGCCGTGGCCGTCGTGGGCCTGCTGGAAAGCCTGATGACCCAGAACATCGTCGACGACCTGACCGACACGAAATCCGACCGCAACCAGGAATGCATCGGCCAGGGCCTCGCCAACACCGCGACCGGCTTTATCGGCGGCATGGCGGGCTGCGCGATGATCGGGCAGTCGATCATCAACGTGAAATCGGGCGGGCGCGGGCGGCTGTCGTGCTTCGTCGCGGGGGTGTTCCTGCTGATCCTCGTCGTCGGCCTCGGCGATTTGGTCAGCATCATCCCCATGCCCGCTCTGGTGGCGATCATGATCATGGTGTCGATCGGCACCTTCTCGTGGTCGTCGATCCGCAACCTCGCGGTGCACCCGCGGTCGTCCTCGATCGTGATGCTGGCGACGGTGGCGACCGTGGTCTGGACCCACAACCTCGCCATCGGGGTGCTGGTGGGCGTGCTGCTGTCGGGCATCTTCTTTGCCGGCAAGATCGCGCAGCTGTTCCGCGTGACCAGCGACATCAGCCCCGACGGGCGCGTGCGCAGCTACCGCGTCGAGGGTCAGCTGTTCTACGGCTCGGTCGAGGATTTCATGGCCGCCTTCGACTTCCGCGAGGCGCCCGAGCGCGTGGTGATCGACGTCAGCCGCGCGCATATCTGGGACATTTCCAGCGTGCAGGCGCTCGACATGGCGATCCTGAAATTCCGCCGCGAGGGCGCCGAGGTCGAGGTGGTGGGCATGAACGCCGCCACCGAAACCCTGGTCGACCGGCTGGCGATCCATGACAAGCCGGGCGCCCTCGACCAGCTGTCGGCGCATTGAGGGAGGGGAAGCCCATGTCGGACAAGATCATCGCCCTGGTCGACGGGTCGATCTATTCGGAAAGCGTGTGCCACCACGCCGCCTGGATCGCCCAGCGCACGGAGGCGCCCGTCGAGCTGATCCATGTGCTCGGCCGGCGCGAGGCGCCCGCGACCAACGACCTGTCCGGCACGATCCGGCTGGGCGCGCGCACGCGGCTGATGGAGGAGCTGGCCGCGCTCGACGCCGAGCGCGCCAAGCTGATCGGCCAGCGCGGCCGCGCGATCCTCGAGGACGCCCGCGCCATCGTCGACCAGGACGGCGTGACCGGCATCACCACCCGCCTGCGCCATGGCGACATCGTCGAGACCATCGCCGAGGTCGAGGGCGCGGCCCGCGTCATCGTGATCGGCAAGCGCGGCGAGGCGGCGGATTTCGCCAGGGGGCACCTCGGCTCGAACCTCGAACGGATCGTGCGCGCGGCGCATCGTCCGGTGCTGGTCGCCGCCCGCGCCTTCCGGCCCGTCACCAGCGTGCTGGTGGCCCATGACGGCGGGGCCTCGGCGATGAAGGCGGTCGACCACATCGCGCGCAGCCCGCTGTTCGCGGGGCTCGCCGTCACGCTGGTGACCGTCGGCCACGAGACGCCCGAGATCGCCAGGGCGCTGGCCGATGCCAGGGCGCAGCTCGCGGACGCCGGGATCGACGCGGCGACCCGCGTGGTGCCGGGCCAGCCGGAGACGGAGCTGGGCAAGCTGGTGGAGGCCGAGGGGTTCGGCATGGTGGTGATGGGCGCCTACGGCCACAGCCGCATCCGCAGCCTCGTGATCGGCTCCACCACGACCGAGATGGTCCGGTCCTGCAAGGTGCCCGTCCTGCTGATGCGCTGACCGCGCCGGGCGGACGCGCGGCCGGGACGCCGCCACACCAGCCCTGCGCGCAGGTCCCGTCACTGAATCGCCCGCGCAACGCGCCGCGCGCCTGTCCGCGGCCGGCCGGCGCGTCCCCGAATCGTGGCCCTTGCCCGTGGAGGGGGCCCGCATGGCGCGGCCGAGTCGCCGCCGTCGGCGCGCCCGAGTCGCGCCCGGGGGGCCTGTCTCCAAGGTCCGGTCGCAACCCGCGTCGACCGGCGCCGGAACGCCGGATCGGGTCGAAAAACCGTAAATTACCTTAATATCAGATATTTATACCCTTCATACCTTGGTCGTATGCGCGTCCGACCATGGTCTGGTGGGTCGGCAATACGACCCTTGTTGGATTTCGGGACAGGCGGTTGGCCGGCAGAACGGCCTCACCGAGCGATCGACGGGATCGCCACCCAACCCGACCACAGGAGACCACCATGACCCGCACGTTCCAGACCCGCATCACCGCCTTCCTCTCCGACGAGAACGGCGCCACCGCCATCGAGTACGGCCTGTTCGCCGCCCTGATCGCCGCCGCCATCGTCGGCACCGTCGCCACCCTCGGCGGCCAGACCAACAGCGGCTTCACCACCGTCAGCACCGCGCTGGCCGACTCCGGCATTACGGCGCCGCCGGCTCAATAAGCCGCCGCCCCCCCGGACGGGGCAGGCACCGGCCCGCGTGCCCGCGCCTGCCCCCTCCCCTCCCGACACGACGCACCCTGGAGACCCCCATGGCACAGCCGACCCTGTCCCGGTCGCGACCGGACCCGATCGTGGCCTTCGTCTGCACCGAGGAAGGTGCCGATCTTGCCCGCGCGGTGGCCGCCAACATCGGCGCCCCGGCCCCGACCCTGCACGGCGGCGGCGTCAGCGCCGCGGCCCGGCTCGGGCCCGAGGTCGGCACCGGGCCGGTGCTGGCCGAGATCGGCAACCTGCCGCTCGACCTCGCCTGCGAAAGCGTGTCGGCCATCGGCCGTGCCGGGGCCCGCCTCGTCGCCTTCGGGCGGCAGTCCGACCTCGGCACCTACCGCGCCATCCGCAAGGCCGGCGCGACCGACTACTTCGCCTTTCCGGTCGAGGTCGCCGACCTCGTGCAAAGCCTCGCGCAGACCGTGGCGAACGCCCCCACCCCGGCGCTCGACCCGACCCTGCGGATCGGCGTGACCGGCAGCAACGGCGGCGTGGGCGCAAGCCTGCTGGCGCAGAACCTGGCGGCGCTGTCGGCGGCCTCGGCCCGCACCCGGCGGCAGACCGCGCTGATCGACGGCGACCTGCGTTTCGGCAGCATCGGCTGCGACCTGAACCGCGACCACAGCCGCGGACTGATCGAGGCGCTGTCCGCCCCCGACCGGATCGACGAGACCTTCCTGCGCAATTCCATGGACCACCTCGGCGACCGGCTGGCGCTCTATTCCAGCGCCGCCGCGGGCCTGGCCGACGTGCGGGCCCTGCAGGGACGCATCGGACGCGTCGTGCACGGCGTCGCCCAGCATTTCGAGACCACGGTGGTCGACCTGCCGCGCGAGCTGCTGTTCGACCAGCCGGGCCTTCTCGCCGCGCTGCGCAGCCTCGTGCTGGTCGTGCCGGCGGGCTATTCGGGCGTGCAGGCCGCCGCGCGGGCGCTGGCCCATCTGCGGGACGCCGCCCCGCACCTGCAGGTGGTGCCGGTCCTGTCCGAGCTCAGGGCAGACGCCGCCCTGTCCCGCGCCGACCTGAGTGCCGCGCTCGAGATCGACATCCGCCACGTCCTGCCGCGCAGCGATGCCGCGCTGATGCGCGCCCACCGCCGCGGCCAGCCCGCCGTCACCCAGGCGCCGAACGGGGCCTACGCCCGCGCCGTGCTGCGCCTCTGGGCCGAGCTGTCGGCGCCGGCAGACGCCGGGGCGCGGCGCGGCAAGCCCGGCGCGCGGTTCCTGCGCGGCCTGCTCGGCCGGAGCGCGGGATGACCGCCGCCCTGCCCGATACAGCCGCCGCGCAGGCGGTGCAGCGCATCGTCGCCGTGGCGCGGAGGATCGACGCCGCCGGCATGACGCCCCTGTCCCGCGCGAACGCCGCGCTGACCTACGTGCTGGAACGCGACGGCCACGCCTGGCCGCTGGACCGGCAACGCCAGCTGCTGGAGGCGGCGGTCCAGAGCCTGGCCATCGCCCCAGCGCCGGCCCCGGCGCGCGACGCCGACCCCGCGCCCGCCGCCGACGCCGCCCCGCCGCCGGAGCCGGCGGCCCGCCCCGCCTGGCAGGACATCCCGCGCGACCTGGCGCAGGTGCTGGATTTCTCCGCCCTCGCCGCGCAGTCGCCGGCCGAGCAGCAGACCACGATCCGCGAGGCGGTCCACGGCCTGTGCGAGACCCGCCGCCTGCAGCTCAACCGCGCCGAGATCGACGGGCTGGTGGCGACCATCCTGGCCGACATGCTGGGCCTCGGCCCGCTCGAGGCGCTGATGGCCGACGACAGCATCACCGACATCATGGTGAACGGCGCCGACCGGGTCTACGTCGAGCGCGGCGGCAAGCTGGAGCTCTGCCCGGTCCGGTTCCGCGACAACGATCATGTCATGGCCGTGGCCAGCCGGATCGTCGGCGAGGTCGGGCGCCGCATCGACGAGGCCCAGCCGATGGTCGACGCCCGCCTCAAGGACGGCAGCCGCGTGAACGTGGCGGTGCCGCCCTTGGCCATCGACGGGCCGGCCATCACCATCCGCAAGTTCCCCAAGTCGCCCGTGCGGCTGGACACGCTGGTCGAAAAGGGCAGCCTGTCGGCGCAGATGGCCGCGTTCCTGGGCCTCGCCTCGGTGCTGCGCCTCAACATCCTGATCGCCGGCGGCACCGGCTCGGGCAAGACGACGCTGCTGAACGCGCTGTCCGAGTTCATTCCCCAGAACGAGCGCGTCGTCACCATCGAGGACGCGGCCGAGCTGCGGCTGCTGCAGCCCCATGTCGTCCGCTTCGAGACCCGCCCGCCCAACGTCGAGGGCACCGGCGAGGTCACCATCCGCACCCTGATGCGCAACGCGCTGCGGATGCGCCCCGACCGCATCATCATCGGCGAGATCCGCGGCGAGGAGGTGCTCGATCTCCTGCAGGCGATGAACACCGGCCATGACGGGTCGATGTCCACGCTGCACGCCAATTCCCCCCGCGAGGCCCTGACCCGGATCGAGAACATGGCCGCGCTGGCCGGCTTCGCCGCCGGACCGGCGGTGGTGCGGCGGCAGCTGGCCGACGCGGTGCAGCTGGTCGTGCAGGTCAGCCGGATGCGCGACGGCCGCCGTCGGGTCACCTCGGTGTCCGAGATCGTGGGCCGCGCGGACGAGGCGATCACCCTGCAGGACATCTTCACCTTCCGCGTCAGCCCCGACAGCACCCGCGACACCGTGCGCGGCAGCTTCGTCCATTCCGGCTACCGGCCGGCCTTCGCCACCCGGGCGGCCGACTACGGCCTCGCCGACGACCTCGACCGCATTCTCGGAGCCTGACCCATGTTGCCCGACCCCCAGATCCTGATCCTCGCCGGCGGCGTCGCGGGCCTGTGCGGCCTCGGCGGCATCGCCCTCGTACTGCGCGACCGGGGCCTGCAGCGCCACCGGCTGCGGCTGCGGCGGGCGGGGGCCGAGGCGCGGCCGGCCGACCGGCCGCTGCCCGGCGCGGCGCGCGACAGGGGCCTGCGCCGGGCGCGCCGCTTCGGGCGGCAGGGTCCGGCGGCGCGGGCGCTGGCCTGGCTCGATCAGCGGATCGACCGCGCCGGCCTGCAGCTGTCCGGCGCCGAGCTGACGGTGCAGATGTCGCTGGCGGCGCTTGGCGTCTACGCGGCGGGTACCCTGGCGATCGGGCTTTCGCCGGCCGTCGCCCTGGCCCTGGCGCTGGCCCTGCCGCCGGCAGGGCTGGCCGCCGCGCTGGCCATCGCCACCCGCCGCCGGCTGGCGGCCTTTACCGCCGCCCTGCCCGACGCGCTCGACATCTTCGCGCGCAGCCTCAAGGCGGGGCGGCCCGTGGCCGACGGGCTGGGAATCGTGGTGGCCTCGGCCCGCGACCCCCTGCGCGGGGAACTGGCCCGCTGCCGCGACCGGATCCGCATGGGCGCCACCCTGACCGCCGCCTTCGACGAGCTGGCCGCCCGGATGCCGACGCCCGAGGCCCGGTTCTTCGGCGTGGCCGTCGCGCTGCAGGCCGAAACGGGGGGCAACCTCGTCGAGACGACCGAGAACCTCGCCGCGCAGCTGCGCGACCGCCGCAAGCTGCGCCAGAAGGCCCGCGCCCTGTCGGCCGAGGCCCGCGCCAGCGCCGCGATCCTGGCCGCGCTGCCCTTCGCGGTGGGCGTGGTGCTGTGGGTGCTGAACCCGGGCTACCTCGAGCCGCTCCTGACTGACCCGCGCGGCCGCGCCATGCTGATCATCGGGCTGGCCCTGATCGGCCTCGGGATCCTGATGATGACGAAGATGGGCAAGCTGGATGTCTGAGATACTGAACCGCGTGACCGGATGGCTGACGGCGGAGTTCGAGACCGCCATGGTCTGGATCGGATTTGCAAGCCTCGTGCTGGCGCTGCTGGCGCTGCTGTGCCTGCTGGCCGAGGCGCGGATGCAGGAGCTGCGGCAGCTGCGGCTGCAGCGCGCGGTGTCCCGTCTCGGGGCGGGCGGACCCGGGGCGGCGCCGCTGTCCCCCCGCCACTCGCTGGCCGCGGCCGGCACCCGGGCGACGGCGCGGATCTTGGCGCGCATCGGCGACCGGATCGACGTGCTGCTCGGCGGCGAGGGGGCGGCCACCGCCCGCGACCTCGAGGCGGCGGGGTTCCACGGCCGCGACGCGCTGGTGGTCTACGCCATCCTCAAGACCGTGCTGCCCGTGTCCATCGTCGCCGCCGGCGCGATCCTCGCCACGGGGTCGGAGCGCGGCTGGGCCGGGCTCGCCATCCCCGCGGCCACGGTGCTGGCGCTGGCGCTGGCGGTATCCAAGGGGCTCGACATCGCGCTCGACGTGCTGCGCAAGCGCCGGCTCGACCAGCTGCGCCGCGGCCTGCCGGACCTGCTGGAGCTGCTCGTCATCACCAGCGAGGCCGGGCTCGGCCCCCAACCCGCCCTGCACCGCGTCGCCCGCGAACTGGCCCCCGCGCACCCCGACCTGTCGCGCGAGATCCTCAAGATGGTCTCGGAGACCCGGCTCACCAACGACCGGCAGTCGGCCTACGCCCACCTGTGCGACCGCGTGCCCCTGCCCGAGATCGCCACCTTCACGCAGGCGCTGCACCAGTCCGACACCTACGGCACGCCGTTCTCGCGCGCCATGCGCACCCTGACCGCCGAGCTGCGCGGCGACCGCCTGCACCGGATCGAGGAACAGGCCTCGCGCCTGCCGGTCCTGATGACCGTGCCGCTGATCTTCTGCATCATGCCCTCGGTCTTCATCGTGCTGGTCGGCCCGGCGGTCCTGCGCATCCTCGACAACATCCTGACGGGGGCCTGAGATGACGCGCCCGACCCGCCTGCCCCCCCTCGCCCGGCGCTGGCTCCGCTGCGACAGCGGCGCCGTGGCGGTCGAGACTGTCCTTCTGGCGCCGCTGCTGATCTCGCTCCTGTTCGGGACCATCTGCGCGGGCTACGCCATGGCGCTCAGCCATTCCGTCCAGCAACTGGCCGCCGGCACCGCCCGCGCCAGCGTGGGCGGCATCACCGAGGCGGAACGCGCCGCCATCGCCCAGGACTACGTCGCCGCCGCGCACGGCCGCTTCGTGCTCCTGGACCCCGCGATGATCCGGGCCGAGATCCTGTTCGAGGACAGCCCGTCCGAGGCGATCAGCGTCCGCATCCTCTACGACACCCGCGGCTCGGTTCTCGACATCGCCAACGGGTTTCTCGGGCTCGACGTCACCACCCTGCAGGGGAGCGCCTATCTTGCCTACTGATCCCGCGACCCGGCGCCGGTTCGGCGCCGCCGAGGACGGCGCGGCCGCCGTGGTGGTGGCCCTGTGCCTGACCGTGCTGTTCGGCTTCGTGGCGCTCGGCGTCGACATCGCCGCGCTGGCGCGCGAACGGGCGCAGCTGCAGGCGCGCAGCGATCTCGTGGCGCTGGGTGTCGCCGCCGGGCTCCGGGCGCCCGAGGAGCGGCTGGCCGTGATGCTCGACCGCAACGGGCTGCCGGCCGGGGCCGTGGGCGACGTGACCTACGGCCGCTACCTGCGCAACCCGGCCCTGCCGCGGGACGCGCGCTTCACGCCGCTCGACCCGGGCGACCCCCGCATCAACGCGGTCGCGCTGCGCCTCGACGCCGAGGCGCCGCTCTACTTCGCCAGCGTCCTCGCCGCGGCCGAGGCGACGCGCATCGCCGGCGCGGCCACGGCCACCCGCACCGAGGCTGTCGGTTTCTCGCTGGAGGCGCGGCTTGCGCGGCTGTCGCCGCAGGCGCGGGCGCGGGCGCTGTCGGCCGGCTTCGGCGTCGCCCTGCCCCTCACCCCGGCCGAGGACGGCCTGCTTGCCTCGGCCGAGGTCGACGCGGGCGCCCTCCTCGCCGCGCTCGCGGTCGAGACCGGGTTTTCCGGGGCGAACCCGGCCGATCTGCTGGTGCAGGAGGCGACGGGCGCGCAGGTGATGCGGGCGCTGCGGGCGGTCGCGCCCACCGCGCTCGGGCCGGTCCTCGGCCGGTTGCCGGACCCGCCCGGCCTGCCGCGCCTGCCCGTGGCCGGCCTCGTGGCGGGCGATGCCGGCCTGGGCCTGACGCTCACGGGCTTTCTCGACGACACGCGCCTGCCGGTCCTGGGCCTCCTCGGGGCGCTGGCCGACGCGGCGGCCCGCGCCGCCGAGGTGGACCTGGCGGTCGACACCGTGATCCCCGGCGTCCTCGCGGTCGATGCCGCCCTGCGCCTCGGCCCCGCGACGGGGGCCACCGCCGTCGCCCGGGTCGCGGAACCCGGCGACACGCTCCACGCCGCCGCCGGCACCGTGACCGCCGCCATCGAGATCGACCCCGCGCGCCTCGGGCCGCTCGGGGCCGCCGTCGTGGCGACCCGGCTGCGCCTGCCCGTCACGGCGGAACTGGGCGGGGTGACCGCTACCCTTCTGGATCGGACCTGCTCGGCGCGGGACCCCGCCGACATCGTCGCCCGCTTCGCCACGGCGCGCGCGCCCCTCGCGCCGGCGGCGGGCGGCGCCGTGGCGGCCGTCTACATCGGCACGCTGCCGGACGGGGCCGCCGCGGGGCCGATCGACCCCGCGAGCCTGGGCTTTGCCGATCTGCTGGACGTGTCGATCCGCATCGACCTGCCGCTGCTGCCGGACCTGGTGATCGAGCGGCTGACCCTGCAGGTGCGTGGCGCGGCGCGGGTCGGCCAGCCGGACCGGGCCGAGGTCGCCTTCACGCTCGACCAGTGGCAGCGGGGCGCGCACAGGCGGACGTTCGGGTCGGACGCGCTGATCGGCAGCGCCATCGCCACGGCGCTGGGGCCGGGCGGGCTGGAACTGCGGGTGAAGCCGGAGCACCAGGGCCTCGTGTCGGGCCCGGCCGCGCCGGTCGTGGCGGGCCTGCTGGCGGCGCTGCCCGACCAGCTGATGCTGGCGCTGGCCGGTCCGCTCGACGCGGCGGTGGACGCGAGCCTGGCGGCGGCGGGGCTGACGCCGGGCTCTGGCGCGCTGACGCTGCTGGCGCGCCACTGCGAGCCGCCGGCGCTGGTCGAATAGCGCGCCGGGCCGGGGCGCGTCAGGCCGCCGGCGGCAGCGACTGGCGCAGGCGGCGGAAGGGGGCGACCGGCTGCGCGGCCGGGGCGACGCGGGCCGGCGCGGCGTCGGCCGCAACCGTGGTGTCCTGGGCCAGCGCGCAGACCTCGTCGGTGACGAAGGCCATCAGCTGGTAGCGGGTTTCGAGGCCCGATTTCTGATAGATGCTGCCCAGCTGCGATTTCACCGTGGCGATGGCACAGCCGCGCATGGAGGCGATCTCGGCGTTGGAGAAGCCCTTGGCCACGAACAGCGCGACCTCCGTCTCGGCCTGCGACAGGCCCCACTCGACGGCATGTTGGGCGATGACGGTCTCCTTCGAGGCGCCCTCGTCCAGCCCGGCCGCCACGCGGCTCCGGCGCAGCGCCTCGAGATGGGCGCGGATGCGGGTGAAGGTGACGTAGGCGACGCCGGCCGTCATCACCGTGAAGCCGGCAAAAAGGCCCGAGACGGTCACTGGATCCACCTGCGCGGGGTCCATCAGGACCTGCACGACAAGAGCGGTCTTCACCGCCGCAACCGCCAAGACGCCGGCCGCGGCCAAACCCCAGGTCCTGTTCATCGTTCCTACCTCGCGTTTTTGTCCCTTGGGTTCGGTTAGGGGGCGAGTGGGGCAAAACTATGAAGCGAAAACGGCGCGTTGCGCAGGCGGCGCCACGGTCCCGGGCACGGGCGGGGCGGCCCGGCCGGGGGGCATCGCGGCGACGACCCTCCGGCCGCGCATCAGGACATGCGGCATCTCCGCCGGCGCAGGGCGGCCGGCGGAGAGGGTATTTGGCGACCTTCGGGCGTGGCGCGGGCCCGTGGCGGGGCCGCCCGGGGGGCGCGCGTCACTGCGCCGCCGCGACCCGCAGCAGGTCGGTGATCCGCCGCACCGCGACGCGGCGGTTCAGCCGCTCGTTCTCCAGCGTGGGGATCAGCAGGAATTCCTCGCCATAGCCCTGGATCACCATGTTCTGCGCCGGCACGCCGAAATACTCGGTCAGGGCCAGCGCCACGGTCTCGGCGCGGCGGTCCGACAGGCCGAGGTTGAACGACGCGCTGCCGGTGGCGTCGGTGTGGCCCTCGATCAGGAACACCTCGCGCGGGTTGCGGGCGATGGCGTCGGACATGTAGCGGCCCAGCGCCAGGAGCTGCGCCGCCTGGTCGGGCGTGATCGCGGCCGAGCCGGTGGCGAAGGTGACGCTTTCGAGGTTCACCGCCGGGGCAAGGTCGCGCACCGCCCGGATCGACCGGATCTGCGCCAGGCTGAAGCCGCGGTCCACCGACGCCTGCCCCTCGAGCGCGCGGGCCAGCGCGGCGGTGTCGCCGGTGGCGGCCCCGGTCACCAGCGCCGAACCGGGCCGCACCTGCGGCAGCTCGGACACCACGACGGGCTGGTAGACCGCGATGTCGTCGATCAGCACGGTCCGCGTGCCGTCGGGCGCCACCACGGTGCGGCGCAGGATGCGCAGGTCACGGTCGCGCACGGTGATGACCTGCGTGCCGTCCGGCTGCACGATCACGGTGCGCGAGGACCCGTCGGCGAACTGGTCGGTGAACACGCGCGACCCGGGCCGGCGCAGCAGCGTGTCGTCGTCGCGGATCACCTGGTAATCGCCCTCGGGGCGCAGCACGACGATGCGGTCGTCGGCCCGGTTCACCACCTGCCGGTTGCCCGCGATGACCGTGCCGATGGCCAGGCCCGCCAGCGCGCCGAGGATCAGGCCCTCGGTCCCGCTCAGCCCGCCCCGGTTGGACGGCGGCGGGGCCGAACCCTCGGTGGTGGCGGTCAGCAGCCGGTCGAAATCCTCGTCCGGGCGGCGGGCGCTCTCCTCGGTGATGACCTCCTCGACGCCGACGACGACGGGGGCGGCCTCCTCCTGCAGGGCGAGCGACTGCAGGGTTTCGACGGCCTCGGTCTCGGCGATGGCGATCTCGGTCTCGGTTTCCGCCACGGGGTCGACGTCCTCGGGCGCGGCCAGCTCGGCGGCGTCGGCGGCCTCCTGCGCGGCGGCGAGTGCGGCCGCGTCAACCTCGGCCGGGGGCAGAGGCTGGACGAGGCCCGTGTCGGCGGTCTCGCCCGAGGTCTCCGTCGCACCCTCCGCCGCGGCGGCCGCGGCTGCCAGCGCAGCGGCAAGGGCGGCCTCGTCGCTGACGGGTTCACTTGTCGCGGTCTCGCCCGTGGCGGGCGCCTCGGGTTCGGTGGTCGTCTCGCCTTCGGCGGCGGCGGCGGCCTCCGCGGCGGCTTGCTCCGCGGCAAGGCGCGCGGCCTCCTCCGCGGCGGCTTGTTCCGCGGCGAGGCGCGCTGCCTCCTCTGCGGCGGCTTGTTCCGAGGCGATCCGGGCCGCGTCATCGGCCGCAGCCTGTTCGGCGGCGATACGGGCCGCGTCATCCGCCGCAGCCTGCTCGGCGGCGATGCGGGCGGCTTCCTCGGCGGCGGCCTGTTCCGCGGCCAGACGCGCGGCCTCCGCTTCGGCAGCGAGCCGGGCCGCCTCGTCCGCGGCGGCCTGCTCCGCCGCCACGCGCGCAGCTTCCTCAGCGGCAAGGCGCGCAGCCTCCTCAGCGGCGAGACGCGCCGCTTCCTCCGCCGCGGCCTGCTCAGCGGCGAGACGCGCCGCCTCCTCCGCCGCGGCCTGCTCCGCCGCGATCCGGGCAGCCTCGGCTGCGGCGGCCTGCTCGGCGGCGATCCGGGCCGCCTCGGCCTCTGCGGCGAGCGCTTCCTCCAGCAGGCGGGTGCGGCACGCGGCCTCGTCCTCGCCGGCGGCGCAGCGGGTGGCGTCGAACTCCTGGGCGATCGCCGCGACGGGCACATGGCCGAGCGCGATCGACAGGCTGGCGATCAGGGCGGTGGAGGTGCGGAGGGTGCTGCGCATGTGTTCGGGTCCAGTTGGGGGCGACGCAATGGACAAGGACATACGCCTCGCCCCCCGAGCCCGCAATCGCAGGCCCCCTGTTATCCGATAACCGGCGGGCTCTCGCCCCTTGGATCGGTCGGGAGGGGCTGGCGGCCCCGGGGAAAAGGGCCTGCCCGACAAGGCGCCCCCCCTGCCCCGGGATGCGCCGGCGACGGTCCGCGACGGGCCTTCTGCGTTACGATGGACGAAACAGCGCGCGGACGCCGTTGGCGGTCCCGGGCCTGTCCGTCGCGCTGCTCACGCCCGTATCGTCGAGCGCCTGCCCGATCACCTTATGGGTCTATCCACGCCAGGTGGCCTTGGGCCGCTGCGCGACCGGCCCGCCCCGTGCGCGGATCGCTCATCTCACGTAGCCCACGAGGAAGCGCGCGAGCAGGGGTTGGCTGGCCGCCCCGAGGGCGCGCGCGTCGGGGCCGATGCTGCCCTCCTGCACGTCGGGCATGTCGAGGCCGGTCAGGTCGCGTTCCGCAAGGCGCGCTGCGATCCTGCGGGTCAGGTCCCTGCGCAAGGCCGCCGGCATCCAGCCATCGATCTTGACCGCCGAGAAATCGAGCACGGCGAGCGCGGCGTGGATGGCGTGGGCGATGGCATCGGCCGCCTCGTCGACCCAGGCCGACAGGATGTCCGGCGGCAGGTCCCAGTGCACCGGGGAGGTCCACAACCCGTCCGAATCCAGACCCGCCGCGCGGAGCCGCGCCTCAAGCGTCGCCAGCGAGGCGAGGTCGATCAGCTGACGTATGCGGCCGGCGCTGTCGGGCACGGGCATCGACCCAACCGCACCGGCATTTCCAGTCGGACCCTGGAACAGCCGCCCCTCGAGCACGACACCGCCCCCGATGAAGAAGGCGACGTAGAAATGCAGGTAGTTCGCGGGCTGCTCGTTCAGGCCGAAGACCAGTTCGGCGCTGCAGGCCGCGGTGGCGTCGTTCTGCAGGAACACGGGCAAGGTCAGTCGCTCGGCAAGGTCCTGGCGGATATCGCGCTGTGTCCACGGGGTCATCAGGGCGGGGTCCATGCCGATCACCGGCGCCCAGCCCCAGATCTGGAAGGGCATGGCGATCCCCAGCCCCGCGAGGCGGGCGCGCTCGCGCGGGGCGAGAGCCTCGACATGCTGGGCCGCCGACGCGACCACGAAGTCGAGCACGGCGTCATAGTCCGGGTACTGGTGGAGGCGCATCTGCCGGGCGATGATCGTGCCCATGAAATCGGTCAGCACCATCTCGACCGATCGACGCCCGATCTTGAGCCCGAGGAAAAACGCCCCGCGGGGGTTCAGACGCATCGGCACCGACGGCTGGCCGACGCGGCCGCGCTGCGGCTCGCCGCGCAGGATCAGCCCGTCCTCCTCGAGCGCCCGCATGATGACCGACACCGTCTGGGCCGACAGCCCGGTCAGCCGCGCGATCTCGGACTTGGGCAAGGCGCCGTGGCGCCGGATCAGGGTCAGGACGAGACGCTCGTTATGCGCCCGCATGCCGGATTGGTTCGTTCCCAGTGGTTCCAAGGGCACCCCGCTGCGGACTGTGTCGATTGCCGCTCTCATCGTCGTCCTCCCATGCTCCATCTTGGCAGGTCGTAGAAGCCTGTCAATTAATAATTCAAAGTGATTTATTTATTGACACGGTACCCCGCCGGACGCATGCTGGTGGGGCGAGGGCGCCAAGAACGCCCAAGCGCAATCTGGGAGGAAACCATGACCAAGACACTCAAGACGCTCATGCTGAGCGGCGCCGCCATCGCGGCCTTCACCGGCTTTGCCCATGCCGACGCGCACAGCGGCATCACCGCGTGCCTGATCACCAAGACCGACACCAACCCCTTCTTCGTGAAGATGCGCGAAGGGGCCGTCGCCGCGGCCGAAGCCGCCGGAATCACCCTGCAGACCTACGCCGGCGCCATCGACGGCGATGTCGAGAGCCAGGTCGCGGCGGTCGAGACCTGCATCGCGGCAGGTGCCTCGGGCATCCTCATCACCCCGTCCGACAGCCGCGCGCTGGCCCCCGTCATAACCCAAGCCCGCGAGGCGGGGCTTCTCGTCATCGCGCTCGACACCCCCTTCGAACCCGCCGACACGGCCGATGCGACCTTCGCCACCGACAACTTCGAGGCCGGGCGCCTCATCGGCGCCTGGGCGGCGGCGACGCTCGGCGACGCGGCGGCGGACGCCCTGATCGCGACGCTCGACCTGAACGCGTCGGAGGTCTCGGTCGACTACCTCCGCAACCAGGGTTTCCTGACCGGCTTCGGCATCGAGGTGAACGACCCGACCGACATCGGCGACGAGGACGATCCGCGCATCGTCGGCAGCGACGTGACCAACGGCAACGCCGAAGGCGGCCGCACGGCGATGGAGAACCTGTTGCAGATCAACCCGGGCATCAACGTGGTCTATACGATCAACGAGCCCGCGGCCGCGGGGGCCTACGAGGCGCTCAATGCCTTCGGGCTTGCCGACCAGGCGCTGATCGTGTCGGTCGACGGTGGCTGCCCCGGCGTGCGGGACGTGGCCGCCGGAATCATCGGGGCGACCTCGATGCAGTTCCCGCTGCGCATGGCGTCGCTGGGCATCGAGGCGATCGTCGCCCATGCCACCAACGGCACCATGCCGCAGAACTCCGAGGGACTGGATTTCTACAACACCGGCGTGATGCTGGTCACCGACCAGCCGGTCGAGGGCATCGAGTCGATTACCTCGGACGAGGCGCTGGAGCTCTGCTGGGGCTGAACCCTGCCCGATCCCGGGCGGCATGCCGCGACCCCGGTCCGCGTGCCGCCCGGCACCATACATCCCCATCCGGATGACCCGCACCACCGTTTGCCGGGCCATCCCGCCATCCTGTCGGACGGAGCGCACAAGATGTCGGACACACCCACCCGCAGCAACGAGGACTTCGAGGCGCGCCTCAAGGACAGCGACACCGCCGTCGCGGATTTCGATCATGCCCCGCGCGGGATGGTCGGCGCGATTCAGCACGTGCTGCACGCCAACCCAACCTTCGTGCCCGTCATCGTGCTGCTGGCCTCGATCGCCGTGTTCGGCGTCGTCGCCGGCGAGCGCTTCTTCACCCCGTTCAACCTGTCGCTGATCATGCAGCAGGTCTCGATCATCGGCATCCTCGCCGCAGCGCAGACGCTGATCATCCTGACGGCAGGCATCGACCTGTCTGTCGCCGCGATCATGGTGCTGATGAGCGTGATCTCGGGCAAGCTGGCCGTCGAATTCGGCGTGCCCGCCCCCATCGCCATCGTGATCAGCTTCATCGGCGGCATCGCGGCGGGCTACCTGAACGGCTGGCTAGTGACACGGGTCAAACTGCCGCCCTTCATCGCCACGCTGGGCACGTGGAACGTGTTCTTCGCGCTCAACCTCTACCTGTCCGGTGCGCAGTCGATCCGCGGCTCGGACATCGACGAGGTGGCGCCGCTCCTGAAATTCTTCGGCCAGAGCATCGCCATCGGGTCGGCGCGGCTGACCTACGGGACGCTTCTGATGATCGCGGTCTTCGTCGTGCTCTGGTATGTCCTGAACAAGACCGCCTGGGGCCGCCACGTCTACATGATCGGCGACGACAAGGAGGCCGCGGAACTTGCCGGCATCCAGACCGACCGTACCCTGCGGCAGGTCTACATGCTGGCCGGCTTTATCTGCGCCCTGGCGGCCTGGGCCTCGATCGGACGGGTCGGCTCGATCTCGCCGCAGAGCTTCTACGAGGGCAACCTCGAAAGCATCACGGCCGTGGTGATCGGGGGCATCTCGCTCTTCGGCGGGCGCGGCTCGATCATGGGCGCGTTGTTCGGCGCCCTGATCGTGGGCGTCTTCCAGTCGGGCCTCCGGCTCGCCGGGGTGGACGTGCTCTGGCAGGTCTTCGCCATCGGCTGGCTCATCATTATCGCGGTCGCCATCGACCAATGGATCAGAAAGGTGTCGGCATGACGGAGCCCCTTCTCAAGGCCCGCGGCCTGGTCAAGCGCTATGGCCGCGTCACCGCCCTCGATCACGCCGATTTCGACCTGATGCCCGGCGAGATCCTGGCCGTGATCGGCGACAACGGCGCGGGCAAGTCCTCGCTCATCAAGGCGATCTCGGGCGCGACGCTGCCCGACGAGGGAACAATCACGCTGGACGGCCGCGAGGTCAGCTATGCCTCGCCGCTGCAGGCGCGCGAGGCCGGCATCGAATGCGTCTACCAGACGCTTGCGCTGAGCCCTGCCCTGTCGATCACCGACAACATGTTCTGCGGGCGGGAACTGCGCAAACCGGGCCTCCTCGGCAAGTGGTTCGGGATGCTCGACCAGAAGGCGATGGAGAAATTCGCGCGCGAGAAGCTCTCGGAACTCGGCCTGATGACGATCCAGAACATCAACCAGCCGGTCGAGACCCTATCGGGCGGCCAACGCCAGGGGGTTGCGGTCGCCCGCGCGGCGGCCTTCGGGTCCAAGGTCATCATCCTCGACGAACCCACCGCGGCGCTCGGGGTCAAGGAAAGCCGCAAGGTGCTCGACCTGATCCAGGACGTGCGCGGGCGCGGCACGCCGGTGGTGCTCATCAGCCACAACATGCCGCATGTCTTCGAGGTGGCCGACCGCATCCACATCCACCGACTCGGCCGGCGTCTGTGCGTGGTTGACCCCAAGAGCATCAGCATGTCCGACGCGGTGGCCCTGATGACCGGCGCCATGAGGCCCGACGACATCGCGGCCGCCTGACACCACGGCCGGTGGCGGCCCGGCCGGGTCGCGCCACCGGCCGCGGTGCCGGAGGACCGACGGCCCTACCACGCGCCGGCGGCGCCAACGTGAACGGCACGATCGAGATCGGGCGCGCCGGGGCGCGGTCGCCGTCACCTCCCTCGTCCCGCCCGCCCCGTTCGACGCAGTCAGCGTCGGCGACGACGCCTGCGAGCAACAGACAGGCTCTGCGCCGGCAAGGGGTCGGTCCGCGCTGCTCGCCGTCGCCGGCGTCAGATCGGCGGGGCCGCGCGTTCGGTCATCAGACGGCGGGCCGTGACCCGTTCCCGGTGGATCATGTAGAGCCCCGCGGCGATGATGATGAAGATGCCGGTCAGCGATAGCGCGTTGGGGAAGTCGCCGAACACGAGATACCCCATCAGCGCCGCCACAGGCAGTTCGAGATACTGCATCGGCGCCAGCGTGGCCGAGGGCGCCATCGACAGCGCGTAGGTCATCATCATGTGGCTGAGCGCGGCGAAGAAGCCGACCCCCAGCAGCCAGACCCAGGCGAGGCCGTCGGGCCAGACCGGATCGAGGAGCCCCGACCCCGTGCCCTCGGCCAGCCCGAGAACGGCACGCAGACGAGACTGGCCAGAAGGCCGGTGTGGAACTGCAGGATGACGGGGTGCACCTGCCGCGACAGGCATCGCGTCACCAGGATGTAGAAGGCGAACCCCACCGCCGAGCCCAGCGGCAGGAACGCCACCGCGCCGAAGGCCGCGAAACTGGGCTGGATCACGAAGAGCACCCCGACGAAGCCCACGATCGCCGCCCCGACGCGGCGCGGGCCGACCTCTTCGCCGAGGTGGAACTTGCCCACCAGCAGCACGATGAAGGGCGCCACGAACACGATCGCCAGCGTATCGGCCAGCGGCATCACGCGCAGCGCGGCGATGAAGCAGAAGGTCGAGACCAGCAGGAACACCGCCCGCGCCATGAGCGCCAGCCACTGCCCCCGCGGCACCTGCACCGACAGCCCCATGGCCCAGACCAGCGGCGCCATCAGCGCGCATTGGACCACGAAGCGGGCGGCCGTGATCTGTCCGACCGGCACGGTGGCCGACGCCAGCTTGGCCGCCACGTCCAGCAGGGGCGCGGTCACGCAGAACCCCAGCATCAGGGCTACGCCGGCAAGGACGCGGTCGGACGACGGGGAGGCGGAGGCTGCGGTGGACATGATGCTCCGGTAGGCCGTCACACCGCGTGCGTCCATCCCGTTTGCGACCACGCACCCGGCCCCGCAGCGACTTCGCGCGCCGGGGGGACGGGACGGGGCATGCCCGTGCAGATCCTCGCCCGCCAGCCCCAAGCGACCGCGTTGGGTCGGGCACGGATCAGAGCCCGAGCGCCACCACGAGAATCAGCGCCGCTCCGAGGAGGAACACCGTCAGGAGCACCAGCATCGCCGTATAGCGGCGGTCGACCTCGAGGATGCGCCCGAGGTTCGTCCGCAGGCCGAGCGCGGCGATCGCCATCACGAGGCAGCCCTGGGACAGGGCCACGAGCTGCGCAACGGCCGCTTCCGGCAGGACCCCCGCGTTGCCGACAACCGCGAGGACCACGAAGAGCACGACGAACCAGGGCAGCCCAGCCCGGCCGCCGCCGGGCTCCCGCATCAGGATGACGACGAGCAGCAGCACCCCGGGCAGCAGCGCCACGCGAAGCATCTTCACGAAGGTCGCCATCACGCCGACCTCCTCGCTGATGGAATGCCCCGCCCCCGCGACCTGTGCGACGTCGTGGATGGTGGCGCCGATCAGGAAGGCGGTTTCGGTCGGGCCGAAGCCCAGCGCCCGGAAGAGGACGGGATAGGCCACCATGGCGAAGGTCGACAGGACGGTCACGGCGGTGATCACGAGGAGCGTGTCGGCCTCGCGCCCCTCGCGGCGGGGCAGGACGCTGGCGATGGCCAGCGCCGCCGAGGCGCCGCAGATCGCGACGGAGCCGCCCGCGAGGAGACCGAAGGCCTTTTGCCGCCCGAAGGCGTAGGACAGGAACACCCCTGCCCCGAGCGTCGCCCCCACCAGCAGCAGGACACCCGCCACCGGTTGCCAACCGAGCCCCGCGACATCCTCGAGACCGAGGCGCAGGCCCATCAGCGCCACGCCCCAGCGCAGCAGGGTCTGCGACGCGATCCTGACCCCGCTGGCACAGGCCGGCTGTTCGGCGACCGCGTGCAGGGCCATGCCGATGAGCAGCGCGAACAGCATCACCGGGGCGCCGTAGCTGTCGGCAAGGAAGGTCGCGGCGGCCGCGACCATCCCGGCCAGAAGGAGCCCGCGCAACGCCGGGGCCCACGCGCCGGCCGATCCCGCCGGCAAGAGGCGCGCGCCGAGCCGCACCGCTCAGGCAGCGGCCAGGGCCTGGTCGTACCCGAACAGCGCCGCCGCGCCTCCGGTGTGCAGGAACACGATGCGCTCGCCCTTGCGGAACCGGCCCTTGCGGACCAGGTCGATCATCCCCGCCGCGCCCTTGGCCGAATAGACCGGGTCGAGCAGGATGCCCTCGAGCTGGGCGAACATGCGGATCGCCTCGAGCCCGCCCTCGGTCGGAATGCCGTAACCCGCGCCGACATAGCCGGTGTCCGCGACCACGTCCTCGCGGGCGACAATGCCGGGGCAGCCGAGCTTTTCAGCGGTCTTGCAGGCCAGTGCGTAGACGTTGCCCTCCTGCACCGGCTGCGGCGCGCGCACGCCGATGCCGAGGAGCGGGATCTGCGCGTTGCAGGCCTTGAGCCCGGTGATCAGGCCGGCCTGCGTGCCCGCGCTGCCGGTGGCGGTGACGATGTGGTCGACGACCAGCGCCCGGTCGTTCAGCTGGCCGAGAAGCTCGAAGGCGCAGTTGACGTAGCCGAGCGCGCCAGTGGGGTTCGACCCGCCGCCGGGGATGGTGTAGACCTTGCGGCCCTCGGCGCGGAACCGGTCGGCCACGGCCTCCATCTCGGCGTTCATGTCGACCCCGCCCGGCCGCGTCTCGGTGGTCGCGCCGTGCAGGTGGTCGAGCAGGACATTGCCGTTGCCCTTGTAGTTCGGATCGTTCGACCCGGTCCGGTCCTCGAGCAGCAGGTGGCAGCCGAGCCCCAGCTTGGCGGCGAAGGCGGCGGTCTGGCGGGCGTGGTTCGACTGGGTCGCGCCCTGCGTCATCACCATGTCGGCGCCCTGCAGCAGCGCCTCGGCCATCAGGAATTCCAGCTTGCGGGTCTTGTTGCCGCCGGTCGACAGGCCGGTGCAGTCGTCGCGCTTGATCCAGATCTCGGGACCACCGAGTTCCGCCGACAGCCGGTCGAGCCGCTCCAGCGGTGTCGGCAGATGCGCGAGGAAATGGCGCGGAAAGCGGGCGAGGTTCATGGCGGCGTCTCCCTGATTTGAGCAAATCGCCAGTTAGCAGGACCGGCATTGAAAAACCAACGGATGCTTTGCATGGTATCATGCAGAACACGCAACTTGGGGTCCGCGCCGATGCGCCATGACTGGATCGCCGACATCCTCGCCGTGATCGACACGGGCTCCTTCGCGCGGGCCGCGGAGGCGCGCCACATCACTCAATCGGCCTTCACTCGCCGCATCGACGCGATCGAGGCGCAGCTGGGCGGCCCCTTGTTCGACCGGCGGCGCAAGCCCGTCGCGCTCCTGCCGGCCGCCCATGCGCTGGAGCCGACCCTGCGCGCCGGCCTGCAGCAGCAGTCCACCCTCCTGCGCGAGGTGGCCGAGGTCGCGGCCGGAGGCGGCGCGATCACGCTGGCCTGCCAACATGCGATCAGCGCGACAGTGTCGCCGGGCATCGTGCGCACCCTGTCCGGGGCAGGGTTCGACCCCGTGCGCATCCGGTCCGGCAACCGGGACGAATGCCTGCTGATGCTCCTCTCAGGCGCAGCCGACCTCGTGATCAGCTACGCCGCCTCGGAGGCCGTGCCCGAGACCGGATCGGCCTTCGAGGACTGCAGGATCGGGCAGGACCGGCTGATCCCCGTTGCCGCCCCGGGGCTGGAGCGGCGCGTGGACGGCGCCCTGCCCGTCGTGGCCTACCCGTCGGACGTCTTCTTCGGCGGCCTCGTCGCCGGGCTGTGGCGCAACCTGCCCGAGGGCGTCGCCCTGCATCGGCGGATCGAGACCGCGCTGACGCTGGCGGCCTATCGCTATGCGATGGAGGGGCTCGCCGTGGCGTGGCTGCCGCAGGCGCTCGTGCAACCCGATCTCGATGGCGGGCGGCTGCAGCGGGTCGCGGAGGCAGGGCTGGAGCTGCCGCTCGACATCCGGATGCTGCGGCTGGCCGGGTCGGGGCGCGAACGGGCCTTTCGGGGCTGGGACGTGATCCGGGCCAGCCTGAAGTGTGTCTCAGAAGGCATCCCATAGGGCGCGGCCGACCTTGTCGAGCCGGTCGGGCGAGCAGAACAGCGAGATCGTCAGCCGCGCGGTCCAGGATGGCCCGCCCATGCGCACCAGCCGCCCATCGGCCAGTTCCTCGGCGATGGAAAAGGCGGGTAGCCACGCCACGCCGGCGCCGGCCACCGCCTGCCGTTTTAGCGCCTCGGCCAGGGCGTCCATGTAACGGATGTCGAGCGGCGTCTGGCGCTGGCCGATGGTGCGGTCGACCACGCTGCCGAGAAAGGTGTCGGGGTCGTAGCTGAGGTAGGGCACCGACGTGCGGCTGGGCCCCCCGAGCGTCCAGCCGTGGCGCAGCGCCGCCGCCTGCTGGGCCACCGGGATAAGGTCCTCGGTGCAGATGTCCTTGCGGGCGAAGCGGGTCTCGTCGAGGATCGGCTCGACATGCTGGTGGCGGTAGTAGAGCAGGAACTCGCAGCCGCCATCGGTCAGCAGCTGGCAGCAGGCGGCCATGGTGTCCGACACCACGCGGGTGCGAAGGTCGGGCATCGTCTTTGCAAACTCGGTGAGACGGGGCTGCAGGAAATTCACCGAGATCGCATGCAGCGCCGCGATCCGCTGAAGGGGGAGCTTGTTGCGCTCGGCCGCCCGGATCGCCTGCCGCGCATCGGTCAGCTGGGCCAGCGTCACCTGCGCCGTGGACAGGAATTGCCGGCCCGCCGGCGTCAGCTGCACGGGGTAGCTCGATCGGTCCACCAACGTCGTGCCGACCCAGGATTCCAGCGACCGGATGCGACGGCTGAAGGCCGACTGGGTGACGTTCCGCTCCTCCGCCGCGCGGGAAAAGTTCAGCGTGCGGCCGAGGCAGACGAAATCGATCAGCCAGTTGATGTCCACCGTGCATCTCTCCTGCGTCGATCCCGGCGCCGCAGTCTATGGCCCCGGAACGGTCATGCAAGATCGGAATAGTTAATTGAACGATAAGCATTGGCGCGGGGCCGAGCGACTCGCCTACCGTCGAGCCATCAGCCCGCCCAGCGCGCGGCCAAGACATGGCACCGGGAGCGAATTTCGGGCGACATCGAACCATCACAACGGGGATCATCAGATGAAAAAGACGATCACGACGGCGCTTTCGACCACGGTCCTGACGGCGGGCCTCGCCCTGCCGGCTGCGGCGGAAACCACCATCCGCCTTTCGACCTACGTGAACGAGATCGACATCCGCCATGAAGGCTTCCAGCATTTCGCCGACCTCGTGGCCGAGCGCACGGGCGGCACCGTGGAGATCCAGATCTTCCCGTCCTCGACCCTGCATGGCTGGTCCGAGGGCGTCGATGCGCTGCAGGGCGGCGTGTCGGACATCAGCTGGATCCCCGCCGACGAGCGCCTGCCCTGCTACCGGGTCACGTCGCTCTACCCGGCCATGATCGACCTCGAGAACCAGACGGCGATGGACGCGGCCTATGCCGACCTGATCCGCGCCGAGGCGGCCGAGGTGGGCCTCGTGCCCCTGTTCAACTCGAACTATTCCTACGACCAGGAATGGTGGTTCGAGGAGCCGATCGACAGCCTCGGCAACCTCGAGGGCCGACAGGTGCGGTCGATCGGCCCGCTGGTCAGCATGATGATCGAGACCTGGGGCGGCGCGCCGGTCTTCGTGGCCCCGAGCGAGGTGTTCCAGTCGGCCGAGCGCGGCGTGGTCGACGGGATCAACATGGGCGTGGCCACCTATTCCAGCTGGCAGCTGTGGGACGTGATGCCCTACATGGTCAACGCAAGCCTGTTCTACGGCAATATCATCTACATGATGAGCGAAGGCGCCTACAACCGGCTGACCCCCGAGGAGCAGGCCATCGTGATGCAGGCCGCGGCCGACACCGAGGCGTGGCTGCAGCCGCGCTACGAGGCGTGGGTCGACCAGCGGGTCGGCAACGCCGTGATGGCGGGCGGCGGCGCGGCCGTGTCCCTGTCGGTCGAGGAGCGCGCGGCGCTGCTGGAGACCGTTCAGGCGACCTGGAACGCCGAGGTCGAGGCCGCCTGCGGCCCCGAGCTGGCCGGCCAGATCCTCGAGCTCTTCGCGGCCAACGCCCCGTAAACCAGGGGCAACCCTTCGTCGCCGCGGGGTCAGACCGGCCCCGCGGCGCCTGCAATCCGACCCCGGAACAGCCCCCGCAGGAGGGTCTCTTGGCACATCTCGATAAGCTCATCCGCCAGACCGAGAGACTGGTCGTCTGGCTCGCCGCGGCCGGGGCCGGTATCATCATCGTGCAGATGCTGTGGATCAGCTACGGCGTCTTCACCCGCTACGCGCTGAACGCGCCCGACCGCATGGTCACCGAGGCGACGGCGCTGCTGCTGTTCCCGGTGGCCTTCGCAGGCCTCGCCTATGCGTTGCGCGAGGACGCCTACCCGCGGGTCACCATGCTGACCGACCGGCTGCCGGCGCGGGGGCGCAAGCTGGTCACACTGCTGAACCTGGCGCTGATGACGGGCGTGGGGCTGTTCTTCGCCATGGCGGCGGTCAACGCCACGATCCGCGCCTTCAACTCGGGCTCCTCGTCCGAGATCCTGCTCTGGCCGCGCTGGGTGTTCTGGGCGCCGGGGGCCGTCTCGCTGGTGTTGTTCACGGTCTATGCCGCCCTGCGCCTCGCGCGGGTCGCCCTGACCCCGTCGCGGGAGCTTTGAGCGATGGAATGGTATGAAGTCGGGCTCGGCCTCCTTGGCCTTCTGGTGCTGCTGATCGGGATCGGCCTGCCCATCCCCTTCGCGCTGGCCGCGGCCTCCCTGCCCTTCCTGTGGCAGATCCAGAGCTTCCAGACCTCGCTGGTGTCCTCGCAGCTGAAGCTGTGGAGCGTCTGGATCAACTACATCCTGCTCGCCGTACCGTTGTTCGTGTTCCTCGGCGAACTGATCGGGCGGTCCCACATCGGTCCGCGGCTCTACCAGTTCCTGCACCAGGGCGTGCGGGTGCGCGGCTCGGCGGCATACGGCTCGATCGGCGCCTGCGCGGGCTTCGGCGCGGTCTCGGGCTCGTCCATGGTGGGCTCGCTCACCATCGGCGGCGTCGCCCTGCCCGAGATGCTGCGGCTGGGCTACGGCAAGGAACTGTCCTCGGGCGTGCTGGCGGCGGGGGGCACCCTGTCGGTGCTGCTGCCGCCCAGCCTGATCCTGCTGTTCTATGGCATCGTCACCGACCAGAGCATCGGCGACCTGTTCATCGCGGGCGTCATTCCCGGTTTGCTGCTGGCCACCCTGTTCTCGGTCGTGGTGATGATCTGGGGCGTCATCCACCCCGACGACATCCCCGACAGCGAGCAGGCCGCGCGCATGACCCTGTTCCAGATCGCGGCGACCGTCGGGCCCATCGCGCTCATCGGTCTCGTCATCGTGGTGGCGATCTACGGCGGCATCGCCACGCCGACCGAGGCAGCGGCGGTTGCGGCGCTTCTGACCGTGATCCTCGCCTTCGGCGTCGGGGGCCTGCGTTGGGAGGGCTTCAAGGAGGCCCTGTTCTCGACGATGCGCACAATGGGCTACCTCGGGCTGCTCCTGTCGGCGGGCACGCTGTTCGGCTTCGTGCTGACCTACTACCGGGTGCCGCAGGAATTCACCGAGCTGTTCCTCAGCTTCGACCTGTCGCCCTACACGGTGCTGGCCATCGTGCTGCTGTTCTATATTGTGCTGGGGATGTTCCTCGAGCCGGTCTCGATGACCTTCATCACCCTGCCCACGATCTTCCCGCTGATGGCGGCGGCGGGGTTCGACCTGATCTGGTTCGGCGTGGTCTACACGGTGACCATGGAAATCGCGGTGCTGACGCCTCCGGTGGGTCTCAACCTTTACGTGATCCAGGGGATCAGCCGGGGGCAGGTCAGCATCGGCCAGGTGATCCGCGGCTGCCTGCCCTTCATCGGGGCGCTGGTACTGCTGATCGGGCTCCTGGTCGCCTTCCCGCAACTGGCGCTGTGGCTGCCCGAGCAGATGCAATGACCGTGTCGCGTGACGTTCACCTGCGTCCGGCCGCCACGTCGGGGGCCGAGGCCCTGCCGGTGGTTCTGGTCCACGGCTATCTCGGCGGATCGGCACAATGGTCCGACCTCGAGGCGGCTCTCGCCGGGCGCTTTCGCACCGTGGCGATCGACCTGCCCGGTTTCGGCCGCGCCAGCCGGATCTCGCCGCCGACGTCGATCGAAGGCTTCGCGGAGCACGTGATCGCGGATCTGGACGCGATGGGCATCGACCGGTTCAACCTTGTTGGCCATTCCATGGGCGGCATGATCGCGCAGGAGATCGCCCGCCGCATCGCCCCCCGCATCGGCCGGCTGGTGCTCTACGGCACCGGCCCGATCGGGTCGATGCCGGACCGGTTCGAGCCAATCGGCGTCTCGCTCGACCGGCTTCTGCAGGACGGCGTTGCCGTGACCGCCCGTCGCATCGCGGCCACCTGGCTCCTGCACGGCGAGGCCCACCCTGCTTTCGCAACCCTGTCGGCGATCGGGGCCCAGGCCGACCCCTGGGCCGCGCAGACCGCGCTGACGGCGATGGCCGCCTGGGACGGTCGCGCCGGGCTGCCGATGCTGACGATGCCGTCGCTGGTGATCTGGGGTGACCGGGACCGATCCTACAGATGGGCACAGGTCGAGCAGCTGTGGACGAACCTGCCCGCCGCATCCCTCGCGGTGATCCCCGGCGCCTCACATGCTGCACATGCGGAGAAGCCACAGATCTTCCGGCTGATCCTTGAGGATTTCCTCTTGGCCTGATCTCGCACGCGATGGCGATGGGCCGCTCGCTCCCGGATCCAGACAGGCAAGACCCTCGGCCGCATGTCGCGGGCGTTCCAACCGCCGGAGGGCGCCGCGGTCCGGGAGGGTCGGGTCGCGGCGATCCTGGGCTGGCGGGCAGAGGACAGCGACGAGGTCTATCGCCCGCTTCTCCAGCGGGACGAATGGGAGGTGGTGGTGCCCGAGCTGGTGTTCAGGGATTCTGGGCAGGGTGAGACCCGTTGATCGGTCTGAGGCTGCCCGGACTGCATGTATCAAACTCCCGGACTGACGGCGATGATGATGGGACCTTCGTTCACGCTGCTGCCGGCACGGCCGTCCTACGCCGGGCCTGCGGCCCGGGACGCGGAAGGCGCGGGCCGTCCTGCGGCACCCGCTATCGGGACGGGTCGGCGTGGATGCGGGCGAGGACCGGGGCGAGCCGCTCCGCGAGCTGGTCCATCGGCCGGGCGGGCTGAGCCGCACGGAGGGCGCGGGACAAGTCGCGGGCCTGTCTTGCAAGCGCCCCGTCCGACCACGCGGTCAACACCGCGGCCCGGATCGCCTCGGGCGTCGATTCCCGCAGGGGCAGCAGGTGCAGACCGCCGGCGGCCTCCATCCGCCGGCCGTGACAGAGTTGTTCGAGCTGCTGGGGGATCGCGACCTGCGGGATGCCCCAGACCGCGGCCGTGCACAGCGACCCGTGCTGGGCGGCGTGCAACCACAGCCGCGTGCGGCGGGCGATGACCTCGGCCGCGAGCGGCGCGGGTTCGAGGACCATTCCGGACGCGACGAGCCGTGCGGCGGTCTCGGGAGAGACCCCCGGCAGGAACCCGCGCCGTCGCATCGGCAGGGCGGACAGGGCATCGACAAGCCCCCCCGCCTTCAGCTCGCCGGCGGCGGCATAGACGAACAGCTCGTCGCCGGCCGGCGGCAGGGTCGGACCCGGCATGTCGACGAGGGGCGCCAGCAACTCGCCCGCCGCCCGGCCGCCGGCGTAGGGGTCGAGAAACGGCAGGGTCATCGGCAGCGTCAGGTCGGCGGCGCCGATTGCGGGCAGGCGCGGCAACGGGTCGAGGCCCGTCTCGCCGGCGACCCGGTTCACGACGGACAGGATCGCCTCCTCGGAATGCAGGCTGCGCGCGAAGTCGGGGAGAAGGCGGGGGAACCGCGCAAGCGTTGCGGGGGGCGTGCCGTAGCCGGTGCCGACGGCGACGATCTCGATCCGCCAGCCGTCGGCCTTCAGGCCCTGTGCCGCAAGGATCGCCAGCGGCGCGTAATCGGCCACCAGGAGCGAGGCATCCTCGTCGACGATCGCCTTGCGCCACCACGCCAGCCCGCGCCGCACCACGTCCGCGCGCACCAGGCCGATGCCGGCGAGGTAGTCGCCCCAGGTGGCGTTGCCCTCGAGCGTCGGGTCCTCGCGCGCGGCGCGGGTATAGCGCAGCGGAGGAGCGGCCAGCACCCGCGCCGCGACGCCGCCGAGGGCTGCGGCGTGCCGAAGGTCCGCGATCGCGGCGACGATCTCCGGGCCGGGCCCCAGGGCCCGCGCCACCGCGGCCAGCTTGAGCAGATGTCCGCGGCCGGCGCCGGCCTCGTTGGCGAGGAGGACCCGGGGGTGGATCACGGTCGCGCGGCCTCTCGGGGCGGGCCGGGGCGGTCAGCCGCCCATGTAGCCCGAGCCGCTGTCGTCATCGTCGAGATCGGTGCCCGCCCCCGCGGGCCCGCGGACCGCGCGCAGCACGCAGTCGCTGGCCATCGCCCAGGAGGACGAGGCGCCGTAGCGCTCCGCCGCCCAGGACAGGGCGCGGCCCTCGTCGTAGGCGATGCTGCGGGTGAGACCGTCCTGGCCGACGAAATGCATGTGTTGCCGGCCGTTCGCCTCGATCAGCAACACGGTGCGGTAGGCACCGTCCTGCAGGGCGCTGCACCGCGAGACGGTGTAGGCATCCGCCCCGAGCGTCGTTGCCACGAGGATGACGCCGACGAGCGCAGTGGTTTTTCGGAAGTCGGTGGAGACAGACATGGCGTTTGCACCAAGGTTGCCTGGCGCCGCCGGAGGCGGGTCCGGGCCGGGTGTGGCGCGCGGTGCGTCACCTCCCTGCCCGGGATGCAATCATGCGCCCCGCCAAGCTGTCAACGCGGGAAATACCCACTTGCCGGTGGGGCGCGCGCGGCCCTACCGTCCGCCTGCGTCCGGGGCAGGCGCGATGCCGTGCCGACCGGGCGCCACCTGGTCCGACAGCGATGCTTGAACGCCAGATTGTCCGGTCTCCGAAACGCGGCGCGCCGCGGGTTTTGGCGCTGTTCTCCTATCGCCACGACGCGGCCCAGGTCCCCGGCCTGATCGCGAACCTGTCTCCTTGCGTGCATGGGTTCGTCGGCTGGGACGACCGTGCCGCCACGGTTCCGCTCTCGGCCGAGACCACCCGGCGCACCCTGCTGCTGGACGAGGCGCGGCGGCTCGGCGCCGACTGGATCCTGGCCGCCGACCCCGACGAGCGGTTCGAGGACCGGCTGGCGCAGCGGATGCCCGAGATGCTTGCGGCCGGCGATGGCAACCTGTGGTACTTCGACATCCGCGAGATGTTCACGCCCGACAGCTACCGGTGCGATGGCGTCTGGGGCGGCAAGGCGCACATGCGCCTGTTTCCGATGCGGGCCGTGGGGGCCGACCTGACCGTGCCGCTGCACGGAAACTGGATCGCCGACACCTCCGGCTTCACGGCGCGCCGCGCCCGCGTCAACATCTACCACTTCCGCATGGCGCTGCCCGCGCGCAGACGCCTGCGGCGGGAGCTCTACGCCGCGGCGGACCCCGACCGGCTGCACCAGGAGATCGGATACGACTACCTCGACGACGAGCGCGGTCTCGTGCTGGAGCCGGTTCCCGAGCAGCGCCGGTTCTCGCCGCCGTTCGAGGAGGATGGCGGGCTCTGGTCGCCCGACCCGGCCGCCATCGGTCAGGTCCGCCCCGACACCATGGAGGCCCGGCTGGCCTTCGCCGCAAGGTCGGCGCAATCCCGCGGCGCGGCGGCCGCCTACCACGTTCTGGATGACCTCTGCGCGGCAAGCCCCGGCGACGCGGATCTGGCCCATGCCGCCGCGACCCTCGCCCTGCAGGCGGGGCTGCACGACGCGGTGACGGCGATCACCACCCGGCTGATCGACCGCGACCGCGACGATCTCCTGGCCATCGAGCTGAGGGCCCGGGCCCGGTTGCTCGACGGACAGCGCGACGCGGCCGGGGCCGATCTTGCGGATCTGCGGCGGATCGCGCCCGACAGCCTCGTCACGCTGGACCTGGCGGCCGAGATCGCGCGGCCCGTGGCCGACTTCACCGCGCCCGATGCGCTCTGGCGGCGCCGGGTCGCGGGCCCGGCCACCTGCCGCGAAGGCGCCGGCGTGGCCCGCTCCGATCTCGCGGTCGTCGTCATCGGCCTCGGCGCCCCCGCCGAGCTGGCCGATGCCGTCGCGTCGCTGCGCGCGCAGGAGGACGCCGCCGAGATCGTCGTCGTCAATTCCGGCGGCGGGCGGGCCGAAGCGGTGCTGGCGGCCCATCTCGACGCGATCCGCCTGATCGAGGTCCGCGACCGTCTGATGGTGGGCGCCGCGCGCAACATCGGGATCGATGCCTCGCGGGCGGGCATCGTCGGCTTCCTTGCGGGCGATTGCCGGGCCGGGCCCGGCTGGGTCGCGGGGCGGCTGGCGCGGCACCGGGCCGGGGCGCTGTCGGTCTCCTCTCCGGTGCTGCCGCTGGCCCGCGGGAACCTCGTGGCACTCGCGGTCAACCGGATGCGCTACTGGGCGCGCAGCCCCGGCACCCACCCGGCCGACGTGCTGCATTTCGGGCGCTCCTACGACCGCCGCCTGTTCTGGGCGGCGGGCAACTTTCCGCCCGGTCTCCGGGTCTCCGAGGACGACGTGTTCAACACCCGCGTCGATCGGATCGCGGCGCCGGTCTGGGCCCCCGAGGTGCACACCGCGCACGTCGATCCGACGGGGCTTCTCGGCCTCTGGCGCGACGCGCGGGCGCGGGGCCGCCGCCGGGCCGACCACGCGCCGCTGCGGGCCATGGCCGGCCGGCCGGACGTGGACCGGGCGATTGCGGCCGAGATGGCGCGCTGGTCCGCCGCGGGCCGGGCCGCGGTGGACCGCGATCCGGCGCTGGGCCCCCTGCGCCGGCGCATGGTCAAGCTGTTGCAGGGCCTGGCCCGGATCTCCGACCGCCGGGCGGCGGCGCGCAGGCTCGGCGAGCTTGCCCGCGCCGACGCGCTGCTGGCGGAGGCCGACCGGCTCGCCGCGACCGACCCCGGGGCCGCGCTTGCCGCCGCCCGCGCCGCCGCGCAGATCGACCCGCAGGACTGGCGCAAGGCGCACCGCCTCGGGGAATTGCTCGCCGCCGCCGGCCACCCCGGGGCGGAAACGGCGTGGCGCGACGCGCTGGCCCTGTCGCCGGGGGCAAGCAAGCCGCTCAAGGCGCTGGTCCTCGCGCTCAGGGACCGGGCAGGCCCATGCGCGGCGCTCGCCGAGGCGCAGCGGGCCGCGCTCGCCGCGCCAAGCTTCCGCAGCCATTGGACCCTGGCCGCCGAAATGGCCCTGGCGGCGGACCAACCCCGCCTCGCCATCGCCCATGGACGGCGGGCCCTCGCCCTCGGCCTCGCGACGCCGGCGGCCCACGCGCGCCTCGCCCGGCTGCACGAGGCGGCCGGCACGCCCCTGCCGGCGATGTTCCGCGACCTCGCGGCCCGAAGGCTGGCGGACAGGGCGGCGGGCGGGAGCCCGAACTGACACCGGGGTTTCGCGGGCACAGGGACGGCACTGGCGGCGCAGATCATCGACGCCCCCGGACCGCGGCATTGGCAGAAGGGCATTTCTTGGGCAGGTCATCGACGGGGGGCCCGCGCCCCTGCCGGAAATCCGCGAACGAGGCGAGACCGTCTAAGACCAGCATGGGCGCCAGTCAGCGCGGGTGTTTGGCGGTTTGCAGGCGACGCCCCATGGGCCCGGCATCACCCCGGTCCCGGCAGGGTCGTGGCCCCTGCCGGCAGGGCCGCGGGGTCTACCGCTCCGCGACCGTCACGGCCCCCAGCACCGCCCGCACGGCCTGTTCCTTCAGCATCGCCTGCCCCGCATCGTCGGACAGCCGGTCCCCGAACACCTTGGTGAAGGTGGAGCGGTTCGAGACGTTGAAGAAGCTGAGCGCGCTGATCTGCCAGTGCACCGCCAGCGGGTCGACATCGGCGCGGAACAGCCCCTCGGCCTTGCCGCGGGCGATGACCCGTTCGAGGCTGGCGATCACGCCCTTGTTGAGATCGCGGATCGCCTTGGAGTTCTCGAGGAACCGGGCCTTGTGGATGTTCTCGATCATGACGAGGCGGATGAAATCCTCGTTCTGGCGGTGGTGGTCGAAGGTGAACTCGACCAGCCGCCGGAGCGCATCCACCGGGCCGAGCCCCTCGAGGTCCAGCGCCGCCTCCTGCGCGCGGACGCTGCGGTAGGCTTCCTCGAGGCTGCGCAGGTACAGCCCCTCCTTGTCGCCGAAGTAGTAGTAGATCATCCGCTTGGACGTCCGGGTCCGCGCCGCGATCTCCTCGACCCGCGCGCCCGACAGGCCGTTGCGCGCGAACACCTCCAGCGCCACGCGCAGGATATCGGCCTGCACCGCCTCGGGGTTCTGTTTCCAGCCCGAGCGGCGCGGCCTGTCTTCCTTGGTCTTTGCTGCGTTCTCCATCGGGGTCCCCGCCTCGTCGCAGGGCCGATCCTATACAATTAACCGGGCGGTTCAATTTCCTTGACCGAATTAACCACGACGAACATTATCCGCCCCCAAGGGATGAGTCGGCCGGGGAAGAGGAGCCCCTGCCGCGTCGGGAGGGACCCCATGCAGCACGACCCCGTGCCGCCGAGGCAGCGCGTCGTCCGGGCCGGGCTTGTCGGTCGCGGGATCGGCGGGTCGCGCACGCCGGCCATGCACATGGCCGAGGGCGCCGCGCTGGGGATCGCCTACGACTACACGCGCTTCGACATGGACGAGCGGCCGGCCACGCTGGCCGAGGTCTTGGCGCAAGCGGAGGCCGAGGGGTTCGCGGGGCTGAACGTGACCTTCCCCTACAAGGTCGAGGTGATCGGCCTGCTCGATGCGCTGTCGGACAACGCCCGCGCGCTCGGCGCCGCGAACACGGTCGTGTTCCGCGACGGGCGGCGGCACGGGCACAACACCGACATGTGGGGCTTCGCCGAAAGCTTTCGCCGCGGCATGGCCGACGCGCCCACCGGCGACGTGCTGCTGCTTGGCGCGGGTGGGGCCGGCATGGCGGTCGGGCATGCGCTGATGTCGGTCGGCACCGGGACGCTCTGGATCCATGACACCGACGGGGCCCGGGCCGAGGCGCTGGCCGGCGACCTCGCGGCCCGTTTCGGCGCCGGCCGGGCACGGGTCGCCCCCGACCTCGCCGGTCTTGCCCCCGGCCTTGACGGCGTCGTGAACGCCACGCCCGTGGGCATGGACAAGCTGCCGGGCTGCGCCTTTCCCCCTGCCCTGCTGCGGCCCGATCTCTGGGTCGCGGACATCGTCTATTTCCCGCTCGAAACCGCGCTGCTGGCCGCCGCCCGCGCCGCCGGCTGCCGGGTGCTGCCCGGTTCCGGCATGGCCGTGTTCCAGGCCGTGCGGGCCTTCGAGCTTCTCACCGGCCTCGCGCCCGATCCCGACCGGATGCGGGCGACCTTCGAATCCCTCGGGCCATGACCGCACCGGGGGCTGACCCGATCCAGAAGACCGAACGCAAAGGGAGGACACCATGCGTATCACACTGAAGGCCCTGGCCACCGCCGCCGCGACGGCGGCAGCCCTGACCGCGACGGCCGCCTCGGCGCAGCAGACCATCCGCTTCGCCCATGTCGACCCCGCCGACTGGCAGAGCTCCAAGAAGGGCGCCGCGGCCGAGATCTTCCGCGCCATCGTCGAGGGCGAGACCGACCTGACGGTCGAGATCTTCCCCGCCGGCGCGCTTGGCAACGAGGACGACCTGGTCGCGCAGGCGCAGGACGGGATCACCCAGGTGGTCATGGTCTCGGGCGCCATGTCGCGGGCCTGCGCGGCGGCCTCGGTGCTCGACATTCCCTACAGCTTCCCCTCGGCGCCGGTGGCGTGGGAGGTGCTGGACGGGCCCTTCGGCGAGGCGCTGGCCGAGCACTGCCTGGAGCAGACCGGGCTGCGCACGCTGGCCTATGGCGAGACCGGCTTCCGCAACTTCACCAACAGCGTCCGCGAGATCCGCACGCCGGCCGACATGGCGGGCCTGCGCTTCCGCGTGCAACCGATCCCGCTCTACGTCGAGATGGTCGAGGCGCTGGGGGGCGAGCCGACCCCGATCGCCTGGACCGAGCTGCCGAATGCGCTGGCCACCGGCGTGGTCGACGGGCAGGAAAACCCGGTCGGCGTGATCTACAACAACGGTCTGCACCAGCTGCAGCAATACATGATCCTCGACGGGCACGTGTATGCCGCCGACTTCCTCGTCATCAACGAGGACTTCTTCCAGTCGCTGACCCCGGCCGAGCAGGAGGTGGTCAGCCGCGCCGCGATCATCGCCGGCAACATGGGCCGATCGATCCAGCAGTGGTCGACCGCGCAGGGCGTGAACGCGGTGCAGGCCGAGGGCATGCAGGTGTATTCGCCGACCTCCGAGGAACTGGCGATGTTCCGTGACGCGGCCCAGCCGGCCGTGCGCGAGTGGCTGGCCGGCGAACTGGGCGACGAGGCGGTCTGGATCGAGCGCCTCGAGGCCGCCGTCGCCTCCGCCAGCGAGTAAGACCCGCGGCAGGCGGCGCCCCGTGGCGCCGCCTGCCCACCCCCCCGGCGCGTTGCCACAGGAGGCCGCCCATGGCCAGGATCGACCGGATCGCGCAAGCCGTCCTCGCCGCCGCGGCGGCGACCATGATGGCGCTCGTGTTCCTGATCATCTTCGTGAACTCGGTACGCCGCTACACGACCGGCGAGTCGATCCCCTGGGGCGAGGAGGCGCCGGTCTACCTCGCCATCTACGGCGTGATGTTCGGCACGGGCCTCGCCTACCTGCAGGACCGCCACATCCGCTTCACCGTGCTGACCGACCTCGTGACCGAGCGGCTGCGCGGCCGCCTGTTCGCGGCGATGGACCTCGCCACGGCGGCGACGGGCGCGATGCTGTTGTGGTCCGGCATCGCCTTCGCCGCGCGCCGCCCCGACCGCACCGCCTCGGGGCTGATCGGCTCGGCCCGGGATCTCGCCGAGGCCACGGGCCTGCCCGCCCTCGAATGGCTGGGGCGGATGGGCACCTGGCAGGCGGCCATCGCCGTCGGCGGCGCCATCCTCGTGGTCGCGGCGCTGATCCGCTTCGCCCTGCGCCTGCGGGAGGTCTGAGATCTTGGTCTACCTCATCCTGATCGCGGGTCTCCTTCTCGGGCTGCCCATCGCCTTTGCAATCCTCGCGGCGATGGGGTGGTTCATGGCCACGGGCGAGGCGCCCTATCACATCCGCATCGTTGCTACCGAGATGTTCTCGGGCCTCGGCTCCTATGCGCTGCTCGCCATCCCGCTGTTCATCCTCGCGGGCGAGCTGATGAACGAAAGCGGCATCACCCGCCGCATCATCGCCTTCGCCAACGTGCTGGTGGGCGGCCTCCGCGCGGGCCTCGCCCACGTCAACATCTGGGCGTCCGTGATCTTCGCGGGGCTGTCGGGCTCGGCCGTGGCCGACACCTCGGCCCTCGGTCGCGTCTTCATCCCCGAGATGGAGAAGCACGGCTACGACCGCAGCTTCGCCGCCGCGCTGACGGCCGCCTCCTCGGTGATCGGGCCGATCATCCCGCCCTCGATCCCGGTGATCATCTACGCGCTGATCGTGTCGGGCGTGTCGGTGCCCGCGCTGTTCCTCGCCGGCATCATTCCGGGGCTCATGCTGGCCGTGTTCCTGTCGGCCTATGTCGCGCTGACCGTGAAGGTCGAGCACATCACCCCCGACCCCGACCTGTCCGGCCCCAGCCCGCGCGAGGCGCTTCTGGGCGGCATCCTGCCGCTGCTGATGCCGGTGTTCGTCGTGGGGTCCATCCTGCTCGGGGTGGTCACCCCGACCGAGGCCGCAAGCTTCGCCGTCGCCTACGCGCTGGTGCTGGGGATGGTCGTCTACCGCAAGATCACGCTTGCCAGCCTGCCGCGCATCTTCGGCGACGCGATGCGCGACAGCGCGGTGATCCTCGTCATCATCGCCGCCGTCGCCGCCGCGAACTGGGTGCTGACCTACAACCGCGTGCCCAACATGCTGACCGACTGGGTGCTGGGTGCCGTCGACAGCCAGACCATGTTCCTGATCGCGGTGATCCTCCTGTTCCTCTTCGTGGGCCTGTTCCTGGAAGGGATCGCCGCGATGCTGGTGCTGGTGCCGATCCTGCACCCCATCGCCGTCTCGCTCGGCGTGGACCCGGTGCATTTCGGGATCATCGTGATCTTCAACCTGATGATCGGCCTGATCACCCCGCCGCTCGGCCTGTGCCTCTTCGTGGCCGAGGGCATCGCCAAGGTCGGCATGGCGCGGCTGACCCGCGCGATCCTGCCCTTCTTCCTCGTCGAGGTGCTGGTGCTGGTGATCCTCACCTTCGTGCCCCAGATCGTGACCTTCCTGCCGCGCCTGTTAGGGTTCTGACGCCATGAAAACGTCGATCGCCACCGTCTCCATCTCGGGCACCCTCGAGGAAAAGATCGAGGCGATCGCCGCCGCCGGGTTCTCCGGCATCGAAATCTTCGAGCAGGATTTCATCGCCGACGCGCGCAGCCCGCGCGAGGTCGGCGCGCGGATCCGCGACGCAGGGCTCGAGCTTATGCTGTTCCAGCCCTTCCGGGATTTCGAGGGGCTGCCGGGGCCCCTGCGCGCCCGTGCCTTCGGCCGGGCCGAGCGCAAGTTCGACCTCATGCAGGAGCTGGGCTGCGACCTCGTGCTCGTCTGCTCCAGCGTCCATCCCGAGGCGCTCGGCGGGATCGACCGCGCCGCGCAGGATTTCGCGGAGCTGGGCGAGAGGGCGGCCAAGCGCGGCCTGCGCGTGGGCTACGAGGCGCTGGCCTGGGGCCGCCACGTCAACGACCACCGCGACGCCTGGGAGGTCGTGCGCCGCGCCGATCACCCGTCGGTCGGCCTGATCCTCGACAGCTTCCACACGCTGGCGCGCCGCATCGACCCCGACACGATCCGCCGCATTCCGGGCGACCGGATCTTCTTCGTCCAGCTCGCCGACGCCCCCGCCATCGAGATGGACCTGCTCTACTGGTCGCGCCACTTCCGCAACATGCCCGGCGAGGGCGACCTCGACGTCACCGGCTTCATGCGGGCGGTGATGGCGACGGGCTATGCCGGACCGATCAGCCTCGAGATCTTCAACGACCAGTTCCGCGGCGGGCCGAGCCGTACCATCGCGCGGGATGGCTACCGCTCGCTTGTCGCCCTGATGGACGACGTGCTCCGCGCCGAGCCCGAGGCCCGCGTCGACCTGCCCGCCTTCCCGGCGCGCACCGAGGTGCAGGGCACGGCCTTCCTCGAGTTCGCCGCGCAGGGCGAGGACAAGACCGCGCTGGAAGGACTGCTCGCCACCCTGGGGTTCCGGCGCACCGCGAGCCACGTCTCGAAGTCGCTGGCGCTCTGGACGCAGGGCGAGATCCGCATCGTCGTCAACGCCGAGACGACGGGCCACGCCCACAGCGCCTGGGTCGCGCGCGGCACCACGGTCTGCGACCTCGGTCTCGACGTGTCCTCCGCCGCCGGCACGCTGGCCCGCGCGCAGGCGCTCGGGGCCGAAAGCTTCCGCCAGCCGCTCGGCCCCGGGCAGCTCGACATCCCCGCGATCCGCGGCCTCGGCGGCAGCGTGCTGCACTTCCTCGACCGCGCCTCGGGCCTCGCCGATGTCTGGTCGGTGGAGTTCGAGGCGATGCCGGACGGCGCGCCCGGCGATGTGGGCCTTTTGCGCGTCGACCACGTCGCGCAGACGATGGGCTACGACGAGATGCTCAGCTGGTCGCTGTTCTACACGACCCTGTTCGAGATGCGGAAAACGCCGATGGTCGACGTGATCGACCCCGACGGGCTGGTCCGCAGCCAGGCCCTGTCGACGCCCGACGGCCGCTTCCGCATCACGCTGAACGGCGCGGAAACCCACCGGACGCTGGCCGGAGGGTTCCTCGCCGAGAGCTTCGGCGCCTCGGTGCAGCACATCGCCCTTGCCACCGACGACATCTTCGCCACCGCCGGGGCACTCTCGGCCCGCGGCTTCGAGGCGCTGCCGATCCCGAGCAACTACTACGCCGATCTCGCCGCGCGCTTCGACCTCGACGCGGGGCTGCTCGACCGGATGCGGGCGGCGAACATCCTCTACGACCGCGACGAGCGCGGCGCGTTCTTCCAGCTCTACTCCCGGCCCTTCGCGGGCGGCATGTTCTTCGAGATCCTCGAGCGCGAGGGGGCCTACGGGGGCTACGGCGCCCCGAACGCCCCGTTCCGCATCGCGGCGCAGAAGCGTCTCATGCGACCCAAGGGGATGCCGCGGGGTTAGCCTCCGTACTCAATAGGGATTCCCAAGTATCTCCTGTGGTGATTCAGTGTCCGCGACCATCCGGGAGGGGGATCATGGGCAAGGGGCACTACTGGATGAGCGACGCGGAACGGGCCCGGATCGAGCCGCTTCTGCCACGGGGACGGAAGGGGGCCCGTCGGGTCGATGACCGCCGTGTGATCTCGGGCATCGTCCACATGCTCCGATCCGGGGCGCGTTGGCGGGACTGCCCGC
>NZ_JAAZQQ010000006.1 GCF_012395815.1 Roseicyclus persicicus
CGTCCCGATCCCCCACGACGCCGAGGCCTACAAGGCGCGCAACCTGGTCGAGCGCATGTGGTGCCGTCTCAAGGACTGGCGCAGGATCGCAACCCGCTATGACAAGCTCGCACGCAACTTCCTGGCAGCCGCCCAGATCGCCGCAGCCTTCATCTGGTGGATCAATTGAGTCCGGAGCCTAGGAGGCCCGCCGCCCCGGCGCCTGCCGGTGGCGCGCCAAGTGCAGCGGCGTGCGGGATTTCGGCACGCCCGCAATGAAGTTCAGCCGCGCCACGTGATAGCTGGTGTCGAAGCCGAAGAAGTTGAGGCGCATCCGCGCGATCTCCCGCGCGCGGGCGGCGGCGAGGGTGGCCGCGTCGGGCCGCGTCCGGGCCTTCTCGGCCAGGCGCGCGTCGAAGCCGGGGGCGGCGGTCTCGGCCATGAGTTCGGCCAGCAGCGCCGCCTCGACCCCCTCGGGCGTGCCCTTGCGGGTGCCGTCGACCAGCCCGATCCGCACGGCCTCGCGCGCAAGGAGCGGCATCCGCGTCTCCATCAGCCGCGCCGCACCCTCGGGGCCGAGGCGGCGGGGGAGCGTGTGGGTCCAGTATTCCGATCCGTAGAGGTTGCCCATGTTCTTGTAATGCGGGCTGAGGACCACGCCGTCCCGCGCGATCACCCGGTCGGCGCAGAGCGCCAGGAACACGCCGCCCGCGCCGGCATTGCCCTGCATCCCCGCGACCACCCATTGCCGCGCCTCCAGCAGCGCGAGGCACACATCGTCGATCGCCTCGATCGCGGCGAGGCTTTCCTCGGGCGGGCTGGCGGCGGCCTCGATGGTGGCAAGGTCGATGCCGTTCGACCAGAACTCGGGGCCCCCGGTGAGCAGCAGGGCGCGGGCATCGGAGGCGCTGGCCTGCCGGATCGCGGCCTCCAGCGCGCGGGACCGGGCGACGCTCATCGCGCCGTTGAGGAAGGGGAAACGGATCAGCGCGACGTCGCCGTGGCGCGTGACGCTGACCCCGTTCGGCGCGCCGGGCGCGTCGGTGTCGGGGGGCAGGGGCAGGCCGCGCAGCGCCATCGCGCGGGTCGCCGGCAGCTTCAGCCGCTTGCCGTCGGGCAGGCGCAGCGTCATCGCCCCGATCCAGACCGCCCCGTCGCGGGTCGCGCGCAGGACGGCCTCGTTGCGCTGCCCCAGCACCGCGCCGGGCGTGCCGCGCCCCTCGCCGGGCCAGGCGTCGTGCAGCCAGACCTCCGCACCCAGCGAGGCGTCCCGCAGCCCCGGCTGCCCGTCGGCCGCCCGGATCCGCGCCACCACCTCGGTCGTGTCCATCGCCGCCCAGTCCACCGCGCGGGCGGCCTGCGTCATCGCGGGCTTCGCGTCCTCGACGCCGTGGTTGGCATCCGACAGCCGGCCAAGCCCGCCCTCCCACCGATTCAGCGCCGAGCGCAGGGCGCGCACCGCCGCCTCTGTCACCTCGCGCCGGTAGATCGAGGATTTCGCCGCCCGCCGCATCGGGAAGTTGACGGTCGCCCAGACAGCGCCGGCGTCCATCTCCGCCACCGCCTGCAGCACGGTGACGCCCCATTGCGGGCGCCCCGCCTGCACCGCGTGGTCGAGCGCCGACGGCCCCTTGTCGCCCAGCGGCCCGGGGTGGACGATCAGGCAGGGGACGTTGCGCCACACGTCCTCGGGGATCGCGCGCTTGAGGAAGGGCGCGATCACGAGGTCGGGGCGCGCCATCTGCACCGCCGCCCGCGTCACCGCGTCGTTGATGTCGTATTCCAGCGTCACCTCGTGGCCGTCGGCCTCGAGCTCCAGCCAGAGCCGCTGGGTCAGCGAGTTGAAGGCATGAGCCAGCAGCAGAAGGCGCATCAGCAGATCCTCGGCAGTTGTTCGCCAGCGATCCAGTCGACCATGCGGCGGCCGCCGAACAGCGTCTCCATCTCGACGAAGCGGTCGGGGTCGGCCGTCACCACGCCGATCAGCGCGGCGTCCGCCCCCAGCGGATGGGCGCGGGCGGCGGCCAGCGCCGCCTCGGCCTCGTCGGGCGGCAGGAAGGCCACCAGCTTGCCCTCGTTGGCGACGTAGAGGGGGTCGAGGCCCAGGATCTCGCAGGCCCCCGCCACGCCGGGGCGGACGGGCAGGGCCGCCTCGCGGATCGTCATGCCGATGCCGCTGGCCTGCGCGATCTCGTTCAGCACCGCGGCCAGCCCCCCGCGCGTCGGGTCGCGCATCGCCCGCGTGCCCGGCGCCGCGTCGAGGATCGCGGCCGCCAGCCCGTTCAGCGCGGCGCAGTCGCTGACGATGTCGGTCTCGAAATCGAAGCCCGCGCGGCTGGCCATGATCGCGACGCCGTGGTCGCCCATGGTGCCCGACACCAGGATGCGGTCGCCGGCCCGCACGTTCCGCGCCGACAGCCGCGCGCCCTCGCGCACCACGCCGACGCCCGCCGTGGTGATGAACACGCCGTCGCCCTTGCCGCGTTCCACCACCTTGGTGTCGCCCGTCACGATCTGGACCCCCGCCGCGCGCGCGGCCTCGGCCATCGAGGCCACGATGCGGCGCAGGTCGGCCAGCGGCAGGCCCTCCTCGAGGATGAAGCTGGCGCTCAGGTATTTCGGATCGGCCCCGCCCATCGCGATGTCGTTCACCGTCCCGTTCACCGCCAGCGCGCCGATGTCGCCGCCGGGGAAGAACAGCGGCGAGACCACGAAGCCGTCGGTCGACATGGCGATGCGCCCCGGCGGCAGGGTCAGGATCGCCTGGTCCTCCTCGCCCGTCAGGGTGTCGTTGGCGAAGGCCGCGACGAACAGCCCCTCGATCAGGTCGGCCATGTCGCGCCCGCCGGCGCCGTGGCCCATCTCGACCACGCCCTCGAGCCACCGTGCATGTTTCATTCCGCGGCCTCCATCCGGGGGGCGGCCGCCCGGCGGCCGTACTTGTAGTAGGCGGCGCAGGCGCCCTCGTCGCTGACCATGCAGGACCCGAGCGGCGTCTGCGGCGTGCATTGCTTGCCGAAGAGCTTGCAGTCGGTCGGGATCGCCGCGCCGCGCAGGATCTTGGGGCAGTCGCAGGCCTTGTTTTCCTGCGCGCGCCCCTGGCTTAGCCCGAAGCGCCGCTCGGCGTCGTAGTCCGCGTAGGCATCGCGGATGCGGAAGGCGGAGTAGGGCACGTCGCCGAGGCCCCGCCATTCGAAATTCCGCGCGAGTTCAAAGACTTCGGCGACCAGCGCCTTGGCGGTCTCGTTGCCGTGCCGGGTGACGGCGCGGATATACTGGTTTTCCACCTCGGCGCGGCCCTCGTTGATCTGGCGCACCAGCATCAGGATCGACTGCATCACGTCCAAAGGCTCGAACCCCGCGATGACCACGGGCTTGGCGAATTCCTCGGCAAAGAACTCGTAGGGCTGCGCGCCGATCACCACCGAGACATGGGCGGGGCCGAGGAAGCCGTCGATCTCCACCGCCTCCATCGCCCGGATCTCGGGCGCCTCAAGGATGTTGGTGATGGCGGCGGGCGTCAGCACATGGTTGCAGAACACGCTGAAGTTCTCCAGCCGCTCGGCGCGGGCCAGCTTCAGCGCCACCGCCGTGGGCGGCGTCGTCGTTTCGAAGCCGATGGCGAAGAAAACGACGTGTTTCTCTGGGTTTGCGCGCGCAAGTTGAAGTGCGTCCAGCGTCGAGGCGACCATCCGCACGTCGGCCCCCTCGGCCCGCGCCTTCAGGAGCGACTGCCGCCGCGAGCCGGGCACGCGCAGCATGTCGCCATAGGTGCAGAGCGTGACACCCGGCCGCTTGGCCAGCTCGATCGCCATGTCGAGCCGCCCGATCGGCAGCACGCAGACGGGACAGCCCGGCCCGTGGATCATGCGCACGTTGGGCGGCAGCAGGTCCTTGACCCCGTAGCGGAAGATCGCGTGGGTATGCCCGCCGCAGAACTCCATCAGGCGATACTGGCGATCGGCCTGCACCTCGGCCGCGATCTGGGCGGCGATCTGGCGGGCGATGCGCCCGTCCCGGAAATCCTCGACGTATTTCATGTGTTTGCGCCGATCTCTTCAAGCAGCCTCAAGGTCTCCGCCGCCTCGTCCGGGTCGACCCGGCCCAGCGCGTAGCCCACATGCACCAGCAGGTAGTCGCCCACCGCCACCGGCCCGACCAGCGCGGTCGACACGGTCTTGCGCGCGCCCGACAGGTCGACCTGCGCCATTTCGCCCTCCATCACCGCCGTCACCTTGGCGGGCACCGCGTGGCACATCTCAGACCTCCTCGGATTCGGGGGCGTCGACCACGCCCGGCGTGAGGCCGTAGCGGTCGAGCTTGGCGCGCAGGCCCACGCGGCTCAGCCCCAGCTCCTGCGCGGCCTTGGACTTGTTCCAGCGCATCCGCGTCAGCACCTCGCGCAGGATGCGCCGCTCGATCTCCTCGACCCGGTCCTTGAGCGTGCCGGTGCCGGTCAGCACGGCATCGGCCGAGGCGTCGTCGGCGGGCGTGCCCGCGGCCTGCAGGATGTGCCGCGAGATCAGGTCGGGCCCCAGCGTCCGGTCCTGCGAGAAGATCAGCATCCGGGCGATCTCGTTCTCGATCTCGGGCAGGTTGCCGGGCCAGTGCCAGGCCGACAGGAAGGCCAGCGCCTCGTCCGACAGCCCGCGCACCTGCTTGCAGTGGCGGGCGGCGGCCTCGAACAGGAGGTGCTGGGCCAGCACGGGGATGTCGACGCGCCGGTCCGCCAGCGGCGGCAGGGTCAAAAGGCCGAGGGCGACGGCATGGTAGAGCTCGGGCAGGAACCGCCCCTCGGCCACGGCGGCCCGCAGGTCGGTGACGGCCCCGGCGATCAGGCGGAAACCGAGGCGCAGGGCCTCGGCCTGGCCCGGCACGGCGACCTGCCCCTCGGTCAGCGCGCGGGCGAGCCAGAGCTGGCTGTCGGGGGGCAGCCGGTCGATGCCGCCAAGGTAGAGCGTGCCGCGCTGCGCCTTCTGCATCAGGCCGATGCGGGAATGGCCGTTGTTGCGCAGCCCGATCAACTCCAGCCGCAGCTGGTCGTCGGTCAGCCCCGCGGCGTTCAGGCCAAGAAACGGGCGGTCGGCGCGCAGGGACGCGTCGTGGATCGCCTGCGCGAGCAGCGCCTTGCCGGTGCCGGGCGCGCCGGTGATCAGGATCGGCACGTCGAAGCTGGCGAGGTGCCGGGCGGCGGCGATCACGGGGTTGAGCGGCGAGGCCGGGCTGCGCAACAGCGCCTCGAACCCCAGCGCGGGGCCCGTGGCGTGCGGCATGGCCGGCCCGGCGCCGCGCGCGAGGTAGCGCATCTCGAAGGCCATGCGGTCGTTCTCGCGCCGCACCCGGAACAGCTGCGCCGCGTTGCGCACCATGCGGCGCAGCCCCTCCTCGGACATGTCGGGCGGCACCGCCTGGTAGAGGTCGGCGGGCATCGGGCCGGTCGGGTCTTCGGCCAGCGCGATGCGCACCGTTTCGGGCCAGTGGCTGCCGATCTCCTCCAGCAGCGTGGCACCGTCGGGCGCCTCGGGGCCGACGCAGCACAGCACCACCTCGACCACGTTCTCCTGCGCCAGCGTCATCGCCTTGCCGCAGCTGTCGGCGACCAGGCACTCCATGCCCCGCGACAGCGCCGCGGCCAGCCGGTCGCGCAGCGCGCGCGGCGGCGCCACGATCAGCACGCTGGGGCGGAAGGCGGCCTCGTCCTTCATTCCGCGGCCTGCCTCCCGGTCTTGGCGGCCAGCTCCGCCATGAGCCAGCCGAGCCAGCCGGCCATGCCTTCGCCGGTGCGGGCCGACAGGTGCAGGATCTGGATGCCGGGGTTCACGCGGCGCAGGTTGTCGTCGATCAGGTCGAGATCGGTGTCGCAATGCGGCGCGAGGTCGGTCTTGTTCACGATGGCCAGCCGCGCCGCGGTGAACATGTCGGGGTATTTCAGCGGCTTGTCCTCGCCCTCCGTCACCGACAGGATCGCAACCTTGGCGTCCTCGCCGAGGTCGAAGGCGGCGGGGCAGACAAGGTTGCCAACATTCTCAATGAAAAGAATGCCCTGCGAGGCGATCTTCAAGTGCTCCATCGCGTGGCCCACCATGTGCGCGTCGAGGTGGCAGCCCTTGCCGGTGTTGACCTGAACCGCCGGCGCGCCGGTGGCGCGGATGCGGTCGGCGTCGTTGGCGGTCTGCTGGTCGCCCTCGATCACGGCGACGGGCAGGCCCGTCAGCGCCTTGATGGTCTGCACCAGCAGCGTCGTCTTGCCCGAGCCGGGCGAGGACACGAGGTTCAGGGCCAGCACCTCGCGCCCGCGCAGGAAGGCCCTGTTTTCAGCGGCATAGCGGTCGTTCTTCGACAGGATCGAGGTCTCGATCTCGATCAGCCGGGCCTGGGACATCCCCGGCACCTCGGTGCCCGCGGGGCCCTGGCCGAAATGCAGGTCGCCATGGCCATGGTGGTCGTGGCGATGCCCGTGGTCATGGTCGTGGTCGTGATCATGGTCGTGATGGTGGTCATGGTCATGATCGTGGTGGTGGGACTGCCCCACCACCTTGCCGTCGCCGCAGCCGCACACCGTGCACATCAGATCGCCTCCAAATCCTTGATCCGCATCTCGTCGCCCCCCGTGGGCATCAGCTTGCCGCCGCCGCAGTGCGGGCAGGGCGCCAGCCGGTCGTCGATCTCGACCTCGGTCGCGCAGTCGAAGCACATGGCCCGGCCCGGCAGGTCGATCATCTCCAGCGTCGCGTCCTCGGCGGGCGAACCGCGCATGACGATGCCCCAGGCGAAGTCGAGCGCGGGTTTCTCGACGCCGGCGAAGCGGCCGATCTCGACCCGCACGCGGGTGATGCGGTTGACCCGATGCGCCCTGGCCTGGGCCTCGAGCACCTCGCGGATGCCTTCGCAGAGCGACATCTCATGCATCGGCGACCTCCGCGAGGCGGACGGGGCTGCAGGGGTCGAGGATGTCGAGAAGGAGCGGCGCAAGACCCGCGCGGTCGGCGGGGAGGGTCGCCAGCGACAGGGCGAGGATGCCGCCGGGCGCGAGCAGGTGATCGGTGGGCGTGAGGCGGCTGACGCCGGTGACGAGGCCCCCGGCCTGGGTCGCGGTGACGGTGTAGAGGCCGCGGGTCGCGGGGACCTGCGCGGTGCCGGGGCGGAGCAGGCGGGGGGCGGGCAGGTCGCCCGACAGCACCGCGTCGAGGTCGAGCGCCCGGCCGAAGACGCGCCAGAGCGGGCCGCGGCCGTGGGTCGCTTCCACATGCGCCAACGCGGGATGGGCGGCGCGGCGGGCGGCGGGGCTGTTCTCGGCGGCTGGCGTGCCGGTGTCGGGGCCGGCAAGGGGCAGGCCGTTTGCACAGGCGACGCCTTGGCCGAAACAGCCCGCGATGCGGCCCAGAAGCGGCGCGAGGCCGTGGCCCGAGGCGAGGAAGGCGTCGGTCTCTGCGGTGGTCGTCGGTGCGGCGGCGGCCGGGCCGAACAGCGCCGCGCGGATCGTGCCCGCGTCGCCGGTCAGCGCGGGCGGCGCGTCGCCGCGCCCGAAACGCCCGGGAAGCTGCACGAAGAGCTTGAGCAGGTGGTCGCGCCGGATTTCCGCGCCGATGTCGGCGGTGGGCGGGGGCAGGTCCAGCGCCAGCGCGGCCGCCACGCCCTGCGCCGCGCGGCACAGGTTGAACAGCCGCGGCAAAAGCGCCGCGGCCTCGGCCACCGGGCGGCCCAGCACCAGCGCCTCGACCGGCAGGGCGGGGCCCGGCACGGCGCGGAGGGGGGTGGGGGCGACCCGGTCGAGCATCATCCGCGCTCCGCCGACAGGCCGCCGGTCAGCACCGCGCGGCGCGACGGTGCGGGGTCGAGCTCGGGCGGCGGCGCAAGCTCGGCCTCGCGGGCGGCGCGGATGTCGGCCGCGCGGTCGGTCTCGGCCCGGTTCGCGGGGTCGAAGAGCGCGCCCATCACCGCCAGCGCCACGTCGCGCGCGGCCTGCTGGGTGCGGAACTCGCCCATCATCGAGAACAGCGAACACGCCTTGTAGCCGCCGGTCAGCTCGCGGGTGTTCTGGGTGAACTCGTAGTCGCCCGAGGGAAAGCCGATCACTTCCTTGACGCCCGGCTTCAGCCCCGACCAGTCCTCGCCCTCGGCGGGCAGCAGGACGAGATTCATGAACCAGGGCGACATCAGCACGCCGAGCGGGCGGCCTTCATGCAGGCGGAAGCCCACGGCCTCGACATGCAGGGTGGGGTTCACCATCGGCACGTCGCGCATCTTGGCGTTCCAGATCTCGGTGAAATCGGCCACCAGCCGCTTCGTCCGCTCGCGGATCATCGCCTCGATCATCAGCGCGGGCGCGCCAGGGTCGTCCTTGACGAGGAACTGCGTCGGGCCGGCGCCGCAATCGGGGCAGGACCAGTCCTCGGGCAGGGCGGTGAAGGGCGTGCCGGGGTCGATCTGGCGGGTGTCGTCGCCGGTGGCGGGGTCATAGACCCACCAGCAGATCTTGCACTCCAGCACGGCCCGGTCGCTGAGCCCGTTCGCGGCGTGGTGATAGCCCCCCTCGAAGCTCATGCGATGGCCTCCAGCACCTTGAGGAGACGGCTGCTCGAGTCCGCCAGGTCCTCGGGCGCAGCCAGCGCGACCTCTGGCATCGCCGTCACCTCGAAGGTGTCGAGGATCAGGCTGTCCATCGAGTTGAAGAACTGCACGCGCCAGACATGGGGCAGGGCGGTCGCGGTGATCCGGCAGTTGCCGTAGCCGCGGCTGAGGATCGTGACCGCGCCTTCACCGAGGGCGGCGTCGAGCCAGACCAGGTCCTCGGGCGTGTGCGGCAGGAGCGACAGGTTCACGACATGGAGGTCGTCCTTGCCCGCCCAGGACGCGGACTTGTCGGCAAGCTCCGCGTAGATCGGCGGGGCGTTGATGACGGCGCCCGCGCGGGGGGCCTCGGCGCCCCTGGCGGCGCGGCGGGGCGTCAGGCCCGGCGACAGGGCGCGGGACGGGATCGGGCCCACCTCGATCGCGTCATGGTCGAGGCCCGACAGGACCCAGACGCCGGCAAAGCGGCTTTCCTGCGCGGCGATGGCCGGGATGGTGCGGATCTTGACCGACACCTCGCCGGTGCCCAGCGTCTCGGCGATCAGCGCCCGGTTCGCGGCGTCAAGCCCGCCGGTCTCGAACCGCTCCGTCGCGCCGCCCGCGGCGACGCGCGCGCAGGCGCCGGCGACCTGCCGCAGCAGGATCAGCGCGGGGCCGACGGCCGAGCTGTTCTCGATCTCGGGGTAGTGGGGGGCATAGACCATCATGTCCTGCGGCATCGACATGTAGGTCAGTTCCTCGCCCGAGGGGTCGGGCTGCGAGCCGGGGCCGAAGCCCATGGGGGGAAGGTGGAAATCGGCGGGCATGGGTGCGTCCTACTCGGCGGCGGCGGCGGTGGCGGGGGCGGACAGGATCTGCGCGACGCGGCCCATGTAGTCGGCCCAGTCGCGCACGCGGGGGATCGCGCCGATCTGGCGGCCGTCGCGGAAGAAGACGAGCGAGGGGGTCTTGTACACGCCGGTTTCGGTGCGGGTGGCCTCCTCGATGGCGTCGTCGATCACGGCGCAGTCGAAGGCGCCCTGGAAGGCCTGTTTCAGCTCGGGCAGGATCACGGCCACATCGGCGCTTTCAAGGTTGCGCTTCGGGTCGCCGGGGATGAACAGGACATGGGTGCCGGGCGCGGTGGTCCAGGCGTCGCGGGCGGCGGGGTCGGCCAGGCGCGGCCAGCCCAGCTCGGTCGTCAGGCGGTCGATCAGGGGGTGGCTCATGCGCGTCTCCTTCATCCGGTGGTGCGGCCGGCGTCGAGCGCGGCCTGCAGGTGGGCGGGCAGGCGGGGGCCGGTGGCCTCGAGGTCGGCAAAGGCATCGCCGAGCGCGCCGCCCTGCATGACGGAGCGCAGGCCCTCCAGCGCCGCGCGGATTTTCAGCGCCTCGCCCTCGTCCAGCACCTCGCGGGCGGCGCCGAGGAAATCGAGCACCCAGGCGCCGGGCGCCACGGGGCCGGTCAGGGACAGGTCGATGCGCACCAGCCGGTCGCCGTCACGGGCGATGGCGGCGATCCCCTCGACCGAGACGACCTGCACGGGCGTGCCGATGCACATCTCAGCGCCTCCGGCCCGGCACGAAGCGTTCGTCGCCGTGGCGGTAGGCCATGTCCTCGGACGGGCGGCCGCCCTCGTAGGCGTCGCGGCGGAGCGCGACATCGGCGAGGTCGGGCGACCCGGTGCCGGGGCCGGTGGGGTGCACGCCCCACTGCGCCAGCTTGTCCAGCCCGCGGTCGACGGCGGGGTCGATCTGGGCGGCGACGATGGGGCGGAGGCCGCCGCCGTAATCCTCCAGCTCCTCCGGCTGCACCCCGATCAGGCACAGCCGGTCGGGGCAGATGCCCTTGAGCTGGGCGGTGGCGATCACGTCCTGGAACCCGGTCTGGTGCAGGCTCATCTTCTTGGCGCCCATGAAGGCGGGGACGGCCTCGTTCTCGACCACCTTCATCATGCCCGGCGGCAGGCCGTAGTCGACCGCGTCGAACACCAGCAGGTTGCGGGCATCCTCGAGGAAGGGCAGCAGGTAGAGCCCCTGGGTGCCGCCATCCATGATCTGGACCTCTGGGCCGAAACCCGCCCGCTCGGCCAGCCGTTCCACGCAGCGGACGCCGAAGCCTTCGTCCGCCCAGAGCAGGTTTCCGATTCCGAGGATCAGCGTGCGGTCGGTCATGCCATGTCCTTCCTGCCGGCATGGCCGCCCCTGGGTGTCTGACGCCCTGGCCATGCTTCGGTCGGTCCGGCGCGAAACCGGATACTGCGTTATCGGTATGCCGCCGGACACAGGGGCAACTTGATCTGAGTCAACTTCAGGTTGTCCAAGGTGGATATATTTATTCGCTCAGGTAGAAAGTTGGCGACCACAATCAGAACGGGCGCCGCTGGTGCGGGGCGCCCGTCCGATCGTGTCGGGGATGGCGCGGCCTCAGTCGGGCCGGTCGTCCTTGAAGGTGCGGTGGCCCGAGATCATGGTCGACACCATCGACTGCCGCGACAGGATATCCTCGCGGATGGCGGCGTAGATGTGGATGATCATGAACACGAGGATCGCCCACATCCCCAGCTGGTGGATGCCGTGCAGCGCCTGGCTGCCGCCGACCAGCGGGATGATCCAGCCGAACATCCGGTCGGCCCACGACCCCAGCCCCAGCCCCTCGGAATAGAGCGCGAAGCCGGTGAAGATCATGAAGGTGATGCCCAGCGTCATGAAGAAGAACATCGCGGTCTGCGCCAGCGGGTTGTGGCCCACGTATTTCTTGGGCTCGCGTTCGAGGAACAGGTACCAGCGCAGCTCGAACATGACCTCCTGCCACCAGCGGCGGTTCCACACCGGCAGGATGAACAGCTGCCGGGCGTGGTGGTTGCCGACGAAGGCCCAGTAGATCCGCCCGAGAAAGCCGACCGTCATGACGAAGGCCGCCGCGAAATGGGCAAAGCGGATGTAGCCGAAGGTGAACTGGTGCGTCGCCTCGCCGATCTGCATGGTGGGCGGCGGGTTGGGAATGAACCAGCCGGTCACGCACAGCACGATGATCGCGGCCGCGTTGATCCAGTGCCACAGGCGCACCGGCGCCTCGTAGACGTAGACGCTGGTGCGGCGGCGGATGCTTTCGATGTCGGCGGCGGTGGCGTCGCCGGTCAGGAGCGAGCCCGGCAGCACCTCGACATCGTCGCGGACGCTGTGGATGGGCGTGGAGCGGATCGGCTCCTCGTCGCGGGAGGTGTCCTTCATTCCGCCCTCCTCCGGGCCCGGGCGCGGCGGCGGGCGAGGCCCGCGCCGATCACGATGACGGAGAGGGCGGCCAGCGCGGCCACGACGGCCAGGTGCGAGACGTCCGAGACCCAGTGGGCGGCCGTCGCGGCCTCGTCATGGCCGGGATGCGCGAGCGCGGGCCGGGCGGCGAGGAAGGCGGCGGCGAAAAGGGCGGGCTTCTTCATCGGGGTGTCTCCTCAGCGGACCTTGACGGTGGTCAGTTCGTGCCCGTCGGGCGACATGACGTGGGTGGAGCAGGCCAGGCACGGGTCGAAGCTGTGCAGGGTGCGCAGGATCTCGACCGGCTCCTCGGGGCGTTCCATCGGGGTGCCGAGCAGCGACGCCTCGAAGGCCCCGATGTTGCCCGCGGCGTCCCGTGGGCTGCCGTTCCAGGTGGTCGGCACGACGCACTGGTAGTTCTCGATCCGGCCGTCGGCGATGCTGACCCAGTGGCCGAGCGCACCGCGCGGGGCCTCGGTGAAGCCGACGCCGCGGGTGGATGCGGGCCAGGTCGAGGGGTCCCAGCGGGCCACGTTGGCGGTGGATTCGTCGCCGTTGCGGATGTTGGTCACCAGCTTGTCGAAGAAGTGCCTCTGGAGATCGGCGCAATACTGCGCCTCGAGCGCGCGGGCCGCGGTCCGGCCGAGCGTCGAGAACAGCGCCTCCACCGGCAGGTCCATGGTGCGCAGGAGGCCCGTGACCTGGTCGGTGATCTGCTCGTGGCCCGAGGCGTAGCCGACGATGTAGCGGGCGAGCGGGCCCACCTCCATCGCGTGGCCGCGCCAGCGCGGGGCCTTGATCCACGAGTATTTCGCCGCCTCGTCGATCTCGCGGATGTTGGTCCGCGAGCCGACGGTGTTCTCGCCCAGCTCGAACTTGGCGTTGGTGACGCCGTCCCAGGGGTGCTTGCCCACGCCGGGTTCGCCGTAGTCGTACCAGCTGTGGTCGACGAATTCCTGGATCTGCTCGGGGTCGCGGATGTCGACCTCGTGCACGGTGGACAGGTCGCCGTTGATGATCGCGCCGCGGGGCAGGTGCAGCGTCTCGGGGGCGAAGTTGTTGGCGTGCTCGGGGATGTCGCCGTAGCTGAGCACGGCCTGCGACGAGAGCCCGCCGCCGTGCAGCCAGTTGCGGTAGAAGCCGCCGATGGCGATCACGTCGGGGATGTAGACGTTGCGCACGAAGTCGTCGCAGAGCGACAGGATGGTCGAGACCTGGTTCAGCCGCTCCATGTTGATCGCGCCGACCGCGCCCGTGGAATGCACGTTGATCGGGCAGGGCACGCCGCCCACCAGCCAGTTCGGGTGCGGGTTCTTGCCGCCGAAGATGGTGTGGACCTTGACGATCTCCTTCTGCAGGTCGAGCGCCTCGAGGTAGTGGGTCACCGCCATCAGGTCCGCCTCGGGCGGCAGGAGATAGGCGGGGTTGTCCCAGTAGCCGTTGCGGAACAGGCCCAGCTGCCCCGATTCCACGAACTGCCGGAGCCGGTTCTGCACGTCGCGGAAATAGCCGGGCGAGGACATCGGGTGGTTCGGGCCCACCGTCTGCTGCAGCTCGCTGGTCGCGCGGGGATCGGCGCGCAGCGCGTTGACCGGGTTCACCCAGTCGAGCGCGTGCAGGTGGTAGAAATGCACGACGTGGTCGTGGATCTGCAGGTTCAGCTGCATCATGTTGCGGATCGAGTTCGCGTTGTCGGGGATCTCGATCCCCAGCGCGTCCTCGACCGCGCGCACGGAGGTCAGCGCGTGAGTGCCGGTGCAGACGCCGCAGATCCGTTCGGTGAAGGCCCAGGCGTCGCGCGGGTCACGCCCGCGCAGGATGACCTCGAGGCCGCGCCACATGGTGCCGGTGGACACCGCGTTGCGGATCACGTTGTCGGCGTCGACGTTCACCTCGCAGCGCATGTGGCCTTCGATTCGGGTGACCGGGTCGACGACGATGCGCTGGCCCGCGGTGTCGAGCGAGAAGCCGTTGGGGGTTTGGACGACCATGGGTTACGCCTCCTCGCGCGCGGCCTGCTGCCGCTTGACCTGTGCCGATTTCAGTGCCGAGACCGCGGCATGGACCGCGACCGCGCCGCCCACGGCCGCCGCCGCCGCGCCGCCGATCTGGCCCGCGTTCGCCTCGACCCCGAACTGGGTCAGGTCGGTCACGCGGTCGTAGAAGGAGCCCGCATCCCAGAAGCCTTCCTCGGAGCAGCCGATGCAGCCGTGGCCGGACTGGATCGGGAAGCTGACGCCCTCGTTCCAGCCGATGGTGGAGCAGGCGTTGTAGGTGGTCGGGCCGCGGCAGCCCATCTTGTAGAGGCAGTAGCCGCGGCGGGCGTTGTCGTCGTCCCAGGCCTCGACGAACTGGCCGGCGTCGAAATGGGCGCGGCGGTAGCACTTGTCGTGGATGCGCTGGCCGTAGAACATCGCGGGCCGGCCCTGGCGGTCGAGCTCGGGCAGGCGCTGGAAGGTCAGCATGTAGGTGATGACGCCGGTCATCACCTCGGCGATCGGCGGGCAGCCGGGCACGCGGATGATCGGGCGGTCGGTGATCACCTCGTGGACGGGCGTGGCCTGCGTCGGGTTCGGGTGGGCGGCCTGGACGCAGCCGTAGGAGGCGCAGGCGCCCCAGCTGATGATCGCCTGCGCGCCCTCGGCGGCGTGGCGGAGCTTCTCGACGAAGGGGCGGCCGCCGGTGATGCAGAACATGCCATCCTCGTTCAGGGGCGGGTTGCCCTCGACGGCGAGGATGTAGTTGCCGCGGTATTCCTCGATCACCTGCTCCAGCGCCGCCTCGGCCTGGTGGCCGGCCGCCGCCATCAGCGTGTCGTCGTAGTCGAGGCTGATCATCGACAGCACCACGTCGCGCACCAGCGGGTGGGCGGAGCGGATGAAGCTTTCCGAGCAGCAGGTGCATTCGAGCCCGTGCAGCCAGATCACCGGCGTGCGGGGGCGGGTTTCCATCGCATGGGCGATCTGCGGCACGAAGGCGGGCCCGAGGCCCAGCGCAGAGGCGGTCAGCGAGCAGTATTTCATGAAGCTGCGGCGGGTGATCCCCTGCCGGCGCATCACGTCGTAGAATGTTTCGGTCGCGGGCACGGGGCCGGTCCTCCCTCACGCTGATCCGCGCGCGGGGCTGGCCGCGGACGGACGGATTCCATCGTGACAGAGAGGTGACAGCTTCCCCGGGGGTGTCGCAAAGCCGGGGGCGCGGCGCGGGGTGCGACAATAAAACGTCGCGGCATCATCGGGTTAGGGGCCAATTTGATCTGGATCAAACGCCCCGGCCGGCATCCCGCTGTCCGGTTTCGGGCGCGGGTGGCAAGCGCGTTACCGGCGGGCGGCCGCGACCAGCGCCTGGCCCAGCGCGAGGCCGCCGTCGTTCGCGGGGGTGGCCTGGTGGTGCAGGACGGGCAGCCCGTCGAGCGCGCGGAGGGTCAGGTCGAGCAGGAGCGCGTTCTGGAAACAGCCCCCCGAGAGCGCCACGGCCACGGCGCGGCCGGCCTCCAGCTCGGCGCGGGCGAGGTCGGCGAAGGCGGTGGCCAGCGTGACGTGGAACAGCGCGGCGAGGGTTGCAGGCGGCGGCGCGTCGGGGGCGAGGGCGGCGGCGAAGAGCGGGGCGGGGTCGATGGCGCCGGCCGTGACGGGCAGGGCGAGGGGGGCGGGGGTGCCGCGGGCCAGCGCCTCGAGCGCCATGGCGGCCTCGCCCTCATGGCTCTGCCGGTCCGGGGCCGCGCCGAGGAGGGCGGCGAAGCCGTCGAAGAGGCGCCCGGCCGAGGAGGAGAGCGGCGCGTTCAGGCCCTGCGCGATCGCCTGCCGCAGGGGGGCAAGCGGCTTGTCGGGCCAGAGGCCCTCCGCGCGGCGGTGCAGGCCCGCCTGGTCGAGGCGCGCCAGCGCGTTGCGCCAGGGCTCCCGGTTCGCCGCGTCGCCGCCGGGCAGGGGGGCGGGCTTCAGCCAGGCCGCGCGGGCAAAGCCCGCGTAACCGCCCACCAGCACCTCGCCGCCCCAGATCGTCCCGTCCGGCCCCAGCCCCAGCCCGTCCAGCACGATCCCCGCCACCGGCCCGCCGTCGCGGGGCCAGAGGTGTTCGCCGAGGCAGCTTGCCAGATGCGCGTGGTGGTGCTGGATCTCGACCAGCTCCAGCCCCTGCGCCTCGGCCATGGCGCGGGCGACCTGGCTGGCCCGGTAGCCCGGGTGCAGGTCGCAGGCGAGCCGCGCGGGCGCGTGGTCGAAGAGCTGCGCGTAATCCGCCACCGCCTTGCGGAACTCGTCGAAACACAGCCGGTCGTCGAGATCGCCGAGGTGATGGGACAGGAGCGCCTGCCCGGTCCTCGTCAGGCAGATCGCGCCCTTCATCTGCCCGCCCAGCGCCAGCACGTCCGGCGCGTCCTCGAAGCCCGGAGGGAGCGGCAGGGTGCCCGGCACGCGGCCGCGGCCCCGGCGCAGGATCATCGGCCCGTGGGCCGTGACCCGCTCCACGCTGTCGTCGAGCCGCCGGCGGATGTCGCGGTCGTGCAGCAGGAGCGCGTCGGCGAAGCGCCCGAGCTTCTCCCGCGCCTCGGTGTTGCCGATCACCTGCGGCTCGCCCGAGAGGTTGCCCGAGGTCATCACCAGCGGGCGGCCGACCGCGTCGAGCAGCAGATGGTGGAGCGGCGTGTAGGGCAGCATCCAGCCAAGGGTGGTCTGGCCGGGGGCGAGCGCGTCGGGCAGGGTGTCGCCTGTGCGGGCGAGGAGCAGGATGGGGGCGGCGGGGCTTTTCAGGCGGTCCCATTCGGCCTCGGTGGGGGCGGCATGGGTGCGGATCATGGCCTCGGTGCCCATGAGGGCCAGCGGCTTGGTCGGGCGGCGCTTGCGGGCGCGGAGACGGGCGATGGCCTCGGCGTCCGTGGCGTCGCAGGCGAGGTGGAAACCGCCGAGGCCCTTGATGGCAAGGATGTGACCGCTGCGCAGGAGCCGGGCGGCGTCCGGGATGGCGGCGTCGCCTGGGGGGCTCTGCCCCCCGTCGCCACGGGCGACTCCCCCCGGAGTATTTTCCGAAGCAAAGATGGAGGCGGTCGGTTCCAGCCACAGATGCGGCCCGCAGTCGGGGCAGGCGACGGGCTGGGCGTGGAACCGGCGGTCGCCGGGGTCCTCGTATTCGGCGCGGCAGGCGGGGCACATCTCGAAGGCGGCCATGGCGGTCTGCGCCCGGTCGTAGGGCAGCCGGTCGAGGATCGAGAAGCGCGGGCCGCAATGGGTGCAGTTGGCGAAGGCATAGCCGGCGCGGCGGTCGGCGGGGTCGCGGATCTCGGCCAGGCAGGCGGGGCAGGTGGCGGCGTCCGGGGTCACGCGGGTGCGGGCGCCGACCCCGTCGGAGGGGGCGATGAGGAAGGCCGCGGGCGCGGTGGCGAAGCGGTGCGGCGCGGTCTCCACCGCGTCGACGCGGGCGAGCGGCGGCGCCTCGGCCGAGAGGGCCGCGAGGAAGGCCTGCGTCGCCCCGCGGGCGCGGATCAGCACGCCCTCGGCGTCGTTCAGCACCTCGCCGGTCACGCCATGGGCCTGCGCCAGTTGCCACACGAAGGGGCGGAAGCCCACGCCCTGCACCTGCCCGCGGACGCGGATGGCGAGCCCGTCGAGGGGGGCTTGGGGCGCGGTGTCGGGCAAGGCCAGTCTCCTTGCGGGAATGGGCGCAGCCTAGCGTGGGCGCCGCGGCCTGCAAACGGCTTCGCGCTTGCCCGGCCCCGCGCCGCCCGCCATGCTGCGCGCCATGGCAGCGCCCCCCACCACCATCCGGCTCCGTCTCCTGTTCGGCGAGGACGGCACCATGTTCGGCCCCGGCAAGGCCGACCTGCTGGAGGGGATCGCCGCCGAGGGCTCGATCGCCGCGGCGGGGCGGCGGATGGGGATGAGCTACCGCCGCGCCTGGTCGCTGGTGGAGGAGATGAATGCCGCCTTCGCCCGGCCCCTGGTGGACACCAGCCGCGGTGGCGCGCGGGGCGGCGGCGCGCGGCTGACCGGCGAGGGGGCGGCGGTGCTGGCGCATTACCGCGCGCTCGAGGCGCAGGTGGCAGCCCTCGGCGCGCCCGAGATCGACGGCATCGCGCGGCTGCTGCGGACGGGCGCGCCGGGCCGCTGACCCACCCCGGGCCCCAAGGCGAAACCAGCGCTTGCCGGGCGCGGCCCCGGCGCGTTATGTCTCACCATACATATCGACCCGCCCCGACGAGGTGTCCCATGCCGCCCCGGCCCGATCTGCCCCGCCGCCTGCGCGCCGGTTTTGCGGCGCTGGCCCTTGCGCTGGCCCCCGCCGCCGCGCCGGCGCAGGACCTGACCGTGCTGGCCGCGGCCTCGCTCGGCACCGCGCTCGACGAGATCGCCACCCTCTGGGCTGCCGAGACGGGCGGCACGCTCACGCTGGTCCTGGCCGGCTCCTCCGCCCTCGCGCGCCAGATCGAGGCGGGCGCCCCGGCCGATGTCTTCATCTCGGCCAGCCCCGCCTGGATGGACACGGTCGCGGCCGCGGGGCTGGTGGCCGAGGGCAGCCGGTCGGACCTCCTGACCAACAGCCTCGTGGTGGTGGCAGGCGCGGCGGATGCGGCGCCCCTCGACCTTGCAGACCCCGGCGCGCTCCCGGCCCGGATCGGGGACGGCCGGCTGTCGCTCGCCCTGATCGAGGCGGTCCCGGCGGGCATCTACGCGCGGCAGGCCCTCGCCAATCTCGGCCTCTGGGACGCGGTCGCGCCCCGCGTGGTCGAATCGGACAACGTGCGCGCGGCGCTGGCCCTCGTCGCCGTGGGCGCCGCGCCGGTGGGCATCGTCTACGCCAGCGACGCCGTGGCCGAGCCGCGCGTCGCCGTGATCGCCGCGGTCCCGCCCGAGGCCCATGACCCGATCCTCTATCCCGCCGCGGCCATCGCCACGGGCGACATGGCCGGGGCGCGGGCCTTCCTCACCTTCCTGCAGTCCGAGGCCGCCGCGGCCGTGTTCCGCGCCCAGGGCTTCGGCCTGCCCGGCGGCTGATGTTCGCCCCGCCCAGCCCCGCGGAATGGGAGATCCTCGCGCTGTCGCTGCGGGTGGGCCTGCTTGCCGTGGCGCTGGCGCTGCCCCCGGCGCTGCTGGCGGCGCATGCGCTGGCGCGCTGGTCCTTCCCGGGCAAGGCGCTGTTCAACGGGCTCGTGCACCTGCCGCTTGTCCTGCCGCCGGTGGTGACGGGATACCTCCTGCTGCTCGCCTTCGGGCCGCAGGCGCCGCTCGGCCAGGCGCTTGATGCCGTCGGCCTGCCCATCGCCTTCCGCTGGACCGGCGCGGCCGTGGCCGCCGCCGTCATGGCCTTCCCGCTGATGGTCCGCGCCATGCGCCTGTCGATCGAGGCGGTGGACCCCCGGCTGGAACAGGCCGCGGCCACCCTCGGCGCCGGGCGGCCCGCGGTGGTCCTGACGGTGACGCTGCCCCTGGCCCTGCCGGGGGTCGTGGCGGGGGCGATCCTCGGCTTCGCCAAGGCGCTGGGGGAATTCGGCGCCACGATCACCTTCGTCTCCAACATCCCCGGCGAGACGCGCACCCTGCCGCTTGCCGTCTACGCCTTTCTCCAGGTGCCGGGGGGCGAGGGGGCGGCGACGCGGATGGTGGTCCTTGCCGTGGTGCTGTCGATGGGGGCGCTGCTGGTCTCGGAATGGGTCGCGGCGCGCGCGGCGCGGCGGGTGGCCGGCGCATGAGCCTGTCGGTCGAGATCGCCCACCGCTTCGAGGGCCTCGCACTCGACGTGGCCTTCGACGCGCCGCCGGGCGTGACCGCGCTGATCGGGCGGTCGGGGGCGGGCAAGACCACGGTCGCCAACGTGATCGCGGGGCTGATGCGCCCCGACCGCGCCCGCATCGCGCTGGACGGCGCGGTGCTGGTGGACACCGCCGCCGGGCTCTGGCCGCCGCCGCAGGCCCGCCGGGTCGGCTACGTGTTCCAGGAGGCGCGGCTCTTCCCGCACCTGTCGGTCCGGCAGAACCTGCTCTACGGCGCCCGCCGCCGGGGCCGCCTGCGCGAGGGCCAGGCCGAGCTCGGGCCCGTGACCGACCTCCTCGGCATCGCGGCGCTCCTCGCCCGCCGCCCCGGCGCGCTCTCGGGCGGCGAACGCCAGCGCGTCGCCATCGGCCGGGCGCTCCTGTCGGGCCCCCGCCTCCTCCTCCTCGACGAGCCGCTCGCCGCCCTCGACCCGGCCCGGAAATCCGAGATCCTGCCCTACCTCGAACGCCTCCGCGACCAGTCCCGCCTGCCGATCCTCTACGTCTCCCACGCGATGGAGGAGGTCGCGCGGCTCGCTACCACCGTCGTCGCCCTCGACGCCGGTCGCGTCGTGGCCCGGGGCAGCGCGGCCGAGGTGCTGTCGGACCCCGGCGCCGTCCCCGCCCTCGACCCCGGCACGGCCGGCGCGGTGATCGAGGCGGTGGTCGAGGCGCAGGAGGCCGACGGCCTCACCCGCCTCGCCGGCGCCGGCGGCACCCTCTACCTGCCGCGCCTCGACGCGGCGCCGGGCGCCCGCGTCCGCCTCCGCATCGAGGCGCAGGACGTGCTGATCGCCCGCGACCGCCCGGCGGGTCTCTCGGCGCTGAACCTGCTCCCCGCCCAGGTGCTCTCGGTCCACCCCGGCCGCGGCCCCGGCGCCCTGGTGCGCCTGCGCGCCGGCGACGCCATCCTGCTCGCCCGCGTCACGCAACGCTCCGTCGCGGCGCTCGGCCTCGCCCCGGGGCTGCCCGTGCACGCGGTGGTCAAGTCCCTCGCCGTCGCCTCCGGCAACATCGGCACCGCGGGCTGACCGCCCCCCCATCTTTGCTTGAAAAATACTCCGGGGGTCCGGGGGCTGGCCCCCGGTCCGCCCTCACCCGCCAGCTCCACGCCGGACCCTTCGACCGCCGCACCTTGTCCCCGCGAGGAGCGTCCGCGACGAGCCGCCCCGCCCTCAGTCCGCGTTCACCACGATCACCGGCTCCATCCGCCGCAGGATGTCCTCGGCCAGGTGGCACTTGATCTCGTGCCCCTCCGCCAGGCGCTTAACCGGCGGCACCTCGCGCTCGCACAAGCCCCCGGGCACCTCCGCCTTCCAGCGGCAGCGCGTCTGGAACGGACAGCCGGGCGGCGGGTTCATCGCCGACGGGATGTCCCCCTCCAGCACGATGTGCTTCTTCTCCACGCTGGTGTCCGCGATCGGCACCGCCGACAGCAGCGCCTCGGTGTAGGGGTGATAGGGCGGTGAAAACACCTGGTCCGTCGTCCCGATCTCGACCACGTGGCCCAGGTACATCACCATCACCCGGTCGCTCAGGTAGCGCACGATCGACAGGTCGTGGCTGATGAACAACAGCGTCGTCTTCTCCCGCCGCTGGATCTCCATCAACAGGTCCGTCACCGCCGCCTGAACCGACACGTCCAGCGCCGAGACCGGCTCGTCCGCCACCACGATCCGCGCGCCGCCCGCAAAGGCCCGCGCGATCCCCACCCGCTGCTTCTGCCCGCCCGACAGCTGCCGCGGCATCCGCTCGGCGAAGGCGCGGGGCAGCTTCACAAGGTCGAGCAGCTCCAGCATCCGCTGCCGCCGCTCGGCGTCGGACTTTCCGATCCCGAACACCTCCAGCGCCCGGATGATCTGCCGGCCCACCGTCATCGACGGGTTCAGCGTGTCGAAGGGGTTCTGGAACACCATCTGGATCGACGAGATCGTCCTGGTGTCGCGCGCCTCGATCGGCGTCGACTGGATCGCCCGGTTGTCGAGCAGCACCTGCCCCTCGGTCGCGGTCTCCAGCCCCATCAGCACCTTGGCGAGCGTGGACTTGCCGCAGCCCGACTCGCCCACGATGGCCAGCGTCTCGCTCTCGCGCGCCTCGAAGCTCAGCGTCTCGTTCGCCTTCACCACCCGCGTCTCGCCGCCGCCGAACAGCGCGTTGGCCGCGACCTCGTAGTATTTCTTCAGCTTCTCGACCTTCAGCACCACGTCCCCCGGCGTGGCCTTCTCGCCGTCGGTGTCGGCCACCAGGGGCGCGGTCCAGTCGATCTCGGCAAAGCGCAGGCAGCGGGTCTCGTGCCGGTCGTCGCCCGGCACCGCCGCCATCGGGATCGCGTCGGCGTTGCAGCGCCCCTCCTCGAAATAGTCGCAGCGGGGCCCGAAGTTGCAGCCCTGCGGGCGCTCGTGGGGCAGGGGGAAGTTGCCCGGGATCGCCTTCAGCGGCCGCGAGGTCTTGTCGGCCCCCGGCAGCGGGATCGAGCGGAACAGCGCCTGCGTGTAGGGATGCTGCATCTTGTCGAAGACGTCGGTGATCGACCCGGTCTCGACCGCCTCGCCGGAATACATCACGCAGAGCCGGTCGCAGGTCTCCAGCACCAGCCCGAGGTTGTGGCTGATGAACAGCATCGAGGTGCCGTATTTCCGGCCCAGATCCTTGACCAGATCCACCACGGCGGCCTCGACCGTCACGTCCAGCGCGGTGGTCGGCTCGTCGAGGATCAGGAGCGACGGCTTCGACATCAGCGCCATGGCGATGACGATGCGCTGCTGCTGGCCGCCCGACAGCTGGTGGGGGTAGCTGCGCAGCATCCGCTCGGGGTCGGGCAGGCGCACGTCGGTGACGACCTCGAGCGCGCGCTTGTGGGCCTCGGCCTCCGACACGCCCTCGTGGATCATCGGCACTTCCATCAGCTGCCGGCCGATCCGCATCGCCGGGTTCAGCGAGGCCATCGGCTCCTGGTAGATCATGGCGATCTCCTTGCCGCGGATGGCGCGCAGCTCCTCGGGGCTCATGGCGTTGAGATCGCGGCCCTTGTACCTGATCGACCCGCCGACGATCCGGCCGTTCACGCCGAGGTCCTGCATCACCCCCAGCGCCACGGTCGACTTGCCGCAGCCCGACTCGCCCACCAGCCCCATCGCCTCGCCCGGCATGACCGTGCAGGAGAAATCCATCACCGCGGGGATTTCCCGTAGCCGCGTGAAGAAGGAGATCGACAGGTTCTCGATCTCGAGGATCGGGCCGTCATAGGTTTCGGGAAGGACCTCGGATGTGTCGGGGGATTGGTCGAGCATGGGTCTTTGTCCTTCTTGTTCGGGTGCGGCCCGGGCTCAGTTCTGCCAGCCGCAGGGCAGACCGTGCTCGGAGGCTTGCATCTCGGCCCAGAGCGTTTCCAGACGCGCGGTGCCGAAGGCGTCGCGGCAGGCGACGTAATGGGTCATGAAGCCGATCGTAATGTCATCGCCGCTCATGCCGCCATCGCGCAGGCTGGCAAGCTCGGGGCGCTGCGCGCGCACGCGCGCGAAGATGGGTTCGGTCACGTCCGACAAGCGCCCCCTGCAGGCATTCTCTTCGGTTGCCGTGATCCAGATCATCTGGAACAGGAGCCTGGAGGCCCCATGGGTCAGCGTGGCCGCGTTCTGGTTGTCCTCTGGCTGCGTGGAGAGGATCTGGCGCAGCCAGACCGCCGTCGCGCCACAGGCCAACGGGTCGACAGGCCCGGCCGGCCCAAGCCCGAGGTCCGCCAGCGCCGGCGGGGTGGTGTCGACGGCTTGTGCCTGCGCCGCGCCGATGGCCCCGAGCGCTGCCAGGCCCAGGACCGCGGCAAGGGGGCCGAGCCCGCGTTGGGCGTGACGGTGTGCCTGGCGCATCCTCAATCCTTCAGGCTTTCTTCGCGGAGACCGTCCGCAAGCAGGTTCAGGCCCAGCACGAGACTCATCAGGGCAAGGGCCGGGGGCAGGGCCGGGTGCGGGTAGATCGTCAGAAGCCGCCGGCCCTCGTTGATCGTGGACCCCCAGTCGGGGCTTTCGGGGCTGACCCCGAGGCCGAAGAAGCCCAGCGTGCCCAGAAGGATCGTTGTGTAGCCGATGCGCAGGCAGAAATCGACGATCAGCGGCCCGCGCGCGTTCGGCAGGATCTCCCACAGCATGATGTACCACGGGCCCTCGCCGCGGGTCTGGCCGGCGGCCACGTAGTCCCGCGTCTTGATGTCGAGCACGAGGCCCCGGACGATGCGGAACACGGTGGGCGAGTTCACGAACACCACCGACACGAACACGATCAGCAGGTTGCCGGGGATGTCGAACAGGTCCAGCGCCTCGGGCCAGAGCCGGAACAGGAGCGGCAGGTCCGGGTCCGACGGATCCGAGATCAGCGACAGGTAGGACAGGCCGCCCACGGCCACGACCGCCGCCACGATCACGTTGCGCAGCCCCGGCTGGGTCCGGTAGCGCGAGTTGAACAGCACCACCAGGAACAGCACCGGGAACAGGAACAGCACCATCGACAGGTAGTTGGGGATGCCGGCGGCCACGATCTCGGGCGTGACCAGCAGGTAGAACAGCAAGATCACCGGGAAGGCCAGCACGAGGTTGGCGAGGAAGGTGATGACCGTGTCGAGCCGCCCGCCGTAGTAGCCCGCCGGCAGGCCCAGCGTGATCCCGACCATGAAGGCGAACAGCGTCGCCAGCGGCGCGATCTTCAGCACCTCGAAGGCGCCGTAGACCATGCGGCTGAACACGTCGCGCCCGAGGTTGTCGCCGCCGAGCAGGTACCAGGCGTATTGCCCCTCGCGCGGGTCGGGCAGCGCGGTGCCCGGCAGCTCGTTGCGCATCTGGCTGATGACGTCGATCGGCCCGTGGGTGGCGACGGTGCCGGCGAAGATGGCGGTAAAGACCCAGAACATCACCAGGAAGAAGCCCACCATCCCGATCGGGCTGTCGAACAGCTTGCCGTAGAGGCCGAGGCGCCGCTTGAACGTGATCGACAGGGCGAAGACCGCGATCAGCCCGACCCAGACCGGCAGGAGGCGCGCCGCCATCGCGCCGAGGATGCCGGTGCGCTCGGGCCCGCCCATCAACACGCCGCCGACCACGTAGCCCGCGCAGCCCAGCACGAAGACCAGCACCGCGTATTTCATCGCCATCAGCGCGTAGTCCACCGGCGTGCGCCGCAGGCTGAGGGTGTGGTCGGGGTTCACGACCATCTCGCCCGCGCGCATCCCGGCAAGGGTCATCACGAAATTCGCCACGAAGCCCGCCGCGAACACCAGCACCGACAGCGCAAGCACCGGGTTCAGGACGGCGCCAAGCTCGCCGGACCAGGTCAGGTTTTCCATCTGTCTGCCCCCTCAGGAAATGCGGATGCGCGGGTTGAGGAAGACGTAGCCGATGTCCGAGATCAGCTGCGTCACCAGCACCACGAACACCGCCACGATGGAGCAGGCCAGCAGCAGCTCGATGTCGTTGTTCGAGGCCGCCTGCACCAGCGTCCAGCCGAAGCCGTTGTAGTTGAACAGCGTCTCCACGATCACCACCCCGGTCAGCAGCCACGGAAACTGCAGCATGATGACCGTGAAGGGCGCGATCAGCGCATTCCTGAGCGCGTGCTTCAGCACGATGTTGCGGAAGCTGACGCCCTTGAGCCGCGCGGTGCGGATGTATTGCGCGGTCATCACCTCGGCCATCGAGGCCCGCGTCATCCGCGCGATGTAGCCCATCCCGTAGAGCGCGATGGTCATGACCGGCAGGGTGAAGTTCCAGAAGGTCACGCCCGAGTCCATCGCCGAGCGCGCCGAGCCCAGGAACAGCGTGCGCCCCTCGATCCAGCCCAGCTCGGACAGGAGCGGCGAGATGCCCGTGGTCGACGAGGCGAGCAGCACGATGAAGATCACCCCCGACACATATTCCGGCGTCGCCGTCGACCCGATCGACACCGTCGACAGCGCCCGGTCGAGCCGCGAGCCCTCGCGCATCCCGGCCAGCACCCCCACCAGGAGCGCCGAGGGCACCATGACCGCAAAGGCCCAGAACATCAGGATGCCGGTCAGCCGCAGGCGCTCGGGGATGATCGCGGCGACCTCGGCGTCGGACACGGTCGAGAAGCCGAAATCGCCTTGCAGCAGGCCGCAGCGGCGCGGCGCCTCGTCGGGGGTCTGGCCGGGCGCGAGGCACCGGCCGCGCCATTCGCCCGTCGGCTCGTCCAGCCGCGTCCAGCCGGGCATCACGCCCAGCCATTCGCCGTAGCGCACCAGGAGCGGCCCGCCATAGCCGTTGCGGTCGAGCCACGACAGGACCTCGGCGTCGCTCATGCGCGCGTTGCCCTGGGTCTTGGCCAGCTTTTCGAGGTTCGGCGCCAGGTTCGTGAGGAAGAACACCACGAAGGTCAGGCAAAGCGCCGTCAGGAGCATCACGCCGAGCCGGCGCAAGACGAAGAGGGCCATCGGTCTTCCTGTCTCTGGCGGCGCCGCCCGGGCGGGGGCGGGGCCGTGTCGGGCAAGGGCCGGCACGGCCGCCCGGGGCTGGAGAAGGGCCCGCCGCTGCGGGCATGGGCGGCCCGGGGCGGCAGGCGCCGCCCCGGGCCCGGATCCCGGATCAGGCCGAGAGGCCGAGGTGGTGGATGTTGATCTCGAACTTCGGATGCATGTCCGCGTTCACCACGCCCGGGCGGTAGTGCCGGAACAGCGACCGCCAGTAGGGAATGATCGTGACCGCCTCCTCCTGCATGATCTGCTGCAGGCGCGCCATCACCTCGCGCCGCGCGGCGGCGTCCTGGATGCCGTTGGCCTGGTCGAGCAGCGTGTCGAACTCGGCGTTGGCAAAGGCCGTCTCGTTCCAGGCCACGCCCGAGCGGTAGGCGAGGTTGAGGATCTGAACGCCCAGCTCGCGGTGGTTCCACTCGGTCGCCGAGAACGGGTAGTTCAGCCAGTCGTTCCAGAAGGTCGAGCCCGGCAGCACCTCGCGCGTGACGGTCATGCCGGCATCGCGCATCTGGGCGGCCACCGCGTCGCAGGTGAACCGGCCCAGCCCGTCGTCGAGCGAGATCAGGGTGAAGTTGGCATCGGCCTGTCCCGCCGCCTCGAGGCGCGCCATCGCGGCGTCCTTGTCGACCGCCATGGGCGGCAGTTCGGCGTATTCGGGGTGGATCGGGCAGACGTGGTGGTTCTCGCCCACCGTGCCCTGGCCGTTGATGCCCAGTTCCAGCACCACCGACAGGTCCACCGCCTCGAGGATTGCGCGGCGCACCTCGACGTTGTCGTAGGGGGCGTTCAGCTGGTTGAAGCGCACCGCGAGGGTCGCGCCGGTGGTCACGTCCGACTGTTCCCAGCCCACGGCCGCGAACAGGTCCACGAACTCGCCGACCGTCTGGTAGGTCATGTCAAACTCGCCCGCCTCGGCGGCGGCGAACCAGGCGGCCGGGTCGGTGCCGAGGTCGACGAACGTGACGTCGTCGAGATAGGCCTCGCCCCAGTAGGTGTGATCGGGGTTCTTCTCGAGCCGCGCGGCGATGCCGACCTGGTAGTCGGCGATGCGGTAGGCGCCGGTGCCGACGCCGTGGTCGAGCGGGTTGGTCCCGATCAGGTCGCGGTGCTGGATCGCGGCCGGGTAGTCGGCCATGCCGGGCACCAGCGTGATGTCGGGCGCGGGCAGGTTGATCTGCACGGTCAGGTCATCGACCACGACGATGCCGCCCTCGCGGGCCTGGCCCGTCTCGGCATCGACCAGCCCGCCCATCCGCGCGGCCATCGAGTTGCCCTCGACCGTGCTGTCGCACCAGCCGCGGAAGTTCGCCGCAACGTCCTCGGCGGTGAAGGCGTCGCCGTTGTTCCAGGTGACCCCGGGGCGCAGGCGCAGCGTGTACTGGGTGACGTCGGCGTTGGATTCCCAGCTTTCGAGGAGCACGCCGCTGAAGCTGCCGTCGCGGTTGTACTCGATCAGGTATTCCAGCAGGCCGCGGGTCACGTTGCCCATCTCGGACCAGTCGTAGGTGCGCGGGTCCTTGAGCGCCAGGACGCCCTGCTGAATCCGCAGGCTGCCACCCATCGGCGGCGTCGCGCGCTGCGCCAGCGCGGGCTTCAGCCCGATCAAGCCGTAGGCGGCCGTCGCCGACAGGCCCAGCGCCGTCGCGCGCACCATGAATTCCCTCCGGCTCAACTGGCCGGCCTTGTACTCCGCCGCGTACATCTCGGCCGCGGGATGCGTGGCCAGATGCGTTTCGGGGGTGTTCAGCATGATCGTCTCCCTGTGACGTTGTCTCTTGTTTTCGGTCGTTCGGCAGCGCCGGGGTCCACCCTGCACCACCCTGTCCGCCTCCGCGCGTCTGCACGCGACGCGAAAGCGCCGGCCTTCCTACGTCAATCCTGGGGCGAACCGGACGCGGCGACAAATCCGACGCTTTGCCTTAGCAAAAACGACATGGCCCCAAACCGCAACCGTTTTCGGCCCTTTTTTTCGGCACCGCCGGTCAGAATCGCCGCGGCGCGTCGCGGAAATCGGACGGCGTGCGGGTGGTCGCGTGCTGGAAGGCGCGGGTGAAATAGGCCGCCGAGGAAAAGCCCAGCTGCTCGGCGATCTCGCGCGCCGGCATGTCGGTGTCGCGCAGCAGACGCCGGGCCTCGTGCATGATCCGTTCGACCAGCAGCGCGTGGGCGGGCCGGCCCGCGGCCTCGCGGCAGACCCGCGACAGGTGGGTGGGCGTGACCTGCAGCGCGGCGGCGTAGTCGGCGATGCCGCGCCCCGAGCGGAACTGCGCCTCCATCGCCGCCGAGAACAGCTCGGCCAGCCGGTGCGTCCGTTCCCGCAGCACCGCGCCCTCGCTGCGGCTCAGCTCCCGCGCGGTCCAGGCCGAGACCAGCAGGCCGTAGGCCATCAGCGCGCGCTCGACCGCCGGCGCCTGCGCGGCCAGCTCGCGCTCGATCTTTTCCAGGTGGCTGGTCAGGCTCGCCTGCGCCTCGATGTTCGAGATCCGCAGGTGGAACGGCTCGGCCGGCAGCCCGAGGTCGGCGCCCGGCGGCAGGCACAGCTCCAGCCCCTGCACCTGGCTCGGCAGCTCCAGCGCCAGCTGCGTGCCGGCGGGCGCAAAGACCGCCGTGTTGGGCCCGTAGCCGCGGGTGATGCAGTTCACCGTGACCCGGCCCTGCCCGCGGGTGATCCAGTAGAGCCTGTGGCGCCGCTGCGCGTGCAGAAGCTCGAGCCGCCACGGCTCCTGCATCCGCAGCTTGCCGAGGGACAGGACGCTGTAGCTGGAAAGCGAGTCGGCCATGCCGGGCAGGCTGCGGTGCGTATCGCGAAGTTGCAAGTCCGACGGTGCCTTGGCAGGCCGCGCGGCCCCGAATTGCGGCGAAACGACAATCCCGCGCTCAGGGCTGCGGCAGGTGCCGCCAGCCGCCCATGCGCGCCCGGAACCATGTCCGTTGCCGCTTGGCGTATTGCCGCGAGGCGATGATGGCGGCCTCGCGGGCCTCGGCCAGCGTCATCTCGCCCCGCAGATGCGCGATCAGCTCGGGCGCCCCGATCGCCTTTCTCGCGCCGCCGGCGCGGTCCCAGCGGGGCAGGTTGGCGCAGGCCTCGTCCAGCGCGCCCTCATCCAGCATCCGGTCGAAGCGCCGCGCGATGCGGGCGTTCAGCCAGTCGCGGTCGGCGTCGATCACCAGCGCCACGGCGTCGGACAGGGGCAGGGCCGGGGCGGCGGTGTCGTCCTGCCAGGCCGACAGCGGCCGCCCGGTGCCGCGCAGCACCTCCCAGGCGCGGCGGACGCGGGCGAGGTTCAGGGTGTCGATGCGGGGCAGGATCGCGGGGTCGCCCACGGCCAGGTCGGCCAGCAGGCTGTCGCGGTCGCGCGCCTCGGCTTCGGCGCGCACCTCGGGCGGGGTCGGCGGGATCTCGGCCAGCCCCTCGGTCAGGGCGCGGAAATAGAGGCCGGTGCCCCCCACCAGGATCGGCCGTTCGGGCCCCTGCAACAGCGGCACCACCTCGCGCAGCCAGTCGCCCACGGAGTGCTCCGCCTCGAACGGCACGTGGCCATAAAGCAGGTGCGGCGCCCGCGCTTCCTCGTCCTCCGGGGGGCGGGCGGTCAGCACGCGCCAGCCGTCGTAGACCTGCATCGCGTCGGCGTTCACGATCACGCCGCCCCGCGCCTCGGCGATGGCCAGCGCCAGCGCCGACTTGCCCGAGGCGGTCGGGCCGGCGATCAGGACCGGGCGGTCCGAGGGGATGGTTGCAAGTTTGATCAAGGGTTTGACGGGCGACGTTCACGTGGCTGGGGCAGGAGGGGCAGGGCGGCACGGGATGCCGAAGGGGCGTTGAACCCGCCCGGGTTTTAGACCATGGTGCGCCGCGCGCAATGCCGCCCTTGCCGGACCCAAGCCTCAGGAGCCCCCCATGTCGGACGCAACCGCCGCCTCGGTCGAGCCGCTCTATCGCCGCGTGATGCTGAAGATCTCGGGCGAGGCGCTGATGGGCGACCAGGGCTTCGGCCTGCACCCGCCGACCGTCGAGCGCATCGCCCGCGAGGTGAAATCGGTGCGCGACCTCGGCGTCGAGATCTGCATGGTGATCGGCGGCGGCAACATCTTCCGCGGGTTGCAGGGCAGCGCGCAGGGGATGGAGCGCACCACCGCCGACTACATGGGGATGCTGGCGACCGTGATGAACGCGCTGGCGATGCAGTCGGCGCTGGAGGGTCTGGGCGTGTTCACCCGCGTGATCTCGGCGATCCGCATGGACGAGGTGGCCGAGCCCTACATCCGCCGCCGCGCCGTGCGGCACCTGGAAAAGGGCCGCGTCTGCATCTTCGCCGCGGGCACCGGCAACCCCTATTTCACCACCGACACCGCGGCCACTCTACGGGCGTCGGAAATGAACTGCGAGGCGATCTTCAAGGGCACCAAGGTCGACGGCGTCTACGACAAGGACCCCAAGAAGCACGCCGACGCCAAGCGCTACGACGCGGTCAGCTACGACGAGGTGCTGGCCCAGCACCTGGGCGTGATGGACGCGTCCGCGATCGCGCTGGCGCGCGAGAACGACCTGCCGATCATCGTCTTCAGCCTCGACGAGCCCGGGGGCTTCAAGGGCATCCTTGCGGGGCAAGGCACCTATACAAAAGTCGGCTGAGGGCCTAAACACCCAACAAGACACCAGAACCTGACGGAGAACGGGGCATGTCCGAGGATATCGAGATCGACACCGACGACCTGGAGCGGCGGATGGACGGGGCGATCGCCGCGCTGCGCACGGAATTCGCGTCGCTCAGGACGGGCCGCGCCTCGGCCAGCATGCTGGAGCCGGTGATGGTCGACGCCTATGGCCAGATGACGCCGATCAACCAGCTCGGCACCGTGAACGTGCCCGAGCCGCGCATGGTCACGGTGAACGTCTGGGACAAGTCGATGGTCGGCAAGGTGGAAAAGGCGATCCGCGAAAGCGGCCTCGGCATCAACCCGCAGCTCAACGGCACCATCATCATGCTGCCGATCCCCGAGCTGAACGAGGAGCGCCGCCGCGAGCTGACCAAGGTCGCCGCGCAGTATGCCGAGCACGCCCGCGTCGCCATCCGCAACGTGCGCCGCGACGGCATGGACCAGATCAAGAAGGCCAAGGGGCAGGGCATGTCCGAGGACGACGCCAAGCTCTGGGAGACCGAGGTTCAGGAGCTGACCGACAAGCACATCGCCAAGGTCGACGCCGCCCTCGAGGCCAAGCAGGGCGAGATCATGCAGGTCTGAGCCCTGCCGGCGCGGCACCTGTCCGTTCGGACAGGCCGCCTGTCCGTATGCGGCCTTGCCCGACAGACCCGATCCAGACAGACACGGACAGCCCCCCGACGCACAAGGACCGCCGCGCATGACGAGTACCAAGTCCCAGCCCCGCCACGTCGCCATCATCATGGATGGCAACGGCCGCTGGGCGCAGCTGCGCGGCCGGCCGCGCCTGTTCGGCCACCATGCCGGCGCCCGGCGCGTGAAGGAGATCGTCCGCGCCTGTCCGGGGCTCGGCGTCGATTACCTCACCGTCTTCGCCTTCTCGACCGAGAACTGGAAACGCACCCAGGCCGAGGTCGCAGGCCTGATGCGGCTGTTCAAGCGCTACATCCGCCGCGAGGCGACCTCGCTGTTCGAGGAAAACGTCCGCGTCCGCTTCATCGGCGACCGGGTCAAGCTGGAGCCCGCGCTGGTCGACCTGATGGACGGGCTGGAGCTGATGACGGCGCACAACACCGGCACCAACCTGACCATCGCGCTGAACTACGGCGGCCGCGACGAGGTGGCCCGCGCCGCCCGGCGCCTTGCCCATGACGTGGCGATGGGCAAGCTCGACCCGCGCGCGATCACCGACGAGACCTTTCCGCGCTACCTCGACACCCATGTCCTGCCCGACCCCGACCTCGTGATCCGCACCAGCGGCGAGGCGCGCATCTCCAACTTCCTGCTCTGGCAGTCGGCCTACGCGGAATACGAGTTCATCGACACGCTCTGGCCCGATTTCACGCCCGAGGTCTTCGCCGAGGTGCTGGCCCGCTTCGGCCTGCGCGACCGCCGCTTCGGCGCGGTTCCGGCCTGAGGTCGGCTTGGCGCTCGCCCGCGACAGCTTCGCCGATCTCGCCACCCGGGTGGCGACAGGGGCCGCCATTGCCTGCGTCGGTCTCGCCGCGGTCTGGGCCGGGGGCTGGTGGTTCACCGGGCTGGTGCTGGCCGTGGTGGCCACGCTGGTCTGGGAACTGGTGCGGATGCTGGGCGGCGGGCCGCGCCGGGCGCGGATGCTGGGCGCCATGGCCGCGGCCGCCATCCTCGCGGTCAAGCTCCTGCCGGTCTGGGCCGCGCTGCCGCTGGCCGCCGCCGTGCCCGTCACCGCGGTCGCCGTGATGCAGACCAACCGCCGCATCCTTGGCGGGATGCTCGCCATGATCCTCGTCGCGGGCGTGGGCCTGATCCTGCACCGCGATTCCTTCGGCCTGGTCTGGATGCTGTGGCTGGTGCTGCTGGTCGCGGCCACCGACATCCTGGGCTACTTCGCCGGCCGCATCCTCGGCGGGCCGAAATTCTGGCCCCGCGTCAGCCCGAAAAAGACCTGGTCGGGCACCGTCGCGGGCTGGGTCGGCGCCGCGCTGGTCGGCTGGGCCTTCATGGCCGCCACCGGCTCGGGCCCCGAGCTGATCGCGATCTCGGTGCTCCTGTCCTTCGCGGGGCAGATGGGCGACATCCTGGAATCGGCGGTCAAGCGCCACGCGGGCGTCAAGGACAGCTCGAACCTGCTGCCCGGCCACGGCGGCGTCTACGACCGCTTCGACGCGCTGCTGGGGGCGGCCTTTGTGCTGGTCATCATCGAGACCTTCACCGCCTTCCCGCTGCTGCCGGGCTAGGCTGAGGGGGGCGGCGATGCGCAGGGTCTCCATCTTCGGGTCCACCGGGTCGATCGGCCAGAACACGGTCGACCTGATCGCGCGCGCCCCCGGCGCCTACGAGGTCGTCGCGCTGACCGGCGGCGGCAATGTCGCGCGGCTGGCCGCCGACGCGATCCGCCTGCGCGCGCAGGTCGCCGTCACCGCCTACGACGACCGGCTGGACGACCTGCGCGCGGCGCTGGCCGGCACCGGGATCGAGGCCGCGGCGGGGCAGGGGGCGCTGGTCGAGGCGGCCGACCGGCCCGCCGACTGGGTGATGTCGGCCATTGTCGGCGCCGCGGGCCTGGCGCCCGGGTTCCGTGCGCTGCGCCACGGCACCACGCTGGCGCTGGCCAACAAGGAAAGCCTCGTCACCGCCGGGCCGCTTCTTCTACAAGAGGCGAAGGCCCACGGCGCCACCATCCTGCCTGTGGACAGCGAGCATTCGGCGGTGTTCCAGGGCCTCGTCGGCGAGGACATCGCGGCGGTCGAGCGCATCATCATCACCGCGTCCGGCGGGGGCCTCCGCGACTGGCCGCTCGAGGCGCTGCCCAAGGCCACCGTCAAGGACGCGGGCGCGCACCCCAACTGGGCGATGGGCCAGCGCATCACCATCGACAGCGCGTCCATGTTCAACAAGGGCATGGAGCTGATCGAGACCAAGGAATTCTTCGGCGTCCCGCCCGAGAAGATCGAGGCCGTGATCCACCCCCAGTCCATCGTCCACGCGCTGGTGGGCTTCGTCGACGGGGCGCTGATGGCGCATCTGGGCGCGCCCGACATGCGCCACGCCATCGGCTACGCCCTGCACTGGCCCGACCGGCGCGACCTGCCGGTGGCGCGGATCGACCTGGCTCAGATCGCCACGCTGGAATTCTACGCCCCCGACCTGACGCGCTACCCCGCGCTGCGCATCGCGCGCGAGGTGATGGAGACCGGCGGCCGCTCGGGCGCGGCGTTCAACGCCGCCAAGGAGATCGCGCTCGACGGCTTCATCGGCGGGCGCATCGGCTTCATGCAGATGGCCGAGGTGGTGGACCGGACGCTGGACGCGATATCGTCGCGGATTTGCCTCACTTCGCCCATGTCAAGCCTTGAGGACGTGCTCGAGACAGACCAAATGGCCCGACAGACGGCCTGGCACCAGATCGCGCAGATGGAGACGTAAGAGGCTCATGGAGTTCATCCCCCAGTTCGGCAACATCGCCTTCACCCTTGTCGCCTTCGTCGCCGCCCTTTCGATCATCGTCGCGATCCACGAATACGGCCACTACATCGTCGGCCGCTGGTCGGGCATCCATGCCGAGGTGTTCTCGGTCGGCTTCGGCCCGGTGCTGGTCAGCCGCACCGACCGCCACGGCACCCGCTGGCAGATCGCCGCGCTGCCCTTCGGCGGCTACGTGAAGTTCCTCGGCGATGCCGACGCGGCCAGCGGCAAGGACGGCGCCGCCATCGACGCGCTGGACGCGGGCGAACGGCGCCGGTCGATGCACGGCGCGCCGCTCTGGGCGCGGGCGGCCACCGTCGCCGCGGGCCCGGTGTTCAACTTCATCCTGTCGATCCTGATCTTCGGCCTCGTTCTGTTCTTCACCGGCCGCGCCGCCGAGGAACCCCGCGTCGGCGCCCTCACGCCGCTGCCGGCCGACATGGTGCAGCTTGAGGCGGGCGACCTGATCCTCGCCCTCGACGGGCAGGAGGTGACGGATTTCCAGTCGATCTTCGACATCGCCGAGACCCTGCCGCCGGCGCCGACCGTCGCCTACACCGTCGAACGCGCCGGCGCCGTGATCGAGACCGAGGCGGTGTTCCCGCTGATCCCGCTGGTCGACTCGGTCGCGCCGCAGTCGGCCGCCATCGCCGCCGGGCTGGAACAGGGCGACGTGATCCGTGCCGTCGACGGCGCGCCGGTCTACGCCTTCCGCCAGCTGCGCGAGGCCGTGGCCGCCGCCGAGGGCGCGCCCCTGACCCTTACCGTCTGGCGCGCGGGCGAGGAGCTGGAGGTGACGCTCAGCCCCCGCCGCACCGACCTGCCGCTGCCCGAGGGCGGCTTCGAGACCCGCTGGCTGATCGGCGTCACCGGCGGCCTCAGCTTCGAGCCGCTGCGCGAGGGCGTGGGCCCGCTGGCCGCGCTCGGCTACGGGGTGGACCAGACGATGTTCGTGGTGCAATCCTCGCTGTCGGGGCTGTGGCACATGATCACGGGTGCGATTTCCTCGTGCAACCTGCAGGGCCCCATCGGCATCGCCGAGACCTCGGGCGCGGCGGCGAGCCAGGGCATCGACAGCTTCATCTGGTTCGTCGCGATCCTGTCGACGGCGGTGGGCCTCCTGAACCTGTTCCCGATCCCGGTGCTGGACGGCGGCCACCTGATGTTCCACGCCTACGAGGCCGTGACGGGCCGTCCGCCGTCGGACCGGGCGATGCGGCTGTTCATGACCATCGGTCTGACGCTGCTCCTGTCGCTGATGCTGTTCGCGCTGACCAACGACATCTTCTGCCCCTGAGCGCGGCGCGTCCCGGCGCGCAATCTCCCAAGGGTTTCCTCATCAGGGCCGCAGTCTGGTCACATTCCGCGGCCATTCCTTCGGGCACGGCACTTGCTGACTTGCCCGAGGACCAGCCCATGAAGACCCTGATGGATAGCACCCGTGGCGTATCCCAGTTCGTCCAGCTCAACATGGACCGTTTCCTGGTGCCGCTGCTGATCGTGGCCGCCCTGTACCTGGCCGGCATGATCTTCAGCTACGCCACCGTCGGCTGACCGGCCGCGCCCAACCCCCGTTTTCGCGCCGCGCGCACGCCCCCCGGGGCGAGCGCGCTGTTCCGTTTCGGGATTATGGCGAAAATGCGGCACCCGGGCACAGATGCCCGCCGCCTCTTGGGATCGTTTTGACAACCCCCGGACCCTCCGTTAGGCAGGGCCTGTCTGCTGATTGAATACGGGGTTGGATTCGATGCATCTGCGTTCGCACGCACGTCTGTTTCGGTCGCCGCGACTTCCGCTGTTCACGGCCCTGTTCGCCCTGATCGTCGCCTTCGCCCTTGCGCTGCCGGCGCCGGCCCAGGCCCAGACCTTCCGCTTCACCGCCTTCGACGTGCAGGGCAACACCCGCATCTCCGATTCCGCCATCCTGACCTATGCCGGCATCGCGCCCGGCGCCGTGGTCTCGGGCGCGCAGGTCAACGACGCGCTGCAGCGGCTGCAGAACACCGGCCTGTTCGAGGCGGTCGAGGTCATCCCGCGCGGCGCGACCCTGGTCATCGCGGTGCAGGAATACCCCACGATCAACCGCATCGCGATCGAGGGCAACCAGCGCCTCGACGACGACGTGCTGCTGCCGCAGATCTCGTCGACCCCGCGCCGCGCCTATTCGCCGTCGCTGGCCGAGCAGGACGCCGGCGCCATCGCCGAGGCCTACCGCGTTTCGGGCCGCCTGACCGCGACGGTCACGCCGCGCATCATCCGCCTGCCCGAAAACCGCGTCGACCTGGTGTTCGAGGTGGCCGAGGGCCGCGTGGTCGAGACCGAGCGCATCTCCTTCGTCGGCAACCGCGCCTATTCCGACCGCCGCCTGCGCCGCGTGCTGGAAAGCACCCAGGCCGGCCTCCTGCGCGCCGTCATCCGCCGCGATACCTTCATCGCCGAACGCATCGCGCTCGACCGGCAGCTGCTGACCGACTTCTACCAGGATCGCGGCTACGTCGATTTCCAGATCCTCAGCGTGACCCCGGAACTGGCCCGCGACCGCGACGCCTATTTCGTGACCTTCAACATCCGCGAAGGCCAGAGCTTCTCGCTCGGGACCATCACCACCGTGTCCGAGATCCCCGGGGTGGAGGCCGCCGCCTACCAGGACGTGATCCGCATCCGGTCGGGCCAGACCTACAGCCCGCGGCTGATCGACAACACCATCACCCGGATGGAGAACCTCGCCACCCAGCAGGGCCTCCGCTTCGTCCGGGTCGAGCCGCGCATCACCCGCAACGACGCCGCCCGCACGCTGGACGTGACCTTCGTGATCTCGCGCGGCGACCGCGTCTTCGTCGAGCGCATCGACATCGAGGGCAACCAGACCACGCTCGACCGCGTGATCCGGCGCCAGTTCACCACCGTCGAGGGCGACCCCTTCGACCCGCGCGCCATCCGCCAGGCCGCCGAGCGCATCCGCGCCACCGGCTTCTTTGCCGACGTGGCAGTCGAGGGGCGGCCGGGCACGGCGTCGGACCAGGTGATCGTCGACGTCGACGTCGAGGAACAGCCGACCGGCTCGCTCGGCTTCTCGGCCAGCTTCTCGACCGACACCGGCCCGGGCCTTGCCGTGACCTTCTCCGAGGACAACTTCCTCGGCCGCGGGCAGGCGCTCGACTTCGCCTTCAATACCGCCGAGGGCAGCCAGGCCTTCACCTTCGCCTTCACCGAGCCGGGCTTCCTGAACCGCGACCTCGCGCTCAGCCTGTCGGCCTTCTACTCCGAGACCACCGCGCAGAACCGCGACTTCGACACGCTCGACATGGGCGTGCGCGCCGGCCTGGCCTTCCCGGTCAGTGAATACGGCCGTCTGAACGTCTACTACGGGATCGAGCAGAACCAGATCTCGGGCATCGACCCGGCCCAGAGCTCGCCGATCATCGCGGCGGACGAGGGCGAGCGGCTGAACTCCTACGCGGGCATCCAGTATGCCTACGACACCCGCAACACCGGCCTCGACCCGACCCGCGGCATCCGGCTGCAGTTCGGCGCCGAATACGCGGGGCTGGGCGGCGACGCCGAATACATCCAGGCCACCTTCCTCGGCATCGCCGAGCAGCAGGTGCTGCGCGAGGAAGTCACCCTGCGCGCCAGCTTCGAGGCCGGCGCCCTGGAAACCATCAGCGGCAACAGCCGCCTGAACGACCGCTTCTTCCTGTCCAGCCGGCAGATGCGGGGCTTCGACGCCTACGGCCTCGGCCCGCGCGACACCGCGGCGCCCAATGCCGACGCGCTGGGGGGCAACTTCTACGCCGTGGCCCGCTTCGAGGCGGCGTTCCCCATCGGCCTGCCGGACGAGTACGGCATCTCGGGCGGGGTGTTCTACGACATCGGCTCGGTCTGGGGTCTCGACAACACCGTGGGCTTCGGCGGCGCGCCCGTCGACGACAGCCTGTCGTGGCGCCAGACCATCGGCTTCTCGATCTTCTGGGATACCGCCATCGGGCCGCTGCGGTTCAACTTCTCGCACCCGCTGGTCTTCGAGAGCTACGACCAGACCCGCGAGTTCGACCTAACCATCGAGGCGCGGTTCTGAGGCCCGCGCGATGGGCCTGTCCCGCCTCCTGCGTCTTGCCGTCCTGATCCTCGCCGGTTCGGCCACCGCCGCCCCGGCGCAGGACATCGGCCAGCCCCCGCCGCCGCCGTCCCCCACCGACCTGCCCGTGGCCGCCACGCCGCCCGTGGCCGCCATCGTGGTGCTGAACCAGGAGCGGCTCCTGTCGCAGTCGCTCTACGGCCAGCGCATCCAGCGCGAGGTCGAGGCCGCCGGTGCCGCGCTCGCCGCCGAGAACCGCCGCATCGAGGCGCAGCTGACCGAGGAGGAGCTGACCCTGACCGAGCGGCGCGGGACCATGACCGCCGAGGCCTTCCGCCCGCTGGCCGAGGAGTTCGACACCCGCGTCGAGGGCATCCGCGCGGCGCAGGAGGCCAAGAGCCGGGCGCTCCAGGCCCAGGCCGAGGCCGCGCAGGCGCGCTTCTTCGAGCTGGCCTTCCCGGTCCTGATCGAGATCCTGCGCGCCCGCGGCGCCTCGGTCGTGCTCGACAACCGGATGGTGCTGCTGTCGGCCGAGGGCACCGACATCACCGATCTGGCCATCGCGCGGGTCGACGCAGCGATCGGCGAGGGCGGCGAGGCGCCGCTCATCGACCTCGACGGCACCCAGACCCCGCAACCCCGCCCCTGACCGCCCGCGCTTGCCGCGCCGGGGGCGAGTTGCTACCAGACGGCAACGAGGGGCGGCCCGAGCGCCGCGCCGGACCGACCCGGGGGAGGACCCATGACGGCTGACACGCCCACGACCGCCGATATCCACCTGATCCAGCGGATCATTCCGCACCGCTACCCGTTCCTGCTGGTGGACCGCGTGCGCGACATCGTGCCGTTCCAGTCGGCCGTCGGCATCAAGAACGTCACCTTCAACGAGCCGCATTTCCAGGGCCATTTCCCCGCCGCCCCGATCATGCCCGGCGTGACCATCGTCGAGGCCATGGCCCAGACCGCCGCCGTGATGGTCGGCGTCTCGGCCGACCTCGCCGACAAGGAGATGCTGGTCTACTTCATGGGCATCGACGGGGTGAAGTTCCGCCGCAAGGTGGTGCCTGGCGACGTGCTGGAACTGCATGTCACCACGCTGCGCGGCAAGCCCGGCGGCAAGGTCTGGAAATTCGCGGGCCGCGCGCTGGTCGAGGGCGAGATGGCCGCCGAGGCCGAGTTCACCGCCATGATGGACCTCGACGCCGCGAAAGGGGCCGCCTGATGGGCATAGACCCCTCCGCGCGCATCCACCCCTCGGCCGTGGTCGAGGAGGGCGCCACCATCGGCCCCGGCTGCACGGTCGGGCCGTTCTCGGTCGTCGGCCCGGACGTCACGCTGCACGCCAACGTCACGCTCAAGTCCCACGCCGTCGTCACCGGCTGGACCGAGATCGGCGAGGGCAGCACGGTCTTTCCCTTCGCCAATGTCGGCGACGTGCCGCAGGACCTGAAATACGCCGGCGAGAAAAGCCGCCTTGTCGTGGGCAAGCGCAACCGCATCCGCGAGGGCGTGACCATGAACACCGGCACCGAGGGCGGCGGCGGGGTGACCCGCGTGGGCGATGACGGGCTGTTCATGGCCGGCGCCCATGTCGCCCATGACGCGCAGGTGGGCGACCGGGTCATCATGGTGAACAACTCGGCGCTCGCGGGCCATTGCGTGGTGGGCGACGACGTCATCATCGGCGGGCTGTCGGGCGTGCACCAGTGGGTGCGCATCGGCAAGGGCGCGATCATCGGCGCGGTCACCATGGTGACGAACGACGTGATCCCCTACGGCCTCGTGCAGGGGCCGCGGGGGGGGCTGGACGGGCTGAACCTCGTGGGGCTCAAGCGCCGCGGCGTCGCGCGCGAGGACATCATGGCGCTGCGCGCGGCCTTCCAGGCGCTGGCGCAGGGCGAGGGGGCGTTCCAGGACCGGGCCAAGCGCCTGCTCGACGACGCGGCGGGGCAGTCGCCTTACGTCCGCGACATCGTCGAGTTCGTGCTGGGCGACAGCGACCGGTCCTTCCTGACGCCGGGCTGAGGGCCATGGGCGCGCGGGCGATCATCGCGGGCGACGGCGCGCTGCCGGGGCTGCTCGCCGCGGCGGGGCCTGCGTTGACCGTCCGGCTGCAGGGGATGCCGGGCGGCACCGCCGGCGCCGACATCGTGGCCCGTCTGGAACGGCTGGGGCAGCTGTTCAACGACCTCCGCGCCGCCGGCGTGACCGAGCTGTGTTTCGCCGGCGCGATGCGGCGCATGCCGGTCGACACCGGGCTTCTCGATCCTGAAACGCAGGCGCTCCTGCCGCGGCTGACGGCGGCGATGGGGCAGGGGGACGACGCGCTCCTGCGCGACATCGTGGCGATCTTCGAGGCCGAGGGCTTTGCCGTCCGCGGCGCGCATGAGCTGCGCCCCGATCTCGTCGCGCCCGCCGGTGCCATCCACGGCGCCGCGCGCCCCGACGGCGACGCCGCCCGCGCCCGCGCCGTGCTGGCCGCGCTCGGCCCGCTCGACGTGGGGCAGGCCGCCGTGGCGGGGCAGGGCCAGATGCTCGGGATCGAGACCCTGCAGGGCTCCGACGCCATGCTGCGCTTCGTCGCCGACACCGCGCCGGGGTCGCGGGGCGTGCTGGTCAAGCGCGCCAAGCCCGGCCAGGACCTGCGCGTCGACATGCCCGCCATCGGCCCCGACACCGTCGCGCTGGCCGCCGCCGCGGGGCTGTCGGGGATCGAGCTGCAGGCCGGCCACGTCCTCCTCCTCGACCCTGCCGCCCTGGGCGCCGCCTGCGCCGCGCATGGCCTCGACCTCTGGGCAGTGCCATGACGCTGCGCCTGTTCCTCGTCGCGGGCGAACCCTCGGGCGACCGGCTCGGCGCCGCGCTGATGGCGGGGCTGAAGGAGTTGGCGGGCGAGCCCGTCGAGTTCCACGGCATCGGAGGCCCGCTGATGCAGGCCGAGGGGCTGCAAACGCTGTTCCCGATGGAGGAGCTGTCGGTCATCGGCCTGACCGAGATCCTCGCCAACTACCGCCGCCTCGCCCGACGCGTCACCGACACCGCCGATGCCGTCGTGGCGATGAAGCCCGACGCGCTCATCACCATCGACATCCCCGAGTTCTCGCTCCGCGTCGCGGCCAAGGTGAAGGCGCGCCGGCCGCACCAGCCGACGGTGCACTACGTCGCGCCCACCGTCTGGGCCTGGCGCGCGAAACGGGCCCGCAAGATGGCGAAGTCCATCGACCATGTCCTCGCGCTCCTGCCCTTCGAGCCGCCCTACATGGAGGCCGAGGGCATGACCTGCGACTTCGTCGGCCACCCGGTGGTGACCGAACCGCGGGCGACCGGGGCCGAGATCGCGGCGTTCCGCGACAAGCATGGCCTGCCCGAGGGGGAGCCCATCGTCCTCGTCCTGCCCGGCTCCCGCCGCTCCGAGATCGAGCGCCTTGCGCCGGTGTTCGGCGAGGCGCTGCGCCCGGTGCTCGCGCACCACCCTGAGGCCCATGTCGTGCTGCCCGCCGCACCCGCGGTGGCCTCGCTCGTGGCGGAAAAGGCGGCGGGCTGGCCCGGCCGGCCCGTCGTCCTCGACCCGCGGGGCGTGCCCGCCGACGCCTTCGCCGCCGAAAAGCGCGCGGCCTTCTTCGCCGCCGACGTTGCGCTGGCCGCCTCGGGGACGGTCAGCCTCGAGCTGGCCGCCGCCGAGACGCCCATGGTCATCGCCTACGACATGAGCTGGCTCAGCCGGAAGGTCATCACGGCGATGCTGCAGGTCGACACGGTCACGCTGGTGAACCTGGTGGCCGACAGCCGGACGATCCCCGAGTTCATCGGCGAGGGCTGCAAACCCGCGCCCATCGCCGCGGCGCTGAACCGGCTTCTCGACGACGAGGGCGCGCGGGTCGACCAGCTCGACGCGATGGCGCTGGCGATGCTGCGGCTGGGGCGCGGGGGCGAGCCGCCGGGCCTGCGCGCGGCGCGCTCGGTGCTGAAAGTCATCTGAGGGGGGCGGAAAACTGCAGTTTTCCGCGCGGCAAACCTGCAGGTTTGCCAGCCGGAAACCTCGAGGTTTCCGGCGCGCTACACGACGAAATCCGCCAGCTCCGCCCCGCTGAGCCGCAGCAACACCGAGGGTGCGATCGGAAAGACGTGCCGCGGCGTGCCGGCCGCCGCCCAGACCACGTCGAACTCCATCAGCCGCGGGTCGAACCAGGCCCGGATCGGGCTCATGTGCCCCACCGGCGCCACGCCCCCGATGGCAAAGCCCGTCTGCGCCCGGATCAGCTCCGCCTCGGCCTTGCCCAGGGGCTCGCCCGCCAGCGCGCTGGCCTTGGCCGCGTCCACCCGGTTGCCGCCCGCCGTGACGAACAGCACCGCGTCGCCATGGGTCTCGGCACGGAAGATGATCGACTTGGCGATCTGGTCCAGCGCGCAGCCCGCCGCGCGCGCCGCGTCCTCGGCCGTGCGGGTGCCCTCGGCCATCTCCAGCACGCGCGCCTCGACGCCCGCCTCGGCCAGCGCCCGTTCCACCCGCTTCAGGCTCTTCGACATCTGCGACCTCCCTAGATGTCCTGCTGATGTGGCAAGGATCGGCGCCGTGGGCAAGCCCGGGCCGCCATCCCCGGCAACCCGTTGATTTCCCTTTCGGCCGGGGCGGCCCGGGGGCGGGGCGGCGCCGCGCCTCGATTGACCTTTGCAACCACTCCGGCCTAATGCCCCCATGAGCTTCGCATCCCGCCTGACCCGCCACCCGATCCCGCATGTCCCCGACCGCGGGGCCGAGGCCTGGGCCGCGCTGCACGACGTGGCCCCCGAACTGCGCCCGCTGATCGAGGGCACCGCGGGATCGTCCCCCTACCTCGCCGGCCTGATCCGCAAGGAGGCGCACTGGCTCTCCCATGCCCTCGCGGACCCGCCCGAGGACACGATCACCGACCTGATCGCCGAGGCCGCCGGGCTGGAGCCAGCCGAGCTCGACAGCGGCCTGCGGCGCCTGAAACGCCGCGCCGCCCTGGTCGTGGCGCTGGCCGACCTGGGCGGGCTCTGGGCGCTGCACACGGTCACGCAGGCCTGGACGGATTTCGCCGACGCCTGCCTCGGCGCGGCGCTTGTCGCCCATGTCGCGGCCGAGGCGCGGCGCGGCAAGCTGCCCGGCATGACCGAGGACGACGCCCGCCGCGACGGGGCGGGCATGGTCGCGCTGGCCATGGGCAAGATGGGGGCGGGGGAGCTGAACTATTCCTCCGACATCGACCTGATCTGCTTTTTCGACGACGAACGCTTCGATGCCGCCGACGCGATGGAGGCGCGCGCGGGCTTCATCCGGGCCACCCGGCGGCTGGCGGCCACGCTCGGCGACACCAATTCCGAGGGCTACGTGTTCCGCACCGACCTGCGGCTGCGCCCCGACGCGAGCGTGACACCGGTCTGCATCTCGCTTACGGCGGCCGAGCGCTACTACGAGGCTGAGGGCCGGTCGTGGGAGCGGTCGGCCTACATCAAGGCGCGGCCGGCGGCGGGCGACATCGCGGCGGGCGAGCGGTTCCTCGAGACGCTGAAACCCTTCGTCTGGCGCCGGCACCTCGACTTCGCGATGGTGCAGGACACCATGGACATGCGGCAGAGGATCAGGGATCACAAGGGCTTGCACGGCGATCTTAAACTTGAGGGTCACAATCTCAAGCTCGGCGCCGGCGGCATCCGCGAGATCGAGTTCTTTGCCCAGACCCGGCAGCTGGTGGCCGGCGGCCGCGACCCCTCGCTCCGGTCGCGCCGCACGGTCAAGGCGCTGGCGGCGCTGGCGCGGGCGGGCTGGATCGAGGATGGCGTCGCCGCCGAGCTGGCCGAGCTCTACGCCCATCACCGCGAGATCGAGCATCGGGTGCAGATGATCGACGACGCCCAGACCCACAGCCTGCCGAAATCCGACGAAGGCTTCGACCGGCTGGCGCGGCTCTGCGGCGAGGGCGACACGCGGGCCTTCCGCGCCCGTCTGGCCGAACGGCTGCGCCGGGTCGAGCAGCTGGCCGGCGACTTCTTCCAGCCGATGAAGGGCGAGCGCCGCCACGGCCCCGAGATCCCGCCCGCGCAGGCCGAGATCGTCGCGCGCTGGCCGAGCTACCCGGCGCTGCGCTCGGAACGCGGGCAGGCGATCTTCGAGCGGCTGAAGCCCGAGCTCCTGCACCGCTTCCAGCGCGCCGCGCGGCCCGAGGAGGCGCTGTCGAATTTCGACGGCTTTCTCAAGGGGCTGCCCGCTGGCGTGCAGCTGTTCTCGCTGTTCGAGGCGAACCCGCCGCTGGTGGACCTGATCGTCGACATCTGCGCCACCGCGCCGGGGCTGTCGCGCTACCTCAGCCGCAACTCGGGCGTGCTCGACGCGGTGCTCGACGGCCGCTTCTTCGCGCCTTGGCCCGGCGCGAGCGGGCTGTCGCGGGAGCTGTCGCGCCTGCTGGCGGGCCGCGACTACGAGCAGCAGCTGGACCTTGCCCGCCGCTGGCACAAGGATTGGCATTTCCGCATCGGCGTGCACCAGCTGCGCGGCCTGATCGACCCCGAGGAGGCCGCGGCGCACTACACCGACCTGGCCGAGGCCGTGCTGGCCGGGCTCTGGCCGGCGGTCTGCGCCGAGATCGCCCGCCGCCACGGGCCCGCGCCGGGCCGGGGCGGGGCGGTGGTGGGCATGGGCAGCCTCGGCTCGGGGCGGATGAGCGCGGGCTCGGACCTCGACCTGATCGTGATCTACGACCCCGCCGACGCCGAGATGAGCGAGGGCCGCCGCCCGCTCGACCCGCGCGGCTGGTACGCCAAGGCGACCAAGACGCTGATCACGGCCCTGTCCGCGCCCACGGCCGCGGGCAAGCTCTACGAGGTCGACATGCGGCTGCGCCCCTCGGGGCGGCAGGGGCCGGTGGCGACCTCGCTCGCGTCGTTCCGCACCTACCAGCGCGAGGAGGCCTGGACCTGGGAGCACATGGCCCTGACCCGGGCCAAGCCGCTGGCCGGCCCCGCCGCGCTCCGCGACGAGATCGAGGCGATCCGCCGCGCGGTCATCGCGGATAAGGCGGTGCCGGAGACGGTGCTGGCCGACGCCGCCGAGATGCGCGCGCGGCTGGCCGCGGCGGGGCGGGCGGGCAGCACCTGGGCGGTCAAGGACGGGGCCGGGGGGCTGCAGGACATCGAGCTGCTGGGCCAGGCCGTGGCGCTGGCCGCCGGCGCGCCCGACCGGGCGACCGCGGCGCAGCTGGCCCATGCCCCGGCGCTCGGCTGGCTCACGCCCGAGGACGTGGCGGCGCTGGCGGCCACCCATGCGCTGCAATCGCGCGTGCAGGGGGCGGCGCGGCTCCTGACCGACGAGGCGCTCGACCCCGACACGATCGGCGCGGGCGGGCAGGAGTTCCTCGCCCGTGTCGCGGGCCAGCCCTCGGCCGGGGCGCTGGCGTCGCATCTGGACGCGACGCGCGCCCTTGCCGCAGACAGGATCGAGGCCATCTTCGGCCCAGTGACCCCACAGGACAGCCCATGACCGACACCACCCGCAGCCGGGACCCGCACGACCCCAAGGGGCTGATCCGCGAGGCCTTCCGCATCGAGGGCATCAGCCCCGAGGAATGCCGGTCGATCTTCGTCGACTGGGCCTTGAGCCTCGCCGCCGCCGATCCGCGCCCGGCGCTCGGGGCGCTGCTGGCGCGTCACGCCGATGCGCCCGCGGGGCACCCGATGATCGCCGTGCTGCGGGAGGGGCTGGCCGACGAGCCCGCGCCGCGGCGCCGGGGCGGGCGGGCCGCGCGGGTGCCGGGCGGCTGAGGCTCAGCCCTTGTCCTTGCCCGAGGCGTGGGTGCCGCGCTCGCGGTAGGGCGTGGTGTTGTAATGCGCCCGGTAGCATTTCGAGAAATGCGACGGCGAGGCGAAGCCGCAGGCCAGCGCCACGTTGATGACGCTCATGTCGGTCTGCATCAGCAGGTTGCGCGCCTTGGACAGGCGCAGCTCCATGTAATACCGCTTGGGGCTGCGGTTGAGGTAGCGGCGGAACAGGCGCTCCAGCTGCCGGGTCGACATGCCGACGTCGCGGGCCAGCGTCGCGGGGCTTATCGGTTCCTCGATGTTCTGTTCCATCATGCGGATGACCTGCCCCAGCTTGGGGTGGCGCACGCCGATGCGGGTGGGGATCGACAGGCGCTGGGTGTCCTGGTCGGTGCGGATCGCGCTGTAGATCAGCTGGTCGGCCACGAGGTTGGCGAGGTCCTCGCCGTGGTCGTCCGCGATCAGTTTCAGCATCAGGTCGATCGACGCGGTGCCGCCCGCGGTGGTGATGCGGTTGCCGTCGACCACGAAGACCGACTTGGTCAGCTTCACCTCCTCGAATTCCTCGGCGAAGCTGTCCTGGTTCTCCCAGTGGATGGTGGCGCGCTTGCCGTCCAGCAGCCCCGCCTTGGCCAGCGTGTAGCCCGCCGTGCAGAGCCCGCCGATGACCGCGCCCTTGCGCGCCTCGCGCCGCAGCCAGGACAGCACCTTGCGCGTGGTGGCGGCGGCCACGTCGATGCCGCCGCAGACCAGCACCGTGTCCTCGCGGTCGATCTCGTCGAGGTCGCTGTCGAGCTTGAAGCCGATCCCGGCCGAGCAGCGCGCCACGTCGCCGCCCTCGCCGACCAGCGTCCAGGTGTAGAGCGCCTCGCCCGACATCCGGTTGGCGATGCGCAGCGCCTCCACCGCGCTGGCAAAGCTCAGCATGGTGAACTGGTCCAGCAGGACGAAGACAAACCGCCTCGGGCCGCTGTGCTCTGGCATCTGTCGCCTCTGTCCAACGCGTCGCGGGGCACCCTGTCGCCCGGCGGTCCTTGAGCGAAAGCAGGTTTTTTCAGCGGGTGCAATCCCCGGGGGCGGCGAATTTGGGCATTGGAAGCACGGCGGGGGCAGCCTATAAGCGGCCCCCGAGACGAGAGCCAAGGAGGTGCAGCGCCATGACCCGAGCGACCGGAGCGGCCTGGACGAAGACCGACTGGCGCGCCAAGCCGCGCGTGCAGATGCCCGACTACCCCGATGCCGCCGCGCTGGCCGCCGTCGAGACGCAGCTGTCCAAGTATCCGCCGCTGGTCTTTGCGGGCGAGGCGCGCCGCCTGAAGAAGGCGCTGGCCGCCGCCGCGCGCGGCGACGCCTTCCTGCTGCAGGGCGGCGACTGCGCCGAAAGCTTTGCCGAGTTCTCGGCCGACAACATCCGCGACACCTTCAAGGTGCTGCTGCAGATGGCCATGGTCCTGACCTACGGCGCCAAGGTGCCGGTGGTGAAGGTGGGCCGCATGGCCGGCCAGTTCGCCAAGCCGCGCTCGGCCCCGATGGAGATGGTGAACGGCGTCGAGATGCCGTCCTACAAGGGCGACATCATCAATGACATCGCCCCCACGCGCGAGGCGCGCATCCCCGACCCGACGCGGATGCTGCAGGCCTACACGCAGGCCGCGGCCTCGCTGAACCTGCTGCGCGCCTTCTCGACCGGGGGCTTCGCCGACATCCACCGGGTGCACAGCTGGACGCTCGGCTTCACCGACCATGACGACGCGGAAAAATACCGCGACATGGCGAACCGGATCCAGGACAGCCTCGACTTCATGGCCGCCGCGGGCCTGACGGGCGAGACCAACCACGAGCTGTCGACGGTCGATTTCTACACCTCTCACGAGGCGCTGCTGCTGGAATACGAAGAGGCGCTCTGCCGGCTCGACAGCACCTCGGGCAAGTGGCTGGCGGGGTCTGGCCACATGATCTGGATCGGCGACCGCACGCGCCAGCCCGACGGCGCCCACGTGGAATTCTGCCGCGGCGTGCTGAATCCGATCGGGCTCAAGTGCGGCCCGACCACCACCGAGGAGGACCTCAAGGTCCTGATGGCCAAGCTCAACCCCGAGAACGAGCCCGGCCGCCTGACGCTGATCGCGCGCTTCGGCGCGGGCAAGGTGGGCGACCACCTGCCGCGGCTGATCAAGGCGGTCAAGGCCGAGGGCGCCAACGTGCTGTGGTCCTGCGACCCGATGCACGGCAACGTCATCAAGTCGTCCTCGGGCTACAAGACCCGGCCCTTCGACTCGATCCTGCGCGAGGTGCAGGAGTTCTTCGCCATCCACCGCGCCGAGGGCACGGTGCCGGGCGGGGTGCATTTCGAGATGACCGGCAAGGACGTGACCGAGTGCACCGGCGGGATGCGGGCCGTGACCGACGAGGATCTGTCCTCGCGCTACCACACCGCCTGCGACCCGCGGCTGAACGCCTCGCAGTCGCTTGAACTGGCCTTCCTCGTCGCCGAGGAGCTGCAGAAAAGCCGCCAGGCGCTGCGCGCGGTCGGCTGATCCTCAGGCGCGTCCGCCCGCGATGACGCGCAGGGCGGGCGCGGCCTTCGGTGGGGCTGCAGGGTGACGGGCGGTGTCGCCCGTCGCGGGCAGCCCGTCGAGGCAGAGCAGCAGGCGCGTCACCATCCCCTGCCCATCCGCCAGCGGCATCAGCGCCAGCGCGCCGCGGCCCGCGGGCGTGGCCAGCCGCAGCGTCACCACCCGCGGGGTATCCAGCGCCGCGTTGGCCAGCGCCTCCAGCCGCGCGCGGTCCTCGGGCGCGACCAGCACCCTGAGCGGCATCCCCCGCGCCTCGCCGCCCAGCAGCCGCGCCAGCCGCCGCCCGCCGAGCCGGAACCGGAGCCGCCCGCCCGCGTCGCGCGCCACGATCCCGAGATCGGGAAGCCAGGGCGCCAGCGCCTCGGGGTCGAGGTCGGCGCGCGCGGGCACCGCGCGGCCCCGGCACAGCCCGCGCCAGTGGCCCAGCACCGCCGCCAGCCCCGGCGGCAGGGCCGCGCCGCCCGCCTCGTCGATCCGTGCGCGATCCATCGCCATCCCCTCCCGGCCGGGCGCGGGGGCGCCCCCGGGGGCGGGTTCCTTGACGCTGCGGCCGAATTGCTTACCCAATCGAGACTACACCGGCGGGAAGGGTCCGGGCAGGGGGAGAGTTAACGAATGGTTAACGGCAGCGCGCGGGGCGGGATCGCCTCGATGACGGGCTTTGCCGCGCGCGAGGGCGGCGACGGGCAGGGCAATGGCTGGAGCTGGGAGCTGCGCTCGGTCAACGGGCGCGGGCTCGACCTGCGGCTGCGGCTGCCCGAGGGCCTCGGCGCGCTCGAGGCGCCCCTGCGCAAGCGCCTGTCCGAGGTGGTCACGCGCGGCTCCGTCACCCTGTCCCTGCGCGTCAGCCGCGAGACCGGCGCGCAAGCCGCGGCGCTCGACCCCGCGCGGCTGGCGGCGGCGCTGGCGCAGCTGGCCCAGATCCGCGCCGCCGCGGATCAGGCGGGTGTCGCGACCGCGCCGGTCAGCCCGGCCGAGATCCTGTCCCTGCGCGGGCTGTCCGATCCGGGCGAGGGCCCGGGCCTGCCCGCGGCCGAGACGCTCATGGCCGATGCCGAGCCGCTGCTGTCGGCCTTCGACGCGATGCGCCTGTCGGAAGGGGCGGCGATCGCGGCGGTTCTGGCCGGCCAGATGGACCGCATCGCGGCGCTGGTCGAGGCCGCGGGGACCGCCGCCGCCGCCCGGGCCGAGCCGCAGGCCGCGCGCCTGCGGGCCGCCGTCGAGACGGTGCTCGCCACCGCCGACCTCGACCCCGCGCGGCTGGCGCAGGAGGTGGCGCTGCTCGCCGTCAAGACCGACGTCACCGAGGAGATCGACCGCCTGCGCGCCCATGTCGCCGCCGCGCGCGCCCTTCTGGCCGAGGGCGGGCCGGTGGGGCGCAAGCTCGACTTCCTGATGCAGGAGTTCAACCGCGAGGCCAACACGCTGTGTTCCAAGTCGCAGGATGCCGCGCTGACGGCCATCGGGCTTGACCTCAAACTGGCCATCGACCAGACCCGCGAGCAGGTCCAGAACGTGGAGTGAGCATGGCTGCCGCGACAGTCCCCCGCCGGGGGCTCCTGATCATCCTGTCCTCGCCGTCGGGCGCCGGCAAGTCGACGCTGGCGCGCCGGCTGATGGCCTGGGACCCGACGCTGAGCTTTTCCGTCTCGGCCACGACCCGCACGCCGCGGCCGGGCGAGGTGGACGGCAAGGACTACCATTTCCTGACCGAACCGGCCTTCAAGGCGCTGGTGGCGGACGGGGCGATGCTGGAACACGCCCATGTCTTCGGCAATTTCTACGGCTCGCCCATGGCGCCGGTGGCCGAGGCGATCGACGCGGGCCGCGACGTGCTGTTCGACATCGACTGGCAGGGCGCGCAGCAGATCCGCAACTCGGCGCTGGGGCGGCACACGCTGTCGATCTTCATCCTGCCGCCCTCGATCCCCGAGCTGAAGCGGCGGCTGGTGAGCCGCGGGCAGGACGGGCCCGAGGTGATCGCCAAGCGGATGCAGAAAAGCTGGGACGAGATCAGCCACTGGGACGGCTACGACTACGTGCTGGTCAACGACGACCTCGACGCGACCTTCGACCGGCTCCGCACCATCGTGACCGCGGAACGCCTGCGCCGCGCCCAGCAGCCGGGGCTGGCGGGCCATGTGCGCCGGCTGCACGACGAATTCCTGGAGGACCAGCCATGATCTACGCCCTCGACGGCCTCGCGCCGCAGATCGACGCCGACACCTGGGTCGCGCCGTCCGCCAACGTCATCGGCCGCGTGGTGCTGGAGGCGGGCGCGAGCGTCTGGTTCGGCGCCACGCTCCGCGGCGACAACGAGGAGATCCGCGTGGGCGCCGGGTCGAACGTGCAGGAAAACTGCGTGTTCCATACCGACATGGGCTTTCCCCTGACCATCGGGCAGAACTGCACCATCGGGCACAAGGCGATGCTGCATGGCTGCACCATCGGCGACGGGTCGCTGGTGGGGATGGGCGCCACGATCCTGAACGGCGCGGTGATCGGCAAGGGCTGCCTGATCGGGGCGATGGCGCTGATCCCCGAAGGCAAGGTGATCCCCGACGGGTCGCTGGTGATGGGGATGCCCGGCAAGGTGGTGCGCGAGCTCGACGAGGCGGCAAAGGCCCGCCTGTTGGCCTCGGCCGCCCATTACAGCGCCCGGATGCGGCGGTTCCGCGAGGGGCTGGTGCCGGTCTGAGCCCGGGGGCTCAGGCGGTCGACATCGCCAGCCCGTCCTCGCGCGCGACGTAGTTCACCGTCAGGTCGAGCGGTGTCACCGCGGCGTGGAGCGCGGCGAACTGCGCCTCGGCCGCGCGCAGCCGGCGGCCCGCCGCGCCCATGCCGAAGCGCAGCACCGACCACAGCGCCTCGTCCAGCGCGACGCGCGGGCCCGTGGCCTCGAGCCGCCACTGGCCGCCGGGGTCGGTGCGCAACGCCACCGTGCCGCCCATCGGCAGCGCGGTCTCGGCGCAGAGGATCATCAGGTAGCCGAGTTTCACCTGCAGCCGGGGCAGGTCCGCGCCCACGCCCCAGTCGACCGACAGGCGCGCGCCCTGCCACGGCGCCTCGGCGGTCTGGCGGGCCTCGCGCGCGCCGAGCACCTGCGCCGGCCCCGCGGCGCCGAAGGCGATGCGCAGGAATCGCATCCGCGCCTGCGCATCGCGCACCGCGTCGCGGATCAGCTCCATTTCCGGGCCGCGGACCGAGCCCGTCATCTCCAGCAGTTCCACCCCGTTGCCGATCGCGCCCAGCGGGTTTACGAGGTCGTGGCAGAGCCGCGAGCCGATCAGGTCGGCGAGGCTCTGGGCGCCATGCGGCGACTGGTCATTCATGGGGCGGGCCTTTCCATGCCGGACGATCTGAGCGCGATCCTGGAGCCGGGCATGTTCGTGCGCGCCCCCGACCGGCCCGATTGGGGGCTGGGCCAGGTGCAGTCGAACGTCGGCGGCAAGGTCACGGTGAATTTCGAGAACGAGGGCAAGCTCGTGCTCGACGCGCGCAACGTGGCGCTGGTGCTTGCCTTCCTCGATTGAGCCATCTCGTCCTCGCCTGCGGATGCCCCGACCGTGGCACGGCCCGGTTAACACGAGTTTAACGCGGCGGCGGCGGCGGTTTGCAAGCCCGCGCGGGGCTGCTAAAGGCGCATCTCACGGGGCACAGCCAGCCGCGCGCGGGGCGCAGATGCAGATCGACGACAGCCATTTCGAGCTCTGCCTCGCCGGCAGCGAGGCCGATCTCCATGCGGCGCAGCGCCTGCGCTACGAGGTGTTCGTGGCGGAACTCGGCGGCGACGGGCCGATGGTGGACCACGACGCGCGGCTGGAGGCCGACCGCTTCGACGCGCATTTCGACCACCTGCTCCTGCGCGACCTGCGCCGGCCCGAGGGCGACCGCGTCGTCGGCGTCTACCGGGTGATGACCGAGGCGGGGGCGGCAGCGGCCGGGCAGTTCTATTCCGAGGACGAATACGACCTGTCGCCCTTGCGCGCCTCGGGGCGGCGTCTGCTGGAACTCGGCCGGTCCTGCGTGCACCGCGACTACCGCGGCGGGACGGCGATGATGCATCTCTGGGCGGGGCTGGCCGACTACATCGCCGCGCGCGGGATCGAGGTGATGTTCGGCGTGGCAAGCTTCCACGGGCTCGACCCCGCGCCGCTGGCGGGGCCCCTGTCGCTGCTGCACCACCGCCACCTGGCCCCGGCCGAGCTGCGCCCGGTGGCGCGGGCGGACGGGTTCCAGCGCATGGACCTGGTCGCCGAGGCCGCGCTGGACCGGCCCGCCGCGATCCGGGGCATCCCGGCGCTGATCAAGGCGTATCTGCGGCTGGGCGGCTTCGTGGGGCAGGGGGCCTATGTCGACCGGGCCTTCAACTGCATCGACGTCTGCCTCGTGATGGATGTCGCCCGCATCCCCGACCGGGCGCGCGCGCTCTACCAGCGGGGGGCGGCATGAGCCCGACCTGGCACGGGCTGGAAGAACCCGCGCCGCGGCCGATGGCGCCCGGCGACTGGCTGCGCGTGGGGCTTCGCGGGGCCGCGATCCTGGCGCTGCTGGCGGTGTGCTTTCCGCTCCTCCTTGTCCTGCGCATCCCCGAGCGCCTGATCTGCGGCCTGAACCGCCCGGTGACGCCCCACATCACCCAGTTCGTCTGCCGCGCGGCCTGTCGGGTGCTGGGCCTGCGCCTGCAGATGCGCGGCGCGCCGATGACGGGGCCGGGGGCCTATGTGGCCAACCACGTCAGCTGGCTCGACATCTTCGTGCTGAACGCCTGCAAGCGGCTCTACTTCGTGGCGAAATCCGAGGTGGCGGGCTGGCCGGGCATCGGCTGGCTCGCGCGCGGCACCGGCACCGTGTTCATCGACCGCGACCGGCGGCAGGCGGCGGCGCAGACGCGGCTGTTCGAGGACCGGCTGCGCGCGGGCCACCGGCTCCTGTTCTTCCCCGAGGGCACCTCGACCGACGGTCGCCGCGTGCTGCCGTTCAAGACGACGCTGTTCCAGGCCTTCCAGTCCGACCGGCTGCGCGACGTGCTGCAGGTCCAGCCGGTGACTGTGGTCTACCACCCGCCGCCGGGCGAGGCCGACACCTTCTATGGCTGGTGGGGCGACATGCCCCTTGGCCCCGCGATCCTGTCGTCGCTGGCGGTGCGGCGGCAGGGCCGGGTCGAGGTGGTCTACCACACGCCCCTGCGCGTGGCCGATTTCCCCGACCGCAAGACGCTGGCCGCCATGGCCGAGGCCGAGGTGCGGGGCGGGTTTCCGCCCGAGCGCCTCGCCTGAGCTGTCAGAGCGCCGTCCAGCCGCCGTCCACGCTGATCGTGGTGCCGGTGATCTGCGCCGCGGCGTCCGAGCACAGGAACACCGCGGTGCCGCCCATCTGCTCGACCGTGGCGAACTCCTTCGACGGCTGGCGGGCCAGCATGACCTCGCGCACCACGGTGTCGCGGTCCATCTTGTGGGTCTTCATCTGGTCGGGGATCTGCGCCTCGACCAGCGGGGTCAGGACGTAGCCCGGGCAGATCGCGTTGGCGGTGATCGCCTCCTCGGCGGTTTCCAGCGCGGTGGTCTTGGTCAGGCCGACGATCCCGTGCTTGGCGGCGATGTAGGCCGACTTGTAGGGGCTCGCCGTCAGGCCATGGGCCGAGGCGATGTTGATGACCCGGCCCCAGCCGGCCTTGCGCATCAGGGGCAGGGCGGCGGCGGTGGTGTGGAAGGCCGAGGACAGGTTGATCGCGATGATCGCGTCCCATTTCTCGGCCGGGAACTCGGGAATCGGGGCGACGTGCTGGATGCCCGCGTTGTTCACCAGGATGTCGCAGACGCCGGCCTCCTCGATCAGCTTGCGGCAGTCGGCGCCCTTGGACATGTCGGCCTTGATGTAGCGGGCCTCGACCCCGCAGACATCGGCGATCTCTTGGGCGAGCGCGTGGTCCTCGTCGCGGTCGGTGAAGCTGTTCAGCACCACGTTCGCCCCGGCCTTGGCCAGTTCCCGCGCGATGCCGAGACCGATTCCCGAGTTGGAGCCGGTGATGACGGCGGTCTTGCCGGACAGGTCGGTGGTGATGGCCATGGGAATGCTCCTCGCGTCTGTGGTCGCCGCGACCCTAATGCTGCGGCTGCGAGAAGAACAGGGGAGGGCGACGGCCCGCCGCGCCAAAAAAAACGCCGGCACGAGGCCGGCGTTCAGTTATTGAGGCAGGTTTCATACAGGCAAGAAACCTATCGAGCAGTGCCACCTTTATAAGCAATGGGTTGGCCGATGTCCAACCGAAAAGTTTGAAAAGAAAAAGCGCCGCAGATAGCCTCGGCACCAACGAATGTTGAGGCAGGGGGGGATTGTTCCCGAATGACGACGAAATGTTTCAGATCCGCGCTGACCGGCGTGCTCCTGTCGCTGGGGCTCGCCGGGGCAGGTATGGCGGAGCCGGTCCACGGCATCGCAATGTATGGGGAGCCGGCGCTGCCGCCGGACTACACCCATCTGCCCTACGCCAACCCCGACGCGCCCACCGGCGGGCGCATCGTGACCGGCGAGGTGGGCGCCTTCGACAGCCTCAACCCGCATATCCGGCAGGGCTCGGTGCCTTGGCAGCTCCGGCACCTGGCCTACGAATCGCTGCTGGGCCGCAGCTGGGACGAGCCCTTCACCCTCTACGGCCTGCTCGCCGAATCGGTCGAGGTGGCCGAGGACAATTCCTGGGTCGAATTCACCCTGCGCCCCGAGGCCCGATTCTCGGACGGCAGCCCCGTCACCGTCACCGACGTGATCTGGTCCTTCGAGACCCTCGGCACCGTCGGCCACCCCCGCTACCTGGGCGCCTGGACGCGGGTGTCGGGGATCGAGGCGGTGGGCGAGCGCGGCGTGCGCATCACCTTCGCCGAACCCGACCGGGAGTTGGCCATGATCATGGGCCTGCGCCCGATCCTCCAGGCCGCGCAGTGGGAGGGGATCGACTTCGAGGCGTCCGGGCTCGACGTGATCCCGATCACCACCGCGCCCTACGTCGTCGATGATTTCGAGGCGGGCCGCTTCCTGTCGCTGCGGCGTGACCCGGACTACTGGGGCGCCGACCTGCCGTTCCGCCGGGGCACCAACGTGATCGACGAGATCCGGATGGAGTTCTTCGCCGACGGCACCGCGATGTTCGAGGCCTTCACCGCCGGCATCCTGACCACCATGCGCGAGACCTCGGCGCAGGCCTGGGCCACCAACTACGACTTCCCCCGCGTCCGCTCGGGCGAGGTGGTGCTGTCCGAGGTGCCGCACCAGCGCCCGTCGGGCATGACCGGCCTCGTGATGAACACCCGCGACGCGCCGTTTTCCGACTGGCGGGTGCGCGAGGCGATGATCCAGGCCTTTCCGGCCGAATTCATCAACCAGACGCTGAACGCCGGCGTCGATCCGCGGATCACCTCGTACTTTGCCAACTCGCCGCTGGCGATGCGGCCGGGCCCGGCCGAGGGGCGCGTGGCCGAGTTCCTCGCGGAATACGAACAGGTCCTCCTGCCCGGCGCGATCGAGGGCTACGTCATGCCCGTCTCGGACGGCACCGAGCGCAACCGGCAGGGCATCGCCACCGCGCTCGAGGCGCTGGCCGCCGCGGGCTACACGGTGCAGAACGGGGTGATGACCACGCCCGAGGGGGCGCCCTTCACCTTCGAGATCCTGCTGCAGACGGGGTCGTCCGAGAACGACGCCATCGTCAACATCTACACCGAGGCGCTGATGCGGCTCGGGATCGCGGTGCAGGTGACGCGGGTCGATGCGGCCCAGTTCCGCGAACGCCGCGACGCCTTCGACTTCGACATGATCTACGAGCGCTACGGCCTGTCGCTGTCGCCCGGCAACGAGCAGTACAGCTACTGGGGCTGCGAGGTGGTCGACACGCCCGGCTCGCGCAACCTGATGGGCGCCTGCCACCCGGCGATCGAGGGGCTGATCGGGCGGATGCTGACCTCGGAAAGCCAGGACGACTACGTGGCCGCGGTGCAGGCGCTCGACCGGGTGCTGACCTCGATGCGCTACGTGGTGCCGTTCTGGCACAACCCTTTCAGCCGCATCGCCTACAACGCCGAGCTGCACTACCCCGAGACGATCCCGATCTACGGCGACTGGATCGGCTGGCAGCCCGACGTCTGGTGGGTCGAACAGTGACCCGGGCCCAGGTCTGACACGGGGGAACGGCGCCTTCGGGCGCCGTTTCGCTGCCCGGGCCCCATGCGCCGAAAACGGCGGGCGCACGGGTCGCTTCCCGGCGCGACAGGGCCGGCCGTCCGGCGCCAGAAGGGCGGAACGGCAGGCGGATGCGGGACAGCCCAGATGCGATATGGAACCGGCGCGGCGCTGGTGATGGCGGCGGCGCTCCTGTGGTCGCTGCAGGGCCTCGCCTTTCGCCAGATCGAGGCGGCAGACCCCTGGGCGATCCTGTTCTGGCGCTCGCTGGGGATGCTGCCGGTGCTGGCCCTGTTCATCGCGGTCCGGGGGCGGGGGCGCCTGGTCGCGGCGATCCTCGGCGCGGGGCGGGACGGGGTGATCGGCGGGCTCGGCCTGATCTTCGCCTTCGGCGGCGCGGTCTACGCGATCCAGTCCACCACCATCGCCAACGCGGTGTTCCTGTTCGCCGCCTCGCCCTTCCTGACCGCGCTGCTGGCCTGGGCGGTGCTGGGCGAGCGCGTGCCGGCGCGCACCTGGGCCTCCATCGGGGTGGCCGCGCTCGGCATCGCGGTGATGGTCTGGGGCGGGCTCGACCGCGGGGCGCTGGCGGGCAACCTCGCCGCGCTGTCCAGCGCCGCGGGCTTTGCCGTGTTCACCGTCACGCTGCGCCGGGGCGGCATCCGCGACCCGCTGCCCGGCGTGGTCCTCGGCGGCGTCTTTTCCATGATCGCGGCGGCGGCCATGACCGGCCTCGCCGGCGGCACGCTGGCCGTCACCCTGCCCGACGCGGGCTGGTCGCTCGGCATGGGGGCGGTGACGCTGGCGGGGGGCATGGTGCTCTACACGCTGGGCAGCCGTGCGGTGCCGGCGGCCGAGCTGACGCTGTTCACCATGCTCGAGGTGATGCTGGCGCCGTTCTGGGTCTGGCTCGTGCTGGGCGAGACGGCCAGCCGGGCGACGCTGGCGGGGGGCCTCGTCATCCTCGCGGCGATGGCGCTCAGCGCGATCCGGCCGCGGCGGGGCGCGGCGGTGCCGGGTGCGCCGGCCTGAGCGCTACTCGGCCGCGTCGGGCAGTTTCTGCGGCGGGACGGCCGGGTTCTCGCCGTTCGGGTAGACCAGCCCCGCCGAGATGATCAGCTTGGCCGCGTCCTCGACCGTCATGTCGAGCACCATCACGTCCTTCTTGGGCAGGTAGAGCAGGAAGCCCGAGGTCGGGTTCGGCGTCGTCGGCAGGAACACCGAGATCATCTCCTCGGGCCCGTGCCGCTGCGCGATCTCGCCCTTGGCATGGGTCGAGATGAAGGCGATGGCCCAGATCCCCTTGCGCGGGTACTCGACCAGGCACGCCTTCTCGAAATTCTGCTGGCCCTGCTGCAGCACCGTCTCGACGATCTGCTTGAGCCCCGAGTAGAGCGACCGGATCAGCGGGATCGACAACACCAGGCTTTCGGCCCAGCGGATCAGCGACCGCCCGATCAACCCCTTGGCGACCCAGCCCACCAGGATGGTGAACACCAGGAACGTCGCCACCCCGAGCCCGCGGATGTCGACCTCGAGGCCGGTGTATTCCCGGATCAGGTGCACCGGGTTGTAGGCCGTGGGGATGAAGGGCAGCACCCAGCTGTCGATCCACCCGAACAGCGACCAGATCAGCCAGATCGTGATGCCGATCGGCGCGATCACGATCAGGCCGGTCAGGAAGTTCGACCGGAGCGAAGACAGGACGCCGCGGCGCGGCGGCGGGGGCGTTTCGGGCAGTTGCATGCGGGTCTTCGGGTCTGGGCGTGGGGGCCTGCCCCCCGGCCTGTTCTATGTAAGCCGCTGTCCCCGGCCGCACAAGCGGCGCGGCGCCTCAGGTCGCGGCCAGCGCCCGTGCGATGGCCGCGGCCAGCCGCGCATTGTTCAGGACCAGCGCGATGTTGGCCTCGAGCGTGCGCCCCTGGGTTAGCTCGAACAGCCGTTGCAGCAGGAAGGGCGTCACCGCCTTGCCGCTGATGCCGCGCGCGGTGGCCTCGCGCTGCGCCTCGGCGATCAGCGGGGCCAGCGTGGCGGCGGGGATCTCGGCGTCCTCGGGGATCGGGTTCGCCACCAGCTGCCCGCCCGGCAGGCCGAGCGCGGCGCGCAAGCCGTGGGCCCGCGCGATCATCGCCGGGTCGTCCATGCGCAGCGGCGCGGGCAGCCCGCTCTCGCGGCTCCAGAAGGCGGGAAACCCGTCCTGCCCCACCGCGATCACCGGCACGCCGAGGGTTTCCAGAACCTCCAGCGTCTTGGGCAGGTCGAGGATCGCCTTGGCCCCGGCGGCCACCACGCTGACGCGGGTCTGCGCGAGCTCCTGCAGGTCGGCGGAGATGTCGAAGCTGTCCTCCGCGCCGCGGTGCACGCCCCCGATCCCGCCCGTGGCAAAGACGCCGATGCCGGCCTGCGCGGCGCAGATCATGGTGGCCGCGACCGTCGTCGCCCCGGTGCCGCCGCGGGCGAGGCAGGCGGCCAGGTCGGCCCGGCTCAGCTTGGCGACCTCGGTCGCCTTGGCGAGCCGTTCCAGATCGGGCGCGGCCAGACCCACGCGGATCACCCCCTCCAGCACCGCGATGGTGGCGGGCACGGCGCCCGCCGCCCGCACCGCGGCCTCGACGGCATGGGCGGTCTCCAGGTTCCGCGGCCAGGGCATCCCGTGGGTGATGATGGTCGATTCGAGCGCCACGACCGGCGCGCCAGCCGCGCGGGCGTCGGCCACCTCGGGCGACAGCTGCAGGGGCAGGGGGGTCATGCGAGGTCTCCCGACACATAGGCGGCCGCGGCCGCGACGGCGCTTTGCAGCGCCTCCTCCGGGCCCGCGCCGCCCAGCTCCGCCGCCACATGCGCGGCCATGAAGGTGTCGCCCGCCCCGGTGATCCGCCGCGCCTCGACAGGCGGCGGCACCGCGGTCAGCGTGCGGCCCGGCCGCGCGTCGACGGCCATCTCGGCCCCCGCCGTCACCAGCACCCGCCGCGCCCCGGCCGCCACCAGCGCCTCGGCCGCCGCGGCGGCGTTGGCGGGCCGCGTCCCGGTCAGGAGGCCCGCCTCCTCCCGGTTTACGTAGAGCGTGGCGCGCGGGTGCCGCAGGAGCGGGCGCAGCCGTTCCGCCTTGCCGGGCGAGGCCGGCGCGATGCGCAGGTCGGCCGCGGCGAAGAGCGGGCTGTCCGCGATCTCGGCCAGCAGCGCCTCGGTCAGGTTGCCATCGATGGCCACGGGTCCGGCCCAGGGCGCTTCCGCGCTGCCCAGCCGGCCGTCGGCCAGCGGCGCAAGGATGCGGTCGCCCGCGGCCTCCAGCGAATGGGCATCGGCGAGTGCCGCCACCAGCGTCCCCTGCGCCTCGATCGCCATGTACTGGTCGGTCGGCAGGTCCGGGTCGACCGTCAGCACCCCGCAGTCGAGCCCCATCCCCTCGCAGGCCGCCACCAGCTCCCGCCCGGCCGGATCGTCGCCCACCACCGACACCAGCGCCGGCGCCAGCCCGAAGCGGCGCAGCGTCATCGCGATGTTCAGCGCCACGCCGCCGGGCACCTGCACGATGCGCCCCGGCTTGTCGTTGCCGAGCGCCATGGGCAGGTCGGTGCGCCCGATGATGTCCCACAGGACCGAGCCGATGCACAGGATATCGGGGCGTTGCGTCATGGCCCCTTGCCTAGCGTCGGCCCCTGTCGCCGTCCATCCTCCATCTTTGCTTAGGAAGTACTCCGGGGGGAGTCGCCAAAGGCGACGGGGGGCAGCGCCCCCCACCTCGACACCTCCCTCCCGCGAAGGGCTTGCCTTCCGCGCCGAAACCCCGTAACGGCACGCTCACTTCACAGGCGGAGGCGGGCCTGCGGCGGGAGACATCCCCGCAGTGTCCACCGGTTGGGGAAACCCTGAACCTCCGCCCCAGGCGCAAACCGGAAAGGAACAAGGCATGGCGCTTCCCGACTTCTCCATGCGTCAGCTTCTCGAAGCTGGCGTGCACTTCGGCCACCAGACCCAGCGCTGGAACCCGCGGATGGCTCCGTACATCTACGGCGACCGCAACGGCATCCACATCCTCGACCTGACCCAGACCGTCGAACTGCTCGACCAGGCGCTGCAGGTCGTGCGCGACACCGTCGCCAAGGGCGGCCGGATCCTGTTCGTCGGCACCAAGCGCCAGGCGCAGAAGCCGATCGCCGACGCGGCCGAGCGTTGCGCGCAGTATTACATGAACCACCGCTGGCTGGGCGGCACGCTGACCAACTGGAAGACCGTGTCGAACTCGATCCAGCGCCTCAAGCAGATCGACGAGCAGTTCGCGCACGGCCTCGAGGGCCTGACCAAGAAGGAACGGCTCGGCATGGAACGCGACCAGGCCAAGCTGCAGGCCTCGCTCGGCGGCATCCGCGAGATGGGCGGCCTGCCGGACCTGCTGTTCGTCATCGACGTGAACAAGGAAGACCTCGCCATCCTCGAGGCCAAGAAGCTGGGCATCCCGGTCGTGGCCGTGGTCGACACCAACTGCTCGCCCGAGGGCGTGGACTACATCATCCCCGGCAATGACGACGCCGCCCGCGCCATCGCGCTCTACTGCGACCTCGTCAGCCGCGCCGCGCTCGACGGCATGTCGACGCAGCTGCAGACCGCCGGCGTCGACATCGGCGCGCTCGAGGAAGGCACCGTCGAGGAGGCTCTGGCCGCCGACGAGGCCGGGGCGGCCGAGGAGGCCTGAGGCCCCCCGTCACCGGATTGACACGCGCGCGGGGCATCACCCGCGCGCAGGACGCTGAAGATTCAGGAGACATCGCAATGGCGATTACCGCTGCAATGGTGAAGGAACTGCGCGAAGCGACGGGCGCAGGCATGATGGACGCCAAGAAGGCGCTGACCGAGACCGACGGCGACATGGAGGCCGCGGTCGACTGGCTGCGCACCAAGGGTCTGGCCAAGGCCGCCAAGAAATCGGGCCGCACCGCCGCCGAGGGCCTCGTGGCCGTCGCCGTCTCGGGCGGCACCGGCGTCGCGGTCGAGGTGAACTCGGAAACCGACTTCGTGGCCAAGAACGGGGAGTTCCAGGCCATGGTGGCCAGCATCTCCGAGGCCGCGCTCGGCGCCGATGACGTCGAGGGCCTGAAGGCCGTCCAGATCGGCGGCAAGCCGGTCGAGACCGTCATCACCGACGCCATCGCCAAGATCGGCGAGAACATGGCGCTGCGCCGCATGGCCAAGATCTCGGGCGACACCGTGGTGTCCTACGTGCACAACGCCGCCGCCCCCGGCATGGGCAAGATCGGCGTGCTGGTCGCGATGACCGGCGGCGACGAGGCCTTTGCCCGCCAGGTGGCGATGCATGTGGCCGCGGTGAACCCCGCCGCGCTGGACGAGGCCGCCGTCGACCCCGCGATGGTCGAGAAGGAGCGCCAGGTCCAGATCGACATCGCGCGCGAATCGGGCAAGCCCGAGGCCGTGATCGAGAAGATGATCGAAGGCCGGATGAAGAAGTATCTCGCCGAGATCACGCTGGTGAACCAGGCCTTCGTCATCAACCCCGACCAGACCGTCGGCGCCGCCGCCAAGGATGCCGGCGCCACGATCACCGGCTTCGTCCGGCTCGAGGTCGGCGAGGGGATCGAGAAGAAGGAAGAGAACTTCGCCGAGGAAGTGGCCAAGGCCGTCAAGGGCTGAGCCTTTCCCGACGCCGGGACAGTGACGGACGGGGCAGGGGGCGATCTCTGCCCCGTTTTCCGTTCCCCCGAACGGCAAGCGGCGCCGCCAGGGATGGGCGGCGCCGCCGTTTCGGGCGCGGCGCATGGGACATGGGGATAGCGCGCCGGCCCTGTCCAAGAAGCGCGCACCGGGGCGAAATTGCGCCGCGGGACGTGCCTGTCCGGTTGCCCGGACGGGGCCGCTGACGCGGGAGAAAACCGCGGACGACCCCCTCTGCGTTCCTGGCAAATCGCCATCACTCGTGGAACGCGGGCAGCGTGCCCCGCGGCCCGCGATTTGGAAACGGAGGGAATCCTTACCCGCGATCAGCCGCGCTGGCCGACCGTGCCGATCATCCGGGGCGGGGTGGGGGGCGTCGAGGGGCCCTTGGGGTCCAGCCGGAAGATTTGGTTCAGGATCGACGCCTTGCGCACCGCCTGCGCCGTGGTCTCGACCCCCAGCGCGTCGCGCGCGCCGCGCAGATGCTTTTCCACCGTCGCCACGTTGCGGTCGAGGATCAGCGCGATGTCCTGCATCGTCTTGCCGTCGGCCACCAGCTCCAGCACCTCGGCCTGGCGCGGGGTCAGGAGCGTGCGCTGGCCCGTCGCCGGCAGCTGCAGGATGCACAGGTGCGCGACGTGGTTGATGATCTCGATGTCGGGCCCGTGCTCGGCCCAGATCGCGTCGGCGTCGGCCTGGGTCATGCCCTTGCCCACGGCCATGCCGATGCCGGCGTTGGCGTTCTTGATCGCCATCGGAAAGCTGATCGTGTAGCCCGCCAGGATCCCGTGCCGCTCGTTCAGCGCGCGCATCGCGCGCTCGCCCTCGGTCTGCGGCTGGTCCTTGACCTGCGCGTAGACCTCGGCCCAGGAGGCGGTGCCGGTGTTCTGGATCGCCCAGCGGAGCATCACCCCGTCGCGGAACATGCCGCCATTGACATAGGCCTCGACGTAATCCGTCGGCATGTTGGTCAGCAGCAGCGCGTCCTCGGGGTTGTCATAGAGCCCGGTGCCGCGGAACGCGTTGAAGGCGTAGAACAGCCGGTCGAAGCCGAAGCCCGCCATCACGCGGGTGTGGTGGGCCCAGAGGTCCTCGACCGTGGTCATCTGCAGGTAGGGGCGAAGCAGTCTCATGTCGGCAACGGCGCTCCGGTCAGGTGGCCATGGAGCGCCTCGAGCGCGAGGCCGTAGCCGCGTGCCCCGAACCCCTGGATCACGCCCAGACAGACCGGCGCGATCAGCGAGACGTGGCGAAAGCTCTCCCGGGCATGGGTGTTGGACAGGTGCAGCTCGACCACCGGCAGCTCGGTCGCCGTGATCGCGTCGCGCAGCGCGACGGAGGTGTGCGTGTAGGCGCCCGCGTTCAGGACGACGCCCGCCATGGCGCCGCGCGCGGCGTGCAGGTGGTCGATCAGCGCGCCTTCGTGGTTGGACTGCGCGCAGGTGACCGCGAGGCCCAGCCGCGCGGCGTGGGCCGCGCAGGCGGCCTCGATGTCGGCCAGCGTCGTGGTGCCGTAAATCGCCGGTTCCCGCGTGCCAAGCAGGTTCAGGTTCGGGCCATTCAAGACCAGAATATTCATGTGCCATCCCTTTGCGCCCAGCATAGGCGCCAATCCCGACGCGGAGGAAGGCGGGAAAGTGGCGCTACGTCAAGGGGTTGCAGGATGTGTTGCACGACGGCCGCGCAACGGCGACCGCCGATGGGCGACAGGTTGTCCAACGTTATCAGGTATCTGCGGGGCGTTCTTGCAGCGATGTGCCGAGGGCCCGCGCACGGAAGGCGCTTGAAATGCAGGGCGGTCTGAGGCAGGGCTGATCCACGGGATGCCCGATCTGGATGCATCTATAATTAACATAATCATGATTACAGGATAAACACACGTGACCAGCCCCGCGCTGACGGACCTGCTCCCCTTCGGCTACATCGACGCCCATCACCATGTCTGGGCGCCGGACAGCCGCGGCGACGAGATCGGCTATGGCTGGCTGCGCGACATCGGCGCGCCCAAGCCCTTCGGCGACCCGACCCCGATCCAGCGCGACTACCTCTGGCCCGAGTTCCTGGCCGAGGCGCCGCTGCCGCCCGCAGCCTCGGTCCATGTGCAGACCGACGGCGCCCTGCCCGACCCGGTGGCCGAAACGCGCTTCGTCCACGAAACCGCCGGCGCGCATCGCGTTGCGATCGTCGGTCTCGTCGACCTGGCGCGCGGCGACGTGGCGGCCACGCTGGCGCGGCACCGCGAAACGCCGGGCTTCACCGGCGTGCGCCAGATCGTCAGCCACCTGCCCGGCCAGCCCGCCCTCAGCTTCGCCGCACGGCCGCTCCTGTCCGACCCCGCCTGGCGCGCGGGTCTTGCGCAGGTGGCCGCCGCCGGCCTGTCTTTCGACCTGCAATGCTACCCCGAGCAGATGGCCGAGGCCGCCGAGGTCTTTGCCGCGCACCCCGAGATGCCCGTGATCCTCGACCATGCCGGCAGCCCCCGGCACGGCGCCGATGCGGTGTGGCGCGACGGTACGGCGCGTCTGGCCAAGCTTCCGCAGGTTTCGGTCAAACTGTCCGGCTGGGGCATGTTCGACGCGGGCTGGACCGCCGGGACCATCGCGCCGATGGTCGCGCATCTGATGGCGGAATTCGGGGCCGACAGGCTCATGTGGGGCTCGAACTTCCCCGTGGAATGCCTTGCAAAACCTTACGAAAACGTCCTGCGCGACAGCGTCGCGGCGGTCGCGCGGATCGACGCCGCCGCCCTGCCCGCCGTGTTCCGCGGCACCGCTGTGCGCGTCTACGGCCTGGATCAGCCGAGCGCGTAGCCCGCGCCGCGCACGGTGCGGATCGGGTCGCCGTGGTCGCCCGCCTTCAGCGCCTTGCGCAGCCGGCCGACATGCACGTCGACGGTGCGGCTGTCGACGTAGATGTCGCGGCCCCAGACCCGGTCGAGCAGCTGTTCGCGGCTCCAGACGCGGCCCGGCCGCTCCATGAAGGCCGTCAGGAGGCGGAACTCGGTCGGGCCCAGCTTCAGCTCCTCGCCGTTGCGGTAGACGCGGTGCTCGGCCAGGTCGACCACGATGTCCTCGTAGTCCAGCCGCTCGCCCACCGACGCCGGCCGCACGCGCCGGAGCTGCGTGCGCAGCCGCGCCAGCAGCTCGGCCACCGAATAGGGCTTGGTGATGTAGTCGTCGGCGCCGGTCTCCAGCCCGCGGATCTTGTCGACCTCCTCGGACCGCGCCGACAGCATGATGATCGGGATGCGCGCCGTCTCGGCGCCCATCTTGAGCTGCCGGCAGACCTCGATGCCGGACACATGGGGCAGCATCCAGTCCAGCACGATCACGTCGGGCGGCGTCTCGCGCACGATCACCAGCGCCTCGTCGCCCGCCTCGGCGGTCATCACCTGGTAGCCCTCGGCCTGGATGTTGTAGGCCAGAACCTCCCGCTGCGCGGGCTCGTCCTCGACCACCAGAACCGTCGGCTCGCCGGCCATGGCCCCTGCCCCTTACCGGCCCACGCCCGCGTCGTGCGGGGTGCTGTCTTCCTTCGGGCGCTCGTCCTCGGGCAAGTCGCCGGTGACGAGGTAGATCACCTGCTCGGCGATCGAGGTGACGTGGTCGCCCATGCGCTCGATGTTCTTGGCCATGAAATGCAGGTGCATGCAGGTGGTGATGTTGCGCGGATCCTCCAGCATGAAGGTCAGGTATTCGCGGAACAGCGCCGAATACATCTGGTCGACGTCGCGGTCGCGCATCCGCACGTCCATGGCGAGGCCGGCGTCGCGCTGGATGTAGGCGTCCAGCACGTCCTTCAGCATCAGCTCCACCTGCCGGGCCATGCGCCGCAGCGAGGCGGCGGTGCCGTTGACGGGCGGCTGGTCGATGATGGTCTCGGTGCGCTTGGCGATGTTCTTGGCGTAGTCGCCGATGCGCTCCAGGTTGTTCGACACCCGGAACACCGTCAGCACGGTGCGCAGGTCGCGGGCGATGGGCTGGCGCTGCGCGATGATGCGGGCGGCCTCGTCGTTCACCCGCTCGTCCAGCGCGTCGATGGCCTTGTCGCCGTCGCGGACTGCGCGGGCGAGCTCGGGGTCGCGCGCCTCGAGCGCCTCGGTGGCCTTGGCGATGGCCTCTTCCACGAGGCCCCCCATGCGCATGATCTGCGCCTGGATGCCCTCGAGGTCGCGGTCGAAGCTCGAGACGATATGTTCGGAATGCGGCATGTTAGCCTCCCCTGCCCTGCTCTGGCTCAACCGATCCGGCCGGTGATGTAGCTTTCCGTGCGCGGATCGTCGGGATTGGTGAAGATCTTGGACGTCTCGCCGTATTCCACCAGGTTGCCGAGGTGGAAGAAGGCGGTCTTCTGGCTGACGCGGGCGGCCTGCTGCATCGAGTGGGTCACGATGACCACCGAGAAGCGCTCGCGCAGCTCGTCGATCAGCTCCTCGACCTGGGCCGTGGCGATCGGGTCGAGCGCGGAACAGGGCTCGTCCATCAGCAGCACCTCGGGGCCGGTGGCGATGGCGCGCGCGATGCAAAGGCGCTGCTGCTGGCCGCCCGACAGGCCGGTGCCGGGGGCGTCCAGCCGGTCCTTCACCTCGTTCCAGATCGCCGCGCGGCGCAGCGACTTCTCGACGATCTCGTCCAGTTCCGCCTTGCCGCGGGCCAGCCCGTGAATGCGGGGGCCGTAGGCGACGTTGTCGTAGATCGACTTGGGGAACGGGTTGGGCTTCTGGAACACCATGCCGACCTTGGCGCGCAGCTGCACCGGGTCGACCTTGCGGTCGTAGATGTCCTCGCCGTCCAGCGTGATCTCGCCCTCGACGCGGCAGATGTCGATGGTGTCGTTCATCCGGTTGAGGCAGCGCAGGAAGGTCGACTTGCCGCAGCCCGACGGGCCGATGAAGGCCGTCACGGTCTTGTCCTCGATGTCGACGTCCACGTCCTTGATCGCGTGGTTGGTGCCGTAGAAGACCTGCACCTTGCGGGCCTTCATCTTGATGTTCTTGCTGTCCACGCCCCGCTCCGTCATGCGCATGTCGTTCATATGGGTATCCTCCATCGCGCTCACCAGCGACGTTCAAAGCGGCGCCGGAGCAGCACGGCGATCGCGTTCATGACGATCAGGAAGACGAGGAGGACGATGATCGCCCCCGACGCCCGTTCCACGAAGGCCGGGTCCGAGCGCTGGGTCCACTGGTAGACCTGCACCGGCAGCGCCGAGGCCGGGTCGAACAGGCCCTCGGGCGGCGCGGCGGGGTAGTCGCGCACGAAGGCGACCATCCCGATCAGCAGGAGCGGCGCGGTTTCCCCCAGCGCCTGCGCAAGCCCGATGATGGTGCCGGTCAGGATGCCGGGCGCGGCCAGCGGCAGCACGTGGTGGAACACCGCCTGCATCTTGGACGCCCCCACCCCCAGCGCCGCCTCGCGGATCGACGGCGGCACGGCGCGCAAGGACGCCCGGGTGGCGATGATGATGGTCGGCAGGGTCATCAGCGTCAGCACGAGGCCGCCGACGATGGGCGCCGACTGCGGCAGCCCCGCGAAGTTGATGAAGATGGCGAGGCCGAGGATGCCGAACACGATCGACGGCACCGCGGCGAGGTTCGAGATGTTCACCTCGATCAGGTCGGTCAGCCGGTTCTTGGGCGCGAATTCCTCGAGGTAGATCGAGGCCGCCACGCCGATCGGCAGCGACAGCACCAGCACCACCAGCATCATGTAGAACGAGCCCAGGATCGCGACGCCGAGGCCCGCCGCCTCGGGGCGCTGGCCCGACGCGTCGGGTGCGGTCACGAAGGACCAGTTGAAGCGCGTCTCGATCACGCCCACCTCGGCCAGCGCCTGCGCCAGCTGCAGCTGCTCGGGCGTGACGTTGGCGTCGCGCTCGGCGCTGGCCATGGTCACGCGGCCCTTGAAGAAGCCGTCGATCCGCCCGCTGACGAGCACCCGCAGCGTGACGGTCTGGCCCACGAGGCTCGGGTCCTCCAGCACCAGCGACCGCAGCTGCGCCGGGGCCTCGCCCGAGATCATCGCGGCCATGGCCTGCGGGCTCAGGTCATGCTCGATCCCCAGGCTCTCGACGTGGTCGATGTAGGACTGCGCCAGCACCGGCAGGTAGCCGAAGGTGGTGACGGCCGCCATCTCGGCGGGGTCGCGGTTGCCCTGCGGGTCGAGCCGCGCCTCGGTCAGTTCCACCGGGATCGTCAGGAAGGTCTGCCGGAAGGCCGACATCCCGTTCGACAGGATCGAGACCAGCAGCATCACCAGCGCCAGCAGGCCGACGATGACGGCGGCCAGCCCGTAGGCCCGGAACCGGGCCTCGGCGCGGTTGCGCTTCTTCGTGCGGGCGTCCTCGGTGAAGAGGGACCGCGCGGGGGCGTTTGCGGTCGCGTCGGTCATTCGTACTGCTCCCGGTACTTGCGCACGATGTAGAGGGCGAGGACGTTCAGCCCCAGCGTGATGACGAACAGCGTCAGGCCGAGCGCGAAGGCAACCAGTGCCTCGGGGCTCTCGAAGTTGGTGTCGCCGGTCAGCTGGCCGACGATCTTGACCGTGACCGTCGTCATCGCCTCGAAGGGGTTCAGCGACAGGGCGGCGGCGGCCCCTGCCCCCAGCACCACGATCATGGTCTCGCCGATGGCGCGCGACGCGGCCAGCAGGATGGCGCCCACGATCCCGGGCAGCGCGGCGGGCAGGATCACCTGGCGCACCGTCTCGGACTGGGTTGCCCCGAGGCCATAGGAGCCGTCGCGCAGCGACTGCGGCACCGCGTTGATGATGTCGTCCGACAGCGACGACACGAAGGGGATCAGCATGATGCCCATGACGACGCCCGCCGTCATCACCGAGGACGACGAGGTGCCGAGGCCCAGCGGCTGGGCGAAGTAGTCGCGCAGGAGCGGGCCGACGGTGATGAGGGCGAACAGGCCGTAGACGATGGTCGGGATGCCGGCCAGCACCTCGATCAGGGGCTTGGCGACGGCGCGGAACCGTTTGCCGGCGTATTCGGCCATGTAGATGGCGGCGAACAGGCCGATCGGCACCGACACCAGCAGCGCGATGATCGAGATGTAGAGCGTGCCCCACAACAGCGGGATCAGCCCGAGGTCCGAGCCGCCCTCGAAGGAGGGGCGCCATTCCAGGCCGAAGAAGAACTCGCGCCAGGGGTAGAGCTCGAAGAAGTTGAAGGTCTCGAACAGCATCGAGAACACGATCCCGACCGTGGTCAGGATGGCGAGCGTCGAGGCCAGCATCAGCAGCGCGAGGATCGCGCGCTCCACCGAGTTGCGGGCGCGGAATTCCTGCCGCGTGCGCAGGTAGCCGTAGGCCAGCCCGAGGGCCGCCAGCACGATCACCAGCCCGCTGCGCAGCGTGTCGGCGGTGTGGTCGAGCGCGCGGTAGCGCAGGGCGGCGGCCAGCACCTCGGGCGTCACCGCGCCGCCGAGCGCCACGCCGACCTCGCCCAGCCGGGCGCGCACGTCGGTCTCGTCGGTGCTGAGGCCGCGGGTCTCGGCCTCGCTCAGGGCGCCCGCCGCGACCGCGGTGTCGAGCCCCTCGGCCACCCGGCGCACGTCGCTCATCACCAGGCTGCGCGAGCCGATCTGCTCGATCGCGGCCTCGGGGATCAGGCTGGTCACGCGGGCCTGGATCACCATGGGCTGCAGGATCAGCCAGACCGCCAGCACCATCAGCGCCGGCACGACGGTCAGTATGGCCACGTTGCTGCCGTAGTAGTTCGGCAGCGAATGCAGCTGCCGCGCGTCGCCCCCCGCGCTCGCGATGGCGCGCTGCCGGCCGAGCACGAAGCCCAGGGCGCCGAGCGCGAGGACGATCACGAAGAGCCAGAGCAGCGGCATTGGGGGGTCCTTGTGAAACGGCGCCCGGGCCGGGGCCCGGGGCTTGGCAGGTCGAGGCGGGGGGCGCGCGCGAAGACCGCCCCCCGCCGCTGTCGTCAGGCGATCACATGCCGCCCATGGTCACTTCGTTGGCGACGGTGGCCTGCACCTCGGCCAGCTCCGGGTCGGAGACGAGGCCGTAGGCCGCCAGCGGGCCGAAGGGGCCGGCGATGTCGTCGGAGACGAAGAACTCGGCGTATTCCTTCAGGCCGGGGATCACGCCGATGTGGGCCGCCTTGATGTAGAAGAACAGCGGGCGCGACACCGGGTAGTCGCCCGAGGCGATCGTCTCGACGGTGGGCTCGATGCCCGACATCGTGGCGACCTGCAGGCGGTCGGTGTTGTTCTGGTAGAAGGCGAGGCCGAACACGCCGATCCCCTCGGGGTTGGCGGCGATGCGGGCCAGCGTCTCGGTGTAGTCGCCGTCGATGTCGACCGACACGCCGTCGGCGCGGATCTCCATGCAGGCTTCCTCGGCGGCGTCCTCGTCCATGCCCATGGCGGTCATGGCGGCCAGCGCGCCCGAATCCTCGCAGCCCTGCAGGATCACGTTGAGGTCGAACACCTCGCGGGTGCCGTGGCGGGTGCCGGGGATGTAGGCGGCGATGCCCTGCGCGGGCAGGTCGGCGCGGACCTGGTCCCAGCTGGTGTTCGGGTTGGCGACCATGGCGCCGTCGACCGGCAGGTTCGCGGCCAGCGCGAGGTACCAGTCGGACGGGGTGAACGCGAAGGACGGGCCGTTGATGTCGCTGGCGAAGACGATGCCGTCATAGCCGAAGCGGACCTCGATGATGTCGGTCACGCCATTGGCGGCGCAGGTCTCCAGCTCCGACTCGCGGATGCTGCGCGAGGAGTTGGCGATGTCGATGGTGTTCTCGCCGACGCCCTCGCAGAAGCGGCGCAGACCGGTCGAGGAGCCGCCCGATTCGACCACCGGGGTCGGGAAATCGAAGTTCTCGCCGAAGGCTTCGGCGACGATCGAGGCGTAGGGCAGCACCGTCGAGGAGCCGGCGATCTGCACGTTGTCGCGGCTCTGGGCCACGGCACCGGTGGCGGACACGGCGGCGACGGCCAGCGCCGACACGGAAAGTTTTGCGAGCGACATGAAGCTCTCCTGAGGTTTGTCAGTCATCCCGGATGCAGCCGAACGCGCATCCTTGGGCCGCCGGGTATCGGTCGCGCGCAATGCTTTTGTGACGGATACGTAACAGTTTCATGACAGCCGCCGCCCCTGCCCCGCCGCCGGTGCCGCGGGCTGCCCGGCCGGCGCCGGCCAAGCCCCTATTCCGGCGGCAAAAGCACCGTGAAAACGCTGCCTTGCCCGGGGCGGGAGTCGATCCGCAGCCGGCCGCGGTGGCGGTTGACGATGTGCTTCACGATGGCAAGCCCCAGCCCCGTGCCGCCCATGGCGCGGCTGCGGTGGGTGTCGACGCGGTAGAATCGCTCGGTGAGTCGCGGCAGGTGCAGCGGGTCGATGCCCTCGCCCCGGTCGATCACCTCGACCGACAGCACCGGCCCCTTGAGGTTGCCCGACCCCTCCCGCCAGCCCAGCCGCAGGGTCACGGGCTTGCCCGCGCCGCCGTATTTCAGCGCGTTCTCGGTCAGGTTCAGGAACACCTGCATCAGCTGGTCGCGGTCGCCCTTGAGGCGGTAGCCCTCGGCCACGCGCGCGTGGATCAGGCCCGGGTCGGGCGGCAGCGTCTCCAGCGCCAGCGCGTTGCCGCGGTCCTCGGCGGTGGGCTTCAGCGCGGCGATCACGCCCTCCAGCACCGCCTTGAGGTCGACCTCGGTCGAGGGGCGCTGGCGCTCCTGCGCCTCGACGCGGCTGAGCGACAGCAGGTCCGAGACCAGCCGGTTCATGCGCCGCGCCTCGGCCTCCATGATGCCGAGGAACCGCTCGCGCGCGGCGGTGTCGTCCTTTGCGGGGCCGCGCAGCGTCTCGATGAAGCCCAGCACGGCCGTCAGGGGCGTGCGCAGCTCGTGGCTGACGTTCGCCACGAAGTCGCGGCGCATCTCCTCGGCCTCGCGCAGATGGGTGACGTCGGTGAAATGCAGCATCAGCGCCCGCTGCCCGCGCGGGCCGGCGGGGCCGGTGGGCGTGATCCGCACGCGGAACTGGGTCTCGCCGGTCTGGTCGGTCAGCTGCAGCCGCGCCTCGCCCGGGGCGCCGCCGGCCTGCACCGCCTCGATCCGGCCCAGAAGCCCCGGCTGCCGCAGCACCGTGGCGCAGCTGCGGCCCACGATCCAGTCGCCGAGCAGCGCCCGGGCGGCCGGATTCGCCAGCGCCACCTCGCCCTCGGCGGACAGGTAGAGCATCGGCTCCGGCACCGCCTCCATCACCTCTGCCAGCGTTCCCTCGGTCATCGCGCGACATCTCCGGCACTCGCCCTGCCCATGGCTGTGACGCAAATGCCCGGGCTTGGCAACGCCGGCGAATATGTTGCATCCGTAGAAGTTATCTTTGCCAAAGAAAGGATTATCCGCTAGCTTCCGGGGTGTCGACCTTGGGCGGCAGGCGACCGGGGGCCACGACGGCGTGGCCCGACATGTCTTCAACCGCCCGTGAATGGTGCAGAAAATGGACGGACGAGACAGGCGTCAGATGACGCCGGCCAATCGCTCGGACGCGTCGTGTGAGTCTTCCGCGCAGCGGGTCTTGGCCGTCGCGCTCAGCCCCGAGGCCCTGACCGGCCTTCCCCGGCACGTGCTGTCGCCCGACTCGCGCATCCGCCGGATCGCCTACGACCGGCTCGCCGACGAGGCGCTGGCCGGGCCCGAGGCCCCTGCCCTCGTGCTCGCGCCCCTGCTGACCCCGGTGTTCGACGCGCTCGACCTCGCGCGCCTTCTGACGCAGGCGGGCTACCGCGGCCGCTACCTGGCGCTGGTCGACCGGCTGCCGAGCGCCAACCTGATCCGCCGCGAGGTGGCGGCGCAGTCGCCGAACCTGAATTTCGACGTCATCATCCTCGACGGCTCCTCGCCGCTGCATTCGCTGTGAGGGGGCTGGCCGGCATCCTGCTGGCCGCGGGGCTGGCCGCGCCCGCCGCGGGGCAGAGCCTGCTCGACCGGGTGCAGGGGCTGTACTACCCCGACCTGCCGGGGACGCGCTGGGATTGCCGGACGCTGGGGGGCGACGGCGGCGCGCTCGGCGTGGTCGGGGCGCAGGTCATCGGGGTGGAGACCACCTGCACCCTGTCCGAGCCGTTCCCGATTCCCGGCATGGACGCGGTGCGGTTCCGCGCCACCTGCGCCGGCGAGGGCACCACCTGGGACGGCGGCTACCGCATCGTGATGCCGACCGACCGGGGCCTGTTGCAGGTCGTCGAGGGCAACGCCTACGAATGGCTGCGCTGCCCCGGCTGACGCCCGGTCAGACCGCCGCCAGCCCGGCCTCGAAATCCGCGGTCAGGAGCCCGAGATCCTCGATCCCCACCGAGACGCGGAAGAACCCGTCGGTGATGCCGAGCGCGGCGCGCCCCTCGGGCGTCAGGCCCCGGTGCGAGGACGACGGCGGGTGGCTGAGCGTGGTGCCCACGTCGCCTAGCGTCGGGGCAAAGGCCATCTGCGGCATCGCCTCGACCATCCGGTTCGCCGCCGCCGCATCGCCGTGGATGCGGAAGCTGACCATGTTGCCGTAACGCCCGTTCAGCAGCGCCGCGGCGAGCGCATGGTCGGGGTGGTCGGCACGGCCCGGATACAGCACCTGCGCCACCTTGGGCTGGTCGGCCAGCCAGTCGGCCAGCGCGCGGGCGTTCGCCTCGGCCCGGTCGAAGCGCAGCGGGAAGGTATAGAGCCCGCGCTCGGCCAGCCAGCATTCGTAGGGGCTGGGCGTCAGGCCGGTGGTCACGGCGAAGTCGTAGATCGCCTTGCGGTCGGCGGGATCGCGGGCCGCGACATAGCCAAGCGTCACGTCGGAATGGCCGGCCAGCAGCTTGGTGACGGAATGGATCACGATGTCGGCGCCGTGGTCGAAGGGCCGGTAGCCGATCGGCGTGGTGAAGGTGTTGTCGACCGCGACGCGCACGCCCGCCTCCTTCGCCACGGCGAGGATGCCCTCCATGTCGGCTACCCGCAGCGTGGGGTTCGACACGACCTCGACGAGGATCATCTTGGTCTCGGGCCGGATCGCGGCGCGCAGCGCCTCGGGTTTCGTCGGGTCGACCACGGTGGTGCCGATGCCGAAGCGGGCGAGGTCCTGGTGCATCAGGCGCAGCGACCGGCCATAGAGCTGGTCGGCCCCGATGATGTGGTCGCCCGCGCCCAGCAGCCCCATGATCGCCGCCGTCACCGCCGACATGCCCGAGCCGGTGATCAGGCCGCCCTCGGCGCCTTCCAGCATGTCGATCTTCTGCGCCAGCAGCGTGGCGTTGGGGTGCCCCTCGCGGGCGTAGGTGTAGCCCTGCGCGCGGCCCTCGTACTGGGCGTGCAGCATGTCGATCGAGGGCGAGGCGTAGACCACCGAGGGCTGGATCGGGGTGACGACCGCGCGGCTGACGCCTTCGCGGAGGGGCATCCGGCGGACAAGCGTCTGGGGGCGGTCGTTGCGGCGGTCGGTCATGTCGTCTCCATCAGTCATGCGGCCGAATTTTCTAGAAAATTCGGCGAAAAGGAAAATCTTCCAGAAGATTTTTCAGGGGCGGGTCGTGCCGTCTCCGGTCACGAGATACTTGAACGAGGTCAGCTGCTCGGCGCCCACGGGTCCGCGGGCGTGCAGCTTGCCGGTGGCGATGCCGATCTCGGCCCCCATCCCGAACTCGCCGCCATCGGCGAACTGGGTCGAGGCGTTGCGCATCAGGATCGCGCTGTCGAGCCGCTGGAAGAACCGCTCGGCCGCGGCGTCGTCCTCGGTCAGGATGCTCTCGGTGTGGCTGGACCCGTAGCGGCGGATGTGGGCGATGGCGTCGTCGATGTCGTCGACCACGCGCGCGGCGATGACCATGTCGAGAAACTCGCGGCCCCAGTCGTCCTCCTGCGCGGGCACCACGCCCGGGATCTTCTGCAAGATCGCGTCGCCCCGCACCTCGACGCCCGCGTCGACCAGCGCGCGCACCACGCCCTGCCCGATCGTGTCCGCCACGTCGCGGTGGATCAGCAGGCATTCGGCGGCGCCGCAGATGCCGGTGCGGCGCGTCTTGGCGTTCAGCGTCACCCGCAGCGCCTTTTCGGGGTCGGCGGCGCGGTCGATGTAGATGTGGCAGATGCCCTCGAGATGCGCGAAGACCGGCACCCGCGCCTCGGCCTGCACCAGCCCCACGAGGCCCTTGCCGCCGCGGGGCACGATCACGTCCACGAACCCGGTCATGGTCAGGAGCTCGCGCACCGCCGCCCGGTCGCGGGTCGGCACCAGCTGCACCGCGTCCTCGGGCAGGCCCGCGGCGCGCAGCCCGTCCTTGAGGCAGTCGACCAGCACGCCCGAGGAATGGAAGCTCTCGGAGCCGCCGCGCAGGATCACCGCGTTGCCCGACTTCAGGCACAGCGCGCCGGCGTCGGCGGTCACGTTGGGGCGGCTTTCGTAGATCACCCCGATGACGCCGAGCGGCGTGCGCACGCGGCGGATGTGCAGGCCCGAGGGCATGTCCCATTCGGCCATCACCGAGCCCACGGGATCGGCCTGCGCCGCCACGGCGCGCAGGCCGGCCACGATGCCCGCGATGCGGCCCGCGTCGAGCCGGAGCCGGTCGAGCATCGCCGCCGACAGCCCCTTGTCGCGCCCGAAGTCCATGTCCTTGTCATTGGCCGCGACGATCTCGTCGGCCCGCGCCTCGACCGCGGCGGCCGCGGCCCCGAGCGCCCGCGCCTTGGCCTCGGACGACGCGAAGGCCAGCTCGGCCGCGGCGGACCGCGCCCGCGCCCCGATCTCGCGCATCAGGCCGGGGATGTCCTGGGCGGCGTCGGGGGTCAGGTCGTTCATGGCGGGCCTCGGGGTCGGGTGGAGGGGGCAGGATAGGCGTATTTTCGGAAAGATGAAGGGCGGACCGCGCGTCAGTCCGGGCGCGGCGGCGCCTCGGCCCGGTCGGTCAGGGTGTAGTCGCGGGCGATGCGGAAGACGCGGACCTCGTCTGCGCTTGTGTCCTGCAACGCCGCGATGGCAGCCTCGGCGCTGTCATGGGCGGCGAGCGTGATGAAGCGGCCGGGATGGTTGACGCTTTCGTAGGCGCGGCCGGCGGGTGCGGGCGCGGGGCCGTAGGTGGCGACGAGGAAGCGGCCGGCCTCGCCCGCGCGCGGGATCACCTGTTCGCCGACCCGGATGCGGTAGGCGTCGAAGTGGATCTTGCGCCCGGCCGACTGGCTGGCGCGGTGGGTCGGGTCGGCCCGCCAGGCCGCCAGCGCCGCCTCGTCGGCCCAGAGCTGGTGCGACAGCAGGGCGTCCGGGTCGTCCAGCGGGCGGTAGCGGTCGAGGAACAGGAGGCCCTCGTGGCGGGCCAGCACCGGCTTCAGCCGCGCGACATGGTCGAAGTAGTGCACCATGTGCCCCGGCTTCGGCTGGACGTCGAAGAACAGGCCGTGCATCGCGTCACACCGCCATGTCGTCGCGGTGCACCAGCGCCGCGCGGCCCGGGTAGCCGAGGATCGCCGCGATCTCGTCGGAGCGGTGGCCGGCGATGGCGCGGGCCTCGGCGGCGGTGTAGCGGCTGAGCCCGAGGCCGAGCCGCGCGCCGTCGGGGCCTTCCAGCGCCACCGGGTCGCCGCGCTCGAAGCTGCCGGTGACGGCCGTCACCCCGGCGGGCAGGAGCGACTTGCCCTTGCCCATCGCCGCCACCGCGCCCGCGTCGAGACGGAGCGTGCCCTTGGGCTTCATCGCCGAGATCCAGCGCTTGCGCGCCGTCTGCGGGTCGAGCGTCGCGGTGAACCAGGTCGCCCGCGCCCCGGTGGCCAGCGCCGTCAGCGGCCGGAGCACCGAGCCCTCGGAAATCGCCATGGCACAGCCCGCCGCGGTGGCGGTGCGCGCGGCCATCAGCTTGGTCTTCATGCCGCCCTTGGACAGGCCGGTGCCCGCATCGCCCGCCATCGCCTCGATCTCGGGCGTGATCGCCTCGACCACGGGCAGGTGGCGCGCGCCCGCGTCCTCACGCGGGTTGGCGGTGTAGAGCCCGTCGATGTCGGACAGGAGCACGCAGATGTCCGCCCCCGCCATCACGGCGACATTCGCCGCCAGCCGGTCGTTGTCGCCGTAGCGGATCTCGTCGGTGGCGATGGTGTCGTTCTCGTTCACGATCGGCACCACGCCGCGGCCCAGCAGCGCCGCCATCGTCGCCCGCGTGTTGAGGTAGCGCCGCCGGTCGGCCGAATCGTCCAGCGTCAGCAGGATCTGCGCGGTGACGATACCGTGCGGGGCAAAGACCTCCTCGTAGGCGCGGGCGAGCCGGATCTGGCCCACGGCGGCGGCCGCCTGCGCCTCGTCGAGCGACAGCGCCCCCTGCCCCAGCGCCAGAACCCCGCGCCCCAGTGCGATCGAGCCCGAGGACACCAGGATCACGTCCATGCCCCGCGCCTTCAGCCCCGCCACGTCCTCGGCCAGCGCGCGCAGCCACTCGGCCTTGAGCGCGCCGGTGTGCCGGTCCACCAGCAGCGCCGAGCCGATCTTGACCACCAGGCGCCGGGCGGCGGTCAGCTCGGGGATCCGCGTTTCGGTCAGGGCCGCCACGGCTGCGGCTCCTCGCGTGCGTCGCGGTGGCGCAGGCGGTCGGCGTCGATCCGGGCGCGGAGCGTGCGCAGCACCTCCAGGAGACCCGTCCGCGCCACCCCCGACATGGCCATCACCGGCCCGCCCGCGGCGTCCTCGAGCGCGGCGCGCTTCTCGGCGACCTCCTCGTCGGTCAGCGCGTCGATCTTGTTCAGCACCGTCACCCGCGGCTTGTCGGCAAGGTCCCCGCCATAGGCCTCGAGCTCCCCGATGATGATCTCGTAATCCTCGACCACGTCCTCGGAGGTGCCGTCGATCAGGTGCAGGAGCACCGCGCAGCGCTCCACATGGCCGAGGAACAGGTCGCCGAGCCCCCTGCCCTCATGCGCGCCCTCGATCAGGCCGGGGATGTCGGCGACCACGAATTCCACGTTGTCGACGCCCACGACCCCGAGGTTCGGGTGCAGCGTGGTGAAGGGGTAGTCGGCGATCTTCGGCCGCGCGTTCGACGTCGCGGCGAGGAAGGTGGACTTGCCCGCGTTGGGCAGGCCCAGCAGGCCCACGTCCGCGATCAGCTTCAGCCTGAGCCAGATCGTGCGCTCCACCCCCTCCTGCCCGGGGTTGGCGCGGCGCGGCGCCTGGTTGGTCGCGCTCTTGAAATGCAGGTTGCCGAAGCCGCCGTTGCCGCCCTTGGCCAGCAGCACCCGCTGGCCCACCTCGGTCAGGTCGGCGATCACCGTCTCCTCGTCCTCGTCGAGGATCTCGGTGCCCGCGGGCACCCGCAGCACGATGTCGTCGCCATCCTTGCCCGAGCGCTGCCGGCCCATGCCCGGCTGGCCGTTCTTGGCGAAGAAATGCTGCTGGTAGCGGAAATCGATCAGCGTGTTCAGCCCGTCCACGGCCTCGGCCCAGACATCGCCGCCGCGGCCGCCGTCGCCGCCGTCGGGGCCGCCGAACTCCACGAACTTCTCGCGCCGGAACGACACGCAGCCGCCGCCCCCGCTGCCCGAGCGGATATAGACCTTGGCGAGATCGAGGAACTTCATGTCAGCGTCCGACTGCGCAAAGCCCCCATCTTTGCTTCGGAAATACTCCGGGGGTCCGGGGGCAGCGCCCCCGGCTGTCGATACACCGAGGCCGCCGCGCTACGCCAGCCGTTTCAGATAGGTCCAGGTTGCCACCTTGGCATTGCGCGCGACCGAGAAGGCCTCGGCATCGCCCAGGTAGTCGAAGCCCGCGTTGGTCAGCACCCGTGCCGAGCCCGGGTTGTCCTGGAACACGCTGGCGAAGATCGCCGTGTTGCCCAGCGGGTTGGCCGCGATCAGCCCGCGCACCGCCTCGGAGGCGAGCCCGGTGTTCCACATCGTGGGTGCCACCCAGTAGCCGATCTCGGACTGGTCGCGGTCCATCTGCTTGAGCGTGATCAGCCCCATCAGCTCCGACCCGCCCATCTCGGCCGCGTCCATCGCCCAGACGAACTCGGTCCGGTCGGGCCGGGTGGCGCGGGTCACGAACTGCTCGGCCGCGCCCGGCGGATAGGGGTGGGGAATCGTGGTCGTCATGTCGGCCACGCGCTTGTCGGACGCGTAGAAATGCACGAGCCCCGCATCCGAGGCCCTGAGCGACCTCAGCACCATGCGCGGTGTCTCGATCACGGCCTGCGCGACGATGGTTTCCTGTTTCATCTGTCGGTCCTCCTCCGAACCGGGCGTCTGCTCCCGCCTGCCTCTTGAGGTGGGTCCTCCGCAAGCCTCGCACAAGAACGTCACGAAATAGCGAAGGGGCCGGTCGATCCCGCCGGCCCCTCGTAACGCTCTGATCCGGCTGGAGTCAGCGGTTACTCGGCGGCCTCCGCCTCCGGAACCACGGAAATGAAGGTGCGGCCCTTCAGGCCCTTGGCAAAGGACACGCGACCCTCGACCACCGCGAAGATGGTGTGGTCCTTGCCCATGCCCACGCCGGTGCCGGGGTGCCACTTGGTCCCGCGCTGGCGCACGATGATGTTGCCCGGGATGACCTCCTGGCCGCCGAACATCTTGACGCCGAGCCGACGGCCCGCGCTGTCGCGGCCGTTGCGGGAGCTGCCACCTGCTTTCTTGTGTGCCATCTCGTCTCTCTCCTTAGCCCTGCGCCAGCGCCTTGGCCTGGTCGACCCAGCCTTCGCGCTCGATCCGGCCCTTGAAGTTCAGTTTCTCGTCGAAGGCCGCGATGTCCTCGGGGCCCCAGGCGGCGATCTGCGCGAAGCTGGTCACGCCGGCCTCGTGCAGCTTCTTCTCCAGCGCCGGGCCGACGCCCGACAGCGCCTTGAGGTCGTCGCCGGTGGCGGCGGCGGCCTTGGCGGCCTTCTTGGGTGCAGCCGCGGCGGGGGCGGCGGCAGCGGCGGCCGGGGCCGAGCCCGCGCCGATGGCGGCCTTGACGCCGGTGGCGTCCGCGCCCGAGGCAAGGATGTCGGTGATCCGCACCAGCGTCAGCTTCTGGCGGTGGCCCTTGGTGCGCTGCGACGAATGCTTGCGGCGGCGCTTGACGTAGTGGATCAGCTTCTCGCCCTTGATCTGCTCGATCACGGTGGCCTGCACGGCCGCGCCGGTGATCATCGGGCTGCCCACGGTCGGGGTCTCGCCGCCAAGCATGAGAATCTCGTTGAACTGGACGGTGTCACCCGCCTCTGCAGCCAGCTTTTCCACGCGCAGGACGTCACCCGCCTGCACCTTGTACTGCTTGCCGCCCGTCTTCAGGACTGCGAACATCGCAATCGGTTCCTTTTTCTGCCGCGCCCTGTGGCCCCTGCCGTGGCAGGCGTTGTCGGAGGGATCTCCGCCTCGGGCTGCGCGCCCCTCTCGGGACGTGTCACATCAAAACCCAAAGCCGCCCGATGGGCGGGCGGCGATGGAGGCCTGCATGTGCCCCAACCGCCCCGCGCTGTCAAGCCGGGACCGCGGGCGACCGCCTCAGGTATCCTCGCCCGCGATGAAGCCCGCCGCCGCCCGGCCGAGGTCGTGGCTGATCTCCTCGAACAGCACGTCGAAGCCCTCGAACAGGATCGCGTTCAGCGTCTGGCCCGCGGGCGTCGCCGACATCGCGGTATAGGTCGCCATCTCGGCGTCGGTCAGATCCTCGTAGGCGAGCGTCTGGTAGGCGAACAGCCAGTCGGTCGTGTCGGTGCGGATCTCGGGCTCCTGCCCCCAGACCTCGGCCAGCATCAGCTCCTCAGGGATCTCGGCCTCGAAGGCGCCGCCCTCCGACAGCCCGCGGTAGAAGGCGAAGTTCGAGTTGAGCGCGCCCGACACGTTGCGCTCCACCAGGTCGTTCACCGCGATGAACTCGGTCAGGAGTGCGATCCGCGGCGCGCCCTCGGCGGCGCGGGTCCGGGCCAGTTCGGTCGCTGCCTCCTCCACGCCGGGCTCGAGGAAGGCCTGCCGCGCCGCGATCTCGCCCGCGGCCACGCGCCGGCCCAGGTCGCTGTCGTAGAAGGCCTGCAGCTCGGCCACCATCTCGGGCGTCAGCCGGTCGAGCGGCACCGCCTCCTCGAAGGTCGCCACCATCCGCTCGACCGAGTAGATGCCGGCCACCACGGCGGGCCAGGCGCTGCCGCCCTGCCCCGGGAACATGTCGGCCTGCAGGTCGGGCCCCGCGGCCAGCCCCTCGGTCGCCATCACCTCGAGGATGGTGTAGAGGCCCATCGCCTCGAACAGCGCGCGCAGCTCGGGCGCCGCCTCGGCCAGCCGGCCCGCGGGCTCCACCAGCTGTGCCTCGCCCGCGCCCTGCTGGGCCAGCGCGGGCACGGGCAGCGCCGCAAGCGGCATCAGGGCGATGGGCAGGGCGAGGATCGAGGGCAGGCGCATGGTCACTCCGGTCTCTCTGGGGTCCTGCCTGCAACATGGCGCGCCCCGCGCGGGATTTCCATGCCCCCGCCCGGCCGCTTGCGCAAACGTGAGCGGCCCGCCGCCGCCCAAGACCCCTTGCGCCCCCGCGCGGCTGCCGCTAAATGCCCGCCCTACTGACCCTGACCCGAAGCGCGGAGAGGTGCCGGAGCGGTCGAACGGGGCGGTCTCGAAAACCGTTGTGGGTGCAAGCCCACCCAGGGTTCGAATCCCTGTCTCTCCGCCACTTCTCCCTTGCAGGCGCAACCATTGCCCCCCGGGGCCCGGGCGCTACCCTCCTTCCCGCACCGGAAGGAGACCCCCTGATGATCCTCGCCCTCGTCGAGATTCCCCTGCCCGCCCGCCGGGCCCCCGACGAGATGATCCGGCAGTCGCTCGACAGCACCCGCATCTTCCACAAGGTCCGGGGCCTGCGCCGCAAGTACTACCTCGACAGCGACGCGGGCGGCGGCGGGATCTACGAGTTCGCCACCCGCGCCGACGCCGAGGCCTGGTTCAACGAGGGCTGGGCCGACTGGATGGAGGGCCGCTTCGGCGTGCGCCCGACGCTGCGCCTGTTCGATGCCCCCGTGGTGCTCGACAACGAGCGTGGCGAGGCGCGGGTGCAGGGCCGGCGCGTGCCCGCGCCCTGGGCCGAGGAGAAGGCTTGAGGCCCCCGGCCCCTCCTGTCACACTGACCCCGCTGCCTGCCACTAGGGGGTCCGGACCATGCTTGACATCACCTCCCGCGACGCCGCGGTCACGCTGGCCCGCGACATCGCGCGGGATGACGCCTTCCGCGCGGCGCTGGCCGACCTGATCGCCTTCCCGACCGACGCAAGTCGCCCCGACGCGCCCCTGCACGCCTATCTCGCCCATGTCGCGCAGGGCTTCGCCGCGATGGGCTTCGAGACCCAGGGCTACAGCTCCGATGGCCGCCCCTTCCTCGTCGCCTCGCGCATCGAGGACCGCGCGCGCCCGACGGTCCTCGGCTATGCCCATGGCGACACCGTGCCGGGGATGGAGGGCCGCTGGGCCGCCGGCCGCGACCCCTGGGCGCTGACCGAGGACGCCGCCACGGGGCGCTGGTACGGGCGCGGGATCGCCGACAACAAGGGCCAGATGCTGGTCAACATGACCGCGCTGCAGGCGGTGCTGCTGGCGCGCGGGTCGCTGGGGTTCAACGCCCATGTGCTGATCGAGATGGGCGAGGAGATCGGCTCGCCCGGCCTGCGCAAGGTCTGCGAGCGGCTGAAGCCGCACCTCAAGGCCGACCTGCTGGTCGCCTCCGACGGGCCGCGGGTCGACGCCGACACCCCCACGATCTTCCTCGGCGCCCGCGGCGGCGCCACCTTCCGGCTGCGTCTGAAACGGCGCCAGGGCGGGCGGCATTCCGGCAATTTCGGCGGCGCGCTGAGGAACCCCGCGCTGGAACTGGCCCATGCGCTCGCCTCCCTCACCTCCGCCACCGGCGCGCTGCAGGTGCCGGGCTGGGTGCCCGAGGGCATTCCCGAAGCGGCCCGCGCGGCGCTCGCCGGCCTCACCCCCGCCGGCGGCGAGGTGGACCCCGACTGGGGCGCCGAGGGCCTCACGCCCGCCGAGCGCATCCACGCCTGGAATTCGGCCGAGATCCTGGCCTTCTCCGCCGGCGACATCGCGCATCCGGTCAACGCCATCCCCGACCGCGCCGAGGCGGTGGTGCAGCTGCGCTATGTCCCCGGCATCGACGACACCCGCCTCGCCGAAGCGCTGCGCGCCCATCTCGACGCCCACGGCTTCGCCGACATCGAGATCGAGGAACAGGGCCCCCGCTTCCGCGCCTCTGCCACGCCCGTCGACCACCCCGCCGCCCGCTTCGCCGCCGCGTCGGTCGCCCGCACCCAGGGGGCTGAGCCGGTGGTCCTGCCCTCCCTCGGCGGCTCGCTGCCGAACGACATCTTCACCGAAGTGCTGGGCCTGCCCACCGTCTGGGTGCCCCACTCCTACCCCGGCTGCTCCCAGCACGCCCCCGACGAGCACCTGCCGGCCGCGATCTTCCCCGACGCGGCGGGGCTCATGGCCGGGCTCTACTGGGATCTCGGCGAAGCCTCGCCCGAGGTACTCGGGCTGTCCTGACCGCCCGCATTGCGCCAGGCCGACAGGGCCGGGTTCGTCGCCACCGGGTCGTCCGCCGGCGCCTGCTCCACCCCGCGCCGCCAGGGCGCCCGCAGCGGCCGGCGCGGTGCCGGGGCCACGCGCAGGTAATGCAGCTCCCGTGCGCCGAAGTAGAAGCTGACGATCGCGCCGAGCAGCCACCACAGCGGCTCCGGTACCGCGTCGAGCCCCACCATCCGCGCGGCAAAGCCCACCGGGTCCACCATCGCGTAGACGAACAGCCCGATGGTCCCCAAGGCCAGCATCGGCCGCGGCAGCCGGTTCAACCCGTTGATCCCGCGGTCGAACCAGCCGCCGGTGGCGAACTGGAACTCGGCCGCCGCCGTTTCCATCGTGGCGCGATGGATCTCGGCGTTCAGCTCCATCGCCCGCGTCGCGTTGGGCACGAAGACCTCCGAGATCCCTTCGGCCGCCTCCCCGATGGCCTCGGCGGCGCGGCCCACGCCCACGGCCCGGTCGATCAGTCCCATGCCGCCACCCGGGCGCGATGCTCGGCCTCCGTCAGGTGCCAGCGCGGCGCGATGAAGGTCTCGGCCCGCAGGATCCAGCCGCCCTTGCCGCCATCGCGCCGGCGCGCGTATTTTCGGCTCGCCGGGCGGCGGTCGCCGATGGCGTAGTAGTAGTTCCGCCGCGCGATGCCGTAGGCGTCGACCAGGTGGTCGGGCGCCTGCGCCAGCGCCGCATGGGCCGCCCGCGCCGTCTGCGGCCCGATCACCCCGTCGACGGCGATGTCGAGCCCCATGTCGCGCAAGAGCCGCTGCAGGATCCGCACCGCGTTCGAGCCCGCGTTCACGTACATGTCGAACACGGTCGGCTGCAACGCCTCGGGCAGCATCCCGATGCGCGGCCGCTCGAAATACTCCGCGACGAAGATGTCGACCGCCTGCGCCCGGCCCAGCCGCCGCACGTCGCCCGCATCCACATCCCCGTCCCGGTCGAGGTCCAGCCCCAGCGCGCGCATCGTGTGGATGGTCACGCCGAAATTGGTCGCCCCGCCCGGATCGTCCGGGTCATTCACGTAGCCGCCTTCGCGCGCCACGATCTCTTCCGCCAGTGAACGAACCGACTGCATGGGCCCGCCCTCCATGCTCGGTTACATCTGCCCCGACCCTAGCCGCGAAACCCCTAAGGCCGGGTTAACGAAACCCGGCTCCCCCCTTCATCTTTCCAAAAATACGCTCTTCCGGAGCAACGCCCGTCCAAGGCACACCGCCCCTCAAGAGGCCCGCGCCGCGCCAGCGGCGCGCCCCCCGGCGACGCCGAAGGCGGCGCAATCCCTCATTCGGCCGCACGCGCCAGCGGCGCATCCCCGGCCGACAGCCGCGCCAGGATCTCCTCCCGCCGCTTCGCCGCCTTCGCCGCGTTCGCCTCCTTCACCGGCCCGAACCCCCGGATCGACAGCGGCAGCTCGGCCAGCGCCACCAGCGCGTCGGCATCCACCTGCCCCGCCTTCGGCAGCCACGTGCCCATGTCGGCCTCGTATTGCCGGATCAGCGCGCGCTCCATCCGCCGCTCCGCCGTATGGCCAAACGGGTTCAACGGCGTCCCGCGCAGCCCCTTCATCCGGGCCAGCAGCGGGTAGACCCGCATCATCCAGCCCCCGAACTCCCGCTTCCTCGGCCGCCCGGCCCCGTCCCGCCCCGGCAGCAGCGGCGGCGCGAGGTGGAACTTCATCGTGAAATCGCCCTCGAACTCGGCCCGCGCCTTGGCCTCGGTCGCGAGATGCAGCCGCGCGACCTCGAATTCATCCTTGTAGGCCAGGAGCTTGTGATACCCCTTCGCCACCGCCTCCTTCAGCCGCGGGTCGGCCACGCCATCGACCATCCGCCGATACCGCTTCGCCAGCCGCCGGCCCTGGTAGGCCACCAGGTGATCGGCCCGGAACGCGATCTTTTCCTCCAGCGACTTCGGCTTGTCCACGACGACCCCGGCCAGCAGCCGCGCCGCCGCCTGCGGGTTCGCCACCGCCCAGCGGCCCATCTCGAAGGCCTGCGCGTTGCGCTCCACCGCCGCGCCGTTCAGCACGATGGCCTGCGAAATCGCGTCATGCGACAGCGGGACCAGCCCCATCTGCCAGGCCGCGCCGAAGACCATCATGTTCGAATAGATCGAATCGCCCAGCAGGATGCGCGCCAGCTCTGTCGCGTCGAACAGCGCCAGCCGATCGCGCAGCCGCGCTTGAAGAGCGACCTCCAGGTCCTTGCCCGGAATACGGAATTCCGTGTTGCGGGTGAAGTCGCCGGTGATGATCTCGTGGCTGTTCACCGCCGCGCCCGTCTGCCCCGTCCGCATCAGGCCCAGCGTCTTGGCCCCGCCGGTGACGACGAGGTCGCCCCCGATCACCGCATGCGCCTCGCCAAGCCCGACGCGGATCGCCGAGATGTCCTCGGGCCGCTCGGCCAGCCGCAGGTGGATCCAGACCGCGCCGCCCTTCTGCGCCAGCCCCGCCATCTCGATCATGCCGACGCCCTTGCCGTCGATCGCTGCTGCCTGCGCCATCACCGCGCCGATGGTCACGACGCCGGTGCCGCCCACCCCCGTGACCAGAACGTTGTGGGTGCCCGAGATCGCCGGCAGCACCGGGTCGGGCAGCCCCGACAGGTCGACCTCGGCGGTCGCCTGTTTCCTGATCTTCGCGCCCTCCAGCGTCACGAAGCTGGGGCAGAAGCCCTTGAGACAGCTGAAATCCTTGTTGCACGACGACTGGTCGATCGCCCGCTTGCGGCCCAGCTCCGTCTCCACTGGCACGATGGACACGCAGTTCGACTGCACCCCGCAATCGCCGCAGCCCTCGCAGACGTCGGTGTTGATGAACACCCGCCGGTCCGGGTCAGGAAACTTGCCGCGCTTGCGCCGCCGCCGCTTCTCGGCCGCGCAGGTCTGGACGTAGATGATGGCCGAGACGCCCTCGATCTCCTGGAACTTCTCCTGAACCGCCATCAGCTCATCGCGCGGGTGCCGTTCGAGGCCCGAGGGGAAGGCCGACCAGTCGATCTCCTCCTTGGGGTCATGCACCAGCGCGATGTGCGGCACGCCCATCGCCTGCAGCTCGCGCGCGATGCGGGCCGGGTCGAGGTCGCCCTCGTTGTGCTGCCCGCCGGTCATGGCGACCGCGTCGTTGAACAGGATCTTGTAGGTGATGTTCGTCTTCGCGGCCAATGCTGCCCGGATCGCAAGGATGCCCGAATGGTTGTAGGTGCCTTCGCCCAGGTTCTGGAAGACGTGCTTGCGGGTGGAAAACGGCGCCTCGCCGATCCAGTTCGCACCCTCGCCGCCCATGTGGGTGTAGGCCTCGGTGTTGCGGTCCATCCACTTGGCCATGAAGTGGCAGCCGATCCCCGCGCCCGCCCGCGCGCCGTCGGGCACGCGGGTCGAGGTGTTGTGCGGGCAGCCCGAGCAGAACCACGGCGTCCGCGTGGCGAGGTCGGGGGCGTTGTTGGCGCGCGCCGCCTCCTCCACCCGCGCGATGCCGGCGCGGATGCGGTCGGTGCCGCGCCCCTCCTCCACAAGGATGCGGCCGAGCTTCAGCGCGATGTCGGCGGGGTCGAGCGCGAATTTCGCAGGGAACAGGACGGGGCCGTTCGACCCCTTCTTGTAGCCGTAGACGCGCCGGCCGCGGCGGTCGTCGAAGATCGCCTCCTTGACCTGCACCTCGATCAGCTTGCGCTTTTCCTCGACGACGACGATCAACTCCAGCCCCTCGGCCCAGTCGTGGAACCCCTTCATGTCGAGCGGCCAGGTCTGCCCCACCTTGTAGGTGGTCACGCCCAGCCGCTCAGCCTCGGCCTCGTCGATCCCCAGCGCGGCCAGCGCCGACAAGAGGTCGAGCCAGTTCTTGCCCGCCGCAACGAAGCCGATCTTGGCGCCCGGCTTGCCGTGCACCCGCCGGTCCATCCCGTTGGCGTGGGAAAACGCCTCGGCCGCGAAGCGCTTGTATTCCAGCAGACGCTCCTCCTGCGCGATCCAGTGGTCGCCGAGGCGGATGTTCAGGCCGCCCTCGGGCATCTGGAACTCGGGCAGGACAAAACCCATGCGGTCCGGCCGCCCGTCGACCACGGCGGTCGCCTCCACCGTGTCCTTCATCGTCTTGAGGCCCACCCAGACGCCCGCGAACCGGCTGAGCGCGAAACCGTAGAGGCCGTAATCGAGGATCTCCTGCACCCCCGCCGGCGACAGGACCGGCATGTGCACGTCGACCAGCGCCCAGTCGGACTGGTGGCAGACGGTCGAGGATTCGCCGGTGTGGTCGTCGCCCATCGCCATCAGCACGCCGCCGTGGCGCGAGGTGCCGGCCATGTTGACGTGGCGCATCACGTCGCCCGAGCGGTCCACCCCCGGCCCCTTGCCGTACCACAGGCCGAAGACGCCGTCGAACTTGCCCTCGCCCCGCAATTCCGCCTGCTGCGAGCCCCAGAGCGCGGTGGCGGCCAGATCCTCGTTCAGCCCCGGCTGGAAGAGCACGTCGGCCGCCTCCAGATGCTTCTTCGCCCGCGCCATCTGCATGTCGACGGCCCCCAGAGGCGAGCCGCGGTAGCCCGTGACGAGGCCCGCGGTGTTCAGCCCTGCGGCGCGGTCGCGGGCCTTCTGCATCAGCATCAGCCGCACCAGCGCCTGGGTGCCGTTCAAAAGGACTGGGGATTTCGACAGATCGAACCGATCGTCGAGCGAAACCTGCTGCACTCCCATGGTCGGGCCTCCCGTGACAGCGTGGATCGTTGTATCTGCGACGGAGTATAGGTCATGTATGCTGACCTGTCCAATATAATCGCCGCGCGGTGGCGCTGTCGCAAAAAACACGCGCGATGCGGGTATTCCCTCTTTGCAAGCGCTTTGGCGCACCCCTAAATGCGCACCGGACAGGAGGCCGGCGATGGACTGGGACAAGCTGAGGATCTTTCACGCGGTGGCCGACGCGGGCAGCCTCACCCATGCCGGCGACACGCTGCACCTGTCGCAGTCCGCCGTCAGCCGCCAGATCCGCGCGCTGGAGGAGCATCTGAACACGATCCTGTTCCACCGCCACGCCCGCGGCCTGATCCTGACCGAGCAGGGCGAACTGCTGTTCGACGCGACCAAGCACATGTCCAAGCGGCTGGAGGCCGCCGCCGCCCGCATCCGCGACAGCGAGGAGGAGGTGTTCGGCGAACTGCGCGTGACCACCACCATCGGCTTCGGCTCGCTGTGGCTGGCGCCGCGCCTGCCGGCGCTCTACGAGAAATATCCCGATCTCAAGATCGACCTGATGCTCGAGGAACGCCTGCTCGACCTGCCGATGCGCGAGGCCGACGTGGCGATCCGCATGAAGGAGCCCAGCCAGGCCGACCTGATCCGCCGCCGCCTCATGACCATCAACATGCGCCTCTACGCGACGCCCCGCTACCTCGAGGCGAACGGCACGCCCGAGGGGCTGGAGGACCTGTCGCGCCACCGGCTGATCAGCCAGAACGCGACCTCGGCCCAGGTCAGCGCGGGTGCGATCCTGGTGCGCGAGCTGATGAGCTACAGCGTCGGTTCGACCCTGACGGTGAACAACTACTTCGGCGTGCTGCAGGCGGTGATCAACGATCTGGGCATCGGCGTGCTGCCCGACTACCTGACGCAGGATTTCCCCAAGCTGGTCCGCGTCCTGCCCGAGGTGCAGTCGGCCGAGGTGCCGGTGTTCCTCGCCTATCCCGAGGAGCTGCGCCAGTCCAAGCGAGTCGAGGTTTTCCGCGATTTCGTGACCGAGGAGGTCATCGCATACCGCCGCCGCCAGAGGGAAGCCGACCCCGACGCCGCGACCTGATCCCGCCCAAAGGCCCCGACCCTGCCCCTGTCTGTGTGTTATGCGCCACAGGCATAACGGCTTTGCGGCGGCGCGGCGTGATTTGCCTTGATCGGGTCGCGGGTGCTGACTAATTCAGCATCAATGGAACATCAGACGAGCGATCGTCGTTCCATTACCTCCCTGTTGGACTTAGGCCGAGCTTTGTCTCGGCCTTTTTTTTGTCGGTCCCGCCGGAGCCCCTGACATGACTGTCCCCCATGTCGAAACAAACCCTGCCGATTTTGACGATTACGCGGCGCTCCACGGACTATTGTCCACGAGCTTCGCCTATATGGCCGGGCGGATCGACCCGCCCTCCTCGATGACCGCGCTGACCCAGGACGGCCTCAGGCGCAAGGCCGGCGACGAGGACCTGTTCCTCGTCCGCGACGGCGGGCGGCCCGTCGCCTGCCTGTTCGGCGCGGCGACGCCCGACGGCTACTACATCGGCAAGCTGGCGGTCGCTGCGGCGCAGCGCAGGCGGGGCCTCGCCCGCGCGCTGGTCGAGGCCGCCGCGGCCCGCGCCCGCGCCCTCGGGCTGCCCGCGCTGGAGCTGCAAACCCGTGTCGAGCTGACCGAGAACCACGCCGCCTTTGCCGCCATGGGTTTCGTGCAGACGGCGGCCACGGCGCACCCCGGATACGACCGCCCCACCTCCCTGACCTTTCGCCGCCCCCTGTGACGGGGGCCTTCCCCCTGCCCCGCACCTGCCGTAAAGACCGGGCAACACGGGGGACCCTGCCATGACCGAGCCTGCCATCACGCCCGACCTCATCGCGGCCCACGGGCTGAAGCCCGACGAGTACGACCGCATCCTCGAGATCATCGGCCGCGAGCCGACCTTCACCGAGCTCGGCATCTTCTCGGCGATGTGGAACGAGCACTGCTCCTACAAGTCGTCGAAGAAATGGCTGCGCACCCTGCCCACCAAGGGCCCGCAGGTGATCTGCGGCCCGGGCGAGAACGCGGGCGTGGTCGACATCGGCGACGGGCAGGCCGTGGTCTTCAAGATGGAGAGCCACAACCACCCCTCCTACATCGAACCCTACCAGGGTGCCGCCACCGGCGTCGGCGGCATCCTGCGGGACGTCTTCACCATGGGCGCGCGCCCCATCGCGGCGATGAACGCGTTGTCCTTCGGTGAAAAGGACCACCCCAAGACCCGCCGGCTGGTGCATGGCGTGGTCGAGGGCATCGGAGGCTACGGCAATGCCTTCGGCGTGCCGACCATCGGCGGTGAGGTGCGGTTTCACCGCGCCTACAACGGCAACTGCCTGGTGAACGCCTTCGCCGCGGGCCTCGCCGACGCCGACAAGATCTTCTACTCGGCCGCCTCGGGCGTGGGGATGCCGGTGGTCTACCTCGGCGCCAAGACGGGCCGCGACGGGGTCGGCGGGGCGACCATGGCCTCGGCCGAGTTCGACGACACCATCGAGGAAAAGCGCCCGACCGTGCAGGTCGGCGACCCCTTCACCGAAAAGCGGCTGCTGGAGGCCTGCCTGGAGCTGATGGCGTCGGGCGCCGTGATTTCCATTCAGGACATGGGCGCCGCGGGCCTGACCTGTTCGGCGGTCGAGATGGGCGACAAGGGCGGGCTCGGCATCAAGCTGACGCTCGACCAGGTGCCGCAGCGCGAGCAGGCGATGACGGCCTACGAGATGATGCTGTCGGAAAGCCAGGAGCGGATGCTCATGGTGCTGAAGCCCGAGAAGGAGGCCGAGGCCCGCGCGATCTTCGAGAAATGGGACCTCGACTTCGCCATCGTGGGCGAGACCATCCCCGAGGACCGGTTCCTCATCATCCACGGCAACGAGACCAAGGCCGACCTGCCGCTGTCCAAGCTGTCGTCCGAGGCGCCGGAATACGACCGCCCCTGGGTCGAAAGCCCGCCCGCCCCGGCGCTGGAGCCGGTGCCCGAGGTCGACCCGATCGACGCGCTGCGCATCCTGGTCGGCGCGCCCAACTACTGCAGCCGGGCGTGGATCTACCAACAGTACGACCACATGGTCATGGCCGACACGGTGGTGGCGCCGGGCCTCGGCGCTGGCGTGGTGCGGGTGCACGGCACCGACAAGGCGCTGGCCTTCACCTCGGACGTGACGCCGCGCTACGTCAAGGCGAACCCGGTCGAGGGCGGCAAGCAGGCGGTGGCCGAGGCGTACCGCAACCTCGTGGCGGTGGGCGCGCGGCCGCTGGCCACCACCGACAACCTGAACTTCGGCAACCCCGAGAAGCCCGAGATCATGGGCCAGTTCGTCGGCGCGATCAAAGGCATCGGCATGGCCTGCGCCGCGCTCGACATGCCGATCGTGTCGGGCAACGTGAGCCTCTACAACGAGACCGACGGCCAGGCGATCCTGCCCACGCCGACCATCGGGGCGGTGGGGCTCCTCGATCATCTGGATGATCTCGTCGCGGGCACCGCGCGGGAGGGCCACGTGCTCCTGGTGCTGGGCGAGACGCGCGGGCACCTGGGGCAGTCGGCGCTGCTGGCCGAGGTGTTCAACCGCGAGGACGGCGACGCCCCGCCGGTGGATCTGGCCGCCGAGCGCGCGGCGGGCGAGTTCGTGCTGGCGAACCGCCAGTGGATCACCGCCTGCACCGACCTGTCCGACGGCGGCCTTGCGCTGGCCGCCTTCGAGATGGCGGTCGCGGCGGGCGTGGGCGTGACGCTCGACGCCGCGGACACCGCGACGCTCTTCGGCGAGGACCAGGGCCGCTACCTGATCGCCACCAGCTTCGACAAGGCCGAGGCGCTGATGGTGGCCGCCGGGGCCGCGGGCGTGGCGCTGCAGGCCGTCGGCAAGGTCGGCGGCGACGCGGTGCGGATGGGGCGGTCGGAGGCGCCGCTGGCTGAGCTGGCGGAAGCCTGGCGCGGCGCCTTTGCCGCGCAGTTCGGCTGAGCCGGCGCTTGCGGCGCGCCGCGCCGCGGCCTAGATTTCCGACAAGAACAGTCGAGGACACCCATGCCCATCACCGCCCGCGAGATCGAGGAGATGCTGCGCGAGGCCTTCCCCAAGGCCCGCATCACCGTGGAGGGCGACGACGGCGCGCATTTCGCGGCGCAAGTCATCGACGAAAGCTTTCGCGGCCAGAACCGCGTGCAGCAGCAGCGCGCGGTCTATGCCGCGCTGAAGGGCAAGATGGACGGCAGCCATGGCGAGCTGCATGCCCTGGCCCTGACCACCAAAGCCCCGGATTGAAAGGGAAATCCCCGAATGACCGCCGAAGACACCATCCGCAAGACCGTGACCGAGAACGACGTCGTGCTGTTCATGAAGGGCACCAAGATGATGCCCCAGTGCGGCTTTTCGAGCCGCGTCGCGGGCGTTCTGAACTACATGGGCGTGGCGTTCGCCGACGTGAACGTGCTGGCCGACGAGGGCATCCGGCAGGGGATCAAGGAGTATTCCGACTGGCCGACCATCCCGCAGCTCTACGTCAAGGGCGAGTTCGTGGGCGGCTGCGACATCGTCACCGAGATGACGCTGTCGGGGGAGCTGGACCAGCTGTTCGAGGCCAAGGGCATCGCCTTCGACAAGGCGGCCGCGGACAAGATCCGGGAAGCCAACGCGTGATGTGACGCGGTTTCGCCGCCTGTGGCGGCGACCCGTGCGAGGGGGCTGTCTGCCCCCTCGCGCTCCCCCGAGAGTACTTGGAAAGCAAAGATGGGCTGGGGGGTTCCTCAGCCCTTTTTCGTGGCGCCCGCGCGCACGTGCTTGGTCAGCCGCGAGGGGATCGACTTCTTGCGGTCCTTGTAGGGGTTCTGGTCGGCCTGGCTGCGCAGGTAGAGGCGGATCGGCGTGCCCGGCATGTCGAAATCCTGCCTCAGCCCGTTGACGAGGTAGCGGCTGTAGCTGTCGGGCAGCTTGTCGGGGTGCGAGCACATCACCACGAAGCCCGGCGGGCGCGTCTTGGCCTGGGTCATGTAGCGCAGGCGGATGCGGCGGCCGCCGGGGGCCGGGGGCGGATGCGCCTCGGTCATGGCGGCGAGCCAGCGGTTGAGCCGCGCGGTCGAGACGCGGCGGTTCCAGACCTCGTGCGCCTTGAGGATCGCGGCGTGGAGGCGGTCGAGGCCGCGACCGGTCATCGCCGACACCGTGACGAGGGGGGCGCCCTTGAGCTGGGGCAGGTGCAGGTCGAACATCTCCTTGAGCGCCTTGAGCTTGTCCTGCTTGTCGTCCTCGAGATCCCACTTGTTGACCGCGATGACCACGGCGCGGCCCTCGCGCTCGGCCAGGTCGGCGATGCGCAGGTCCTGCGCCTCGAACGGGATCGCGGCGTCTAGGAGCACGACCACCACCTCGGCGAACTTGACCGCGCGCAGGCCGTCGGCGACGGAGAGTTTCTCCAGTTTTTCCTGCACCTTGGCCTTCTTGCGCATCCCCGCGGTGTCGAAGATGCGCATCGGCGTGCCGTCCCAGGTGACGGGCACCGCGATGGCGTCGCGGGTGATGCCAGCCTCGGGGCCGGTCAGGAGGCGGTCCTCGCCGAGGATGCGGTTGATCAGCGTCGACTTGCCGGCGTTGGGCCGGCCGACCACGGCGATCTGCAAGGGACGCGAAGGGGTTATGCGGCGAACTTCATCTTCGCCGTCAAGATCGGCGTCGATGTCGACGTCGGTCTCCGCTTCCTCGACCGCCGCAAGCTTGTCCTCGGCGGCCTCGATCAGCGGGGCGAGCGCCATGGCAAGCTCGCCCAGGCCCTCGCCATGTTCGGCCGACAGCGCGATGGGCTCGCCCAGGCCGAGCGCGTAGGCCTCGAGCACGCCGGCCTCGCCCTGCCGCCCCTCGGCCTTGTTCACTCCGAGGATCACCGGGCGGCCCGAGCGGCGCAGGATCTCGGCGAACAGCGTGTCGTTGGGCGTGATGCCCGCGCGGCCGTCGATCAGGAACAGGCTTGCGTCGGCCATCGCCACCGCGCGTTCCGTGAGGCGGCGCATCCGGCCCTGCAGGCTGTCGTCGGTGGCGTCTTCCAGCCCCGCGGTGTCGAGCACTGTGAAGCGCAGCGCGCCGAGCCGCGCCGCGCCCTCGCGGAGGTCGCGGGTGACGCCGGGCTGGTCGTCGACCAGCGCCAGCTTCTTGCCCACCAGCCGGTTGAACAGGGTGGACTTGCCGACATTGGGGCGGCCGACGATGGCGAGGGTGAAGCTCATGGGGTCAATTCCGGGATGCCAAGGGCGGGCAGATACAGGAGAGGCCGCGCGCCATCAAGCCTTGATCCCGCGCACCGCCCGTTCCAGCGCCTGGGCAAAGGTGCTGCGGTCGGATTTCGTGAAGGGGCGCGGGCCGCCGAGGGTCTGCCCCTCGAGCCCGCCGCGCAGGTCGGCCAGCAGGTCGCGGGTGGCGAGCTTGCCGCCGATGTTCTGCGGGGTCAGCGCCTCGCCCCGCGGGGTCAGCACCTGCGCGCCGGCCTTGAGCGCGCGGTCGGCCAGCGGCACGTCGGCGGTGATGACGAGGGACCCGGGCGCGGCGGCCTCCGCGATCACGTCGTCGGCGGCGTCGAAGGCGTCGCCCGCCACGGTCATCGAGATCAGCGGGTGGTCGGGGTGGCGCAGGTAGCTGCCCGCGACGAGGCGGACGGGCAGCCCGTGGCGGAAGGCGACGGTATAGATCTCCTCCTTCACCGGGCAGGCGTCGGCATCGACGAGAATCATGCGCGCCCCTCCGGCTCGACACTCATGGGAAGAACCCGCTGTCGAAGGGCACCGCGACCTGCGCGCCACCGGCCTCGGTCAGGGTCAGGGTGCCCTTGCCTATCGTCACCCCGCGCACCTCGGCCCAGCCGGGCGGGCGCGGCAGCGAGACCATGGCGTGGCGCAGCACATGCTCGCCGCCCAGCGGCAGCACCGTGGGCACGCCCATGGCGGTCAGGCGGTTGTCGGCCAGCGACGCGGCAAGACCCGTGGCGCCCGCGGCGCAGCCGTCCTCGATGCCGATCACGCCGGTGTGGCGGCCGTTCCACGGCGAGAAATCGCGCCCGCCGTTGGAGATCCAGAGCATCGTGACGGGCATGACCCGCGCATCCTTGAGCACGACCAGCATGTCGTCCTCGGCGTTGCGCATCAGCACGGTCCAGCCGATCCGGGCGCCGCGCGCCTCGACGAGCGTGCAGAAATCCTCGACCGCGTGGCCGGCGGGATAGGTGCGGATGTCCCAGTCCGTGCCGTTCTGGCAGGGCAGCACAAGGTCGGGCTGGATCTGGTTCAGCGCCCAGAGACCATGCCCCGCGTATTGCGGCTCGGGGTCGGTCAGGACCGCGCGCTTGGGCGAAAAGGACAGCCGCCCGCCCTCGGCCATGCGCGCCATGGGGTGGTGGGCAAAGCTGACCGCGCCCTGCCCGCCCGCGATGCGGTGGGTCTGGTAGAGAACGGGGCCGGTGATGCGGACGTGCTTGTCCACCGTCGCGCCGCGCACGGGAACGGTCAGGCGCAGCTGCGCCTCGGCCACCTCGGCGTGGGTCACCTCCCACGGGCTGTTCGCCGGGTGGCCGTGGGGCGGGTCGCCGCCCACGTCGTCGCGGCCGAAGGGCATGCACAGGAAATCCCCGGCCAGCCGCCTGTTGACCGCGGGGATCGACGGGTCGCCCTGCACCGCCGCCTCGTCCCGCCAGGGCGCGGCGTGGAGCGGCACCCGCCCGCCGACGCGCCAGAGGGGGATGTTGCCGACGCTCTCGTCGAGCGTGAGCCACGTGTCGCCGTGGCGGAGCTGGATCACGTCTCGCTCCGCGCCAGCGCCTGCAGCGTCGCGGTCGCCAGCGCCGCGTCCGAGCCGAGGCTCAGCACGGTCACGCCCGCCGCCACCATCTCGGCATTGCGCTGGGGCGGGGCGAAGATGCCCGCCGCCTTGCCCGCCGCGCGGATCACGCCGATGCCGCGGCGGATCTCCTGCCAGAACTCGGGCGCGGTCGGGTTGTCGCGATAGCCGAGGTCGGCGGCCAGGTCGGCCGGCCCGAACAGCACGCAATCGACCCCGTCCACGGCCGCGATCTCGGCCAGGTTGTCCAGCGCGGCGCGGGTTTCGGCCTGCACGATCACGCAGACCTCGGCATTGGCGGTCGAGGCGTAATCCGGCACCGCCCCGTAGCCGCTGGCGCGCATGGTGTAGCCGCCATCGCCGCGGATGCCTTGCGGCGGATAACGGCAGGCCCGCACGGCGGCCCGCGCCTCCTCGGCGGAATTGACCATCGGCACCATCACCGTCTGCGCGCCCACGTCGAGCACCTGCTTCAGGATCCAGTCCGCGTTGCCGGGCACCCGCACGATGGCCGGCGTCCCGGTGTTTTCCAGCGCGATGATCTGGCGGCGGATCATGGCGGGGTCGAAGGGCGCGTGTTCCCCGTCGACCAGGCACCAGTCGAAGCCCGCGCGCCCCGCGATCTCGGTCAAGGGCTCGGACCCGAGCGCAAGCCACAGCCCGCGCAGCAGTTTGCCCTCGGCCATCGCCTGTTTCAGCCTGTTCTTCGGTGCCGGCATGTCTGTCCCTCCCCTGCCCCCGTTTGTCTCAAAGCGCCCCGCCCGTGACCTCGCGGTACCAGCGCCGGATCAGCGCCCGGTCCTCCTCGGTCAGGAAGGCGAAATTGCCGGGCGGCATCGCGTGGCTGACGCCGGCCTGCAGGTAGATCTCGGGCGCGTGGATGGCGACGCGCGCGGGGGTGTCGAGCATGACGCCCCCCGGCGCCCCCGCGAGGCCCGGCATGAACACCTCGGCCGCGTGGCACATGGCGCAGTTGGCGGCCACCAGATCCTGCACCGCCGTGAACTCGGCGTGGGCGGCAAAGCGGTGCTGCGCGGGGCTCAGCGCCGCCTCATCCGCCGGGTCGGGGCGCATCAGCGGCAGGACCGACAGCCAGACGATCACGGCAAAGATCGCCGCCGTCGCGCCCCAGGTCCACCAGGGCATCCCCTTGCGGGCGTGCATCGTGTTGAAGAAGTGCCGGATGGTGACGCCCATCAGGAACACCAGCGCGGCGATCAGCCAGTTCCACTCCGACGCGAAGGCGAGCGGGTAGTGGTTCGACAGCATCAGGAAGATCACCGGAAGCGTCAGGTAGTTGTTGTGGGTCGAGCGCAGCTTGGCGATCTTGCCGTATTTCGGGTCGGGGGTGCGGCCCGCCTTGAGGTCGGCCACCACGATCTTCTGGTTCGGGATGATGATCATGGCGACGTTGGCCGTCATGATCGTCGCCGTCAGCGCGCCGAGATGCAGCAGCGCCGCGCGCCCCGAGAACACCTGCGTGTAGCCCCAGGCCAGCACCACGATGATGCCGAACAGCAGCAGCATCAGGAGCGTGGGGTTTTCCCCCAGCCGCGACTTGCACAGCAGGTCATAGGCCACCCAGCCCAGCGTCAGCGACAGGGCCGAGATCGCGATCGCCTGCCACGGCTGCAGCTCCATCACCGTCCAGTCGATGAGATACAGCTCCGCCCCCACCCAGTAGAGCAGCACCAGCAGCGCCGCGCCGCTGAGCCAGGTCGCGTAGCTTTCCCATTTGAACCAGGTCAGGTGCTCGGGCATCGCGGCCGGCGCCACCATGTATTTCTGGATGTGGTAGAACCCGCCGCCATGCACCTGCCATTCCTCGCCGTCCGCCGGGCCGGGGATGTCGCGGTTCAGCCCGAGGTCGAGCGCGATGAAGTAGAAGCTCGACCCGATCCAGGCGATCGCGGTGATGACGTGCAGCCAGCGCACGGCGAACTCCGCCCAGTGCAGGAGGATGGTCATGTCCATAGGCGTGCCCTCGTCCGGTCGGCCGGTGTCTTGGCGCGACCATCGGACGAAACCGCCACCCTGCGCAAGACGCAGCCACGGCGTCCCGGTGCGGATCGGGCCCCGAAACAGGCCCCGGCGGCCCGCGGCGGCCGCGGGACGGCACCGATCCCCCTTTTCTTCGCGCGGGCGGGGCGATACGGTCCCTCCCCACAAGATATAACTGTCCAACTAGGGAGACAGACAGATGAAGAAGATCCTGATGGCCTCTGCGGCCACCCTGGCGCTTGCCGGTGCGGCCCATGCCGACGCCCATGGCGGTGTTACGCTGGGCGTGCTCCTCGGCTTTACCGGCCCTGCGGAATCCTTGGCCCCCGGCATGGCATCGGGCGCGGAACTCGCCATGTCCGAAGTGACGGAAAGCGGCCAGCTGCTGGGCGGCATGGCCGTCACCTCGGCCCGTGGCGACTCGGCCTGCGACGCAACCCTGTCCGTCGCGGCCGCCGAGCGGCTGATCACCGCGGAAGGCGTGGACGGTATCGTCGGCGCGCTGTGCTCGGGCGCCACGATCCCCGCGCTCACCAACGTCGCCGTCCCGAACGGCATGGTCATGATCTCGCCCTCCGCGACCTCGCCGGCGCTCTCGACCATCGAGGACAACGGTCTGTTCTTCCGGACCGCCCCCTCCGACGCACGCCAGGGCGTCGTGATGGCCGAAAACATCATGGACCGCGGCTTCACCTCGGTGGCCGTCACCTACACCAACAACGACTACGGTCAGGGCCTCGCTGACAGCTTTGCTGCCGCGTTCCAGGAAATGGGCGGCACGGTCACGCTCGTCGCGTCCCACGAAGAAAACCGCGCCGACTACTCGGCCGAAGTGGGTGCCCTGGCGGCGGCGGGCGGCGAAGTGCTCGTGGTCGCGGGCTACGTCGACGGCGGCGGCTCGGGCATCATCCAGGCCGCGCTCGATTCGGGCGCCTTCGACACCTTCGTCCTGCCGGACGGCATGGTCGGCGCACAGCTGGTGGCGAACTTCGGCACCCAGATCGATGGCTCGTTCGGCCAGTTCCCGGGCACCGATAGCGAGGGCTCGAACATCTACTTCGGCCTCGCGGAAGCCGCTGGCTTCGACGGGACCTCGGCGTTCTCGGCCGAAGGCTACGACGCGGCGGCGCTGATCCTGCTGGCGATGCAGGCGGCGGGCTCCACCACCCCGACCGACTACGCTGCCCACATCATGGACGTGGCCAACGCTCCCGGCGAGCCGATCCTGCCGGGCGAACTGGGCCGCGCGCTGGAGCTGATCGCGGCTGGCACCGACATCGACTATGTCGGCGCGACCGCCGTGGAACTGATCGGTGGCGGCGAGTCGGCTGGCAACTACCGCGAGATCGAGATCCAGAACGGCGAAATCGCCACGGTCAACTTCCGCTGATCCACATCTAACCGAAAAACAGGGGCAGCCCGGCGCAAACCGGGCTGCTTCCACTTAGGGGGAGACCGCGCAGATGATCGAGGTCCGGGACCTGCACAAGCATTTCGGCGGCTTCCACGCCGTCGACGGGGCGTCGCTCCGCATCGAGACCGGCTCGATCACCGCGCTGATCGGCCCGAACGGCGCCGGCAAGACGACGCTGTTCAACGTGATCGCGGGCGTCCACGCGCCCACCTCCGGCACCGTCATCATGGACGGCGAGGACATCACCGGCCTGCCGCCGCACGTGCTGTTCTCCAAGGGCCTCCTGCGCACCTTCCAGATCGCGCACGAGTTCCATTCCATGACCTGCCGCGAGAACCTGATGATGGTGCCGCCGGGCCAGTCGGGCGAAAGCCTGTGGAACACCTGGTTCGGCCGCAAGCGCATCGCCGACGAGGAGCGCGCGCTCAGGGCCAAGGCCGACGAGGTGCTGGAGTTCCTGACCATCGAACATCTCGCCGACCACCCGGCCGGCAAGGTCTCGGGCGGGCAGAAGAAGCTGCTGGAGCTTGGCCGCACCATGATGGTGGACGCCAAGATCGTGTTCCTCGACGAGGTCGGCGCCGGCGTGAACCGGACGCTGCTGAACACCATCGGCGACGCGATCATCCGCCTGAACAAGGAACGCGGCTACACCTTCTGCGTGATCGAGCACGACATGGATTTCATCGCGCGGCTCTGCGACCCGGTCATCGTGATGGCCGAGGGCCGCGTGCTGGCCGAGGGCACGATCGACCAGATCAAGGCCAACGAGCAAGTGATCGAGGCCTATCTCGGCACCGGCCTGAAGAACAAGGACAAGCTGGCCGAAGGGGCCCCGGCATGAGCGACAACCCCTACCAGAACGACCGCGGCAACAAGGACTGGTCCATCGCCAAGCCCGGCGGCACCGGCGAGATGACCGCCGCGCCCGGCACCGGCCACGCGATGAACACCTCCGAGGCCTTCCTGATCGGCGACACGATGACCGGCGGCTACGGCAGCGGGCCGGACATCCTGCACGACTGCACCATCGCCGTGAACCCCGGCGAGATCGCGGTGATCGTGGGCCCGAACGGCGCCGGCAAATCCACCGCGATGAAGGCGGTGTTCGGCATGCTGAACGTGCGGCAGGGCTCGGTGCGGCTGGATGGCGAGGACATCACCGACCTCAGCCCGCAGGCGCGGGTGGCCAAGGGCATGGGCTTCGTGCCGCAGACCAACAACATCTTTGCCTCGCTGACCGTCGAGGAAAACCTCGAGATGGGCGCCTTCATCCGCCGCGACGACATCCGCGGCACGATGGAGCAGGTCTACGAGCTGTTCCCGATCCTCAAGGACAAGCGCCGCCAGCCGGCGGGCGAGCTGTCGGGCGGCCAGCGCCAGCAGGTCGCCGTGGGCCGCGCGCTGATGACCCAGCCCAAGGTGCTGATGCTGGACGAGCCCACCGCGGGCGTCTCGCCCATCGTGATGGACGAGCTGTTCGACCGGATCATCGAGGTCAGCCGCACCGGCATCCCGATCCTGATGGTGGAACAGAACGCCCGCCAGGCGCTGGAGATCGCCGACAAGGGCTACGTGCTGGTGCAGGGCCGCAACGCCCACACCGGCACCGGCAAGGAGCTGCTGGCCGACCCCGAGGTCCGCCGCAGCTTCCTCGGGGGCTGAGGCCGATGCGCCGCGCCCTGCCCGCCCTCATCGCGCTGGCCGCCCTGCCCGCCCAGGCGCAGGACGGCGCGCCCGTCGCGCTGGATTGCACGCTCACCACGCTCTGCCTCGACGCCGGCACCTGCCGCGACTGGGACCAGCCGCTGGAGATCCGCGGCGCGAACGGCGTCTGGCAGGTGACCTGGAGCGACACCGGCCTGCCGTCGGACTACGAGCTGATCGCCGACATCCCCGCCCCCGAGGGCAGCCTTGCGGACACGCGACTCATCAGCCTGCTCTACCGCAACCCCGAAACCCAGTCGGTGCAGGTCGTCACGGTGGAAACCGGCGGCGGCGGTCTGGCCGTCTCGGGCCACCAGCCGCAGGCGAACCCGCGCGGCGTCACCGGCTACGGCACCTGCGAGGGGGCGGGATGATCCGGCCGCTCGCCCTTGCCCTGCTGTGCGCGGCCCCCGCCGTGGCCGAACCCTGGGACTGCGCCTTCACCGTGGAATGCGAGGCCGGCGCGGGCTGCGAGCCGATCGCCGTGTCGCTGCGGGTGATCGCCGCCGACCACGCGGGCGACCTGTTCCTGTCCTCCAGCATCGGCGACAGCCCGGTCCTGCGCCTGACGCCGCCGGGCACCCTGCCCGCGACCTATGCCGGCTCGGGCCGCGACGGCATCGCCGAGCTGCTGACCATCGAGGCCGACCGGACCGCGCTGCTGACGCTGCACATCTTCGACGGCGCGGCGGCGGCGGCCACCCATTTCGGCACCTGCGAGGGGCTACAATGACCCGCGCCGCCCTGCCCCTCCCCCTCCTGCTGGCGCTGGCGGCCCCGGCCGCGGCCCAGACCGCCGTCGAGCCCGTGCTGGCCGAGACCTGCCGCGCCACCGCCGTCTGCACCGCCGCGGGCGACTGCGGCCCCTCGGACCTTGCCTTTGCCCTGACGGTCACCGAGCCCGAGCCCCACCGGCCCGTGACCACCGTCACCCTGCCGGGCAGCCCCCCGGCCGAAGCGCTCCGCGACGCGACCTCGGGCACCGCCCATGCCTGGGCCGCCGACGGCATCGCCTACACGCTGCTCTACATCTTCAACTCGGGCTTCTACGACCGCGCGGACGCCCCCGAGGACCCGCCCGAGTTTCTGCTGACCATGGCCCCGATCCAGGGCCGGATCGGCGACGCACGCATCTACACCGGCACCTGCGAGGCGCTCTGACATGGATTTCCTCAACGCCCTCGTGGCGCTCCTGAACTTCGTCATCATCCCGGCAACCGCCTATGGCGCGCAGCTGGCGCTGGGGGCGCTCGGGGTGACGCTGATCTACGGCATCCTGCGCTTCTCGAACTTCGCCCATGGCGACACTATGGCCTTCGGGACCATGGTGGTAATCCTCTGCACCTGGGGCCTGCAGGGCGCCGGCGTGACCCTCGGGCCGCTGCCCACCGCGCTGCTCGCGCTGCCCGTGGGCATCGCGGCCACGGGCCTCCTCGTCATCGCCACCGACCGCGGCGTCTACCGCTTCTACCGCCGGCAGAAGGCCAAGCCCGTGATCTACGTGATCGCCTCGCTGGGCGTCATGTTCATCATGAACGGCATCGTGCGCTTCATCATCGGCGTGGACGACCAGCGCTTCGTCGACGGCGAGCGCTTCATCATCTCGGCCCGCACCTTCCGCGACATGACCGGGCTCGAGGAAGGCCTCGCCTTCCGCACCTCGCAGGGCCTGACCATCGTGGTCGCCATCATCGCGGTGGCGCTCCTGTTCTGGTTCCTCAACCGCACCCGCACCGGCAAGTCGATGCGCGCCTTTTCCGACAACGAGGACCTGGCGCTGCTGTCCGGCATCAACCCCGAGCGGGTGGTGATGATCACCTGGCTGATCGTCGCGGCGCTCGCCACCACCGCGGGGGTGCTCTACGGGCTGGACAAGTCGTTCAAGCCTATCACCTATTTCCAGCTCCTGCTGCCGATCTTCGCCTCGGCCATCGTCGGCGGCCTCGGCAACCCGGTCGGCGCGATCCTCGGCGGTTTTCTCATCGCCTTCTCCGAGGTCGGCGTGACCTACGCCTTTCGCAAGGTCGTGGCCTACCTCGCGCCGGGCGATTGGGAACCCACGGGGCTGCTGCAGCTCCTGTCCACCGACTACAAGTTCGCGGTCAGCTTCGGCATCCTGCTGATCGTGCTCCTGTTCCGACCGACCGGTATCACGAGGGGGAAATCGATATGATCGGCGCAATCGACAAGCGGTCGATGCTCCTGTTCGCCTTGGTGGCCGTGCTCTACATCGGCACCGGCTTCGTGCAGTCCTGGAACACGACGCTCACCATCCTCAACATGGGCCTCGTCAGCGCGATCATGGCGCTCGGCGTGAACATGCAGTGGGGCTACGCGGGCCTGTTCAACGTGGGCGTAATGGGCTTCGTCGCGCTCGGGGGGCTTGCGGCCGTGCTGGTGTCGCTGCCGCCCGTGGGCGAGGCCTGGGCGGCGGGTGGCATCCGCGTGCTGCTCGGCCTCGTGCTGGGCGCCGCCACCATCCTTGCCGCAATACTCGCCTATTCCCGAATGGCCGCGGGACGCACCCGAACCATGACGATGGTGGTGATACTCGTCGGGGGCTTCTTCCTCTACCGGAGTGTCTTCGACGCCGGTGTCGCCGCCGTCGAGGCGATTGACCCGTCCTCCACCGGCTTCCTGGGCGGCCTCGGGCTTCCGGTGATCCTGTCATGGCCCGTGGGTGGCGTACTGGCCGCCGGGGCGGCATGGCTGATCGGCAAGACCGCGCTCGGCCTGCGCTCGGACTACCTCGCCATCGCGACGCTGGGCATTTCCGAGATCATCATCGCCGTTCTCAAGAACGAGGACTGGCTGGCCCGCGGCGTGAAGAATGTCACCGGCATCCCCCGCCCCGTCCCCTACGAGATCGACCTGCAGCAGACCGACTGGTTCCTCGACCTCTCGGCCCGGATCGGGGCCGATCCCGTCGCGTTCTCCGCCGTCACGGTCAAGCTCTGCTACGCGGCCCTGTTCGTCGTCGTCTTGCTGGTGGTGATCTGGTTCTCCCAAAGGGCGTGGAATTCACCCTGGGGCCGGATGATGCGCGCGATCCGCGACAACGAGGTCTCGGCCTCGGCCATGGGCAAGGACGTCAAGGCGCGCCACCTGCAGGTGTTCATCCTGGGCTCCGCCGTGGTCGGCATGGCCGGCGCGATGATGACCACCCTCGACAGCCAGCTGGTCCCCAGCACCTACCAGCCCCTGCGCTTCACCTTCCTCGTCTGGGTGATGGTGATCGTCGGAGGCTCGGGCAACAACTGGGGCGCGGTGCTGGGCGGCTTCCTGATCTGGTGGCTATGGATCATGGTCGAACCCATGGGCCTTGCTCTCATGGAAGCCCTCACATCCGGCATGGCCGAGGGCACCTGGCTGCGCGAGCATCTGCTCGACTCGGCCGCCCACATGCGCCTCCTGACCATGGGGATCATCCTGCTCCTCGTGCTGCGCTTCAGCCCGCGCGGCCTGATCCCGGAACGCTGACACGGAAAAGGGGCCCGTCCATCGCGCGGGCCCCCCTCATCTTTGCTTGAAAAATACTCCGGGGGGAGGCCGAAGGCCGGGGGGGCAGCGCCCCCCAGCACCCTCACCGCCCCTCGAACACCGGCTTCCGCTTCTCGAGGAAGGCCACAACGCCCTCCTTGAAATCCCGCGTCTTGCCGCACTGCCCCTGCAGCTGGCCCTCCAGCAGCAGCTGCTCCTGCAGCCCGTTCCCGAAACTCGCCTGCATCGCCGCCTTCACCCGCTTGAAGGCCTCGGTGGGCCCGCTCGCCAGATGCCGCGCCCGCGCCTCCCAGGTCTCGGCAAAGGCGTCGTCGGCGACTGCCTCCCAGATCATGCCCCAGTCGGCGGCCTGCCGCGCGCTGATCCTGTCGGCGAACAGCGCCGCGCCCATCGCCTTCTGCAGGCCCACCGTCCGCGGCAGCACCCAAGTGCCGCCCGCGTCGGGGATCAGGCCGATCCGCGTGAAGGCCTGGATGAAGAAGGCGCTCTCGGCCGCGATGGTGATGTCGGCCACCAGCGCCAGGTTCGCCCCCGCGCCGGCCGCGGTGCCGTTGACGGCGGCGATCACCGGCACCGGGCATTCCACGATCGCCATCAGCATCGGGATGTATTCGTCGCGCAACGTCCGCTCGAGGTTCAGGTTCGAGACATTGGCCCGGTCGCCCAGGTCCTGCCCCGAGCAGAACGCCCGGCCCTCGCCGGTCAGCACGACCACCCGCGCCTCCTGCCCGGCGGCGCCGACCGCGTGGGTGATCTCGGCGCGCATCTGGGTGTTGAGCGCGTTCATCACCTCGGGCCGGCGCAGCGTGATCACCGCCATGCCGTCCCGGTCCTCGCGCGTGATGGTCTCGTACTGCATCGGGGCCTCCGCTGTGCTGTCGCGGCGGAGACTAGTCCCGGCCCGCCCGGGCGAAAAGCCGAAACGCCGCGTCACTCACTCCTTGAGGAGATCGCTCAGGCGTGCCTGCTCCTCGGCCGACAGCGCCGCCTCGGACGGCGCCGGCGCGGCCGCGCGGCGGCGGATGTAGACCAGCGACAGGCCCGCCCCCAGCACCATCAGCACCGCCGGCGCCAGCCACAGCGCGATGTTCGACCCGGTCATGGTGGGGCGCAGCAGCACATATTCGCCGTAGCGGTCGACGACGAACTCCACCACCTCGGCGTCCGTGTCCCCGGCGACGAGGCGCTCGCGCACGAGGAGCCGCAGGTCGCGGGCCAGCTGCGCGTTCGATTCGTCGATCGACTCGTTGCGGCAGACAAGGCAGCGCAGCCCCGCCGAGATGTCGCGCGCGCGCTCCTCCAGCGCCGGATCGGGCAGCACCTCGTCGGGCTGCACCGCCCCCGCCGGCACCGCCAGCGCGAGCATCGCCGCGACCGCGCAGGCGGCCCCCGTGCGGCGCAGCGTGGCGATCCCGGCGCTCATTCCGCCGGCACCCCTTGCGGCACGGGCGCGGCCTTGCCCGCCCCGGCCGCGACGCGGTAGCGCCGGTCGCTGAGGCTCAGGAAGCCGCCCAGCGCCATGATGATGGTGCCGCCCCAGATCCAGTTGGCGAAGGGCTTGATCCAGGTCCGCACCGCCCAGCCGCCGTTCGACTGCGGGTCGCCCAGCGTGACGTAGACGTCGCGGGTGAAGCCGTTGTCGATACCAGCCTCGGTGGTGGGCATCCCCGCCACCGGGTAGACCCGCCGCTCGGGGTGCAGGAGGGCGACCTCCCGCCCGCTCCCGGCCTCGCGCACGGCGATGTGGCCCATGGTCGAGATGTAGTTCGGCCCCTGCACGTTCTGCTCGACCGAGACCAGCTCGATCTCGTAGGCGCCGACGCGGTAGGGCTCGCCGGCCTGGGCGACGCGGATGTCCTCGACCTGGTAGCCGGTCAGGGCCACCACGCCGAACATGGTGATGCCGACGCCCGCATGGGCGATCGTCTTGCCCCAGTCCGCCCGTGGCAGGCGCCACAGCCGGGCGACGCGGCCGCCGATGGCCCCGCGCCCGGTGCGGGACCACAGGTCCACCGCCGCGCCGGCGACCAGCCAGACCGACAGGGCCACGCCGATGGGCGCCAGGATGGAATGGCCGGTGAAGACCGTCCAGGTGAAGAGCCCCAGCGCCAGCGCCAGAACCATCGCCGGCACCAGCTGCGCCACCGCGCGACCGATGCGCGCCCGTTTCCACGGCAGCATCGCGCCGATCGGCAGCGCCACGGCCAGCGCGAAGACGAAGGGCGTGAAGGCCATGTTGAAGAAGGGCGGGCCGACCGAGACGGTGCGGTCCCAGAACATCTCGGTCACCAGCGGCCAGATGGTGCCGATGAAGACCACGAAGGTGGAGACGGCCAGCAGCAGGTTGTTCAGCACCAGCCCCGATTCCCGGCTGACGGTCGAGAACACGCCCTTGGCCTCCATCGCCCCCGCCCTGAGCGCGAACAGGAGCAGCGCGCCGCCCATGAAGACGCACAGGATCAGCAGGATGAACACGCCCCGCTCGGGGTCGTTGGCGAAGGCATGGACCGAGGTCAGCACGCCCGAGCGCACGATGAAGGTGCCGATCAGCGAGAAGCCGAAGGCGAGGATGGCAAGCAGGATGGTCCAGCTTTTCAGCGCCTCGCGCTTTTCCACCACGATGGCCGAGTGCAGCAGCGCCGCGCCGATCAGCCAGGGCATGAAGGAGGCGTTCTCGACCGGGTCCCAGAACCAGAAGCCGCCCCATCCGAGCTCGTAATAGGCCCACCAGGAGCCCAGCCCGATGCCGATGGTCAGGAACACCCAGGCCGCCAGCGTCCATGGCCGCACCCAGCGGCCCCAGGCGGCGTCGACGCGCCCCTCGATCAGGGCGGCCACGGCGAAGGAGAAGGCCATCGAGAGGCCGACATAGCCGAGGTAGAGGAAGGGCGGGTGGAAGGCGAGGCCGGGGTCCTGCAGGAGCGGGTTCAGGTCCTGCCCGTTGAAGGGCGGCACCGCGAGCCGCGTGAAGGGGTTCGAGGTGAACAGGATGAAGGCGAAGAAGGCGGCGGCGACCGAGGACTGCACCGCCAGCACGCGCGCCTTGAGCGTCGGAGGCAGGTTGCCCCCGAACCAGGCCGCGCAGGCGCCGAAGAGCGTGAGGATCAGCACCCACAGGAGCAGCGAGCCCTCGTGGTTCCCCCAGACGCCGGTGATCTTGTAGATCAGCGGCTTGTCGGTGTGCGAGTTCGCGGTGACGAGGTTTAGCGAGAAATCCGAGGTCACAAAGGCCCAGGTCAGCGCGGCGAAGCTGAAGGCCGTGAGCAGGAATTGCGTGGTCGCGGCGGGCTCCGCCACGGCCATCCAGGCGGCGTTGCCGCGGTGCGCGCCGACCAGCGGCACGATCATCTGGAAGATCGCCACCATGAAGGCGAGGATCAGGGCGAAGTGTCCGAGTTCTGTGATCATAGGTCCGAGTTTAGGCCGGATGCCTGACGCCGCCAATAGGATGCGACACCGTGATCACATCGGATTGACCGGAGGGTTTGCGCCGGCTTCGCCGTCGCCGGGGGGCGCGCCGCTGGCGCGGCGCGGGCCCGGTTGCGCCGCCGCGCCCGGTGCCCGGCGCGGCCCCCCTGTGGGGCGCCCCGGGGGCGCTGCCCCCGGACCCCCGGAGTATTTCGGAAGCAAAGATGGGGGTCAGGGGACCTCGTGGCCGAGGGCAGCGGTGTAGATCTCGAACCAGGACTGGCGGTCGAGCGTGACGCGGGTGGCGTCCGCGAGCGTCGCGATGCGGGCGAGGCTGTTGGTGCCCATCACCGGCAGGATGCGGGCGGGGTGACGCAGGAGCCAGGCGACCGCGACCGCCTCGGGCGTGGTGCCCTGCTCGGCGCCGATGCGGGCGAGGACGGCGTGGACCGCCGCGCCCTCGGGTCCGAAGAGGCGGCCGCCGGCCAGCGGCGACCAGGCCATGATCGGCACGTCGCGCTCCTGCATCCAGGCGACCTCGCCGTTGGTGAAGGGGGCGTGGTGCAGGACCGAGAGCTCGACCTGGTTGGTGGCGAGCGGCGTTTCCATCGCCGATTGCAGCAGGCTCCAGTCGTGGCGCAGGAAGTTCGACACGCCGACCGCCCGCACCTTGCCCGCCGCGACCAGCGTGTCGAGCGCGCGGCCCGTCTCCTCGGGGTGCATCAGCGGGTCGGGGCGGTGGATCAGGAGGAGGTCGATCCGGTCGGTTCCCATCGCCTGCAGCGACATCTCGACCGAGGCGGTGATGTGGTGGGCCGAGGTGTCGTAGTACTTGACCCGCCGGTCGGCGTAGCGGCCCACGGGCGCGATGATGTCGCATTTCGTGACCAGCTCGACCCGGTCGCGCAGCCCCGGCGCGGCGCGGAAGGCGGCGCCGAGGATGGCCTCGGCGGTGTAGCCGCCGTAGATGTCGGCCTGGTCCATGGTGGTGATGCCCTGGGCGAGGCAGGCCTCGACCTTGGCCTGCACATGGGCCGCCGAGATGTCGGCGTCGTCGCCGAGGCGCCACATGCCGTAGACGATGCGGCTGAGCTCCAGCGGGCCGACCTTCACACGATCCATCAGCGTCGTTCTCCTGTTCCAAGCGGGGTCGCGGGCGTGCCGGCCGGCACGCGGCCGTAGGCGTGGGGCAGCGAGCAGGTTTTCAGCTCCGGCATCACCAGCCGCCCGAAGTGTCTGCATTCGTCCATATGCGGGTAGCCCGAGAAGATGAAGGCCCGGATGCCCATCTTGCGGTATTCCTCGATCTCGGACAGCACCTGGTCGGCCGAGCCCACCAGCGCCGCGCCGCAGCCCGAGCGCGCGCGGCCGATGCCGGTCCAGAGGTGGCGTTCGACGTAGCCGAACTTGTCGGCGAGCTCCCGCGCCTTGGCCTGGTGCGCGACGCCGAGGGAGCCACTGTCCAGCGCGCGCTCGCGGATGAGTTTCCCCAGCTCGTCGTTCAGTTTCGAGACAAGGTGTTCCGCATACTCCCGCGCCTCGGCCTCGGTGTCCCGGACGATCATGTGCACGCGGAGGCCATAGTCCAGCGTTCTGCCATATCTGTCAGCGACTTGGTGCACGTCCTTCATGCGCTGCGCGATCTGTTCCTTGGGCTCGGGCCACATCAGGTAGACGTCGCAATGCTGGCCGCAGAGCTCCAGCGCGTCGGGGGAGTAGCCCCCGAAGTAGAGGAGCGGCCCGCCGGCCTGGTAGGGGCGCGCGGGATCGGTGGTCAGCCCTTTGAAATCATAGACTTGTCCGGCGTAATTGATGTGATCCTGCGTCCAGGCCTGTTTCAGGATCTCGACCACCTCGCGCGAGCGCTGGTACCGGTAGGCGCTGTCGGCCACCTCGCCCGGGAAATCGGAGGAGATGATGTTCACCGTCAGCCGCCCCTCGAGCATGTGGTCGAGCGTTGCGATGGTGCGCGCGAGCATCACCGGCTGCATCTCGCCGCAGCGGACGGCGGCGAGGAAGTTGATCCGGTCCGTGATCGGCGCGCAGCCGGCGACGAAGCTGAGCGTGTCCTGCCCGACCTGGTAGGAGGAGGGGCAGAGGATGTTGCGGAAGCCCTGTGCCTCGGCCTCCTTCACGATGCCGGAGCAATGCGCCCAGCTTGACCGCAGCCGCCCGTCGGGGACGCCGAGGAATTCGTAGTCGTCGGAGCAGAGCGCCGCGAACCAGCTGACCTCGGAGGCGTCGAGATCGGCGGAGGTGACGGGAACGACGGTCATGGGGCAGGCCCTCCCAAGCCTTGTGCACTGGACAAGCTCTAGCAAGCCCGGGCACACTCGATCAATGGTGTATCAATTCCGGGCGGAGGGGCGATGCGCGGGGCGCTGCCGGCATACTTGCGGATCGCCGAGGGGCTGACGCGGGACATCGGCGCGGGGCGGCTGAAGCCCGGCGACAAGTTGCCGACCGAGCGGGCGATGGCGGCGGGCATGGGCGTGACGGTGACGACGCTGCGCAAGGCGCTGGCGGTGCTGACCCAGCGCGGGCTCCTGGAGCGGCGGCAGGGCTCGGGGAACTATGTGCGCGCGGGCGATGCGCGGCAGGGGGTCTACGCCCTGTTCCGGCTGGAGCGGCCCGGGGGCGGCGGGCTGCCGACGGCGGAGCTGTTGTCGCTCGACCGGGTGGACAAGCCCGCGGGCCTCGACCTCGGCAGCGGGGCGGCCGGGGCGTGGCGCATCCGGCGGCTGCGGTTCCTCGACCATGTGCCGGTCGCGCTGGAGGACATCTGGCTGGATGGCCGGTTCGAGGGGCTGACGGCGGCCACCGTCTCGGAGTCGCTCTACCGGAGCTACCGCGACCGGCTCGGCCTTGTCATCGCCCGGGCCGAGGACCGGGTGAGCGTCGGCCCCCTGCCCGGCTGGACGCCCGCGCGGCTGGGCCTTGCGCCTGGCACGACGACGGGGCTTGTCCAGCGCCGGGCTTTCGACGCAGATGGCCGCATCGCGGAGGTCTCGACCACCTGGTTCGACCCCGCCCGCGCGGCCTATGTCGCGCGCATGTCCTGAGCGCAATGGGAGGGCGCGCATGACCCGCTACGGCATCATCGGTTCGGGCATGATGGGGCAGGAGCACATCCGCAACATCCTGCTCCTCGACGCGGCCACCGTGTCCGCCTTCGTCGAGCCCGACGACGGCATGGCGGCCGCCACGCTGGCGCTGGTGCCGCGCGCCACCCGCTGCACCGACATCGCGGCGCTGCTGGCCCGCGACGACGTGGACGCGCTGGTCATCGCCTCGCCCAATCACATGCACGTGGGCCAGCTGACCGAGATCGCGCGGCTGCGCCCCCTGCCCGTGCTCGTCGAAAAACCGCTCTACACCGACGAGGCGCAGCTGCCCGCGCTGCGCGAGATCCTGCACGGCTACCCCGCCCCCGCGTGGGTGGCGATGGAATACCGCTACATGCCGCCGGTGCAGCGGTTCCGCGACCTCGCCCCCGAGGCCACCGGCGGCATCCGCATGCTGACGATCCGCGAGCACCGCTTTCCCTTTTTGCAGAAGGTGGGCGACTGGAACCGCTTCAACCGCAACACCGGCGGCACGCTGGTCGAGAAATGCTGCCATTTCTTCGACCTGATGCGGCTGATCCTCGAGGACGACCCGGTGCGCGTGATGGCGAGCGCGGGCCAGGCGGTGAACCACCGCGACGAGCGCTACGGCGGCGAGACGCCCGACATCTGGGACCACGGCTACGTGATCGTGGATTTCGCCCGGGGCGCGCGCGCGCTGCTGGAGCTGTGCATGTTCGCCGAGGGCTCCCGCTACCAGGAGGAGATCTCCGCGGTCGGGCCCGCCGGCAAGATCGAGGCGCTGGTGCCCGGGCCGACGCGGTTCTGGAACTTCGACATCGGCCCCGCGCCCGTGCCCAAGGTCATCGTCAGCCCGCGCCACCCCTCGGGGCCGGTGGAGCATGACGTGCCGGTGGACCCCGCGCTGCTGAAGGCGGGCGACCACAACGGGTCGACCTTCTACCAGCACCAGCGCTTCCTCGAGGTGATCCGCGCCGGCCGCAAGCCCGAGGTGACGCTGCAGGACGGGGCGGCCGCCGTCGCCATGGGCCGCGCGGCGCAGCAGTCGGCGGCGACGGGCCAGGCGGTTTCGCTCGCCTGAGCGCGGGCGTAGGATGGGGCCATGGGCGCACGCATCGACATCGGCATCGACGGGGGCGGCACCGGCTGCCGGGTGGCGCTGTCGGTCGCGGGCGGGCCGATGACGGAAACCCGCGGCGGGCCGGCCAACATCGTCAGCGACCCCGCGGGCGCCGAGGCGGCGATACGGCTTGCGCTGACCGAGGCGCTGGCGGCCCGGGGCCTCGGCCTCGACGCGCTGGCCGACGCGCGCATCTGCGCGGGGCTCGCGGGCGCGCGCCTGCCCGGCGAGGCCGACCGCTTCGCCATCCGCCTGCCCTTCCTCGCCTATGTGGTCGACGACAGCGTGACCGCGCTGGAGGGCGCGCTGGAGGGGGCCGAAGGCACGCTGGCCAGCCTCGGCACCGGCAGCTTCTTCATCCGCAAGGCGGGCGGCGCGGTGCGCCACATCGGCGGCTGGGGCTTCCGCCTCGGCGACGAGGGGTCGGCGGCCTGGGCGGGGCGCATGGCGCTGTCGCTGGCGCTGCAGGTCGAGGACGGCCGCCTGCCGCCCGACCCGCTGGCCGCGGCGCTGGTCGAGGCAACGCCGCCCCACCCCGTGCTCTGGGCGCAGGAGGCGCGGCCGGGCGACTTCGCGCAGCTGGTCAGGATCGTGTTCCGCCACGTGTCGAGCCCCATCGCCGCGCGGGTGCAGGCGGCGGTGCTGGGCGCGCTGGTCGACGGTCTTGCGGAGGTCGGCCACCGGCCGGGCGAGCCGCTGGTGGTCACGGGGGGGCTGGGCGAGATGCTGGGGCCGCACCTGCCCGACGGGCTGCGGGCCGACCTGCGCCCGCCGGCGGGCCGGCCGCTCGACGGGGCGCTGCGGCTGGCGCGGGCGCTGCCATGACGGTCTACGCGGGCCTCGACCTGCTCGACGGCGACGGGCTCCGCCCCGACATGGCGCTGCGCGTCACCGCAGGTGTGGTCGAGGAGGTCCGCCCCCGGCGGCCCGACGAGACCGCCACCGACCTCTCCCGCGACGGCACGCGCGCGCTGGTCTGCCCCGGCTTCCTCGACCTGCAGGTCAACGGCGGCGCGGGCCTCCTGACCGGTGACTGCACCACCCCCGCCGACCTGTCGCGCCTCGCCGCCGCGCACCGGGCGGGCGGCACCCTCGGGCTTCTGCCCACCCTGATCTCCGACAGCCCCGCCACCACCGCCCGCGTCATCGACCTTGTCGCCGCCACGCGCGACCCCGCCATCCTCGGCCTGCACCTCGAAGGCCCGCACCTGACCATCGCGGGCGCCCATGACCCCGCGATGCTCCGCCCCCTCACGGACGCCGACCTCGCGCTTTACCGCGACGCGGCCCGCCGCCTGCCCCATCTTCTCATCACGCTGGCCCCCGAACAGGTGACGCCCGCCCGGATCGCCGCGCTGGCCGAGGCCGGCGTCCACGTGTCCCTCGGCCATTCTGGGTCGTCCTACGCGCAGGCCACCGCCGCCTATGCCGCCGGGGCGAGCCACGCCACGCACCTGTTCAACGCCATGTCCGGCCTGCATCACCGCGAGCCCGGCATGGTGGGCGCGGCGCTGGATCACGCGGACTGGATCGGCCTCATCGCCGACGGCCACCATGTCCACGACGCCGCCCTCCGCCTCGCCCATGCTGCCCGGCCGGAGTCCCTCATCCTCGTCACCGACGCCATGGCGGTGGCGGGCACCGACGCGACCCGCTTCACCCTCGCCGGTCGACAGATCACCCGCGCCGGGGGCCGCCTGACGCTGGCCGACGGCACGCTGGCCGGCGCCGACATCACGATGATCGCCGCCGTCCGCCACATGGCCGAGGCGACCGGCGCGCCGCTGGCCGCGATCCTGCCGCTGGCCTTCGACACGCCGCACCGGATGCTGACCGGCCGGCCGAACCGGATCGAACCGGGCGCGCCCGCGCGGCTGATCTGCCTGCACGGGGACCGGCTCACCGCCACCTTGACCGCAGGCGACTGGGAGGCGGCCTAAAGCGCCTGCCCCACCAGCGCGCCGATGGCGCTGGTCGCCGCCATCGCCAGCACGCCCCAGACCGTGACCCGCGCCGCCGCCCGCCAGCGCGGCGCACCGCCCGCCTGCGCTCCGAGCGCGCCGAGGCCGGCCAGCGCGACCAGCGTGGCCCCCGCGACCCACAGCTGCAGGGTGTCGAGGGGCGCGAAGCCCCCCACCGCCAGCGGCACCGCGGCGCCCGCGGCAAAGGTCAGGGCCGACACCACCGCCGCCTGCACCGGCTGCGGCGGCGACAGGTCGGTCAGCCCGATCTCGTCGCGCAGATGCGCGCCGAGGGCGTCCACCTCGGTCAGTTCCTCGGCCACCTGCCGGGCCAGCGCGGGGCTCAGCCCCCGCGCCCGGTAGATGGCGGCCAGCTCGTCCAGCTCGCCCTTGGGGTTGGCGACCAGTTCCGCCTTTTCGCGCTCCACATCCGCGCGCTCCACATCGGCCTGGCTGGAGACTGAGACATATTCCCCCGCCGCCATGCTGAGCGCGCCCGCGACCATCCCCGCGATGCCCGCCAGCAGGATGGTGACATGGTCCGCCGCCCCCGCCGCCACCCCCATGATCAGCGAGGCGGTCGACAGGATGCCGTCGTTGGCCCCCATCACGGCGGCCCTGAGCCAGCCCGACCGCCCCGACAGGTGCGGCTCGTGGTGGCTCGACGGTTGCCCGCGGTCGTCGGTATAGGCCATCAGTCCAGTCCCATCTTGCCGGGGTTGAAGATGTTCAGCGGGTCCACCCCGCGCTTGATCGCCCGCATCATCGCCATCGCGCCCGGCCCCAGCTCGCGGTCGAGGTATGTCGCCTTGCCCTGCCCGATCCCGTGCTCGCCGGTGCAGGTGCCGTCCATCGAGATGGCAAGCTCGTTCAGCCAGCCGACATAGGCCTCGGCCTTTTCCACCTCGGCGGGGTTGTCCATGTCGACCAGCAGCAGCGAATGGAAGTTGCCGTCGCCCACATGCCCCACGATCGGCGCGATGAAGCCGTCGGCGGCCAGCCGCGCCTGGGCGGCGGTCACGCAATCGGCCAGCCGGCTGACCGGCACGCAGACGTCGGTGGAAATCCCCTTCGCCCCCGGCCGCAGCTGCAGCGCGGCCCAGTAGGCGTCGTGGCGCGCCTGCCAGAGACGGGTGCGGTCCTCCTCCCGCGTGGTGAAGGTGAAGCCGGTGCCGCCCATCTCGCGCGCGATGCCGCCGAAGACGTCGGCCTGTTCCGTCACCGCGCCCTCGGTGCCGTGGAATTCCAGCAGGAGGAGCGGCGTCTCGGGCAGGCCCAGCCGGGAATAGGCGTTCACCGCCTTGACCTGCAACGCGTCCAGAAGCTCGATCCGCGCCACCGGCAGCCCGTACTGGATCGTCTGGATCACCGTGTCACAGGCCGCCTCGACGCTCGGAAAGGAACAGGTCGCGGCCGAGATCGCCTCGGGGATGCCCTGCAGCCGCAGCGTGAGTTCCGTGATGATGCCGAGCGTCCCCTCGGACCCCACGATCAGCCGCGTCAGGTCGTAGCCGGCGCTGGTCTTGCGCGCGCGGGCGGCGCTTTTCACCACCTCGCCCGAGGGCAGCACCGCCTTCAGCGCCAGCACGTTGTCCTTCATCGTGCCGTAGCGCACCGCGTTGGTGCCCGAGGCGCTGGTCGCGGCCATGCCGCCCAGCGACGCGTCCGCGCCCGGGTCGACGGGGAAGAACAGCCCGGTGTCGCGCAGGTGCGCGTTCAGCGCCTTGCGGGTCACGCCGGGCTGGATCACGGCGTCCATGTCCTCGGCATGGACCGCGAGGATGGCGTTCATGTCCTGGAAATCGAGGCAGATGCCGCCCGCCGGCGCGTTCACGTGCCCCTCGAGCGATGACCCGGTGCCGAAGGGGATCACCGGCACCCGGTATTCGGCGCAGACGCGCACGATGTCCTGCACCTCGGACGTGGAGGTTGGGCAGATCACCGCGTCGGGGGGCTGGTTCCTGAGCCAGGTCGTGGTGTGCGCGTGCTGGGCGCGGAACGCCTGCCCGGTCTCGACCCGGGGGCCGAGGCGCTGGCGCAGGACCTCGATCGCCGTGGCGATGCCGCCCTCGTTGCGCGGAAGATCCAGAACCCGTGCCATCGCCGTCCCTCCCCTCGTCCGGTGCCCGGGCACTATCCGTGCCGCGGCAGGGCGGCGCAAGCGGCGCGGCAGGGGGACGCGGCCCCTTGCCACGGGGCAGCGCTTGTTTTCAGATGCCCCGACGCGCGGACCGAGGGGAGGACACGCATGACGAGGGCCACGCCGCTCTGGCTGCTGGTGGTATTGCAGGGCGGCATCTCGGCCGCCTCGCTGGTGGTGGAAATCGTGGCGGGCCGGATGCTGGCGCCGCATGTCGGCATGTCGCTCTACACCTGGACGGCGGTGATCGCGGTGGTGCTGGCGGGCTTTTCCGCCGGGCACTGGTGGGGCGGGCGGCTGGCCGCGAAACCGGCCGACCGGGCGCTGGCCTGGACCGGCGGCGCGATCCTGGCGGGGGCGGTGACGACGGCGGCCGCGGTGCTGATCCTGCCCCTCGCCGCGGGCCCGGTGCTGGCGGTCATCACCAGCCCCGTCTGGGGCATCACCGCGCTGACCATGGTGGTGTTCTTCCTGCCCTCCTTCTTCGCGGGCGTGCCGGCGCCGGTGCTGGCGCAGATCGCCATCACGGCACATGCCGACCGCTCGGGGCCGGCACTTGGCGCCATGTTCGCCTCAGGCGCAGTGGGCGCCATCGCGGGGGTGCTGCTGGCGGGCTTCGTGTTCATCGCCTGGCTCGGCTCGGCGCTGACGCTGGTGGTGGTGACCTTCGTCTACATCTTCTCGGGGCTCCTGTTCTTCTGGCTCGGCCGGTCGCGGGGCCTTGCGCTTGCGTTTCTCGCCGGCGCCGCCGCCGCGGGGATGGCGGGCCTCGCGCTGGCCGCCCCCGCCCAGTGCCAGCGCGAGACGCACTACTTCTGCCTGCGGGTCGAGGACCTGTCGGCCGACCCGAACAGCCCGGTGCACCTGATGGTGATCGACCACCTCGCCCACGGCATCAGCGCCCGCGACGTGCCCTACGTGCAGTTCACCGTCCACGGCGCCATGCTCGACACGCTGACGCGGATGCGCGCCCCGCGGCCGGATTTCTCGACCTACGTCATCGGCGGCGGCTCCTTCTCGGTGCCGCGGAGCCTGCTGGCGCAGGGCGCGGGCCCGATGACCGTGGCCGAGATCGACCCCGAGGTGACGCGCCTTGCCGCCGAGGAATTCTGGTTCGACCCCGCCAGCGCCGAGATCTGGCACGAGGACGCCCGCCGCGCGCTGCTGGTGCGGCCCGACGTGCGCTTCGACGTCATCATCGGGGATGCCTTCACCGACGTGGTGGTGCCCGTGCACCTGGTGACGCGGGAGTTCTACGAGCTGGTCGCGGCACGGCTGACGCCCGAGGGCAGCTTCCTGATGACGGTGATCGACTACGAGGACCGGCTGGGCTCGCTCGGGTCCATCGTGCTGACGCTGCGCGAGGTGTTCCCGGTGGTCGAGGTCTGGACCCAGGCCGCGCAGCCCGCGCCGGGCGCGCGGATGGTGTTCGCGGTGGTGGCGGGGCAGACGCCCACGCCGGTGGACCGCTTCACCGCGCCCGCGCCCGACCTGATGACCTTCGGCGCGCTCGGCGACCAGTTCGTGCAGGCCCTGGCCGCCGACCGCGGGATGATCCTGACCGACGACTACGCGCCGATCGACCGGCTGATGGGGCGGCCGGACTGATCCCGGCCCGGGCGCGCCGTCAGGCGCCCCTGCCCCTCACGCGAACAGGTCGTGGCACAGCTCCAGCGCGTCGACCAGCGCGTCGACCTCGGCTTCCGTGTTGTACATGGCAAAGCTCGCCCGGCAGGTCGCCGTCACGCCCATGTGCTCCATCAGCGGCTGCGCGCAGTGGTGCCCGGCCCGGACCGCGACGCCCTTCTTGTCGAGCACGGTCGAGATGTCGTGGGCATGGGCCGCGCCGTCCAGCGTGAACGAGAAGATCGCGCCCTTCTTCGCCGAATTGCCCTGCACCGTCAGCCAGTTGAGCCCCGCCAGCCGCTCCCGCGCATAGGCCGTCAGCCGCGCCTCGTGGGCGGCGATGTTCTCCATCCCCACGCCCATCATGTAATTCAGCGCCGCCCCCAGCCCGATCTGCTGCACGATGCCGGGGGTGCCGGCCTCGAACTTCATCGGCGGGTCGTTCCACGTCACCACGTCGCGGTGCACCTCGCGGATCATGTCGCCGCCGCCCATGAAGGGGCGCATCTCGGCCATGCGGGCGGCCTTGATGTGCATCGCGCCCGACCCCGACGGCCCGTAGAGCTTGTGCCCCGTGATCGCGTAGAAATCGGCCCCCAGCGCGTCGAGGTTCAGGGGCATGTGCACGGCGGCCTGCGAGCCGTCGACCAGCACCGGCACCCCCTGCGCATGAGCCGCGTCGATCACCGGCTTCACGTCGAAGACGGTGCCAAGCACGTTCGACATGTGCGACATCGCCACCAGCTTCGTCTTCGGCCCGATCGCGTCGATCACCGCCTGCGGGTCGAGGTCGCCGTTGGCGTCCACATCGACCCATTTCAGCACCACCCCCTGCCGCTCGCGCAGGAAATGCCACGGCACGATGTTGGCGTGGTGCTCGGCCACGGTCAGGACGATCTCGTCGCCCGCCTGCATCCGCGGCATGGCCCAGCCATAGGCGACGAGGTTGATCCCCTCGGTCGTGCCGCTGGTAAAGACGATCTCGTGCTCGTCCTTCACGCCCAGGAACCGCGCGATGATGCCGCGCACGGCCTCGTAGTTCTCGGTGGCGAGGTTCGACAGGTAGTGCAGCCCGCGGTGCACGTTGGCGTATTCCATCGAATAGGCCCGCGTGATGGTGTCGATCACCACCTGCGGCTTCTGCGCCGAGGCGCCGTTGTCGAGGTAGACCAGCGGCTTGCCGTTCACCTCGCGGGCGAGGATGGGAAAATCGGCGCGGATCTTGGCGACGTCATAGGTCATTCAGGTCGTCCCGAAGGTCAGCCCGAGCATCGTCAGCACGAGGCTCAGGAGGAAAAGGATCGCGAAGGCGGACAGGAGGGTCATCACGAAGACCATCCCCAGCGAGGTGAAGCCGTGCAGCGTCGCGACGAAATTGACGAGGAGCCAGAGGAACAGCCCCATGGCGAGCAGCGTGATCAGCCCCGCCACCGGCGGCACGACCAGCACGGCGACGAGTTGCACCACCTGCACGCAGAGAAAGATGAACTGGAGCCAGATCACCAGCGCCAGCGCCTCCTCGAAGCGGCCGGTGCCGCCGAAGGCCTGCCCGATCCGCGCCATGGCATGGGCCATGAGGTAGAGGAACCCCGCCTGCAGCAGCCCCATCACCACGGGCGAGGCGCCCAGCGGGCCGGTCAGCGCCTCGTCGGCGGGCAGGTCGGCCAGCATGTAGAGCAGGTCGCCCAGGATCATCGACAGCACGATGACCAGCGCGAAGGCCAGCCACAGCGCCTGCCGCGGCAGGCCGAGGGCCAGCACGGTCTCGGCGCCCTCGCGGGGGTTCGACACCGTGTCGCGCGCCATGCGCAGGAGGTTTCCGAGGCTGAGCAGCTGGGTCATGCGGGGACTTGTGCCTCCGGCTCGCGTTCCGCTTCCCTCAGGCTGATGCCCCAGATCGCAAGGAAACCCAAGAGCAGAAGCGCCCCCACCACCTGCTCGGCCGGACCCGGCCCGATGAAGCCCGCGACCAGCCCGTGCAGGAGCCATGCGGGCGACGTCGCCAGCAGCGACCAGAACAGCGCCAGCCGCGCGGAATACCACGTGCCCCGCCCGCCCGCGATGCGCGCCAGGATATGCGTCACCGCCGCCAGCGCGTAGGCCAGGATCGGCCAGACCATCATCATGGCGAAGAAGGTGATCGCCAGCCGCGCGTCCAGCGGGGCCGCGCCCTCGGGCGCCATGAACGCCTCGCGCGAGAGCCGCGGCCACTGGGCGACGAAGATCAGCAGGCAGGCCGCGATCAGGATCGCCAGCGCCCGGTCCTCGCGCCGCCCCATCGACAGGAGCTTGCGCATCACCTGGCGGGGCCGCCGCCAGGTCGCCACGATGTCCGAGGAAACCGCCATGTCAGCCCTGCCTGCGCCGCTCCAGCCACTGTTGCAGCCGGAGGCGGATGTCGTCGGCCAGGCGCGTGTCCTCGATCTCCTGGATCGCCTCGTCGATGAAGGCCAGCACCAGCAGGTCGGTCGCCACGTCCTTGGGCACGCCGCGGGCGCGCAGGTAGAACAGCGCCGTTTCGTCGATCGCGCCGGTGGTCGAGCCGTGCGAGCAGCTGACGTCGTCGGCGTAGATCTCCAGCTCGGGCTTGGCCTGGAACGACGAATCCTCGTCCAGCAGGAGCGCCTGGCTGATCTGGTAGCCGTCGGTCTTCTGCGCGCCGGGCTTGACCAGGATCTTGCCCTGGAACACGCCCTGCGCCCCGTTGCGCAGCACCTTCTTGAACACCTGCCGGCTTTCGCAGTTCACCGCGTCGTGGGTGACGAACACGGTGTCGTCGTGGTGGAAGGCGCCCCGCTTGCCGTCGCCCATGGCGGCGCCCGCCACATGGGCGACCGCGTCGTCGCCGGTCAGCTCGACGACATGCTCGTTGCGCGTCAGCACGCCGTTCGCGGTCAGCGTGAAGGACTTGTAGAGGCTCTCGGCGCCCAGCCGGGCGAACATGTGCGTCACCGCCCGGCGCTCGTGGTCACGGCCCTGGGCGCGGACGTGGTGGAACGCGCCGCGGTCGGCGACGCTGATCTCCATGCACTTGTTGAAGCGCGCGGCGGCGGGGCCGTTTTCCAGGATGGTCAGGTCCGCCCCCTCCTCGACCCGCACCACGTGGTGCAGGATCGCGTCGGAGGTTTCGGCGCGGTGCAGGTAGATCAGGCTGACGGGCCTGGACACCTTGCCCGTCGCGCGGATCGCCACGCCGTCGGTCGCAAAGGCGGTGTTCAGCGCCGCCAGCGGCCGGGCCACGGGCACCTGCCCACGGGCTTCCAGCACGCCGTAAAGGTCGCGCGCCCAGTGGATGTCCTTGGCCATCGCGTCGGACAGCCGCTCGACCTCCAGCCCCTCGGCGCTCAGGTCGTCGGACTGGGCCGGGTCGAAGACACCGTCGACGAAGACGATCTTCAGCCGGTCGATCCCGTCATAGAGCGGCGGCTCGTCGCCGGGATCGAACAGCGCCGCGCGCGGGGCGGCGGCGGCCGTCAGGCTGGTGGGATCGGTGTAGCGCCAGTATTCGTCGCGCCGCCCGGGCAGGCCCATGGCGCGCAGCCGCGCCAGCGCGCCCTGCCGCGCCTCGGTCGCCCAGCCGGCGCCGGCCGGCATCTCCAGCCCCGCCAGCCGCGCCTCGGTCAGGTCCTGTTTCGCCTGCGCCACCGCCATCACGCCGTCTCCCCGAGGATGTCGGCATAGCCGTTCTGCTCGACCTCGAGCGCCAGCTCGGGTCCGCCGGTCTTGACGATGCGGCCATCGGCCATGATGTGGACCACGTCCGGCTGGATGTGGTCGAGCAGCCGCTGGTAGTGCGTGATGACGAGGAAGGCGCGGCCCGCGTCGCGCAGCGCGTTCACCCCGTCGGCCACCAGCTTCATCGCGTCGACGTCGAGGCCCGAATCGGTCTCGTCGAGGATGCACATCTTGGGTTCCAGCATGGCCATCTGCAGGATCTCGTTGCGCTTCTTCTCGCCGCCCGAAAAGCCCACGTTCACCGGCCGCTTCAGCATGTCGGCGTCGATCTTCAGCGCCTTGGCCTTTTCGCGCACCAGCTTGAGGAAGTCGCCGGCGCTGATCTCGTCCTCGCCGCGCGCCTTGCGCTGCGCGTTCAGCGCGGTGCGCAGGAAGGTCATGTTGCCCACGCCCGGGATCTCGACCGGGTACTGGAAGGCCAGGAACAGGCCCGCGGCGGCGCGCTCCTCGGCCTCCATCTCCAGCAGGTCCGCGCCCTCGAGCGTGGCCGTCCCGTCCGTCACCTCGTAGCCGTCGCGGCCCGACAGCACGTAGGACAGCGTCGACTTGCCCGAGCCGTTCGGGCCCATGATCGCGTGCACGCGGCCGGCCTCGACCTCGAGGTCGACACCCTTGAGGATCTGCTTGTCCTCTTCCTCCAGTTTCACGTGCAGGTTCTTGATGCTCAGCATGGATCGGGTCCTCTCTGGTCTTGTCTGGGGTGGCTCAGGCCACGGTCATGGCGGCCCCGGCGCGCAGCTCGGCCGGGAAATGGGTCAGGAGGGCCTCGCGCGCGCGCGCGATCCCCTCGGCATAGGGCAAGGGCCCGGTCGGCGCGCGCGGCGCCAGCGCCGGCACCTCGTCGATGGCGACCGGGTGGAGCAGCGGGCGGCCGATCGAGGCGGCGTAGTCGAGGTACTTCATCCGGCCCTGCTCGGCGGGGTCCATCCAGGTGCTGGGCACCCCGTAGGCGTCGGCCACGACCAGCCCGTGCAGGCTGGCCGACACCACATGCGCCGACGACGCGATGGCGGCGCAGACCGCTTCGGGCGCGCCGCGCGGATCGACAAGGTGCAGCCGCGGGTCGCGCGCCACCATGGCGGCGATGGCGGGGTCGGCCATCTGGCTGTGGTGCGGCACCACGGCGACGCGGTCGGCCCGCGCCGGCACCGGGCCGATGGCCTCGGGCGCGAACAGGCCGGGGTCGCCGAAGGCGCGCATCGGCACCCGGCAGATCGCCGCGCCCACCGGCCCGCGCAGGATGCGGATGTCGAGGTTGTCGAGGAACTCGCGGCGGAAGATCGGGTTCAGCAGCCCCGTCCCCCACAGGATCGGGCGCGGCCCCGGGCGCGGCACCGCGAAATGCTTGGCGGCCACATGCATCAGCGACCCGATGGCGAACAGCTCGGCCTGCCGCGGGCCCACGACCACCACCCGGCGGCCCGAGACGCGCTCGACCACAAGGCGGCTGAGCGTGTCGCCGAAATTCGGCGCGCCCCAGTGGTGGAGCTTCAGGGGCTCCGCCGGTGTCGCCGCGTCCCGCATGGTCACGCCCCTCCGGCGGCGCCGCCGCGCCGGGCCCCGGCCGCGCGGGCCGCGTCGATGTGATATGCGCCTGCCATGCCGCCGCCCGCCTCAGCCGACCGTGACGGCGGTGCCGGAGGCCGACACCATCAGCATGTTGTTGATGACCTCGTAATCGAGATCGACGCCCACCACGGCGTTGGCGCCGAGGTCGCGGGCGCGGTCCTCCATCTCGGACAGGGCGGTTTCCCGGGCGCGGCCGAGTTCCTCCTCGTAGGCGCCCGACCGCCCGCCGATGATGTCGGTGATCCCGGCGAACAGGTCGCGGAACACGTTGGCCCCCAGGATCGCCTCGCCCACCACGATGCCGTGGTAGGCCGTGATCCGGCTGCCCTCGACCGAGGGGGTGGTGGTCACGATCATGCGCGTCCTCCTTGGCGGTTCGGCGCCGCTGCGGCCCCAGGGCATGGTGTCAGCCCACCGAGCCTTCCAGCGAGATCGCCACCAGCTGCTGCGCCTCCATGGCGAACTCCATCGGCAGCGCCTGCAGCACCTCGCGGGCGAAGCCGTTGACGATCAGGGCCACCGCCTCCTCCTCGCCGATCCCGCGGGACCGGCAGTAGAACATCTGGTCCTCGTCCACCTTCGACGTGGTCGCCTCGTGCTCGACGCGGGAGGAGTTGTTCTTGACCTCGATGTAGGGAACCGTGTGGGCCCCGCACTTGTCGCCGATCAGCAGGCTGTCGCACTGGGTGTAGTTGCGGCTGTCCTTGGCCTTGGGGTGCATCGACACGAGGCCGCGATAGGTGTTCTGCGCGCGGCCCGCGCTGATGCCCTTGGACACGATGCGCGACTTGGTGCGCTTGCCCAGGTGCACCATCTTTGTGCCGGTGTCGGCCTGCTGGGCGTTGTTGGCGATGGCGATGGAATAGAACTCGCCCTGGCTGTCGTCGCCGCGCAGGATGCAGGACGGGTATTTCCAGGTGATCGCGCTGCCGGTCTCGACCTGCGTCCACATCACCTTGGACCGGTCGCCGCGGCAGTCCGCGCGCTTGGTCACGAAGTTGTAGATGCCGCCCCGGCCTTCCTCGTCGCCCGGGTACCAGTTCTGCACCGTCGAATACTTGATCTCGGCGTCGTCCAGCGCCACCAGCTCGACCACCGCCGCGTGCAGCTGGTGCGTCTCGCGCTTGGGCGCCGTGCAGCCCTCGAGGTAGGACACGTAGCTGCCCTTGTCGGCGATGATCAGCGTCCGCTCGAACTGGCCCGTGTTCTCGGCATTGATGCGGAAATAGGTCGACAGCTCCATCGGGCAGCGCACCCCTGGCGGGATGTAGACGAAGGAGCCGTCCGAGAACACCGCGCTGTTCAGCGTGGCAAAGAAGTTGTCGGTGATCGGCACGACCGAGCCGAGGTATTTCTTGACCAGCTCGGGGTGCTTCTGGATCGCCTCCGAGATCGAGCAGAAGATGACGCCCGCCTTCTCCAGCTCCTTCTGGAACGTGGTGCCCACGCTGACCGAATCGAACACCGCGTCCACGGCCACCTTGCGGCCCTCGGCCGGCGCATCCTCGGCCCCCTCGACGCCGGCGAGGATCAGCTGCTCCTTCAGCGGGATGCCCAGCTTCTCGTAGGTGGCCAGCAGCTTGGGGTCCACCTCGTCCAGCGACTTGGGCTTTTCCGCCATGCTCTTGGGCTTGGCGTAGTAATACTGGTCCTGGTAGTCGATGGCCGGGTAGTGCACCATCGCCCAGGTCGGCTCCTCCATCTGCTTCCAGCGCTTGAACGCCTGCAGCCGCCAGTCGGTCATCCACTCGGGCTCGTTGTTCTTCTCCGAGATCAGGCGGACGATGTCCTCGTTCACGCCCTTGGGCGCGTAGTCCATCTCGATGTCGGTCGACCAGCCGTACTTGTACTTGCCGCCCATCGCCTGGACGGTCTCGACGGTTTCGCGGTCCACGCCCTCGCGGATGTCGCTGTCGAGTGCGGTCATGATCGTTCCTCCGTGTCGCCGGCGCCACGGCCGGTCCCTGTCCTCGGGGGCTGACCCCCGTCCCGTTTTCCGGCCCCGTCGCGCACGAGGCCCCTTGCATATCCCGCCCGTCGCGTCCGCTACCGCCCGCGCCGCCGGAAGCGGTCATGGGCGGCGATCCAGGCCTCGGCGAAGGCCGTCACCTCCGCCTCGGTCGTGGCGGGCCCCAGCGAGACCCGCAGCGCGCAACCCGCGTCGCCCTCCGACAGCCCCATGGTCCGCAGGACCGAGCTTGCCTTCACCTTGCCCGAGGAACAGGCCGACCCCGCGGAGACCGCGAAACCGGCGAGATCCATCTGCATCACCTGCGTCTCGCCCTTCCAGCCGGGCGTGACCATCAGCGAGGTGTTCGGCAGGCGCGACACGCCTTTCCCGACAAAAATAGTCTCTCTTGCCGAGGCTTCCAGAGTCTTTTCTAGAATATTTCTAAGTTTGTCCACCCGCTCCCACGCGCCCTCGGCCAGATCGCGGGCCGCGGCCCGCGCCGCGGCGGCGAATCCGGCGATGCCGACAAGGTTTTCAGTCCCCGACCGCCGCCCCATCTCCTGCCCGCCGCCCCGGATGCGCGGGTCGACATCCAGCCCGCGGCGCAGCACCAGCGCCCCCACCCCCTTCGGCCCGCCGATCTTGTGCGCCGAGACAAAGGCCATCTCGACCCCCGACCAGTCGAAGGCCACCGGCAGCTTGCCGAAGCCTTGCGTCCAGTCGCTGACCGCCAGCCCCCCGGGCAGGTCCTGCACCACGCCCGTCTCGGAATTGGCCAGCTGCAGCGTGCTCGTGCCCGGATCGGCCACCGCCACGCGGCCGTTCGCGTCCACTGCCAGGTCCTCCGTCACCCAGGCGCGCACCGCGTCATGCTCGATCGCCGCCCCGTGCAACCCCCGCCCCGCCAGCGCCAGCGCCGCGGCCTCGGTCGCCCCCGACACGAAGACGACATCCGCCGCCCCCGCCCCCAGCGCCTCGGCCAGATCGCCCCGCGCCCGCTCCATCAGCGCCTTGGCCGCCCGCCCCTCGGCATGGACCGAGGACGGGTTCCCCACGAGGTCCATCGCCTCGACCATCGCCGCCCGCGCCTCGGGCCTCAGCGGCGCCGTCGCGTTCCAATCCAGATAGACCCGCGCCATCGCGCCCCTGCTTCATCTTTCCCCAAATACGCAAGCCCGACACCGCCACCGGCGCCCGGCCGACCCGGCGCCCCGCCGCGGCCACAGGCGCGATTTGCCCAGCAAATCGCCCCCCGGCGACGGCGCAGCCGGCGCAACCCCTGCCTCAGCCCTCGTCGACCACCTCGAACAGCGTCGGCACCGCCGGGCAGGGCGTCAGGTCGTTCTGCACCACGTCCGACAGCCGCGTCTGGTGCAGGAACACGTAGACATGCGCCGACAGGCTCTCCCACAGCCGGTTCGTCATCGACTGCGCCCGCGTGCCCGACACCGCGCCCGTCGCCCCCGCCCCGGTGTGCAGCGCGCTCACCGTCTCGTCGACGGCGGCGAAGATCTCCACCACCCGGATCTCGCTCGACGGCCGCGCCAGACGGTAGCCGCCGCCCGGCCCCCGCGCCGACTCGACCAGCCCCGCGCGCCTGAGCTTGACGAACAGCTGCTCCAGGTAGGGCAAGGAAATGTCCTGCCGCTTCGACAGCTCCGACAGCGCCACCAGCCCCTCGCCCCTCTGCATGGCGAGGTCGGTCATCGCCACCATCGCGTAGCGCCCCTTGGTGCTGAGCTTCATCGCCCCCCCGCCCCCTGCAAAGATTGACCTTTCGGGCCGGCACGCTTAACTGCGGATCGACCCCGACGCGGCTTGCCGGCGCCGGCCAGATTGGAACGGTTCTAGGGAGCGGCCCGTGACGCGTCAAGCGCACGCGCCCCGACGGACCACCCGGAAGGAGACATGGATTGCCCGAGGTGATTTTCCCCGGCCCCGAAGGCCGGCTCGAAGGCCGCTACCATCCGCAGAAGGTGAAGGACGCGCCGATCGCCATCATCCTGCACCCGCACCCGCAGTTCGGCGGCACGATGAACAACCGGGTCGTCTACAACCTGCACTACGCCTTCCACAAGATCGGCTTCACGGTGCTGCGGTTCAACTTCCGCGGCGTCGGGCGCAGCCAGGGCGAATACGACCAGGGCATCGGCGAACTCAGCGATGCCGCCTCGGCGCTCGACTACCTGCAGTCGATGAACCCCAATTCCAAGCATTGCTGGGTCGCGGGCTTTTCCTTCGGGGCCTGGATCGGGATGCAGCTGCTGATGCGGCGGCCCGAGATCACGGGCTTCGTCTCGGTCAGCCCGCCGGCCAACATGTACGACTTCAGCTTCCTCGCGCCCTGCCCGGCCTCAGGGCTCATCATCAACGGCGCCTCCGACCGCGTGGCCAAGCCGCAGGACACCCGCATCCTCGTCGACAAGCTGCACGAACAGAAGGGCATCACCATCACCCACGACGAGGTGGAGGGCGCCGGCCACTTCTTCGAAGATCCGCACATGGACCCGATGATCGACCGGGTGCAGGCCTACGTGCGCCGCCGGCTGACCGAGACCACGCGCTGAGGGACGGGCCATGAGCCGCATCGCCGAGGAACTGGCCGATCAGCTCGCGCGGGACACCATCGCCGCGGCGGAGGAGATCGGCGATGACCGGCTGATCGAGACCATCGCGCAGGCCGTGGGCGCCTCCTCGCCCACGACGGAGGAGCTGTTCCGCACCCTGGTGCGGGTCCGCGTGGCCGAGGCCCGCGCGCGCAAGCTGCTCGAGGCCCGCGTCGCCGCCGCCAAGGCCGCCGCGCCGCCCGGCTGAGGCGCTACTCCAGCGCCTCGACCAGCACGAGATCGCGCTCCGACGCGCCCTGCGCGTGGCTCAGCGCCTCCTGGTAGGTCGCGCTCTCGTAGCAGGCGTTGGCCGCGGCCAGGCTCGGGAACTTCGCCACCACGTTCCGCGGATGGGCGCGCCCCTCCTTCTGGATGGCCTGCCCGCCGCGGGCGAGGAAGACGCCCCCGTGCTCGGCGATGGCCTTGGTCGCAAGGGCCGCATACTTGGCATAGGCCGCGTCGTCGGACACGGTCACATGGGCGATCCAGAAGGCTGCGGGCATCGTCTCAGGCTCCCTTGAGGACGGATTCGGCGGCGGCGATGGCCGCCTCGGACTGGCTGGCATCCTTGGCGCCGCCCTGGGCGAAATCGGGCCGGCCGCCGCCACCCTTGCCGCCCATGGTCTCGACCGCCGCGCGCACCAGGTCGACCGCCGAGACGCGGCCGGCCAGGTCCGCGGTGACGCCCGCCGCGACCGCCGCCTTGTCGCCGGTGTCGGCGATCAGCAGCACCGCGCCCGAGCCCATCCGCGCCTTGTGCTCGTCGATCAGGCCCGCAAGATCCTTGCCGGTGACGCCGGTCAGCGCCTGCGCGTGGAAGGCGATGCCGTTCACCTCGCGCGCGGCCGGGGCCGCGGCGCCCGCGCCGCCCGCCATGGCGAGCTGCCGGCGCAGCTGCGCGACCTCGTTCTCCAGCTTGCGGCGCTCGTCCTTGAGTGCGCGCACGCGGTCGATGAGCTCGGCCGGCGTCGCGTTCATCTCCTGCGCCAGCGCGCCCACGCGCTGGTCCTGCTCGGACAGGTAGGCAAAGGCCGCGGGGCCGGTCAGCGCCTCGATCCGCCGCACGCCCGCGGACGACGCGCTGTCCCCCAGCGCCACGAAGACGCCGATGTCGCCCGTCTGCCGCACATGGGTGCCGCCGCAGAGCTCGATCGAATAGGTCCGCCCGTCCGTGCCCTTGCCCGAGCCCGGCAGCGCGCCCATCGACACCACCCGCACCTCGTCGCCGTATTTCTCGCCGAAAAGCGCCTGCGCCCCGATCTCGCGCGCCGCGTCCGGCGTCATGATCCGGGTCTCGACGGCCGTGTTCTGGCGGATGAAGTCGTTCACCTCGCGCTCGACCTGCTGCAGCTCGGCCGGGCTCAGCGCCTTGCCGTGGCTGAAGTCGAAGCGCAGCCGGTCGGGCGCGTTGAGGCTGCCCCGCTGCGCGACGTGATCGCCGAGCGCGCGGCGCAGCGCCTCGTGCAGCAGGTGCGTGGCGGAGTGATTGGCGCGGATCGTGGTGCGGCGCCCGTGGTCCACCTCCAGCTCCGCGCCCTGCCCCGGCTTCACCTCGCCCTCCGTCACCTCGGCGAGGTGCAGGAACAGCCCCGCGACCTTCTTGGTGTCGGTCACGCGGGCCGCGCCCGTCGCGGTGCGGATCATGCCGGTGTCGCCCACCTGGCCGCCGCTCTCGCCATAGAAGGGCGTCTGGTTGACGACGATCGTCACCGCCTCGCCCTGTGTCGCGGCGTCCACCGCCGCGCCATCGCGCACCAGGGCCAGCAGCTGCCCCTCGGCGGTCTCGGTGTCGTAGCCGAGGAACTCGGTCGAGCCGTGCCTGTCGGCGAGGTCGTACCAGATCGCGGCATCGGCCTGTTCGCCCGAGCCCGCCCAGGCGGCGCGCGCCTTGGCCTTCTGAGCCTCCATCGCGGCGTCGAAGCCCGCGGTGTCGACCGCGCGGCCCTTCTCGCGCAGCGCGTCCTGCGTCAGGTCCAGCGGGAAGCCGTAGGTGTCATAGAGCTTGAAGGCCGCCTCGCCGGGCAGCGCCGCGCCGTCGGGCAGCCCCGCCAGTTCCTCGTCCAGCAGCCGCAGGCCGCGGTCGAGCGTGGTGCGGAACCGCTCCTCCTCCAGCTTCAGCGTCTCGGTGATCAGCGCCTGCGCGCGGCCGAGCTCCGGGTAGGCCTGGCCCATCTGGCTCACCAGCGCGCCCACCAGCCGGTGCATCAGCGGGTCCTTCGCGCCCAGCTGGTGCGCGTGGCGCATCGCGCGCCGCATGATCCGCCGCAGCACGTAGCCGCGGCCCTCGTTCGACGGCATCACGCCGTCCGCGATCAGGAACGAGCAGGAGCGCAGGTGGTCGGCGATCACCCGGTGATGCACCTTCTGCGGGCCGTCGGGATCGACGCTGGTGGCGTGGGCCGAGGCCTCGATCAGCGCGCGCATCAGGTCGGTGTCGTAGTTGTCGTGCTTGCCCTGCAGCAGCGCGCCGATCCGCTCCAGCCCCATGCCGGTGTCGATCGACTGCATGTCGAGCGGGCGCATGGAGCCGTCGGCGAACTGCTCGTTCTGCATGAACACGACGTTCCAGATCTCGATGAAGCGGTCGCCGTCCTCGTCCGCGCTGCCCGGCGGGCCGCCCCAGATGTGGTCGCCGTGGTCGTAGAAGATCTCGGTGCAGGGGCCGCAGGGGCCGGTCGGGCCCATCTGCCAGAAATTGTCGGAGGTCGCGATGCGGATGATCCGGTCCTCGGGGACGCCGACCTTCTTCCAGATCTCGAAGGCCTCGTCGTCGGTGTGGTAGACCGTCGTCAGCAGGCGCGTCTTGTCGATCCCGAAGTCCCTGGTGATCAGCTCCCAGGCGAAGGGGATCGCGTCGGCCTTGAAGTAGTCGCCGAAGCTGAAATTCCCCAGCATCTCGAAGAAGGTGTGGTGGCGCGCGGTGTAGCCGACGTTGTCGAGGTCGTTGTGCTTGCCGCCCGCGCGCACGCATTTCTGCGCGGTGGTGGCGCGGCGGTAGTCGCGGTGCTCGATGCCGAGGAACAGGTTCTTGAACTGCACCATGCCCGAGTTGGTGAACATCAGCGTCGGGTCGTTGCGCGGCACCAGCGGGCTCGAGGCCACGACCTCGTGGTCGTTGCGGCGGAAGTAGTCGAGGAAGGTGGCGCGGATGTCGTTGAGGCTGGCCATCGGGTCTCGCTCGGGGTCGGTGTCGGGTCAGGCCCGTCCTCTATCCCCGGGACCTTCGCCTGTCCACAGGACTTGACGCCGTGGGGTCCGGGGCGCGGCGTTTTCCGCACGGAAAACGCACGGCAAAACCCGAGTTTTGCCGTGCGGAAAACCCGGGTTTTCCGCCACCCCGCCCGGCCGAACGGAAAAAAGGGCGGCCCGCCGGCCGCCCCTTCTCACACCGCGCCCGCAGGCCGGTCAGTCGTCGACCATGTCCATCGGGCCGTCGTCGCCCGCGCCCATGCCGAAGTCGAGCCCGTGGGCGCCGCGGATCTTGTCCTCGATCTCCAGCGCGACCGCGGGGTTGTCGCGCAGGAACTGCTTGGCGTTCTCGCGCCCCTGCCCGATCCGCTCGTCGCCGTAGGAATACCAGGAGCCCGACTTCTCCACGACACCGGCCTTCACGCCCATGTCGATCAATTCGCCGGTCTTGGAGATGCCCTCGCCGTACATGATGTCGAACTCGACCTGCTTGAAGGGCGGCGCCACCTTGTTCTTGACCACTTTCACGCGGGTCGCGTTGCCCACCACCTCGTCGCGGTCCTTGATCGACCCGATGCGGCGGATGTCGAGCCGGACGGAGGCGTAGAACTTCAGCGCGTTGCCGCCCGTCGTCGTCTCGGGGGAGCCGAACATGACGCCGATCTTCATGCGGATCTGGTTGATGAAGATCACCATGCAGTTCGACCGCGCGATCGAGCCCGTCAGCTTGCGCATCGCCTGGGACATGAGCCGCGCGTGGACGCCCACGGACGAATCGCCCATGTCGCCCTCGAGCTCGGATTTCGGCGTCAGCGCCGCGACCGAGTCGACCACCACCATGCTGACCGCGCCCGAGCGCACCAGCGTGTCGGTGATCTCCAGCGCCTGCTCGCCGGTGTCGGGCTGCGAGATCAGGAGCTCGTCGAGGTTCACGCCCAGCTTCTTGGCGTACTGCGGGTCGAGCGCGTGTTCGGCGTCGACGAAGGCGCAGACGCCGCCCTTCTTCTGCTCCTCGGCGATGCAGTGCAGCGTCAACGTGGTCTTGCCCGAGCTTTCGGGGCCGTAGATCTCGATGATGCGGCCCTTGGGCAGGCCGCCGATGCCGAGTGCGATGTCGAGGCCCAGCGAGCCCGTGGACGTCGCCTCGATGTCCTTCATGGCGTTGTCGCCGCCGAGCTTCATTATCGAGCCCTTGCCGAACTGGCGTTCGATCTGGGCGAGCGCGCTGTCGAGCGCCTTCTGCTTGTCGGCGGAAATACGGTTGGTCATGTCGAGAAGGGTCGCTGTTGCCATGGGGTCCGCTCCTTATTCCACGTCACCGGGGGCGCGGCAACGGGATGCTCGTGTTCACCTCTTGTTCTGTTTCCTTTGTGCAAACAAAACGCGAACATGGCAAGGGAAATCTTGCACGCGCCGAGGATTGCCCCGAAGGGTTAAGGAGTCGTTGACGCGGCCGGTGCGGCGCGGAGGGGGACGGATGCTGGTGTTCTGGAAGGCAAGGCTGGTGCTGCTCGCGGTGCCCAAGACGGGGACGACCGCGCTCGAGGCCGCGCTCCTGCCCCATGCCGACGCCGCGATCCTGAACCCGCCCGACAAGAAGCACGTCACCGCTCGGCGCTGGCGCAACCAGCTGGCGCCCTTCTTCGAGAACCGGGGCACGCGGCGGATGGAGACGATGGCGGTGATCCGCGAGCCGCTCGACTGGCTGGGCAGCTGGTACCGCTACCGCGCCCGGCCCGAGATCGCGGGCAGCGAGACCTCGACCGCGGGGATCGGCTTCGACGCCTTCGTCGAGGGCTGGCTGAGCGACCCCGAGCCGGAATTCGCCCGCGTCGGGCGGCCCTCGCGCTTCGTGTCGGACGGCGACGGCAAGATCATCGTCGACCACCTGTTCCGCTACGAGGCTCTGGACAAGGCCGTGGCCTTCCTCGAGGCGCGGCTCTCAGTCAGGTTGGACCTGCCGCGCCGCAATGTCTCGCCCAAGGCGCCGCTGGCGCTGGACCCCGCGCTCGAGGCGCGGCTCCGGCGCGAGGCGGCCGCCGATTTCCGGCTCTGGGAGCAGCTCGGCTGATCAATGCAGCTGCCGGCGCACGGTCTCGGTCAGGTCGCTGAGCGAGAAGGGCTTGGGCAGGAACACCGAGTTCGGGATGCCGATCGAGCCGTCCTCGAGCTGATCCTCGGCATAGCCCGAGACGAACACGACCTTGACGTCCGGCCGCATCTCCAGCGCCCGGCGCACCCAGGACGGGCCGTCCATGCCCGGCATCACCACGTCGGTCAGGAACAGGTCGATCTCGAGCGAGGCGTCGCCCAGCCGCTCCAGCGCCTCCTCGGCGCAGGCGGCCTCGATCACAGTGTAGCCCCGGAGCCGCAGCGCGCGCGCCGCGAAGGCCCGCACCGGCGCCTCGTCCTCCACCAGCAGGACCACGCCCTGCGGCCTCGCGCCCGGCGCGGCGTCGGTCGCGGCCGCGGGGGCCGAGCCGTCGGCGGCGGCCTCGGCCTCGGGGGCGGCGTCATGGGCGGGGACGTAGATGGTGAAGGTGGACCCCACCCCCACCACGCTGTCCACGAAAATGTAGCCGCCGGTCTGCTTGACGATCCCGTAGGCCATGCTGAGCCCGAGCCCGGTGCCCTCGCCCACGCGCTTGGTGGTGAAGAAGGGCTCGAAGATCCGCGACAGCTTGTCGGGCGGGATGCCGTGGCCCTGGTCGCGCACGCGGATGGTGACGTAGCGGCCCGGCGGCACCTCGGCGCGGTCGCGGAACAGCGGCTCGGCCAGCGTGACCATCCGGGTCTCGACCCGGATCTCGCCGCCCTCGGGCATGGCGTCGCGCGCGTTGACGACGAGGTTCATGATCACCTGGTCCAGCTGCCGGCGGTCGGCGCGGATCGGCAGCAGCGCGGGGTCGTGGCTCAGGGCGAGGGTGATCCGCTCGCCCACGAGCCGGTTCAGCAGATGCATCAGCTCGCCCATCGAGTCGCGCAGATCGAGGATCTCGGGCTCCAGCGTCTGCTTGCGCGAGAAGGCCAGCAGCTGCCCCACCAGCGAGGCCGCGCGGTTGGCGTTCTGGTTGATCTGCGCAAGGTCGGCGTAATCCGGGTCGCCCTGGTCGTGGCGCAGCATCAGCAGGTCGCAATGCCCGCTGATGGCGGTCAGCAGGTTGTTGAAGTCATGCGCGATCCCGCCCGCCAGCTCGCCGATGGCCTGCATCTTCTGGCTCTGGACGAACTGCTGTTCCAGCGTCTTCAGCTCGGTCGCGTCGTGCAGCACGGCCAGCAGCGACGGGCCGGTGCCGTCGGTGATGCGGCTGAGCGAGATCTGCAGGAACACCTCGGTCTCGCGGCGACGCGCGCGGACGACCTCGGGGCGGTTGGGGATGCGCTCGGCCAGCGTGTCCATCACCCAGTCGTTCACCGGCCGGCCGAGCCCCTCGACGAACTGCGACAGCGGCCCGGCGGCGTCGCGCGGGATGCCGAGCAGCGTCTGGGCGTGCCGGTTGGAGGCCAGCAGCCGCCCGTCCGGCCCGATGTGCAGGAGCGCCACCGGCAGCGCCTCGAAGGCGCGGGCGGCGACCGAGGCGGCCGGCGGTTCGGCCAGCCCCGGCACGGCATAGACCTCGCGCCGCCCGTCGCGGGCGGTGACGACGACGGGGATCACCTCGATCGGGCCGTCGCCGGACAGCAGCCGCGCGCGCCGCCCCGGCACCACCGGCAGCTCGCCGAACACCTCCTCCATCGCGGTGGCGCGGCGGCCGAGCACGTCGCGCATCGCCGCGTTCATCGACAGGATGGTGTCGGAGTGGCTGACCACCATCATCGGCAGGCTGATGCCCTCGCCGGCGTGGTGGGCGGCCGCGGTCTGGTCGTCGACGCGCCAGAAGATCCCCTCGGCCAGCCGGTGCGCGGTCAGCCGCACGGCGCCGCGGGGGGTCAGCACCGTCTCGTGTGCGATGCGGCGGCGCTCCAGCGCGGTCTCGTGGCGGAACACCACGGCGGCGGCGTTGGGCAGCAGCCCGGCGATGGCGCGGGCCATCGGCTGCCCGTCCTGGGGGCCGAACCGCCGACGCGCGGCGGCGTTGGCGGCGACGATCGCGCCGCCCGCCTCGGTGCAGAAACAGGCCGAGGGGTCGTGTTCCATGAGCCTCAGCGCCGCCCGCAGGTCGCCGCGCGCCCGGCGCCGGCGCACCAGGCCGCGCGCCACCGACAGAGCCGCCGCCGAGAACGCCCCGCCGGTCACCGCCCAGAGCGCGATACCCGGCCCCGTGCCGCCCACGGCCAGCGCCCCCAGCATGGCGGACAGGCCGAAGATCACCAGCGCCAGCGGCTGCACGGGAAGGCGGGATCCGGGGATCAGACGCCGGGAAACATCCGCCTCGTTGGTCAACTGGACCCCCCACATGGTCGCCAGGCCCGGCATGGGCCGCCGCTGGTGTAGCCTCCGAATGGTTAAATGATACTTAAGACGGCCGCGCCGCGCCACGAAAGAGGCGCGCGGTCAGGGCGCGCGCAGCACCGCGTGGAAGAACCCGTCCGAGGCGGTGAGCGGGGTCTCCGCCCCCTGCCCCTCCGGCGTCCAGCCCGGATGCGCCGCGAGAAAGCGCGCGACCTGGTCCTCGTTCTCGGGCCGGAACAGCGAGCAGGTCATGTAGACCAGCCGCCCGCCCGGTGCGACCAGCCGGGCCGCCTTGCGCAGGATCGCCGCCTGCGTCTCCTGCAGCGCGGACAGCCGCTCGGGCATCAGCCGCCACTTCGCCTCGGGGTCGCGCCGCCAGGTGCCCGAGCCGGAACAGGGCACGTCGCACAGCACCGCGTCGAAGGGCGCCGCGCCTGCCAGCCCCGCGCCCGGCAGGTCCGTCACCGTCACCCCGGCGCGCGCGGCCCGCGGGGCGAGGTCGGCCATCCGCCGGGGTTCGGCGTCATGGGCGAAGACCCGGGCCTCGGTCAGGTCGGCCAGCGCCAGCGCCTTGCCGCCGCCGCCCGCGCAGTAGTCGAGGATGCGGCCCGCCGGCCAGTCCACCGCCGCGACGGCGCGCTGCACCGACAGGTCCTGCGGCTCGACCCAGCCGTCGGCAAAGGCGGCCGCGGCCTTGACCCGGCGCGCCCCGGATGTGACCTCCAGCGCCGTCGCCGCGCGCGGGTCGGGCACCGCCTCGACCCCGTCCTCGGCCAGCCGGGCCGCCGCCTGCGCGACCGTCGCGCGGCGCCGGTTGACCCGCAGGAACAGCGGCGCGCGATGGCGGAACCCCTCCAGCAGGGCCGGCAACCCGTCGCCCACCCGCGCCTCCAGCATCGGCAGCGTCCAGCCCGGCACGTCCAGCCGCGGGTCGGGCGCCGGCCCTTCCGCCTGCGCCTCCCCGGCCGTCAGCGGCGCCGGCGCATGGCCCTCGCCGGTAAAGACCGCCGCCGGGTCCGCGCCCTGCAGCCGCACCAGCCCCAGCATCAGCGCCCGACCCGTCCCGCCCCCGCCGAGCACCGCGCAGCTGCCCTTGGCGCGCAGCACGTCGTAGACATGGTCCCGCACCGCCGCCCGGTCCTTGGACCCGGCATAGCGCGCCCCCCGGCCCCAGTTGGTCAGCGCCTGTTCGGCCGGCACCCCGGACAGCCACGCGTCGAGCACGCCGATGGCCGCCCCGACGCGCGCCGCCGGGGTCACGGGATCACCTCAAGATCACCCCGCATCGCCTTCAGCCCAAACGGTAATTCGGGCTCTCGCGGGTGATCTGCACGTCGTGGACATGGGATTCCTTGAGGCCCGCCCCGGTGATCCGCACGAACTTGCAGTTGGCGCGCATCTGCTCGATCGTGGCGTTGCCGGTGTAGCCCATCGCGGCGCGCAGGCCGCCCACCAGCTGGTGGACCACCGTGCCCGCGGGCCCCTTGTAGGGCACCTGCCCCTCGATCCCCTCGGGCACCAGCTTGTCGCTGGCCGCATCCTTCTGGAAATACCGGTCGGCACTGCCGCGCGCCATCGCGCCGAGGCTGCCCATGCCGCGGTAGCTCTTGAAGCTGCGGCCCTGGTAGAGGATCACCTCGCCCGGGCTCTCGTCGGTGCCGGCGATCATGCTGCCGACCATGGCGCAATGGGCGCCGGCCGCGATGGCCTTGGCGAAATCGCCCGAATACTTGATCCCGCCATCCGCGATCACCGGCGTGCCGCTGGCCGCCGCGGCCTCGGCGCAATCCATGATCGCGGTCAGCTGCGGCACGCCCACGCCCGCCACGATCCGCGTGGTGCAGATCGAGCCCGGCCCGATCCCCACCTTCACCGCGTCCGCGCCCGCGTCGATCAGGGCCCGCGTCGCCTCGCCGGTGGCGACGTTGCCGGCCACCACCTGCACCGCGTTCGACAGCGCCTTGACCCGCTCGACCGCGCGCGCCACGCCCTCGGAATGGCCATGCGCGGTGTCGATCACGATCAGGTCGCAGCCCGCGTCGATCAGCGCCTCGGACCGGGCAAAGCCTGCATCGCCGACCGTCGTCGCGGCGGCGACGCGCAGCCGGCCCAGCTCGTCCTTGCAGGCGTTGGGGTTCAGCACCGCGCGCTCGGTGTCCTTCAGCGTCAGCAGGCCCGTCAGCTTGCCCTCCGCATCGGTCACCAGGAGCTTCTCGATGCGCCGCGCCTTCATCAGGCTGATCGCCTCGGCCCGGTCGGCGGGCTCGCGCAGGATGGCGAGGTTGTCCGCCGTCATCATCACCCGCACCGGCGTGTCGTCCCGCTGGGCGAAGCGCATGTCGCGGTTGGTGACGATGCCGACTACCCGGCGCTGTTCGTCCACCACCGGGAAGCCGGTGAAGCCGTAGCGCTCCATCAGCGCGCGGGCATCGGCCAGCGTCTGCTCGGGCGTCAGGGTGACGGGGTTGTAGACGATCCCGCTCTCGAATCGCTTCACGCGGCGCACCTCGCGCGCCTGCGCCTCGACGTCGAGGTTGCGGTGGATCACGCCCATGCCGCCGGCCTGCGCCATGGCGATGGCCATGCGCGCCTCGGTCACGGTGTCCATGGCGGAACTGAGCAGCGGGATGTTCAGGGTGATCGACTTCGTCACCCGGGTGCGCGTGTCCGCCTCGGACGGCAGGACCGAGCTTGCCCCCGGCACCAGCAGGACGTCGTCAAAGGTGAGTGCCTCGCGAATCTCCATCGGGGTCTCCTTGGGCTTCGGCGTTGGCACGTCCCTATCTCATGGGGCGCGGGGAAGGGAAAGACCGAAATCCGGGGCGCTTCAGCCGCGGAATCCCGTCGCCACGACGAACTTTTCCGAACTGTCCGACCGGCTCGCCGGCGGCTTCACGTTGGCCACCTTGTCGAAGCGCTGCTTCAGGAGCGTCTGCAGGCTGCCCTCGGCGCCCCCCGCCAGCACCTTGGCCACGAAGGTGCCCCCCTCCTCCAGCACGTCGAAGGCCAGCTCCGCCGCCGCCTCGCAGAGCGCCACGATCCGCAGGTGGTCCGTCGCCTTGTGTCCCGAGGAGGCCGCCGCCATGTCGCTCATCACCACGTCCGCCTTGCCGCCGAGCCAGCCCTTCACCGTCTCGTCCGCGCCGTCCTCCATGAAATCCAGCACATGCAGCTCGGCTCCCGCGATCGGCTCCACCTCCTGCAGGTCCACGCCGATGATCCGGCCCACCGGCTTGCCCGGCTTCTCCCCCAGCGCGTTGATCCGCGGCACCGCCACCTGGCACCACCCCCCCGGCGCGCAGCCGAGGTCGACCACCCGCGCCCCCGGCACGAGGAAGCGGAACTTGTCGTCAAGCTCCATGATCTTGTACGCGGCGCGCCCGCGATACCCCTCGCGCCGCGCGCGCTGGACATAGGGGTCGTTCAGCTGCCGCTCCAGCCACAGGGTGGAGCTCAGCTTGCGCCCGCGCGCGGTCTTGACCTTCGCCCGCAGCTCGCGCTGCCCGCGCCCGCTGCCCGACTTGCCGCTCGGCCCCTTCACCATCCCCGTCTCCGCGCCCCTGGCTTCATCTTTCCCCAAATACGCACGGCGGCACGCAAGGGAAAGGGCCAGCGCCCGGATCGGCGCGCCTCGCCCGCCAAGGGGCCCGCGCCGCGCACCGCGGCGCGCCCCCGGCGACGGCGCAGCCGGCGCAACCCCAGCGCTGCGATCAGGCGCGCACGTCGACGACCACGCGCCCCCGCACCTGCCCCTTGAGGATCGCGGCGCCCAGACCCGGCAGGTCCGCCAGCCCCGCGGGCTCGACCATCGCCTCGAGCTTCTCCATCGGCAGGTCGCGCGCGATCCGCTCCCAGGCCCGGACGCGGGCGTCGTAGGGCTGCATCACGCTGTCGATGCCCAGCAGGTTCACGCCCCGCAGCAGGAACGGGATCACCGTCGCCGGCAGGGCCGCGCCGCCCGCAAGCCCCACCGCCGCGACGGAGGCGCCGTATTTCATCTGCCCCAGCACGCGGGCCAGCATCGCGCCGCCCACGGCATCGACGCAGCCCGCCCAGGTCTCGGCCTCGAGCGGCCGCTTGACCGTCTCGGCCAGCTCCTCCCGCGCGACGATGCGCGCGGCACCCAGGCCCTTCAGGTAGCCCTCCTGCTCGGGCCGCCCGGTGACGGCCGCCACCTCGTAGCCGAGATGCGCCAGGATCGCGGTCGCCACCGACCCCACGCCGCCCGCGGCACCGGTGACCAGAACCTCGCCGTTCGAAGGGGTTAGTCCGTGATCCTCAAGCGCCATCACCGCCAGCATCGCGGTGAAGCCCGCCGTGCCCACGGCCATCGCCGCCCGCGTCGTCAGCCCCCCGGGCAGCGGCACCAGCCAGTCGGCCTTGACGCGCGCCTTCTCGGCGTAGCCGCCCCAGTGCACCTCGCCCACGCGCCAGCCGGTCAGCACCACCTTGTCGCCGGGGCTGTAGCGCGGATCGTCCGACGCCTCGACCGTGCCGGCAAAGTCGATTCCGGGCACATGCGGGTAGCTTCGCACCAAGCCGCCGCCCGGCCCGAGGCAGAGCCCGTCCTTGTAGTTCACGGTGGAATACTCGACGGCGACCGTCACGTCGCCCGCGGGCAGCCGGTCCTCGCTCAGCGTCTGCACGGCGCCGTGCGTCTTGCCGTCCTCGTCCTTCTCCACCACCAGCGCGCGGAATGCCATGTCGTTTCCCCTTCTTCCTGCGTCACGCGAAGATCGCGCGACAAATCTTTGATATCAGGCCCAGAACCCGTCGCGCACCCGCGCGGGCAGCGGCCCGTCCTGCGTGACCACGCTCAGCGCCGTGCCGGCGTCCCAATGGGTCATGCGCACCATCCCGATCGCCGCGCCGCAGCCGTGGTCGGGCGAAACGGCGGCCGAGGTCACCTGCCCCACGCGCCGGTCGCCGGCCATCAGCGGCCAGGCCCGGTCGCAGCGCGGCAGGGCGGTGGCGTCGATCTCGATCGCGCGGACCTGCTTCACCGGCCCCTCCTTGGCGACCCGCAGCAGCGCGTCGCGCCCGATGCAGCCGATCGCGGTGGCGGTGTTGCAGAAGCGCCCGAGCCCCGCCTCGTGCGGCGTGTTCTCGCGCGTCATGTCGTTGCCGTAGCTGAGCAGCCCGCCCTCGATCCGCTCGATGGCGTTGGGGCAGCCCGCCGCCACGTCGAGGTCGCGGCCCGCCTCCATCAGCGCGTGCCAGAGCGGCATGGCGATGTCGCCCCCCTCGACGTAGATCTCGAAGCCGCCCTGCTTGGAATAGCCCGACCGCGCGATCACCAGCGACCGGCCCTGGAAGTCGAAGATGCCGAAGCGGAAGAAGCGGATCGCCCGCACCCCGTCGCCGAACACCCGCGCCATCAGATCGTCGGACTTCGGCCCCTGCACGGCCAGCGGCGAGACGTCGGGCTCGTCGATCAGCACGTCCAGCCGGTAGCCGTGGGCGATGCCCTTGACCCACAGCAACAGGTCACTGTCGGCGATGGAGATCCACCAGCGGTCCTCGGCCAGCTTGACCGCGACGGGGTCGTTCAGCATCCCCCCGGTCTCATCGACCATCGGCACGTAGTAGCACTGGCCGGGCAGCATCCCCCGCAGGTCGCGGGGCGTCAGCATCTGCACCAGCTTGCCCGCGTCGGGGCCGCGCACCTCGACCTGGCGCTCGCAGGCCACGTCCCAGACCTGCACCGCCGATTTCAGGTGGCGGTAGTCCTCCTCCATCGACCGGAACACGGTCGGCAGGAGCATGTGGTTGTAGACCGTGTAGGCCTTGACCCCCGCGGCCTCGACCCCGTCCGAGAAGGGCGTGCGCCGGATCCGGCGGGAGGGAGAAATCAGTGCCATTCCGGAACCTCGTCGGGCATGAAGGGCAGATCGGTGTCGTCGGGCCGCGCGCCCGCGGCGGTCAGCATGGCGTGGACCTGCCCGCGGTGGTGGGTCTGGTGGTTGAAGAAATGCACGACGCACAGGCCGTAGGGCTTGGCCATGTCACGGCCGAGGACGAAGGAATGCCAGCGCAGCTCGCCCGCCAGCTCCTCCTCCGTCACCATCCAGGCCCAGCCGGCGATGCGCGCGTCGAGCCTCGGGCGCTCGGCCCAGAGCGTCGCCCAGTCGTAGCGCGCCTCCGACCCCGCGATGCCGCCGCCCGGCCCCTCGCCGCCGTCGAAGCGCGCCATCCACATCAGGTCGCCCCACATCAGGTGGCTGAGCGTCGCCCGGATCGAGCCGAAGAAGGCGCCCCGGTCGGCCTCGCGCGCGGCGGCGTCCAGCGTGGCCGCGGCGTGGTAGAGCGACTGGTTCTGCCACGCGTTGTAGCGCGCCAGGGTCTGGCAGTAGGCGGGGGTGATCATCGGTTACTTGCCCGAGCTGCCGGACCAGTCGATGGCGCAGATCTCCCCGGATTTGCCCGAAAGGTCCCAGACCCGGCCGAAATCGCGCACCTTGGACTTGAGCCCGCGGGCCGCGATCACGTCGGGGCCCATCCAGTAGCGGGTGTTGGTCATCACCACCGGCTCCTCGGGGTTGGCGCCCTCCAGCATCTCGATCTCGCCCTGGATCTTGCGGCCGACGTAGAGGCCCCGGCGGCGCCCGTCGCGGACGATCTCGACCCGCTCGCGCTCGGCGTGGATGATCTCGGACACCAGGATGGTGAACAGGCCCGTGGTGCCGCCGGCCGCGCCCGACAGGATCTGCAGCAGCCCGTTGTAGGCCTTGCCACTGGCGCGGTCGTCGATGTAGGCGGCGACCTTCCAGTTGCCCTCGGCCATGCGGCCGGGGATCTCGACCATCAGGCCCACGTTCAGGCCCGACAGGCTTTCGCCCTCGTAGTGCCCCTCGTCGATGGCGATGGCCATCCACGCCTTGCAGCTGCCCTCGGTCGGCGGGTGCTTCCCGAGGCTGACCACGCAGGGGCAGAACACGGTGCAGTTGCAGTTGAGGAACAGCTCGCCCTTGATGGCCCAGTCGGTCGGGCGCATCTGGCGGCGCTTGGGGCTGTCCATGCGCTGGTCGATGCGCTGGCTGACCGGCAGGCGGTCGGCGTCGGGGCGGTGGCGTAGCGACATGGGTCTGGTCCTCCCTAGGCTTGTCCCAAAAGCCCCGCGGCGAGGGTCAGGACACCCGCGCCGATCAGGGCGAACCCCAGCGGCCGCGTGATCCGCGCGCCGATCTCGGGCAGTTTCTCGAGGGCCATCACCAGGGTCGCAAGCCCCATGAAGGCCAGGTTCATCACGCCGCCGACGAAGGCGAGCGCCATCAGCGCCCAGCAGCAGCCAAGGCAGGCGGCCCCGAGGCGCAGGCCGTTGCGCCACGCCCCCTCGCCCCAGTGCTGGACGAAAAAGGCCAGCGGCGCGCGGCACTGCGTGAGGCAGGCGTCCTTGAGCGCCGAGAACTGGTAGCCGCCCGCGAGGATCAGCAGCAGCCCCGACAGGACCGCCGACTGGCTGTCGCCGAAGACGGTCACGTAGCCCGCCTGGTAGAGCGCCAGTTGCAGCGCGGCGGCCAGCACGGAGAAGCCAAGCCAGACGGCCATGTAGCCCGCCAGCAGCCCCCCGAAGCGCCCGCCGCCCCGCGCCGACAGGTCGTCGTAGACCGCGAAGGCCGGCAGCGCGGTGGGCGCCATCATCGCCGCCGACATGATCGCCCACATGGCGGTCAGGCCCAGGAAACCGGCCGCGTCGGGCGTGGCCACGCACAGGCTGAGCAGGAGGTCGAGGCCGTAGACCGCCCCGAGGTCGCGCAGGTCGGCCGGCACCGCCATCGCGTAGAGCAGGCCCCAGCCGCCAAGGATCAGCGCGTAGAGCGCCAGCCAGTGCGGGCTCCCCATCGAGCGGATGCGCGCGGCGAGCATCGGCGTCCTCCCAAACGACTCTCCTCTTGCCAGGAGAATTGTCAGACTTTTAAATGTCTGACAAATGAAAATCGATCCCTCCAGCCCCGCGGGCCTGTCGGCCCAGATCGCCGGCGCGATCCGTGACGCCATCATGGCGGGCAAGCTGATCGTGGGCGACCGGCTGCCGTCCGAGGCCGAACTGGCGGAACAGTTCGCGGTGTCGCGCCCCACCGTGCGCGAGGCGCTGAAGCGGCTGGCGGCGCAGTCGCTGATCCGCACCCAGCGCGGCGCCTTCGGGGGCGCCTTCGTGAACCGGCTGTCCTACGAGGACGCGCACGCCCAGCAGATCACCACCTCGACGCTGCTGCTCGGAATGAACGAGGTCAGCTTCGACACCGCCTGCGAGGCGCGGTTCGCCATGGAGCGGGCTTGCGCGCACCTGGCCGCGGACCGCCGCACGCCCGACCAGCTGGCCACCATGCGCGCCGAGATCCACCGGCAGGGCCAGCCCGGCCTGACGGACGAGGCGTTCTGCGCCTCGGACGTGGCGTTCCACCGGGCGCTGGTGGATGCCGCGGGCAACCCGGTGCTGTCCTACCAGCTGGCCGGCGCGGTCGAGGCGATGCAGCCGCTGATGAACATGATCACCTTCACCGCGCGATCCCGCGGGGCCATCTGCGCGCTGCACACCCGCATCGCCGACGCCGCCGAGGCGCGCGACGGTGCAGGGGTTGCCGCCGCCTTGGGCGAGCTCGAGGCCTATACCCGCGCGCTTGCCCAATCCGTGTTCGCCGCCCGCGCGCAGGCCGCCGCCGACCCGCGATAACCCTTGCGATCATTGAGCAAGCGCCCTACGTAACCACGCGGTCAAACCATCACTTCCAACCAACAGGGAACCCAGCACATGACCCATCGCACGGCCCTCGGCACCGCCCTGGCCCTCGCGCTTTCCATCCCCGCCTATGCCCAGGCGCAGGACCTCCTGGCGTTCGAATATTCCGGTTTCGAGAACCCGGATTTCCACCAGCCCTACATCGCCGAGCACGGCACCTCGCCCGAGTTCGTGTTCTTCGGCGACGAGGACGAGGCGTTCCAGCGCCTTCTCGCCGGGTTCCGCTCGGACGTGACGCAGATCTGCGCAGGCTCGGTGCCGCGGTGGCAGGGGTCGGGCATCATCGAGCCGTGGGACCGGGCGCAGATCGCCGCCTACGACACGCTGAGCAGCGACCTGCTGGGCGAGGATGTCCGGTCCGGCGCCACCGAGCTGTGGTGGGTGCCCGCGAACTTCGGCTCGACCGCCGTGGCCTACAACGCCGAGCAGGTGCCGGCCGAGGACGTGGCCAGCCTGTCGATCTTCACCAACCCGGCCTATGCCGGCCGCCTGTCGATCCCCGACAACGTCGATGACGCCTACGCGCTGGCCTACCTGGCCACCGGCGTGACCAACTGGGCCGACGTCACCGACGAGCAGTTCGAGGCCGCCACCGCCTGGCTGCGCAGCATCCACCCGAACCTCCTGACCTACTGGGTCGATCCCGGCGAGATCCAGCAGCTGATGGCCTCGGGCCAGGTGCTGGCCGCGTGGGTGTGGAACGAGGTGCCGGTGGCGCTGGCCGGCGAAGGCTTCCCGGTGGGCTTCAACCGCAACACCACCGAGGGCTCGAGCGTGTGGCTCTGCGGCTACGTGAACATGGCCGACGGCCCGGGCGCCGAGGACCTGGCCTACGACTACATCAACGCGATGCACTCCGAGGCGTCGGCGCAGCCGCTGCTGGACAACGGCTTCGGCACCGCCAACACCGCCGCGCTGGAATCGCTGGGCGCCGAGCAGCTGGAGGCCGCGGGCCTCGGCTCGGCCACCGTGCCGCTTCTGGCGCAGCTGCCGATCTCGGACGAGCAGCGTGCCCGCCAGGCCGAAGCCTTCGAGCGGATCAAGGCCGGCTTCTGAGCCGACCCTGTCACGACAACCGGACGGGCGCCCCATCGCGGGCGCCCGTTTACGTTCCGGGCCCGCGCCCGGCCCCGCCACCCCGCTTGAATTCGCGCCCCCGCCTGCGTATGTTCATGCCGTGCCCGCAAGGGGACTATGGACATAAACGCGCGTGGAATAAGCGGATCGGACCCGGGGGCGGTACCCGGCGGCTCCACCAGACAACCCTCGTTGGGGGAAGATGGGGCCGAAACAGGATCGACGAACGTGTAAAGGCGTTGCTTTGTCCCGGTGAGGTACCACCGTTATCGGTCCGTAAAGCATAATTGCCAACGACAATCGTGCTCCGGTTGCTCTGGCTGCGTAAGCAGTCCGAAAGACCGAAATCTAAGTCCTTGCGCTTAGCCGCGTAAGGCGGGGTTCGCAGGCACCTGGCAACAGAAGCCTGCACTTCCCCTTCCCTTCGCCGGCCCTGCGCCGCCCGAATTTTTTTCACGCGAAAGTGATCCGATCGCGCGCGCGCCGCGTTTAACCGGCACAGGACGGCTGAAACCGCGCTCGGAAGGGAACTCCATGACTGCCATCGACTACATCAACTTCGCCGTTGCGATCCTGACGATCGCACTGGGCCTGATGGGGTGGCTGGCACCGCGCTGGACGATGGAGCAGCTGGACATGCAGGCGGGGCCGACCAACATGGCCTACACCGAGGTGTCGGCCGCCTCGGGCTGCCTGTTCGTGGGTCTCGGCCTTGGCGCGATGCTGATCGACCAGCCGCTGGCCTGGGTCGTGGTGGGCCTCGCCTATGCCGGCGCGGCCACCGGGCGGGTCACCTCGATCTTCCGCGACAATGCCGCCAGCCGGCAGAGCTGGACCTTCTTCGGCTGCGAGGCGGCGCTGGCGGCCTGGCTGATCCTGGCCAACATCGGCGGCGTCTGAGGGCGCGGCGCGGCCCGGCACGGCCCGCCTTTCCAAACGGAACGAATCTTCTATGGTGAGGGCATCACACCCGGGGATGCCTGCCTGCCGATGTCCGACCGTTCGACCACCATCGCCTATGGCCGCCTGATGCATCGCGCGATGCGTGGCCTGATCCAGACGGTGCTGGCCGATGTGGCCCGCGACGGCCTGCCGGGCGCGCATCATTTCTTCATCACCTTCGACACCGGCGCGCCGGGGGTGGAGCTGGCCGACTGGCTGCGCGACCGCTACCCCGAGGAAATGACCATCGTCATCCAGCACTGGTACGACGCGCTGGAGGTCGACGACGACGGCTTCTCGATCGTGCTGAACTTCGGCGACAACCCCGAGCCGCTGCGCATCCCCTTCGACGCGATCCGCACCTTCGTAGACCCCTCGGTGGAGTTCGGCCTGCGCTTCGAATCGACCGAGGTGGCCGACGACGAGCCCGAGGACGAGCCCCCCTCCCCGCCCGAGCGCCGCACCGACCGCGAGCGCGGCGCCCAGGACGCCGAGGTCGTCAGCCTCGACACCTTCCGCAAGAACCACTGAGCCGTCCCGTCTTGGACCTGTCGTGAATCCGGTCTAGGTGAGCGGCGACGCGCGGCAGCACGAGGCACGAAGAACCGTCATGGCGACCAGCGATTTCGCCCTGTTCATGGGCCAGCTCTTGCGCAAGCCGCACCAGGTGGTGGCGCTGGCGCCCTCGTCGCGGTTCCTCTGCGCCGAGATGGTGGCCGAGATCGACCCCGCCGCCGGCCCGGTGATCGAGCTGGGCGCGGGGACGGGCAACATCACGCAGGCGATCCTCGACCGCGGCGTGCGCCCGCAGGACCTGCATTCGATCGAGATGAACCCCGAGTTCTGCGACCGCCTGCGCGCCCGGTTTCCCGGCCTGAACGTCCACCAGATGAGCGCGGGCGACGTGGGGTCGCTGCCTGTCGAGACCGCGCAGGCGGTGGTGTCGGGCCTGCCGCTCCTGTCGATGCCGGTGGCGCTGCAGCGCGCCATCCTGACGGGCACCTTCCAGCGGGTGCGCAAGGGCGGCACCTATGTCCAGTTCACCTACGGCCCCAAGCCGCCCGTCACCCGCGTCGTGCGCGAGGAGCTGGGCCTCGACTGGCGCGTGTCGGGCAAGATCTGGTGGAACATGCCGCCGGCCCGCGTCTACCGCTTCTTCCAGCCGGGCGCGGGGGCCTGAGGCACGCCATCGCATTGCGTGGACGCGCCGGCGCCGCTAAACGGCATGCAACTGCATACCGGAGTGACCTGAGATGACCGCCACCCGCACCGAATCCGACAGCTTCGGCCCCCTCGAGGTGCCCGCCGACCGCTACTGGGGCGCGCAGACGCAGCGCTCGATCATGAACTTTCCGATCGGCTGGGAAAAGCAGCCGGTCGCCATCGTCCGCGCGCTCGGCGTCATCAAGCGCGCCTGCGCCGAGGCGAACAAGGCGTCGGGCAAGCTGTCGCCCGAGATGGCCGACGCCATCATCGCCGCCGCGCAGGAGGTGATCGACGGCCAGCTCGACGACCATTTCCCGCTGGTGGTGTGGCAGACCGGCTCGGGCACGCAGTCGAACATGAACGCGAACGAGGTGATCTCGAACCGCGCCATCGAGATGCTGGGCGGCGTGATCGGCTCCAAGACGCCGATCCACCCCAACGACCACGTCAACATGGGCCAGTCGTCGAACGACACCTTCCCCACCGCCATGCACATCGCCGCCGCCGTGACGGCGCACGAGGTGCTGATCCCCGGGCTGGAGACGCTGGCCACGGGCCTCGAGGCCAAGTCGGAGGCGTTCCGCGACATCATCAAGATCGGCCGGACGCATACCCAGGACGCGACGCCCCTGACGCTGGGCCAGGAATTCTCTGGCTACGCGATGCAGGTCAGGAACGGCATCGCGCGGATCAAGCTGGCGCTGCCGGGCATCTACGAGCTGGCGCAGGGCGGCACGGCCGTGGGCACGGGGCTCAACACCGAAAAGGGCTGGGACACGACGGTCGCCGCCAACATCGCGGCCATCACCGGCCTGCCCTTCGTCACCGCGCCGAACAAGTTCGAGGCGCTGGCCGCCCATGACGCAATGGTGTTTATGTCGGGCGCGATCAAGACCGCGGCCATGGCCTGCTACAAGATCGCCAACGACATGCGCTTCCTCGGTTCCGGCCCCCGCTCGGGCCTCGGCGAGCTGATCCTGCCCGAGAACGAACCGGGCAGTTCCATCATGCCGGGCAAGGTGAACCCGACCCAGGCCGAGGCGATGACGCAGGTCTGCGCCCATATCCTCGGCAACGATGCGGCGATCGCCTTTGCCGGCAGCCAGGGGCATTTCGAGCTGAACGTCTACAACCCGATGATGGCCTACAACCTGCTGCAGTCGATGACGCTGCTCGGCAACGCCGCCGACAGCTTCACGCTGCGGATGCTGGCGGGGACCGAGGCGAACGTGGAGCGGATCGGCAAGCTGATGCGCGAAAGCCTGATGCTGGTCACGGCGCTGGCGCCCACCATCGGCTACGACAACGCCACCAAGGTCGCCAAGACCGCGCACAAGAACGGGACCACCCTGAAGGAAGAGGCGATCCGCCTCGGCTTCGTGGACGAGGAGACCTTCGACCGCGTGGTGCGCCCCGAGCAGATGATCGGGCCGTCTTGACCGGCAAGGTGGTCAACCTGACCCGCGCGCGCAAGGCCCGCGCGCGGGACGAGAAGCGGCAGGCGGCCGACGCCAATGCCGCGAGGCACGGCCGCACCAAGGCCGAGCGCGAGGCCGAGGCGCGGGATGCGGAGCGCGCCGCGCGCCACCTCGACCAGCACCGCCGCGAGGACGAGGAATGACCGGCCGCCCGCGCAAGCAGTCGGTGACGCTGCGCGGGCACCGCACCAGCGTGTCGCTGGAGGAGGCGTTCTGGGCCGAGCTGAAGCGGCTCGCCGAGGCCGAGGGCAAGTCTCTGAACGAGAAGGTGGCCGAGATCGACGCCGCGCGCGGCGTGCGCTCGGGGCTGGCTGCGGCGATCCGGGTCCATGTGCTTGAGGCGGTGAAGGCGGGGCGTTAGGGCGGCGTTAACTGAAGGTGGGGGAGAATGGGGCATGGACTCGCTCTCCCCGCACAAATCCCCCGAGGCTTTTCTGGCCGATGTCTTCGGCAGCAAGCTGGTCCGCGACGGCAAGGTTGTCCGTCGCTCGCTCCGGGACATCGAGCGCTATTTCGGGCGCGAGGAATTCATCGAGGAGGTCTATCGCCGGGGCTTCCGCGCCATCGAGAACGCGGGGCAGGTCGTGATCTTCTGCAACGCCGAACCCGTCCGCATCCTGCGCCCAAAGGCGCAGTTGCCGCGCGAGCTGTAGAGGGGGCGGAAAACCCGGGTTTCCCGCGCGGGAAATCTCGAGATTTCCCGTGCGTTTTCCCCGGGGAAAACGCCCTACCCCTTCGCCACGAAAAACACCGTCGCCCGCCCCCTCGGCCACCTGCCCCACCAGCCGGTGCCCGCCCTCGGCGCAGAAATGCGGCACATCGACCGCCGCCATCGGATCGTCGGCCACCAGCCGCACCACCTGGCCGGCCCTGAGCACCGCCAGCCGTTGCCGCAGGCGCAGGACCGGCAGCGGGCAGCGCAGCCCCTGCGCGTCGATTTCCACGTCCCAATCCATGCCGCCCCCTACCCCGCCCGCCCCCGCCACGCGAATGTGACGCGTTGGCGCGTGACGCCCCCCGCAAACCCGGCTAGAGGTCGATGCATGTTCGGGATCGACCTCTTCGACGCAGCCCTGCTGCCCGCGATGCTCGTGGCGCTCGTCGCGGGCATCCTCAGCTTCCTCAGCCCCTGCGTCCTGCCCATCGTGCCCCCCTACCTCGCCTACATGGGCGGGATCACCATGTCCGACATCCAGGCCGACGCGCGCGCCGCGCGGCGCAAGGCGCTGCTGGCGGCCGTGTTTTTCGTCCTCGGCCTCTCGACCGTCTTCGTGTTCCTCGGCTTCACCGCCTCGATCTTCGGGCAGTTCTTCCTGCAGAACCAGATCCTTCTGTCGCAGATCGCGGGCGCGGTGATCATCGTCTTCGGCCTGCACTTCCTCGGGGTCATCACCATCCCGCTGCTGAACCGCGAGGCGCGGCTCGACGCGGGCGACCGCGGCGGCTCTGCCTTCGGGGCCTATGTCCTCGGACTTGCCTTCGCATTCGGCTGGACGCCCTGCATCGGCCCGCAACTGGGCGCGATCCTGTCCATCGCCGCGACCGAGGCGAGCGTGTCGAAGGGCACCGCGCTGCTGGCCGTCTACGCCGTCGGCCTCGGCATCCCCTTCCTGCTGGCCGCGGCCTTCATCGACCGCGCGATGGGCGTGATGAACCGGCTCAAGCGCCACATGAAGACCATCGAGCGGATCATGGGCCTCCTGTTGATCGGAGTCGGCGTGGCGCTGATGACGGGCGCCTTCTCGGCCTTTTCCTTCTGGCTGCTGGAAACCTTCCCGGCGCTCGGGCAGCTGGGCTGAAATCTCGCCTTAAGCGCGCCCCGATTCCGGGCTAGGCTCCCGCCCCATGAGCAGTGACGCGCCCGCACCCGAGACCCGCCAAGAGGTCCGCCGGCGCCGGGTGATGTATATCCCCGGCTACGACCCCGTGCCGCCGCGCAAGTACCGCGAACGCTACCGCACGCAATCCGCGCGGCAGGCGGAGCTGTCGGGCTACGCCGTCGAGATCGGACCCAAGCGCGGCGACGGCCGCTTCGGCTGGTCCGTCACCGGCAGGATCGAGGGCGCCGAGACCACGGCCGAGGTCGAGGTGATGTACTGGGCCGACATCGTGCGCGGCTCGATGGACCAGTCCATCGCCGGCACCTACGGCCAGCTCGCGCGCACCGCCTGGGCCTATATCGGCTCGGGCGCGCTGTTCCGGCTGATGCGGCTGCGCAAGGGGCCGGTGATCGCCGCGCTCTACCCGGTGGTGGTGCTGCTGCTGCAGCTGGTGCTGGCCGGGCTGCTCGGCTTCGTGGCCTACACGGTGCTGCTCGCCACCGCCTTCTACGCCGTCATCACCGCCACCGGCGGCCCCGTTCCCGCGCCCCTCGACCTCGCCCTCCTCGCCCTCGCCGCCATCGCCGGGGTCGTCGCGGCGCTGGCCTTCCTGCGCTGGTGCCGCCGCCGCGACCATGTGCTGGCCTGGTACCTGATGCACGACTACGCCTTTTCCGCCCAGCACGGCGGCGCCTACCCGCCCGCGCAGGAGGCGCGCATGGCCGAGTTCGCCGACCGCATCGCCGCGGCGCTGGCGACCGAGGTGGACGAGGTGCTGATCGTCGGCCATTCCTCGGGCGCCTACATCGCGGTCTCGATCCTCGCCGACCTGATCCGCGACGGGCGTGTCCCGCCCGGCGGCCCGGCCCTGTCGCTCCTGACGCTCGGCCATGTCGTGCCCATGGTCAGCTTCCTGCCGCGCGCGACGCGGCTGCGCGCCGACCTCGCCTGTCTCTCGGCGCGCGACGAACTCACCTGGGTCGACGTCACCGCCCCCGGCGACGGCTGCGCCTTCGCGCTCTGCGACCCCGTGGCGGTCTCGGGCGTGGCGCCCGAGGGCAAGCGCTGGCCCCTGGTCCTCTCGGCCGCCTTCAGCCGGACGCTCAAACCCGCGACCTGGTCCGGCCTGCGCTGGCGGCTGTTCGAGCTGCATTTCCAGTATCTCAACGCCTTCGACAACCTGCCGGGCACCCCCGGCGACTACGACTATTTCCGCATCACCGCCGGCCCGCTGACGCTCGCCAGCCGCTTCGCCACCCGCAAGCCCTCGGCCAGCCGGATCGAGCGGCCCGTCAACCGCCACACGGGCCAGGCCGCATGAGCGCCCCCGACCTGCCGCCGAAACCGGCCGCGCGGGCCGACCGGGTGTCGCTCTGGCGCTACATGCGGCTGTTCCGGCAGGACATCCTGTCGGCCCAGCCCGCCCGGCTCTACCGCGCCTGGATGGCCGAGTTCCGCACGCCCTTCTTCCGCTCCTACCTGGTGAACCAGCCCGCGCTGATCGACGAGGTGCTGAAGGCCCGGCCGATGGACTTCCCGAAATCCGACCGGGTCGGCGAAGGGCTGCGGCCGCTGCTCGGCCGGTCGGTGTTCCTGACGAACGGCGCCGAATGGCAGCGCCAGCGCCGCATCATCGACCCGGCCTTCGAGGGCGGGCGCCTGCGCGACACCTTCCCGGCGATGTGGGCCGCGGGCGAGGCGGCGGTGGCCCGCATGCAGCCCGGCACCCGCGAGGTCGAGGCGGACATGAGCCACGCCGCGGCGGACGTGATCTTCCGCACGCTGTTCTCGCTGCCGATCGAGGACGAGATCGCGGCGCAGGTGTTCCACCAGTTCCGCGCCTACCAGCGCACCCAGCCGATCCTGAACGCGGCCGCCTTCCTGCCGCTGCCCCGCTGGATGCCCCGCGGCCACCGCGCCGAGACGCGCCGCACCGCGCAGGCGATCCGGGCGCTCATCACCCGCCTGACCGCGGCGCGCATGGCCGAGATCGCGGCGGGCACGGCGCCCGACGACCTGGCGACCAAGATCATGACCACCGCCGACCCCGAGACGGGGGACCGCTTCACCACCGAGGAGATGGTGGACCAGGTGGCGATCTTCTTCCTCGCCGGCCACGAGACCAGCGCCAGCGCGCTTGGCTGGACGCTCTACCTGCTGGCGCGTTCCCCCGAGTGGCAGGAGCTGGTGGCGGCGGAGGCCGAGGCCGCGCTGGCGGGCGGTGCCGACTTCGCGGTGATGGGCCGGCTGCGCACGGCGCGCGACGTGTTCCGCGAGGCGCTGCGGCTTTATCCCCCGGTGCCCATGCTGGTGCGCGAGACGACCGGGCCCGAGCGGTTCCGCGACCGCGACCTGCCCAGGGGCGCGCAGATCGTGCTGTCGCCCTGGCACCTGCACCGGCACGAGCGGCTGTGGGACAACCCCGACGGCTTCGACCCCGGGCGCTGGCAGACGGAGAACGGCAAGCAGTGCCTGCGCGAGGCGTTCCTGCCCTTCTCGGCGGGCGCCAGGGTCTGCACCGGGGCGGGCTTCGCGATGGTGGAGGGGCCGCTCCTGCTGGCGATGCTGGTGCGCGCCTACCGCTTCGGGACCGTGCCGGGTCGCGTGCCGGTGCCGGTGGCCTACCTGACCGTGCGGGCGAAGGACGGCATCTGGCTGACCGTGACGCCGCGGTGACCGCGCCAGAGCCTTGCAAGGCTCTGGCGACATCCTTGCAAGGATGTCCGCGCGCCGCCGCGGCGCGCGCGAGGGCCTTGCAAGGCCCTGCCACATCCTTGCAAGGATGTGGCCGTCAGCAGAACAGGACCATCGAGCGGGGATCCCAGGCCAGCCGCGCCCGGGCGCCGAAGTCGAGCACCTTGCGACCGGGCATGTTGCGCATGGACACGCGCACCGGCGCCGGCGTGCCGTCCAGCAGCACGTCGTAGTAGGTCATGTCGCCGTAATAGACGACCTCCTTCACGGTTCCGTCCGCCTCGCGCCCGCCCTCGGCGGTCTGGCCCTCGTAGAGGATCGTCAGGCTTTCGGGCCGCACGCCCACCTCGCCCGCGCCGCCGCGCGCGCCGCTCGGGCACTGGGCGGCGTCAAGCTCGGTCCGGCCAAGGCCCAGCACCTCGACGCTCACGCGCCCGTTGCCCTCGCCCACGACGGTCGCCGGCAGGAAGTTCATCGAGCCGATGAACTCGGCCACCCGGCGCGACTTCGGCCGGCGATACAGCGTCTCGGGATCGTCGAGCTGCGCGATCTCGCCCTCGAACATCACCGCGATCCGGTCGGACATGACCAGCGCCTCCTCCTGGTCGTGGGTGACCAGGATGAAGGTGATGCCCACCTCGCGCTGCAGGCGGATCAGCTCGACCTGCATCACCTCGCGCATCTTCTTGTCGAGCGCAGACAGGGGCTCGTCCAGCAGCAGCACCTTGGGCTTCAGGATCAGCGCTCGCGCCAGCGCCACCCGCTGCCGCTGGCCGCCCGACAGCGCATGGGCCGCGCGGGATCCGAACTTGGCCAGACCCACCATCTCCAGCGCCTCGCCCACGGCGCGGCGCTTTTCCTCGGCCGACTTGCCCGACCGGCGCAGGCCGAAGCCCACGTTCTCGGCCACGCTCATGTGCGGAAAGATCGCGTAGGACTGGAACACCATGTTGGTCGGCCGCCGGTTCGGCGGCACGCCCTCCATGTCCTTGCCGTCGAGCAGGACCTGCCCCTCCGAGATGTCCTCGAACCCCGCGATGGCCCGCAGGAGCGTGGTCTTGCCGCAGCCCGACGGCCCCAGCAGCGAGAAGAACTCGCCCTGGCCGATCTCGGCGGTGATCCCGCGCAGCGCGTGGTAGTCGCCGTAGTACTTGTGCACGCCCGTCAGCGTGACGATGGGGGTCCGGCTCACAGGAAGCCTCCGGTGTCTTTGAGCCCCGCGCGCTTCAGGCCGCGGCGGCGGAAGGTTTCGGCGATGATCAGCAGCACGACCGACAGCGCCACGAGGATGGTGCCGAGCGCCATCACCACCGGCAGCCGCGCCGGGAACCGCAGCTGGCCCCACAGGTAGACCGGCAGCGTCGGCTCGTTGCCCGACAGGAAGAAGGCGATGATGAACTCGTCCAGCGAGATGGTGAAGCAGATCAGCAGCGAGGCGATGATCCCCGGCGTCACCAGCGGCAGGGTGATCAGCCGGAAGGTCGACCACGGCGTCTCGCCCAGGTCCACCGCGGCCTCCTCGAGGCTGCGGTCCATGTTGGAAAAGCTGCCCTGCAGGATGGCGATGGCGAAGGGCGTGCAGATCAGCGTGTGGCCCGCGATGATCGACCAGGTGCCGCTGTTCAGCCCCAGCTGCATCAGCACGATCAGGAGCGCGATGGCGACGATCACCTCGGGCAGGACCAGCGGCAGCATGATGAAGCCGACGATCCCCGCCTTGCCCGGAAAGCTGTAGCGCGTGGCCGCGCGGGCGGCGAAGAGGCCGAGGATGGTGGCGAAGATCGCGGTGGACACCGCGATGATGAGCGAGTTCAGCGTCGCCTCGTGCAGCGCGGGCGTGTCGAGCAGCGCCGCGAACCAGTTGAGCGTGAACCCCTGCAGCGGGAAGGCGATGATCGTCCCCGAGTTGAAGGCGAACATCGGCAACAGCACGATCGGCGCGTAGAGCACCATCAGGTAGAGACCGGCAAAGACGCCGAGCGGTCCGAGCCTCATATCCCCCACCTCCCCTTGGGCACGCGCCACAGGATCAGCACCGACACCACCGACGCCACCGCCAGCAGCCCGAGCGAGCCCGTCACCGGGCCGACCAGCGCCGGCCCGTGCAGGAACGCCGCGCGGATCACCGCGATCTCGGCCCCCGCCACCGCGATCGCCGCGGCAAAGCCGACCGGCCCGCCGCCCATGCGGTCGGCCAGCCACAGCCAGGCCCGGGTGCGGCTGATGCCCCACAACAGCGTCATCGCCACGATCATCATCGCCAGCACCGCCAGCGTCGCCCCCATCGGGCGGTCGTTCAGGGCGAAGATCTGGGCGTGGATCATGTTGGCGATCATGGTGCCGCCCGAGCCGCCCACAAGCTGCGGCGTCACGTAGTCGCCGATGGTCGGGATGAACACGATCAGCACCGCGGCCAGCACGCCGGGCATGGCCAGCGGCAGGGTCACGCGCAGGAAGGACATCGCCCGGCTTTCGCCCAGGTCACGCGCCGCCTCGAGCAGCGAGCGGTCGATCTTTTCCAGCGTCACGAAGATCGGCAGGATCGCGAAGGGCGCATAGGCATGGGCCAGCGTGATCACCACCGAGTTGGCGTTGTAGAGCAGCCAGCCCAGCGGCTCGTCGATCACCGGCCCCTGCAGCCGCGCGCCCTCGGGCAGCACCTGCCAGAGCACCGCCGCCACCACCGCCGCGCCGATGCCCACCAGCGCCGTGCGCGGGCCCAGCTGCCCGGTGAACCACAGCACCAGCAGCCCCAGCGCCACCGCCCCCAGCACCAGCGCCACCAGCGCGATCACCGGCACCAGCGTCAGGCCGCTGTTCACCGGCCCGTCGAAGGCCAGGATCACGCGCCACAGGAACACGCGGATCAGGTAGCTGGTCCAGAACGGGATCGTGATCAGGAACAGCCACAGCGACTTGCGGTCGGGCCGCACGTGGAACGAGATGAAATAGGCGACCGGAAAGGCCAGCACCACGGTGACCAGCGTCACCATGCCCGAGATGCGCAGGCTGCGCAGCATCAGCTCGCGGTAGAGCGGGTCGGTCAGGGCCTCGACGTAGTTGCCGAACTGCAGCGTGCGGTCGAACTGCGCCTGGCCGGCGAAGGTGCCGACCTGGGTCCAGAACGACAGCAACAGGATCATCGCCAGCGGCACCGCCAGCAGGAGCAGCGCATAGGCGAAGGTTGGCCCGATCAGGGTCAGGCCCTTGCCCGTCTCGCTGCGCATGGCCTTGCCGAATGTACTCACCCGCCGCCTGCCCCCTTCGCGCCGCGCGTTGATTCCGCGGGCACGATGCGGTTTTCCGGCGCGGGCCGCAAGGGGATTGCGGCACTGCAGCGGGACGAGCCGCGCCGTCAGCGGCCCAGCATCCACACCCCCTCGGGCCAGAAGGCGTGGAAGGCGAAGGCGAACATCACGTCATGCACCACGTCGCGGCCCTGCCCGTCGCGGACCCGGATCTGGCCCACGTCGCGCCCCTCGGCGATGGTCCCGCTGTCGAGCGCCGAGGCCTTGCCGGCGGCCCAGCTGATCGTCACGCCCGCCTCGGCGATCTCGCCGGCCTCGGCCAGCCGGGCAAGCGGCCAGGCGCGGTCGCCCACGCGCACCACCCGCTCCAGAGGCGCGATGCCGTGCGGCGGGTCCTCGCCGGCGTAGAGGAACGGCCGCGCCGCGCTGTCGTAGCCGACATAGGGGTTCTGCCCATAGGCGCGGCGCGCGCCCGGCTCGGCCATCACCAGCCCGTCGGGATAGGCGGCGCGAAAGCTGGCCCAGCTTTCCATCCAGACCGGGATGCCGGCCAGCGCGGTGCCGGTCATCTCGCCGACGATGGCCTCGCCGGTGGCCTGCTGCCACCAGCTCTCGGTCTCGCGGTCATACATCACGAGGTCGGAATTGCGCAGGTTGCCGGTCACGCCGAAGGACAGGACGCGGCCCCCGACGGTCCGGTCGAAGGCCAGCGCCGAGTTGCACAGCGGGCAGAAGGTGATCGCCACCGGGCGGCCCGCGACGGTGTCGTTCACGATCTCGTGCCAGGTGAGGTATCGGATCGGGTAGGCGCGCGGCACCGCGCCGGGCAGCGCCAGGGTCAGGACCGGCTCGGCGTCGCCGATCCGCGTCTCCTGCGCCGCGGGCAGGAAGACGGGGTCGTCGATGGCCGGGATGCCGTCGCGCGGCACCCCGCCGGACCGGATCTCGGACAGTTCGACGCTGCGGGTGCCGAAATCGGTGGCGGGCCAGTCGGCGGCCCATCCGGCGGGCGCCTGCGCCCCGGCGGGCGCGGCGAGGACGCCGGCAAGGCAGAGCGACAGGGCAAGGGCGGCGCGGCGCATGGGAACATCCCCCGGACGGCGGGTCAGGCGTACAGGCTGGCAGGAAAAAGGGGGGCTGTGGAGCCCCCCTCACGCGCTTGTGTCAGGCCGCGACCGCGGTCACTGGGCCGGCGGCGGGGCCACCGGATCGTCATCGCGCACGCGCACGGCCGCCATGCGGTCCGGCGGACCGATCACGGCGCCGTTCTGGCCGCGGCCGCGCTTGATCGCGTCGACCACCTCCATGCCCTCGACCACCTGGCCGACCACCGTGTACTGGCCGTCGAGGAAGGGGCCGGGCTCGAACATGATGAAGAATTGCGAGTTGGCACTGTTGGGGTCCTGCGCCCGGGCCATGCCGATGACGCCCCGTTCGAAGGTGATGTCCGAGAACTCGGCCGGCAGGTCCGGGTAGGCCGACCCGCCGCGCCCGGCATAGCGCATGTCCTGCCCGAAGCGGCCGAATTCCACGTCGCCGGTCTGGGCCATGAAGCCGTCGATCACCCGGTGGAACACCACGTCGGTGTAGGCGCCCTCGGCGGCCAGCGTCACGATGCGCTCGACGTGCTGGGGCGCCACCTCCTCGAACAGGTCGATGACGATGGTGCCCTCGGCCTCGCCGGCCACGTCGATCTCCAGCCCGGTGGCAAGCGCGGGGCTGCCCAGAAGGCAGAGCGCGAGCGCGAGATTACGCATCTGCGGCCACCTTGACGCTGATCATCTTGTCGGGGTTGGCCGGCGGCTCGCCGCGGGTGATGCGGTCGACATGCTCCATGCCCGAGATGACGCGGCCGTAGACCGTGTACTGCCCGTTCAGGAAATGGTTGTCGGTGAAGTTGATGAAGAACTGGCTGTTGGCCGAGTTCGGGTTCGACGAGCGCGCGGCGCCCAGCGTGCCGCGGTCGTGCGGCAGCTTGGAGAACTCGGCCGGCAGGTCGGGCTTGTCCGAGCCGCCGGTGCCGGCGCGGCGGATGTTGCCGCCTTCCTTGCCGTGCTCCACGTCGCCCGACTGGGCCATGAAGCCCTCGATCACGCGGTGGAAGATGACGCCGTCATAGGCGCCCTCGCGGGCCAGTTCCTTCATCCGCTCGACGTGCTTCGGCGCCACGGCGGGCAGGAGCTCGATGACGACCGTGCCGGTCTTCAGCTCCATCAGGATGGTGTTCTCGGGGTCCTTGATCTCGGCCATCGGCCGGGCCTCCTGTCTGTCAGTGTTTCTTGGGGAACTTCGCGTCGAGCGCCGCCTTCACGGGCGGCGTGACGAAGGGGGTGACATCGCCGCCGAGGCGGGCGATCTCCTTCACGAGCTTGGAGGCGATCGCCTGCCGGTCCGCCTCGGCCATGAGAAAGACGGTGTCGATGCCGGAGTTCAGTTTCCGGTTCATGCCCACCATCTGGTATTCGTATTCGAAATCCGCAACCGCGCGCAGGCCGCGGATGATGATCGAGGCGCCGACATCCTGCGCGCAGTCGATCAGCAGGTTCTCGAAGGGGTGGGCGACGATCTCGGTCCCGGTCTTGGCCGACAGCTTGGCGCATTCCGCCTCGACCATCGCCACCCGCTCTTCCAGCGAGAACAGCGGGCCCTTGTCGCGGTTGATCGCGACGCCGATCACCAGCCGGTCGACCAGCAGGCCCGCCCGCTTGATGATGTCGATGTGGCCCAGCGTGATCGGGTCGAAGGTGCCCGGATAAAGCCCAATGCGCATGACCAGCCGTCTCCCTCAGCCTCGCCCGCGGGGACGCAACAATATTGCAGGCCGGGATGCAACCCCCCACCCCGACGCAGGGCCGCGCCCGGTGCGGGTTTCCCGCCCTTGCCCGCCGCCCCGCGCCACGGCGAAATCCGGGCGCGGGTGACGGACCAGGGGCGGAGGGATCATGCGGATCGGGGTCATCGAACGGCTGGCGGCGCAGACCATGGCCGCGCGCGGGATGACGCGGGCGCAGGCGCTCAGGCGCCACGCGCTGGTCTGGGGCGGGCTCGGGGCGCTGTGCCTGGGCGCCGCGCAGGCCGGGCCGGTGGCTGGGCTGATGCTCGCGCGGCGAGGCGCCGAGGTGCCGCTCGCCGTGCTGCTGACGGGCTGCGGCGGCCTGTTCCTGGCGCTGGCGGCCGCGTTTCTGCTGAGCCTCCGGGGCGACGAGGGCTGAGCGTCCGGCTCAGAACCCCTTGATCATGCCCTCCAGCGCCTCCTTCTCCATCGCCAACTCCGACAGCTGCGCCTTGACCACGTCGCCGATCGAGATCAGGCCGACCATCTCGCCGGCCTCGACCACGGGCAGGTGGCGGAACCGGCCCTCGGTCATCTTGGCCAGCACCGCGTCCGAGCTGTCGTCGCGGCGGCAGGTGACGATCTCGGCGGTCATCACGCCGTCGACCGCGTCGGCCATGCAGGACACCCCCTTGGCCGCCAGTTCCCGCACGATGTCGCGCTCGGACAGGATGCCCGCCACGCGCTTGCCGTCGGGCGAGACCACGACCGCGCCGATCCGGCGCTGCGCCAGCGTCCGGGCCGCGTCGGCCAGGCTGGTGCCCGGCGTGATCGTCACCACGCCATCGTCGGATTTCGATTTGAGGATCTGCTGCACCAGCATGACCGGCCTCCCTTGGTTGTCCCCGTCCCTGCCCGCAACGTCCACCCGCATGGGTTGAGCTGTCAAGGGAAACAGGGGGGCGGTCAGGCCACGCTCGCCTCGAGCCGCGCGATTTCGGCGCGCATCCCGTCGCGCAGCAGCGTGGCGAAGCGGTCGAGCCGGGCGTCGCGCGGCCCCGCATGGCTGACCAGCCAGAAGGCGCGGGTCAGCCGCACACGGTCGGGCAGCACCCGGACCAGATCGGGGGCAGCGGGCAGCGCGAAGTCGTGCACGATCGCCAGCCCCGCGCCCGCCCGGGCGAGGTTCAGCTGCACCGACACGGCGTTGGAGGCGAGCGGCACACGGGTCACGCCGAAGCCGGCGAGATAGTCGAGCTCGGCGTCGAAGATCATGTCGGGGATGTAGCCGATCATCCGCGCGCCCTTCAGCGCCTCGGGCCCGTCCGGCGCGCCGTGGGCGGCGAGCCAGTCGCGCGAGGCGGCCAGCGACAGGTGGTAGTCCGACAGCTTCTCGGCGCGCAGGCGCTGGGTCGCGGGGGGCGACACGGTGATGGCGAGGTCGGCCTCGCGGCGCGACAGGTTCACCACCCGGGGCAACGCGAGGATCTGGATGTCGAGGTCGGGGTGCGCCGCGCCGATCTGCGCGCAGACCTGCGGCAGAAGGTAGTTGGCGCAGCCGTCGGGCGCGCCGATGCGCAGCGTCCCCGACAGCCGCTCGCCCCCTGCCCCGGCGGTTTCCGCCCGCCCCTCGGCCAGCGCCGCCTCGGCGGCCTCGGCGCGCGGCAGGAGGCGCTGGCCCGCCTCGGTCAGCGCGTAGCCCTGGGGCGACTTGGCAAAGAGGACGGCGCCGAGGCTGCGCTCCAGCCGCGCGATCCGGCGGCCCGCGGTGGCGGGGTCGAGACGCAGGGTTTTCGCCGCGCCGGACAGCCCCTCGGCGCGGGCGACGGCGAGAAAGACGCGCAGGTCGTCCCAGTTCATGGAAGCCCCCAGTTGCGGCGCGGGCGTTTTCCTCGAGGAAAACGCACGCGAAATCTCGAGATTTCCCGTGCGGAAAACCCGGGTTTTCCGCCCCGCCCTTGCATTATCGCAAAACGACTTTGGCAACCTGCCGCTTTTCCCGGCATTCCTGCAAGGCTAGACTGCGCGCCGAGAGACACCACACCCCCGAGGGAGGACGAGATGCAGCAGATCGGACACTGGATCGACGGCAAGCGCGTGGCGGGCACGTCGGGCCGCACCGCCGATGTCTACAACCCCGCGACCGGCGAGGTGCAGGCGCAGGTCGCGCTCGCCTCCAAGGCCGAGATGGACGCCGCCGTCGCCAGCGCGGCCAAGGCGCAGAAGGCATGGGGCGCGATGAACCCGCAGCGGCGCGCGCGCGTGATGATGGAGCTGGTGCGCCTGCTCAACCGCGACATGGACAAGCTGGCCGAGGCGATCAGCCGCGAGCACGGCAAGACCTTCCCCGACGCCAAGGGCGACGTGCAGCGCGGCCTCGAGGTGATCGAGTTCTGCATCGGCGCGCCGCATCTGCTGAAGGGCGAGTTCACCGACAGCGCCGGCCCCGGCATCGACATGTATTCCATGCGCCAGCCGCTGGGCGTGGTCGCGGGCATCACGCCCTTCAACTTCCCCGCCATGATCCCGCTGTGGAAGATGGGCCCGGCGCTGGCGTCGGGCAACGCGATGATCCTCAAGCCGTCCGAGCGCGACCCGTCCTGCCCGATGATGCTGGCCGAGCTGTGCCAGGAGGCGGGCCTGCCCGACGGCGTCCTGCAGGTGATCAACGGCGACAAGGAAGCGGTCGACGCCATCCTCGACAACGACACGATCCAGGCCGTGGGCTTCGTCGGCTCCACCCCGATCGCGCAGTACATCTACAGCCGCGCCACCGCGAACGGCAAACGCAGCCAGTGCTTCGGCGGCGCCAAGAACCACATGATCATCATGCCCGACGCCGACATGGACCAGGCCGCCGATGCGCTGGTCGGTGCGGGCTACGGCGCGGCCGGCGAACGCTGCATGGCGATCTCGGTCGCCGTGCCGGTGGGCGAGGAAACCGCCGACCGCCTGATCGAGAAGCTGGTGCCGCGCATCGAGGCGCTGAAGGTCGGCCCCTACACCGCCGGCAACGACGTCGACTTCGGCCCCGTGGTCACGGCGGCCGCCAAGGCCAACATCCTGCGGCTGGTCGAAAGCGGCGTCGCGCAGGGCGCCGAGCTGGTGGTCGACGGCCGCGACTTCAGCCTGCAGGGCTACGAGAACGGCTTCTTCGTCGGCGCGCACCTGTTCGACCGCGTGACGCCGGACATGGACATCTACAAGACCGAGATCTTCGGCCCCGTCCTGTCCACCGTCCGCGCGGCCTCCTACGAGGAGGCGATCGGCCTGGCGATGGACCACGAATACGGCAACGGCACCGCGATCTTCACCCGCGACGGGGACGCGGCGCGCGACTTCGCCAACCGCATCAACATCGGCATGGTCGGCATCAACGTGCCGATCCCGGTGCCGCTGGCCTACCACACCTTCGGCGGCTGGAAGCGGTCGGGCTTCGGCGACCTGAACCAGCACGGGCCGGACGCCTTCCGCTTCTACACGCGGACCAAGACGGTGACGGCGCGCTGGCCCTCGGGCATCAAGGAAGGCGCGGCCTTCAACTTCAAGGCGATGGAATGACAGGCGCCTCGGGCGGGGCCATCCCCGCCCCCGGCACCATCACCGGCGCCGTCCCCGGCGGGGGCGGCGCCGGTTGCGTTTGCGCCATGGCGAAGGCGCGCAACGCCTCGGCCTCATGCCCACGGTGCTGGCGCGCCTTGAGGCATTCGAAGCTGCCCGCGCGGAAGGCGCGGCAGGCGGTCGGGCGGTCCTCGTAGATCGCGCAGAGCGTGGCGCCCTCGGCCGTGACCGTCAGTTGCGCGCAATGCCCGCAGGCCATGCTCATGTAGCGGCGGCCCTCGATCTCGGTCGTGGCCGAGGCCGGAATCGCGCGGCCGCGGTCCTCGGGCAGAAGGGCGACATAGCGGTCGTGACCGCCGAAGCAGCAGGCCCCGCAGGCCGTGCAGTCGAATGTGGGGGAGGACACCGAAGCACCCGTGCGATGCGCCGGCAGGGCCGGCCCGATGCCGCCCGCGATGCGCCGCCGGGGCAGATAGCGGCCCGCGCGACGCCCGGCAAGGGGAGCGGTTGCGCAAGTTAACGCTTGTCACGGCTCCGCGATTTTCACAAAACTGCGAGGACGGCGTTTCCAGTGTCAGGCGAGAGTTGTCATGCCAGTAACGTTCCGGATTTTTCCGGACCATGCACTCGTGACCGTGCGCTACACGGGTCACGTGCGGTTCTGCGACGGTCAGTCCGCGTTCTGCGACTACCTCGAACACCCGGACCGGCGCAGACGGGAAAAGCACCTGCTGGACCTGAGCGAGGTGACGGGGTTCGACCGCGACTATGCCCGGCTGATGCAGATGCAGGCGGTCAAGGCCGCCGCCTTCTACGAAACCGGCGGGCCCGCGATGCTGCTGTACCTTGCGCCTACGGACGTCAGCCTGCGTCTGGCCCTGATGTTCCAGCGCAGCTGGGACGGGGTGGCCGACCTGGCCGTGCGGGTCGTGCGCGAGACCGAGCAGGCCGAGGACGTGCTGGGCCTGCGCCCCGGCGCGCTGGAGACCCTGCTGCAGACCGTGCCCTGACGTCCGCGCCCGCCTTGCCCCTTGGCAAGGCCCCGCCGCCCCGGCCATGCTGGCACGACCGCAACCGGAGGGGGCGCGCGCATGACCGACCAGGCCTTCACGCTGGGGATCGAGGAGGAATACCTCCTCGTCGACCGCGAGACGGGCGATCTGCGCCAGGCGCCCGAGGGGCTGATGCAGGCCTGCGCCGCCGAGCTCGAGGGGCAGGTCAGCCCCGAGTTCCTGCAATGCCAGATCGAGATCGGCACCCGCGTCTGCACCGACATCGCCGCCGCGCGCGAGGATCTGAGGCGCCTGCGCGCCACGGTCTCGGCCTGCGCGGCCCGGCACGGGCTGTCGCCGATCGCGGTGTCCTGCCACCCCTTCGCCGACTGGAAGGACCAGCACCACACCGACAAGGACCGCTACAACCGTCTTGCCCAGGACCTCGGCGGCGTGGTGCGGCGGATGCTGATCTGCGGGATGCATGTCCATGTCGGGCTGCCCGACGACGAGACGCGGATCGACCTGATGGGGCAGATGTCCTACTTCCTGCCGCATCTCTTGGCGCTGTCGGCGTCGTCGCCCTACTGGCAGGGGCAGGACACGGGGCTGGCCTCCTACCGGCTGACGGTGTTCGACAACCTGCCGCGTACCGGGCTGCCGCCACTGTTCAGTTCCTTCGCGGAATACGGCCGCACCACCGACACGCTGATCGAGCTGGGGCTGATCGAGGACACCACCAAGATCTGGTGGGACCTGCGCCCCTCGCACCGCTTCCCGACGCTGGAGGCCCGCATCTGCGATGTCTCCCCCCGGATGGAGGACGCGCTGGCGCTGGCCGCCCTGGTGCAGTGCCTGATGCGCTTCTTCCACCGGCTGCGGCAGAAGAACCAGCGCTGGCGCATCTACGACCGCTTCCTGATCAACGAGAACCGCTGGCGCGCGCAGCGCTACGGCACGACCGAGGGGCTGATCGACTTCGGCGCAAGGGCCATCATCCCCCTGCCCCGGGCCGTGGCCGAGATCCGCGAGCTGATCGCCGAGGACGCCGCCGCGCTGGGCTGCGAGGCTGAGATCGCGCGGCTGGCCCACATCGCCGAGGCCGGCACCAGCGCCACGCGCCAGCGCCGCGCCTTCGCCGAGGCCAGGGCCGCGGGGCGCGACGACCGCGCGGCGATGAAGGCGGTGGTCGACCACCTGATCGAGGAGTACCACCTCGACCTGTGACGGGCGCGCGGGCGGCCTTGCAAAACTCCTGCAACAGTCGGTAATTAAACGAGCGTTCAATTCTTCGGGCACCAAGGGGAGGAGCCGCAGATGGACTTCGCACTGAGCGAGGAGGCGCAGGCCGTCCACGACATGGCGCTGGAGTTCGGCCAGGCCGAGATCGCGCCCCACGCGCGCGACTGGGAACGGGAGGGCACGATCCCCAAGGCGCTGTGGCCCAAGCTGGCCGCGCTGGGCTTCGGCGGGCTCTACGTGTCCGAGGACAAGGGCGGATCGGGCTTGAGCCGGCTCGAGGCGACGCTGGTGTTCGAGGCGCTGAGCCGCGCCTGCCCCTCGGTCGCGGCCTTCCTGTCGATCCACAACATGTGCGCCAAGATGATCGAGCTCTATGGCTCGGACGAGCTGCAGGCCCGGTTCCTGCCCCGAGCGCTGGGCATGGAGACCTTCTTTTCCTACTGCCTGACCGAACCCGGCTCGGGCTCGGACGCGGCCGCGCTCAAGACGCGGGCCGAGCGCACCAACGACGGCTACGCGCTGACCGGCACCAAGGCCTTCATCTCGGGAGGCGGCTATTCGGACGCCTACATCGTGATGTGCCGCACCGGCGGCGACGGCCCGCGCGGGATCTCGGCGGTGATCGTCGAGGACGGCGCCCCGGGCCTGTCCTTCGGCGGGCTCGAGGACAAGATGGGCTGGCGCTCGCAGCCGACGCGGCAGGTGCAGTTCGACGCCTGCGCGGTGCCGGCCGGCAACCTGCTGGGCGAGGAAGGGCTGGGGTTCAAATACGCCATGGCGGGGCTGGACGGCGGGCGGCTCAACATCGCGGCCTGTTCGCTGGGCGCGGCGGCGGCGGCGCTGGAGCAGACGCTGGCCTACATGGGCGAGCGCAAGGCCTTCGGGCAGAGCATCGACCAGTTCCAGGCGCTGCAGTTCCGGCTGGCGGACATGGAGATCGAGCTGGAGGCCGCGCGCGTGATGCTGCGGCAGGCGGCGTGGAAACTGGACCAGGGCGCGCCGGACGCGACGAAACATTGCGCCATGGCCAAGAAATTCGTGACCGAGGCCGGCAGCCGCATCGTCGACCAGTGCCTGCAGCTGCACGGCGGTTACGGCTACCTGGCCGACTACGGCATCGAGAAGCTGGTGCGCGACCTGCGCGTGCACCAGATCCTCGAGGGCACCAACGAGATCATGCGCCTGATCGTGGCGCGCCACATGCTGGCCGCGCGCTAGGCGGCGGGCGGGTCATGCGTATTTTGGGAAAGATGAAGGGGGCTGGGCGGCGGCATGGCTGAGGACATCGACATCCGCGTCGAGGGGCGCGCGGGGCGGATCACGCTGCGGCGGCCGCAGGCGCTGAACGCGCTGAGCTACGACATGGTGCGCGCCATCGACGCGGCGCTGATCGGCTGGGCGGACGACGGCGCGGTGGCGCTGGTGGTGATCGACGCCGAGGGCGACCGCGCCTTCTGCGCCGGCGGCGACATCGCCGAGATGCACGCGACGGGGATGGCCGAGGATTACGCCTACGGGCGCCGGTTCTGGGCCGACGAATACCGGATGAACGCGCGGTTCTTCCATTTCCCCAAGCCCGTGGTCAGCCTGATGCAGGGCTTCACCATGGGGGGCGGCGTCGGCATCGGCTGCCACGCCTCGCACCGGGTGGTCTGCGAGACGAGCCAAATCGCCCTGCCCGAATGCGGGATCGGGCTGGTGCCCGACGTGGGCAGCACGCTGCTGCTGGCCCGCGCGCCGGGGCGGCTGGGCGAATACCTCGGCGTCACGGGGGCGCGCATGGGCCCGGGCGACGCGATCCTCGCGGAGTTCGCGGACTACTACATCCCGCGCGAGGCCTGGCCCGCGCTGGTGGCCGAGCTGTGCGAGACCGGCGACTGGGAGGCGGTGGACCGCGCGGCCGCGCCCGCGCCCGAGGCCCCGCTGGCCGCCGACCGGGCCGCGATCGACCGCCTGTTCGCGGGCGACACCCTCCGCGACGTGCTGAACCTGCTGACCATCGACGGGAGCGCGGTGGCCGAGGGCGCCCTGAAGCTCATGAACCGCAACAGCCCGCTGGCCGTCGCCTGCACGGTCGAGCTGGTCCACCGCGCCCGGCTGCGCGACACCATCGACGCGGCGCTGGAGCAGGAATACCGCTTTACCTACCGCGCGATGGAGAAGGGCGATTTCCTGGAAGGCATCCGGGCGGCGATCATCGACAAGGACCGGACGCCGCGCTGGCGCCACGCGGCGCTGGATGCCGTGCCCGCGACCGAGGTGGCGGCGATGCTGCTGCCGCTCGGCGCCGACGCACTGAAGCTCTGAGAAAGGGAGAGGGTCATGAGGATCGGGTTCATCGGTCTGGGCAACATGGGCGCGCCGATGGCCGCCAACCTCGTCAAGGCGGGCCACGCGGTGACGGGTTACGACGTGGCAGCCGCCGCGCCCGAGGGCGTGACGCGGGCCGACAGCGCGGCCGGGGCGGCGAAGGGCGCCGAGGTGGTCATCACCATGCTGCCGAACGGCGCGATCCTGAAACAGGTCGCGGCCGAGGTGATCCCGGCGATGGAGCCGGGCGCGGTCCTTCTCGACTGCTCCACCGTCGACGTGGCCAGCGCCCGCGAGGTGGCCGCGATGGCCGCGGGTGCGGGGCTCGGGTCGCTCGATGCGCCGGTGTCGGGGGGCGTGGGCGGGGCGGCGGCCGGCACGCTGACCTTCATGGTCGGCGGCACGCCCGAGGCCTTCGCCACCGCGAAACCCCTGTTCGACGCGATGGGCCGCAAGGCGGTGCATTGCGGGCCGGCGGGCAACGGGCAGGCCGCCAAGATCTGCAACAACATGATCCTCGGCGTCACCATGATCGCCACCTGCGAGGCCTTCGCGCTGGCCGACAAGCTGGGGCTGGACCGGCAGGCGATGTTCGACGTGGTCTCGACCTCGTCGGGGCAGAGCTGGTCGATGAACACCTACTGCCCCGCCCCCGGCGTCGGCCCGACCAGCCCCGCGGACAACGGCTACAGGCCCGGCTTCGCGGCGGAACTGATGCTCAAGGACCTGCGCCTCAGCCAGGCGGCGGCCGAGGGCGCCGACGCCGACACGCCGATGGGGGCGCTGGCGGCCGCGCTCTATGCCCGCTTCGTCGAGGAGGAGGACGGCCGCGGCCGGGACTTCTCGGCGATGCTGCCGAGATTCGAGGGCCGGGGACGGACAAGCTCCTAGCGGATCGAAAGATATTTTCCTTTGAGATGTTGCCGAATTGTGGCACCTTGTCGGGGACACTCCAAGATATGTCCGCACAAGGCCCGGCGGGGCGGCCCTCTTGCTCAGGTGCACCTCAGCCAACCCGCCGGGCCGCGGACATCTCGACGGGGTGCTTTTTTTTGCCCCCCATGATCCATGGCCCAGCCGGCGGCCCGATGACCGGGCCTGCGGCGTCCGTCAGCCCAGTTCGACGGTGATGCGGCGGTTCTGGCGGCCCTTCTTCTCGATCTTGCCGATGACGAGCTTCCCGATCTCGCCGGTGCGCTTGACGTGGGTGCCGCCGCAGGGCTGCAAGTCGATCTGACCCGCCCCCTCGCCGATGCGGATCAGCCGGATCCGGCCCGCCCCGCGCGGGGGCTGCACCGACATGGTCTTGACGAGGCCGGGGTTGGCGTCGAGTTCGGCCTCGGTGATCCAGTCCTCGGTCACGGGCAGGTCGCGGGTGACGAGCGCGTTCAGCCGCCCCTCCAGCACCGCCTTGTCCTCGGGGCTGTCGGGCATGTCGAAGTCGAGCCGGCCCTTGTCGGCGCCGATCGCCCCACCCGTCACCGGCAGCGGGATCACCACCGACAGGAGGTGCAGCGCGGTGTGCACGCGCATGTGGCCAAAGCGCCGGTCCCAGTCGAGGCGCTGGCCGACCTCGGCGCCGACGGGCGGCAGGATCGCGGGCTCGGCCGGCACCAGCACGATGGCCCCCGCCTCGCCCTTGACCGCGGTCGCCACGGGAATGCGCCCGCCGTCCCAGTCGAGCGTGCCGGAATCGCCCGGCTGGCCGCCGCCGCGGGCGTAGAAGATGGTCCGGTCCAGCACCAGCCCGCCCTCGGCGGTATGGGCCAGCACCCGGGCCTTGGCCGAGGTGCGGTAGGGGTCGGTCAGGAACAGGGGCTCGGTCGTCATGGTCCGTTGCCTTCCTCGCGCGGGGCCGGGGCGGTGTCGTCGCCGTCATCCTCGGCCTCGCCGGTGCCGTCAAGCACCCGCGGCCGCGGCGCCAGCGCCTCGGGGTTGCGCAGCCAGATGTCGCGCTGCGCGAAGGGGATCTCGATGCCCTCGGCCCTGAAGCGCTCGGCAATCTGGTGGTGCACCTCGGTCTTGACCTTCACCAGGTTGTTGATGTCGCGCAGGATCATGCGGATGCGGAAATCGAGGCTGTCGGCCCCGAAGCCCAGGAAATCCACCCCCGGCTCGGGGTAGCGGGCCACCTCGGGCTGGGCGCGGGCGATCTCGAGCAGGATCTGCTGCACCCGGCGCGTGTCGGTGCCGTAGGCCACGCCCACCGTGACGACCGCGCGGCCGATCGTCTTGCCGCGGGTCCAGTTCGTGACGGTCCCGGCGATCAGGTCGGCGTTCGGCACGATCACGTCGGTCTTGTCGAAGGTCTCGATCACGGTGGAGCGCACCGAGATCGACTTGACGATGCCCATGGTCGGGCCGACCTCGATCCAGTCGCCCTCGGAGATCGGACGCTCGATCAGCAGGATGATGCCCGAGACGAAGTTGTTGACCACGTTCTGCAGGCCGAAGCCGATGCCGACCGACAGCGCGCCCAGAACGACGCCGAGCGCCGTCAGGTCGATGCCCGCCGTGGTGATGGCGATGACCGCCGCGATGGCGATGCCGACATAGCCGATGCCCGACACCACCGCGTTGCGCGCGCCGAGGTCCAGCCGGGTGCGCGGCAGCACGGTGGAGCGGAGCGCGCCCTGAAGGAGCCGCGTGGCCAGCAGGCCGATGGTAAAGACGGCGATCACGGCCAGCAGGATCGCGGGCGTGATCCGGGTGCCGCCGAGGTCGAAGCCTTCGAAGAAGCGGCTGATGATTTCGGACAGCTGCTCGCTGCGCATCCCCCAGATCAGCGCCAGCACCGGCATCAGGCCAAAGACCAGCAGCAGGTTCACCATCACCGGCAGCAGCGCCTGCCCGGCCTCTTCCTGCGACTTGCCGGTGCCGAGCGCGTAGAGGTCGCGGATCGGCACCTGCAGCGCGACGATCAGGCCGAACAGGCCCAGCGTCAGCGCCGTGGGCGTCATCACCGCCTCGGCCAGGTTCAGGTAGCCGACCGCGGCCAGCGCGGGGCCGACCACGCCCACCACGCGCAGCGCCAGCCCGACGAAGCGCAGGGTTCGGCTGGCGAAGCTGCCGTCGCCGTCGCCCTCCTCCAGCGCGTCGAGCACGGCCTTGCGGTGCAGCCGCAGGAGCCGGGCGAGCCAGAGAAAGCTGAACGACATGCCGACATAGACCGGCAGCACGAACAGCCCGCGCGCGGCCAGCGGCACCACGTCCTGGGTGGCCACCGTCTCGGCGAAGGTGCCGAGGCCGAGGAACAGACCCACGAACAGCGAGCCGCGGCGGAAGGCCGGGCGCAGGGCCTCGGACACGCCGAAGGCCGCGGGCAGCTCGGGGTTGGCGGGAAACAGGCGCCCGCCCAGCCACAGCGCCAGGTAGATCGACACGAGGCCCGCGATCGACGCCTCGAGCAGCGCGATGCCGATCGCGCCTAGGATGTCGAGGTAGACGGTGGCCGCGCCGAACAGGACCAGCCCGCCGATCGGCAGCGCCACCTGCAGCAGCGAGATCAGGAACGCCAGCGCCCCGCGCCCGCGCCGTTCGGCCACCTGCAGCTGCATCCGTTCGGTCCAGCGCCCGACGATGAAGCGGCTGCGCAGGAGCAGGAGCAGCGCCACCAGCACCATGACGACGGCAAAGGGCGCCCGGTCCCAGGGGTTGTCCTCGGGGTCGCGCCCCGACTTGATGCCCGAGACCTCCCCGAGCAGCGTGACGGTCAGGTCGCGCAGGCCCACCGCGGCGGGCGGCCAGTTCAGCGGGTTCACCGGCGCGGGGTCGCGCTCGAACAGCTCGCGCGCCTGCCGTTCGGCCAGGATGGCGTCGACCTCGGCGATCAGCCCGTCGGCGCGGTTGAACGCCTCGGTCGCGGTCAGCCGGGGCACCTGCGCGTCGGCCAGCTGCTGGGTCAGCGCCGTCCGCCGCTCGGCGATCTGCGCGGGCTCGGTCGCGCCCTCGGCGGGCGGCGCCCCCAGCGCGTCGATCTGGGCCTGGATCGTGGCGATCCGCGTCGCGTTGGCGTTCTGCGCCGCGAGGAACCGCGCGCGCCAGTTCACCAGCGTCGCGCGCAGGTTGGTCAGGAAGGCGGTGGAGGCGGTCTGCGCCTCGATCAGGTTCTCGGCGCGGGTCGCGGCCTCTTCCCAGGCGGCGTAGTCGATCGGCCCCTGCTCCTCGGCGGCGGCCGGGGCGGCGGGGTCGGCGGCGTCGGTCTGGGCCAGCGCGGGCGCAAGCGGCGTCAGCGCAAGCCCGAGCACCAGGAGCAGGCGGGTCAGGAAGGGAAAGGTCATCAGTCTTGGAACACGTCCGGAATGTCGGCCGGTTCACGCACGAGCCAGGGCGGGACCGGAAGCCCCTTCTCGCGCAGGAACGCGGGGTTGAAGAGCTTGGACTGGTATCGCGTGCCGTAGTCGCACAGGATCGTCACGATGGTGTGCCCCGGCCCCATCTCGCGGGCCATGCGCACGGCGCCGGCCATGTTCACGCCCGACGAGCCGCCGAGGCACAGCCCCTCCTCGGCCAGGGTGTCGAACACGATCGGCAGCGCCTCGCTGTCGGGGATCTTGTAGCAGGCATCGGGGGTGAAGCCCTGCAGGTTGGCGGTGATCCGCCCCTGCCCGATGCCTTCGGTGATGCTGTCGCCGCCGGCCTCCTTGCCGGTGTAGAGCCTGTAGAGCCCCGAGCCCTCGGGGTCGGCCAGCCCGATCTTGACCCCCCTGTGCTGCAGCGCCATGCCGACGCCCGCCAGCGTGCCGCCCGAGCCGACCGCGCAGACGAAGCCGTCGACGCGGCCCCCGGTCTGGTCCCAGATCTCGGGGCCGGTCATCTCGATATGCGCCTGCCGGTTAGCCACGTTGTCGAACTGGTTCGCCCAGATCGCGCCGTTCGGCTCGGACTGGGCCAGCCGCTCGGCCAGCCGGCCGGAATAGCGGACGTAGTTGTTGGGGTTGGAATAGGGCGCGGCGGGCACCTGGATCAGCTCGGCGCCGGCCAGGCGGATCATGTCCTTCTTTTCCTGGCTCTGGGTCTCGGGCATCACGATCACGGTGCGGAACCCCATCGAGGCGCCGACCAGCGCCAGCCCGATGCCGGTGTTGCCGGCCGTGCCCTCGACGATGGTGCCGCCGGGGCGCAGCTGCCCCTTCGCCACCGCGTCGCGGATGATGTAGAGCGCGGCGCGGTCCTTGACCGACTGGCCGGGGTTCATGAACTCGGCCTTGCCCAGGATCTCGCAGCCCGTCTCCTCGCTGAGCCGGCGCAGCCGGATCAGGGGCGTGTTGCCGATGGCGGCGGCGAGATCGGAATGGATGGTCATGGCGCGGGGCCTTCCGGGCTGGCGTGGATCTGAGGCCCAAGGGATAGGCCCCCCCGCCCGAAACCTCAAGCCGAAGGCCGCAGCCGGTCCCGGTTCAGCATCAGCCACTGCATCGACACGACCAGCGGCGCGTTCGCCATGTCGCCGCGCTTTAGCATCTCCAGGGCCAGCGGCCAGTCGACGAGGTGGGACAGGATGTCCTCGCCCTCGTGGTCGTGCCCGCCGATCCCGGCGGCGTCGTCGGGCAGGTCGGCGATCCCGACATAGGAGGTCAGCACCTGCGCGATGCCGCCGGGGCTGGGGTAGTAGCGGGCGACGAAATGGAGGTCGCCGAGGTCCAGCCCCGCCTCCTCGACGGTTTCGCGGCGGGCGGCGGTCTCGGGCGCCTCGCCCGCGTCGATCATGCCGGCGACCGGCTCCAGCAGCCAGGGATGCGCGTCGCCATGGGCGTAGGCGCCGAGCCGGATCTGCTCGATCAGCAGGATCCGGTCGCGCACCGGGTCGTAGGGCAGCACGGTGACGGCGTCGGCGACGCGGAACACCGCGCGCTCCTGCACCGGCGACTGCGTGCCGTCGAACTGCGGGTGGCGGACGGCCAGCTCCTCGACCGTGAAGAAGCGGGAATAGGGGTGGCGGCGGGCGACCACCTCGACCGTGTCGCGGTGCGGCGTGCGGCCCACCAGCCCCGGTCGCGCCCAGGCGCCCGCCGAGACCTCGGCCTGCGCGCGGGCGCAGATCATCCAGTAGCGCCGGGCGATGTCATCGGCCGTGGCCCCCTCGGCGCGCTGGCGCATCACCTCCTGCGCGGCGAGGATGGTCAGCGCCGCCCAGTCCCGCGCCCAGGCGTCCAGCGACCAGGGGCCGTCGGGCGCGCCCGGCGCGCCATGGGGCCGCCACGCGTCCACCACCCGCGCCGCGCCGCGCATCTCGACGGTCACGGGCTGGCGGGTGTAGCCGAACACCGCCTCGTAGAAATCCAGCCGCGCCAGCGCCTCGCCGCTGGCCTCGATCAGCACGCCCTCGGCCCGCGCGCCGGGCGCGTCCTCCAGCATCGGCCAGGCCGCGCCCGCGACCTTCGCCACCCGCGCGCCCGGCATCGCGGCGGGGCGCACGGCCAGATCCGCCCCCGCGACGGCGCGCAGGAGCGGCCCATGGCACAGCGTGCCAAACAGGAAGATCTCGGTCATGAAAGGCCCCCGGGGGTGCGAGTCAGCGCCAGCGTCGCGCGGCACCTTCGCAGATCAACCCGCCGATGACACCCCCGACCAGCAGCACGCCCCAGACCGGGGCGATCAGCGACTGGAAGAAGTATTCGATGAACAGGTCCATCGCCGCGACCACCGCCTCGCCGAAGCCGTCGTAGCGCAGGCTCATGGACCGCTCGAACATGGTGCGCAGCGCGAACACGATCAGCCCCAGCGCCGCTATCTGGATGGAGGTGCGCAGCCCGTTCGCCACCGCCATCGACCGGCCCCGGCCCGCGTTGGCGCCGGCCACGCTCCAGCCCTGCCAGAGCCCGATCATCGCGATCGTCACCGGGAAGAAGGTCGCGGGCGTGCCTTCGGGCACCGTCGTCAGCACCTGCAGCGCCGCGGCCCAGCCAACCCCGAAGAACACCACCGCGCCGACCAGCCGTGCGGCGGTCGGCATCCGGTTCGAACTTCCACGGTTCTCTATGTGCGTCGGAAAGAACATGGGGCGAAGATCACCCCATGTTTCTGGCGGTTTTGTGGCCGAAGCGGGCAAGGCCCGTGGAAAATGCGCCTCAGCCCGGCCGCGTCACCGTGATCTGGGTCACGTCGGTGTTGCCGAAGTGGAAGGTCGCGGCGCAGGCGGTGAGGTAGAAGTTCCACATCCGCCGGAACCGGTCGTCGAAGCCGAGCCGGGCCACGTCGTCCCATTTCTCGTTGAAGGTCTCGTGCCAGCGCCGCAGCGTCTGGCTGTAGCTTTCCCCGAACTCGATGGAATGGGCGACCCGCAGCCCCGCGCGCTCCACCTCGGCGCGCAGCACCTTGGGTGCGGGCAGCATCCCGCCCGGGAAGATGTATTTCTGGATGAAATCGACGCCGCGCCGGTAGACGTGCCAGCGGCGGTCCTGCACCGTGATGATCTGCAGCGTCGCGTTCTTGCCGGGCTTGAGGTTGTCGCGCAGCGTGCGGAAATAGACCGGCCAGTATTTCTCCCCCACCGCCTCGAACATCTCGATCGACGCGATGCCGTCGTACTGCCCGCGCTCGTCGCGGTAGTCCTGCAGCTTGATCTCGACCCGGTCCGACAGGCCCGCGGCGGCGATCCGCGCCACGGCGTAGTCGTACTGTTCCTTCGAGATGGTCAGGCCGGTGACGCGCAGGCCCCGCTCCTTCGCGGCGTATTCGGCGAAGCCGCCCCAGCCGCAGCCGATCTCGAGGATGTGGTCGCCGGGCTGGGCGCCCATCTGGTCGACCATGCTCTCGTATTTCGCAATCTGCGCCGCCTCGAGGCTCTCCTGCCCGCTGCGGAACAGGGCCGAGGAATAGGTCATCGTGTCGTCGAGCCAGAGCCCGTAGAACTCGTTGCCGAGGTCGTAGTGGTAGGAGATGTTCTTGCGCGCCTGGCGCTTGGAATTCGACTGCCACCAGAAGCGCAGCTTCTCGTAGGTGCGCACGATCCCCATGCCGAGGAAGCCGTCGTAGACCTCCTCGTTGTCGGCGTGGACGAGGTCCATGAAGGCCTGCAGGTCGGGCGTCGACCACCAGCCGTCGAGATAGGCCTCGCAAAAGCCGAGGTCGCCCTCGCGGATCAGCCGGGCGAAGATGTCGGGGTTGTGGATGTGCAGCTCCGCCACCGGCCCCGGCCCGTGCCCCGCGGCGCGGAACACGCGCCCGTCCGGCAGCACCATGTCGAGGCGGCCGTGCTGCATCTTGTTGGCCGTGTCGAACACCGGCTGGAAATAACGGGGGAGATTGGCCTCTCCCTTCGTGGTTGTCCTGACGTCCATGTGGTCCCCTTGTCTGGCGCGCGATTTGGGCAGAAGCTGCAACGCAGCACAAGCCCCGATTGTTTCACCCAAGGTCAGAATCCCCGGGTCTCGTAGGCGTCCAGCGCCCGCCGCCGCCCCTCGGCCGCGTCGACCACGGGGGCCCGCGGGTAGGGGTCGCCCGCTGCCATGCCCCAGCCCCGCGGGATCGCGGCGAAGTAGCTGGTGGCGGTATCGGGCGGCCGCGACGACAGCTCGGCCACCCAGGCCCGGCGGTAGCGGCCCAGCGGGTCGAACTTCTCGGCCTGGGTCTCGGGGTTGAACACGCGGAAATAGGGCGTCGCGTCGGGCCCCGACCCCGCCGACCACTGCCAGCCCATGGCGTTCGAGGCCGGGTCCCAGTCCACCAGGCAGTCGGCGAACCAGTCCATCCCGATCTTCCAGTGCGTGAGCAGGTGCTTGGTCAGGTAGGACGCCACCAGCATCCGCGCCCGGTTGTGCATCCGCCCCGTCACGTACATCTCGCGCATCGCCGCGTCGACGATGGCCATGCCGGTGCGCCCGCGCTGCCAGGCCTGCACATGGGGGTGGTCCGCGTCGGTGTTCCAGGGGAACGCCTCCCACTCCTCACGCCAGTTGCGCGTGGTGATGTGCGGCGTGTGGTGGACGAGGTGATAGGCGAAGTCGCGCCAGATCAGCTCCTTGAGGAAGGTCTCGGCCCCGGCCTTGCCCTCCTCCATCGCCCGCATCCCGGCATGCCAGCAGGTCCGCGCCGAGATCTCGCCATGGGTCAGGTTCTCGGACAGGCCCGAGGTGCCGTCGACGTCCAGCCGGTCGCGGTCCTCGGCATAGGCGCCGATCCGGTTGACCACGAAGGCCCCCAGCCGCCCCTGCGCCCCGGCCTCGCCGATCACGCAATGGGGCCGCACCACATCCGCACCCCGGTCCATCGCCGCCCCGAGGCCCCAGCCGGCGATGTCGTCGCCGGGTGGCCACTGCTCCGGCGCCCTGAGCCGCGGCACCGCCAGCGGCGCGGCCACGTCGCGCCCGCGCACCGCCTTCCAGAACGGGGTGTAGACCTTGTAGAACCCGCCCGTCCCGGTCTCGACCGTCCAGGGCTCGTGCACCAGGTGCCCGGCATGGCTCACCGCCGCGATGCCGTCGGCCTTCAGCGCCGCCTTCACCGCCTCGTCGCGCCGCCGGCTGTCGGGATCGTAGAGCCGGTTCCAGTGCACCGCCGTCGCGCCCGTCTCGGCCACCAGCGCGCGGATCACCTCCAGAGCCGGCCCGCGCCGACACACCAGCCGGCTGCCGGCCTCGTCCAGCCGCGCCGCGAAGGCCTCGGCCCCCAGCCCCAGCCGCCACTTCGGCGCCGCGCCCAGCCCCTCCACCACCTCGTCGCAGACGAACACCGGGATCACCGGCGCCCCGCTGGCGCAGGCGGCGACAAGGGCGGGATTGTCCGACAGGCGGAAATCCCGGCGGGTCCAGTAGATCACGGGGGGCGTCATGGGCAGGTCAGCTCGCTGGTCGTCGTCGCGCTCTACCTAGGGCGCGAGACGACCGGTCAAGCACCCCTGCCCGCTTCATCTTTCCCCAAATACGCAGGCAACGGCGCAACCCGCGCCCCGCCGGGCCGCCGCGCCCCGTCGCCACCCGCGATTTTCGCGCCCCGCGAAAATCGCCCCCGGCGACGCCGAAGGCGGCGCAAACCCTCAGGCATACGACGCCGAAGGCGGCGCAAGCCCTCCGCCCGCCGCACGCGCCGCCGCTCAGAACGGCCCGTCCTCCAGCACCCCGTCTGCCGACATCTGCGCGTAGAGCAGCCCCTCGCGCAGCCCCCGGTCCGCCACCGTCAGCCGGTCCGTCGGCCAGGCCCGGAGCAGCGCCTGCAGGATCGCCGCCCCCGACATGATCAGCGTCTGCCGGTCGCGCCCGATCCGCGGGTCGCGGCGACGCCCCTCGGGGCCGAGCGCCAGGTACTGCGTGATCACCCGGTCGATCTGGTCGGAGGTCATCCTGAGGCCGTCCACCTTGTTGCGGTCGTAGCGCCGCAGCCCTAGGTGCGAGGCCGCCACCGTGGTGACGGTCCCCGAGGTGCCGATGATCTGGAACCCCTCCCGCGCCTGGTCGGCGGCGTCGTCGTAGGGCGAGAAGGCCGCGAGCTTCTCCTCGAAGAACCAGCTCATCAGCGCGAACCGCGCCCCGTCGTCGGCGACGTCGTCATACATGTCCTTCAGCGTCGCCACGCCCAGCGGGATCGAGATCCAGTCCACCACCTTGGCGCGCGGGAACACCGTGTCGGGGTGGTCGAAGCCCTGGTGCAGCCGCATGATCGCCCGCGGCCGCTCCAGCCGCGGCACCCGGCACAGGTCGATCCACACCAGCTCGGTCGAGCCGCCGCCGATGTCGACGACCAGCAACTGCTCGGTCTTGGCCGAGACCAGCGGCGCGCAGGACACCACGGCCAGGCGCGCCTCCTCCTCGGGCTGGATGATCTCCAGCTCCAGCCCGGTCTCGCGCTTGACCACGGCGATGAAGTCGCGCGCGTTGGTCGCCCGGCGGCAGGCCTCGGTGGCCACCAGCCGCATCCGGCTGACGTTGTGTTTCTCCAGCTTGCGCTGGCAGATCTTGAGCGCCCCCACCGCGCGCGCCATCGAGGCACGGCTGAGCCGGCCCGAGGCCTCCAGCCCCTGCCCCAGCTGGACGCTCTTGGAGAACGAATCCACGACATGCAGCTGGTTGCCCTTGGGCTGGGCGATCAGCATCCGGCAGGAATTGGTGCCGAGGTCGAGGGCGGCGTAGAGATCGGCCGGGTCGGGCCGGGAAGCGGGCGCGTCGCGCCGTTCGACAGGCGGGTCTGCGGCCGGCGCAAGGGGCACCACGTCGGCCACGGGTCTGGGGAACGGACCGGCGCCGCCCTTGCGCTTGCGCGACATGCGGGCCTCCGAAAATCATGTGTTGGTCGCAATGTAGCAAGGCCGGCCCGCCGTCACAATGGAGTTGGGTCCGGGCGCGCGAACGCGACTCAACATCTTCATGAGAATTTTGGGCCGCCCCGGCCCTCGCCCTTTCGGCCGCCGGCGGCTATCTCCCGACGGGCCGGGGTCGCTCCCGCCCCGGCTTGTGTCGAAAACGGAGCGCGCCGTGCCGCGGGCCTCGCCTATGGTGCGCGGCAACCGCAGGACGCTCGCCCGAGGAAGGACGCCGCCGATGCCCATCGTGACCCATGTCTTCTGGCGCGACATTCCCGCCCAGGTCATCGTGGGCAAGGGGCGTCGCGGGTCCAAGGCGGTGCTGCCCGAGCGCTTCGAGCAGGCCATCGACCGCTGCGCGATGAAGATCGGCGCCAAGGACCAGGACGCCTATCTGGCCGAGTGGCGCCGGGTCGAGGTCGGCGAGGTCGAGGGCGACCCCGACGCGCTCGCCGCGTCCGAGGCCGCCCGGCTCGAGGCCGCCTACGACCCCGACCGCATCCGCCGCCTGATCGAGGCCGACGGGTTCGACCGTTCCACCGACACAACCGCCGCCTGAGGCCATGGCCTCGATCTGGGAGACCGCGATGGCGCTTCTGAACTTCCGCAGCCGGGCCGCCGCCCCTGCCCCGTCCTCGCCCTCGCTCGAGGCGCTGCTGGCGGGCTATTCCATCGAGGTGATGCCGCGCACCGCCGAGAAGATCGCGGATTTCCGCGCGCTCCTGCCCGTCGGCACGCGGGTCTACATCGCCCATATCGACGGCACCGACTTCGCCGACATGCTGGCCACCGCCGTCCGCCTGCGCGCCGAGGGCTACGAGCCGATGCCGCATTTCCCCGCCCGCTCGATCCCCGACCGCGCCACGCTGGCCGACTGGGTCGCGCGCTACCGGGGCGAGGCGGGCGTGAAGCAGGGCCTGATCCTCGCCGGCGGCATCGCCGAGCCGCGGGGGGCGTTCCATTCCTCGATGCAGCTTCTGGACTCGGGCGTCTTCGACGGGTTCGAGCGGCTCCACGTCGCCGGCCACCCCGAGGGCAACCGCGACATCGACCCCAAGGGGGGCGAGGCCGAGGTGATGGCCGCGCTCAAGTGGAAGCAGGACTTCGCCAACCGCTCCGACGCGGCCTTCGCCATCGCGACCCAGTTCGCCTTCGAGGCCGGCCCGGTGCTCGACTGGGCCGACCGGCTGGCCGCGGCCGGAATCGCCATGCCCGTGCACCTGGGCATCGCGGGCCCCGCCAAGCTGCAGACGCTGATCAAGTTCGCCATCGCCTGCGGCGTCGGCCCGTCGCTGTCGGTGCTGCAGAAGCGCGCCCGCGACGTGTCGAAGCTGCTCCTGCCCTTCGAGCCGACCGAGATCCTGACCGCGCTCGCGCAGGCCAAGGCCGCAGGCCGCGGGCGGAACATCGAACGCATCCACTTCTTCCCGCTCGGCGGGATCACCGCCAACGCCACCTGGGCGACCGAGCACGGCGGCGCCCCGGCGCAGCCGGCCGCCGCCTCCTGAGAAAGAGCCCACGCCCCATGACCCGCACCGTCATCGAGTCCAAGACCCGCACCACGATCATCGGCTTCGACCAGCCTTTCTGCGTCATCGGCGAGCGGATCAACCCGACGGGCCGCAAGATCCTGAACGAGGAGCTGGAGCGCGGCGATTTCTCCCGCGTCGAGGCCGATGCCATCGCCCAGGTCGAGGCCGGCGCGACGGTGCTGGACGTGAACTCGGGCGCGGTGTTCTCCAACAAGATGGGCGAGGATCCGCGCTACGCCGACAACAACTTCGTCGAGCCGATGCTGATGCCGGAACTGATCCGCGTCGTGCAGGGCGTCACCGACTGCCCGCTGTGCATCGACTCGTCGGTGCCCGGCGCGCTGCAGGCGGGTCTCGAGGCGGCCGAGGGCCGGCCGCTGGTGAACTCCGTCACCGGCGAGGAGGAGCGGCTGGAGGTCGTCCTGCCGCTGGTCAAGAAATACAACGTGGCGGTGGTGGCGATCTCGAACGACGACACCGGCATTTCCGAGGACCCCGACGTGCGCTTCGCCGTGGCCAAGAAGATCGTGCAGCGCGCGGCCGACTACGGCATTCCGGCGCACGACATCGTGGTCGACCCGCTGGTGATGCCGATCGGCGCGATGGCGACGGCGGGCCACCAGGTGTTCACCCTCGTGCGCCGCCTGCGCGAGGAGCTGGGCGTGAACACCACCTGCGGGGCGTCGAACATCTCCTTCGGGCTGCCGAACCGGCACGGGATCAACAACGCCTTCCTGCCGATGGCCTTCGGCGCCGGCATGACCAGCGCGATCATGAACCCCGTCGCCCTGCCCGTGGGCCCCAAGGCGATCGCCGCCAAGCGGGCCGAGGTCGAGGCCGCGGGCATCGTCCTGCCGCCCGACATGGACGACGAGACCTTCGTGAAGCTATTCGGCATGGGCTCGACCCGTCCGCGGCCCGGCAAGGAGATGGAGGCGATCCGCGCCGCCAACTTCCTGCTGAACCAGGATGCCGGCGGTGCGGGCTGGATCCGCTTCAACAAGGATCCCGACGCCGAGGAACAAGGCGGCCGGGCCGGCGGGCGGCGGCGGCGGCGCGCGTGACAGCGGTTAACCGGGCATTTACCGGAGGCAGGTCAAGGTCGGGGCATGAGCATCATGTCCCGACCTCCCGCGCTTCTCGGCCAGGATTGGCTGGACCAGGTGTTCCACGCCAAGGCGGCGCAGACCGGCGGCGTTGTCCGGCGCAAGATCGTGGACGTGGAGCGCGAGATCGGGCGCGATGCGCTGGAACTTGCGGTGCGCCGGCGCGGTTTTCACCTGATCGAGTGCGACCGCGACTTCGTGATCATCTGCAGCGGCGCCCCCTTGCGCGTGATCTGCTGAGGCCCTCTTCGCAAAATCTTCTAGAAGATTTTGCCCGGGCCAATTTTTCTAGAAAAATTGGTGACTTCCAGCATGGCTGAGACCAACCCCCTCGTCATCTTCACCCCCTCGGGCAAGCGCGGCCGCTTCCCGGTTGGCACCCCCGTCCTGACCGCCGCCCGCCAGCTTGGCGTCGACCTCGACAGCGTCTGCGGCGGCCGCGGCATCTGCTCGAAATGCCAGGTGGCGCCATCCTACGGCGATTTCCCCAAACACGGGGTCACCGTCTGCGACGGCGCGCTCTCCGAATGGAACGCGGTCGAGGCGCGCTACGACCGCGTCCGCGGCCTCAAGCAGGGCCGCCGCCTCGGCTGCCAGGCCACCGTGCAGGGCGATGTCGTCATCGACGTGCCGCCCGAAAGCCAGGTCCACCGCCAGGTGGTGCGCAAGGCCGCCTCGGCCCGCCCAATCACCATGGACCCCGCCACCCGGCTGGTGCTGGTCGAGGTGACCGAGCCCGACATGCACGAGCCCTCGGGCGATTTCGAACGGGTGAAGGCCGCGCTCAAGGAGCAGTGGCAGATCGAGGGCGTCACCGCCCCCCTCACCGTTCTGCAGAAGCTGCAGCCGGCGCTGCGCAAGGGCCAGTGGCAGGTCAGCCTCGCGCTGCACCACCCCGCGAACAGCGACGACATCCGCATCCTCGACGTCTGGCCCGGGCTGCACGAGGGCGGCCTCTACGGCCTCGCCATCGACCTCGGCTCCACCACCATCGCGGCGCATCTCTGCGACCTGACCGATGGGCGCGTGCTCGCGTCCTCCGGCCTCATGAACCCCCAGATACGCTTCGGCGAGGACCTGATGAGCCGGGTCTCCTACGCCATGATGAACCCCGGCGGCGACGCCGAGATGACAGCCGCCGTGCAGGAGGCCATCGCGCGGCTCGCGACCGAGATCGCGGCCGAAGCCGGCATCGACCCGCGGCTGATCTACGAGACGGTGATCGTCTGCAACCCGGTGATGCACCACCTGCTCCTCGGCATCGACCCGGTCGAGCTCGGCCAGGCGCCCTTCGCGCTCGCCACCTCCGGCAGCCTCACGCTCGCGGCCCGCGACATCGGCCTCGACACCATCGCCCCCACGGCGCAGCTCTACCTCCTGCCCTGCATCGCGGGCCATGTCGGCGCGGATGCCGCCGCCGTCGCGCTGTCCGAGGAACCGGACAAGGCCGAGGACCTTACCCTGATCGTCGACGTCGGCACCAATGCCGAGATCCTGCTCGGCGACAGCCACGGCGTGCTTGCCTGTTCCTCGCCCACCGGCCCCGCCTTCGAGGGCGCGCAGATCAGCGCCGGCCAGCGCGCCGCCCCCGGCGCCATCGAGCGGATCGAGATCGACCCGGTGACCAAGGAGCCCCGCTTCCGCGTCATCGGCTGCGAGCTCTGGTCCGACGATCCCGGCTTCGCCGAGGCGACGAAGGACACCGGCGTCACCGGCATCTGCGGCTCGGGCATCATCGAGGCGGTGGCCGAGATGCGCATGGCGGGGCTTCTCGACGCATCGGGCCTGATCGGCGGGCCCGAGGCGACGGGCACCGCCCGCTGCGAACCCACGGGGCGCACCTTTGCCTATCTCGTTCATGACGCGACCGCCACGGGGGGGCCGCGCATCACCGTCACGCAGGGCGACATCCGGGCGATCCAGCTTGCGAAATCCGCGCTTTACGCCGGCGCGCGCCTGTTGATGGACAAGCGCGGCGTCGACCGGGTGGCGCGGGTGGTGCTGGCGGGTGCCTTTGGCGCCCATATCAGCCCGAAACACGCGATGGTGCTGGGCATGATCCCCGACGTGCCGCTCGACCGCGTCACCAGCGCGGGCAACGCCGCCGGCCACGGGGCGCGGATCGCGCTGTGCAACCGCGCCGCGCGGGAGCGGATCGAGCGCACCGTGCGCGACATCGAGAAGATCGAGACGGCGATCGAGCCCCGCTTCCAGGAGCATTTCGTCAACGCCAACGCCATCCCCCACGCGACCGACCCGTTCCCGGAACTGGCCAAGGTCGCGCCCCTGCCCCAGGTCGCCTTCGGCGCCTCGGGCAGCGCGCCGGGTGGCGGCGAGGACGGTGGCCGCCGACGGCGCCGCAGGGCCTGAGCCCCCTTGACGCGCCCCGAGACGCAGGTCTATCTCGGGGCTCTGACGCGGGTATGATGTAATGGTAGCCTGTCAGCTTCCCAAGCTGAACGCGCGGGTTCGATTCCCGCTACCCGCTCCAGCCTCCCCTCCGATCCGGCGCGCGAAGACAGGGTGAAAATACCCTGAAATCGTTTCCGTCTCGCCGCATTTCGGCCGCAGCCCACCGGCATTGTCAGAGATACCGAAACGGCGGGCTCCTCCCTCCCGCCCGTTTTTCCCTCCCTGACCCGACTTCGGGCCGCGCTCCACCCAAGGCGCGGCCCTTTTTCCGTCAGCGCCGCAGCCGCACCACCATCACCGGCACCAGCACGGTCAGCGCGATCAGGCGGAACACGTGGTGCGCCGCGACGAAGGCGGGCTCGAGCCCGGTCTCGACCGCCAGCGCCGCCATCACCTCGACGCCGCCCGGCGCGAAGGCCAGGAGCAGCGCCGCCGCCGGCAGCCCGACGATCCCGGCCGCGACCAGCGCGCCGGCGGCCGCCACCGCACAGGCCACCAGCGTGGTCACGAACCCGGCGAGAAAGGCCGCGCCCAGGCCCCGCCGGTCGATCCCGCTGAAGCGCGTGCCGATCAGCGTGCCCATGCCGATGAAGGCCACCGTCACCAGCCAGGGCGGGATCGCCCCCGGCGTCAGGTCCGCCCCGTGCCCCAGCGCCGACACCGCCATCGCCCCCAGGACCAGCGCCGCCGGAACCCGGAGCCGGTTCAGCACCAGCCCCAGCCCCAGGGCCAGCGGCACCGTCAGCACCAGGTGCAGGGGCGCGATCGGCCCGCGGTCGACGAGATAGCCCGTCCCCTCCACGCCCCAGAGCGCGATCAGCACCGGCACCAGCAGCGTCAGGAGCAGCACGCGCACCGTCTGCACCAGCGCCACGCGCGCCACGTCGGCCTCCAGTTCCGTCGACAGGCCCAGCACGTAGCTCAGGTGCCCCGGCGTCGCGGCCAGCAGCGCCGTCGTCCGGTCGTAGCGGAACAGCCGCTCCAGCGCCGCCATGGCGACCAGCATCACCGCCACCAGCGTCGCCACCAGCACCGCCAGCGACAGGGGCCAGGCCAGCGCGGTTGCGATCACCTCGGGCGTCACCGTGCTGCCGATGGTGATGCCGATCACCAGGAACACCGCGTCGCGCAGCATCGGCGGCATCGCCGTCCGCAGGCCCATGAGCGTCGCCGCCGACACCGCCGCCGCGGGCCCCGTCAGCACCGCGGCCGGAAAGCCGATCAGCCAGAACAGACCCGCCCCCGCCGCCCCGATGGCGAGCGTCGCAGGCACCTGCCGCCACGCGGGGTCAATCGCCATCATAGGTCCAGCGGTATCCCGGCGGCGTCGGGCCCTTGTTGCGCCCGCCCTGCTCCATCTGTTCCCAGGCATGGGCCAGCAGCCCCACCGACCGCGACAGCCCGAAGAACCCGCGCGCCAGCGGCGGCGGGCAGCCGAGCTCGGCGTAGATCACCGCCGTCGCCCCGTCGATGTTCATCGGCACCGGCTTGCCCCGCTCGGCGGCGAGGTGGCGCTCGATGGCGCGCCCGATCTCGGCATAGGCGCCGGGCACCGCGCCCTGCTCGGCCGCCGCGTCGACCAGCGCCAGAAGCCGCGGCGCGCGCGGGTCCACCGGCTTGTGGTAGCGGTGCCCGAAGCCCGGCAGGAAAGGCCCGTGCTCCGCCCGCCACGCGTCCAGCGCCGCGGCCAGCCCCTCGGGCCCCGCCCGCTCCACCGCGCGGTAGAGCGCCACCGCCTGCTCCCCCGCGCCGCCATGCACGTCGCCGAGCATGTTCAGCCCCGTCGCCATCGCCGCCTGCAGCCCCACCCCGCAGGTCGCCGCCATCCGCGCCGCGGCGATCGAGGGCGCCTGCGGCCCGTGGTCCACCGCCGCGACCAGCGCCGCTTCGAACAGCCGCGCCCGGTCGCCCGCGATCTCCTCGCCCATCACCATGAGCCAGATCATCTCGGCAAAGCCGGTCGTACCGATCAGCTCCTGCACCGGCCGCCCGCGCAGGTGGATGCGCCCCGGCTCCATGTCGATGATGCGGGTGCGCCACCAGTCGGCGACATCCTGTCCGTCGGTCAAATCACCCCCTCCGCCCGCAGCTCCGCGATCTCGGCCGCGCTGTAGCCCAGCCCCTCGAGGATCGCGTCGCCGTCCTGCCCCAGAAGCGGCGGTGGCCTGTCGACCGCGGGCCGCACCCCGTCGATCATCGGCCCGATCCGGGCCACGTCGATCGCCCGGCCCACCCCCGGCACATCCTCGAACCGGGCGAGAAAGCCGCGGCCCGCGACCTGCGGATGGGCCAGGATCTCGGGCACCGTCATCACCGCCCCCGCCGGCACGCCAAGGGCGGCCAGCTCGTCGGCCCAGTCGGCCGCGGGCCGCGTGGTCAGCACCGTCTCCAGCTCCGCGCGCAGCCGGTGGCGGTTGCGCTTGCGGTCCTCCCGCGTGGCGAAATCGGGGTGCGCCAGCAGGTCCTCCCGGCCCAGGTGACGGGCCAGCACCGCCCACTGCTCGTCCTTGTTCGCGGCGATGTTGATCGGCGCGTCGGCGCACTGGAAGGTACCCGAGGGCGCCGAGGTCGGGTTCTCGTTGCCCTGCGGGCCCGGGGTCACGCCCCCGATCAGGTGGTTCGACACCACCCAGCCCATGGTCGCCAGCACCGAATCAAGCATCGCCACGTCGAGGAACGCCCCCCGCGGGTTCGCGTTCAACGCTGCGCAGATCGCCATCGCCGCGGTCAAGCCGCCCACCGTGTCGGCCAGCGGGTAGCCCACGCGCAACGGCGCGCTGTCCGCATCCCCCGTGATCGCCATGACCCCGGCGGCCCCCTGCACGATCTGGTCATAGGCCGGCCGGTCGGCCCAGGGCCCGGTCTGCCCGAAGCCCGAGATCGCGCAATAGATCAGCCGCGGGTTCTCCTGCCGCAGCACGGCCGGCCCCAGCTCCAGCCGGTCCATCACGCCTGGGCGGAAGTTCTCCACCAGCACGTCCGCGCCCGCCAACAGCCGCCTCAGCACCGCCTTGCCGCGCGGGTCCTTGAGGTTCAGCGTGAGCGACCTCTTGCCGGCGTTCTGCGCCAGGAAGCTGATCCCCATGTCGCGCGCCGACAACTCCGGGTCCGACCCCAGCGCGCGGGCCAGGTCGCCGCGCCCGACGGCCTCCACCTTGATCACCTCGGCGCCCAGATGCGCCAGCTGGTGGCAGCAGAACGGGCCGGCCAGCACGTTGGTCAGGTCCAGCACCCGCACCCCCTTGAGCGGCGCCGCCGTCGCCCCCTCCGCCATGCCTCTCTCCCCGGTTTGTCGCGCAAACTCAACAGCATCGCTTGGGGGGTGGCAAGGGCCGGCGGATCGGGGCTTGCCGCGCAGCGCCGGCCACGGCAGGACAGGGGCCATGGACCTGCGTTACCACACCCCCCTCGACGCCCGCGCCTTGCGCGCCCTCGGCATCCCCGCGCCCTGGGGGTTCGGACTGGCCGACCGCGTCCGCTTCGGCGAGATCGACGCCCTCGGCCACGTCAACAACACCGCCTACCTGCGCTGGTTCGAAAGCTTCCGCCTGCCCTACCTGCAGGTGCGCCAGGTCACCGACTACGGCCCCGACAGCCCGCGGCTTGTCCTGAAACGCACCTCTTGCGACTACCTCGCCGAGATGTTCCAGGGCATGGATTACGTGGTGACGGGCCGCACGCGGGCCTTCCGCACCACCTCCTTCACGATGGAGTTCGCGGTCTGGCTGCCCGACCCCGCCGGGGCGCGCCAGACGGCGGCCGGCGAGGCGGTCATCGTGCTCCTGAACCGCGCGGGCCCCGGCCGCCACCCGATCCCCGAGGCCGGCCGCCGCGCCTTCACAGAGATCGACGGCGCCCTGCCCGAGACCGCCTGACCCTTCATCTTTCCCCAAATACGCCCTTCGGGGGCGACACCGCCACCCCGCGCGACGCCCGCCTGCCGCGCCTCAGCCGCCCCGGGCAAAGGCGACAAGCGCCAGCGTGGAGCCATCCTTCCCCGCGCCCGGGTCCTCGCCCGCAAGCACCGGCTCCAGCGCCTTGGCCAGCTCCTTGCCCAGTTCCACCCCCCACTGGTCGAAGCTGTTGATCCCCAGGATCACCCCCTCCACGAACACCCGGTGCTCGTAAAGCGCGATGATCTGGCCCAGCACATGCGGCGTCAGCCGGCGGTAGATCAGCGTGGTCGACGGCCGGTTGCCCGGGAACACCCGGTGCCGCGCCTGCCGCTCCAGCTCCGCCCCCTCCAGCCCCCTGGCCGCCATCAGGGCGCGCGCCTCGTCCAGGCTCCGCCCCCGCATCAGCGCCTCGGATTGCGCCAGGCAATTCGCCACCAGCAGCCGGTGGTGATGCGCCAGCTCCGGCTCGTGCCCCTCGGCGGCGACGAGGAATTCGCAGGGGATGACCCGCGTGCCCTGGTGGATCAGCTGGTAGAAGGCGTGCTGGCCGTTGGTCCCCGGCTCGCCCCAGACCACGGGGCCCGACTCGACGGGCAGGTCGCGCCCGTCCATCGCCACGCGCTTGCCGTTGCTCTCCATCTCCAGCTGCTGCAGGTAGGCCGGCAGCCGCGCCAGCCGCTGGTCGTACGGCAGCACCGCCCGCGTCGCGTGGCCCTGCCCCTGGTTGTGCCAGATCCCTACCAGCGCCAGCAGCACCGGAAGGTTGTCCGAAAGCGCCGCGCTGCGGAAATGGTCGTCCATCGCCCGCCCGCCGGCGAGGAACTCCTCAAAGCGCCCGGGCCCGATGGCCAGCATCAGCCCCAGGCCGATCGGCCCCCACATCGAATAGCGCCCGCCGACCCAGTCCTCGAAGCCGAAGACGCGGCTCGCGTCGATGCCGTAGGCGCCGGTCCGGTCCGTCGCGCTCGACAGCGCGGCGAACTGCGACGCGGGCTCGGCCACGGCCCGCGCCATCCAGTCCCGCGCCGTGTCGGCGTTGGTCATGGTCTCGATGGTGGTGAAGGTCTTCGACGCCACGATCACCAGGGTCCGTGTCGGATCAAGCCCTTGCAGCGTGTCGTGAATGTGCGCGCCGTCGACGTTCGACACGTAATGCACCCGCGGCCCGTCGTGGAACGGCGCCAGCGCCAGCGTCGCCATGGCCGGCCCGAGGTCCGAGCCGCCGATGCCGATGTTGACCACATCCGTGTAGGCTCCGCCCGCGCCCTTGATCTCGCCCGACCGCACCTTGTCGGCAAAATCCGCCATCCGCGCCCGCGTCGCCCTGACCCCCGGCAGCACGTCCTGCCCGTCGACCAGGATCGGCCCCGCCTCGGCCCGGAGCGCCGTGTGCAGCACCGCCCGCCCCTCGGTCTCGTTGATCTTGGCACCGCCGAACATCGCGTCGCGCCGCGCCTCGACCTCCGCCGCGCGGGCAAGATCCAGCAGCACGGCCATCGCGTCGTCGTCCAGCTGCGTCTTGGAAAAGTCGAACAGCATGTCGCCAAGCGACCGGGAATAGCGCCGTGCGCGCCCTTCGTCCTCGAACAGCCGGCCCATCGGCCGCCCCTCGACCCGCGCCGCCTGGCGCTTCAGCTCGCTCCACAGCCTGTCCATGACCCTCACTCCGCCCAATGCACCGTCGCCTGCCCCAGCACGCAGCGCACCGGCGCCTCGTGCACCGGCAGGTGCGCCGCCCGTTCGATCGCCGCCCGCTTCTCCGCGCCGGTGATCAGGATATGCGTGCTCATCGCCCCCGTCAGCACCGGTGCCGTCAGGGTGATCCGCGGCTCGCCCGCGCCCTCGGCCCGCATCGCCATCAGGGGCGGCGCGTCGGCCGCCAGCGCCGCCGCGAGGTTGTCGGCCCCCGGGAACAGGCTCGCCGTGTGCATGTCGGCGCCCATGCCGAGCAGCAGCACCGACAGCGGCAGGTGCGGCGCCAGCCCCTCGGCAAGCGCCCCGATCTTGTCCTCGGGGGCCGGCGCCTCGGCGTAAAGCGGGATCAACGTCGCCGCGGAAGCCTTTGAAACCAGGAGACGTTTCTTCAACAGCCCCGTGTTCGACCGCGGGCTGTCCTCGGGCACCCAGCGCTCGTCGTTCAGCACGACGGCGACGCGGTCCCAATCCAGCGCCTGCTCGGACAGCACGTCGAAGACCGGCCCCGGCGTCGTCCCCCCCGGCACCGACAGGCTGACCCGGTCGTGGTGGCGCAGCGCCTCGGCCAGCTCGCTCGCCAGCCGGTCGGCCAGCGCCAGCATCATCAGGTCGCGGTCGGGGTATTCGACCAGCTCCATCTCAGATCTCCCGCCAACGCCGGTCGTCCCGGTGCATCAGGATCGCCGCCTCCTCCGGCCCGGTGCTGCCCGGCGCGTAGGGCACCGGCTGGTCGGCGCGCCGCGTCCAGGCCTCGATGATCGGGTCGGTCCAGCCCCATGCCGCCTCGACCTCGTCGCCGCGCATGAACAGCGTCTGGTTGCCCCGGATCACGTCCATGATGAGGCGTTCGTAGGCGTCGGGCACATCCGTCGCCTCGGGCCCCAGCGCATCGGCAAAGGACATGTCCAGCGGCACGTCGATCAGCCGCATCCCCCCCGGCCCGGGTTCCTTGATCGTCACCCGCAGGTCGATCCCCTCGTCGGGCTGCAGCCGGATCGACAGCACGTTCGACCGGCTGCCGGCATCGGCGTCGAAGATCGAATGGGGCGTCTTCTTGAAATGCACCACGATCTCGGACTTGCGCGATTTCAACCGCTTGCCCGTCCGCAGGTAGAAGGGCGTGCCGTTCCAGCGCCAGTTGGCGATGTGCAGCTTCATGGCGATGAAGCTTTCGGTCAGGCTGTCCTCGTTCTCCACGTCCTGCAGGTAGGACGGGTGCTGCCCGGCCTTGTACTGCCCCCGCACGATGTGCTCGGGCGCGACCGGGTCGAGGGCGCGGATCACCTTGAGCTTCTCGTCGCGCACCGCGTTCGGCTCGAAATGGGCGGGCGGCTCCATCGCGGTCAGGCACAGGAGCTGCATCAGGTGGTTCTGCACCATGTCCCGCATCGCCCCGGACTTGTCGTAGTAGGCCCCGCGGCCGCCCACGCCCACCTCCTCGGCGACCGTGATCTGCACGTGGTCGACATATTGCGCGTTCCACAAGGGCTCGAACAGCGTGTTGCCGAAGCGCACCGCCATCAGGTTCTGGACCGTCTCCTTGCCGAGGTAATGGTCGATCCGGTAGATCTGCTGCTCGCGGAAATGCGCGGCCAGCGTCGCGTTCAGTTCGCGCGCCGAAGCAAGATCGCGCCCGAACGGCTTTTCCACAACGATTCTCGCATCATGCCGGGCGATGTTCAGGTTGTGCAGCCGCTCGGCCAGCGCCCCGAACAGGCTGGGCGCCACCGAGAAGTAGAAGGCCTGCACCATGCCCTCGCGCATCTCGGCGCGCAGCGCGTCCCAGCCGGCCGTGCCCGTCGCGTCGATCGGCACGTAGCGCAGCCGCTCGCAGAACGCCTTGAGCCCCGCCGGGTCGCGCTTTTCCGCAGGCAGGAAGGTCTCGATCGCCTCGGCGACCTGCTCGACCCAGGCGGCGCTGTCCTGCTCGGTGCGGGCGGCGCCGATGATGCGGGCCTCGGGCGGCATCTGCCCGTCGCAGAACCGCCGGTAGAGCCCCGGCAGGATCTTGCGCCGCGCAAGGTCGCCCGTGGCGCCGAAGATGACGAGGTCGAACGGGTCGACCGGAATGACACGCGAGACCATGGCCCTGAATTCCCGATCCGGTTTGCGGAGCCTGTTAGCGCTAACAGGTTCCTCTGGTCCGGCATTTACACCCTGCCCACGCGCGAGTCTAGCAGATGCCCCGCCTGCGGCAACCGGGCGCCCCCGCGGGGCGGCGCGTTACTTCTGCATCGCGCAGAGCAGCTCGAACATCACCGACGCGCCCAGCCACGCCGTGATCCCGCCCGTGTCGAAGGGCGGCGACACCTCCACCAGGTCCGCCCCGATGATGTCGAGCCCGCGCAGGCTGCGCACGCACCGGATCGCGTCGAAACTCGTCGGTCCACCCACCTCGGGCGTCCCCGTCCCCGGCGCATAGGCCGGATCGACGAAATCGATGTCGAAGCTGACATAGGTCGGCCCGTCCCCCACGACGGCCCGGGCGATCTCCATCACGGCGGTCCAGCCCAGCTCCATGCACTCCTCGATCGGCACGATCCGCACGCCCTTGTCCCAGCCATACTGGAAATCGGCGTTGTTGTAGGAGGTCCCCCGCATCCCCACCATCACGCAGCGGGCGGGGTCGAGGCAGCCCTCCTCGATCCCCTGCCGGAACGGGTTGCCGTGGGTCAGGGTCTGGCCCCCGAAATACGGCGGGTAGAGGTCGGTGTGGCTGTCCAGGAGCACGAGGCCGAACGGCTCCCCCCGCGCCGCCCGCAGCTCCCGCAGCACCGTCAGGGTGCACAGGTGATCGCCCCCCACCATGAAGGGCCGGATCCCCTGCCCCAGCACCCCGCGGATGAACGCCTGCGCGTTCCCCAACGCCTCGTCCTGGTCCACCGGGCTCATCGCCACGTCGCCCAGGTCGGCGATCCGCGCGGCGCGGAACGGCTCCTGCCCGGTCGCCCGGTTGCGCTCGCGGATCATGGTCGAGGCATCGCGCAAGGCCCGCGGCCCGTGGCGCGCCCCCGGCCGGTTCGAGGTCGCCCCGTCCCAGGGCAGCCCGAAGATCCCGATCTCCACCTCCCCCCGCCGCGGGTGATCGGGCGGCAGGTAGGGCAGCCGCATGAAGCTCGGCACGCCGGCATAGCGCGGCAGGTCGGTGCCCGAGGGCGGCTGGAAGAACGGGTCGGACATGAAGGCTGGCTCCGGGCAAGGTCTCTGGCCGCGACGCTAGCCGGCCCGGCGCCCCCTGTCACCCACCCTGCCCTTCATCTTTCCCCAAATACGCAAGCCCCGACAGCCACGAGCCACCCCGCCCGGGCCATCGCAGCCCGGTCGCGGCGACGCGGGGCCGGCAGGCCCGAGGAGCGGCGGCTCAGGCCTCCAGCTCGCTGTCCCAGTAGAGATAATCGAGCCAGCTGTCGTGCAGGTAGTTCGGCGGGAACTTGCGGCCCACGTTGCGCAGCTCCTCCGCCCCCGGCCGCCGCGGCGGCTTGCGCAGGCTCAGCCCCGACTGCCGCAGGCTCTTGGACCCCTTGCGCAGGTTGCAGCCCGAACAGGCCGCCACCACGTTCTCCCAGCTGGTCACGCCGCCGCGCGCCCGCGGCACGACGTGGTCGAAGGTCAGGTCCCCCTTCGCCCCGCAGTACTGGCACGAGAACTCGTCGCGCAGGAACAGGTTGAACCGGGTGAAGGCCACCCGCTTCTGCGGCTTCACGAAATCCTTCAGCACCACCACCGAGGGGATGCGGATCGACGTGGACGGCGAGCGCACCACCTCGTCGTATTCCGCCACGATCTGCACCCGGTCGAGCCAGGCGGCCTTCACCGCCTCCTGCCAGGGCCAGAGCGACAGGGGATAGTAGCTCAGCGGCCGGTAATCCGCGTTCAGCACCAGCGCCGGATGGGACTTCAGCGCCCCCGGCTCCCGCACGAACTGCGTCCTGAACTCGATCTCCGTCGCGCCATCCATGCCGAGACTCCGTTCCCGCCCTGTCTGCCCCGTTTCCTGGCACCAGAGCGGGAGCCCCCGCTCCAGCATGACATCACTATATCTAGGCTTTTCGATCCGGCAAGCCCAACAACATGCAGTGGATGCCAGGGACAGCCCTAGCGCCCGGATCTGACGATTTCGTGACAGGAACGCCCGGTCGGCCGGCAGGCCCGCATCAGTCGCCCGCGCCGCCGCGCTCCAGCCCGAAGACCTGCCGCAGGAAGGCCAGCGCGACGCCCAGGCCATCGGGCGCGATGCCGTGGCCGGTCCCGCGCATGACATGGGCGTAGACCTCGGTGAAGCCCGCCCGCTCCAGCGCCTCGGCCGCCTCGGGCAGCGCCTGCGGCGGCACCACGTCGTCGCGGTCGCCGTGCACCAGCAGGATCGGCGGGCGCACCTGCACCTCGTCGACCAGCGCCTCGGGTTCGATCAGCCGGCCGGAAAAGCCGACGACCCCGGCAAAGGCCTCGTCCCGGCGCGGCGCGACATGCAGGCTCATCATGGTGCCCTGCGAGAAGCCCACCAGCGCCACCTGCTCGGCGATCATGTCGTGCTCGGCCATCACCCGGTCGAGACAGGCGTTCAGGTCCTCGACCGCGCGGGCCATGCCCTCGGCCGCCGCCTCCTCGGACGATCCGTCGATCCAGGGGATCGGGAACCACTGGTAGCCCATCGGGTTCATCACCGACCGCTCGGGCGCGTTCGGCGCCAGGAACACCGTGTCGGGCAGGTGCTGCTTCAACGGCTCGGCCAGCCCCAGCAGGTCGGCCCCGTCGGCGCCATAGCCGTGCAGGAAGATGACCATGCTGTCGGCCTCGCCCGACAGCGCCGGCACGGTGCCGTAATCCAGAACCCGCGTCACAGACTGCCCTCCCGTCCGGTGTCCAGACGGTAGTAGGCCCAAAGCGCGCGGGCGGCAACCGCGCGGACGGGCGACCACGCCGCGGCCATCTCGCGCAGCGCGGGTTCGGAGGGGCGCGCGGGCAGGTCGAAGGCGCGGGCGGCCGCGACCTGCAGGGCAAGGTCGCCCGCGGCGAAGGCGTCGGCGTGGCCGAGGGCGAACTTGGCGTAGATCTCGGCGGTCCAGCGGCCGATGCCGGGCAGCGCGGTCAGGGTGGCGACGACGGTCTCGGTGTCGGCGGCGCGGAGCGCGCCGTAATCCAGCCGCGCCGCCGCCAGCGCCCGGACATAGCGGATCTTGGGCCGCGACAGCCCGCAGGCCCTGAGCGCCTCCTCGGAGGCGGCCGCGGCCGCCCCCTCCTCGGCAAGACCCGCCGCCTCGAGCCGCCCGAGGATCGCCGCCGCAGAGGCGGTCGAGACCTGCTGCCCCACGATCGCGGACAGGAGCGCGGGGAACCCGTCCGGCCGCCGCCGGAGCGGCAGGGGCCCCACCGCCGCCAGCACGGGCGCAAAGCACGGGGCACGCGCCACCAGCACGGCCGCGCCCGCCGCCAGGTCCGCCTCGGTCTCGATCCGCGCCGGTGCCTGCGCCATGCCCTCGCCCCCTGTCCGCGACGCGCCGGCCACTGGACGGACGCCGGGATTCCCGATACCGCAGCGTCATGACGGACACGACCCCCGATCTTCCGGGCCCCGATCTTCCGGCCCCCGATCTCGCCGCCCCCGCGCACGACGACGCCCGCGCCCGGCGCAACGTCGCGGTGCTGGTGGCCGCGCAGGCGCTCCTGGGCAGCCAGATGCCGCTGATCTTCACGGTCGGCGGGCTGGCGGGGCTGATGATCGCGCCCTCGCCGGCGCTGGCGACGATCCCGATCTCGCTGATCGTGTTCGGGTCGATGACGACCGCCCCGTGGCTCTCGGCGCTGATGCAGCGCTACGGCCGCAGGGTCGGCTTCCTCGCCGGGGCGCTCGGCGGCGCGGCCGGCGCGGCCGTCGCTGGCTGGGGGCTCTGGAGCGACCAGTTCCTGGTGTTCCTGTTCGGCTCCTACCTCACCGGCATCTACATGTCGGCGCAGGGCTTCTACCGCTTCGCCGCCGCCGACACCGCCTCGCCCGCCTTCCGGCCCAAGGCGATCTCCTACGTCATGGCGGGGGGCCTCCTGTCGGCGCTGATCGGCCCGCAACTGGTCAAGCTCACCGCCGAGGCCACCGTGGTGCCCTTCGTCGGCGCCTATGCGGCCGTGGTGGCGATCAACCTTGTCGGCGCGCTCCTGTTCGTCTTCCTCGACCTGCCGAAACCCGCGGCACCCGCGCCGGGGGCGGCCACCGGGCGCAGCCGGGCCGAGCTGCTGCGCGACCCGCGGATCGCGGTGGCGATCATCTGCGGCATGGTCTCCTACGCGCTGATGAACCTGCTGATGACCTCGACGCCGCTGGCGGTGGTCGGCTGCGGCTTCACCACTGGCAACGCCGCCGACATCGTCTCGGCCCATGTCATCGCCATGTTCGCGCCGTCCTTCTTCACCGGCCACCTGATCGCGCGCTTCGGCGCCATCCGCATCGTCGCCGTGGGCCTGTTCCTCTTGGCCTGCGCGGGCGGCGTCGCGCTGACCGGGGTGGAGCTGACGCAGTTCTTCGCGTCGCTGGTGCTGCTGGGGGTGGGCTGGAACTTTGGCTTCATCGGCGCGACGGCGCTGCTGACCCAGGCGCACAGCCCCGAGGAACGCGGGCGCGTGCAGGGGCTGAACGACTTCCTAGTGTTTGGCTGCGTGACCTTCGCCTCGCTGTCCTCGGGCCTGATGATGAGCTTCGGCGACGACGTGCAGACCGGCTGGACGGCGGTGAACCTCGCCATGCTGCCCTTCCTGGTGCTGGCGGGCGCGGCGCTGATCTGGCTCGCGCTCAGGCCGAAGGACGCCTTGGCCACCTGACAAGCGCGCTTTGCTGAAGCAGGACGGCGGGAAGACCTGCAGGTCTTCGGCTTCACCAGCGCCCGGTCGCCGCCAGCCGCGCAAGGCGCAGGCTGTCCCTGATCCCCGCCCCCGGCAGGTCGCCCGCCGCCACCCGGCCCGGATCGGCCGCCGCCGCCCGCAGGGTCGCCTCGGCCCGCCAGCCGGCGAACAGCGCCGGCGCCGCCGCCCGCGGCACCGCCCCGCGCCCCGCCCGGGCCCGCGCCAGACGGTCCAGACCCTCGCGCGCCAGCCCCGCCACGGCCGCCGGCGTGCCCTCGACCAGCGGTTGGCGGCCCGCGGCCTCCAGCGCCGGGATCGCGCGCAGATAGGACGCAAGCCCGAAGGCCCAGCCTGCATCGGCCAGCACCGGACCGGCCGCCGCGGGCGCGCCCAAGGCGCGGGCGGCCACCGTCACCAGCGGCGCGGCGGTGTCGGCGATGTAGGCGTCGAACTCGGCCCGGTCGGCGAAGGGATCCTTGTGGATGTCGCGCCGGCGCGCGGCGACCAGCGCGTCCAGCCCCCCGGCCACAGCCGCCGGGATCGCGGCGGCCAGCGGCGCCACCACCTCATGGGCACGCGGGGTGCGGCCGGCGGCGATCTCCTCGACCACGTCGCGCCAGAACTGCAGCCGCATCTCGGCAATCAGCGGCTCGGCCGTGACCCAGGGCGCGCGCGTGACCTCGATGTTGAAGGCGTAGAGCGGGAACAGCACGGCCCGGGCGGCCACGGGTGCGGCCATGGCGGCGCGGAACCGGTCGGGGTCGCCCCGGGCGACGAGGTCGGCGCAGGCCTGCAGGCTCATGCCGGGCGCACCACGCTGAGGAGGTAGCCGGTCTCGGCCCGGCAGGCGCGCCAGCCGGCGATCTCGGCCTCGGCCTCGTCCAGCACGGCCGCCAGCCCCGCATCGGCACCGGGACGGAGGCGGGCGATGCGCGCCTCCTGCGGGCGGAAGTAGCTTTCCCAGGCGATGTCGCCGAGGGCCCGGGTGGCCAGCGTCTCGTAGCCCGCGGCGGTGACCCGGGCGGCGATGCCGGCCGCGTCGGTCAGGCCCTCGTAGCCCTGCCAGAAGGCGATCGCCTCGGCGCTCGGGGCGTCGGTGAAGAGGCAGGGCTCGGAAAAGGCGATGGCCCCGCCCGGGGCGAGGCGCGGCCGCCAGGCGGCCAGCGCGGCCTCGATCCCGAGGAAGTAGACGGCGCCCGCGCACCAGATCAGGTCGAAGGGCCCCTCGGGCGTGGTCATGTCGCCCACCGTGAGCGTCACCCGACCGTCGGCGCCCCAGCGCGCGCGGGCGGCGTCGATGAAGGGCGCGTGGAGGTCGATGGCGGTGACATGCCCCTTGGGCGCGGCGCGAAGAAGCGCGCCGAGGTCGCCGCCGGGCCCGCAGGCGGCGTCGAGAATGCGGGCGGTGTCGGGCGTGCCGGCCACCTCCGCCGCCCAGGCCACGTCGGCGGTCTCGCCCGGCCCCTCGCGCGGCAGGTCGGCGTGCAGGACGAAGAAGGGGTGATCGGCGGGGATCATGCCGGCGGCGCCCCGTCGCGCACCAGTTTCCACATCACCGCGTCCAGCAGCGCCTCGAAGCTCGCGTCGACGATGTTGGCCGACACGCCCACGGTCGACCAGCGCCGGCCCGCGCCGTCCTCGCTGTCGATGATGACGCGGGTCACGGCCTCGGTGCCGCCCTGGGTGATCCGCACCTTGAAATCGACCAGCCGGATGTCGTCGATGTAGCGCTGGTAGGGCCCGAGGTCCTTGGCCAGCGCCTTGGACAGCGCGTTGACGGGGCCGCGGTCGGTGCCCTGCTCGTCCATCGATTCCGAGACCGACAGCATCTTCTCGTCGCCGATCTTCACCACGACCACGGCCTCGGACAGGCTGACCATGCGGTCGTACTTGTTCTTGCGGCGCTCGACGGTGACCTTGTAGCGCTTGACCTCGAAGAACCGGGGCATTTCCCCGAGCGCCCGCCGGGCCAGCAACTCGAAGCTCGCCTGCGCGGTGTCGTAGCTGTAGCCCTGGTCCTCGCGGGCCTTGATCTCCTCGAGGATGGCGGGGAGCGCGGGGTGGTCGCGGGGCACGTCGAGGCCGGCCTCGGCCAGGCGCCGGCGCAGGTTCGACTGGCCGGCCTGGTTCGACATCGGGATGATGCGGGCGTTGCCGACCAGCGCGGGGTCGATGTGCTCGTAGGTGGCGGGGTTCTTGAGGATCGCGGAGGCATGCAGCCCCGCCTTGTGCGCGAAGGCCGAGGCGCCGACATAGGGCGCCTGCCGCATCGGCACGCGGTTCAGGATGTCGTCGAGCATCCGGCTGACGCGGGTCAGGTCGTGGAGCGCCTCGGGGCTGATCCCGGTCTCGAAGCGCGCGGCATAGGGCGCCTTGAGCATGAGCGTGGGGATCAGCGTGGTCAGGTTGGCGTTGCCGCAGCGCTCGCCCAGCCCGTTCAGCGTGCCCTGGATCTGGCGCGCGCCGGCCATGACGGCGGCAAGGCTGCCCGCGACCGCGGTGCCGGTGTCGTCGTGGGTGTGGATGCCGAGCCGGTCGCCCGGGATGCCGGCGGCGATGACCTCGGCGGTGATGCGGCCGATCTCGTCGGGCAGCGTGCCGCCGTTGGTGTCGCACAGCACCACCCAGCGGGCGCCGGCGTCATGGGCGGCGCGGAGGCATTGCAGCGCATAGGCGGGGTTGGCGGTGTAGCCGTCGAAGAAATGCTCGGCGTCGAACAGCGCCTCGCGGCCCCGTGCGACGCAATGGGCGACGGAGGCGCGGATGCTCTCGAGGTTCTCGTCGAGGGTGATGCCGAGCGCCTCGGTGACGTGGAAGTCATGGGTCTTGCCGACGAGGCAGACGGCGGGCGTGCCGGCGTTGAGGACGGCGGCGAGCACGTCGTCGTTTTCCGCCGACCGGCCGGCGCGCTTGGTCATGCCGAAGGCGGTCATGGTGGCGCGGGTCGCGGGGGCGGTATCGAAGAAGGCGCTGTCGGTGGGGTTCGCGCCCGGCCAGCCGCCCTCGATGTAGTCCAGCCCGAGGGCGTCGAGCGCTTCGGCGATGCGGGCCTTTTCCGCGGTGGAGAACTGCACGCCCTGCGTCTGCTGCCCGTCGCGCAGCGTGGTGTCGTAGAGGTAGAGACGGTCAGCCATGGCAAGCCCACAAGCGATCAAGCAGGTTGATGTCAAAGTGAGCGGCTTTCTCAAACTGCGGCTCACCTGATTTCACATCGCGAACAAGGACGCCAGCTTCTGCAAGTCCATCGCGGATTGCGTCTGCACGCTGCCAGTCTTTGTTCGCGCGCGCTTGATCCCGCTTCTGCAGAAGATCGCGCACCAGCCCCATTTCGGCGTCCGAGAATCCCGGAACCCGCGCCCAATCCGGAACGCTGTCGGCTAGGAGGCCAAGCAAATGCAGGCTGCCGCGTAGCGCCGACACATCACCTGCGTTCGAGACGGCGTGGCATTGGGTCAGGGCCTCATGCGTATTGAGATCATCTGCAAGTGCCTCCACGACAGGCTGATAAGGTTCGGTTGCCGTGCTAAGACCGACCTGCCGATACCACTTCATCAGCGTCCTCTCCGCCTCCTCCGCCTTCTTCGCCGTCCAATCCATCGGCTTCGAATAATGCGTCGACAGGAACACGAACCGGATCACCTCGCCCGGCACCCCCTGATCCAGCAGGTCGCGCACGGTGAAGAAGTTGCCGAGCGACTTCGACATCTTCTTGCCCTCGACCTGCAGCATCTCGTTGTGCATCCAGATCTGGGCCATCCGGTCGGTGTGGTTGGCGCAGCAGCTCTGGGCGATCTCGTTCTCGTGGTGCGGGAACATCAGGTCGTTGCCGCCGCCGTGGATGTCGAAGGTGTCGCCGAGCAGTGCCTTGGCCATCGCCGAGCACTCGATGTGCCAGCCGGGGCGGCCACGGCCCCAGGGGCTGTCCCAGCCGGGAAGATCGTCCGGCGACGGCTTCCACAGCACGAAATCCATCGGGTCTTCCTTGTAGGGCGCGACCTCGACCCGCGCGCCCGCGATCATGTCGTCAACCGACCGGCCCGACAGCTGGCCATAGGCGTCGAAGCTCCGTACCCGGAACAGGACATGCCCCTCGGCCGCATAGGCGTGGCCGTCGGCGATCAGCCCCTCGATCATGGCGACCATCTGGGCGATGTAGGCGGTCGCGCGCGGCATGTGGGTGGGCTCGCCCACGCCAAGCGCGGCCATGTCCTCGAGGTACCAGGCGATGGTTTCCTCGGTGATGGCCGAGATCGGCCGCCCGGTCTCGGCCGCGCGGGCGTTGATCTTGTCGTCCACGTCGGTGAAGTTGCGCACGTAGGTGACGTGCGCGGGGCCGTAGACATGCGCCAGCAGCCGGTAGAGCACGTCGAACACCACCGCCGGCCGGGCATTGCCCAGATGCGCGCGGTCGTAGACCGTGGGGCCGCAGACATACATCCGCACATTGGCGGGATCGAGCGGGCGCAGCGGCTCGACCCGGCGCGTGCGGGAGTTGCGGAGGCGAATCTCGACCATGGGGCAAGCCTTTCAACGGACCGAAGACCGGCGCCGGGGGCCTAACAGGTTGCGGTTGGGTTGAAAACCGATAGATGACCGGGCCGGCGACAGGGGGATGTCAGCGGCAGATACAGATCGCGGTGCGGGGACGCATCGGGTGGGTCATGGGCGCAACTGTGACCAAGTGCGCCGCGCGGCGCAAGGGGCTTCGACGGGCTTTGACAGTCGCCGCGGTATACCGTTGTATGTGCAAGAAATGCGCCACGAGTTCATCGACCGCCACTGCCGGGCCCTGCCCAGGGCCGAACGGGACCAGCCCTTTGGCCCCGACACGGTCGTCTGGAAGATCAACGGCCACATGTTCGCGGCCTACACCGAGACCGGCGAGGGGCTGTCGGTGCGGGTAACCAACATGGCGCGCGCCCTGGCGGTGATCCGGCGCAGCCGCCCGGCCTCGGCGCCCTACCTGTCGGGCGGCGGCTGGGTGCTCCTGCCCTGGGAGACCTCGCCCGAGGAGCTGCGCCTGCGGCTGATCGAGAGCTACAACCTCGTGCGCCGCGACTGGCCGCGCGCCGACCCCACCGAGACACCCCAGCCCGGCGACGATTGAAGCGCCCGTGCCGGGCGACGACTGAGGCGCCCGTGCCGGGCGACGACCAAGGGCGCGGGTTGCGCCCGGGCAGCCGGCGTGGCCATCTGCGCGGCGCGAATCCCCCCTTGCCGGAGCCCTGCCCATGCCCGCCCCCTCCACGCGCATCGCGACCCTGACCGGCGACGGCGACGACGGCTGGAGCCTGTTCTACCGCGCCCGCGCGATGATCGCGGCGGGCGAGGAGGTGCTGGAGCTGACCATCGGCGAGCACGACGTGCGCACCGCGCCCGACATCCTGGACGAGATGCACCGCGCGGCGCGGGCGGGCCACACCGGCTATGCCGCGGTGCCCGGCATGGCGGCGCTGCGCCGGGCGGTGGCGGCGCGGCTGTCGGCCTCCCACGGCAGGGCCTATGGCCCCGAGAACGTGCTGATCACCCCCGGCGGCCAGGCGGCGCTGTTCGCGGCCCACCACGCGGCCTGCGACGAGGGCGACCGGGCGCTGCTGATCGACCCCTACTACGCCACCTACCCCGGCACGATCCGGGCCGTGGGCGCGGTGCCCGTCCCCGTCGCGGCGCGCAGCGAGGACGGGTTCCAGCCCGACCTCACGGCACTGGCCGCCGCGGCGCCCGGGGCGCGGTCGCTGCTGATCAACAGCCCCAACAACCCCACCGGGGCGGTCTATTCCGAGGCGAGCCTCGCGGGCATCGCCGCGATCGCCGAGGCCCACGACCTGTGGGTGATCTCGGACGAGGTCTACGACAGCCAGGTCTGGGCGGGGCGGCACATCCCGACGGCGTCGGTGCCGGGCATGGCGGCGCGCACCCTGACGGTGGGGTCGCTGTCGAAAAGCCACGCGATGACCGGCTCGCGGCTGGGCTGGCTGGCCGGCCCGGCCGAGGTGATCGCGCATCTGGTGACGCTGGCGACCCACACCACCTACGGGGTGCCGGGCTACATCCAGGAGGCGGGGCTCTACGCGCTGGGGCTGGGGCCCGAGGCCGAGGCGGCGGTGGCCGCGCCCTTCCTGCGGCGGCGGGCGATCCTGCTCGACCGGATCGCGGGGCACCCCCGGCTGCGCGCGGTGCCGCCGGACGGGGCGATGTACGTGATGCTCGACATCCGCGCGACCGGCCTGAGCGGCGCGGCCTTCGCCGCGGGGCTGCTCGACGCCGAGCGGGTGGCCGTGATGCCGGGCGAAAGCTTCGGCCGGGCGGCGGCGGGCCACCTGCGGGTGGCGCTGACCCTTCCCGACGACCGTTTCGCCGAGGCGGTCGACCGGCTGGTCCGCTACGCCGACGGTCTGTGACGGCGCGCGGAAAAGGAAAAGGGCCCGGAAGACCGGGCCCCTTGCAGGCGTGAGGATCGGGCAACGGCCCGGATCAGAACTCGAAACCGATGCCCAGGCCGATCGTGGTGGCGTCGATGTCGGCGCCCGAGCCCGAGAAATCGTCGATGCGGTGGTACAGGACCTCGGCGGCCAGGAAGGTGCTGGCGCTCAGGCGGTAGTCCACGCCGAAGCCGCCGACGAAGCCCCAGTCGTAGTCGTCGAACGGGCCGGAGGGCGAGATCGTCGCGCCGAACACGCCGGCGGTTCCGTAGAGGAAGGCGTTGCCGGTATCGACACCGTATTCCAGGGTGCCGCGGATCAGGCTGTCGACTTCGCCGACGCCGCCGCTGACGGACATGTCGCTCGACACGAGGTCAAGCTCGACGCCGAAGACGGTGCTGCCGTAATCCACGCGGTAACCCGCGAAGATGCCGTAGTTGATGCCGTCGATGTCGACGCTGGTCGGGCCGCGGCCCGGGGCGCCGCTGTTCGACACGGTGCCCTGGCCCCATTCGAGCATGACACCGCCGTAGAACCCGCCCCAGTCGGGCGTCGGGGCGACGGGGATGATGACGGGCGGCTGGGCGGCGGGGCCGGTGCCGCCGGCCAGCGCAGGCCCGGTGAGGGCGAGGGCGGCGACGGTCGCGGCGAGCAGTGTACGGGTCATTCAAATGCTCCTCGAAAAACGCAAAAGAGACGTAACACGTCCTTTGATACCCATATAGCACGACCCGCGCCTTCCTGTATGCGCGGCTTCTTGCCGATGCTTGCTTGTTGCACGAAAGGCACGGCCCCCGGCGCCGCAGCGCGCGAGGGTCGCGGTGCCCCCCCCGGTCCGGGTCAGCCGAGCGGGCCTTGCCGGCCCGCCCGCGCGGCGGTGTCAGAACCGGATCGCGGCGTTGAGGCCGATCGTCGTCATCTCGACCGTGACCGGCGGCGGGTTGCCCGCCTCGTCGAACTCGTGCCGCAGCACCTCGAGGCCGACCGTCATCCGGTCGGTGACGGCGAAGTCGACCCCGATCCCGTAGAAATGGCCGTTGTTGTCGGTGGACCCCGCGGGGTCGGTCAGGCCGACACGCGCCCATCCTGCCGTCGCGTAGACGAGGGCCTGCCCGGCATCGACCCCCGCCTCGAGGCCGAAGCGCAGGACATCGTCGACGCCGCCCGGCGACCCGGAGGTCAGTTCCCCGGCGACGAAGTCCAACTCGGCGCCGACGACGATGGACCCGAAATCATGGCGATACCCGCCGAAGATCCCCGTGAACATGCCGTCGAAGTTCGGGTCGGGCGGACCGGGCTGGATGGTGGCATCGCCGCGCTCGATCTGCAGGCCGAGATAGGGGCCGGTCCAGTCTGTCCCCGCGGGCACCGGCGCCACGGATGCGGTCGGCGCGGGCTGGGGCGCCGCCTCGTAGCCCCCGGCCAGACCCGGCGAGGCCAGCCCGCAGGCGACGGCAATGGCGATGGCGATGGCTGTGCGGGTCATGGTGCACCCTCCTCGATGTGAACGATCACACGCGACGATAGTGGGCCATGCCTACCATTTCCAGCGCACCCCATGGTCAGGGGCCGGGACAGGACGGGGCTGTCGCCGCCGTGCAACAGGTCGGGCGGTCGAGGGCGGCGGTTCAGCGCCCCAGGGACGCGGCGGCGCGGGCGAGCGCCTCGATGCCGGCCCAGTCGCCGGCGGCCAGCCTGTCCCTGGGCGCGACCCAGGAGCCGCCGGCGCAGACCACGTTGGGCAGCGACAGGTAGCCCGGCGCGTTGGCCGGGGTGACGCCGCCCGTGGGGCAGAAGGCGACCTGCGGGATCGGCGCGCCGATGGCCTTGAGGGCGGGGGCGCCGCCGGCGGCCTCGGCGGGGAAGAACTTGAGCATGTCGTAGCCCTGCTCGAACAGCACCATCACCTCGGTCGCGGTGGCCGCGCCCGGCAGGAGCGGCAGGCCCTCGGCGGCGCAGGCGGCGATCAGGCGCGGCGTGGCGCCCGGGGACACGCCGAAGCGGGCGCCGGCGGCCTTGGCGGCGCGCACGTCCTCGGGTGTCAGCAGCGTGCCGGCCCCGACGATGCCGCCCGGCACCGCGGCCATGGCGCGGATCGCGTCGAGCGCGCAGGGGGTGCGCAGCGTCACCTCCAGCGCGGGCAGGCCACCGGCGACCAGCGCCTCGGCCAGCGGGCGGGCGTGGGCGAGGTCGTCGATCACGAGCACGGGAATGATCGGCGCGCGGGCGGCGATCTCGCGGGTGGCGGCGGATTGCTCCTTGGGGGTCATCGGCGGCTCTCGGGTCTCGGGCGTGGCGGTGCGTATTTTCGGAAAGATGAAGACGGGACGGTCAGACCACCACCCCCGCGCCCTCGGTCGCGGGGCCGGCGGTGCGGCGGAAGATCTCGAACAGCTCGCGGCCGACGCCGTGGGCGTTGGCGGACAGGTCGGGCGTGGCGGGCGCGCGGTCGGCGACGCCGGGGGTGAGCACCTCGAGCCGGCCCGCGCGGGCGTCGACGCGGACGAGGTCGCCATCGGCGAGCCTGGCGATCAGGCCGCCGTCCAGCGCCTCGGGGGCGACGTGGATCGCGGCGGGAACCTTGCCCGACGCGCCCGACATGCGGCCGTCGGTGACCAGCGCGACCTTGTGGCCGCGGTCCTGCAGCACCGACAGGAGCGGCGTCAGCGCGTGCAGTTCCGGCATCCCGTTCGCCTTGGGGCCCTGGAAGCGGACGACGACGACCACGTCGCGGTTCAGTTCGCCGCGCTGGAACGCGGCCTTGACCGCGGCCTGGTCGTGGAAGATGGCGGCCGGCGCCTCGATCACGTGGCGGGCGGGGTCGACGGCGGAGACCTTCATGACGCCGCGGCCGAGGTTGCCGGTCAGCTCCACCAGCCCGCCCTGGGGCTGGAAGGCGTCGGCGACCGGGCGGACGATGCGGTCGTTCAGGCTGGCGCGGGGGCCATCGGCCCAGGACAGGCGGCCGCCCTGGAGCGTGGGTTCCTGCGCGTAGAGCGACAGCCCCTGCCCCGCCACGGTGACGGTGTCGGGGTGCAGGAGGCCCGCGTCGAGCAGTTCCCCGATCAGGAAGGCAAGGCCCCCCGCGGCGTGGAAATGGTTCACGTCGGCCAGCCCGTTGGGGTAGACCCGCGCCATCAGGGGCGTCGCGGCCGAGATGTCGGCGAAATCCGCGCAGTCGAGGATCACGCCCGCCGCCCGCGCCATGGCGACGAGGTGGATCACCAGGTTGGTGGACCCGCCTGTGGCCATCAGGCCCACGATGCCGTTCACGAACGCGCGCTCGTCGAGGATGTCGCAGACCGGCGTGTAGGCGTTGCCGAGCGCGGTGATCGCCGCGGCCCGTTCCGTGGCGGCGTCGGTCAGCGCGTCGCGCAGGGGGGTGCCGGGGTTGACGAAGCTGGCGCCGGGCAGGTGCAGGCCCATGAATTCCATCAGCATCTGGTTGGAGTTCGCGGTGCCGTAGAAGGTGCAGGTGCCGGGGCCGTGGTAGGAGGCCATCTCGGCCTCCATCAGCTTGTCGCGGCCCACCTCGCCCGCGGCGAACTGCTGGCGGACCCTGGATTTCTCGTCGTTGGGCAGGCCCGAGACCATCGGGCCGGCGGGGACGAAGAGGCCGGGGAGATAGCCGAAGGTCGCCGCCGCGATGACGAGGCCCGGGACGATCTTGTCGCAGACGCCGAGGTAAAGCGCGGCGTCGAAGGTGTTGTGGGAAAGCGCCACGCCGGTGGCCAGCGCGATCACGTCGCGGGAGAAGAGGCTGAGTTCCATCCCCACCTGGCCTTGCGTGACCCCGTCGCACATCGCCGGCACCCCGCCCGCGACCTGCGCGGTGGCGCCGACGCGGCGGGCGGCGGCCTTGATGCGGTCGGGGTAGTCCTTGAAGGGCTGATGGGCGCTCAGCATGTCGTTGTAGGCGGTGACGATGCCGAGGTTCGGGGCGCGGGCGGCGACCAGCGCGTCCTTGTCGTCGCCCATCGCGGCATAGGCGTGGGCCTGGTTGCCGCAGGACAGGTGCGCGCGGCGCGGCCCGTCCTCGGCGAGGCGGCGCATCCGGTCGAGATAGACGCCGCGCGCGGCGCGCGAACGGTCGACGATCCGGTCGGTCACGGTGGCGATGCGGTGATCCAGTGCCATGTCGGCCCCCAAGCTGCGAGTCCTCGGCGTCTTCTACCGTGTTAGCGCTAACATTGCCACCCCCTTTGCGGGGCGCGATCAGGCCGGCCACTCGGCCAGGAGGCGGCGGGCGAGGTCGTCTTGCGACAGGGCGCGGGCACCCCCGCCGGGCGTCGCCTCGACGAAGCCGACGAAGCCGAAAGGCAGCGTGTCGTCGAGGGCGCCGGCCACGAGGCTGTCGATCAGGATCGTTTCGCGCCCGTAGATCGCGGTGCGCGGCAGCGGCGCGGCGGGGAAGGTCAGCGCGACCAGCTCGGCGCAGAACAGGGCCGAGGGGTCGGTGGCGTCGAAGCGCATGTCGAAGGGCGTGCCCATCCGCGCCAGCGCCCGGCCGAGCGCCGCGGCGCGGTCGGTGCGCGCGGGGCGGAGGACGGCGACGGCGTCGGTGTCGAGCACGATGTCGGGGCCGTGCAGCTGGACGCCGCCGTTCACCGCCTCGAGGTAGATCGCGCCCGCGGCGATGGCGGGCTGGTGCGGCCGCAGCGCGGGGTGGTCCCAGAGGCCCGCATCCCTGAGCTGCGATTCGGTGCCGAGGTAGATCGCGGCATGGGTGAAGAGGCCGGGCAGGACCAGCCCGGACATGCGGTTGGGCGAATGGAAGGCGAGCACGTCGAGCGGCCGCAGCGCGCCGGTCAGGAGCGCCATCGCCTCGGGCTGTTCGGTCAGGCGGCCGGGCCGGAACTGCACGAGGCCCAGTTCGAGCGTCAGGGCGGTGTTTCGGTCGGCCACCGCGACAAGCCAGTCAGGCAGGCGTTCGACGCCCCGCTGGCAGCAGTCGGACAAGGGCCGCGCGGGGTCGACGGCGGACGGATCCGGCGCGGCGCAGCCCACAGGCACCGCCGCCAGCAGAGCGAGCCCGAAGATCGCGTTGCGCATGTCCGCCCCCTGCCCCGGCACGATGCAAGCCTAGCAGATGGCGCCGCGGCGCGATACGCGGCGCCGTGGCGCGCGGGTCTCAGTGCGGCTGGACGCCCGGCAGGAACACCGGCTCGTCGCGGTAGAGCAGCGAGATGCCGTCGCGGAACACGTGCACGTTGGCCGGATCGGCCGTCAGCCGCACGTCGGAGCCGCGCAGGCCCTGGTGGATGCCCGCCAGCTTGCCGATGACCGGATGGTGGTCGGGCGCCGATCGCTTGAAATACAGCAGCGTCACCTCGCCGAGCGCCTCGGTGATCTCGACCGTGCCGTGGTAGGCGTAGGTGTCGCCGTCGGTCGCTTCCATGTCCTCGGGGCGGATGCCCACCTGCACCTCGGCGCCCATGTCGCTGTCGCGGCTGGGGTAGTGCGAGGTGATGCGGCCGCTGCCCTCGGGCAGTTCCAGCGTGGTGATCTCGCCGGTGCCGACGATGCGGCCCTTGAGCAAGTTCATCGCGGGCGAGCCGATGAACTGCGCCACGAAGGTGGAGTTCGGGCGCTGGTAGAGATCCAGCGGAGAGCCCACCTGCGCGATGCCGCCGCCCGCCAGCACCACGATGCGGGAGGCCAGCGTCATCGCCTCGACCTGGTCGTGGGTGACGTAGATCATGGTCGAGTCGGGCATCTGTTCCTTGAGTTGCGCGATCTCGATCCGGGTCGCCACGCGCAGGGCGGCGTCGAGGTTCGAGAGCGGCTCGTCGAACAGGTACACCTTGGGGTCGCGCACGATCGACCGCCCGATGGCGACGCGCTGGCGCTGGCCGCCCGACAGCGCCTTGGGCAGCCGGTCGAGGAAGTTGGTCAGCTGCAGCTTGTCGGCGGCGGCGCGCACCTTCTTGTCGATGGTGGCCTTGTCCAGCCCCGCGATGCGCAGGGAGAAGGCCATGTTGTCGTAGACCGTCATGTGCGGGTAGAGCGCGTAGGACTGGAACACCATCGCGATGCCGCGCTGGCTGGGCGGCACGTCGTTCACCACCTGCCCGTCGATCTCCAGCGTGCCGCCCGAGATCCGCTCCAGCCCCGCGATCATCCGCAGAAGCGTGGACTTGCCGCAGCCCGAGGGGCCGACGAACACGATCAACTCGCCGGTCTTGATGTCGAGATTGATGTCGCTCAGCACGCGGACGGTGCCGCCGTAGACCTTTTCGACATCGGTCAGTTTCAGATCGGCCATGATCCCCGTTTCCTCCCTCGTGGTCCCTGCCCGGCCTCAGGCCGCCTCGGCGGCGGCGAAAAAGGCCTGGTAGGGCGGCAACGTCACCTGCCGCCCGCTGTCGTCGTCGATCGCCGTGAAGGGCGCGCCCTTGTCCTGCCGCCAGCCGCCCTCGGGCAGCGTGACGGGCTGCGCCATGTTGGTCAGGTTGAAGGCGCAGAACAGGCGCTGGCCGTCATGGGCGCGCACGAAGCTGACCACGCCGTCCTCGGCGCGCAGGTCCTGCAGGCTGCCCTTGACCAGCGGCGCCCAGGCCTGCCGGAACCGCACCATGCGGCGGTAGAAATGCAGCGTGCTGTCCTCGTCCGACAGCTGGTTGCCGACCGCGCGGGTCAGGTGCTCGACCGCCATGGGCAGCCAGGGCTTGGTGTCGGAAAAGCCGCCGTTCTGGTTGTCCGAGATCCACGGGATCGGCGTGCGGCAGCCGTCGCGGCCCTTGAACTTGGGCCAGAATCGGATGCCGTAGGGGTCCTGCAGATCCTCGTAGGAGACATAGGCTTCGGTCAGGCCCAGCTCCTCGCCCTGGTAGAGACACACGCTGCCCCGGAGCGACAGCAGAAGCGCGGCGTAGAGGCGGCGCGCCTCCTCGCCCAGATTCCAGCGGCTGGCGTGGCGGACCACGTCGTGGTTGGAAAACGCCCAGCAGGCCCAGCCGTCGCCGATCTGGTCCTCGTAGGTGGCCAGCACCTCGGCCACGCGCTCGGGCGTGGGGGCGGTGCCGGACAGGAACTCGAAGGAATAGCACATGTGCACCTTGTCCCCGCCCGAGGTGTACTCGGCCTGGATCTCCATGCCGCGCTGCGCGTCGCCCACCTCGCCCACCGCCGTTGCGGCCGGGTATTCATCCAGCAGCGCGCGGAACCGGCGCAGGAAATCGAGGTTCTCGGGCTGGTTCTTGTCGTAGAGGTGCTCCTGCCAGTTGTAGGGGTTCACCTCGGGCGCGATGGTGGCGTTGCGGCGCTCGGGCGCGAGCGCAGGGTTGTCGCGCAACTCCTTGTCGTGGAAATAGAAGTTGATGGTGTCGAGGCGGAACCCGTCGACGCCCCGGTCGAGCCAGAAGCGCGCGACCGACAGAAGCTCGTCCTGCACCTCCGCGTTGTGCAGGTTCAGGTCCGGCTGCTCCTTGAGGAAATTGTGCAGGTAATACTGCATCCGGTCGCCCGACCATTCCCAGGCCGAGCCGCCGAAGATCGACAGCCAGTTGTTCGGCGGCGTTCCGTCGGGCTTGGCGTCGGCCCAGACGTACCAGTCGGCCTTGGGATTGTCGCGGCTGGTCTGGCTTTCGTGGAACCAGGGGTGCTGGTTCGAGGTGTGGCTGAGCACCAGGTCGATCAGAACCCGCAGCCCCAGCTCGTGCGCGCGGGAAATCAGCGCGTCGAAATCGCCGAGGCTGCCGAACATCGGGTCGACGTCGCGGTAGTCGCTGACGTCGTAGCCGAAATCCAGCATGGGCGAGCGGAAAAACGGGCTGATCCAGATCGCGTCCACGCCCAGTTCCGCCACATGCGGCAGGCGGTGGATGATGCCGGCGAGGTCGCCCACGCCGTCATGGTTCGAATCCTGGAAGCTGCGCGGGTAGATCTGGTAGATCACCGCCCCCCGCCACCAGTCACGGTCGGCGGCGAGGATGTCGTCGCGCTTGAGGTCCTGCATCAGGTTCATGGATGCGGGTCTTTCCTTGTCATTTCACCGATCCGGCCAGGAGGCCGCGGACCAGGTAGCGTTGCATGGCGAAGAACACGACCAGCGGCACCGCGATGGACACGAAGGCCGAGGTCGCAAGGATTTCCCAGTCGCCGCCGCGGGTGCCCAGCAGTTCGACGATCTGGCGGGTCATCACGGTGGTCTCGCCCGAGCTGTCGATCAGGAACACCATGGCGACCAGCAGGTCGTTCCAGGTCCAGAGGAACTGGAAGATGGCGAAGCTGGCCAGCGCGGGGAAGCTGAGGGGAAGGATGATCTTGACGAAGATCTGGAAGTCGGTCGCCCCGTCCACCTTGGCGCATTCGATGATCTCGCGCGGCAGGCCGACCATGTAGTTGCGCAACAGGTAGATCGCGAGCGGCAGGCCGAAGCCCGTGTGGGCAAGCCAGACGCCGAGATACCCCTTCCCGATGCCGATGTCGTTGTGCAGCGTCAGGAGCGGGATCAGCGCCAGCTGCAACGGCACCACGAGGAGCGCCACCACCCCCGCGACCAGCAGCGCCCGGCCGGGAAACTCCATCCAGGCCAGCGCGTAGGCCGCGAAGGCCGCGATCAGGATCGGGATGATGGTGGCCGGGATCGTCACCGTGAGGGTGTTGAAGAAGGCCTTGGCCATCCCCTCGCGGTTGCCGGGGTCGAACAGCACCGTCTGGTAGTTGTCGAAGGTGAATTCCGGCGGGCTTTCGGCGGTGACGAAGACGCGCTGGCCGCGGCCGCTCAGCTGGTCGTCGCTGCCGGTCCAGACGTAATCGCCGTTGGCCTCCACCGTCATGGTCTCGCCGTCGCCCAGGTCGGCGGTCTCGCCGGGGGCATAGGCGCCGATGGCGCGGGACGAGGTGCCCCAGGCCTGCACCACGGCGGCCACGTCCCCGTCGGTGTCGGCGCGGCCGGCGACGACGTAGAGGTTGCCCTCGACCACGAATACGCCGTCGCGCTCCACCCGGAACTCGCCCGGGTCGGCGGTGCGGAACACCTCGTTCTGCACCGCGGGAAACAGCGCCGCCCACCAGCCCGAGGACCGGATCTGGTCGGTGGTGCGGAAGGAGGACACCAGCAGGCCCAGCGTGGGGAAGATCCACAGCAGCACCAGCGCCGCGACCGAGATGTGGACGGCCCAGGTCAGGCCCGATTTCTTGCCGGCGATGTTATCCATGAGTCGATGCTCCCATACGGTCGCGGGCCATCACCGCATCTCCTTCCGGGCGTTGTAGACGTTCCAGACGAGGATCGGCGTCACCAGCAGCATGATGATCATGGCGCTGGCCGATCCCACGCCCCAGTCGTTGGCGCGGAACAGCTTGTCGTACATGTAGTTGGCCAGCACCTGCGTCTCCCATTGCCCGTTGGTCATGGCAAAGACGATGTCGAACACCTTGAGCACGACGATGGTGATGGTGGTCCACACCACCACGATGGTGCCCGCGATCTGGGGCACCTTGATCTTGAAGAAGATCTGGAACGGGTTCGCCCCGTCGACGATGGCGGCCTCGATGGTCTCCTCGGGGATGCCGCGCAGCGCGGCGGACAGGATCACCATGGCAAAGCCGGTCTGGATCCAGATCAGCACGACCATCAGGAAGATGTTGTTCCAGAACGGCACCGTCAGCCAGGTGATCGGGCTCTCGCCGCCGAGCTGCAGGTAGATCGCGTTCAGGACGCCGATCTGCGCCACGTCCTCGGGGCGGGCGTCGTAGACCAGCTTGAAGATCACCGCGGCGCCGACGAAGGAAATCGCCATCGGCATGAAGATCAGCGACTTGGCGATGTTGCCCCAGCTGATGCGGTCGGTCAGCTGGGCGGCCAGCAGCCCGAAGGCGGTGGAGGCCGCGGGCACGATCAGCAGCCAGAGGAAGTTGTTGCGCACCGCTTCCCAGAACTTCGGGTCGGCGGCCATGCGGCTGTAGTTGTCCAGCCCCACGAAGGCGCCGCCGGCGCTGCGGTCGGTCAGCGACAGGCGCAGCGTCTCGAACACCGGGTAGGCGAGGTAGAGGCCGAGGGCGAACAGCGCGGGGAACAGGAACAGCCAGGGCCGGATCGCGTTGGCGCGGTTGATGTTGCGCCCGGTGTTCGGCCCGCGCGGCGGAAACAGCACGCGGTCGAGGAACTGGTTCGACAGGTAGAAGTAGGCCACGCAGCCGCCGACGCCGACGACGATGGTGATCAATCCCTGCAATGCCGGATTCATGGCGACCCCTCCCAAGGCGCGCGCGGCGGGGCCCGCGGCCTGCGGCGGCCGCCCTGCCCCACCCGGGGTGGACGGGTCCGGCCGCGCACGGCCGGACCCCTGGTCATGTCACGGGGCGGAAACCCGCCTCAGTTCAGCGCGTCCCAGCTGGCCTGGATCGCGTCGGCCACGGCCTGCGCGTCGGCGCCGCCGACATAATCGACCATCCCGGTCCAGAAGCTGCCGGCGCCCACGCCCGCGGGCATCAGGTCGGAGCCGTCGAAGCGGAAGGTGGTCGCGCCCAGCAGGATCTCGCCCTGGCCGGCCTCGACCGCCGAGGCGTAGGCCTCGAGGTTCACGCCCGAATGCGGCGTGAGGAAGCCGCCCTGCGCCATCATGATCTCATGCGCGAAGGGGGTCTGCAGGAACTGCATGAAGGCCATGGTCGCGTCCGACGGATCGGTGACCGCCATCAGCGTGCCGCCGCCGAGCACCGGGTTGCCGAGATCCTCGCCCTCGAAGGAGGGGAAGTAGAAGAAGTCGGCGTCCTGCCCCACGACCGTGCCATCGGGGAAGAAGGCCGGGATGAACGACGCCTGGCGGTGCATGTAGCAGCCTGGCGGCGAGGCGAAGAGGCCCGAGGGGCTGTCGCGGAAATCGGTGGTGGCGACCGTGCCGGCGCCGCCCATGACGTAGTCGTCGTTGCGGGCGAAGGAGCCGAAGATCTCGATCGCGTTCACGACGCGGGGGTCGTTGAACGGGATCTCGTTGGTCGTCCAGCCGTCGTAGACCTCGGGCGGCTGGGTGCGGAGCATGATGTCCTCGACCCAGTCGGTGGCCGGCCAGCCGGTGGCCGCACCCGAGCCCAGGCCGATGCACCAGGGCGTCTCGCCGTCGGCGGCGATCTGCTCGGTCAGCGCGATCAGCTCCTCCATGGTGGTCGGGATCTCGTAGCCCGCATCCTCGAAGTTCTCGGGGACGTACCAGACCAGCGACTTGAGGTTCACGTTGAAGAAGAAGCCGTAGAACTCGTCCTCGCCGCTCGCGTTGGCATAGGTGCCGAGATCCACCCAGGACGAGCCCGCGGCGTAGTTCTCGGCCACCCAGGCGGCCATGTCGTCACCCAGTGGCGTCAGCTGCCCCTGCCCGGCCAGCACGGCGGCCAGGCCCGGCTGCGGGAACACGGCGATGTTGGGGGCCGAGCCCGCCTCGACGTCGATCACGATCTGCTGCTCGAAGCTGTCCGAGCCGGTGTAGCTGGCCTCGGCGCCGGTCGCGGCCTCGAAGTAGTTCAGCAGGATGTCGAAGCGGTCGGCCTCGGGCGACAGCCAGGGGCCCGAGACCGTCACCGTCTGCCCAGACAGGTCCGGCGCGGACTCGGCGAAGGCGGCATAGCTGTCCCAGTTGAAGGCGCCCTCGCCCTCGGCGAAGGGCATGTGGGCATCGGCCAGCGCGCCGCCCGCGGACAGCGCCAGCGCCGCGGCGCTCGCGTAAAGCGTGTGTTTCATGTGGTCCTCCCAATCACAGCCGGTCGTTGATGCCGGCGGGGTCGTCTGCCCAAGCGACACGGGGCCCCGAGGGGCATTTCCAAAGCGCTTTGGGTTGCGGACACCCTGTGCAAAGCCGCCGAGTCTGTCAATCCACTTAAGAAATGGCGTGGAAATTAAGCGGGTTCCTTCGCAGGTGCAGAAACCAGATGCACTTTTGAACCTTTGACAAGCGCAGACAACCGACGATAGCTTCACCCGGACTCAAACCGCTTTGGCTGTTCTTTTGCCATGAATCTCAAGGAACTGGCCGACTCGCTGAACCTCAGCCCCACAACCGTGAGCCGTGCGCTCAACGGCTATCCCGAGGTGCGCGAGGAGACGCGGGCGCGGGTTCTGGCGGCGGCCAAGGCGGCGAACTACGCGCCCAACAGCCGGGCGCGGCGTCTGGCCACGGGGCGGGCGATGACCATCGGGCATGTCATCCCGCTGACCGGCCGGGCCGAGATGGTGAACCCGATCTTCGCCGATTTCCTGATCGGCGCGGGTGAGGTCTACGCCCGCGAGGGCTATGACCTGCTGCTGTCGATGGTCACCGACGGCGACACCGAGGGCGCGTTCCGGCAACTGGCCGCCAACGGGTCGGTCGACGGGGTGATGGTGCAGGCGCCCGTGGCCGACGACCCGCGCATCGCGCTCCTGAAGGAGCTGGACCTGCCCTTTCTCGTCCACGGCCGCACCGGCGACCCCACCGGCTACAGCTGGCTCGACATCGCCAACATCCGCGCCTTCCGCCGGGCGACCGACTTCCTGCTCGATCTCGGGCACCGGCGCATCGCGCTCCTGAACGGGCAGGAGGCCTTCGACTTCGCGCAGCGCCGGCGCCGCGGCTTCGAGGAGGCGCTGGCCGCCCGCGGCCTCGCCCCCCTGCCGCACCTCATGGCCGACGACGCGATGACCGAAAGCTTCGGCTACCTGACCGCCTCGGCCATGCTGGACGGACCCGAGCCGCCCACGGCCTTCCTCGCCTCGTCGGTCATCATCGCCATCGGCATCCGCCGCGCGGCCAGCGAGCGGGGCCTGCGGCTGGGGCGCGACCTGTCGGTGATCTGCCACGACGACGAACTCAGCTACCTGAACAACGACGTGGGCGGGCCAGCCTTCACCGCCACGCGGTCCTCGATCCGCGCCGCCGGCCGGCGCTGCGCCGAGATCCTGATCGAGCTGATCCGCCACCCCGAGCGCCCGCCGATCCAGGAGCTGTGGGATACCGACCTGACCGTGGGCCAGTCGACCGGCCCCTGCCCGACCCGCTGAGGCCCAGCCACACAAAGGACGCCGCCATGGACTTCACCCGCCGCGATTTCCCCGAGGGGTTCCTCTTCGGGGTCGCCACCTCGTCCTACCAGATCGAGGGCCACCGCTTCGGCGGCGCGGGGCCCACGCACTGGGACAGCTTCGCCGCGACGCCCGGCAACGTGGTGCGCGCCGAGGACGGGGCGACCGCCTGCGACCACTACCACCGCTGGGCCGAGGACCTCGACCTCGTGCGCGACCTCGGCGCCGACGTCTACCGCTTCTCGACCAGCTGGGCCCGCGTGCTGCCCGAGGGCACGGGCCAGCCCAACGCCGAGGGCCTCGATTTCTACGACCGGCTGGTGGACGGGATGCTGGCGCGGGGCGTGAAGCCCGCCGCCACCCTCTACCACTGGGAACTGCCGCAGGCGCTGGCCGACAAGGGCGGCTGGCGCAACGCCGACATGCCCGACTGGTTCGCGGATTACACCGAGGTCATCATGCGACGGATCGGCGACCGCGTCTGGTCGGCCGCCCCGATCAACGAGCCCTGGTGCGTCGGCTGGCTGAGCCATTTCGAGGGCGTTCACGCGCCCGGCCTGCGCGACATCCGCGCCACCGCGCGGGCCATGCACCACGTGCTGGTCAGCCACGGCCGCGCGATCGAGGTGATGCGGTCGTTGGGCATGTCCAACCTCGGCGCGGTCTGCAACTTCGAGTGGGCGACGCCCGCCTCGGACGCGCCCGAGGACGTGGCGGCGGCCACCCGATACGACGCGATCTACAACCGCTTCTTCCTCGGCGGGCTGTTCAAGGGCGCCTATCCGGCCGAGGTGCTGGAGGGGCTCGGCCCCCACCTGCCCACGGGCTGGCAGGACGACTTCGCCACCATCCGCGCGCCGCTCGACTGGCTCGGGGTGAATTATTATACAAGAAAACTCGTCCGCCACGTCGACGGCCCCTGGCCCCACACCGGCGAGGCGCCCACGCGCCTGCCGCTGACGCAGATGGGCTGGGAGATCTACCCCGACGGGCTGCGCGATTTCCTGATCCGCAACGCGCGCGAATATTCCGGCGACCTGCCGATCTTCGTGACCGAGAACGGCATGGCGAACCCCGACACCCACAACACGCCCGACGGGCCGCGCATCGACTACCTGACGTCGCACCTGCGGGCCGTGCAGGAGGCCATCGCCGCCGGCGCGCCGGTCGCGGGCTACTACGTCTGGTCGCTGATGGACAATTACGAGTGGTCGCTCGGCTACGAAAAGCGCTTCGGCCTCGTCCACGTCGATTTCGACAGCTTGGCAAGGACCCCGAAAGCGTCCTATCAGGCGCTCGCGCGCTGGTGGCGCGCGTGACAACCTTGACGCGCAGGGCGCGCGGGACGGCAGGGCAACCGGGGCGGGCATCATGGGCGATCTGACGGGCGAGACGGGCCTCAGCCTGGTGGCCGACATCGGCGGCACCAACACCCGCGTGGCGCTGGCCCGCGGGCCGGTGGTCGACCGCGCCACGGTCACGCGCTATGCCAATGCCGCGCATCCCGACCTGTCGGCGGTGCTGGCGCGCTACCTGTCCGAGACCGGCGTCGAAAGCGGCCAGATCACCGGCGCCTGCGTCGCCGCCGCGGGGCCGGTGCATGACGGGGTGGCCGAGCTTACGAACCTCGACTGGACCATCGACCGCGCCACCCTCGCCCGCGCCCTCAGCGCCGACCGGGTCGCGGTGCTGAACGACCTGCAGGCGCAGGGCCACGCCATCGGCCACATCGACGCCGCCGACCTCGACGCGGTGCTGCCCCAGCCCGAGGTGCCGGCCCATGCCACGCGGCTGGTGATCGGGCTTGGCACCGGCTTCAACGCCTGCCCGGTGTTCGAGACGCCGGGCGGCCGCTTCGTCCCGCCGTCCGAGGCCGGCCACGTCAGCCTGCCCGCGCTGTGCGGCGAGATGGCGGCGCTGACCGACGCCATGGTCCGCGATTTCGGCTTCGCCTCCGTGGAGGAGGTGCTGTCGGGCCGCGGCATCCGCTACCTGCACCGCGTGCTGCACGGGGTCGAGGCGGAACCGTCCGAGATCATGGCCGCCATCGCCGCGGGCGATGCGGCCGCCGAGGCGACCTGCGCCGCCTTCGTGCGCGTCACGGGCACGGTCGTGGGCGACCTCGCGCTGTCGCATCTGCCCTTTGGCGGCATCTACCTGATCGGCGGCGTCACCCGGGCCTTCGCCCCCTATTTCGACCGCTTCGGCTTTGCCGAGGCGCTGCGGTCCAAGGGCCGCTTCACCGAGTTCATGGGCCAGTTCGGCGTCTTCGTGGTGCGCGACGACTACGCCGCGCTGACCGGCTGCGCCTCGCACCTGTCCAAGCTATAGGCCGTAAAGCGCCCCGAACTTGGCCTCGAGGTAATCGAGCAGCGGCGCCTCGCTGACGGCCGCGCCGGTCGCGTGTTCGATGGTCGCCCGCGGCTCGCGCAGCGCGCCATGGGTCTGCACCCGCTCCCGCAGCCAGCCAAGCGCCGGCGCAAGGTTCCCCTCCGCCAGCCGGTCGTCGAGGTCCGGCATCGCGTCCCGCAGCGCGGCGTGCAGGCAGCCCGCGTAGACATTGCCAAGGCTGTAGGTCGGGAAATACCCGAACAGCCCCACCGGCCAGTGCACGTCCTGCAGCACGCCGTTCGACGGCCTGTCCACCGCCACCCCGAAATCGGCGTGGAAGCGGTCGTTCCACGCGGCCTCCAGGTCGGCCAGCGTCAGGTCGCCCCGCATCAGCGCCCGTTCAAGGTCAAACCGCAGCATGATATGCAGGTTGTAATGCACCTCGTCCGCCTCGGTGCGGATGTAGCCCGAGGCCACCCGGTTCACCGCGCGGGCAAAGTCCTCGGGGCCGCCGACCGACAGCTTGCCGAACCGGTCCACCATCCGGCCATGGAGCCACCCGCAGAAGGCCGGCGATCGGCCCAGCTGGTTCTCGTAGATCCGGCTCTGGCTCTCGTGCACGCCCATCGACACGCCCTGCCCCAGCACGCTGAGGCCATACCCCTGCGCCACGTTCTGCTCGTAGCCCGCGTGGCCCACCTCGTGGATCGTGGAGTAGATGCAGCCGAGCGGCTCCGCCTCGTCCACCCGCGTCGTGATCCGCACGTCATTGTGCGAACCCGAGGAAAACGGGTGCACCGCCTCGTCGATCCGGCCACGGGCCAGGTCGTAGCCGAAGGCCACCGCCACCTCCTCGGCCAACGCGCGCTGCTGGTCGCGCGGGAAATGCCCGGTCAGCTGGGGCGCGGGCGGGGCCGCCATCAGCGCCTCGCGCAAGGCCACGATCCGCGGCCGCATCCGGTCGAACAGCGCCGCGATCTCGGCCCCGGTGATGCCGGGCTCGTAGCCGTCGAGGAGCGCGTCATAGGCGTCCCCGCCGTCGGCGAGCGCCGCCGCCTCCTCGCGCCTGAGGTCGATCACCTGCCCCAGCACCGGCAGGAACCCCTGCAGATCCTGCGCCTTCCGCGCCGCCGCCCATTTCCCCTGCGCAACCGAGGTCACCCGCGCGATCTCGGCCGCGAGCCGCGCCGGCACCTTGCGCGTCCGGTCGTAGCTCCGCCGGATCAGCCTCAGCTGCGCGGCCTCCTCCTCGGTGGCAGCCTCCGCTGCCGCCAGCCAGTCGCCGATCCGCGGATCGGTGCGCCGCGCGTGCAGCACCCCCTCCAGCGCCGCCATCTCCTCGCCGCGCTGCTCGGCCGCGCCGCGGGGCATCATCGTTTCCTGGTCCCAGCCCAGCCGGCCCATGACCTGCGACAGCGCTTCCGTCTCGCGCTGGAACGCCAGCAGCTCCTGCACCGCGCTCATGCCTTGGCCCCCTTCACACTCTGCGGCAACGGGTACATCGACAGGAACCGTGCGCGCAGCACCAGCACCAGCACCGCCACCGCGCCCAGCTGGTGCCAGATCGCGATGTACCAGGGCGAGGAATGCATCACCGTCACGATCCCCAGCACCACCTGCCCGAAGACCATCACCGCCACCCAGTCGAAGGCCCGCTTCGTCGCCACCCGCGCCGTCCGGCGCGAGGCGACCCACGCCCCGATGGCCAGAAGGAACACCAGGTAGCCCACCATCCGGTGGATGAACTGCACCGTGCCGTCATTCTCGAACAGGTTGCGCCAGCCGGGCTCCAGCACCCAGAAATTGGGCGGCAGGAAGCCCCCCGCCATCAGCGGCCAGTCGATGTAGTTGCGGCCCGCGTCGATGCCGGCGACCAGCGCGCCGATCACGATCTGCAGGAAGGACAGGTGCAACAGGCCCGTGGCCATCCCCTTCAGCTTGCGGTCCCCGTCGCGGCGGGCCTGCATCAGCTGCGCCTCCTCGCGGCCGAGCTTGAAGATGTACCAGGCGATCAGCCCCAGGATCAGGAAGGCAAGGCCCAGGTGCGTCGCCAGCCGGTAGGACGCCACGTCCAGCATCCCCTCCTGCAGCCCCGAATGCACCATCCACCAGCCGATGGCGCCTTGCGCCCCGCCCAGCACGCCCAAGAGGAACAGCCGCCCGGTCCAGCCCGGCGGGATGTTCCTCGTCGCCAGCAGCCCGAAGAACCCGATCGCCCAGACCAGCCCGATCACCCGGCCCAGCTGTCGGTGCCCCCATTCCCACCAGTAGATCACCTTGAACTCGTCCAGGCTCATGCCCCGGTTCTGCAGCTGGTATTCCGGGATCTGGCGGTAGGCGTCGAACTCGCGCGCCCAGTCCTCGGCACTCAGCGGCGGGATCGCGCCCGACAAGGGCGCCCATTCCGTGATCGACAGCCCCGAATCCGTCAGCCGCGTCAGCCCGCCCACGGCGACCATCGTCACCACCAGCGCGAACAGCACCATCAGCCAGCCCCGCACGCGCGCCCGCGCCCGCCCCCGGTCCCGCGTCACGCCGCCCGGCGTCGCCGCCGGCCGCTGCGTCTCGCCGACCTCTTCGAAGATGCTGCGCTTCTGTGCCATGGGCTGCTCCCCGTCTCTCGTCCGCGCCCAGACCTATCCCGCCACCCCCACCCCTTCAAGCGACCGCGGCATCCTGCCCATCCGCGCGCGACGCCCCCTCATCTTTGCTTGGCAAATACTCCGGGGGTCCGGGGGCTGGCCCCCGGGCGCTCTCCGCCAATCCCTCCGCCTGCGCCATCACGCTGCAAGATACGGGGGGTCCGGGGGCAAAGCCCCCGGCGGGTCGCCCGCGCAGCGGGCGAAACACGCCGAAGCTTCAGCGCCCGCGCCGCTTCCCCTCGGCCCAGCGGACCATCTGGCGCAGCATCCCGTGAAAGGTCTGCACGTCCGCCTCGGTCAGGGGCAGCCGGCTCCAGACCTGCCGCAGGTTCCGCCGCATCCGCTCGGCCTTGTCTTCGGGAAAGAAGAACCCGGCCTCCTCCAGCCGCGCCTCGGCATGGTCGGCCAGCGCCGTCACCTCGGCGTGGGTGGCCAGCCGCGTGCGCGCCATCTCCAGCACCTCGGGCGGCGTGGCGTCCTCGGCCCGGCGGAACTCGTAGGCGCAGAGCAGCACGCATTGCGCCAGGTTGATCGACGGGAACTCCGGGTTCACCGGCACCGTGATGATCGCGTTCGCCCGCGCGATGTCCTCGTTCTCCAGCCCCGACCGCTCGGGCCCGAACAGCACGCCCACGCGCCCCCCCTCGGCCAGCATGGCGCGGGCTTGTTGCATCGCGCGCTCGGGCGTGACCACCGGCAGGGTGATCCCCCGCGGCCGCGCCGTGGTGGCGAAGACATAGGTGCAGTCGGCCACCGCCGCGGACACGTCGTCGAACATCCCCGCGTGGTCCAGAAGCCGCCCGGCCCCCGAGGCCAGCGCCACCGCGCGCTCGTTCGGCCAGCCGTCGCGGGGCGCGACGACCCGCATCCGGTCGAGGCCGAAGTTCCACATCCCCCGCGCGGCCGCGCCGATGTTCTCGCCCATCTGCGGGCGGACGAGGATGAAGTTCGGCTGGCGGGTCTCGGGCGTATCTGTCATGGCCGCGGCGATAGCGCAGGCCCGGCGCGGCGGCAAGCGCCCCCCCGCCCGCGCCCGCCCCGGCAAGCGCCCCCCAGCCCGCGCCCGCCCAGGCAAGCGCCCCATTGCCCCGCCCGCCCCCGGCCGCTATCAGGCGCGCCAAGCCCGAGGAAGCCCCGCCCATGTCCGACACCGACCAGCCGAACCTCTACCTCGTCACCCCCGCCGCCTTCGATCTCGACGCCTTCCTGCCGCGCCTCGCGGCCGTGATCGACGCCGAGCCCGTCGCCTGCCTGCGCCTCGCGCTGGTGGCCGACGACGAGGACGACCTTGCCCGCGCCGCCGACGCGCTGCGCGAGGTGGCCCATGCCCGCGACGTGCCGCTGGTCGTGACCGGCCATGCCGGGCTGGTGGAGCGCCTCGGCCTCGACGGCGTGCACCTGACCGACGGCGCCCGCAGCGTGCGGGCGACGCGCAAGGCGCTCGGGGCAGACGCCATCGTCGGCGCCTTCTGCGGCGCCTCGCGCCACGACGGCATGAACGCGGGCGAGGCGGGCGCGGATTACATCGCCTTCGGGCCCATCGGCGACAGCCCGCTGGCGCAGGGCCCACGGGCCGAGCACGACCTCTTCGCCTGGTGGTCGCAGATGATCGAGCTGCCCGTGGTGGCCGAGGGCGCGCTCGACACCGCGCTGATCGAAGCCTTCGCCCCGGTGACCGATTTCTTCGCGATCGGCCCGGAAATCTGGCGCGAGGACGACGCGGTGGCCGCGCTCCGTCGCCTGATCGCGCCCATCCGCTAGGACAGCCCGGCCCGGGCCCCTATCTCTGGTCCCGTGCAGACGGCGCAAGGAGACCGGCCCATGCCCAGCCCGAAACCGATCACGCTCGCGCTGCAGGGCGGCGGCGCGCACGGCGCCTTCACCTGGGGCGTGCTCGACCGGCTGCTGGAAACCGACGAGCTGGAGATCGCGGGCCTGTCCGGCACCTCGGCCGGCGCGCTGAACGGCGCGGCGCTCAAGGCGGGCCTCGTCACCGGCGGGCGCAGCGCCGCGCGCGACAACCTCGCCTGGGTCTGGGAACAGGTCGGCGCGATCACCGACGACCGCCTCGCGCCCTGGCTCGCGGCCGTGTCCCCCATGGCCGTCAGCGCCGCGATCGAGGCGTCCTGGCCCTTCGCGGTCGGCGACGGGCTGTCACGGGTGGTCAGCCCCTACGCCTCGGGGCCCTTCTACAGCAATCCGCTGGAGCGCGTGGTTCGCAAGCTGCGCTACGACGCCGTCTGCGGGCAGCCCGGCCCCGCCTTCTCGATCTGCGCGACCAACGTGCGCACCGGCAAGATCCGCGTCTTTTCCGGCCCCGAGATCACGCCCGACGCGATCCTCGCCTCGGCCTGCCTGCCGACCCTGTTCCGCGCGGTCGAGATCGAGGACCCTGAACCCGGCCGCGTCGAGGCCTACTGGGATGGCGGCTACACCGGCAACCCGGCCCTGTTCCCGCTCTTCGCGCCCGAACTGCCGTCCGACATCGTGGTGGTGAACATCAACCCGCTCCTGCGCGAGGAGCTGCCGACCTCGGCGCGCGCGATCCAGAACCGGATCAACGAGATCAGCTTCAACTCCTCGCTCCTGCGCGAGCTGCGCGCCATCGACTTCGTGCAGCGCCTCTTGTCCGAGGGCCGCATCGGCGAGGGCCAGATGAAGCGGATCCACGTGCACATGATCGCCGACGACGCGCTGATGCGGCAGCTGTCGGTGGCGACCAAGATCGTGCCGGTGCCCGCCGTGCTGCACCAGCTGTTCGAAGCCGGCCGCGCGGCGGCGGACGGGTTCCTCGACGCCCATCTCGGGCAGGTGGGCGTCGGCAGCAGCGTCGATCTCAGGGCGATGTTCGGCTAGCGGCCGGACCGCTCACTCCTCGGTGTCGACGTAGCCGAAGCTCATCACCGGCGTGCCCTGCACGAGGTCGTAGCCGAGGCCGAACACGCTGTGATCCATCAGGTAGCCGGCGAACACGTCGATGCCGACGGTGTTGCTCTGCGGGAAATAGGTCACGCCGGCGCCCAGCGTGCTCTCGTCGCGCCGGTTGTTCTCGAGGAGCCGGAGCGACACGCCCAGCTCGGTGCCGCGGTTGGCGCCGAAGGTGACGGTGCCGCCGAGCATCACGTTGACATCGGCTGCGGCGGGGGTGGCGACGGCCGCGAGGGCGCCGACGGCGAGGACGGGGATGTATTTCATGGACCTGCTCGTTCTTGTGATGATTTTGGCCGTGATTGTAGCAGGATCGCGGCAGGACACAACCGGTTGCGTGCTCACCCAGAGCCCGCCCCCCCCTCAGCCCAGCGAGGTCACCCACAGGATCGTCGCGTCATCCTCGGAGAGCGAGATCACGTTGTGCCCCATCGAGGCGTCGTAATAGGCGCTGTCGCCGCGGCGCAGGTCGACGGGGGCGTAGAATTCGGTCATCAGACGCACCACCCCGGTCAGGACGTAGAGGAACTCCTCCCCGTCGTGGCGCACCCAGCCGTCGAATTCCTCGAAGCTGCGGGCGCGGATGCGGGCGCGGTAGGGCAGCATCGCCTTGCGGGTCAGGGCGCCGGCCAGCAACTCGTGCTCGTAGGTGGCGGTCGGGTGCGCCTGCCCCTCGCCGCCGCGCGTCACCGCCATGCGGCCGTTGACCTGCGCCTGCGAGGGCGGCGTGAACAGCTGCGGCACCGTGATGCCCAGCCCCTGCGCCAGCTTCTTGAGCGCCTCGTAGGTGGGCGACATCTGCCCGTTCTCGATCTTGGACAGGGTCGACCGCGCCAGCCCCGCGTGGCTCGCCGCCTGCTCCAGCGTCCAGTCCCGCGCGCGGCGCAGCTCGCGCACCCGCAGCCCCAGGTCCACGGGCTGCGGCGGGGCGCTGTCGCCGCTTTCGCGGGCAAGGCGGATCAGGCTCGGCTCGTCCTTCATGGCTCGGCGATGTAGCAAGCGCCCCCGTGCCTTGCAACCTGCGCGGGCGCCGCTTAAGCGAAGGGGATGGAGCCCTGCCCCACCCCCTTCAACCTCGCCGACACCGTGCTGGCGGCGGGCCGCGCCACGCCCGACAAGATCGCGCTGGCCGTGCTCGGCCCGGCGCGCGCCGAACGCTGGAGCTTCGCCCGGCTCGAGGCGGCGGTGCGCGGGCTGGCGGGCGGGCTCCTGGCGCGCGGGCTCCGGCCCGGCGACCGGGTGCTCCTGCGGATCGGCAACACGCCGGCCTTTCCGGTGGCCTTCCTCGGCTGCGTGACGGCGGGGCTAATCCCGGTCCCGACCGCCGAGGGGCTGACCGTGCCCGAGCTCGACCGGATCACGCCGCTGGTCGCGCCCGCCGCGATCCTCGCCGCCCCGGGCGTCACCCTGCCCTCCGCCCCGCCCTGCCCGGTCATGACCGACCTCGACGCGCTGATGGATCACGCGCCGGCCGACTACGCGATGGGCGACCCCGACCGGCTGGCCTACCTCGTGTTCACCTCCGGCTCCTCGGGCGCGCCCAAGCCCGTGGCCCACGCCCACCGCGCGGTCTGGGCGCGGCGGATGATGTGGGACGGCTGGTACGGCCTCCGGCCCGCCGACCGGGTGCTGCACGCGGGGGCCTTCAACTGGACCTTCACGCTGGGCACCGGGCTGCTCGACCCCTGGGCGATCGGCGCGACCGCCCTGATCCCCGCCCCGGGCACCGCGCCCGAGGCGCTGGGGCTCCTGCTCCGGCGCCACGACGCGACCCTGTTCGCCGCCGCGCCCGGCGTGTTCCGCAAGTTGCTGCACGGCGACACCCCCCTCGCCCTGCCGAAACTCCGCCACGCGCTGGCCGCGGGCGAGAAACTGCCCGAGAGCCTCCGCGCCCGCTGGCAGGACGCGACCGGCACCGCGATCCACGAGGCGCTCGGGATGTCGGAATGCTCCACCTTCGTCTCGGGCAGCCCCGGCCGCCCCGCGCCCGCGGGCACGCTCGGCTACCCCCAGCCCGGCCGCCGCGTGGCGATCCTGGCCGAGGACGGCACGCCGGTGGCGCAGGGCGAGACCGGCATCCTCGCCATCCACCGCGGCGACCCGGGCCTGATGCTGGGCTACCTGACGGACGGCGCCCCGGCGCTGCCCCTCACCGGCGACTGGTTCCTGACCGGCGACCTGGTGTCCGCCGACCCCGACGGCGCGCTGCGCTACCACGGCCGGCGCGACGACCTGCTGACCACCGGCGGCTTCCGCGTCTCGCCACTCGAGATCGAGGCCGCGCTCCAGTCCGCCCCGGGCCTAGCCGACTGCGCGGCCTGCGCCGTCGCGGTCAAGGCACACACGGAGGTCATCGCGCTGGCCTTCACCGGCCCGGCCGACCCCGCCGCGCTCGCGGCGCTGGCCGAGGCCCGCCTCGCCCGCTACAAGCAGCCCCGCCTCTACATCCCGCTGCCCGCCCTGCCCCGCTCGCCCAACGGCAAGCTCGACCGCCGGGCGCTGGCCCGCCTCCTGAAGGACCGGACATGATCAAGCTCGACATCCTCTCCGACCCGATCTGCCCCTGGTGCTACATCGGCTGGACCAACCTCGCCCGCGCGCTCGAGGCCCGGCCCGAGCACCCGCTGGCGATCGAGTGGCACCCGTTCCAGCTCAACCCCGACATGCCCCCCGGCGGCATTGACCGCCGCGCCTACCTCGAGGCCAAGTTCGGCGGGCAGGAGGGCGCGGTGCGCGCCTACCTCCCCGTGGCACAGCACGCCGAGGCGGCGGGTCTCACCCTCCACCTCGACCGGATCCCGCGCACGCCCAACACGCTGGACGCCCACCGCCTGATCCACTGGGCCGGGATCGAGGGGCGCCAGACCCCCGTCGCCCTCGCGCTGTTCAAGGCCTATTTCGTCGACGGGCAGGACATCGGCGACCCCGCCACGCTGGCCGACATCGCCGCCGGCGCGGGCCTCGACCGCGCGATGATCGAGACGCTGCTGGCGGGCGACGCCGACGCCGCCGACATCGCCGCCCGCGACGCCCACGCCCGCCGCCGCGGCGTCACCGGCGTTCCGACCTTCGTGCTCGCCAACCAGCACGTGCTCAGCGGCGCCCAGCCCACGCAGCTGTGGCTCGACGTCATCGACGAGATCGCGGGCCAGCTGGCCGACCAGTCGTGACCCCTTCATCTTTCCCCAAATACGCCCTTCGGGGGCAACGCCCGCCGCGGGGCGCGCGCGCATGAGCGGGGCGGCGCAGCCCCGGCTGTCGCGCGCCGAGTTCATCGCCCTGATGGGCATGATCTTCGCCACGGTCGCCTTCTCCATCGACGCGATGCTGCCGGCCCTGCCCGAGATCGCGGCCGCGCTGACCCCCGCCGCGCCGAACCTCGCCCAGCTCGTGCTGACGAGCTTCGTGCTCGGCCTCGGCGTCGGCACGCTGTTCACCGGCCCGCTGTCCGACACCTTCGGCCGCAAGCCGGTGATGCTGGGGGGCGCCGCGCTCTACGTCACCGGCGCGGTGCTGGCCTGGGCCGCGCCCTCGCTCGAGCTCCTGCTCGCCGCGCGGCTCCTGCAGGGCCTTGGCGCCGCGGGCCCGCGGGTGGTGGCGACCGCGATCATCCGCGACCTCTATTCGGGCCGGCAGATGGCGCAGATCGTCAGCTTCGCCATGCTGATCTTCACGATCTTCCCCGCCGTGGCGCCGATGATCGGGGCGGCGATCATCTGGGGCTTCGGCTGGCGCGCGATCTTCCTCGCCTTCCTTGCCTTCTCGGTCGTCTCGGTCGGCTGGCTGATGCTGCGCCAGCCCGAGACCCTGCCGCCGGACGCGCGCCGCCCCTTCCGCCTCGCGCCCCTGCGCGCGGCGCTGGCCGAAACCCTGCGGCTGCGGCAGATGCAGCTGTCGATCCTGGTGCAGACGCTGGTCTTCGGCATCCTGTTCGGCACCATCTCGTCGATCCAGCCGATCTTCGACGAGACCTACGGCCGCGCCGACAGCTTCCCCTACTGGTTCGCGCTGATCGCGGCGGTGGCCGCGCCGGCCGCGCCGATCAACGGCACGCTGGTGGTCCGGCTGGGGATGCGGCCGCTGGTGCGGCGCGCGCTGGCGACGCAGATGGCGGGCTCGGTCGCGGTGGCCACGCTGCTGGCCAAGGGCGCCCTCGGGCCGGCGGAATTCTGGGTGGTGTTCCTGTGGTCCTGCACGGTTTTCGCGCTGGCCGGCTTCACCATCGGCAACCTCAACGCGCTGGCGCTGGAGCCGCTGGGCCACATCGCCGGCATGGCCGCCTCGGTCATGGGCGCGCTTGCCACGGTGGGGGGCGCGGCGCTCGGCGCGCTCATCGGCCAGTTCTTCGACGGCACGCCCCTGCCGCTGGTGGCCAGCGCCGCGGCGCTTTCGGCCACCGGCGCGCTGGTGATGCGGTGGATGCCGCGCGACCCGGCCTGACCCGCGCAAGCCTCTTGCAAGAGGCTTGCCCGCGATTTGCAAATCGCGGGGCACCGCCTTGCAAGGCGGTGGCAAGGCTCTTGCAAGAGCCTTGCGCCCTCAGGCCGCCGCCTTGCCCTCGGCCTGCAGCGCGAGGTCGCGGGCGATGGCGAAGGCGCCCTTGATCTTGTCGGCCTCGCTCGCCCAGTCGTGGCGGACCACGATCTTGTTGTCCTTCACCTTGGCCAGCCCTTTCTGGTTCTGCACGAAGGCCACCAGCCCCGCGGGGTTGGGGAACTTGTCCATGTGGAACTGCACCGTCGCCCCCTTCGGCCCGGCATCGAGCCGCGCGATATGGGCGCGCTTGCACATCGCCTTGATCCGCACGACGAGGAGCAGCGTGTTCACCTCCTTCGGCAGCGACCCGAACCGGTCGATCAGCTCGGCGGCAAAGCCCTCCAACTCCACCTTGGTCTCCAGCTGCGACAGCCGGCGATAGAGCCCCAGCCGCACGTCGAGGTCCGGCACGTAGTCCTCGGGGATCAGCACCGGAACCCCGAGGTTGATCGTCGGCGACCACTGCCCGTCCTCGGGCAGCCCCTCGGCCTCGCCCGATCGGATCCGCGCGATCGCCTCCTCCAGCATCGACTGGTACAGCTCGAAGCCCACCTCGCGGACATGCCCCGACTGCTCCTCGCCCACGATGTTGCCCGCGCCCCGGATGTCGAGGTCCTGGCTGGCGATGGTGAACCCCGCCCCGAGGCTGTCGAGGCTGCCCAGCACGCGCAGCCGCTTCTCCGCCGCCGGCGTCAGCTTGGCCCGCGGCTTGGTCGTCAGGTAGGCATAGGCCCGCGTCTTGGCGCGGCCCACGCGGCCCCGGATCTGGTAGAGCTGCGCCAGCCCGAACATGTCGGCGCGGTGGATGACCATCGTGTTCGCGGTCGGGATGTCGATGCCGGATTCCACGATGGTCGTGGCCAGCAGCACGTCGTATTTCCCGTCGTAGAAGGCGTTCATCCGGTCGTCGAGCTCGCCGGCCGCCATCTGGCCATGGGCGACGACGAAGGTCACCTCGGGCACCTGCGCGCGCAGGAATTCCTCGATCTCGGGCAGGTCCTCGATCCGCGGCACCACGTAGAAGGACTGCCCGCCGCGGTAATGCTCGCGCAGGAGCGCCTCGCGGATCGTCACCGCGTCGAACTCGGACACGTAGGTGCGGATCGCCAGCCGGTCGACCGGCGGCGTGCCGATCATCGACAGGTCGCGCACGCCCGACAGCGACATCTGCAGCGTGCGCGGGATCGGCGTCGCCGACAGGGTCAGGACATGCACGTCCGAGCGCATCTCCTTCAGCCGTTCCTTGTGGGTCACGCCGAAGCGCTGTTCCTCGTCCACGATCAGCAGGCCCAGCGACTTGAACCGCACCCCCTTGGCCAGCAGCGCATGGGTGCCGATCACGATGTCGACCGACCCGTCCGCCAGCCCCGCCCGCGTCTCGTTGGCCTGTTTCTGGGGCACGAAACGGCTCAGCTGCCGGACCACCACGGGAAAGCCGCGGAAGCGGTCGGCGAAGGTCTTGGCGTGCTGGCGCGCGAGCAGCGTGGTCGGCGCGATCACGGCCACCTGCAGCCCCTGCGCCGCCGCGACGAAGGCCGCGCGCATGGCGACCTCGGTCTTGCCGAAGCCCACGTCGCCCACCACCAGCCGGTCCATCGGCCGGCCCACCTCGAGGTCGGTCAGCACGTCGGCGATGGCCGCCAGCTGGTCGTCGGTCTCCTCGTAGGGAAACCGCGCGCAGAAGGCCTCCCACATGTCGCCGGGGGGTTCGAGGATGGGCGCCGCGCGCAGTTCCCGCTCGGCCGCGATGCGGATCAGCTTGTCCGCGATCTGGCGCAGCCGTTCCTTCAGCCGCGCCTTCTTGGCCTGCCACGCGCCCCCGCCGAGCTTGTCGAGCAGCCCCTCGTCATGGCCGTAGCGGCTGAGAAGCTCGATGTTCTCGACCGGCAGGTACAGCCGGTCGCCGCCCGCATACTCCAGCAACAGGCACTCGTGCGGCGCGCCCATCGCGGTGACGGTCTCGAGGCCCTTGTAGCGCCCGACCCCGTGGTCGACATGGACAACGAGGTCGCCCGGTGACAGCGACTGCGCCTCGGTCAGGTAGTTCTCGGCGCGCTTGGTCTTGCGCTTGGGCCGGATCAGCCGGTCGCCCAGCACGTCCTGCTCCGAGATCACGGTCAGCCCGCCGCCGGTGAACCCCTCCTCCAGCGGCCAGACCGCCAGCGACAGCGTCCCCTTGCCGCCGATGTCGCGCGCGTCGTCGATCAGCCGGGCATCGGCGAGGCCCTGGTCCTCCAGCAGCCCGTGCAGCCGTTCCCGCGCGCCCTCGGACCAGGACGCGATGATCACGGCGCTGTCTTCGCGCATTGCCTTCACGTGGTCGGCCAAGGCCCCGAACAGGCTCAGGTTCTCGTTCTGGCGCTCGGGCGCGAAGCTGCGCCCGATGCGCCCGCCCGCGTTGATGACGCCCGGCCCCGGCGCGGCGGCGATGGGCGAGAACTGCACCACGCGGTGATCGGCCGTGGCGCGGCCCCAGGCGGCATCGTCGAGATACAGCAGCTGCGGCGGCACCGGCTTGTAGACCGTGTCCATCCGCCCCTTCTGGGTCAGGGCGGTCTTGCGGGTGTCGTACTGGTCGGCGATCGCGTCCCACCGCGACAGGCGCTGCGGTGTCGCCTGGTCGTCCAGCGTGATCCGCGCGCCGGGCAGGTAGTCGAACAGCGTCTCCAGCCGCTCGTGGAAGAACGGCAGCCAGTGCTCCACCCCCTGGTGCTTGCGGCCCGCGCTGACCGCTTCATACAGCGGGTCGTCGGTGCCCGCCGCGCCGAATTCGATGCGGTAGTTCTGGCGGAACCGGGTGATCGACGCCTCGTCGAGGATCACCTCGGACACAGGCGCCAGCTCCACCCGGGTCAGCTTCTCGGTGGTGCGCTGGCTGACCGGGTCGAAGCGCCGCGCGCCGTCCAGCACGTCACCGAACAGGTCGAGCCGCACCGGCCCGCTCTCGCCCGGCGGCCAGACGTCGATGATGCCGCCGCGCACCGCGTAGTCGCCGGGTTCCGTCACCGTGGGCGCCTGCACGAAGCCCATGCGCACCAGGAAATCCTTGAGCCCCGCCTCGTCGACCTGCCCGCCCACCGTGGCGACGAAGGCCGACCGGCGCAGCAGGTCGCGCGCGGGCACGTATTGCGTGGCGGCGTTCAGCGTCGTCAGCAGGACGAAGGGCCCGGTCACGCCCGCCGCCAGCCCCGCGAGCGTCGCCATGCGCATGGCCGAGATCTCGGGGTTGGGCGACACGCGGTCGTAGGACAGGCAATCCCAGCCCGGGAAGGTCAGGACCGGCACGGTCGGGTCGAAGAAGGCCAGCGCGCGGGCCATCGCGGCCAGCCGCTTGTCGTCGCGGGCGACATGCACCACGGGCACGCCGCCGCCCTGCGCCAGTTCCTTGAGCACCAGCGTGGCGTCGAAGCCCTCGGGCGCGCCCGAGGCGAGGATGTGGGTGGGCGTCTGGACCATGGCCGCGTGACCTACGCCGCGGGGGCCCGGTGTCAAGACACTAGCGCAGCGGGGTGAAGGTGACGTTCGTGTACATGCCCCAGAAGGCGGTGACGAAGATGAACACGATTCCCATGCCCTGCACCATCAGCCGGTGGTTGCGCAGCCGGATCTCCAGCCGCTCGAAGCCGCTGTCGTGCAGCCGGCGCGCGGTGTGCACGGTCAGCGCCGTCACCAGGATCAGCGGCATGAGGAGCAGGATCACGGCCTGCGCGAATTCCACCCGGTAGCCCCAGCCCAGCACGGCCAGCGAGGACAGCACGAAGGCCGAGGCCGCGACGAAGCCCGTGCCCGACAGGTCCGCGAAGCCCAGGATGCGGCGGCTGTTGATCTCGGCCAGCGCGTAGAGGTCGCGCAGGCTTTCGGCGTCGCCGCGGCGGGCGCGCTGGACCAGATGATAGGGGATGCCCAGCACCCAGTGCGACAGGGTCGACCACAGGATGGCGAGCACGATCCAGTACCACAGGTTCGAGAACGACCTGAAATCGATCACCTCTGTGACGAGATCGAAGAAATCCAAGATGGGCCGCCCGACTGCTCCGGTTTCGTGGCGGGCACCCTAGCGGCGGGGTGCGGGGGTTTCCAGCCCAGAAGCGCACCCGCGCGCCGCGGCCATGGGGCGCGGCCCGACCGGCCCCCGGGCGGCCCCTGGCGGTCGGGGAAACACGGCCCTGCGCCGTCCTCCGGGCAAGCCGGGACACGTCCGCCCCATGCCCCCCGGCAAGCCGGGACACGCCCCCCGTTGTCGTCCCGGCAAGCCGGGACACGCCCCCCAGTTGTCATCCCGGCAAGCCGGGACAACCTGCGCCCTTGTCCTTGGCCGCCCCCCATGTCACCGCTATCCCCCGAGAGACGACACGAAAGACCCCGCCATGCCCCAGGCCCCCTTTCCCATGACCCGCCACCGCCGCGTCCGCGCCAGCGCCGCGCTGCGCAACCTGGTGCGGGAGAACGAGCTCAGCGTGAACGACCTGATCTGGCCGGTCTTCGTGCGCGACGGGCAGGGCATCGAGGAACCCGTGGCCTCCATGCCGGGCGTGGTGCGGCGCAGCGTCGACAGGATCGTCGAGGCGGCGCGCGAGGCGGCCTCGCTCGGCATCCCGGCGATCTGCCTGTTTCCCTACACCGACCCCGCGCTGAAGACCGAGCTCTGCGAAGAGGCGTGGAACCCCGACAACCTGTCGAACCGCGCGATCAAGGCGATCCGCGACGCCGGCATCGAGATCGCGATCATGACCGACATCGCGCTCGACCCCTACAACATCAACGGCCACGACGGGATCGTCCGCGACGGCGTGATCGTGAACGACGAAACCGTCGAGGCGCTGGTGAAGATGGCGCTGGCGCAGGCCGAGGCGGGTGCCGACATCCTCGGCCCGTCCGACATGATGGACGGCCGCATCGGCGCGATCCGGGCGGCGCTGGAGGAGAACGGCCACTCCAACGTGACGATCATGTCCTACGCGGCCAAGTTCGCCAGCGCCTTCTACGGGCCGTTCCGCGACGCGGTGGGCGCGTCCGGCGCGCTCAAGGGCGACAAGTTCACCTACCAGATCGACCCGGCCAACCGGCTGGCCGCGCTCCGTTGCGTCGAACGCGACCTGATGGAAGGCGCCGACATGGTGATGGTCAAGCCCGGCCTGCCCTACCTCGACATGGTGCGCGAGGTGAAGGACCGCTTCGGCGCGCCGACCTACGCCTACCAGGTCAGCGGCGAATACGCGATGATCGAGGCCGCCGCCGCCAATGGCTGGATCCAGGGCGAAAAGGTGATGCTGGAAAGCCTGATGTGCTTCCGCCGGGCGGGCTGCGACGGGGTGCTGACCTATTTCGCGCCGCGCGTCGCCAGGATCCTCAACGGGTAGCGGGCGGATCGGCGGCAGACCGCCAAGTGTGGTGCTTTGCCGGGTGACAGGGCGGCCGGATCGGCGTATCCTGTGACATAATCCGCGGGCGTGAAACGACCCGCCCCCCTGAGGCAACCCGGCATGAGGCCCCCGATGAGCAAGCTCACCCGTCGTCATTTCGTGATCACCGGCACGTCCCTGCCGCTGCTCGCCGCCTGCGGCAACGGCATCAACTCCGGCGGTGCCGCCCGGATCGACGGCCGCGTCGATTCCGCGATCGAGTTCATGTACACCGAGGTGCCCGGCACCCGCGACCTGGCCATGGACGCCGCCGGCATCCTCGTGATGCCGCTGGTGACCGAGGCGGGCTTCGGCTTCGGCGGCTCCTACGGGCGCGGCGCGCTGCGCATCAACGGGGTCACGGTGGACTACTACTCGGCCGTGTCCGGCACCTTCGGCCTGCAGATCGGTGCGCAGCAATACGCCCACACCCTGTTCTTCATGACCGAGGCCGCGCTGCGCGAGTTCCGCACCTCGCCCGGCTGGGCGGTGGGCGGCGACGTGCGCTACGCGATCAACGACCGCGGCGCCAACCTGGGCGCGGACACCACCACCCTGTCGGACCCGGTGATCGCTGTGATCTACGGCCAGGCCGGCCTGATCGTGGGCGCCACGCTGGACGGCACGCGCTACACCCGCATCATTCCCTGACCGGGGCGCCGACCCCACGGCAGAGGTTTGCATTCCCGCGGGCCTGCGGTAGCTGTGCCCCGGTGAATCGCGCACCCGAGGGACCATGGCTCTCCTGCTCCGCTGGCTCGTCCGACTGGTCTCGGTCGCCGTCGCCCTGACGGTTGCCGTGGTGCTGGCGGCCTGGTGGATCGGGTCGCGCTCGATCCCCGACTACGACGCCGAGTGGACGGTGCCGGGGCTGGCCGCGCCGGTCGAGATCGTGCGCAACACCGCCGCGGTGCCGCACATCTTCGGGCAGACCGACGCCGACGTGTTCTACGGCCTCGGCGTCGCCCATGCGCAGGACCGGCTGTGGCAGATGCTGATGATGCGGCGCACCGCGCAGGGGCAGCTGTCGGAGCTGTTCGGCGAGCCGACGCTGCAGATCGACGACCTGATCCGGCGGCTCGACGTCTACCAGCTCGCCACCGACTCGGTCGCGGTGCTGGAGCCCGAGACGCTGGCCGCGCTCGAGGCCTACGCGGCGGGGGTGAACGCGTGGCTCCGGCTGGTGGGCGAGGAGGCGCTGGGGCGCGGCGCGCCGGAACTGTTCCTGTTCGAGCCCGATATCGCGCCCTGGCGGCCCGCCGACAGCGTCGCGGTGACCTTCATGATGGCGCTGCAGGTGGCGTTCCACCACGAGGACGAGGTGCTGCGCGCGCGCCTGTCGCTGGCTCTCGACGATCCCGACCGGCTGCGCGACCTGATGCCCGACGCGCCGGGCGCGGGCGTGGCCGAGATCGCCGGGCTGACCGACTATCGCGGCCTGTTCGACAGCGCCCTGCCCCGCTTTGCCGAGACCGGGACGGCCCCGCGCCACCCGCTGCACCCCAACGTGCTGGGCCGGACGGGCGCCGGGGCCTCCAACGTCTTCGCCGCCACCCCGGCCCGCGCGGCCGCCTCCGGGGCGCTCCTGGCCAATGACCCGCACCTGGGCCTGACCGCGCCCTCGATCTGGTATCTCGCGCGGCTGGAGCTGGAAACCGGCGGGGTGATCGGCGCCACGATCCCGGGGATGCCGGTGATCCTCGCGGGGCGGTCCGAGCGGCTGGCCTGGGGGATCACCTCGGCCTACCTCGACGACATCGACCTCTACGTCGAGGAGCTGAACCCCGACGACGTCACCCAGTACCGCACGCCCGACGGCTGGGCCGAGTTCCGCACCGACCGCCGGGTGATCGAGGTCGCCGGAGCCGAGCCCGTCACCATCACCCGCCGCTGGACCGAGAACGGCCCGGTGATCCCCGGCAGCCACTACGGCTTCGGCACCGTCACCCCGCCCGGTCATGTCATGGCGATGGCCTGGACCGCGCTGACCGACGAGAACACCTCGATCCAGACCGGGCTGCGCCTTATGCGGGCGGGCACGATCGAGGAGGCGCTGGAGGCGGGCGAGGATTTCGTGGCCCCGGCGCAGAACCTGATGCTGGCCTCGGCCGACGGGCGCATCGCGATGCAGGTGATCGGCCACATGCCCTGGCGCATGACGGCGCACCAGACGCAGGCGCGGATGCCCTCACCCGGCTGGATCGACACCAACCGCTGGCAGGGCGTGACGCAGTATTTCGCCAATCCCACCTTCCTCGACCCCGAAAGCGGCATCCTGGGCAACACCAACAACAAGACGGTGGACCGCGACTTCCCGCTGCACGTGTCCTTCGCCTGGGGCGACACCCAGCGCATCACCCGGCTGACCCGGCTGATGGAGGCGCGCGACGTCCACACCCGCGACAGCTTCATCGAGGCGCAGCTCGACACCGTGTCGGCGGCGGCGCGCAACATCCTGCCGCTGGTGGCGCGCGACCTGTGGTTCACCGGCGAGACCGCCGCGGCCGGCACGCCCGAGCGGCGCCGGCAGCGGGCGCTGGCGCTGCTCGCCGAGTGGAACGGCGAGATGAACGAGCACCTGCCGGAACCGCTGATCTACGCCGCCTGGATGCGCGAGCTGCAGCAGCGCCTGATCCGCGACGAGATCGGCCCGCTCGCCGACGAGTTCCAGTCGGTCGAGCCGATCTTCCTCGAGCGCGTCTTCCGCGACATCGGCGGCGCGAGCGCCTGGTGCGACGTCGCCCCCTCGACCGCCGAGGAGACCTGCACCGACATCGCGCGGCTTGCGCTCGACGACGCGCTGCAGGCGCTGGAGGAACGCTACGGCAGCGACCTGGAAAGCTGGCGCTGGGGCGCGGCGCACGAGGCCCGCCACGACCACCCGGTGCTGGGTCAGACGCGGCTGTTCTCGTGGCTGGTGAACATCCGCCAGCCGACCTCGGGCGGCGACTTCACCCTGAACCGCGGTGCGACGCCGGGCACGATGCCCGACCCGTTCCTCAACATCCACGCGGCGGGCTACCGCGGCGTCTACGACTTCGCCGACCCCGACAGCTCGGTCTTCGTGATCGCCACGGGGCAGTCGGGCAATCCCCTGTCGCGCCACTACGACGACCTGGGCGAGCTGTGGCGGCGGGGCGACTACATCCCGATGTCGCTCGACCCCGAGCTGGCGCGGGCCGGCAACATCGGCGTCACGGTCCTGACCCCGCAGGAGTGAGGCACGGCAGATCCTTGCAAGGATCTGCCGGAAGGACCTTGCAAGGTCCTTCCGCCGGTCTTGCAAGACCGGCCCCAGCCTTTTGCAAAAGGCTGGCAAAAGCCTTGCAAGGCTTTTGCACCCCACCGCCAGCTGCGCTATCAGCACCCCCGAGACATCCCTCGCCCGAGGCCGCCCATGCCCCTTCTCTACGACAGCCCCGCCGCCTGGGAGGCGGCCCCCGACAAGCGCCTCGCCGTGTTCGGCATGTCGGGCCTCGGCAAAACCCGGCTGGCCGCGCTCCTGCGCGGGGCGGGCGACTGGTATCACTACTCGATCGACTACCGCATCGGCACCGCCTACATGGGCGAGCACATCAACGACAACCTCAAGCGGCAGGCGATGCAGGTGCCGTTCCTCGCGGAACTGCTCAGGTCGGATTCGATCTACATCTCGTCCAACATCTCCTTCGGCAACCTCGCGCCGCTCTCGACCTTCCTCGGCAAGCCCGGCGATCCGGCCAGGGGCGGCCTGCCCTTCGACGAATACATGCGCCGGCAGGCCCTGCACCGCCGGGCCGAGATCAACGCGCTTCTGGATACACCCTCCTTCATCGCGCGGGCCCGCGACCTCTACGGCTACCCGCATTTCATCGCCGACACCGGCGGTTCGATCTGCGAGGTGGTGGACCCCGACGACCCGGCCGACGAGGTGCTGCGCACCCTGTCGGGCACCTGCCTGATGGTCTGGATCGAGGGCCCCGAAAGCCACACCGCCGAGCTGATCCGCCGCTTCGAGCGCGACCCCAAGCCGATGTACTACAAGCCCGAGTTCCTGCTGCCCCTGTGGCAGGCCTGGCTCGACGCGCAGGGCGTGACCGCCGAGACCGCCGACCCCGACGCCTTCATCCGCCACGCCTACCGCCGCGCCATGGCGCACCGGGCGCCGCTCTATGCCGCGATGGCGCGGAACTGGGGCGTGACCGTCACCGCGGCCGAGGTCGAGGCGGTGCGCGACGCGGCCGATGCCGTCGCCATGGTCGCCGCCGCCCTTGGCAGGGCCGCCGCGCGCCCCTAACTCCGGCTTTCCAGCGACAAGGATCCCCCGATGCCGATCAAGCTGCCCACGACGCTGCCCGCCTTCACCGTGCTCCGGCGCGAGGGCGTGATGGTGATGGGCGCCGACGCGGCCGACCGGCAGGACATCCGGCCGATCCGCATCGGGCTGCTGAACCTGATGCCCAAGAAGATCCAGACCGAGACGCAGTTCGCGCGCCTGATCGGCGCCACGCCGCTGCAGGTCGAGCTGTCGCTGATCCGCATGACGGACCACGAGACCCGCAACACCGCCGCCGAGCACATGGAGGAATTCTACCGCCCCTTCGCCGAGGTGGCCGACAGCGGCGAGAAGTTCGACGGCCTGATCATCACCGGCGCGCCGATCGAGCACCTGCCCTTCGAGGCCGTCACCTACTGGGACGAGCTGACCCAGGTCTTCGACTGGACGCAGGCCCATGTCCATTCGACCTTCGGCGTCTGCTGGGGCGGGATGGCGATGATCAACCACTTCCACGGCGTCGAGAAGCACATGCTGGACCACAAGGCGTTCGGCTGTTTCCGCCACAAGGTGCTGGAGCCCGCCTCGCCCTACCTGCGCGGCTTTTCCGACGAGTTCATCATCCCCGTCAGCCGCTGGACCGAGATGCGCCAGGCCGAGATCGACGCGGTGCCGGGGCTGACCACGCTGATCGGCTCGCCCGAGGTGGGGCCCTGCCTGGTCGAGGACCGGGCGCACCGGGCGCTCTACATCTTCAACCACTTCGAATACGACAGCGATACGCTGAAACAGGAATACGACCGCGACGTGGCGGGCGGCACGCCCATCAACGTGCCGCGCAACTACTACCCCGATGACGACCCCTCGCGGATGCCGCTGAACCGCTGGCGCAGCCACGCGCATCTGCTCTACGGCAACTGGGTCTCCGAGGTGTACCTGACCACGCCCTTCGACATGGCCGAGATCGGGCAGCGCTCGACCGACTGGCGGGCATGAAGATCGCGCTGATCCTGCTCGGGCTGCTGGCGGCCTTCTGGGGCGTGACCCTGTGGAAGGCCGCCCGCCACGAGGCACGCGCGGTGGTGCAGCATCCGCCGCTGGGCCGGTTCGTCACCGTCGACGGCGTGCGGCTGCACATCCTGCAGGCGGGCACGGGCCCCGACCTCGTGCTGATCCACGGCGCCAGCGGCAACATGCGGGATTTCACGCTGGACCTGGTGGGCCGCCTGACCGACCGCTACCGCGTCACCGTGGTGGACCGCCCGGGCCTCGGCCATTCCGACCGGCTCGACCGCGACGGGGCGACGATCTTCGAGCAGGCCGACATCCTGGTGCGGGCGGTGGCGCAGCTGGGCGTCGAGCGCCCGCTGGTGCTGGGCCATTCCTACGGCGGCGCCGTCGCGCTGGCCTGGGCCACGCGCCACTCCGAGGCGACGGCTGGGCTGATCCTGCTCGCCGCCGCGTCGAACCCCTGGGACACGCCGCTCTCCACCTATTACCGCGTCCTGTCGCACCCGCTGGGGCAGGTCTTCGCGGTGCCGGTCCTGACCGCCTGGGTGCCCGACCACGTCGTCACCGACACCATCGCCAGCGTCTTCGCCCCGCAGCCGACGCCGCCGGGCTATGTCGACTACATCGGCGCCGGCCTGACGCTGCAGCGGCGCGCGCTGCGCGAGAACGCGCTGCAGCGCGCGGGAATCCTGGCCGAGGTCACGCGGATGGTGCCCGACTACGCCGCCCTCGACCTGCCGGTGGAGATCCTGCACGGCGACCGCGACACGACCGTGTGGCTGACGATCCATTCCGAGCCGCTGTCGCGCCAGATCGCGGGCGCGAACCTGGTGGTGATGGAGGGTGTCGGCCATTCGCCGCACTTCGCCGAGCCCGACATCGTGGTCGCCGCCATCGACCGGGCCGCCGCGCGGGCCGGATTGCGCTGAGCCGGGCGGGGGCCTAGTGTGAAGGGCCATAACATGACGGGGCCGAGCGGCATGTCCAAACCCTTCGACGGCGCGATCACCGCCTTCTACGAGACCGGGGCGCCCGAGGACGTGCGCACCGCCATCCGCGACGCGAAGAAGGACAGCGTGCTGAGTGCGTCCTTTCCCTACCGCCACCGGATGGACAAGGACGACTACGAGGACCAGCTGGCCGCGCTGCAGATCGAGCTGGTCAAGTTCCACGCCTGGGTCCGCGACAGCCGCCAGCGCATCGCCGTGGTGTTCGAGGGCCGCGACGCCGCCGGCAAGGGCGGCTGCATCGCGCGGGTGCGCCAGAACCTGAACCCGCGGGTCGCGGGCGTGGTGGCGCTGCAGAAACCGACCGAGCGCGAGGCCGCGCAGTGGTATTTCCAGCGCTACATCCACCACCTGCCCGCCCGCGGCGAGATCCGGCTGTTCGACCGAAGCTGGTACAACCGCGGCGTGGTCGAGCATGTGTTCGGCTTCTGCACGCCCGAGGAACGGCGGACCTTCTTCCGCCAGCTGCCCGACTACGAGCAGATGCTGGTCGACGACGGCATCCGGCTGACCAAGATCTGGCTCAACGTCGGCCGGGCCGAGCAGCTGCGCCGGTTCCTCGACCGCGAAAGCGACCCGCTCAAGCAGTGGAAGCTGTCGGCGATCGACGTCGAGGGGCTGAAGAAATGGGACGCCTACTCCGACGCCATCTCCGAGACGCTGGCGCTGGGGCACACCGCCCACGCGCCCTGGACGGTGATCCGGTCGGACGACAAGCGCCGGGCGCGGCTGGCGGTGATCCGGGCGATCCTGTGCGACGTCGACTATGACGGCAAGGACCTCGCCGTGGTCGGCCGGCCCGACCCCGCCATCTGCGGCGGGCCCGAGATGTGGACCGACCACACCGCGCCCGCGGCCGGCTGAGCGGCGATGCAGAAACGCGGCTACCATCACGGCAACCTCAGGCAGGCGCTGGTCGACGCGGCGCTGGAGCTGATCGAGGAGAAGGGGCCGACGGGCTTCACCCTGTCCGAGGCCGCCAAGAACGCCGGCGTGACGCCGGCGGCCGTCTACCGCCATTTCGAGGGGCGCGACGAGCTGATCGCGGAATGCGCGCGGCAGGGGCACGAGATCTTTGCCGAGCTGATGGCCCATGCCTATGCCGACGGCCAGCCCTCGGCGCTGGCGGCCTTCGAGGCGACGGGGCGGGCCTACCTCGCCTTTGCGCGGAGATATCCCGGCCATTACATGGCGATGTTCGAAAGCGGCACCTCGGTGAACGCCACGCCCGAGCTGGCGGCGGCGGCGGGCAAGTCGCGGGCGGTGCTGGAACGGGCCGCCGAGGCGCTGTCGCAGCAACTGCCCCCCGACCGGCGGCCGCCGCCGGCGATGTTCTCGGCCCATATCTGGGCGATGAGCCACGGGGTGGTGGAGCTGTTCGCGCGCGGGCGTCCCGGGGCGAACGCGCCGTTTCCGCCCGAGGACCTGCTGGAAGCGGGGATCGGGATCTACCTGCGCGGGCTGGGGCTGATCCGGCCGGACAGCTGAGGCGCCCGGCCTCGACGCGCGCCGCCCCCATCGGCCGCCGTGGATCCCTCGCCGGTCGAGGAAACGGCGCGGGCCGCGATGCATCATTTTTGTGACAATTCCCGCGAAAAGATCGATCCGCGGAATCATTCGTTGAAGCATCGCGCCGCCCGGATAACGTTACGCTATTCTCCATTGGCGTTGCCAATCAGTTGTCGCGAGGACCACATGCGCAATCTCCTTCTCGCCGCCACTTTGACCGTCGCCTCGGCGACGACAGCAATCGCTGGGGGCGTAGCTCCGACCACCACTCCGCCGCCCGCCGTCACGCCGGCGGCGCCGGTCTACAACTGGGGCGGCTTCTACGCCGGTCTGAGCTACGGCGAGGTGTCGGGCGGCATCACCAGGAACTCCGCGGTTCCCACCCAGCTTCCGGATCTGGTCGGCACGGGCGCCGGCGGTGGCTTCGTCGGCTACAACTGGCAGACGGCCAACAACCTCGTCTTCGGTGGCGAACTGAACATCACGTCGTTCGACACCCCCTACGTGGGCTTCCCGATTTCCATCCAGAGCGATAGCACCGAACTGCGCGGCCGCGTCGGGATGGCGCTGAACCGGGCGCTGTTCTACGGATTCGTCGGCTATGCGGAAACCGAGTTAAGCAATGGCGGGACAATCTTCGAGATGGACGGGGTGGTCTACGGCCTCGGCGTCGACGTGATGATCACCGAACGCTTCTTCGGCGGCATCGAGGTGGCTCGCCGGGACGTCTCGGGCGCGAATGGATTTGAACTGGACGTCGAAATCGATACGGTTGCGCTGCGGCTCGGCGTGCGCTTCTAGGCTGCGCCAAGGAGACGGATTGATCGGGCGGGCGGCTTACGGCCGCCCGTTTCCTTTTCGCAAGGACGTGTCAGAGCCGGCCGTGCATCCGCGACGTCGCGCGCGGCCAGCCCGGGGCGAACGTGCCCTTCCCGTCCGAAGACCTGCTCAAGGCGGGGATCGGGATATACCTCCGGGGGCTGGGGCTCATCCCGCCGGATTCCTGAAAAGGGTTTGCGCCGCCATTGGCGTAGCGGGCGGGCGCGCCGCGTGCGCGGCGCGGTCGGGGGTTTCACCCCGTCGCCATTGTCGCTCGGACCAATGGCGCGCCAATGGCGACCCCCGGAGTATTTTAGAAGCAAAGATGAGGGCTTAGCGGCTCCGAAACAGGCCGCCGAGAACACCCCGGACGATGGCGCGGCCCGACTGGGTGCCGAGCTGGCGGGCGAAGCTTTTCGCGAAAGCCTCGCCGACCGAGTCCGAGCGGGAGGAGGAGGACCGCCGCGTCGTCGGTGCGGGCTGCGTGCTCCCCGTGCGGCTGCCGCTGTAGCGGCGGGCGGCCTTGAACTCGCGCTCCTCCTCGGCGGCCCTTTCCTCGGCGCGCTCCGCCTCGGCGGCCTCGCGGGCGGCGTCGGCGGCGCGGGCCTGCAGGATCTCGAAGGCGCTTTCGCGGTCGAGGAGCGTATCGTACTTGCCCGCCAGCGGCGACATGCCGATCAGCGCGGCGCGGGTCGCCTCCGCGATCGGGCCCAGATGCGACGAGGGCGGCCGGATCAGCGTGCGTTCCGCGACACCCGGCGCGCCCTTGCGCTCCAGCATCGAGGTCACGGCCTCGCCGGTGCCGACCTCGCGGATCGCGTCCTCGATCACGAAGCGCGGGTTGTCGCGGTAGGTCATCGCGGCCTGCCGCAGGTCCTGCCGGTCCTTGGCGGTGAAGGCGCGCAGCGCGTGCTGCACCCGGTTGCCGAGCTGGCCGAGGATGTCCTCGGGAACGTCGGCGGGGTTCTGGGTGACGAAGTAGACGCCGACGCCCTTGGACCGGATCAGGCGGGCGACCTGTTCCACCTTGTCGACCAGCGCCTTGGGGGCGTCGTCGAACAGCAGGTGCGCCTCGTCGAAGAAGAAGACCAGCTTGGGCTTGTCGGGGTCGCCCACCTCGGGGAGTTCCTCGAAGAGCTCGGACAGGAGCCAGAGGAGGAAGGTCGCGTAGAGCCGCGGCGACTGCATCAGGCGGTCGGCGGCGAGGATGTTGACGCGGCCCGCGCCGCTGGCGTCGGTCAGGAACAGGTCGGCGAGGTCGAGCGCCGGTTCCCCGAACAGGCGGTCGCCGCCTTGCCCCTCCAGCACGAGGAGCCGGCGCTGGATCGCGCCGATCGAGGCCGGGGCCACGTTGCCGTAGCGCAAGGAGAGCGCGGCCCGCGCCTCGCCCACGAAGGTCAGGAGCGCCTGCAGGTCCTTGAGGTCCAGAAGCGCCATCCCCTCCTCGTCGGCGACGCGGAAGGCGATGTTCAGCACGCCCTCCTGCGCCTCGGTCAGTTCGAGGAGACGGGCGAGCAGGAGCGGCCCCATCTCGGACACGGTGGTGCGGATCGGGTGGCCCTGCGCGCCGTAGAGGTCCCAGAAGGTGACCGGGAAGGCGCGATAGGCGAAATCGGCAAATCCGATCTTCGCCGCGCGCTCGGTGAACGGGCCGTGCAGCTTGCCCTCGGGGCTGCCCGCCTGCGCGAGCCCCGCGAGGTCGCCCTTCACGTCGGACAGGAACACCGGCACGCCCCGGGCCGAGAAGCTTTCGGCGAGGATCTGCAGCGTCACCGTCTTGCCGGTGCCGGTCGCCCCCGCGATCAGCCCGTGCCGGTTGGCGTATTTCAGCAGAAGCTGCTGCGGCACCGCGTAGTCCTCGCCGCCGCCGCCGATGAAGATGCCCTCGTCCATGCCTGCCTCCGCACAATTCCCGTCTGGGAACAATACATTGTTAACCTTCCTGCGCCAGAGTGTACCGGCGCCGGCCGCTCCCTTGGCCGGCGCGGACTTCCTCCCTGTCAACTGGCCGCGCCCGACCCGGGCGCGGTTCTTTCCGCCCCCGGCAAAAAGCCCGGAGCGCCGCGATTTGGGCTGTTGACGGATGGGATCGCGTGTCATAGCGTCCCCCCAGAAAGTCGGCCAGTCCGACAGGGAGAGAAAAAAAGATGCAAAGGGTCCGGTCTCCGGGCCCTTTCGCTTTTTGGCCTGCGGCGGCCCCGCGCAGGCCCGTGCCGGACCCCGGCGCGGCGCACCCTCGCCCGGCCCGGCGCCGACCCCGCCGACCGGCAAGGCGGTGCCGGTGGCCCGGCGCGGCGCCGATTTTGCCCCTGACAGCGCCGCGCCGACATGGTAGCGAACCGCCGAGACAAGACCGCGAAAGGAGACCCCTCGCATGTCGTTTCAGATCGTCCTCCGTGCCGGCCTGATCGCCGGGCTGACCGCCCTGCCCGTCGCCGCCCTCGCGCAGACCGCGACCGAGGCGCCGGTGACCGAGGAGGATGGCCTGCCCGTGGGTCAGACGCCGGTCGGCCAGACCTATGTCGCCGAGACCCACGGCGACTGGGAGATCCGCTGCATCCGCGCCGAGGAAGGCCAGCCCGAACCCTGCCAGCTGTACCAGCTGCTGGTCGACCAGAACGGCGGCCCGGTGGCCGAATTCAACGTGTTCGACCTGCCCGACGAGGGTCAGGTGATCGCGGGCGCCACCATCGTGACGCCGCTCGACACGCTGCTGACGCCGGGCATCCGGGTGCGGGTGGATGACGGCCAGTGGTCGGAGTATCCCTTCGCCTTCTGCCAGCAGATCGGCTGCTTTGCCCGGCTCGGCCTGACCGCGGCGAACGTCGACGCGCTGCGCGCGGGCGGCAGCGCCAACGTCGCGCTGGTGCCGCTGCCGGCGCCCGACCAGGTGGTGCAGCTGACCGCCTCGCTCAGCGGCTTCACCGCCGGTTTCGCGGCGCTCGAGGCCCGCAACGAGGCCGCCATCGCCCTGTTCGAGCAGCTGCGCGCGGCGCAGGGCGCGGGCGAAGGCGCCGCCAGCGACTGACCGGCCGCACCTCGCCGTCCCGGACAACAGGCCCGCACCGTCCCCCGGCGCGGGCCTTTTCCTTCCGCGCGGGCCCGGCCCGTCACGCCCCGCCGGGGAACCCCGCCGCCGCCATCCGGCGCAGCCGCGCCTGCCGGTGCCGGTAGAACACCCGCGCGAAGCCCGCCACCAGCGGCGTCAGCCACCCCGCCTCGATGCGGATGGCGTCGGTGTAGCGGCTGCCGTCGCCCTCGGGCAGCACGGTGATGCGGTGGTCCCAGACCCGCGCCAGCCCGCCATGCCCCGCGTCGTGGAGCGCGAAGCCGCCCGGCGGGGGCGCGGGGAAACTGACCGAGATGACCTGCCGGCCCAGCGGCAGCACGCCGAACAGCCGCATCGTGACCAGATGGTCGCCGGCGGCCCAGACCTCGGGAAAGCGCGGCGGATCGACCGGCCGGATCTCCAGCAGCGGGCGCGACACCTGCACCAGCGTCGCGGGGCGGCGCAGCGCGGCCGCCACCGCGGCGGGCGGCGCGGCGAGGTGCGTGGCGAGGCGGAGGTCGGCCATGGCGTCCCCGAACCGATGCTGGACGGAGGCCGCCAGCCTAGCGCGGCGCGGCCGGGCCCGTCCAGCGGCGGCGCGGGCCGTCAGGGGGCGCGGCGGAGCGCGATCACGGCGTTGAAGCCGCCGAAGGCGAAGGCGTTGGACAGGCAGGCCTCGACCCTCGCCTCGCGGGCCACGTTCGGCACCACGTCCAGCGCGCATTCGGGGTCGGGTTCCTCGTAGCCGATCGTCGGCGCGATGATCCCGTCGCGCAGCGCCATGATGCAGGCGAGCAGTTCCACCGCTCCGGTGCCGCCGATCAGGTGGCCGTGCATCGACTTGGTGGACGAGATCATCAGGTCGTCGGCGTGGTGGCCGAAGGCATCGGCCACGGCCGCGCATTCCACCTTGTCGTTGGCCGCCGTCCCGGTGCCGTGGGCGTTGATGTAGCACACGTCCGAGGGGTTCAGCCGGGCGTCCTTGAGCGCGCCCGAGATGGTGCGCGCGGCGCCCTGTTTCGACGGCATCACGATGTCGGCCGCGTCCGAGGTCATGGCGAAGCCCACCACCTCGGCAAGGATGTCGGCCCCGCGTTTCTTCGCGTGCTCGTATTCCTCGAAGATGAACACCGCCGCGCCCTCGCCCTGCACCATCCCGTTGCGGTTGGCGCTGAAGGGGCGGCAGGCGTCCTTGGACATGACGCGCAGCCCCTCCCAGGCCTTGACGCCGCCGAAGGACAGCATCGCCTCGGAGCCGCCCGTGACCATCACGTCGGCCGCGCCGCCGCGGATCAGCTGGAAGGCGAGGCCCATGGCGTGGTTCGAGGACGCGCAGGCGGTGGCGACGGAGAAGGACGGCCCTTTGAGGTTCCACTCCATCGACACGTGGCTGGCCGCCGCGTTGTTCATCAGCTTCGGCACGACGAAGGGATGGACGCGGTTCTTCCCCTCCTCGTAGACGGTGCGGTAATTCTCGTCCCAGGTGTTCACGCCGCCGCCCGCGGTGCCCAGCACCACGCCCGAGCGCACCGACAGCTCGCCCGCGAAGGTCAGGCCCGAGGCGTCCAGCGCCTGGTGCGCGGCGATCAGCGTGAACTGGGTGAAGCGGTCGTAGAGCGCGATCTGCTGGCGGTTGAACAGCGCCTCGGGGTCGTAGTTCTTGACCTGCCCGCCTATCCTGACGCTCAGCCGGTCGAGGTCGCGCAGCTCCAGCTCGGCGATGCCGCAGCGGCCCTCGCGCATCGCCTCGAGCGTCTGCGGCACGTCATGCCCCAGCGCGTTGATCGTGCCCTGCCCGGTGATGACGACGCGGCGCATGGGGGCTCAGGCGCCCTTCTGCTCGGCCACCAGCGCCTCGACCGCCGCGATGATGGCGGCGACCGACGAGATGTCGAACTCGCTCGCCTCGGGCTCGTTGGCGTTGAAGGGGACCTGGATGTCGAAGGCTTCCTCGATGGCGAAGATCGACTCGACGAGGCCGAGGCTGTCGATGCCGAGATCCTCCAGCGTGGCCTCGGGCGCCACGTCGCCGGGCTCCAGCACCGCCTGCTCGGCGATGATCGCGATCACCTTGTCCCTGACACTGTCGGCCATGGCCTCAACCCCGCTCTCGTTTGCCGGTCACTTACGGTGTGTTGACCCCGCGGGTCACTTACGGCGTCTCATCCGACTTGAAAACGGCTTTCTGCAGCTCCGCGACAGCCTGCGCCAGCCGCGGGAGGCGGCGGAGGCCCTTGTACATCTCGACCTGCGTTTCCATGCGCACGGCGGGGTAGCCCAGCAGCGCCCGGCCGGGCGGGACGGTCGACAGGATGATGGTCGAGGCCCCCGTCACCACGTCCGATCCGATCTCGAGATTGTCCGCCACGCCGGTCTGCCCGCCCAGCACCACGCGGTCGCCGACCTTGACCGACCCGGCGATGCCGACCTGCCCGCACAGCAGGCAGTCGCGCCCGATCCGGCAGTTGTGGCCGACATGGACCATGTTGTCGAGCTTGCTGCCGTCGCCGATCACGGTGTCGGCCACGGTGCCCCGGTCGACGGTGGCGTTCGCCCCGATCTCCACGTCGTGGCCGATGCGGACGGAGCCGAGCGAATGGATGCGGGTCCAGCTTTGCGGGGTCACGGCGGCGTCGGCGCGGCCGAGGCTGGCGCGGGTGCGTTCCACCTGGCTGGTCTCGGGGGTGACGAAGCTGAAGCCGTCGGCGCCGATCACGCAATTGGGGTGCAGGATAGCCCGGTCGCCGATCACCACCCGCGCACCGATGCGGGCGCCCTGCAGGATCAGCGCGTCGTCGCCCAGATGGGCGCCCTCGGCGATGGAGACATGGCTCGCGATCCGCGCCCGCGCGCCGATGCGCGCGCCGGGGCCGATCACCACGAAGGGGCCGATGGCCGCCCCGATGCCGACCTGCGCCGCAGGGTCGATCACCGCGGTCGGGTGGATGCCCGGCGCGATCTGCGGCCCCGGGTCCAGCGCGCGCGTCACGCCCGCCATGGCCAGCCGCGGGCGGGCGACGACCAGCGCGGCCCGCAGCCCCAGCGCCTGCCAGTCCATGCCGGCGCCAAGCACGGCGGCGCGGGCCTGCCCCTCGGCCAGCTGGTCGGCGTATTTCGGGCTCATCGCCATGGCGAGGTCGGCGGGGCCGGCGTGGCGCGGCTCGGCCACGCCCGTCACAACGAGGTCTGCGTCGCCCAGGGGCTCCACCCCGAGCGCCGCCGCGATGTCCCTGATGCTGTGGCCCGGCATGGCCGCCCCCCTTGAGATGCCTCTCGCGGGGGACAGCCTTAGCTGGATGCCTCGGGCATGACCACCCCGGCCTGCTGGATCGCGCGGCTGAGGATGGCGTTGCGCCCGTAGATGTCGGCCCGCGTCTGCAGGCGCCCGTCCGATTCCACCCAGGCCGTCCAGTAGACGAGGTGCACCGGGATGTAGGTCTCGAGGTCCACCTGCGTCTCGTTGCCCGTGGCCAGGATGCCCTGGAACAGCCCGACCGGGTCGTCGGTCTGGCGGGCGAGCAGGTGATAGGCGAACTCGTGCGGGTCGGCGAGGCGGATGCAGCCCGAGGAATAGGCCCGCACCTCGCGGTCCATCAGGTGCTGCTCGGGCGTGTCGTGCAGGTAGATGGCGTGGCGGTTGGGGAACATGAACTTGACCGTCCCCAGCGCGTTGCGCGGCCCCGGGGGCTGGCGCAGGTCGAAGGGGAAGTTCGACACGGTGTAGCGGCTCATGTCGACGCTGGCGGGGTTCACCGGCCGGCCGTTCGCCATTAGCTGCAGGTAGGTGCCGCCGCCCGCCAGGATGTTGGGGATGTAGCTGCGCATCGCGATCGAGCGCGGCACCCACCAGGACGGGTTGATGACCATGTGCTCCATCTCGTCCGAGAACTCGGGCGTCTGGCGGTCGCGGGCGCCGATCACCGAGCGGGTCTCGAAAGTGACCTCGCCGTCGTCGATCACGCGGGTGCGGAAATCGGTCAGGTTGACGAAGATCAGCCGGTCATGGACCTGCCCGTCGTTCAGCCAGCGGTGCCGCTCCATCGCCAGCACCACCTCGTTCCAGTGGTCCTCGACCGAGCGGTTCACCGCCGCGATGGTGTCGGCGCCGGCGATCCCGTCGGCCGAGATGCCGTTGCTGGCCTGGAAGGCGACCACGGCCGCCTGCAGCCGGCTGTCGTATTCCGCCGTGGCCGACCGCTCCAGGTAGCCCATCCGCATCAGCCGGTTGCGCAGCTGCACGACCGCGGGGCCGGTGTCGCCGGGGCGCAGGCTGCCGGCCTGCACGGTCGGGCCGTAGCCGCCGTTGGCCGCCAGCTCCTCCAGCTCGAACTTCATCCGCATCAGGCGGACGTAGCCCGGGCTCTGCGGCGGCAGGTCGGCCATGAAGCGGTGCGGGTTGCTGTCCAGGAACTCCGTCATCAGCGCGTAGGGGTCGCGGTGCGGCTGGTCCTGGAAGATGTCGGGGATGATCGCCGAGGGGTCGAGGAAGCCGCCGTGCACGTCCTGCGCGTATTGCAGGAAGATGCGGCTCGCCATCACGTCGGCCTGCCCGCGTGCCCAGGGGTTGGTCGCCGCGCGGAAGGCCGCGCGCAGCCCCTCGATGCCGTAGCTGGCCACCGGAAGGCCGTGGTTGCCCGCCTCCTCCAGCGCGCGGATCAGCGCGGCGCGGCGGTCGGCGGCCTCGGACACGGTCCAGACCGGCTCGAAATCGCGGTCGCGGTAGAAGGCCACCAGCGCCTCGTCTGCGGCCGCGGCCTCTGCGATGGACTGGCGCAGCGTCGAGAAGGCCTGCGCCTCGGCCGGGGCGGGGGCGACCAGCGTCACCGCGACGGGCGCCAGCGCGAGCGCGGCGGCCACGAGCGAGAGGCGGGCGATACGAAGGGGCATTTTGAAACGTCCTCGATCAGGCATGTCTGAAATTCGGGCACTCACGCGTCCGTGAGGCAGGGTGCGCGGGGAATCGCGCGCTGTCCATTCACATTTTCGCAAGTGTTTTCCGGTATCTTCCAGATCGCAACGGAGGTTTTGCCGCCCTGTTGCACCCGCGCCGCGGTGGTCGCACGGCCCCCGCCCCGCCCGCCGCGGCGCGGGATTTGGCCGGCGACGGCCGCCGCAAGCGGCGGAAATTCGCCGAAATCCGGGGCTTATGCACAAGGACGACAACGGCCTCTTCCAGATTTATGTCGTTTGTGTCATTCCTCACACAGCGCCTGTGGGGACAGCACGCACGACAAGGCTCCGGGAAACGGGGCCGCGGCTTGATGGAACGGGCAAGACATGGGGCAACCTGATCAATGACTGAAATGACGTTTTCGCGTCGTGCGCTTCTGCGCGCGTTCGCTGCGACTGCCGTGGCTGCGGCTCCCGTGATGGCAAATGCCACGGGCCTGCTGCGCGGCGCGGGCGATGTTCGCCGGATCCGCATGTACAACGGCCGCGCCGGCGAAAGCATCGACATGATCTACTGGATCGAGGGCGAATACATCGCCCCGGCGCTCGAGGAAATCACCTACTTCATGCGCGACTGGCGCAACGATGCCGTCCACAGCATCGACGCCCGCACCATTGACATCCTGACGGCCGCCCACGGCCTGCTGGACACCTCCGAGCCCTACATGCTCCTGTCGGGCTACCGCAGCCCCGAAACCAACGCCATGCTGCGCAGCCGGTCCTCCGGCGTCGCGCGCAACTCGCTGCACATGCAGGGCGAGGCCGCCGATGTCCGCGTCACCTCGCGCTCGGTCGGGCAGGTGTTCGAGGCCGCCCGCGCCTGCAACGCCGGCGGTGTCGGCCGCTACTCGCGCTCGAACTTCGTGCACATGGATTGCGGCCCGGTCCGCACCTGGGGCGGCTGACACAGGCCCTGCCCCGGCACACCCCCTTTCAGGCGCCCCGCGATGCCCCCGCGGGGCGCTTTTTCGTGAACGGCGCAGGGTTGGACAGGGCAAGGCCCCGGCCCCATATTGTGCGGCACGAGACGAAGCAGGATATCCCATGACCCGCTATTTCAAGGACCCCGACGCGATTGCCCGGCTGACGCCCGAGCAGTATCGCGTGACCCAGGCCTCGGGCACCGAGCGGCCCGGCACCGGGACCTACCTCTACAATAAGGAACCCGGCATCTACGTCGACATCGTGTCGGGCGAGCCGCTGTTCGCGTCGTCGGACAAGTATGAGTCCGGCTGCGGCTGGCCGAGCTTCACCAAGCCGATCGAGCCCGCCAACGTCGCCGAGCTGCGCGACCTCAGCCACGGCATGATCCGCACCGAGGTGCGCTCGGCCCATGGCGACAGCCACCTCGGCCACGTGTTCCCCGATGGCCCCCGCGACCGCGGCGGCCTGCGCTACTGCATCAATTCCGCGGCGCTCCGCTTCGTCCACCGCGACGACATGGAGGCCGAGGGCTACGGCGCCTATCTCGACCAGGTGGAGGATATCGCATGAGCATCGAACGGGCCGTTCTGGCCGGCGGCTGTTTCTGGGGAATGCAGGAGCTGATCCGGCACAAGCCCGGCGTGGTGGGCACCCGCGTGGGCTACACCGGCGGCGACGTGCCGAACGCGACCTACCGCAACCACGGCACCCATGCCGAGGGGATCGAGATCCTGTTCGACCCCGCGGTCATCAGCTACCGCGAGATCCTGGAGTTCTTCTTCCAGATCCACGACCCGACCACGCGGAACCGGCAGGGCAACGACATCGGCATGTCCTACCGCTCAGCGATCTACTACGTGGACGAGGCGCAGAAGGCCTGCGCGCTGGACACGATCGCCGACGTGGAGGCCTCGGGCCTCTGGCCGGGCAAGGTCGTGACCGAGGTGGAGCCGGTCGGCCCCTTCTGGGAGGCCGAGCCCGAGCACCAGGATTACCTGCAGCGCTTCCCCAACGGCTACACCTGCCACTACCCGCGGAAGGGCTGGGTCCTGCCCCGGCGGACCGCGGCCGAGTGATCTGATCGGCCGGGAGACCAACGAAAAAGGCCGGGCGCGATGCCCGGCCTTTCCAATTCGGGGGCCCGAGGCGTCAGCGGTGCTCGGACAGGCTGCGGAAGCCCATGCGCTCGAAGATGCGCGGGTGGCCGGTCATCACCGAGCGCTTGGTCGGCGCCGACACCGACCGCGCCGAGGTCAGGATCAGCTTGCCGCCCGGCATCACGTGCGACTTGCGCGGCTTGGAGCTGAGCAGCGGCCGCGGCCAGAAGCCCTGCGACATGTAGCGGTTGCGCAGCACCTTGAGCTTGTAGTCGCGGCGGCGCGAGAAGGTCGGCCAGCCGAACACGCCCGAGAAGGTCCAGTTCGCCCAGCCCGAGCCGACATAGTCGTCGCGCGTCATCATCAGCGGGTGGTTCTCGAGGATGCGCGGCGTGTGCATGTCGAGATCCGCTTCCTCGCGGATGTACTCGCTGCCGTTGGCGCCGCTTACCGCGATCGCCGGCTCGCTGTCGGCGGCCATCATCGCCACGCGCGCGGCCCCGAAGGGCGTGAAGGGCGCGCGGCAGACGAACACCGCCTGCCCGTCCTTCATCGCGCGCAGGTAGGCCGCCGCGGTGCCTTCGCCGAGGCGGGCCTTGGCCAGCGCCTTGGCGTCCGCGCTGGTCACGATGGACAGCGTGCTGTCGGGAAAGCCCTCCGCGCGCAGCTGGTCCGCGACGCGGGTGGCGGTGTCGACCGAGTCATAAAGCCGTGAGACGACCGTCGTCATGGGGCTCTCCTCCGATGGGCCGCGCCTCGCGCGGGCTGGGGTCACTGGGTGCAGCGGTCAGATCCGGTCGATCCTGTCTGCGACTATAGCTCATGGTCTGGGAAAGTCGTGCCTGTTTGCGCCTGACCGCCACGAGGACGACCAGCGCCGCGACGAGGAGCGCAAGCTCCAGGCCGAAGACGGGGGTATAGGGGGCCTCGGGGCGGAACGCCTCGGACCCGGGCAGCGCCACGACGAGGTCGCGTATGATGCCGCCGAGCGCGACCGCGATGCCTGCCGCCGTGGCCTGCACCGCGCCCCAGGCGCCGAGCGCGAGGCCCACCTGCGCCCGCGGCGCCGCGCGCATCGTGGCCGTCAGCGTGCCGTGCCCGAACAGGCCCGCGCCGAGGCCCGCCAGTGCCGTGCCGATCACGAACATCGGCGGCTCGCCCAGCGGCCCGGCCGCGATGATGAGCGCGAAGGCCGGCACGCCGATCAGGGTGCCCCACCAGGCCACCTGCTCGGGCGCGGCCCCGTCGAGCAGCACCTTGGAGGCGACGGCGAAGCCGATCAGGCTGCCGCCCGCCAGCACCGCGGTCAGCCGCGTGGTCACCGCGACCGACAGGTCCAGCACCTGCCCGCCGTAGGGTTCCAGCAGCACGTCGGCCATGCCGAAGCCCATGGTGCCGAGCGCGATGACGACCAGCAGGCCCACCGCCGTGCGGCCCTTCACGAACAGCCGCCAGGCGTCGATGAACTCGGGGTGGGTCTCCACCCGGCTGGCGCGGGCGCGGTCGCGGGGTTCCTGCTTCCACAGGGCGAGGATGTTCAGCGCCACGGTCACGACGGCCGCCCCCTGCACCACCTGCACCAGCTTGCCCGGCGCGTAGGGGTCGAGAAGCCAGCCGAACACCAGCGCCGACACGATCATGCCGACCAGCAGCATGACATACATGAGGCCCACGACCTTGGGCTGGTCCTCGACCTCGACGAGATCGGTGGCCAGCGCGAGGCCCACGGTCTGCACCGTGTGCACGCCGGCGCCGACCAGCAGGAACGCCAGCGCCGCCGAGGCCTGCCCGATCCAGGCCGGCGCATGGGCCGCCTGCTCGAAGCCCGACAGCACCAGCAGCGCGAAGGGCATGATCGCGAAGCCGCCGAACTGCAGCATCGTGCCCTTCCAGATGTAGGGCACGCGCCGCCAGCCGAGCGCGGATCTGTGGATGTCGGAGCGGTAGCCGATGAAGGCGCGGAAGGGCGCGAACAGGAGCGGCAGGGAAATCATCACCGCGACCAGCGTCGCGGGCACGCCGAGTTCCACGATCATCACGCGGTTCAGCGTGCCGACCAGCAGCACCAGCGCCATGCCCACGGTCACCTGGAACAGCGACAGCCGCAGCAGGCGCGACAGCGGCACCGCCTCGGTGGCGACGTCGGCGAAGGGCAGGAAGCGCGGCGCGATGCCCTGGATCTTGCGAAGCGCGGTGTCACGCAGGCCGGTCATGGGATCTGGTCTATCTGGCGTCCGGGCGCGCGGCCGCGGGGGCTGCGCGGGGTCGGACCGGGGGCGCACGGAACGCGCCGCCTCCGGCCCGGTTCTCACGGTCGTTCGTCACTGGCCCGGCCCCTATTGCCGGAGCGCGGCCTGCGTCAGGTCGTCCACCACCAGCGTGGCGGTGCGGCCGTCGGGCAGGATGACCCGCAGCGACTGGGTGCCGTCGGCATTGGCCTCGATGTACGTCGGCAGCGCGCCGGCGGCATCGGCCGAGGCCGGCAGCACCGGCTGTTCGGTCTGCAGCGACGCCGAGCCCTCGGCCCCGCCCCCGGTGACGTAGGGGCCGTACCACGAGCCCACACCGGCACCGATCACCGACAGGTGCACGGCGAGCGAGGTCACGGCCACGGCGCCGAGGAACAGGGGCACGCCCACCGTCGGTTTCACCACGAGCCACATTTTCGCGTTGTTCATGCTGTCGTCTCCTCAGCCGAGCCACGGCGTGGCAACCGCCACGAGCACATGGGCCAGAAGCGCGATCGCGCCGAACACGCGGGTGCCGTCGATGAGGTAGCTGTGTACCTCCTCGGCTTCTTTCAGGGTCAGGCCCGTCGGCCAGACCTTATCGGGATCGTCGGACATCCTCCGCCCCTCCTTTCTCCGGTTTGCACACGGCGGGCGGGATGCCACGCCACTCAGGACACCGCCCGCCCACGGACAGACAGGAGGTGCCCCAGGGACAGAGTGTCACGCAAACTTGACATTTTCAACTGTAAATCGGAACGACCGGCGGGCGGGGGCAACGCCATAATTTCCCTGTGAAATAGGGCGCCCGCCCAACCCTGGGTTGTCAGATTTTCCTGACACATCGCCTCTGCCACGATTCGACGCCGCCGGGCGTCAGAGCGCCCGCGCCCGGCACTGCGGGCGCAGCCGGTCCATCGTCGCGCGGTCGCACAGCGCGGTCGCGGGGGTGGTGACGGCGGCGCTGGCGGCGGCGCAGCCGTCCTGCAGCACCTCGGGCAAGGTCGCCCCGCGGGCCAGCGCCATCACCGCCGCCGCGACGAAGCTGTCGCCCGCCCCGGTGCGCGAGACCACGGGCACATCGGCCACCGGCGCGGTCCAGCACCCCTCGGCCGCGGCCAGCACCGAGCCCTCTGCGCCGCGGGCCACGATCACCACCCCGGCGGCCCCGCGGGCGACGAGACCGGCGGCAAAGGCCGCGCTGTCGGCGGGGCCGGGTAGCGGATGGCCGGCCAGCGCCTCGGCCTCCTCGCGGTTCATGCGCAGGGCGGCCAGCCCGGCCCGGCCTTCGGCCAGCGCGGTCAGCCCCTCGCCCGAGGTGTCGGCCACCACCCGCGCCCCCTGCCCCGCCAGCGCGCGCGCAAGGTCGCACAGCGCGTCGGGCGCCATCCCCGGCGGCAGCGAGCCCGACAGCACGACCCAGTCGCCGGGCGCCACGGCGGCGCGCAGGGCCGCCGCCATGGCCTCGACATCGGCCGGCGCCCAGGACGGCCCGGGCAGGATGAAGCGGAACTGCTGGCCGGTGGCCAGGTCGCGCACCGCGAGGTTGTGGCGCACGACGCCCGGCGCCGGCAGCCGGCCCACCGGCACCTCGAGCGCGTCGAGCATGGCCGCAAGCTCGGCCCCGGGCACGCCCCCCGCCGCCACCAGCGCGGTCGCCGCGCCGCCCAGCTGGTGGATCGCGCGGGCGACGTTGATGCCGCCCCCGCCCGGGTCGCGGCTGGGCTCGGCGCAGCGCAGCTTCTCGCCCGGACGGACGGCCTCGGTCACCGTCTCCAGGTCGATGGCAGGGTTCAGCGTGACGGTCAGGATCGCCATGCGCGGAGTAAGTCAGAGAAGGGGTCGACGCTCAAGGGCGGCGCCGGGGTCGCGGCGCGCGGGATGGCACATGGCCGGGCCCGGCGCAGAGGCGGCCCGAGGGGTGGGTTTCATGCTGGGGGGCTGGCGCACCCGACAGGATTCGAACCTGTGACCTCTGCCTTCGGAGGGCAGCGCTCTATCCAGCTGAGCTACGGGTGCGTTGCCCGCGCGGTATAGCCGTGCACCCCGGCCCCCGCAACGGGAAATGCTGGGTCACTCGGCGGCGCTGGCCTCGGCGGTGCGGGCGGCCTCCAGCTCGGCGGCCTTGCGTTCCACCTGCTCGACGATATGGTCGATCATCTTGTCGTTCGACAGCTTGTGGCTCTGCTTGCCGGCCAGGTAGACCATCCCCGACCCCGCGCCGCCGCCGGTGAAGCCCACGTCGGTCAGCAGCGCCTCGCCCGGCCCGTTCACCACGCAGCCGATGATCGACAGGGACATCGGCGTCTTGATGTGCTCCAGCCGCTTTTCCAGCGCCTCCACCGTCTTGATGACGTCGAAGCCCTGCCGCGCGCAGGACGGGCAGGAGATGATGTTCACGCCGCGGTGGCGCAGGCCCAGCGACTTGAGGATCTCGAAGCCGACCTTCACCTCCTCGACCGGATCGGCGGACAGCGACACCCGGATCGTGTCGCCGATGCCCATCCACAACAGGTTGCCGAGGCCGATGGCCGACTTGATCGTGCCCGACATGAGCCCACCCGCCTCGGTGATGCCGAGGTGGATCGGCGCCTCGGTCGCCTCGGCCAGCCCCTGGTAGGCGGCAGCGGCCAGGAACACGTCGGAGGCCTTGCAGCTGATCTTGAACTCGAAGAAGTCGTTGTCCTCGAGGATGCGGATGTGGTCGAGGCCGCTCTCGATCATCGCCTCGGGGCAGGGTTCGCCGTATTTCTCCAGCAGGTGCTTTTCCAGCGACCCGGCATTAACCCCGATGCGGATGGAACAGCCGTGGTCGCGGGCGGCCTTGATGACCTCCTTCACCCGCGTCTGGTCGCCGATGTTGCCGGGGTTGATCCGCAGGCAGGCGGCGCCCGCCTCGGCGCTCTCGATGGCGCGCTTGTAGTGGAAATGGATGTCCGCGACGATCGGCACGGGGCTTTCGCGCACGATCTCCTTCAGCGCGCGGGAACTGGCCTCATCGGGGACCGAGACGCGGACGATGTCGGCGCCGGCCTCCGCGCAGCGCTGGATCTGCGCGACGGTGGCCGCCACGTCGGTCGTCAGCGTGTTGGTCATGGTCTGCACGCTGATCGGCGCGTCGCCCCCGACCGGCACCGGGCCGACATGGATCTTGCGGCTGTTGCGGCGCGCGATGGAGCGCCAGGGGCGGACGGGGTTGTGGGACATGGGGGCCTTCTCGGTCGTCGCGGAGCGTTCGCGGGCAGGATAGACCTGTCAGGCGCGCTGGACAACGGGGCCCTGCGCCCCTGCGCTAGTCGGTCCCGTCGGACAGCACCAGTTCCGCCACCTCGGGCAGGTCCGGGTCGGCGGCTGCGTCGGCCATGGCATAGCCCGTCGTGATCGCGTCGGCCGACAGTTCCACGTCGCGGGCGATGGTGGCGCCGGGGCCGGCGGGGCCGAAGGTGACGCCGTTCACCACGAAATAGACCGAACCCGCGTTGCCCGAGCGCAGCCGCGGCGCGACCTCGGCATCGGCCACGGTGTAGCTGTCGCCGCGGTTCAGCGTGCCCTCGAACAGCGTCGCGCCCGAGGCCGAGGTGACGCGGATCCAGGACGGCCGCACCGCGAAGATCACCAGGTCGTCGCTGCGCGCCTCGGTGACCTGCACGGTGGCGGCGGCCGGGGCCTCCTCGGTCGGCTGGGCGCCGGGGGCGACGCCGGCCAGTTGCCGGGGCGCGGCGCGGTCGGGCGCGCTCTCGAAGCCGCCCAGCGTGCCGACCTCGTCGGGGTCGAGGGTGGCCAGCGCCCCGTCGCGCGGGGTCAGCACCGGGGCCTCCAGCGCCTCGGGGCGGTAGAGCCGCTCGAGCCGGTCGGAGCTGGGCATGGCGATGTCGAAGTCCTGCGCCACGTCGAAGGCGCCCTCGGTCGCGCCGGCCAGCGGGTCGAGCTGCGCCAGCGGCACCGGCGCCTCGTCGACCGGGGCGATCTGCAGGCGCTGGATGTCGTGCAGCACCGCCCAAGCGCCGTAGCCGAGGCCGACGACCAGCGCGATCAGCACCGCCGCCGAGCCGAGCGCGCCCGGCTCGATCCCCGAGAAGAAGCTTTCGCGCGAGGGGGCGAAGCTGATGCGCGCGCCCTGGATCACCTCGTTGGGGTCGAGCCGCCGGGGCGCCTCGCCCATGCTGCGCTTGGCGGCCTGGGCCTGCTGCCCGCTGCCGCCATGCACGCCCTGGAACCCGGTCTCGGCGCAGAAGCGGCGGAAGGTCCAGTCGGGGTCGATGCCGAGGTAGCGCGCGTAGGACCGCACGTAGCCCGCGATGAAGCCGGGGCTGGCGAAGGCGCCCACGTCGCCGTTCTCGATCGCGGCGATGTAGGCGGCGCGGATCTTGAGTTCGCGTTCGACGTCGAGAAGGGATTTGCCGAGCGTCGCGCGCTCGCCGCGCATCAGGTCGCCCAGGGGCACGTCGGTGACGTCGTATCCGTCGAAGGCGCCCGGCGCGGCAGCCGAGAGGCCGCCGTCGGCGTTGACCTCTCCCGTAAACTGGCCGTGGTCCTGGACCATCGAGCGCCTGCCCCTCATGCGGCTGCGCCTGGAACCCCACGATCTAGTGGTTCGGCAGCAACCATTAACGAGATGTTACCCCAACACGGAGTGATTCCCCAAACCCTCCGTCGCTTGGTCCCGCTTACCATGGCGGCCGGGGCGGTTGCACCCGCAGAAATCGTCAGGCGGACATCTCGGCACGATTCAGCGCACAGTGGCTCCAGAGCGCATCCATCGCGCGCACCAGCGCGTCGATCGCCTTGGGATCGTGCACCGGCGAGGGGGTGAAGCGCAGCCGCTCGGTGCCGCGCGGCACGGTGGGAAAGTTGATCGGCTGCACGTAGATGCCGAACTCCGACAACAGCATGTCCGAGATCTTCTTGGTGTGCACCGGGTCGCCCACGATCACCGGCACGATGTGCGACCCGTGGTCGATGATCGGCAGGCCGAGGCCCTTGAGCCGCAGCTTCAGCACCGCGGCGCGTTCCTGGTGCAGGTCGCGCAGGGCCTGGTCGGTCTTGAGGTGCCGCACGCTGGCGGCCGCCCCCGCGGCCACCGCCGGCGGGATCGAGGTGGTGAAGATGAAGCCCGGCGCGTAGCTGCGGACCGCGTCGCACATCTTCGCGCTGGCCGCGATGTAGCCGCCCATCACGCCGAAGGCCTTGCCCAGCGTGCCGTTGATGATGTCGATGCGGTGCGCGAGGCCCAGCTTCTCGGCCACGCCGCCGCCGCGGGGGCCGTACATGCCGACCGCGTGCACCTCGTCGAGATAGGTCAGCGCGCCGAATTCCTCGGCCAGCGCCACGATCTCGGCGATCGGGCCGAAATCGCCGTCCATCGAGTAGACGGATTCGAACGCGATCAGCTTCGGCGCGGCCGGGTCGTCGGCGGCCAGAAGCTCGCGCAGGTGCGCCACGTCGTTGTGGCGGAAGATGCGCTTGGCGCCGCCGTTGCGGCGCACGCCCTCGATCATCGAGGCGTGGTTCAACGCGTCGGAATAGATGATGAGGCCCGGGAACAGCTTGGGCAGGGTCGACAGCGTGGCGTCGTTGGCGATGTAGGCCGAGGTGAAGACCAGCGCCGCCTCCTTGCCGTGCAGGTCGGCCAGCTCGGCCTCGAGCCGCTTGTGGTAGACGGTGGTGCCCGAGATGTTGCGCGTGCCGCCCGAGCCCGCGCCGGTGGCGTCCAGCGCCTCGTGCATCGCGGCCAGCACCACCGGGTGCTGCCCCATCCCGAGGTAGTCGTTGCCGCACCAGACGGTGATGTCCTTCTGGCTGCCGTCGGGGCGGGTCCAGACGGCATGGGGGAACTGGCCCTTCCGGCGCTCGATGTCGATGAAGGTCCGGTAGCGGCCTTCCTCGTGCAGGCGGTTGATCGCGGCGTCGAGCGCGGTGTCGTAATTCACTGGCTGTCTCCCCTTCCCCGTCGCCCCGATGGCGGGGCCTCGGCTGTCAAGACGCTGGCGTTCCTGTGTCTCCGGGCGGACATAGGCGGGACCGGCGCAGGGGCCAAGTTACAAATTGCCGCGCGCGGAACATTGACCTGAGTCAAGCCGGCGGGGCGGCGGTCAGCCCTCGACCACGGCCCGGCAGTCGGGCGCGCCGCAGGCGGCGACGGCGGCCTCGCGGTCGGCGCCGATGCCCCATTGCCCGGTGGACGGGCTGATCGCCATGGCGCGCGCGCGCCGCGGCAGGGCGCGGTAGTCGCCGCGCAGCGCCGCGGTGGCCTCGGCCGACAGCTGCAGCGGGCGGCCGGGCTGCCAGCCCTCGGGCCGGATGACCAGCACCACCACGCAGCCCTCGCCGCAGGCGGCGAGCGCGGCGGCGCGGGCGTTGTCCTCGTCGTGGTAGTTGGCGGCGAGCGCGCTGCGGTCCGAGGCCAGCCCCGAGCCCGGGTGGATCGCCATGGCGGCATAGTAGGGCTGCGGCTGGATGCGGTTGATCTGGTCCAGCGTGGCCAGGTCCTCGGGCGTCAGGCTTTCGTGCGGGATCACCTCCCACGCGATCGCGCCGCGCTCGGCAAAGACGAGGTCGCGCGCCTCGCGCAAGCCCGGCAGCTCCTGCGCCGCGGCGGGCGCCGCCAGACCCAGTGCCAGCGCCAGCGCGCTCCAGACCTGCCTTGCCGTTCCCTGTTGCATCGGGTGTCCCTTCCCTGCCGGCGGTTGCCGCCGCCCTGATTACAGCCGGCGGCGGCGGCCGGCAACCGCTGGACATTCCGGCGCGGCCGGGGTCAACCTCGCGCCGAACCCCATTTTCGAACCCGGGAGACCCCCATGTCGCTGGACGCCGTCCTCGCCCGCATCGACGCCGACCTTGAGGCCGCCACCGGGCGGTTGTTCGAGCTCTTGCGCATCCCCTCGATCTCGACCGACCCGGCCTTTGCCGGCGACGTGCGCCGCGCGGCGGAATGGTTGCGCGACGACCTCGCCGCGATGGGCTTCGCCGCCGAGGTCCACGACACGCCCGGCCACCCGATGGTGGTGGGGCACATGGACGGGCCGGGGCCGCACCTCCTGTTCTACGGGCACTACGACGTGCAGCCGGTCGACCCGCTGTCGCTGTGGGACCGCGACCCGTTCGACCCCGAAATCCAGGACACACCGAAGGGCCGCGTCATCCGCGGCCGCGGGGCGGCGGACGACAAGGGGCAGCTGATGACCTTCCTCGAGGCCTGCCGGGCGATCCTGGCGGTCGAGGGCGCCCTGCCCTGCAAGGTGACGGTGTTCCTGGAGGGCGAGGAGGAATCGGGCTCGCCCTCCCTGGTGCCCTACCTGAAGGAGCGGGGGGAGGCGCTGAAGGCCGACCTCGCGCTGATCTGCGACACCGGGCTGTTCTCGGACGACGTGCCGGCGATCGTGACCCAGCTGCGCGGGCTGCTCGGCGAGGAGCTGACGATCACCGGGCCTCGGATCGACCTGCATTCGGGCAGCTACGGCGGCATGGCGATGAACCCGATCCGGGTGCTGTCGCGGATCCTCGGCAACCTGCACGACGCCGACGGGCGGGTTCAGGTGCCGGGCTTCTACGACGACGTGGAGGAGCTGGCCCCCGAGCTGAAGGCGCAGTGGGACGGGCTGGGCTTCGACGAAGCCGCGTTCCTGGGCGAGGTGGGCCTGTCGGTGCCGTCGGGCGAGGCGGGCCGGACCGGGCTGGAGCGGCTCTGGTCGCGGCCGACGGCCGAGGTCAACGGCATCTGGGGCGGCTACACCGGCGCGGGCTTCAAGACGGTGCTGCCGTCGAAGGCGTCGGCCAAGGTGTCGTTCCGGCTGGTGGCGAAGCAGGACCCGCTGAAGCTGCGGGAGGCGTTCCGGGCCTGGGTGCGGGCGCAGCTGCCCGCCGACTGCACGGTCGAGTTCCACGGCCACGGCGCGAGCCCGGCGAGCCGGATGGACATTTCCCACCCGGCCTTCGAGATCGCGCGCCGCGCGCTGTCGCAGGAATGGCCCGGCGAGGCGGCGTTTACCGGCGCCGGCGGGTCGATCCCCGTGGCGGGGTATTTCAAGGAGATCCTGGGCATGGATTCGATGCTGGCCGGCTTCGGCAAGGACGACGACGCGATCCACAGCCCGAACGAGAAGTACGATTTGTCGAGCTTTCATCGCGGGATGAGGGCCTGGGCGCGGGTGCTCGACGGGGTCGCGCAAGGCTGAGCAGGGGTTGCGCCGGCTTCGCCGTCGCCGGGGGGCGCGCCGCTGGCGCGGCGCGGGCCTCTGGCGGTCGTCCTGCCCCATCCCGGCGGGGTGCCGCGTGGCCGGCCGGGCTTGCGTATTTGGGGAAAGATGAAGGGGGCGGTCAGGCCGGGGCGGCGGCGGCGGGGCGCCGGGCGGGGCCGCGCCAGAAGCGGGTCATCATGAGGCCGGCGGCGGCGGCGAGGCCGACGACGAGGCCGGCCCAGATGCCCGGCCCCTCGAAGCCCAGCGGGAAGCCGATGACCCAGGCCGCGGGCAGGCCGAGGCCCCAGTAGGCGACGACCGCGTAGAGCATCGGCACGCGGGTGTCCTGCACGCCGCGCAGGAGCCCGAGCGCCATCACCTGGCCCGCATCGGCCAGCTGGAAGAAGGCGGCGACGACGAGGAGGCTGGCACCGAGGGCGATGATCTCGGGGCGGAGCGGGTCGGCGGGATCGACGAAGAGGCCGACGAGGAGGCCGGGCACCAGGAGGAAGGCTGCGATGGTCAGCGCCACCATGGCGCCCGACAGAATCAGCGCGGCCGCGGCGGCGAGGCGCAGGTTGGCGATGTCGCGCGTGCCCCAGGCGCGGCCGGCGCGGACCGTGGCGGCCTGGCTGAGGCCGATGTGGACCATGAAGGTGGCCGAGCAGATCTGCAGCGCGATGCCGTGGGCGGCGAGCGGGTTGGGCCCGAGCCAGCCCATCATCACCATGGTCGCCATGAACAGCCCCGATTCCGACAGGAGCGTCAGGGCGATCGGCCAGCCGAGGCGGAAGACGGCGCCCATCGCCTCCCAGTCGGGGTTCCAGAAGCGGGCAAACAGCGTGTCCTGCCGCAGGTCCGGGTGCAGGGCCGCATAGAGCGCCAGCACCCCGGTGATCAGCAGGTAGGTGCCGAGCGAGGCCAGCGCCGCGCCGGCGACGCCCATCTCGGGCGCGCCGAGGTTGCCGAAGATCAGCACCCAGTTGAGGCCCGCGTTCAGAACCGCGCCCGCCATGGTCGCCCAGAGCACCACGCGGGGTTTCTCCAGCGCCGAGAGGTGGCTGCGGAACACCGTCATCAGGACCGCGGGCGCGATGCCGAAGCCCGCGATGCGCAGGTAGGTCTGGCCGAGCGCCGCGACGGCCGGGTCCTGCCCCAGCGCCAGCAGGATCGCGCCCGACCACCAGAACAGCGGCAGCGCCAGCGCCGAGAAGCCGAGCCCGATCCAGAGCCCCATCCGTGTGACCCGCCGCACCTGCCGCCGGTCGCCGTTGGCCGCGGCGGCCGCGACCATGGGCATGACGGCCAGGCCGAAGCCCATGCCGAGGATCAGGATGACGTGGAAATAGCTGCCCCCCAGCGCCACGGCGGCCAGCTCCTCGACCCCGTACCAGCCCATCATCACCGTGTCGGTCAGGGTGATCGCGGTCTGTGCCAGCATCCCCCCGATCAGCGGCGTGCCGAGGGTGAGCGTGGCGCGGAGATGGCTGGCGAGCGTGGTCATGACCCCCCTGCCCTTAGACCCGGGCCGACGCCCCGGCAAGCCGCGTCAGAGGGCGGCGAGCGCGAGCTCGGTGGCGAGCACGGCGACCAGCGCGCCGACCGCGATCTCGAGCGCGGGCTGGGCGCGGGCGAGCACGGCGCTGTCGGACAGCCCGGCCAGCGCGCCCCGGCGCAGCGTGACAGCGGCCAGCGCCACCGCGACGGTGACCGCGGCGGTGCCCATCGCCATGGCGAGGGTGCCCGCGACGCCGACGGCAAAGATGCCCATCTGCGCGGTCAGGATCAGCACGAAGAGCGCCCCGGTGCAGGGCCGGATCGCCACCGCGCCGACCAGCACCGCGATGTCGCGCCAGCCGGTCGCCCGCGCCAGCGCGGCGGGGTCGGGGCCATGGGCGTGGCCGCAGGCGTGGTCGTGATCGTGGTCGTGTGTGTGCGCCGGCGCGGCGCGGAGCCGCCACAGGGCCCGCGCGCCGCGGGCGACCAGCCACAGACCGATCAGCGCGATGGCGCCGAAGCTGAGCGGCGCGAGCCAGCGGTCGGCGAGGTCGGTCATCTGCGCGCGCCCGAGCTGCCAGAGCCACAGCCCCGCCCCCACCAGCGCCACCGCCGTGGCGCCCTGGGCGAGGCTGGAGACCACCGCCACCGCCGACAGCCGCAGCGCGCCGACGGACCGCGCCGCGCCGTAGCCGCCGATCAGGAGCTTACCGTGCCCCGGCCCGACCGCGTGGAACACGCCGTAGCCGAAGCACACCGCGAGGAACCCCGCCAGCGCCGCGGGCTCGCCGGCCTGCAGCGCGCGCAGCCCGCGGGCCATCGCGCCCTGCGCGTCGCGTTGCCCGTCGAGCGCCCAGGCCTCCAGCACCCGGTCCGCCCCGCTCCAGTAGAGGAGCGCCAGCCCGGCGATCACCGCAAGGCTCAGCGCCGCGATCAGCCGGGACATGCGATCACCGCCCGGTCGGCGAACAGCGCGCCGACCGCCGGGAAGTTGTCCTCGGCGGCCACGGCGCCGCCGATCTCCTCCAGCGCGGCCTCGAGGCCGGCGTAGGCCGCGTCGAGATCGGCGCGGATCAGGTCGGTCGCGCAGTCGGGGGCGCCCGCCACGCCGATGGGCAGGATCATCTCGAAGGCGACGTAGAACTCGGGGTCGTAGACCTGCGCCTCGATGGCAGCGCCCGGGGCAGCGCCGGCGACGGGGCGGCGGTGGGTGGTCTCGATCTGCCCGGTGTCCAGCATCCGCAGCGACACCGGCTCGGGCGGCCCCAGCGCCAGCTCGGCCCCATCCTGCCGGAGCACCAGCCCGCCCTCGAACCCGTCCGACCAGTTCAGGTCGAAGCCGAGCGTCCCGGCCACCTCGGCCTCGGTCAGCTGCAGGTCGTAGTCGGCGTCGAGCCCGTAATCCTGCGCGAGAATCATCGAGTAGAGCTCGTCGTAGCGCCAGGTGACCTCGACCGCGACGACCCGGCCGGCGGCGTCGCGCAGCAGTTGCAGCCCCGCGTCGACGAAGATGTGCGGATGCGCGCCCGCCGGGGCGGCGGCCAGCGCGGTCAGCAGGGCAAGGGCGGCGGGGCGCAGCATGGCGCCGTGATAGGGCGGCGCGGGCCGCCGGTGCAAGGCCCGGCCGCGCGGCGCCGGCGGCGGTCCGCCGGTGCGCATTGTTGACGGCCGCGCCCGAACTGTTGCCGAAACCCCCGGAAATGCGCCATATTCCCGCCCCCTTTCGACCGTAGAAAGGTCATCCGAGCAGAGGAATGATTGACGGTCATGAAATCGCTAACCGCCCACTTCCTGCGTGATGAATCCGGCGTCGTCTCGGTCGACTGGACCGTGCTGAGCGCCGCGACGGTGGCGATGTCGCTGGCGACGGTGGCCGTGCTGAGCGGGGCCATCCAGGGGCTGATCTCGCGGCTCGACGCCGAGCTGCGCGCCCAGCAGATGAGCGACAATTTCGTGGTCTTCACCTCGGCCCATTTCGAGCCGCTCTACGAGGGCAACCACATCACCGCCGAGGCGGCCGAGGGCCTGTTCGCCCTCGCCAACGAGATGATGAACCAGGAAGTCCTCGACGCGCTGGAATACGGCCTGCAGGCGCTGGAAAACGGCGAGCTGTCGCCCGACGATATCGCGGTGCTGATCGCCATCGGCTCGGTCGCGGCCCAGCGGAACCTCGTGCCCGACGAGATCCTCGACTACTACTTCGGCTTCTACGGCGGCACCGCACGCGTCTACGACGCGCTCTGAGCGCCGCCGCAGCCCCGGTCAGGCCCCGGGCTTCACCCGCCGCGTGTCGGGATGCAGCGAGGTGCCGAGGATATGCTCGGCCCGGTGAATCACGTGCCCCGCCTGCCCCACGATCAGCGGATCGGGCGCCTGCACGATCTTGTGGTCCTTGCCGGGGTAGTCGAGGCTGTCGAGGAAGTGCCGCATGCAGTTCAGCCGCGCGCGCTTCTTGTCATCCGACTTGATCACCGTCCAGGGCGCGTCGGCGGTGTCGGTGTAGAAGAACATCGCCTCCTTCGCCTCGGTGTAGTCGTCCCACTTGTCGAGGCTGGCGCGGTCGATGGGGCTGAGCTTCCACTGCTTGAGCGGGTCGGTCTCGCGCGCGGCGAAGCGGCGGCGCTGCTCCTCGCGGGTCACCGAGAACCAGTACTTGTAGAGCCGGATGCCCGAGCGCACGAACATCTGTTCCAGCTGCGGGGTCTGGCGCATGAATTCCAGGTAGTCGTTCGGCTCGCAGAAGCCCATCACCCGCTCGACCCCCGCCCGGTTGTACCAGGAGCGGTCGAAGAACACGATCTCGCCGGTCGTCGGCAGGTGCTGCACGTAGCGCTGGAAGAACCACTGGCCCTTTTCCAGCTCGGTCGGCTTGTTCAGCGCGACCACGCGCGCCTCGCGGGGGTTCAGGTGTTCCATGAAGCGCTTGATGGTGCCGCCCTTGCCGGCCGCGTCGCGCCCCTCGAACAGGATCACGATCTTCTGCCCGGTCTCGGACACCCAGCGCTGCACCTTCAGCAGCTCGGCCTGCAGCTTGGCCTTCTGCGCCTCGTAGGCGGCGCGGCGCAGGCGCGTCTCGTAGGGGTAGGCGCCGGTCTCGAAGGCCTGCCGGATCTCGGCCGGGGTCGGATTCGCGCGGCGGCGCGCGCCGGTCTTGGCCGCGGGCGCCGCCGGGGACGCGGGCACGGGCGCCGCCGCCGCGGGGGCCTCGGGCGCGGGCGCGGGCATGGCAAGGGCGTCGGTCTCGGCCGCGGCGGTCGCCGCGCCGTCTTCGGCGGTCATGTCTTTCACGGGCTCGGTCCCTTCCTGGCAGGAGAAATTCTTGCCACCGACCCTTATCGCAGAGGCGCCTGCCGCGCCTTGAGGCATGTCAAGAAACCGTCACATTCGGCGCAGCGATAGGGCCGCCCGGGCGCGGCGCATGGCCCCGGCGGGCGCGCCGGCCCGCACATCGGGTCGATGCACGGTGCGGGTTTCCCCCCGCCACCAAACCTGCCATGATGCATCGCCAAGGCCACAAGATAGAGCAGCACCCGAGACCATGGCGGACGACCTCCTGAGCAACACCCCGGATCCGAACGCCTACGACGCCTCCTCCATCGAGGTGCTCGAGGGCCTCGAACCCGTGCGCAAGCGTCCCGGCATGTACATCGGGGGCACCGACGAGCGCGCCCTGCACCACCTGGTGGCCGAGGTGCTCGACAACGCGATGGACGAGGCCGTCGCGGGCCACGCCACCCGGATCGAGGTGGAGCTGCACGAGGACCACAGCGTCACCATCCGCGACAACGGCCGCGGCATCCCGGTCGACCCGCACCCGAAGTTCCCCGACAAGTCCGCGCTCGAGGTGATCCTGTGCACCCTGCACGCCGGGGGCAAGTTCTCGGGCAAGGCCTACCAGACCTCGGGCGGCCTGCACGGCGTGGGCGTCTCGGTGGTCAACGCCCTGTCGGACCACCTGCGCGTCGAGGTCGCCCGCAACCGCGAGCTTTTCGTGCAGGAGTTCTCGCGCGGGCACCCACAGGGGCCGATCCGCGCCGCGGGCCACGTCGCCAACCGCCGCGGCACGGCCGTGACCTTCCACGCCGACGAGCAGATCTTCGGCCACCACCGGTTCCGGCCCGCGCGGCTGCTCAAGATGGTGCGCTCCAAGGCCTACCTGTTCTCGGGCGTCGAGATCCGCTGGAAGACCGCCATCGACGACGGCGAGACCCCGGCCGAGGCCGTGTTCCACTTTCCCGGCGGCCTGTCCGACTACCTGAAGGAGACCCTCGGGTCGGCCGCCACCTACGCGGACACCCCCTTCGCGGGCAAGGTCGAGTTCCAGCCGCGCTTCGGCCAGCCGGGCTCGGTCGAATGGGCGATCAACTGGACGCCGTCGCGTGACGGCTTCATCCAGTCCTACTGCAACACCATCCCCACCCCCGAGGGCGGCACCCACGAGGCCGGGTTCTGGGCCGCGATCCTCAAGGGCATCCGCGGCTACGGCGAACTGGCCGGCAACCGCAAGGCGCAGAACATCACCCGCGACGACATCGTCTCGGGCGCCGGCGCGCTGGTGTCGTGCTTCATCGCGGAACCCGAGTTCGTCGGCCAGACCAAGGACCGGCTGGCCACCACCGAGGCCGCCCGCATGGTCGAGGGCGCGGTGCGCGACCACTTCGACAACTGGCTGGCCGCCAACACGAAATCCGCGGGCGCGATCCTCGATTTCCTGGTGCTGCGGGCCGAGGAACGGCTGCGGCGCAAGGCCGAGAAGGAAACGGCGCGCAAGTCGGCCACGAAAAAGCTGCGCCTGCCCGGCAAGCTGGTCGACTGCTCGCAATCCAACCGCGACGGCACCGAGCTGTTCATCGTCGAGGGCGACAGCGCCGGCGGCTCGGCCAAGATGGCCCGCGACCGCACCACCCAGGCGCTGCTGCCCTTGCGCGGCAAGATCCTGAACGTGCTGGGCGCCGCGTCGTCGAAACTGGGCCAGAACGCCGAGATCAACGATCTCTGCCAGGCGCTCGGCGTCGGGATGGGCACCAAGTTCAACATCGAGGACCTGCGCTACGACAAGGTCATCATCATGACCGACGCCGACGTCGACGGGGCGCATATCGCCTCGCTCCTGATGACCTTCTTCTTCACGCAGATGCGGCCGATGATCGACCGCGGGCACCTCTACCTCGCCTGCCCGCCGCTGTTCCGCCTGACCCAGGGCGCGAAACGCGTCTACTGCCTCGACGAGGCGGAAAAGGACGCCTGGCTCAAGAAGGGGCTCGGCGGCAAGGGCAAGATCGACGTGTCCCGGTTCAAGGGCCTTGGCGAAATGGACGCCAAGGACTTGAAGGACACCACGATGGACCCAAGTTCCCGGAAACTCATCCGGGTGTCGGTGGATGAGGATGCGCCGGGCGAGACCGGCGATCTGGTTGAACGGTTGATGGGCAAGAAGCCCGAGCTGCGCTTCCAGTATATCCAGGAGAACGCGCGCTTCGTGGAGGAGCTCGACGTCTGAGCATGACCCGCCGCCTCTTCGTGCACGTGGGCCCGCCGAAAACGGGCACCACGGCGATCCAATCCCTGTTCCGCGACCTCGGCGACCCGCGCCTGGCCTATCCCACGGCCGGGCAGTGGCCCGACGGCGCGCACAACCTGCTCACCTTCGCGCTGCGCGGCGAGACCAGCTGGGGCGCCATCGTGATCCCGCCCGTGGCCGAGCTGATGCCGCAGGTGTCGGCCGAGCTTGACGCCGCGCCGGCCGACGCGCTGATCAGCTCCGAGGGCCTCGCCAACGTCGCGTCCTACCGCCAGCTCCTCGACGCGCTCGGCCCGACGGTGGCCCGCTTCGACGCGGTGATCCCGATCCTCACCCTGCGCCACCCGCTGGAACGCGCCGCCTCGGACTACAACCAGCGCGTCAAGGACGCCCAGCACGGCGAGCGCGCGCTGCCCGACGACGACCTCGCCCGCCGCATCGACGCGCTGCGCATCACGCCGATGATCGAGGCCTGGCGCCGGGTCTCGCCCGAGACGCGGCTCCTGTCCTACCACCCGGCCGAAAGCCTGCTGGCCCGCTTCTGCGCGCTGGTCGGACGCCCCGACCTGACCCCACCCGAGACGCCCTGGCGCAACCGGTCCCTCGGCGGCGTCGGCCTCGCGCTCCTGCTCCTCGGCAACCGCCTCCTGCCCGACCCGGCCGCCCGGCACCGCTTCCTCGCCGAGGACCTGAAAGACCAGCACGGGCTGCGGCTCTGGCGCGGCGCGAGCTTCCCCTACTCGGACGCCGCCGTGGACCGCGCGATGGCCACGACCGTGACCCCGGACCTCGAGGCCGCCCGCGACCGCCACGGCGTCGACCTCACCGCCTGGACGCGGCCGCCCCGCGCCACGCTGTCCGAGGCCGACCGCGCCCAGATCCGCCAGGTGGCCGAGGCGTTCCTGCCCGCCTCAGACCGCCGCGCGGCCGAGATCGAGGCGGTGATGGCGGCGTTTCCGGCGGCGTGAGGGCTGGCACTTGGCCCCGGTCGTCGGGTAGATGCACGCGCGGGACGGGCGCCGCGCCGATGGACGGCGGGGCGCGCGGCCCGGGGGCCCCGGGCCCGGTCACTGGTAAACACTGCACGGTTCGTGGAGAGATCTGATGTCCAAGGCACGCACCCCCGCCACGCTCGCCGCCGGCGCCGCCCTCGCCCTGGCCGCCTGCGGCCCCGACGCGCTGGTGATGAGCCGCACCACCGGGGTCACCGGCACCGGCGGCTTCTCGGGCGCGACGCTGCGCAATTCCGGCGAGATGGTGCTGGAACTGCCCCAGGAGACCTTCACCGGCCGCTGGGTCGCGGTGCGCGAGGGCGCGAACCAGAGCCTCGAACTGCTCAGCGCCTACGGAAGCGGCTCGATCCTGCGGTCCACGGCGAACCTGCTGTCCGAGACCGAGGCCGGCTTCGGCACGGCGATCCTGACCTCGGACAAGGGCCGCTCCATGCGCTGCGAGTTCCGATATTCCGGCGTCAACATCACCGCGATCGGGGTCTGCCAGACCACGAACGGCGAGATCTTCGATCTGCAGGTGTCGTAGCGGGACGCTGCGCCGGGCGCGCCTCGTCCCGCCACGCGCCACCCGGCCCGGCCGACGATCACGGCCCACCCCACAACCATTGACACCGTCACCCACCCCCGCGACACTGCCCCTCAGGGCAGCGGAGGACCCACCCCATGTGCTGGAGCGAACCGGCGAGCCTCGCCATGGCGGGCCTCGGCGCGGCGGCCGCGGTGGTGACCGCCCGGCGCGGCGACACGCCCGCCATCCCCGTCACGCTGGCCTTCTTCGCCGCGATGGAGGCGCTGCAGTTCTGGGGCTACCAGGCCATCGACCAGTGCGGCCTGCCCGGCAACCGATGGGCGACGATCCTGTCCTGGGTCCACATCGCGCTGCAGCCGACCTTCATCAACGCCTTCGCGCTGGCCGTCGTCGCCCCGGCGCTGGCGCCCGCCCGGCGCCGCCTCGTCCTCGCGCTGGCCGGCCTCGCCTCGGCGCTGCTGCTGCTGCGTCTGGCGCCCTTCGGCTGGGCGGGCGCCTGCCTGCCGGGCACCCATCTGTGCGGGCCCGACTGGTGCACCCGCAGCGGCACCTGGCACCTGGCCTGGGACATGCCGCTGAACGACCTGGCCGGCGCGCTGACCGGCGGGGTGCTGACGCGCTGGGGCGCCTACCCCGACTACATGCTGGCGGTGTTCGTGTTGCCGCTGGCCTATGGCGGCTGGCGCTTCGTGCTGATGCACGCGAGCCTCGGGCCGGTGCTGGCCACGCTGCTCACCGACGACCCGGGCGAGATGCCGGCGATCTGGTGCCTGTTCTCGGTCGGCCTGGTGCTGCTTGCCCTCAGCCCCTGGCTCAGGGCCCGCGTCGGCCCTACCCCCGCCCGGCCAGCTGGGTGAGCGCGACCCCCGCCGCCATCACCACGATCCCGGCCAGCCGGAGCGGCGACACCTCGGCCACCCGCGCCCCGAAGAGACCGAAATGGTCGATGAGGGCCGCCGACACCAGCTGCCCCAGCAGCACGAAGAACACCGCGTTGCCGACCCCGAAGCTCGGCGCGACATAGGTCACCGACAGCACGTAGAAGGCCACGAACAGCCCGCCGAGGAACAGGTGGCGCGGCTGCGCCGCCAGCGCCGCGAAGGCCCCTGTGCCGGTCGCCAGCACCGCGACCCCGGTGGCGCAGAAGGCCACCACGAACAGCACCAGCGCCGCCGCCGCGGGCGAGCCGATGTTGGCCCCCAGCCGCGCGTTCAGCGCCGCGAGGATCGGGATGCCGACCCCGGCCAGCAGCATCACCATCGCCTGGTATCCCATCGCCGGGCCCTTCCCTGTCACGAACACATGCCCCGCGGCTCGATCCCGTCCCAGGGCAGGTACAGCTCCACCGCGTCGGCCCGCGCGCGCCAGGGCGTGACCGGCATCGCCTGCCCGATCAGCCGTTCCAGCCGCGCCGTCCGCGCCCCCGCGGGGTCGAGCGCCCGGCAGCACACGTATTCCTCCACCAGCGACGCCTGCGCCTCGTACCCGTAGTCGAGGAAGCGCCGGTCGTCCTCGGTGTCGAACAGGTAGGGGTCCTCCACCGTCGCGTGCTCGCGCGCCGCGCGCCACGGGTGGTAGCCGGTCACCGCCCGGTTCTGCCACTGCCAGACATGGGTCATCTCGTGGGCGAAGAACATCGCCGCGTAGAGGTGCCGCCGCCCGTCCGCCATGACCGTGTAATCGGGCACATGCATGTCGGGCCGCACCATCAGCGTGTTGAACAGGACCATGCCGCCCGTCCGCCCCTCGACGACCGGGCCCTCGGGGGGCGGGGCCACCCGCTCGCGGCAGGTCACCTGCGGCCGCGCCGGGTAGCGCTGCACGATCAGCCCGAGGAACGGGTTGCGCGCGATCCGCACCGGCACCGGGTCGAAGCTGTCGGCCTGCAGGTCGGCCATGTAGGCCCGCTCGGCCTCGGTCAGGGGCCGGCCGCAGGCGGTCAGCAGGATCAGGCTCAGGCAAAGGACAAGGACGGCGCGCATGGGGGCACGATAGGCGGGCCGCCCCCGGCCCCGCAACGCCCTTGACGCCGATCAAGGCGGCGGGCGCGCCGCCGGCGCAGTGTGGCGCCATCCCCAGTCCCGGAGGAGGAGACCCCCCATGCGCACCCCCATCCAGACCCTCGCCGCGATCTGCCTTGCCGCGGCCCCCGCGCTGGCCCAGGACGCGGAGGCGGGGCGCGCGCTCTACCTCGAGTTCTGCGCCACCTGCCACGGGCTCGAGGCGCGCGGCGACGGGGTCATGGCCGAGGTCCTGACCATCGCGCCGCCCGACCTGACGGGGCTTGCCGGCGGGGGCGCCTTTCCCACGCTGCAGGTGGCCCAGCAGGTCGACGGCCGCCACCCGCTGCTGGCCCACGGGGGCGACATGCCGCTGTTCGGCCGCTGGTTCGAGGGCGACGGCGCCGACGTGGCGCTGGCAGGCCCCGGCGGCCAGCCGATCCTGATGGGCCGCCCCATCGCCGACCTGATCACCTACCTGATGGAGATCCAGCGCTGACAGGAAAACGGGGGCCGCGCGCGGCCCCCGCTCCCGTTGCCCGTGCGGGCCGTCAGTTGAACCAGTAGTTGAAGCCCACGGTCAGGGTCTGCACCGTGGCCTCCTGCTGCGTCCAGATCGCGGCCCCCGGCCCGGTGATGTCGGTGCGGAAATCGCCGAAATCCATGTGGCTCAGGTCGATCCGCCAGGTCATGTTGTCGGCCAGCCGCCCCTCGGCGCCCAAGCCCACCAGCCAGCCGGTCCGCGTCTCGGTCTCGCTGATCCAGGTGCCGTTCTGGTCGTGCCCCGAGGTGAAGCGCCCCACCGCGGCGCCGGTGCGGCCGTACACCAGGGCATTGCCCACCGGCACGCCAAGCCGCCCCGCCACCGTCAGCAGACCGTCGAGATCGCGGCTGAACACCGGCACCGAGCCGATGGTCGACTGGGTCGATTCCTCGTGCACGCCGCCCGCCGACAGGCCCGCCTCGACGCCCAGAACGTAGGACCCCATGTCCCAGGACCGGCCGGCGTGCAGGCCGCCGATCATGCCGTTGCCGTCCATGTCCGACAGCCCGAACCCGGCATAGCCGTTCCGCGGCGTGAAGGCGCCGAAATCGCCCGACAGGGCCACGCCGCCCAGATGGCCGCCGACATAGAACCCGTCCCACTCCTGCGCCGACGCCGCCCCGGCCAGCGTCGTGGCCGCGGCCATGCAACCGGCAATCACCCAACTCCTCATCGGTCTTTCCTTCCTTGTGCGTTCCACGGACCGCGCCCCGCGCGGCCCTGTCCCGTCGCTAGGCGACGCCATCCGAGGTTTGGTTGACAGAGATCAATACATCTCCGCGAAACCAACACCGTGGCAGACCGGCCACAGGTGGGACGCGTGGCTTGATGCGGATCAAGGCCCGCGCCCCCGCGCCGGTCTAGTGTCGATCCCGGGGGCCAAAGCGGGAGTGACCATCATGAAACCCTGGATACCGGCGCTGCTCGTGGCCCTGGCGGCCGCGCCCGTCGCGGCGCAGGACCCCGACGCGGGCGCGCAGCTCTTCGCCGAAAGCTGCGCGGTGTGCCACGGGGCGGGCCTGCGCGGCGACGGCCCGATGGCCGAGCTGCTGGTCACGCCGCCGCCCGATCTCACCCGCATCTCCGCCCGCTACGGCGGCAGCTTCCCGCGCGCCGGCATCGCGTGGAAGATCGACGGCCGCGACCCGATCCTCGGCCACGGCGGCGACATGCCGCTCTACGGCTTCCGCTTCTCGGCGATGTCCGAGGTGCTCACCAGCCCCGGCGGCCAGACCGTGCTGACCAGCCCCGAGGTGGTCGACCTCGTGGCCTTCCTCGAATCGATGCAGGAGTGACGGGCCTCAGCCCGCCGCCTCGGCCTTCTCCTCGAGCACCAGCCACTCCTCCTCGGCGGCGGCCAGCTTGTCCTGCCGTTCCGCCAGCGCCTCGGTCGCCTTGCGGAACTTCACCGGCTCGCGGCTGAACAGCTGCGGGTCGGACAGAAGCTCGTTCAGCTTGCCGATCTCGGCCTCCAGCCGCGCGATCTCGCCCGGCAACGCCTTCAGCCGGTGCGCCTCGGTGAAGCTCAGGCCCGGCTTGGCCGCGGGCGCCCTGGGCTTGTCCTTCGGCGCCTCGGCCTTCGCGGGTTTCGCCTTGGCGGGCTCCACCGCCTCGACCGCGCCCCGCTGCGCCACCATGTCCGACCAGCCGCCGGCATAGACCACCGCCCGGCCGCCGCCTTCCAGCGCCACCGTCACGCTCGCCACCCGGTCGATGAAATCCCGGTCGTGGCTGACCAGCAGCACCGTGCCCGCGTACTCACCCAGCAGGTCCTGCAACAGGTCCAGCGTCTCGATGTCGAGGTCGTTGGTCGGCTCGTCCAGCACCAGGAGGTTGCTCTCCCGCGCCATGATCCGCGCCAGCAGCAGCCGTGCCTTCTCGCCGCCCGAAAGCGAGCGCACCGGCGCGCGCGCCTGCGCCTCGTCGAACAGGAACTCCTTGAGGTAGCCCACCACGTGCCGCGGCTGCCCGCGCACCAGCACCTGGTCCGACCGGCCCCCGACCCGCGTCGCGGGGTCCTCGGTCAGGCTCTCCCACAGGGTCGCCTCGGGGTCCAGCTGCGCGCGCGCCTGGTCGAACACCGCCATCTCGAGGCCCGTGCCAAGGCTCATCGTCCCCTCGTCCGGCGCCAGCTGCCCCGTCAGCATGTTCAACAGCGTCGTCTTGCCCGCCCCGTTCGGCCCCACGAAGGCCACCCGGTCGCCCCGCAGCACCCGCAGGTCGAAGGGCTGCAGGATCACCTGCTCGCCAAAGCGCTTGGCGATCCCCTTCGCCTCGATCACCCGCTTGCCCGACTGCGGCCCGGCCTCCAGCGCCATCTCGGCCGCGCCCTGCCGCCGGATGAGGCCCGCCCGCTCGGCCCGCATCGCCTGCAGCGCGCGCACCCGGCCCTGGTTGCGCTTGCGCCGGGCGCTGATGCCCTCCACCGCCCATTTCGCCTCGGCCTTGATCTTTCGGTCGAGCTTGTGGCGGCTCTGGTCCTCCTCCTCCCAGGTCTTGTCGCGCCAGGCCTCGAAGGCGTCGAAGCCCCGGTCCTGCCGCCGCACCACGCCCCGGTCGAGCCACAGCGTCCCCTTCGCCAGCGCCGTGAGAAAGGCGCGGTCGTGGCTGATCAGCACGAAGCCCGCCCTGGTCGCCGCGAGCTCCCGCTCCAGCCAGCCGATCGCCTCGATGTCGAGGTGGTTCGTCGGCTCGTCGAGCAGCATCAGCTCGGGGGCCTCCGCCAGCAGCCGCGCCAGCGCCGCCCGCCGCCGCTCCCCGCCCGAGGCGCGCCCCGGCTCGGCCCCGAGCTTCAGTTTCAGCCCCTCGGCCACCGCCTCCACCCGCCAGCCCTCGCCCACCGGCAACCCGGAGGCGGCATAGTCGCCCAGCGTGGCAAAGCCCGCGAAATCCGGGTCCTGCTCCATGTAGCCCACGCGCACGCCCTCGGGCGTCACCACGGCCCCGGCGTCGGGCTCCACCAGCCGCGCCATCACCTTCATCAGCGTCGACTTGCCCGACCCGTTGCGGCCGACCAGCGCCAGCCGGTCGCCCTCCTGCACCACCAGCGACAGGTCGCTGAACAGGGGGTTGCCGCCGAAGGTCAGCGAGATGTCGGTCAGTTGCAGGAGAGGAGCGCGCGCCATGGCCGCGAGCTAGAGGGCCGGCCCGCCGCCGTCAAGCGTCCCGCCGTTCCCCTTCATCTTTCCCCAAATACGCAAGCCCGGCCGGTCCCCCCGCGCGCCGTCCCGGACGGAAGACCGCGCGCCGCGGCAGCGGCGCGCGCCCCCCGCGCCGGCGGAGCCGGCGCCACCGCCCGGCAGGGCGGCCGGCGTCAGTTCTTGCTCGCCGTCTCGCCGCAGATCGGCGCGTCGGCCGCGCCCTCGCACAGCCCCGCGGCAGCGGCCGTCGCCGCCGGCGCGGCGTCCTTCTTCTCCGCGATGGCGGCCTGCACCACCGCCGGCGCCGCGGTCGCCGCCTCGGGCTTCACCGTCGCGGACGGCTCGGCCGTCGCGAGGGCCAGTCCGGCACTGGCCAGAACGAACACGCCGGAAAGACACACAGACTTCATGAGCTGCCTCCTTTGCAGACGGTCACGCGCGCGGATTTGGGCAAGCCCGCAGCCCGTTGAAGCCCCGCTCACGCAGCTGTGATCGCCATGCGAAAAGGGCCGCCCACGCGGGCGGCCCTTTCCTGGAAAACAAGGCTCTGACGGATCAGCGCTTGGAGAACTGGAAGCTCCGGCGCGCCTTGCGCTTGCCGTACTTCTTGCGCTCGACCACGCGGCTGTCGCGGGTCAGGAAGCCCGCCGCCTTCAGCGCGCCGCGCAGCGACGGCTCGTAGAACTGCAGCGCCTTCGAGATGCCGTGCTTCACGGCGCCCGCCTGGCCCGACAGGCCGCCGCCCTTGACGGTCGCCATCACGTCGAACTCGCCCTCGACGCCGGCCACCTGGAAGGGCTGGCGCAGGATCATCTGCAGCACCGGGCGCGCGAAGTAGGCGTCCATGGTCTTGCCGTTGACGGTGACCTTGCCGGAGCCCGGCTTGATCCAGACGCGGGCTACCGCGTCCTTCCGCTTGCCGGTGGCGTAGGACCGGCCGAGCGCGTCGCGGACGGGGGCGCGCGGGGTGTCGTCGAAGGCGACGGCGGTGGTGCCGGCGTCCACGGCGCCTTTCAGCGCGTCGAGCGAAGAGAGGGTCTCGGCCATGGTCATGCGCTCCGGGTGTTCTTGGGGTTCATCGACTTGACGTCGAGGACGGTCGGCTTCTGCGCATCGTGCGGATGCTCGGCCCCGGCGTAGACGCGCAGGTTGGTCATCTGCTGGCGCGACAGCTTGCCGCCCGGCAGCATGCGCTTGACGGCCTGCACGACCACGCGCTCGGGGTGGTCGCCCTCGAGGATCTGGCCGGTGGTGCGCGACTTGATCCCGCCCGGGTAGCCGGTGTGCCAGTAGTTCGGCTTCATCCGCTTGTTGCCCGTCACCTGGACCTTCTCGGCGTTGATGACGATGACGTTGTCACCCATGTCCATCGACGGGGTGAAGGTCGGCTTGTGCTTGCCGCGCAGCCGCATGGCGATGATCGAGGCGAGACGGCCCAGAACGACGCCCTCGGCGTCGATCACGACCCACTCCTTCTCGATGTCCGCCGGGGTGGCAGAAAAGGTCTTCATCGGTTCTTCCTTTCGGGGGCGGACCGGTCCGGCGCGCCAGAATGACAGGGCGGAGCCTGCGCCCCGCCCGGATGTCGCCCTTCTAAGCATTTCCCCGCCTGCGTCAAGCCCGCCGACGCCCGCAAAACATAAGCAACTCAATATCTTGCATGTGGGGTATCATTTTACCCCATGTTTCCGGCCCGGCCCGGTCCCGCAGCCCCGCCCGGCGCGCCCCGCGAAACCGCTTGCACCGACTCGCGCGGCCCCCTTACCTCCGCGGCGGGCCCCCCGCCCGCCGGAGGACAGACGCGCCATGCCCCCCGCCCAACCGCAGCCCCTGCCAGCGCCCGGCCCCGCCGGGGTGCAGCTCGTGATCGAGTTGCGCGGGGGCGAGGGCCTCGACGACGCGGCGCGGATCGAGCAGGCGTTCCGCGACTGCGTGGCGGCCTGCGGGGCGCGGCTCTTGCACCTGCACACCCACCGCTTCAGCCCGCAGGGCGTGACCGGCGTGGCGGTCCTGGCCGAAAGCCACATCACCGTCCACACCTGGCCCGAGCACGGCTATGCCGCCTTCGACATCTTCATGTGCGGCGCGGCCGACCCGTGGCGCGCGGTGCCGGTGCTGCGCCGCGCCTTCGCCACCGAGGACGTGGCGGTGACCGAGCTGCGCCGGGGCCCCGCCTGACCCGGCCTCACTCGGGGCGGCAGATCTCGTCGCGCGCGATGGCGAGCCCGGTGCGCCACAGGAGCCCCGCCACCACGGCCAGCAGCGCCGCCAGCACCACGAGGCCGATGCCCACATGCACCGCGCTCGCCGCCGCGCGGCCGTAGGCGAAGCTCGCCACCGACAGCGCCGCCAGCGGAAAGCTGAGCGCCCACCAGCTCAGTGCGAAGGGCAGCTTCGCCAGCTTCGGCACCTGCACCAGCACCAGCGCGGCAAAGACATAGGCGGCATTCAGCAGCACATGGGCAAAGGGGTCGATCCCCCCCGCCAGCCGCGTGTAGGACACGAAGGCCACCGCCGGCGGCGCGATCAGGATCACCAGCGTCGGGAACAGCCGCGCGGGGATCGGCGCGTGAAAGATCAGGCGGTTGAAGACAAGCACCAGCAGGATCAGCCAGAAGATCATGCCGGCCGAGAAGAACAGCCAGCTGGTCTCGACCCAGCCCAGCGGCACGCCGGCCAGCGGCACGATGACGTTGCCGACCGCCGGGATGAACCAGGCCGGCGTCAGGTGCCCGACCTCGAAGGCGCGGTGGCTGATCCAGCCCGAGATCACCGCGACGGTCAGCACCCCCTGCCCCACCATCCCCACCAGCCACACCGGCCCCGCCAGGTCCGGCCGGTAGCCGTGGATCGCCGTCGCCATCAGCAGCAGCGAGATGGTGATGGTCGGGAAGAAGGCGAGCTTGACCGGGTGGTGCCATTCGGCCGCCACCGCGCGGGGGTAGCGGACGGCCTTCGCCAGGTAGACCGCGCCGATGCCGACGAAGCACGCCAGCCCCAGCCACAGCACCGCCCGCGCCGGCCCCTCGGCCAGATCGTAGCTGCCCGCCGCCGCGTGCAGCGCCAGCGCCAGCCCGAACAGCCCCATCAGCACCGCGAAGAAGGTCACCGGCAGGTGCTCCAGCCGGCTGAATTCGTCCGTCTCCCGCGCCTGTGCCTCGGCCATCCCCGCCCCCGTTGAATTGTCACCGTCAATCACGACGCTATCCCGCGCCGCACCGGCCCGCAGCGCCGCCCGATGTCGCAGCCCGTCACCGCCCGGGCGGGATCGAGTAGGTCATCGAGGCGCGCGCGACCGGCGCCTCGACCCCCTCCGAGAACAGCAGGCACTCGCCCACCGCCAGCACGCGCCCCAGTTTCAGGATGCGGCAATCGCAGATCATGTCGGCCCCCGCCGCGGGCTTGCGCATGAAGTCGATGGAGCAGTTCGTGGTCACCGCCAGCGCCCGGGGCCCGATCATGGCGAGAATGGCGAGGTAGACCGACACGTCGGCCAGCGCGAACATCGACGGCCCCGACACGGTGCCGCCGGGCCGCAGGTGCCGCTCGGCGGTCAGGAGGCGGACGCGGATGGCGTTCTCGCGCACCTCCTCGATGGCGAAATCCTCGGCCACCTGCGGAAATGCGTCGTGCAGGAACCGCGTCAGCGCGGTCACATCCATCGCCAGTGCCATGTCGCCTCCCTTTCCTGCCCGGCCGCGGGCCTGTAGAGGGGTTAGGCCAGACGAGGGAGGAAGGAAAGACCATGGCCGAGGACCTTGTGATCCGCGAGGACCGCGGGCCGGTGACGCATCTGACGCTGAACCTGCCCGGCAAGCTCAACGCCCTGTCGGACGCGATGATCGCCGCCGTCACAGCGCAGTTCTCCGACCTGATGGCGTCCGAGACACAGCGCGTGATCGTGCTGAAGGGCGCGGGCAAGGCGTTCTGCGCGGGCCACGACCTCAAGGAGATGCAGGCCAAGCGCGGCGGCAAGGACACCGGCGCCCATGCCTTCCGAGACCTGTTCGACCGCTGCGCGCGGATGATGCAGATGATCCCCCGCCTGCCCCAGCCGGTGATCGCCGAGGTGCATGGCATCGCCACCGCCGCGGGCTGCCAGCTGGTGGCCAGCTGCGACCTCGCCGTCGCGGCCGAGGATTGCCGCTTCGGCGTCAACGGGGTGAACATCGGTCTGTTCTGTTCGACCCCGATGGTGGCCCTGTCGCGCAACGCCCCGCGCAAGCAGGTGTTCGAGATGCTGGTGACGGGCGAGTTCATCACCGCCGCCCGCGCCCGCGAGATCGGGCTGGTGAACCGTGTGGTGGCGCCCGACGCGCTGGCCGCCGAGACCGAGGCGCTGGCCAAGCTGATCGCCGGCAAGCTGGGCACGGCGGTGCGGATCGGCAAGCGCGCCTTCTACGAGCAGCTGCAGCTGCCGCTCGACAAGGCTTACGAGATGACCGGCGCGGTCATGGTCGAGAACATGCTGAACCGCGACACCAACGAGGGGATCGCCGCCTTCCTCGACAAGCGGACCCCCGACTGGTCGCAGGACTGACGGCCTAGAGCGCGGCGTCCTTCACCGCCTCCATCGACACGTGGGTGGAGGTGGACGACACGTGCGGCAGGTTCGACACCACCTCGGCCAGGATGTCGCGGTAGGCGCGCATGTCGCGGCAACGGATCTTGAGCAGGTAGTCGAACTGCCCCGCGATCAGGTGGCAGGTCTCGATCTCGGGCACCTTCATCACCGCCGCGTTGAAGGCGCTCAGCGCCGCCTCGCGGGTGTCGGTCAGCCGCACCTCGACGAAGGCCACGTGGTCGCGGTGGAGCTTTTCCGGGTCCAGCAGCGCCCGGTAGCCGAGGATGTAGCCCTCCGCCTCCAGCCGCCGCACCCGCGCCTGCGTGGGGCTTTTCGACAGGCCGATCCGGCGCGCAAGTTCCGTCACCGGCAGGCGGCCGTCTTTTGCAAGCTCCGCCAGTATCTTGCGGTCGAACCCGTCAAGTGGCCCGTCCTGCGCCCCATTCTCCATCCTTTGGCCTTTCCTGGTGCCTGATTGCGGGAATACCGCCTGTCTCTGCGCGATTTCAAGGAAAACCGCCTGCGGGTGCTTTGCTAGGATAGGCGCACCGCCCGTCCGAGGACCAAAGCCCATGCCGCTCGACCGCCCCGCCCCCGACCTTGCCGCGCTGCGCGCCGCCATCCGCGCCGACCTCCGCGCGCCCGAGGACGCGACCCTGTCGCGGCTGATCGCCGCCCATGCCCCCGACGCGGCCCTGCGCGCCCGCGCCGCCGCCCGGGGCGCCGATTTCGTCGCCCTGATGCGCGCCGACCGCCGGCCGGGGCTGATGGAGGTGTTCCTGGCCGAATACGGCCTGTCCACCAAGGAGGGCATCGCGCTGATGTGTCTGGCCGAGGCGCTGCTGCGGGTGCCCGACGCCGCCACCATGGACGCGCTGATCGAGGACAAGATCGCCCCGTCGGAATGGGGCGCGCATCTGGGCCATTCGGCGTCCCCGCTGGTGAACGCCTCGACCTGGGCGCTGATGCTGACGGGCAAGGTGCTGCGCGAGGACGAGGGCATGGCGGGCGTCCTCAAGGGCGCGGTCAAGCGGCTGGGCGAGCCGGTGATCCGCGCCGCCGTCGCCCGCGCCATGCGCGAGATGGGGCAGCATTTCGTGCTCGGGCAGGACATGGCCGAGGCCATGCGCCGGGCCGCCGCCGAGGAACGGCGCGGCTATGCCTATTCCTACGACATGCTGGGCGAGGCCGCGATGACCGCCCCCGACGCGGCGGCCTATTTCGGCGCCTACATGGGCGCGATCCGGGCGCTGGCCCCGGCCTGCCGGACGGACGACATCCGCGTGAACCCCGGTCTCTCGATCAAGCTGTCGGCGCTGTTCCCGCGCTACGAGACCGCGCAGCGCGACCGCGTGCTGGCCGAGCTGGTGCCGCGCGTGCTGGAACTGGCGCAGGCCGCCCGCGCGCAGGCCATGGGCCTCAGCATCGACGCCGAGGAGGCCGACCGCCTCGACCTGTCGCTCGACGTGATCGCAGCCGTCCTGCCCCACCCCTCGCTCGCGGGCTGGGACGGCTTCGGCGTCGTCGTGCAGGCCTATGGCAAGCGCGCGGCGGGCGTCATCGACTGGCTCCACGCGCTGGCCGAAACCCACGACCGCCGCATCATGCTGCGGCTGGTCAAGGGCGCCTACTGGGACAGCGAGATCAAGCGCGCGCAGGTCGCGGGCCTGTCCGATTTCCCGGTCTGGACCCGCAAGCCCACGACCGACGTGGCCTACCTGTGCTGCGCGCGCAAGCTGCTTGGCCTGACCGACCGCATCTTTCCGCAATTCGCCACCCACAACGCCCACACGCTGGCCGCGATCCTCGAGATGGGCGCCGACCGCGACGCCTACGAGGTGCAGCGCCTGCACGGCATGGGCGAGGTGCTGCACGAGCTGATCCGCGCCGAGAACGGCCCGCGCTGCCGCATCTACGCCCCCGTGGGCAAGCATCGGGACCTTCTGGCCTATCTCGTCCGGCGGCTGCTGGAGAACGGGGCGAATTCCAGCTTCGTGAACCAGGTCCTGAACCCGGATGTGCCCCCCGCCCGCATCGCCCGCGACCCCTTTGCCGCGCTGGCCGAGGCGGGGCCGGCCCGCGTGACGGCGCCCGCGCGCCTGTTCGGCGCGGCGCGCGACAACTCCCGCGGCTTCGACCTGGCGGACCCGGTGACGCTGGCGGCGCTGGACGCGGCCCGCGCGCCCTTCGCCGAGGCCCGCTGGCAGGCCGGCCCGCTGCTGGCCGGCGACGTGGCCGGCGGCCCGGCCTGGACCGTGACCAACCCCGCCCGGCCCGCCGAGACCGTGGGCGCCCTGATCCCGGCCGCTCCCGCCGACATCGAGACCGCGCTGGCCGCCGCCGCCCCGTGGGACGCCCCCGCCGCGACCCGCGCCGCCGCCCTGCGCCGCGCCGCCGACCTCTACGAGGCGCATCACGGCGAGGTCTTCGCGCTCCTGGCCCGCGAGGCCGGCAAGACGCTGCCCGACGCGGTGGGCGAGCTGCGCGAGGCGGTCGATTTCCTGCGCTACTACGCGGCGGAGGCCGAGGGTTTGTCCGCCCCCGCCCGGGGCACCTTCGCCTGCATCTCCCCCTGGAACTTCCCGCTGGCCATCTTCACCGGCCAGATCGCCGCCGCGCTGGCCGCCGGCAACGCCGTGGTCGCCAAGCCCGCCGAGGCCACCGGCCTGATCGCCCACCGCGCGGTCCAGCTCCTGCACGAGGCGGGCGTGCCGCGCGCCGCGCTCCAGCTCCTGCCGGGCGAAGGCGCGACCGTCGGCGCGGCGCTGTCGTCCGACCCGCGCATCGACGGGCTCTGCTTCACCGGCTCCACCGCCACGGCGCAGGCCATCAACCGGGCGCGCGCCGCACACCTCGACCCGTCCGCGCCGCTGATCGCGGAAACCGGCGGCCTCAACGCCATGATCGTCGATTCCACGGCCCTGCCCGAACAGGCGGTGCGCGACATCGTCGCCTCGGCCTTCCAGTCGGCCGGGCAGCGCTGCTCGGCGCTCAGGATGCTCTACCTGCAGGAGGACGTGGCCGAGCCGATCCTCGAGATGCTGCGCGGCGCCATGGCCGAGCTGCGCCTCGGCGACCCCTGGGCGATCTCGACCGACATCGGCCCCGTCATCGACGCCCGCGCCCAGGCCGGGATCATGGCCCACATCGAGGCCGCACGCGCGCAAGGCCGGGTCATCGCCGAGGTCGCGGCCCCGGCCGAGGGCAGCTTCGTCGCGCCCGTGATCCTGTCCCTGCCCGGCGGCATCGCGGCGCTGGAGCGCGAGGTGTTCGGCCCCGTCCTGCACGTGGCGACCTACCGCGCGGCCGACCTCGACCGCGTGATGTCCGACATCAATTCAAGGGGTTACGGGCTGACCTTCGGGTTCCACAGCCGCATCGACGACCGCGTGCAGCAGGTCACCGGGGCGATCCGGGTGGGCAACACCTACGTCAACCGCAACCAGATCGGCGCCGTGGTCGGCAGCCAGCCCTTCGGCGGCGAGGGGCTGTCGGGCACCGGCCCCAAGGCGGGCGGGCCGCACTACCTGCCCCGCTTCACCCGCGCCGAGACCCGGGCCGTCACGGCCAAGCCGGGGGCGGCGCCGGACAAGGCCACGGTCGCCAAGGCCCTCGCCGCCCTGCCCGACCCGCGTGGGCGGACCCTGTCGGTGACCGACCTGCCGGGGCCGACCGGCGAGTCGAACCGCCTGTCCACCCACCCCCGCGGCCGCGTGCTCTGCCTCGGTCCGGGCGCCGAGGCCGCCGCCGCGCAGGTCCGCGCCGCCGAGGCCGTGGGCTGCACCGCGCTGGCCGCGCCGGACCTTCCGGCCGACTGGCTCACCACCCTGGCGCCCGTCGACGCCGTGGTGCTCTGGGCCGATGCCGCGACGGCCCGGCCCCATGCGCAGGCCTTGGCTGCCCGCGATGGCGCGCTGGTGCCGCTGATCACCGAGGCGGACCCGGGGCCGCGGCTGGTCCTCGAACGGCACCTGTGTATCGACACGACGGCGGCGGGGGGCAACGCGGCGCTGTTGGCGGCGTCGGCCTGATCCGGCGCAACAGGGCGAAAAACTGCAGTTTTTCGCCCTGCAAAACTGCAGTTTTGCCCCCGGAAATCTCGAGATTTCCGGCCGGGTCCCGTCAGGGAAATTCTTCGGGGTGCGCCCTCAGGTCCCCGGCGCGCTCGGGTCGCGGTAGACGCCCTGCGCCTCCAGCGCCTCGATCACCTCGGCCGGCATGTAGGTCTCGTCGTGGCGGGCAAGGATCTCGGTCGCCTCGAAGGTGCCGTCGATCAGCCGCCCGGTGCCCACCATCCCCTCGCCCTCGCCGAACAGGTCGGGCAGGATGCCGGTGTAGGTCACCGGGATCGACGCGCCGCCGTCGGTGACGCGGAAGCTGATCGTCTCGCCCTCGCCGCGCACCAGCGTGCCTTCCTCGACCAGCCCGCCGATGCGGAACACCTCGGTCGGCGGCGGCGGGTTCTCCACCACCTCGGACGGCGGGCGGAAGAAGTTGATGCCGTCGCGCATCGCGTAGCCGATCAGCCCCGCCGACAGCGCAAGCGCCGCGGTGGCGGCCATGATGATCTGGATCCGGCGTTGTTTCTTAAGGCCCCGCATCGGTGGCGCTCTCCTCTCGATCCCTCCCGGGCGCACGCGTGCCCTCGGCCCGGCCTGCCGTCCCGCCGGTGCCGCATATTTGGACACAGCGGCCGCCCCTGTCGAGGGGTCCGCGCCAAAACGCAGCAGCCACGCCGCGCATCGCCTTCAACCACCGGATGAAGAACGCCGCACAACCCGTTGACGGATCACATGTCCGCTTTCTGGAACTCGATCCGCCGCCGCAGGAACTGCGTCGCCTTGTTCGACACCGATTTCGGGTCGCCCGTGGTCAGGAACACCGCCCCCGTGCCCGTCCCCAGCTTGTCGGGATGGCGCGCCAGGTAGTCGGCCAGCGCCTCGGCCACGAGGTCGGGCTGGGAATAGACCTTGACCTCGGGCCCCAGCGCGTCGCGGAACACCTCCTCGACCAGCGGGTAATGGGTGCAGCCGAGGATCGCCGCCTGCGGCTTCGGCATCCGGCGCATGAGCGATTCCACATGACTGCGCACCAGCGCGTCGGCCAGGATCATGTCGCCCATCTCGATCGCGTCCACGACCCCCGCACAGGGTTGAGCTTCGACGTCCACCCCTATGGCGCGAAACGCCAATTCCCGCTGGAAGGCACGGCTCGACACGGTGGCGGGCGTGGCGAAAAGCGCCACCGTCTCCACCGCCACCGGGCGCGGGGGCGAGTTGTCGCCCCACTTGCGCTCGGTCAGCGCCTCGATCAGCGGCACGAAGACGCCCAGCACCCGCTTGTCCTTGGGCACCCAGGATTCCTGCATCCGCCGCAGCGCCGCCGCGGACGCCGTGTTGCAGGCCAGGATCACCAGGTCGCAGCCATGGTCGAACAGGCACTGCACCCCTTGCGTGGTCAGCTCGTAGATGTCGTCGGCGTCGCGCACGCCGTAGGGCGCGTGGGCGTTGTCGCCGAAATAGACCAGCGGCACCTCGGGCAGCCGCCGCACCACCGCGTCCAGCACGGTCAGACCGCCCAGGCCGCTGTCGAAAATGCCCACTGCCATCAGTATCTGTCCCTCAATCCGCCCCGGGGCCGCGCCTCGGCGTCCTTGTCGCGGTGCTTGTCCTCGAACTCGAAGCCGCGCGCCCGCACGTCCAGCGGCCGCGGGCTCAAGGCATAGGTGCTTTCGCGCAGGAATTCCATCATCGCCTTGGCGTCGCTGGCCCGCGCCTGCAGCTCCTCGCGCGGGATCGGCTGGCCGACGACGACCTCGACCGGGCTGTTCACCCGCGCCCGGAATTCCTTGATCAACAGGCCCATGCGCAGCGTCGTGTGCAGGTGGCTCATCAGCTGGAACAGCCGCGAGTTGTGGCCGTCGAAGAAGATCGGCACCACCGTCGCGTCGGATTTCGCGATCATCCGCGCGGTGAAGCTGCGCCAGCCCGGGTCCATCGGCCGGCCGAAGGGCCGCGCCGCCGTCGACACCGTGCCGCCCGGAAAGATGCCGATGGCGCCGCCCGCGGCCAGGTAGGCCAGCGCCTGCTTGCGCGTCTCGAGGTTCAGCGCGACCGCCTCCTTGGTCTCGTCGAAGGAGATCGGCAGGATGATCCGGTTGATGTCCTCGGCCTTGCGGAAGATGCGGTGGGCGAGGATGCGGAAATCGCCGCGCACATGGCTCAGGATGTGGCCCATCATCAGCCCGTCGAGGATCCCGTAGGGGTGGTTCGCGATCAGGATCAGCGGCCCCTCGCGCGGGATGTTGTCGAGGCTGCCGCCGATCACCCTGAGCTGCAGCCCGTAGCGCTCGACCATGACCTGCCAGAAGTCGCGGCCCTGCCGGACCTCGTCGTCGTAGCCCTCGGCCCGGCGGATCAGCGTCAGCCGCCCGGTGGCGTTCTCCATCACCCGGATCATCGCCCGCCCGCCCCGCGAGGCGGCCGAGGAGGCATAGGAAATCTCGCGCGCCACGGCGCGGGCGTCGTCCGATCTTGGGCGGCGGGGCATGGCGGCGGGTCGTCCTCGTGGCCTCGGCTTGGTCAGCGATGTAGCGCCAAGGGCCCGAGTCGGTCCAGTGCCGTTACGCCCGCGTCCAGCCCCACAGGCAGATCAGCTCCATCGCCACATGCGCCGCCGCGACGGCCGTGATCGCGGCATGGTCGAAGGGCGGCGAGACCTCGACCACGTCGCCGCCCACCAGGTTGATCCCCGCCAGCCCCCGCATCAGCACCGCCGCCTGAGCGGAGGAAAGCCCGCCCCAGACCGGCGTGCCCGTGCCCGGCGCAAAGGCCGGGTCGAGCCCGTCGATGTCGAAGGACAGGTACACCGGCCGGTCCCCCACCCGCGCCTTCAGGTCGGCCGCCACCGCCTCCGGGCCGCGGGCATGGACCTCGCGCGCGTCGTGGATGGCGATGCCGAGGTTGTCCTCGACCACGGTGCGGATCCCGACATGGGCGGAATGCGCCACGTCGATCAGCCCCTCCTTCACCGCGGTGTAGCAAAACGTGCCGTGGTCGATCCGCGCGGCGTCGTCGTCGGGCCAGGTGTCGGTGTGCGCATCCACCTGGATCAGCGCGATCGGCCCGTGTTTCGCCACATGCGCCCGCAGGATCGGGAGCGTGATGGAATGGTCGCCCCCCAGCGTGATGCAGCCCGCCCCGGCGGCCAGGATGCCCGCCACATGCGCCTCGATCCGCGCCGGCACGTCGGGCGTGTGGGCGTAGTCGAAGGCCATGTCGCCGTAATCGGCGATGGCGAAGCGCTCCAGCGGCGAAAACCCGTCCCAGCCATAGGGCGGGTCGAAGGGCTGCAGGCTCGACGCCTCCCGGATCGCCCGCGGCCCCAGCCGCGTGCCGGGCCGGTTCGTCACCGCCTGGTCGAAGGGGATGCCGGTGATCGCCAGGTCCACGCCTGCCAGGTCCTTGGTGTAGCGCCGCCTCAGGAAACTCGGCGCGCCCGCAAAGGCATTCTCGAAGGCCAGCCCCTTCAGCTCGGCCCGCGTGAACGCGCCGTCCACCTCGCGCTTGGCGTCTTCCAGTGCCATGTTCCGTCCCTCCGGCTGATCGCCCCTCGCCTGCCCGCTTCCGCCGCCGAACGCAAGCCCGCGTGACTTCCCCGCCCTTGCCGCTAGCTCCGGCATGGGGCAAGACCGCCGCGACCAGCGCGCAGGGAGACACAGGCCATGAACGACCGGACCGAAGCCGAGGCGGGGCTGCGCGCGGCCTTCCTCGAAGGCATGAGCCGCGCCGCGGCCAGCGTCTCGGTCGTCACCACCGACGGGCCCGCGGGCCGCGGCGGCGTCACCGTCTCGGCGATGACCTCGATCTCGGCCGACGGGGCGCAGCCGACCATGCTCACCTGCCTCAACGCCGCCTCCTCGGCGCTGCCGCTGGTGCTGGAGAACGGCTGCTTCGCGATCAACGTGCTGCGCACCGGCCAGACCGACATCTCGGATGTGTTCTCCTCCCGCCGCCCCGCGCCCGGCGGCGACAAGTTCAACGCGGTCCTGACCGAGACCATGGCCACCGGCGCGCCATGTCTGACCGAGGCGCTGGTCAGCTTCGACTGCCGGCTGCTTTCGGCCGAGAAGATCGGCACCCACCATATCTGCATCGGCGCGGTCGAGGCCGTGCGCACCGCCCCCGAGGGCAGCCCGCTCCTCTACGGAATGCGGAAATACCTCCGCCCCGAGGACCACTGACCCCATCTTTGCTTGAAAAATACTCCGGGGGGCCCGGAACGGGCGGGGGCAGAGCCCCCTCCGCACCCATCCCCCCGCGCCACCGGACGCCCGGCTCACCCCGCGAATTTTCGCAGCAATTTCGCACCCGGGCGACGGCGCAGCCGGCGCAACCCCTGCCCGTCAGCCGCCGACCGGCAGCGCCCGCTCCGCGATCCGCGCCAGCAGGCTCGCCCCCAGCGGCAGGATCTCGTCGTTGAAATCATAGGCCGGGTGATGCAGCCCCGCCCCCGGCCCCGCGCCCAGGAACAGGTAGGCCCCGGGCCGCGCCTGCAGCATGTAGGCGAAATCCTCGGCCCCCATCTCGCGCCCGGCGGCCGCATCCACCCGCTCCGCCCCCAGCACCTCGGCCGCCACCTCCGCCGCGAACTCCGTCCGCGCCGGGTCGTTCACCGTGGCCGGATACCCCACCGCGTAGTCGAGCGACGCCGCCACCCCGAAACTCGCCGCCTGCCCGGCCACGATCTCCTCCATCCGGCGGATCACCATCGCCTGAACGCCCGGGTCGAAGGTCCGCACCGTGCCGTTGATCATCGCCTCGCCCGGGATCACGTTGTCGGTGGTTCCGGCGTGGATCTGCGTCACCGACACCACCAGCTCCTGCAGGGCATGGTGGTTGCGCGACACGATGGTCTGGATCGCCTGCACCATCGACACCGCCGCCGGGATCGGGTCCAGCGTCTCGTGCGGGGTGGCGCCGTGGCCGCCGCGGCCCTCGATGCGGATGGTGAACTCGTCCACCGCCGCCATGATCGGCCCGGGCGTCGTGCGCACCGCGCCCGCCGGCAGCCCCGGCACGTTGTGCAGCGCGTAAACCTCGGCGATGGCGAAGCGGTCCATGATCCCCTCCTCCACCATCACCCCGGCCCCGCCGCCGTCCTCCTCGGCGGGCTGGAAGATCAGCGCCACCTTGCCGCGGAAGTTCCGCGTCTCGGCGAGGTACTTGGCCGCCCCCAGCAGCATCGCCGTGTGCCCATCATGGCCGCAGGCATGCATCCTGCCCGGCACCGTCGAGGCATGGGGCGCGCCCGTCACCTCGGTCATCGGCAGCGCGTCCATGTCGGCGCGCAGGCCCACCACCGGCCCCGGCCCCTGCCCCTCGATGATCGCCACGATCCCGGTCTGCGCGATCCCCTCGTGGATCTCGTCGACCCCGATCTCGGCCAGCCGCGCGGCGACGAAGGCCGCCGTGTCGCCGCAGTCGAAGGCCAGCTCGGGATGCGCGTGCAGATACCGCCGCCACGCGGTCATCTCCCCGGCGAGGCCGGCGACACGGTTGATGACGGGCATGGCTGGACTCCTGCTCTGGCCTTGGGTCTAAGGTCCCGGACCCTGCCGCAAACCGCCCGGTTCCGCAATGAATGACCTCGCCAATCTCCCGCCCCTCGACCGGCTCCGCGCCATCATGGCGCGCTTGCGCGACCCCGTCACCGGCTGCCCCTGGGACGTGGAGCAGGACTTCGCCACCATCGCCCCCTACACCATCGAGGAGGCCTACGAGGTCGCGGACGCGATCGAGCGCCGGGCCTGGGACGAGCTGAAGGGCGAGCTGGGCGACCTGCTGTTCCAGTCGGTGTTCCACGCCCGCATGGCCGAGGAGGCGGGGCTGTTCGACCTCGACGACGTGGCCGCCGCCATCGCCGACAAGATGATCGCCCGCCACCCCCATGTCTTCGGCGACGAGCGCAACGCGAAATCGGCCGAGCAGCAGGTGCAGGACTGGGAGGCGGTGAAGGCCGCCGAGCGCGCGGCAAAGGCCCGCGGCGGCGTGCTCGACGACGTGGCGCTGGGGCTGCCCGCGCTGATGCGGGCCGAGAAGCTGCAGAAGCGCGCCGCCCGCGTCGGCTTCGACTGGCCCGACATCGCGCAGGTGATCGACAAGATCGCCGAAGAGGCGCAGGAGCTGGCCGAGATCCGCGACGGCGCCGATGCCGACCGCATCGAGGACGAGATGGGCGACCTCCTGTTCGTCATGGCCAACCTCGCCCGCCACCTCAAGGTCGACCCCGAGGCCGCGCTGCGGCGGGCCAACGCGAAATTCACCCGCCGCTTCGCCTTCATCGAGGCCCGGCTGGCCGAGGCCGGCAAGCGCCCCGAGGACAGCGACCTGGCCGAGATGGACGCGCTCTGGAACGCGGCCAAGGCGGCGGGGCTCTGACCCCTCGACCGGGGCCGCACGGGCCCCATATCCCGCCCATGCGCGTGCCGTTTCATTATCTCACCCCCCTCACGCCCGCCCGGCCGCGCCACGCCGGGGCGGTCTTGCCCTTTGCCCTCGAACGCGGCATTCCGACGCCCGAGGGGCGCGGCCCGGTCCGGGGCTGCCGCAGGGAGATCGCCGCATGACCCAGACCGCGACGGCCGTGCCGGTCGAGGCGCCGCACCAGCCGGTGCGCGCCGCGCTGTGGATGCTGGGCGCCATCGTCGCCTTCTCGTCGATGGCGGTGGCGGGGCGCGCGGCGTCGTCCGAGCTCGACACCTTCGAGATGATGACCTACCGCTCGGTGATCGGCCTCGTCGTCGTGCTGGCCGTGGGCGCCGCGGCGGGCACGCTGGACCAGATCACGCGCCGCCACATGGGCGTCCATGTCCTGCGCAACATCTTCCACTTCACCGGGCAGAACCTGTGGTTCTACGCCGTCACCGTGGCGCCGCTGGCGCTGGTGTTCGCGCTGGAATTCACCTCGCCGCTCTGGACCATGGTCTTCGCCGCGCTGTTCCTGGGCGAGCGGCTGACGCGGTGGAAGGTGCTGGCGGGGCTGCTGGGCTTCGTCGGCGTGCTGATCGTGGTGCAGCCGGGCGCCCAGCCCCTGTCGGTCGGCATGATCACTGCGGCCATCGCGGCGGTGTTCTTCGCCGGCACCGCGATCTTCACCAAGCGCCTGACGCGGACGGAGTCGATCACCTGCATCCTGTTCTGGCTGACGGCGATCCAGCTGGTCATCGGGCTGGTCGCCTGCCTGTGGGACGGCGACATGGCGCTGCCGTCGGCGGCGATGCTGCCCTGGCTCCTGGTGATCGGGCTGGGCGGGCTGACCGCGCATTTCTGCCTGACCACGGCGCTGTCGATCGCGCCGGCCTCGGTGGTCATGCCGATGGACTTCGCCCGCCTGCCCGCCATCGCGGTGGTCGGCGTGCTGCTCTATGCCGAACCGCTGGAATGGGCGGTGCTGCTGGGCGCGGTGCTGATCTTCGGGGCGAACTACCTGAACATCCTGACCAGCCGCCGCCCCGGCTGAGCCCGACCTGCCCTCCGGTGTAGCATAAGCGTCACATATCAGGCGCCTCTTTGGCGTGCAGAGGGGCCTGACGTAGCGGAAGAATTGACCGGATCGGACCTTTCCCGGCTTATCGGTCACGAGGACCATCGGGACAGTCTTGGGGAGGACTCCATGAACCGCATCGCAGCCGCAACCGCGGCGCTTCTGACCACCACCGCCCTCGCCCATGCGGGTGGCGTCGAACGCGCCGGGCAAAGCCCGGCCATCCTGTTCGAGGAAGGCACCTACGTCGAACTCAGCTACACCTGGGCAGATCCCGAGGTGTCGGGCGTGCAGGTAGTGCCCGCGTCGCCGGCTTCGCCTGTTGGCTCGCTCAGCGGAGATATCGCGCCAGCCTACAGCTATGCGGGCCTGTCCTTCCGGACAGACATCACCGAGCGACTTTCCTTTGCCTTGATCTACGACGAACCGATCGGCGCAGATGTGAACTACGCTGCTGGCCTGCCGCCCAATTACCTTTATCGCCTCAACACGGGCAGCCAGGCCACGATCGAAAGCCAGCAGGTCACCGCCGCGCTGCGCTACGAGTTCGCGAATGGCTTCTCTGTCTACGGCGGTCTCCGCAACGTGACCGCCAACGGCGAGGTCTCGCTGTTCAACGGCTACACGATGCAGGCCTCCGGCTCGGACGAGTGGGGCTACATGGTCGGTGCCGCTTACGAGATCCCGGACATCGCTCTGCGCGTCGCGCTGACCTACTACAGTGCCACGACCCATAACTTCAGCGCGACCGAGTTTGGCGCGTTCAGCACGACCTTCGACACCACGATCCCGCAGCAGGTGCTGCTCGAGGCGCAGTCGGGCGTTGCCGAGGGCACGCTGGTATTTGGCTCCGTGCGCTGGACGGACTGGAGCGAGTTCGACATCACCCCCGACGTGTTCTCGGACGGTGCGGCGGACGGCGCCTACGGGCCGAACTCGCTGGTGTCTTACGACAACGATACATGGACCTGGACCGTGGGCGGTGCACGTCGCCTCAGCGACACCTGGGCCGTGCTCGGCTCCCTCACCTACGAGGCCCAGCAGGACGGCTTCTCCGGCAACCTCGGTCCGACCGATGGTCGCACCTCGATCGGTCTCGCCGCGCGCTACACCCAAGGGCCCCTTCGGGTAACGGCCGGCGTCAGCTACAGCTGGATCGGTGAAGCCGAGACCGAAACTCCGAGCGCGCTGCCCTATCCTCCGGGCACCCAGTTCTCGAGCTTCACGGACAACCACGCCATCGGCTTCGGCCTGCGGATCGGCTACACCTTCTGATCCGCCACCACGGCGACAACACCAGCCCCCGCGTCCCGGACGCGGGGGTTTTTCTTGCGCAGCTTCCGGGTCGCGTCGCCCGGCCGCCGGGATAAGGTCGGCCGCATGACCCGAACCAACACCGCCGCCTCCGCCCCGCAGTTGACCGCCCGCGCCTGGGCCGAGATGCTGGCCCTTGCGACCATCTGGGGGGCCTCCTTCCTGGCGATCAAGATCGCGCTCGGCGAGCTGCCGGTGCTGACGCTGGTGGCGCACCGCGTGGTCTGGGCGGCGTTGATCCTCTGGGGCTACGTGCTGTGGCGCGGCCTGGCCGTGCCGCGGGATGCGGCGACCTGGGGCGCGCTCCTGACGATGGGTGTCCTGAACAACGTCGTGCCCTTCACCCTGATGGCCTGGGGCCAGCAATTCATCGAGACCGGCCTGACCTCGATCTTCAACGCCGCCACCGCCGTGCTCGGCGTGCTTGTCGCCGCCGCCGTCTTCGCCGACGAGCGGCTGACGGGGCGGCGGCTGGCCGGGGTGCTGATCGCCTTTGCCGGGGTCAGCATCGCCATCGGGCTGGAGGCGCTCGGCGGGCTCGACCTGCGCAGCCTCGCGCAGCTGGCGGTGCTGGGCGGCGCGCTGTCCTATGCCTGCGCGGCGGCCTGGGCGCGGGCGCGGCTCGGCCACCTGCGCCCGCAGGTCGCCGCGATGGGGATGCTCACCGGCGCAAGCCTCGTCATGCTGCCCCTCGCGCTGGCGGTCGACGGGCCCGTGGCCCTGCCCCGCGCGCCCGAGACCTGGGCCGCCATCGCCTGGTTCGCCGTTGCGGGCACGGCGCTGGCCTATCTGCTCTACTACCGGGTCCTCGCCGTCGCGGGGTCGGGCAACGCAATGCTGGTGACGCTGCTGATCCCGCCGGTGGCGATCACGCTCGGCTGGCTGGTGCTGGGGGAACGGCTGGCGCCCTCGGCCCTGGTCGGCTTCGCGGTGCTGGCCGTGGGCCTCCTGGTGATGAACCGGCGCGGCTAGAGCCGGCGGAACGCCTGTTCCTGCCGGTCGGTCCAGTTGACGGTCAGGCGCGTCGCGTCCTCGCCCGCCGCCTCGCCCTCGACCACGCCTTGGGCGTAGAGCCAGGCGCGCCGCCGCCCGTCCTCGTGCGTCAGCGCCACCTCGGACCGGTGCCGGGGCGGGGCCAGCGCGGCGGCGATGGCCGACAGCAGCGCCGGCATCCCCTCGCCGGTCAGGGCCGACACCGCAAAGACCGTGTCGCGCCGGTCCGCCGTGGCCGCCAGCGCGGCGGCGGTGTCGGGCGGCAGCCGGTCGATCTTGTTCCAGACCTCGAGCATGGGCGCCGTCTCGGGCACGCCGAGCCCGCGCAGGATGGTGGCGACCTCGGTCGCCTGTTCCTCGGTCTCGGGGTGGCTGATGTCACGGACATGAACGATCAGGTCGGCGTCCAGCACCTCCTCCAGCGTGGCGCGGAAGGCGGCGACCAGCTGCGTCGGCAGGTCGCTGATGAAGCCCACCGTGTCCGACAGGATGATCTCGGTCCCGTCCGGCAGGCTGACCGCGCGCATGGTGGGGTCGAGCGTGGCGAACAGCATGTCCTTGGCCAGCACCTCGGCGCCGGTCAGCCGGTTGAACAGCGTCGACTTGCCGGCGTTGGTGTAGCCCACCAGCGCGACGATGGGATAGGGCACCTTGGCCCGCGCCTTGCGGTGCAGCTCGCGGGTCTTGACCACGCGGTCGAGCTGCCGGCGGATGCGCGTCACCGCCTCGTCGATGGCGCGGCGGTCGGCCTCGATCTGGGTCTCGCCGGGGCCGCCCACGAAGCCGAGGCCACCGCGCTGCCGTTCGAGGTGGGTCCAGGCCCGCACCAGCCGCGTGCGCTGGTAGGACAGCGCGGCCAGCTCCACCTGCAGCACGCCCTCGCGGGTCGCGGCGCGGTCGGCGAAGATCTCGAGGATCAGCCCGGTCCGGTCGAGCAGCTTGACCCCCCATTCCTTTTCCAGGTTGCGCTGCTGGACCGGCGTCACCGGCCCGTCGACCAGCACGAGGCCGACCTCCAGCGCCTTGATCCGCTCCTTCAGCTCGGCGATCTTGCCCGTCCCGAACAGCAGGCCCGGCTGCGCCCGCGGCAGGCGCACGATCTCGGCGCCCGCCACCTCGAGATCGGGCAACGCGGCGGCGAGCGCCACCGCCTCCTCGAGCGCGGGGCGCGCGTCGCGGCGGTGCCGGTCGGCGGTGATGTCGGGATGCAAGACAAGCGCGCGCATGGGCCCTCCGCCCGTGCGTTCGGTTCCGCCGTCAGGCGCCGCTGTGTGCGTCACTCTTCCCCGTCGTAGAGATTGATCGGCTGTGCCGGCATCACGGTCGAGATCGCGTGCTTGTAGACCAGCTGGCTCTGACCGTCGCGGCGCAGCAGCACGCAGAAATTGTCGAACCAGGTGATGACGCCCTGCAACTTGACCCCGTTGATCAGAAAGATCGTCACCGGAACCTTGGTCTTGCGGACATGGTTGAGGAAGGCGTCCTGAAGGTTTTGCTTGTGTTCGGCCATCTTGTTCTTGTGCCTTCTTGAGTCTGGGCTGCCGTGATCAGGGCAAGTCTGGGGTCGTCCGTTCACGCATCAATACATGTGTGCAGGCATTTCGACCCAAAGATCAACCCTTTGCCTGCGGGAAAGGCGTTTTGGGTCAGCTTCGCCAGAACGCCGGGCTGAAGATCGCCAAGAAAACGAGCGTCTCCATGCGCCCCACGATCATCGCCGCGATCAGCACGATCTTGGCCGGGTCGGTCAGGGTGAGGTAGGGGATCGGCGCCTCGCCGGCCACCTGGGCCAGCGTCCCGGTGGTCGACAGCGCCGCGACGGCAAGGACCATCGACTGCTCGAAATCGAGCCCCGTCGCCGCCAGCGCCACCATCACCGCCGCCAGCGACAGCAGGAACAGCATGAACACGACCCAGGCGATATAGGCCCCCTCGCGCCGGATGCGCCGGCCGAGCTGCCCCGCGCTCGCCACCGAATGGGGATGCACCAGCCGGTCGATCTCGCGCGCGCCGTGCTTGTAGAGCGCGTAGACCCGCAGGAGCTTGAGGCCCCCCGCCGTGGTCGCCACCCCGCCCCCCATCATCACCAGCCCGATCAGGATCAGCCCCGGCGTCGGCAACCCCGACCAGCTGCGCGCCTCGGCCCAGCTTTCCGAGACGAAGCCGGTGGTGGTCAGGAAGGACAGCACCGTGAAGATGCTGCCCCAGAGCGCCCGGACCGCGGCGCCGACATTGGCGAGGTCATCGACCTCCAGCGCCCCGATCCAGTGCCGCAGGAACAGCAACGACGGCAGCACCACGACGGCGAAGATCGCGATGCGCACCTCGCGGTCCCGCGCGATCCGGGCCGCCCAGCCGGCGTCGAACCCCCCGGTGAAGCTGCGCCGCGTCAGCGCGAAGACCAGGAACAGGAAGATCAGCATCTCGCCCAGGATGTCCGCGCCGCTATCCTTGAGCCCGCCGGTGGCGCTGATCCCCGAGGTGGCGAGCGTCGACATGGCGTGGATCACGGCGTGCAGCGGCCGCTCGCCCGCCAGCGCCAGCGCCACCGCCAGCACCGCCGTCAGCGTCACGTAGACCGGCACCAGGAGCGCCGCCTGCTTGCGCAGACGCTCCGACGGCGCGGCCGACCGCGACTGCCCCGAGGTCTGCAGCAGCTGCCCCGACACGCTCGCCTCCGACGTGACCTCGAAGCCGCCGAGGTTCAGGGGCGCCAGCACCGCCAGCGCCGTCACCCAGATCAGCATACCCCCGAACCACCCCACCGTGGCGCGCCACAGGTGCACCGTGTCGGCCAGGCGCGCGGGCTCGAACACCGCCGCGCCGGTGGTGGTCAGGGCCGAGACCATGTCGAAATAGACGTTGATCCAGCGGGTATCCCCAATCGCTTCGGCCATCGGCACCGCCAGCACCCCGGGCAGCCACAGGTAGGACAGCAGCAGCGCCAGCAGGCTGCGCGGCCCGGTCGTCTCGCGCCCCGCCCCCTGCGCGGCAAAGCCCATCAGCATCGCCGCGACGGCGATCAGGATGCCGGAATAGAAGAACACCCGCGCGGTGTCGAAATCCCGGGTCGAGGCGCCGTAGACCGCGGGCACCAGCGTCGCGCCGGCCGCGGTGAACAGGAGCACCACGAAGAACGGAAGGCTGCGGAAATAGCGGGCCATCGCCTCAGAAGAAGTCGATCGAGACCTGGAGGAGCGTCTCGATCGCCGGCACGTCGGCGGCCAGCGCGAAGATCACGATGACGTCGCCCTCCTCGATCCGGAGCGTGCCGTGCGGCCGCACCACCTTGCCGCCCTTCTGCACCGCCCCCACCAGCGCGCCTTCGGGAAAGTCGATCTCGCGGATCTGACGGCCGGCGATGGACGAGGTCGACAGCACCTGCGCCTCGATCACCTCGGCCTCGGCGTCGCCGATGGAATAGACCCCCCGCACCCGGCCGTGCCGGATGTGGCGCAGGATCGAGCTGACGGTGGTGGCGCGCGGGTTCACATAGGCGTCGATGCCGAGCGGGTTCATCAGGGGCACCAGCGTCGGGTCGTTCACCAGCGCGATCGACAGCGCGGCGCCCGCGCTCTTGGCGCGCACCGAGGCCAGCAGGTTGGTCTTGTCGTCGTCGGTGACGCAGAGCACCGCGTCCACCCGGTCCACCCCCGCCTCGCGCAACAGCTCCATGTCGAGCCCGTCGCCGTGCAGCACGATGGTCCGCTCCAGCGCGTCGGCGGCCACCTCGGCCTTGGCGCGCGACTTCTCGATCACCCGCACCCGCACCCGGTCGGGCCCGCTCTCCAGCGCGCGGGCCACCGTCAGGCCCACGTTGCCGCCGCCGATGATCAGCACCCGCTCGGGCCGCTTGGCGGCCTTGCCGAAGATCTCCAGCGTCCGGCCCACGTCCATCACGTGGGTGAAGACATAGATCTGGTCGCCCGCGAACAGCTGGTCGCCCGGCTCGGGCGCGAACAGCGTGCCCTCACGGCGCACGCCCACCACGATGGCGCGCAGCGTCGAGAACAGCTCGGACAGCTGCTTCAGCGGCGTTTCCAGCACCGGGCAATCGGGGTCGAGCTGGATGCCCAGCATCTGCGCGTCGCCCGACAGGAAGCTTTCGGTGTCGAAGGTCGCGGGCGACCGGATCCGCGCCAGCGCCGCCTGCGCCACCTCCTCCTCGGGCGAGATCACCACGTCGATGGGCAGGTGGTCGCGGCGGTAGAGGTCGGAATAGATCGCGTTCAGGTAGCTGCGGGCGCGCAGCCGCGCGATCTTGCGCGGCACGGCAAAGACCGAATGGGCCACCTGGCAGGTGACCATGTTCACCTCGTCCGAGAAGGTGGCGGCGATGATCATGTCGGCGTCCCGCGCGCCCGCGCGCTCCAGCACGTCGGGGTAGGAGGCAAAGCCCGTCAGCCCCTGCACGTCCAGCGTGTCGGTCGCGCGGCGGACGAGATCGGGGTTGCTGTCCACCACCGTCACGTCGTTCTTTTCGCCGGAAAGATGGCGCGCGATCTGCCAGCCGACCTGGCCCGCGCCACAGATGATGACCTTCATGAACCGTCCGTCCCTGCGGGCCCGTCTGGCCCCTGCAAAGCACGCAGGCCCGCAGCCGTCAATCCGTCACGCGACCGCCCCCGGACCCGCCCGCTTCATCTTTCCCCAAATACGCATCGCGACGCCGGCCGCCGGTGACACCCGGTCAGTATGGGGCCGCGCCGTTTTGCGCCCCGCAAAACGGGGGAAAACGCGCGTTTTCCCCACCGGAAACCTCCAGGTTTCCCATGCGAAAAACTGCAGTTTTTCGCCGCCCTCAGACGTCCTCGTCCTCGCCCGCCATCTGCCGCGCCCACATCGACGCGTAGCGCCCGCCGCGCGCGAGCAGCTCGTCATGGGTGCCCCGCTCCACGATCTCGCCCGCCTGCAAAACCAGGATCTGGTCCGCCTCCACCACGGTCGACAGCCGGTGCGCGATGGTGATGACCGACCTCCCCTGCCCCATCATCCGCAGCTCCGACTGGATGTCGCGCTCGGTCTCGGTATCCAGCGCGCTCGTCGCCTCGTCCAAGAGCAGGATCGGCGGGTCCTTCAGCAACGTCCGCGCGATGCCCACCCGCTGCTTCTCGCCGCCCGACAGCTTCAGCCCGCGCTCGCCCACCTGGGTGTCATAGCCCTCGGGCAGGCTCAGGATGAAGTCGTGGATGCGCGCCGCCTTCGCGGCGGCGACGATCTCGGCCTCGGTCGCGTCGGCGCGGCCGTAGCCGATGTTGTAGCGGATGCTGTCGTTGAACAGCACGGTGTCCTGCGGCACCACGCCGATGGCCCGGTGCAGGCTTTCCTGCGTCACCTCGCGCAGGTCCTGCCCGTCGATGCGGATCGCCCCGCCGGTGACGTCGTAGAACCGGAACAACAGCCGCCCGATGGTCGATTTCCCCGACCCCGACGGCCCCACCAGGGCCACCGTCTCGCCGGGCTTCAGGGTAAAGTCGAGGCCCTTCAGGATGGCCCGCGCCGGGTCGTAGGCAAAGCGCACGGCGTCGAACACGACCTCACCGCCCGTGACCTTCAAGGCCGGCGCGCCGGGGCGGTCGGCCACCTCCTGCGGCTGCTCCAACAGGTCGAACATCTCGCCCATGTCGACCAGCGCCTGCCGGATCTCGCGGTAGACCGTCCCGAGGAAGTTGAGGGGGATCGTGATCTGGATCATGAAGGCGTTGACCATGACGAAGTCGCCGGTGGTCAGCGTCCCGTCCTGCACGCCCATCGCCGCCATCACCATCACGATCACGAGGCCCGTGGTGATGATGATCGCCTGGCCCGCGTTCAGGAACGCCAGCGACACCGCCGTCTTGACCGCCGCGGTCTCGTAGCCCGCCATGGCGCGGTCGTAGCGGTCGGCCTCGCGGGTCTCGGCGCCGAAATACTTGACCGTCTCGAAGTTCAGGAGGCTGTCCACCGCCTTCTGGTTGGCGTCGGTGTCCTGCCGGTTCATCTCGCGGCGGATCTTCACCCGCCACTCGGTGACCGCAAAGGTGAACCAGACGTAGATGCCGATGGTCGCCACCAGCACCACCAGGTAGCCGAGGTCGAAATAGGCCCCGAGCACGATGGCGGTCAGCAACAGCTCCAGGATCAGCGGCCCGACCGAGAACAGCAGGAACCGCAGGAGGAAGTCGACGCCCTTCACCCCCCGCTCGATGATGCGGCTGAGGCCGCCGGTCTTGCGGGTGATGTGGTAGCGCAGCGACAGGGCGTGGATATGCCGGAAGGTCTCCAGCGCCAGCTGCCGCAGCGCCGATTGCGCCACCCGGGCGAACACCGCGTCGCGCAGCTGCTGGAACCCGGTGTTGGCCGCCCGTGCCACGCCGTAGGCCACCGTCAGGCCCACCGCGCCGAGGCCCAGCAGGAAGGCCGGCGAGGTGCCCTCGCCCGTCAGCGCGTCGACCGCGTACTTGTAGAGGAACGGTGTGCCGATCGCCACCGCCTTGGCCGCCACCAGGAACAGGAGCGCCGCCACCACGCGCTGCTTCACCCAGGGCTTGTCGGCGGGCCAGAGATAGGGCGCGACCTTGCGGATCGTGCGCAGCCCCGAGCGGCGCTCCTCCTGCGCGAGCGTGGCGGATGTCTGGTCCGGGGCCGCGGGCGCGGGCGCGGGGCCGGCAGCGGCCTGGGTGTCGGCTGGCATGGAAGGGTCCTTGCTGGCGGTGTCGGGCGCTGCGGCCGGTCTGGGGTCCTACCTAGGCACGGCGGCCGGAAATGGCCAGAGCGCGCGATGCCTCAGGGCGCCCGCGGCAGGTCGGGCAGCGCGAAGATCTGGCCCGGGAAGATCAGGTCGGGGTCGCGGATCGCGTCCCGGTTCTCCTCGAAGATCTGCACGTAGAGGATGCCGTCGCCGAAATTCGCCTCGGCGATGCCCCAGAGGGTGAAGCCGCGCTGCACCGTGATGACCGAGGCGCCGGGATCCACCAGCATCGGGTTGTCGCGGATGCGGGCGGGATCCTCGCGCAGAAAGGGCGTCTCGACGGTGCGCGCGACGCTGCCGTCGGCAGCGACCTGCTCCAGCCGCAGGGTGTAGGTGCCCGGATCGACGTCGGGCAGGTCGAGGCTCCACTGCCCGCCCGGCCCGATCTCGCCCATGTTGATCGGGCGGTTGTTCAGCGTCACCCGGACCGAGGCGTCGGCCGGCCCGCGCCCGGCCAGCGTCACCTCGCCGGCCACGTCGTAGGTGATCGCGTCGAGGCGGATCTCGGTCTGCGCCGCGGGCGGCGCGCCGGGGGCCTGCAGCACGCGCACGCCGTCGGCATCGGCCAGCAGCACGGCGGGCGCCTCGGGGCCGGCGGGCGCGGGGGCTTCGGTGCCGGCCACGGGCGCGGGGGCCGGCGTGCCGGCCTCGGGGGCGGCATCGGGCGCGGCGGCGGCCAGATCAGCGCCGGGCGCCGGGGCCGGCGCGGGCGCGATGCCCGGCACGGCGGGCGCGGTGCTGGTGGTCTCGCCGACGCCGGGGGCCTCGGCCGACTGGGCGGGTTCGGGCGCGGGCGGCGGCGCGGCCCCGAGCGCCCCGGCGACCTCGCCCTCGAAGGGCGCGATCAGCACGGTCTCGGACCCCGCCACAGGGTCCTGCCCCGGCAGCGCGGCCTGCAGGCTCAGAAGGCGCGGGTCCTGCGACGGGTCGAGCAGCAGCATGGCGACGAAGTTGCCGGCGGCGTCGGCCTCCACCACCTGCAGCGGCGCGCCGTCGAGGCTGAGGGTCACGGTCGCCCCCGGCCCGGCCTGCCCGGCGATCACGGCGCTGCCGCCGGCCTCCACGCGGACCACGTCGAAGCGCGGGGCGACGGGATCGGCCGGCGCCGCGGTCTGTTCGGTGCCGGCGTCCGGCGCCGTCGTGTCCGCGGTGGCGGTCTCCCCGGCCGGCGCAGGCGTGGTCGTGCCGGGCGCCGCGGCCACCGTGTCGGGCGCCGACGCCTCGGGCGTCTCCTCGGGACCGCCGCGCAGGGTCACGAAGGCCACCGCGGCGGCCACCAGCACGGCGCCGAGCGCCGCGGCCCCCGCGATCGGGGCGGCCTTCGCCCCCGTTCCGCCTGACGTCGGTGTCGCCATGGCTGTCCTGTCTCTCCGTCCCCTTCGGTCCGGGCGCGCTGCACCCGGCACCTCCGGGGGCCCGCGGCGGCCGTCCCCTCGGCCGCTTGAGCCCCCGCCCCATTGCGCCTATCAGGAGGCGAATCCCCGACAAGCGCAAGGGACCGCGATGCAAAGCCTGTCCGTCTGTGTCTATTGTGGCGCGCGCCCCGGCGCCGACCCGGCCTACATGGCCGCGGCCACCGCGCTCGGCACCGCGCTGGCAGGCGCCGGAATGCGGCTGGTCTACGGGGCCGGCGACGTCGGGATCATGGGCGCCGTGGCCCGCGCCGCGCAGGCCGCGGGCGGCGCCACCTTCGGCGTCATCCCCACCCACCTGATGCGGCTGGAGGTCGGCAAGCGCGACCTGTCCACCTTCGTCGTCACCGAGACGATGCACGAGCGCAAGAAGGTGATGTTCATGAACGCCGACGCGGTGGCGGTGCTGCCGGGCGGGGCGGGCTCGCTCGACGAGTTCTTCGAGGTGCTGACCTGGCGCCAGCTGGGGCTGCACGACAAGCCGATCTACCTGCTGGACATCGCGGGCTACTGGCAGCCGCTGGTGGCGCTGATCGACCACGTCATCGCGCAGGGCTTTGCCGAGCCCAGCCTGCGCGGCTTCGTCGAGACGGTGCCCGACGTGCCCGCGCTGATGGCGCGGCTGCAGGACGCGGCCGGGCCGGCCTAGCCGCCCAGCCCCGCCACCGCGCGGCGGTTCATCGCCACGATCTTGTCGCGGTAGTTGCGCGCGAAGGCGGCCTCCAGCTCGCGCGACAGGTCGTCCCGGCGCCGGGTCAGGTCGCGCAGGACCGGGGCCTCGACCTGCCACACCACCGTCTGCGCGGTCGCCACCACGGTGGCCGTCGCGGGCAGGCCGGTCAGCACCGTCATCTCGCCCACGAAATCGCCCGCGCCGCAAGCCGACACCGCCCGCCCGCCGACGCGCACCTCGGCGGCGCCCTCGGCGACGTAGCTCAGCCGCTCCACCGGCTCGCCCTCGACGGCGAGGCAGGCCCCGTCCTCCAGCGCCACCCAGCGGCCGCGGTCGATCAGCGCGCGCGCCTCGCCCCGGGTCAGCCCGGGCAGGTGGCGGGCGATGAAATGCGCCTCGTCGTCGCTGAACCGGGCCCGCAGGCTGCGCCAGTGGGTGATCAGCAGCTGGCCGATGTTGACGACCACGAGGCAGGTTTCCCAGAAGGTCGAGACCGGATCGCCGAGGATGAACACCGCGTAGGAGATGCCCAGCAGCGCCGAGGCGATCACCAGCAGCCGCAGCCACAGCAGCGTCCGCATCAGCATCGACAGGACCAGCAACACATAGGCGGCATGGCCCAGCAGGCCCTCCGCCGACAGCGCCGAAGCGATCGTCAGTTCCATCGGTCACCTCCTGCCACCATCAGGAGGTGGGACACCCCGTCCGTCAAGCGGGGCCGTCCCGCGGCGGGTCAGCCCCGCGTCGCCGCGGCCGCGGCGATGCGGCGCGCGATCTCGTCGACCGGCTGCCCGGTCAGGTCGAGCGCCAGCTCGGCCACCACGCGGGCCGTCACCTCGGCATGGAGCGCCTTGCGCAGCTCGCCCAGCAGCCGGGGTGCGGCCACCAGGACCAGCCGGTCGATGCCGCCCGCATGGGCCTGCCGGTAGAGCAGCGCCGCCAGCTCATGGGCGAAGCGGTCCTCGGCCAGCTGGTGCCAGTCGGTCGGCGCGGCGGTGCCGTGCTGCCCGCCGCCCGGGCCGGCGAACCGGCCGGGCCTGTCGGTGCCCTGCGCCCGCGTGGCGGGGTTGTCCTGCCGGTCGGCGCGGCGCACCTCGAGCACCGGCCGCTCCGCGTCGCCCGTATTCTCGAGCAGGAGCGCCTTCTTGCCATCGGCCACCAGCACCCAGGTCCCGTTAGTCAGCGGCGAACGGGATGCCACGGTCTTCTTGCCGGGGGTCGGGGTCATCGTCGGGTCGGCCATCTGTCGTCTCCTTCGGTCCAGCCGCCGCCACGATTCCAGACCGCGCGCCCCCGCGCCTTGACCCCCGTCAACGGCAGCCCGAAACGACAACGGCCCGCCGGGTGGGGCGGGCCGCGTCAGACGGGTCGGGACCGGGCCTCAGCCGGCGAGGCGGGCCGCGACGTTCTCCCAGTTGACCAGCTTGTTGAGGAAGTTGTCCAGGTAGGCCGGGCGCTTGTTGCGGAAGTCGATGTAGTAGGAGTGTTCCCACACGTCGCAGCCCAGCAGCGCGGTCTGGCCGAAGCACAGCGGGTTCACGCCGTTCTCGGTCTTGGTGACCTTGAGCGACCCGTCCTTGTCCTTGACCAGCCAGCACCAGCCCGAACCGAACTGGCCGGCACCCGCCGCGGCGAAATCGGCCTTGAACTTGTCGACCGAGCCGAAGCTCTCGACGATGGCCTTTTCCAGCTCGCCGGGCATCCCGCCCTCGCCGGGGCCCATCATTTCCCAGAACTGGACGTGGTTCCAGTGCTGCGAGGCGTTGTTGAAGATGCCGTTCTGGGCCACCGCGCCCGGCTGGTAGGTGCCGGTGATGATGTCCTCCAGGCTCTTGCCCTCCCACTCGGTGCCCGCGATCAGCTTGTTGCCGTTGTCGACATAGGCCTTGTGGTGCAGGTCGTGGTGGTACTCCAGCGTCTCCTTCGACATGCCGAGACCGGCCAGCGCGTCATGGGCATAGGGAAGATCGGGAAGTGTGAAAGCCATCGGTGGGCCCCCCTTGATTGGTGGTTTCCTGTTGGGCGACAGATGGAGGCCTCGGGGGGCAAACGTCAACCCCGCCCCCGGAATTGCCCCCGCCCCGGCGGCACGCCCCCCGGCCTCAGCGCGGCCAGAGCCGCCGGATGTCGCGGATCACGTCGTCGCACAGGATCCGAAGGTCGGTGCGGCGCAGGCCCGACAGGATCAGCCCGTGGTAGTCGAGGAACATCTCCTCCTCGCGCTGCAGCTCGATGAACACCTCGGTGCTGCCGTCCGCGCCCTCGATCTCGGTCCAGTCGATGAACCCCATGACCACGTTGGGCGGCCGGTTGGACAGCATCCGGTCGATGTCGGCCATGGCCTGCGCCCCGGCCGCGCCGGCCCCGGCCAGCCCGCTCAGGTCGACGTAGGAATAATGGTGATCGGCGAAGCCGAAGAAGATGTCCTCCTGCGCGGTGCGGCTCAGGCCCGCGCCCGCGCTGTCGATGCGGTAGGCATCCCGGCGCGGGGTGACGTCTGTCACCAGCCGGTAGGCCGCGTTGCGCAGGTCGAGCGTCAGCCAGACCCGCGCGCTGCCCCCGCCCGCCCCCTGCGCCGTGGTGACGATGCCCATCATCTCGAACGGGTCCGACCAGATCTCCCACGAGAACCGCTGCGCATGGCGCCGCGCGACGCGGGTGGGCCGCACCCGGATCGTCTCCGCGACATGCATGCGCGCGCCGGGAAAGGCGGGATGCTCGGCGCTCAGCTCCATCGACAGGACGCCCGCGTAGCAGGCGGGGTCGACCGAGACATAGCCGGGCCGGTTGTAGAAATTGCTGACCGGGCGCTGGCCCGGCCGGGCAAGCCGGAAATCCCCGTCGCGGTAGAGCACGCCGGCCGGGTCGTAGGGCGCGCCGTCCGCGGGCGGCAGGTGGCTGTCGGCCCCTGCCGCCCCCGCGGCGCACAGGGCCAGCCCGACCGCCATCAGCAGTTGCCATGGCCTGCCCATGGTGCGCATCGGCCGCCCTCCGTCCGGCATCCGCGCGCGTCTCCCGTCCTGCATCCCCGCATCCTACGGCAGGCAGGACGGGCGATCAAATGATTTGCGGCGTCAATAGTCCCTGGCCGCCCCACCGGCCCCCGCGGGCACCGCCGGGCGGTTGCGACCCTGTATCCCGCTGATTCCCGGACCGGGGCGGGGTATCCTGCCCGCAGTTCTCGTTGCCGTGAGGCCGCCCGTGACCGTTGCTTGCCTGTGCCCCGTCGCCCTCACCGGCACCCTGCCCGCCCTCGTCGAGATGCACACCCGCGCCACCGGCGTGGCGGTCGAGCTGATCCCGCTCCTCAACCCCGAGGTGCCGCGCCGGATCGCCGCCGGGGCCGACTACGACGTCGCCCTGACCAACCCGGTCTACGTGCGGGCGCTGGTCGCCCTCGGCCGCGCCGACCCGGCCAGCCACCGGCCGTTCGGCCGGGTGCCGCTGGCGATCGCCACCAGCGACGCCGCGGCCGGGACGCTGGCCGGGCTTGCGGGGGATCTCGCCACGCTGCTGCGCGCCGCCGCCGCCATCGCCTACACGGCCGACGGCACCAGCGGCCAGATGTTCCGCGACATGGCGCTGCGCCTCGGGGTGCTGGCCGAGATCGAGGACCGGCTGATGCCGATGGCGGCGGGCGAGCCGATCCGCGCCGCCGCGCGCGGCGACTGCACGCTGGCCGCGGCGCCGCTGACCACGGTCCGGGCGACCGCGGGGGTCACGGCCCTCGCCGTCTGTCCCCCGGATCTCGGGACCGATATCGACATGTCGGTGTTCCTCAGCCCCGAGGCGGCGGCGCGTCCCGCCGCCCGCGCCTTTCTCGACCACCTGACCGACCCGGGGCTTGACGGCGTGCTGGCCGATCGCGGCGTAGGCCGCTTCGCCTTTCCGGGCTGACGCCCCGGGGCTCAGTGGTAGTCCACCGCCCCGCCGGGCCGCGCCGACATCGCCAGCACGTCGAAGACGTAGCGCGCGACCGAGCGGAAGCAGATCACCCGCGCCGCGCCCTCGGCCTCGAACCAGATCGCCGCCGGCACCTGCGCCAGCCGTGTGCGCCGCATCTCGCCGGGCACCAGCGCCCCCATGTCCGCCGGCGTCACCTTGGAGAGCACGTCGCGCAAGCCACCGGGCGCGCCCTCCAGCGCGAACATCGCCCGCGCGTCCGACACGTTGACCGCCACGTGATGCTGCCCGGTCAGCGCCTCGGTCAGGTCGAAGACCATCCGGTCCGCGCCCGCGCGGTCGCACAGGATCAGCAGCTCGTCGGGCGACATCCACGCCACGCTGCACCCCTTGCCCGCCTCGATCCGGCGGACCCCGGGCATCGCGGCCCCGGTCACCCGCTGCACGGCGCGCGCCGCCGCCGACAGGTCGGCGCGCAGCGTCACCATCCCCTGCAACCCCATCTCGCGGACCGTGACGAGGCCCGTCGCCTCGGCCCCCGGCAACGCGCTCACGGCCTGGTCAGACATTCTGCTTCTCCCCCTCGGGGTCGTAGAACACCGGGCTGACGATGCGCGCCTGCACGGTCTTCGGCGCCTCGCCCTTCACGGTCTTCTTTGTGGTGTTGAAGGTGATCACCTCGCCCATCCGGTCGGGGCCGTTCAGGACAAGGCCCATGGCGATCCCGCGGCCCAGCGTCGGCGAGTAGTAGGTCGAGGTCACGCGGCCCTGCGTGTTGCCCTGCCCGTTCTCGTTCACGCCCTCGGCCAGCGCATAGCTGCCATCGGGCAGGACCGAGCCGTCGAGCGTCTCCAGCCCCACCAGCTTCCAGCGCGCGGGGTCGGTCATGTGCGCCCGTTCCTGCGCCCGCTTGCCGAGGTAGTCGTCCTTTTTCTTCGAGATCGCCCAGTCGAGGCCCAGGTCCTGCGGGATCACCGTGCCGTCGGTCTCGTCGCCGATCATGATGAAGCCCTTCTCGGCCCGCATCACGTGCAACGCCTCGGTGCCGTAGGGCGTGGCCCCGAACTCGGCCCCGGCCTCCAGGAGCTTGTCCCAGAAGGCCCGGCCCAGGCTCGCCGGCACCGCCACCTCGAAGCTCAGCTCGCCCGAGAAGGAGATGCGGAAGACCCGCGCGTCGATCCCGCCGATCCGCCCCTCGGCCCAGGCCATGAAGGGCAGCGCGGCGTCCGACAGGTCGATATCCGCCCCAAGCTTGTCCAGAACCGCCCGCGCCTTGGGGCCGACCACGGCGATCTGCGCCCATTGCTCGGTCACGTTCGCGGTGTAGACCTTCCAGTCCCACCACTCGGTCTGCAGCCAGTCCTCCATGTGGGCATGGATGCGGTCGGCGCCGCCGGTCGTGGTGTGGCAGAGGAAGGTGTCCTCGTCGAGCCGCGCCACCACCCCGTCGTCCATCAGGAAGCCATTCTCGCTGCACATCAGCCCGTAGCGGCATTTGCCGGGTTTCAGCGTGCTCATCATGTTGGTGTAGAGCATGTCGAGGAACCGACCCGCGTCGGGGCCCTTCACCACGATCTTGCCCAGCGTCGAGGCGTCGAGGAGGCCCAGCGATGTCCGCGTCGCCGTGATCTCGCGGTTCACGGCGTCCCGGTGGCTCTCGCCCTTGCGCGGGAAGCAGTAGGGCCGCCGCCAGTGGCCCACGGGCTCCCAATGGGCGCCGTTGGCCTCGTGCCAGCCATGGATCGGCGTGCGCCGCAGCGGCTGGAAGATCGCGCCCCGCGCCTCGCCGGCGATGGCGCCCATCGAGATCGGCGTGTAGGGCGGCCGGAAGGTCGTGGTGCCGACGCGCGGGATGTCTTCACCCAGCGCATCAGCAAGCACCGCCAGACCGTTGATGTTGCTCAGTTTCCCCTGGTCCGTCGCCATGCCGAGCGTGGTGTAGCGCTTGGTGTGCTCGACGCTTTCGTAGCCCTCGCGCGCGGCCAGCTGCACGTCCGACACCTTCACGTCGTTCTGGAAGTCGAGCCACATCTTGGCCCGCTTCTTCGGCCCCGCGCCCTGCGGCATGATCCAGACCGGGGCGAGCGGTGCCTCGGCGGCGGCGGTGGCCTTGGACACGGCGGCATCCGGCGCAAGTTTTCCAATCGACGCCAGTGTCTTGCGAGCCGTTGTTGACGCGTTTTCCAGCGTCTCGGAGGCGTGCAGCGCCCCGTCCGCCGCGCCCGCACAGACGACGAAGCCCTCCCCGTGCTGGTTCGTCGGCGGCCGGTCCGGGTCGGGGCGGAAGAAGGCGCCCGCCGCGTCCCAGCTCAGCTTGCCGCCGCAGTGGGACCAGAGGTGCACCACCGGCGACCAGCCGCCCGACATGGCGACCGCGTCGCAGACCACGTCCTCGACCACCGTGCCCTCGCCCGCCTGCCGGCCGAGCTGCACCGCCACGACACCGCGCAAGCCCTTGACGTTGGCGATGCCCATGCCCGTCAGCACCCGGATGCCGCGCGCGCGGGCCTCCTGCACCAGCGGGCCGTCGGCCGTCTCGCGCGCATCGACGATGCAGGGCACGTCCAGCCCCGCCGCCTTGATCGCCAGCGCGGTGCGGTAGGCGTCGTCGTTGTTCGTCACCACCACGGTCCGATCGCCGGGCGATACGCCCCAGTTCACCAGGTAGTCGCGCATGGCCGAGGCCAGCATCACCCGCGGCTTGTCGTTTCCGGGAAAGCTCAGGGGCCGCTCCAGAGCGCCCGTCGCGGCGATGATCCGGCCCGCGCGGATGCGCCAGAGCCGGTGACGCGGCGCGTCCGGGTCCGGGGCGTGGTCGGTCACGCGCTCGTAGGCGATGACGTAGCCGTGGTCGTAGACGCCGGCCACCATGGTCCGTAGCCGGAGATGGACATTCTCCATCCCCTCAAGGGCTTGCACGGTGTCGTTGATCCAGTCCTCCGCCGGTTGCCCGTCGATCTCGACCCCGTCCACCGGCGCCCGCCCGCCCCAGTGTGCGGTCTGTTCGCACAGGATCACCGTCGCGCCCGCGCGCCCCGCCTCGAGCGCCGCCTGCAGCCCGGCGATGCCGCCGCCCGCGATCACCACGTCCGTATGGGCGTAGAAATGCTCGTAGCGGTCGGGGTCCTGGTGTTTCGGGTCCGGCGCCTTGCCCAGCCCCGCCGACTGGCGGATGAAGGGCTCGAACACGTGCTTCCAGAACGGCCGCGGGTGGATGAAGGTCTTGTAGTAGAAGCCCGCGGGCAGGAAGCGCGCCAGCGCCGCGTTCACCTCGCCGATGTCCCATTCGAGGCTCGGCCAGTGGTTCTGGGACGTCGCGGTCAGCCCGTCGAACAGCTCCGTCACCGTGGCGCGCTGGTTCGGCTCGTGCGTCGGCCCCCGCCCGAGGTTGACCAGCGCGTTCGGCTCCTCCGCCCCGCTCGCCACCACGCCGCGGGGGCGGTGATACTTGAAGGACCGGCCGAGGATGGTCTGGCCCGAGGCCAGCAGCGCCGAGGCGAGCGTGTCGCCGGGATGGCCCTGCAACCGCTTGCCGTTGAAGGTGAACGCGATCTTGGCGGTCCGGTCGATCAGCCGGCCGCCGGTGGGCAGGCGGGTGCTCATGTCAGGCTCCAGTCGGGGCGCTTGGCTTGGATGGCGGCGACGATCTCGGGCGGCGGCGCGGAGGTCTGGGCCCTGTAGGTGCCGAACACCTCCAGCGTGGCGGTGTCGCGCGCGGCGAGGAACCACTTGCCGCAGCCCATGGCGTGGCGCCAGCGCTCGAAATGCACGCCCTTCACGTTGGGGCGCAGGAACAGGTAGGCCTCGAAGTCCTCGTCGGACGAGCCGGGGCCAAAGCGCTTCAGATGCGCCTCGCCGCCCGGCGCCAGCTCGGTCTCGCAGGCGGCGACGCCGCAATAGGGGCAGGTCAACACTAGCATCGCGCGTCTCCGTGCGTCGCGGGGGGGTATGCGGGCCTAGACGACAAGATCGCCGAAGCCCCAGATCAGGGTGCCGAAGCACAGGATGGCGATCTCGGCCCGGATCATGCGGCCGACCCGTTCGATCCGGGCGTTGCGATACTCGGACAGGTTCTCGGCCAGCCGGCTGAAGGCGGCGGCCGCGGTGGTCTCGCGGCCCTCCTTGGCGGCGTCGAGATAGGCCGCCTCGAGCTTCTCCACCCGCGCCTCGTGCCGCATGATGGCGCGTTCCATGCCGTAGACCTCGAGCCCCGCAAAGGCCGCGCCGAAGGCCACGATCAGCGCGCCGGCCCGCGGAAAGGCGTCGCCGCCCCAGACCCGGTCGATCCAGTAGCCGGCGGCCGCAATGGTCAGCGCCACGCCGACCAGCACCATGTCGCGCCCTGGCCTCAATGCGCCACCCCTGCCGCCACGCTTTCGTCGATGAAGCGCCCCTCGCGGAACCGCGACAGCGAGAAGGCGTCGGCCAGCGGCGAATGCCCCTTGGCCATCAGCTCGGCCATCGCCCAGCCGGACCCCGGGATCGCCTTGAACCCGCCCGTGCCCCAGCCGCAGTTCACGAAGACGCCCTCGACCGGCGTCTTGGAGATGATCGGCGAGCGGTCGCCCGTCATGTCCACGATCCCGCCCCACCAGCGCAGCATCTTGAGGCGGCTGATGATCGGGAAGGTCTCGATCAGCGCGCGCACGGTTTCCTCGACGTGGTGGAACGACCCGCGCTGGGTGTAGTTGTTGAACCCGTCCGCGCCGCCGCCGATCACCATCTCGCCCTTGTCGGACTGGCTCATGTAGCCGTGCACGGTGTTGGCCATCACGACCACGTCCATCACCGGCTTGATGGGTTCGGAGACCAGCGCCTGCAGCGCGACCGACTCGATCGGCAGGCGGAAGCCCGCGCGCTCGGCCATCACGCCCGAATGGCCCGCGACCACGATGCCGAGCTTGTCGCAGGCGATATGGCCCTTGGTCGTGTCCACGCCCACCACGCGCCCGCCCTCGCGTCGGACGCCCGTCACCTCGGTCTGCTGGATGATGTCCATGCCCATGTCGGAACAGGCGCGCGCATAGCCCCAGGCCACCGCGTCGTGCCGCGCGGTGCCGCCGCGGGGCTGCCAGAGCGCGCCGAGGACGGGGTAGCGCGGGCCGTCGATGTTGATGATCGGGCACAGCTCCTTGACGCGACGCGGGCTGATGAACTCGGTCGCGACGCCTTGCAGGGCATTGGCGTGCGCGGTGCGCTGGTAGCCGCGGATCTCGTGCTCGGTCTGGGCCAGCATCATCACGCCGCGGGGGGAGAACATGACGTTGTAGTTCAGGTCCTGGCTCAGCGTCTCGTAGAGGCTGCGGGCCTTCTCGTAGATCGCGGCCGAGGGGTCCTGCAGGTAGTTCGACCGGATGATCGTCGTGTTCCGCCCGGTGTTGCCGCCGCCGAGCCAGCCCTTCTCGATCACGGCCACGTTGCGGATGCCGTGGTTCTTGCCGAGGTAGTAGGCGGTCGCAAGGCCATGCCCGCCCGCGCCCACGATCACCGCGTCGTAGCGGGGCTTGGGCGTCGGGCTGCGCCAGGCGCGCTCCCAGCCGAGGTGGTGGCGGGCAGCCTCGCGGGCGATGGCGAAGGCGGAATAGCGGCGCATGTGGCGGCTCCTCTCACTGCCCGCCCGATGTGGGACAGGACGCGCGCGCGCAGGATACCGCGGGCGACGGTCTTTGCGCAAAATGCGACGAGAGGGGCAGAATGTCTCGCCCCGCCCCGACGGCCACGGGTTTTCCGGGCCGCGCGAAGCCCTTATGTGGAAGGGAACGGAGCGAGGGAAGGCACGCGCACGATGGGATTCTGGATCGCGACGGGGGCATTCTCGGGGCTGGTGGTGCTGGTGCTGGTGCTGGCGATCCTGCGCCCGCGCAAGGCGGCGGTGCCGGCGGCGGCCTATGACCTGCAGGTCTACCGCGACCAGCTGAAGGAAGTCGACCGCGACGTCGCCCGCGGCGTGCTGACCGGGGACGAGGCCGCCCGCGCCCGCACCGAGGTGTCGCGCCGGCTGCTCGAGGCCGACCGCGCGCTGCAGCAGGCCGTGGCCGCCGAGGCGCGCACGAGCGGCTTCGACAAGGCGATCCTCGGCGCGGGCCTAGGCGCGATGGTGGCCGGCGCCTTCGCGCTTTACGCCCAGATCGGCGCGCCGGGCTACCCCGACCTGCCGCTGGCCGGCCGCATCGAGATGGTCGAGACCGCCCGGGAAAACCGCCCCTCGCAAGACGTGGCCGAGACCGACCTGCCCTTCCGCGAGGGCCTCCCGGCCGACCCGCGCCGAGAGGAGCTGGTGGCGCAGCTGCGCACCGTGATGGAACAGCGCCCCGACGATCCGCAGGGCCTGGCGCTTCTGGCGCAGAACGAGGCCGCGCTGGGGAATTTCCGCGCCGGCTACCTGGCGCAGCAGCGGCTGATCGAGGTGCTGGGCGAGGCGGCGACCGGCTACCACTACATCGACATGGCCGAGATGATGATCCTCGCCGCCGGCGGCTACGTCAGCCCCGAGGCCGAGGCCGCGCTCCTGCGCGGGCTGGAGCTGGAGCCGCGCAACGGCACCGCGCGCTACTACGCGGGGCTGATGTACGCCCAGCAGGGCCGGCCCGACCTCGCCTTCCCGATCTGGCGCAACCTGCTTGGCGAATCGACCGCCGAGGCGCCCTGGGTCGAGCCGATCCGGCTCCAGATCGAGGAGGTGGCCTTCCTCGCCGGCGTCGAGGTGTCGCTGGCCGAGCTGCCCCAGCCCGCCCCCCCGCGCGGGCCCACCGCCGAGCAGATGCAGGCGGCGCAGGGCATGTCTGCCGCCGACCAGCAGGCGATGATCGAGGGCATGGTGGCGGGGCTGGCCGAGCGGCTGGCGACCGAGGGCGGCCCGCCCGAGGATTGGGCCCGGCTGATCGGGGCGCAGATCGTGCTGGGCCGGACCGAGGACGCGGCCCTGATCGCCGAGGAGGCGCGCACCGTGTTCGCCGACGTGCCCGAGGCGCTGGCGCTGATCGAGGAGGCGGCCGCCCCCCTCGCGGCCGCGCCGCAGTGATCTGCGACGACATCGAGGGCTTTGCCGCCGCCCTGCCCGCGGGCCGGGGCCTTCTGGGCCTCGACCTCGGGACCAAGACCATCGGCGTCGCGGTGTCCGACCGGCTCCTGTCGGTGGCGACCCCGCTGGAGACGCTGCGCCGGGTCAAGTTCACCGACGACGCTGCGGCGATCGCCCGGATAGCGGCGGCGCGCGAGATCGGCGGCATCGTCCTCGGCCTGCCCGCCAACATGGACGGCACCGAGGGGCCGCGCGCGCAATCGACCCGCGCCTTCGCCCGCAACCTCGCCCGGCTGCCCGGATTCGCGGGCCTGCCGATCGCCTTCTGGGACGAGCGGCTGAGCACGGTTGCGGCAGAAAGGGCACTGCTGGAGGCGGATACGACCCGAAAGCGTCGCGCGGAGGTGATCGACGCGGTGGCGGCGGGTTATATCCTGCAGGGGGCCCTCGACCGGCTCAGGTTCATGCGGGGGTCCGGCCGTGACTGACGACATCTGGAGACGGGACGAGATCGAGAGCCCCTGCATCAAGATCTGCGTGGTGCACCCCGAGACGCGCACCTGCACCGGCTGCCTGCGCACCATCGACGAGATCACCGCCTGGTCGCGGATGAGCGTGGACGCGCGCCGCGCCGTGATGGCCGAGCTGCCCGCCCGCCGCGCGCAGATGGGCCAGCGCCGGGGCGGCCGCGCCGCGCGCCTCAAGCGGCAGGGCGAGGCCGGCGGCGCGTGAGGCCCCACCGGACGCCGTCCAGCTTCCACAAGATCCCCGTCACCGGGCTGGGGGCACAGCGGCGGTTCGCGCTGTTCTACGGCTGGGTGCTGGGCGGGGTCGCCATCACGCTCCTGTTCCTGCCGCTGGCGATGGCGGCGGGCGAGGCCGACTTCGGCGCGGCGCTGTCCGAGTGGTATGCGCGGGAGGCCCTGATCGTGGTGCTGCCGGGGCTGTTCCTCTGGGCGGTGATGCTCGGGCCGGTCTGGTTCGCCCTGCGGCTGTGGATCGTGCGGCAGGGCGACCGCCCCCTCGGCCCCCGGCCCGCGACGCTGCCGGTCTGGATGGCGATCTGGGTCGGCTTCCTGCTGGTGCAGCTCTGGCAGGTCGGCGAGGACGGCCGCGCCGCGCCGCCGGGGGTCCTGGCGCTGATCCCGGCGCCCTTCGACCTCTTGTTCAACCCGATCCTGCTGGCGCAGATGGGGGGCGTGACGGTGATGTTCCTCGTCTACCGCCGCCAGCGCCCGCAGGACGAGTGGGACAACCCGCGCGGGCCCATCGTCAGCACCCGCTAGGGTCCGGACTCAATTGATCCACCAGATGAAGGCTGCGGCGATCTGGGCGGCTGCGAGGAAGTTGCGTGCGAGCTTGTCATAGCGGGTTGCGATCCTGCGCCAGTCCTTGAGACGGCACCACATGC
>NZ_JAAZQQ010000007.1 GCF_012395815.1 Roseicyclus persicicus
GTGCCGTCTCAAGGACTGGCGCAGGATCGCAACCCGATATGACAAGCTCGCACGCAACTTCCTCGCAGCCGCCCAGATCGCCGCAGCCTTCATCTGGTGGATCAATTGAGTCCGGAGCCTAGGCGGCCCGCACCGCGGCAGGGGCGATCTCGGCCAGGACCTCGGCATAGTCGGGGTCCTGCGCGGCCAGGTGCAGCGTCGCGCGCAGCATCCCCGCCTTGGACCCGCAGTCGAAGCGCAGCCCCGAGAAGCGGTAGCCGGATAGCCCGACCGCCCCCGCGCCGCGGGCGATGGCGTCGGTCAGCTGGATCTCGCCGCCCGCGCCCGGGGTCTGGGTGGCCAGAGCGTCGAAGATCGACGCGTCGAGGACGTAGCGGCCCACCACCGCCTCGCGCGAGGGGGCGGCCTCGGGCGCCGGTTTCTCCACCATGCCCGAGGCGGCCACCACGCGGCCCGCGGTGCCGGTCGCGCTGAGGATGCCGTATTTCGACACCTCGGCGCGGGGCACGGTCATGGTCGCCACCATGTGTCCGCCCGCGTAGGCGTCGATCATCTCGGGCAGGGCGGGGGCGTCGAGGATCAGGTCGTCGGGCAGGATCACGGCGACGGGGCCCGGCAGCACGTGGTCGCGCGCGCAGAGCACGGCATGACCGAGGCCCAGCGGCTCATGCTGCATGGTGAACACCACGTCATCGGCGCGGGGGCAGAGTGCGGCCTCCTCCAGCGCCTCGGCGACGGCGGTCTTGCCGCGCGCCTGCAGCTCGGCCCGGAGCGCGGCGTCGTCCATCACGTGGCGTTCGATGGCCGCCTTGGAGGGGTGGCTGACGAAGATCATCCGCTCCACGCCGGCCGCGCGCGCCTCGTCGATCGCGTACTGGATCAGCGGCGTGTCGATCACCGGCAACAGCTCCTTGGGCGTCGCCTTGGTGGCGGGCAGGAAGCGGGTGCCGAGGCCGGCCACGGGAAAGATCGCGGTGCGGACGGGGGTGGTCATGGGACGGTCTCCTTCGTCTGGTCCTGATCTGCGCTGCATTGCAGCAGGATAGGCTCTTGTGCGGAAATGTCAAAAAGCGACCAAATATGGTCGGAAATGGTCATCCGGCCTGCCCGATGCCTGTGCGGGCTGCGCAAATTTCGGGCAGATGCCGTGCCCGGGGCAGGTGCGGGGCGCCGCCATTCCCGGTGTCAAGCGGGCTTTTTGCACGCGCGGCATTGATTTTTCGGCGCAGACATGCATCTTTTGCGACATGCAAGGTCATTAAACGACATATGCCGCGGCACGACCCCCGTCTGCCGCCCCGTCAGCCCGTCCCCGAGGCCGACCCTCCGAGGTGCCCATGAAACATCAGCCGCTCTCCGGCGATCCGTTGCCGTCCCATGCCCACCCCTACCGCTCCGCCGCCGTGATCGGCGCTGGGTCCTGGGGCACGGCGCTGGCCGTCACGCTGGCCCGCGGCGGGGTTCAGACCCGGCTCTGGGGCCGGGACCGCGCGGTGGTCGACGGGATAAACCGGGCGCGCGAGACGCGCTTCCTGCCGGGCGTGCCGATGCCCGCGGGCCTGAACGCGGTGCACGAGATGGAGGCCGCGCTGGCCGGCGCAGATGTCGCGCTGATCGTCGTGCCCTCGCGCGCCGTCCGGTCGGTGGCACGCGCGGTGGCCGAATACGCCGCCCCCGGCCTGCCCGTGGCGGTCTGCGCCAAGGGGATCGAGGCCGAGACCGGCCTGTTGATGACCCAGGTCGCCGAGGAGGAGCTGGGCCGCCGCCCCGTCGGCTGCGTCTCGGGCCCGACCTTTGCGCGCGAGACGGCGCTGGGCCATCCCACCGCCGCGACCGTGGCCTTTCCGTTTTCCTACGCCGACCGGCTCAAGCCCGCGGACAGCGCCGCGGTGCGGCTGGCCCTGTCGCTGTCGACCGAAAGCTTCCGCGCCTATGTCTCGGACGACCTGGTGGGCGTCGAGATCGGCGGCGCGCTCAAGAATGTCATCGCCATCGCCTGCGGGATGATGACCGGCGCGGGCTTTGCCGAGAACACCCGCGCGGCGCTGATCACCCGCGGCGTGGACGAGATGAAGAACCTCGCCGAGGCGCTGGGCGGCCGCCGCGAGACCGTGACCGGCCTGTCCGGCGTGGGCGACCTGACGCTGACCTGTTCCAGCCCGACCTCGCGCAACATGGCGCTGGGGCTGCAGCTGGGGCAGGGGGTGGCGCGCGCCGACTGCTTCGACGGCGAACCCGTCGTGGTGGAGGGCGAGGTGAACGCGAAATCCGTCACCGACCTGGCCCGCCGGGTCGGCGTGACCCTTCCGATCTGCGAGACGGTGCGGGCGATCCTGCACGAGGGCGCCCCCCTCGGGGATGCCTTCGCCGCGCTCTGGGCCCGGCCCATCGAGGCCGAGCCGCGGGCGATGGACCTGTCCTTCTCGCATCCCGCAACCGACCAAGCCATTGCAACACTTGCAGAAAGGATCTCATGACCCGTCACGAAACCTTCGCCAGACCGACCATCGCCGACAAGGACTTCGTTCTTGCCACCGACCTTGACGGCACCTTCCTCGGGGGCACCGAGGAGAGCCGCCGCAAGTTCTATTCCTGGATCGAGGAAAGCCGCGACCGCGTCGGCCTGATCTTCGTGACGGGCCGCGACCCGGGCCATGTGCGCGACCTGACGCGCCGCCGCGGCGTGCCGCGCCCCGACTACGTGGTGGGCGACGTGGGCACCACCATCGCCGAGGTCGACGACGAGCATTTCCTGGCCCCGATCGCGCCGCTGGAGGCCGAGATCGCGGCCGCCTGGAACGACGCGGGGATGCGCGTGCAGGCGGCGCTGCGCAGCGTGCCGGGCCTGACGCTGCAGTCCTCGGGCTTCCGCTTCCGGGTCAGCTACGACATGGACCCCGACCGCTTCGACGACCGCGCCTTCGACATCGTGGCCGAGCTGGGGCTCGACGCGCTGGTCTCGGCCGACCGCTACTTCGACGTGCTGCCCAAGGGGGTGAGCAAGGGGCCGTCGCTGCTCCGGCTGCTGACGCACCTCGGCGTGGACAACCGCAAGGTGCTGGTGGCGGGCGACACGCTGAACGACCTGTCGATGCTGACCATGGGCCTGCCCGCCGTCGCGGTCGGCAATTCCGAGCCGGCGCTGATCTCGGCGCTGGAAGGCATGGAGCATGTCCACCGCGCCCGCGAGGAGGGTGTTGGCGGCATCGCCGAGGCGATCCTGCACCACAAGCTGCTGCAGTAAGGGGAGGGCGCGCGCATGGCATCCGATCTCGTCATCGTCTACCACCGTCAACCTTATGAAGAGGTTGAGGAAAACGGCAAGATCGTGTTCCGCGAGAACCGCAGCCCCAACGGCATCGTGCCGACGCTCAAGGGGTTCTTCGGCCGCGTGAACCACGGCGCCTGGGTGGCGTGGAAGCTGGCCGAGGACCCCGCCGACCCCGGCTTCGAGCGGCGGGTCGAGATCGACGATGCCCATGGCCGCTACACCGTCTCGCGCCTGCCGCTCACCGAGCACCAGGTGCGGGAGTTCTACCACGTCTCCTCCAAGGAGGCGTTCTGGCCGATCCTGCATTCCTTCAAGGAACGCTACAACTACGACCCGGTCGACTGGGAGAACTTCCAGGACGTGAACCGCCGCTTCGCCGAGGCCGCCGCCGAGGAGGCGGCCGAGGGCGCGCTGGTGTGGGTGCACGACTACAACCTGTGGCTGGTGCCGGGCTACCTGCGCCGGATCCGGCCCGATGTGCGCATCGCCTTTACCCACCACACGCCCTTCCCGGCGGCCGACATGTTCAACGTGCTGCCCTGGCGCAAGCAGATCGTGGAAAGCCTGCTGGCCTGCGACGATGTCAGTTTCCACATCCCGCGCTATGCCGCCAACTTCGTGTCGGTGGCGCGCAGCCTGTTCGACGTCGACGCGACGCAGCGCGTGCAGGTGCCCGAGCGCCTGTTCACCGAGGGCACCGCGCTGACCGAACGCACGGTGCACGAGCGTCTGACCTGCGACGGGCACGTGACGCAGGTCAGCGTCTGCCCGCTGGGCGTGGCGACCTCCTTCATCGAGGACCGCGCCCGCCGGCCCGAGACCGAGGCGCGCGTCAAGGCGATCTGGGACGACCTGCGCGGGTCCAAGCTGATCGTCTCGGTCGGCCGGACCGACTACACCAAGGGCGGCGCGCAGCAGCTGCAGAGCTTCGAGCGCGTGCTGGAGGCCAACCCCGAGCTGCGGGGGAAGGTGCGGCTGATGCATGTCTCGGTCTCGGCCAACCGCAACATGTCGGCCTACGAGGACATCCAGACCGAGATCGAGCAGATCGCGGGCCGGATCAACGGCCGGTTTGGCACTCTGGAATGGCAGCCGGTGGCGTTGATCTCCCGCGCGATCCCCTTTGACGAGCTGGTGTCCTACTACCGGGCCGCCGACGTGGCGTGGATCACGCCTCTGGCGGACGGGATGAACCTCGTGTGCAAGGAATTCGTCGCGGCGCGGGTCGACGGCGACGGGGTGCTGGTGCTGTCCGAGTTCGCCGGCGCGGCGGTGGAGCTGGGCGATGCCCTGATCGTGAACCCGTTCTCGAACCGGGCGATGGACCGCACCATCCGCCAGGCGCTGGAGATGGACGGCCCCGAGCGGCGGCACCGGATGGAGCGGCTGCGCCGCGCCGTGGCCGAGAACGACCTGAGCCAGTGGGGCCCGGGCCGGCTCGAGGTGACGCCGGGGCCGAAACGCGCGGCCTGAGCGCCGCGCGGGGAAAACGCGCGTTTTCCGCTGTCGCTCTTTCTGGGCGCTGCGGGCCGTGGGCGTCTTGCTGCAGCAAGACGGCCCGGAAAACCGCGGTTTTCCGGGCCGCGAAACTGCAGTTTCGCGCCGCCGCCCGCGGCGGGCGGCGCTTGGCCCGGATTCGGCTTGCAGTGCTGCGCCACCAATCCTAGAAGGGCGCGAATTTCGTGATGCCATCGGGTTGTCCCGGGTTGCAGACGGCTGCCCGGTCCGGCCCCGACTTTCGTGAGGATGCGATGCAGATCACCGAGACCCTGGCCGAGGGCCTGAAGCGCGAGTACCAGATCACCATCACCGGCGCCGACCTGGAGGCGCGCGTGAACGAGAAGCTGGTCGAGGCGCAGCCCGAGATCGCCATGAAGGGCTTTCGCAAGGGCAAGGTGCCGATGGCGCTCCTGAAGAAGCAGTTCGGCCCCCGCCTGATGGGCGAGGCCATGCAGGAGGCCGTCGACGGCGCGATGCAGGGCCACCTGGACGAGACCGGCCACCGCCCGGCGATGCAGCCCGAGGTCAAGATGGTCAACGAGGACTGGAAGGAAGGCGACGACATCGTCGTGTCCATGTCCTACGACATGCTGCCCGAGATCCCGGCGATCGACTACAAGGCGATCAAGCTCGAGAAGCTGGTGGCCAAGCCCGCCGACGCCGACATCGACGAGGCGCTGCAGAACCTCGCCAAGAACGCCCAGAACTTCGAGACCAAGAAGGGCAAGGCCGCCGACGGCGACCAGGTCGTGATCGATTTCGTCGGCAAGGTCGACGGTGAGGCCTTCGAGGGCGGCGCGGCCGAGGATTACCCGCTGGTGCTGGGCTCGGGGTCGTTCATCCCCGGCTTCGAGGACCAGCTTGTGGGCGTCAAGGCGGGCGAGGAGAAGGCCGTCGAGGTCAGCTTCCCCGAGGAATACGGCGCCGAGCACCTGGCCGGCAAGGCCGCGGTCTTCGACGTGACCGTCAAGGAGGTGAAGAAGCCCGTCGCCGCCGAGGTGGACGACGAGCTGGCCAAGAAATACGGCGCCGAGAGCCTCGAGGCGCTCAAGGGCCAGATCTCCGAGCGCATCGCCGCGGAATACAGCGGCGCCGCGCGCCAGGTGCTCAAGCGCAAGCTGCTGGACCAGCTCGACGCGATGGTGAGCTTCGACCTGCCGCCCGCGCTGGTCGAGGCCGAGGCGAACCAGATCGCGCACCAGCTGTGGCACGAGGAGCACCCCGAGGTGCACGGCCATGACCACGGCTCGATCGAGGCGACTGACGAGCACAAGACGCTGGCCGCCCGCCGGGTGAAGCTGGGCCTGCTGCTGGCCGAGCTGGGCCAGAAGAACGAGGTCAAGGTCTCCGACGCCGAGATGACCCAGGCGATCCTGATGCAGGCCCGCCAGTACCCGGGCCAGGAGCGCGCCTTCTTCGAGTTCATCCAGAAGAACCAGGCCGCGCAGCAGCAGATCCGCGCGCCGCTGTTCGAGGACAAGGTCGTCGACTTCATCGTCGAGCTGGCCGATGTCACCGAGACCGAGATCACCAAGGACGAGCTGAAGGCCGCGGTCGACGCGCTGGAAGCCGAGTGATCCGACGCGCCCCCGCGGCGCGCCAGGACAGGACAGGGGCGGCCCCGCCATGGGCCGCCCCTTCGCATGTCGGGGCGCGGCCGTCCGCATTGTTTTTCTAGCGTGACGCGAACGGTCGGCGTAGACTTCGCCTCGGTCGACAGGGTCAGGGTTTCCGCAATTCCGCAAACGGGGCCCCGCGCGCTAGGGTCTGCGCGTCCCGGACCGTGAGCCGGACCGACACGCAAGATGTGGAAGGAAAACACATGCGTCTTTTTGCAGTAAGCCTACTCGGGGCGCTCGCCTGCGGCACGGCTGCCGTGGCGTGCCCCGCCATGAACATGTCGCAGGGGGCAACCACCTACGGCATGGACCAGCTTGGAAGCGTGCAGAGCGTTGCCCTGATGGCGGGCGGCGACCAGCGGCTGGACCAGTGCGGTCTCGGCGCGCTCGGTGTCGGCCAGTTCCGGTCCGCCCCCGACCACTCCTTCGTCGTGCCCGGCGGCAGCGCCCAGGACGTGGTGCTGGCGGTGACGTCCGACTGCGACGCCGCGATGCTGGTCAACAGCGCCGACGGCCAGTGGCATTTCAACGATGACGGCAACGGCAACCTCGACCCGCGGCTGGTGATCCCGGCCGGCGCCGCGCTCGACGGGCAGGTCGATGTCTGGATCGGCACCTTCGCCGGCGGCGAATGCGCCGCGACCCTGAACATCGCCCAGTCCGGCGTCGAGATGCCGATCGCCGTCCCGGCCCCCGGCCCGATGGCCGCCGCGACCCCGCAGCCGATGCCGATGCCCATGCCCGCGCCCGCCCCGGCGCCGCAGGGCAACACGCCGACCTTCTCGCTGAACGGCGCGACCCCGGCGCCGATGCCGCAGCCGATCGTCCCGCAGCCGGCGCAGCCGCAGCCGATGCCGACGCAGACCCTGCCGCAGCCGGTGCCGATGCCGCAGCCCGTGCCGATGCCGATGCCGGTCCCCGTGCCGGTGCCAGCGCCGGCCGCCCCGGTCCCCGTGCCGGTGCCGATGCCCGCGCCGGTGATCCCGGCCGCGATCTGCCCCAACCCCAACATGGTCGGCCCCTCGCTGACGGTGTCCGGCCCGCAGCTGCAGAGCCCGCAGGCCTACATGGCGATGGTCGGGGCCACCCACGACATCAACCCCTGCGCCGACATCGGCGGCTGGGGCTACGCGGACGAGGCGCCGAGCTTCACGCTCTACATGTCGGCGATGGACGGCTACACCTTCACGGCCGAGACCAACTCGGACTGCGACCCGACGATGATCCTGCGGGACGCCTTCGGGCAGTGGTACTTCAACGATGACGGCCCGAACGGCCTGCAGCCGATGATCGAGGTCGACGGCAGCAGCCTGAACGGCCGCGTGGACATCTGGGTCGGCTCCTTCGGGGGCTCCACCTGCCAGGGCACCATCGTGTTCCGCACCGCCTCGGTCGCGCCGCCGATGCCGCCGGTGGGCGGCGGCTGCCCGAACCCGGGCCTGCAGGGCATGATCGTGAACACCACCGGCTCGGCGCTCTACAGCCCGACCGACTACCAGACCATGGCCGGCGGGTCGCAGGACATCAGCGCCTGCGGGCTCCCGATCTCGGGCTTCGGCTTCGTCCAGGCGCAGCCCAGCTTCACCTTCTTCCTCTCGGGGATGCAGGAGTATGGCCGGCTGGAGATCCAGGGCGAGGCGGCCTGCGACACCATCATGCTGGTCCGCACGCCCGACGGGATGTGGCACTTCGACGATGACTCGAACGGCAACTTCAACCCGATGATCAACCTGACCAACACCTTCATGCTGAACGGTCGCGTCGACATCTGGATCGGCAGCTACGGCGGCACCTCCTGCCCGGCGACCGTCGAGATGGAGACCTGGTACAACTGACCGGCCGCACAACGGCCAGACCTCCGGCCCCCGGGAGATGCCTCTCCCGGGGGCCGTTTCGTTCACGCTTCCTTAGGGGGCGGCTGGCAGGATCTTCGCCATGATGCGGCGCGTGATCCCCTGTCTCCTCGCCCTGGCCTGGCCCCTGGCCGGCGGCATCGGCCCGGCCCTGGCCTGCCCCGACCCGCGCGCCGTCCCCGCCCGGTGGGAGGCCGCAACCGGGCGCGACCTGTGGTCGCCGGCGGTGTTCCCGGTCGAGGCGGGGGGCGACACGCTCCTGTCGCGCTGCGGCGTCGGCGGGCGCGGCCACGTCCGGTCCCCGCCGGATTTCCTGTTCGATCTCAGCCGGATGGGCCGCTACGACCGGCTCCATGTGCGGTCCAACGCCGACTGCGATACGGTGCTCCTCTTGCGCGACCCGGCCGGGCGCTGGCATTTCGACGACGACAGCGGCACCGGGCGCACCGCCTCGCTCAGCCTGGCGGACCCGGCCGATGGCGCCTACGCGATCTGGGTCGGCACCTACCGCGGCCGCCCCTGCCGCGCGCGCCTGACGCTGGAAACCTTCTGATGCCGCCGCCTCAGCGCGACAGCCGCATCAGCCGCGAGGCCGGCCCCTCGTCGGTGACGAACAGGACGGAGCCGTCGAGGTCCACCGCCACGTCGCGCACCCGGCCCACGCCCTCGGCCAGCCGTTCCTCGCCCGTCACCGCGTCGTCGGTCAGGTCGAGCCGCACCACCGCCTGCGCTACCAGCCCCGCGGCCAGGATGTCGCCCTGCCAGTCGGGGAACATGGCCCCGTCGTAGACCACCATGCCACCCGGCGCGATCACCGGGTCCCAGTAGTAGCGCGGCTCGACGAAATCGGGCGCATGGGCGGCGCGGCCATCGCCGATCGCGCGCCCGTCGTAGTTCACCCCGTAGCTGGCGACGGGCCAGCCGTAGTTGCCGCCCGGCACGATCAGGTTCAGCTCGTCCCCGCCCGCGGGCCCGTGTTCCAGCACCCAGAGCCGGCCCTCGCCATCGACCGCGGCACCCTGCACGTTGCGGTGGCCGTGGCTCAACAGCCCCGGCAGCGCGCCGGGCACGCCGGCGAAGGGGCCGTCGGCGGGGGCGCTGCCGTCGGGCATCACGCGGATCACCGCGCCGTAGCCGGTGGCGGGGTCCTGCGCGCGGCCGGCGTGGCGCATCCGGTCGCCGGTGGTGATCGCCACGCTGCCGTCGGGCAGGGGCACCACGCGGCTGCCGAAATGACCCGGGGTGGGCGCGGGCGGATCCTGGCGGAAGATCTCGGCCAGCCCCTCGATCCGGGTCAGGTCGGGCGACAGCGTGGCGCGCGCGGCGGCGGTCGCCGATCCCATCAGGCCGGCCGGCGCGGCGTAGGTGAGGTAGAGCGCCCGGCTCTCGGCGAAGTCGGGGGCCAGCGCGAGGTCGAGAAGCCCGCCCTGCCGCCGGGCCACCACCTCGGGCACACCGGCGAGGGGCGCCGAGACCGTGCCGTCGGGCGCGACGTGGCGCAGCGTGCCGCCGCGCTCGGTCACGAGGTAGCCGGCGCCGCCCGGCAGCACCGCGACGGCCCAGGGCGTGTCGAGCCCCGCGGCGACCTCGGACAGGGCCGGGGCGGGCGCGGTCACCTGCGCCGGCGCCTCGGTCTGGCCGGGAAAGGCGGGCGTCACGTCGGGGCGGTTCGGGGCGCCATCGGGCCAGGGCTGGGCATGGGCCGAGGCCGCGGCGGCGAGGGCGGCGAGCAGGGCGAGGGCAGGGCGCATGGGGCAATCTCCGGTCCGGGTCCGCGCAACGAAATAGGCCGCATCCCGGGGGATGCGGCCTGAACTTATCGCGAAGGACGCGAGGCTTAGCCCTGCGGGCCGTCGCCCTCGTCCTCGGAGGTCGCGCCGCCGATATCGTCGAACAGCTCGGCGATCTCGAATTCGGCCGCGGCCTCTTCCTCGGCGGCGAGCTCCTGGATCGTCTTGCCCGACGCCTGCAGCTCGGCCTCTTCGGGCGAGCGGGCGACGTTCAGGACGATCTCGACCTCGACCTCGGGGTGCAGCACGACCTGCACCGCGTGCAGGCCCAGCTCCTTGATCGGCCGGTTCATCTGCACCTGGCGGCGGTCGACGGTGACGCCCGCCTCGGTCGCGGCATCGGCGGCGTCGCGGGTGGTGACGGATCCGTAGAGCGCACCGGCGTCGGACGCCGAGCGGATGATGACGAAGCGCTGGCCGTCAAGCTTGGCGGCGAGGGCCTCGGCCTCTTTCTTGGTCTCGAGGTTGTTGGCCTCGAGCTGCGCCTTCTGGGCCTCGAAGGACTTCAGGTTGGCGTCGTTGGCGCGCAGGGCCTTTTTCTGCGGCAGCAGATAGTTGCGGGCGTAGCCGTCCTTGACGGTCACGACCTCGCCCATCTGGCCGAGCTTGGCCACGCGTTCGAGCAGGATGACTTCCATGGGTCGGGCCTCCTTACTTCACGGCGTAGGGCAGAAGGGCCAGGAACCGGGCGCGCTTGATGGCCTGGGCCAGCTTGCGCTGATTCTTGGCGCCGACCGCGGTGATGCGGGAGGGCACGATCTTGCCGCGCTCGGAGATGTAGCGCTGCAGGAGACGCACGTCCTTGTAGTCGATCTTGGGGGCGCCTTCGCCCTCGAAGGGATCGGTCTTGCGACGGCGGAAAAACGGTTTGGCTGCCATGGTCTCTCTCCTTCCTCTCAGCGGCGCTCGCGGCGGTCGCCGCGGTCACCACGATCCCCGCGATCGCCCCGGTCACCCCGGTCGCCGCGATCCCCGCGGTCGCCACGGTCACCGCGCTCGCGGTCGTCCCGCTTCTGCATCTGCACCGACGGGCCCTCTTCGTGGGCCTCGACCTTGACGGTCATGACGCGCATCACGTCGTCGTGCAGGCGCATCAGGCGCTCCATCTCCTGCACGGCGGCCGGCGGCGCGTCGGTGCGGAAATAGGCGTAGTGGCCCTTGCGGTTCTTGTTGATCTTGTAGGCCATGGTCTTGAGACCCCAGTATTCGGTCTCGACCACGTTGCCGCCGTTGTCCTTGAGGATGGTGCCGAAGTGTTCGACGAGGCCCTCGGCCTGCGCGCCGGACAGGTCCTGACGCGCGATCATCACATGCTCGTAGAGAGGCATGGAAGCTCCAGTTCTGTTACGGGCGTCTTTCAAAGGCCGGGGCATCTGCCGTCCCCGCCCCCCGGACCACGAGGGAGTACGCCGATCATCAGACATGCGGCGAGGACCCGCGGCGTATAGCGGCCGGGGCCGCGCGTGGCAAGCCCCGTGGCGGCGGCGGCACCTGCCCAATTCTCGCCATGATTCCGGCGCAGAATTGCTCGGCTCAAGATGAGTCGTTCACCGGGGGGTGACACCATGCGCGATACCTGGACACCGACTGGCTGGCAGCGGTCGCTTGCCTTGGCCCTGCGCCGCTTCGGCGCGGAGGAGGACGGGCTTTCCACGGTGGACTGGGTGGTGATCGCCGCGGGCGCCACGGCGATGGGGATCATGACCCTCAGCACGGGGCGCGACACCGCGACCGACTATTCGGCCGATATCCGCACCGAGCTGGAGGGCGGGCGCTTCGTCGCGCCGTGGCTCGACGCGCTGCCAGTGCAGCAGCCCTGACGGCGCGGCGCGCGCGACCCACGTGCCCCGCCGGATGACCCCGACGCCGCCGCGCCGCGGAAGCATCCGATTGCCGCCAAATTTCCAACACATGTGCCCAATATCCCGACGGGGAAATGTCCGGCCCCCGGGCCATCCATGGGATGAGGTGCATGTTGCGTATCGGCTCGAACCTGCGTCGCCCGGTCGTCCGGTTCCTGACCGAGGACGACGGCGTGTCGACGATCGACTGGGTTCTGATGTGCTGCGGCGCCACCGGTGCCGCGATGATCCTGCTCAACGTCACCGGCCGCGAGGTCGGCACCTATTCGGGCGACGTGCGCGACGAGCTGCAGTCGTCCTATTTCCAGGCGTCCTGGACGGAGGCGGTGGAGCTGCCGCCCCAGGACGAGTGGGGCAACCAGGGCGTCATCACCCCTGTCTACGAGGGCGGGACGGGCGGCAGCGATGCCTTCGAGCAATTCCTGCGCGGCAACAACGGCCACGGCAACGACGCGGACGGCTGCGACGCGTCGAACCCGGGCAACAACCCCAACTGCGTGGGCGACACCACCGACGATGACGGCGCCCCCGGCGGCGGTGGCGGCACCGTGACGCCGACCCCGACGCCCACGCCGACGCCCACCCCGACGCCGACCCCGACGCCCACGCCGACGCCCACGCCGACGCCGACGCCCACGCCCACGCCCACGCCCACGCCGACCCCGACGCCGCCGGCCGCGACCTGCCCGAACGGCAGCCAGACCGGCACGGCGCTCATGGCGAGCGGGACGCAGCTGTGGTACATCCTGACCTATGCCAACATTCCCGCCGGCGGGCCGCTGCGGATCGAGGATTGCACCGGGTTGCCGGGCACGGGCCGCATCACCCTGAACCCGACCTATTCGCTGACCGTCTACGACATGCAGGGCTACAACCGGCTGGAGATCGAGACCTACGGCAACTGCAACACGGTCCTTCTTGTGCGCGATCCGGCCGGCAACTGGTACTACGACGACAACAACGGCGACGGCTCGAACGCCGAACTCAACGTGCCGAACAACCCCACGCTGTCGGGCCGCGTCGACATCTGGGTCGGCACCAAGGGCGGCAACAGCTGCAACACGACGCTGGAAATCGAGACCTGGTGATCCGCCCCAAGGGCGACAGGACAAGGGGCGGCCCCGGCGCGGGCCGCCTTTTTCGTCGCGTTGCGCCGGGGGCGGCCTTGCGCTAGCCCATGGCGCGAGTGGACCACGAGGGACAGCGATGACACGAGCCTTTCTTTTCCCCGGCCAGGGGGCGCAGACCATCGGCATGGGGCGTGACCTGGCCGAGGCCTACCCGGCCGCGCGCGCGGTGTTCGACGAGGTCGACGCGGCGCTGGGCGAGAAGCTGTCGGCGCTGATCTGGGAGGGCGACCAGGACACCCTGACCCTGACGCGGAACGCGCAGCCGGCGCTGATGGCGACCTCGATGGCGGTGATGGCGGCGCTGAAGGCCGAGGGGGTCGAGGTGACGGCGGCGGCCTATGTGGCGGGTCATTCGCTGGGCGAATACTCGGCGCTGGCGGCGGCCGGCGCGCTGAGCCTGGGCGACGCGGCGCGGCTGCTCAGGCTGCGGGGCGAGGCGATGCAGAAGGCGGTGCCGATGGGCGAGGGGGCGATGGCGGCGCTCCTCGGGCTCGACTTCGAGGCGGTCAGCGCGATCGCGGCCGAGGCGGCCGAGCACCAGGTCTGCGCCGCGGCCAACGACAACGACCCCGCGCAGGTGGTGATCTCGGGCCACCGCGCCGCGGTGATGCGGGCGGTCGAGATCGCCAAGGTGCAGGGCGCCAAGCGGGCGGTGATGCTGCCGGTCTCCGCGCCCTTCCATTGCGCCCTGATGGAACCCGCCGCCGACGCGATGGCCGAGGCGCTGAGCCACGTCGACATCGCCGAGCCGAAGGTGCCGCTGGTCGGCAACGTGACGGCGCACGCCGAAAGCGACCCGATGCTGATCGTGAACCACCTGGTTGACCAGGTGACGGGGCGGGTGCGCTGGCGCGAGAGCGTGCAGTGGATGGTCGCCCACGGCGTGACCGAGACCTGGGAGATCGGGGCGGGCAAGGCGCTGTCGGGCATGGTCAAGCGGATCGAGCGGTCGGTCGAGACCCGCGGCCTTGCCACGGCCGACGAGGTGCGCGCCGCCGCGGCGGCGGTTCACGGTGCGTAGGCGGCTCTGGCTCTGGCTGGCCGCGGCGGCGGTGGTCGTCGCGGGGACGGCGGGCCTGATCGCGCTGGCCACCGCGGGCGGCACCATCCTGCGCGTGGAGGAGGGCCGGCGCATCATCGTCGAGGGCCCGATCACCGGGGCCGCGACGGAACGGTTCCAGCGCTTCGTCGAGGCCAACCCGGGGCTGCTGGAGGTGGTGCTGGGCGACAACAGCGGCACCGGCGACGTGACCTGGCTGGTGCAGATGGGCGACGTGATCCGGCGCGAGGGGCTGATGGTGCGGGCGACCGGCACGCTGGACAACGACGCCATCTTGCTGTTCCTCGCGGGCACGGTGCGGGGGCTGGACGGTGGCCGGCTGGTTCTGACCGGCGACGCGGCGGCGCGGCGGGCGGGCCTTCCGGTGGACAGCCGTCCGGTGGCCGCGACGCTCAGGACGCAGTACGTGGAGCGGATGCTGGGCAGCCCGGACTTCGCCGCCTACATGGCCGAGACCCGCGCCACGGCGGACCGGGTCGAGATCGGGGCGGCGGAGATCGCGCGCTTCGGGCTGGCGACGGCGCCCTGACGGGCGGAACGGGGCACGGCCCCGCAAGGACGGAAAGCGGAGGACAGGCATGTTCGATCTGACGGGAAAAGCGGCGCTGGTGACGGGCGCCTCGGGGGGAATCGGGGCCGAGATCGCCCGCGCGCTGCACGGCGCGGGCGCGACGGTCGCGCTGTCGGGCACGCGCGAGGCGCCGCTGGCAGAGCTGGCCGGGGAGCTGGGCGCGCGGGCGCATGTGCTGCCCTGCAACCTGAGCGACGCCGCCGCGGTCGAGGCGCTGCCGAAACAGGCGGTCGAGGCGATGGGCGCGGTCGACATTCTGGTGAACAACGCCGGCATCACGCGGGACAACCTGTTCATGCGCATGTCCGACGAGGAATGGGCCAGCGTGCTGGAGGTGAACCTGACCTCGACCTTCCGGCTGTGCCGGGGCGTGCTGCGCGGCATGATGAAGGCGCGCTGGGGCCGGATCGTGAACATCTCGTCCGTCGTCGGCGCGACCGGCAACCCGGGGCAGGGGAACTATGCCGCGTCCAAGGCGGGCATGGTGGGGATGTCCAAGAGCCTCGCCTACGAGGTGGCGAGCCGGGGCATCACCGTGAACTGCATCGCGCCGGGCTTCATCGAGACGGCGATGACCGACAAGCTGAACGACGACCAGAAGGGCAAGATCCTGGGCCAGATCCCGGCGGGCCGGATGGGCAGCGCGGCCGAGATCGGCGCCGCGGCGCTCTATCTCGCCAGCCCCGAGGCGGGCTACGTGACCGGCGCCACGCTGCACGTGAACGGCGGGATGGCGATGATCTGACGGGCCCGTGCCGCGGTGCGGGGCTGACGCGAAGGCAGTTGCCTTCGGTTCGGACTATGCTATAGGCGGCGCAGATTTGGCCGGGGGCTTTCGGGTTTTCGGCAACGGACCGTTTGGGCCATGGCCCCCGCGGCCCGGTGAGCGGCCCGAGAGGCAAAACGCAAACGAAGGCGCCGGGACACGAGCGGCACCGCAACGAACGAGGATGAAGATGAGCGACATCGCAGAGCGCGTGAAGAAGATCGTGGTGGAGCACCTGAGCGTCGAAGAGGACAAGGTGACGGAGAATGCCTCCTTCATCGACGACCTCGGCGCGGATTCGCTCGACACGGTCGAGCTGGTCATGGCCTTCGAGGAAGAGTTCGGGATCGAGATCCCCGACGACGCCGCCGAGACCATCCAGACCTTCGGCGACGCGGTGAAGTTCATCGAGGGCGCGCAGTAAGCGCGGCCGCCTCGGCACGGATGTGACGGCCCCCGCAGCGATGCGGGGGCCGTTTTCCGTTCCGGGACGGCGGCCTGACGCCGGCGCGGGGCCCGAGGGATTGCGCCCGGTCGCCCGCGCGCGGTATCAGGGCCGGAAGGGCAAGATTGCGACAAGGGGACAGCAGGCATGCGTCGAGTGGTTGTGACGGGGCTTGGTCTGGTGACGCCGCTGGCCTGCGGCGTCGAGAAGACCTGGGAGCGGCTGTTGGCCGGGCAGTCGGGCGCGGGCCCGATCACGCGTTTCGACGCGAGCCACCTGGCCACCACCTATGCCTGCGAGGTGCCGCTGGGCGACGGCAGCGACGGGACCTTCAACCCCGACGAATGGATGGAGCCCAAGGAGCGGCGCAAGGTCGACGATTTCATCCTCTACGGCATGGCCGCCGCGGTGCAGGCGGTGGCGGATTCAGGCTGGATGCCCACGGACCGCGACGCACAGGAGCGCACGGGCGTGCTGATCGGGTCGGGGATCGGGGGGCTGTCGTCGATCGCGGACACCTCGATCACCCTGAAGGAAAAGGGGCCGCGGCGGGTCTCGCCGTTCTTCGTGCCGGGTGCGCTGATCAACCTGATCTCGGGGCAGGTCAGCATCCGCTACGGGTTCCGCGGGCCGAACCACGCGGTGGTGACGGCCTGTTCGACGGGGGCGCACGCCATCGGCGACGCGGCGCGGCTGATCCAGTGGGGCGACGCGGACGTGATGGTCGCGGGCGGGGCCGAGAGCCCGATCTGCGAGATCGGCATCGCGGGCTTCAACGCCTGCAAGGCGCTGTCCACCAAGCGCGGACATGAGCCGGAAAAGGCGTCGCGGCCGTGGGACAGCGACAGCGACGGCTTCGTCATGGGCGAGGGCGCGGGCGTGGTCGTGCTGGAGGAATACGAACACGCCAAGGCGCGGGGCGCGAAGATCTACGCGGAGATCCTGGGTTATGGCCTGTCGGGCGACGCCTACCACATCACCGCGCCGCCGCCGGATCACGAGGGCGCCGAGCGCGCGATGCGCGCCGCGCTGAAGCGGGCGGGGCTGCAGCCGTCGGACGTGGATTACGTGAACGCGCACGGCACCTCGACCATGGCCGACACGATCGAGCTGGGCGCGGTGGAGCGGCTGATGGGCAACCATGCGGGCAGCCTGCGGATGTCGTCGACCAAGTCGGCCACCGGGCACCTGCTGGGCGCGGCCGGGGCGATCGAGGCGATCTTCTCGATCCTGGCCATCCGGGACAACGTCGCGCCGCCGACGATCAACCTGGACAACCCCGCCGCCGAGACGGCGATCAACCTGTGCGCCAACGCGGCGCAGGCCGGCGAAATCAACATCGTGCAGTCGAACAGCTTTGGCTTCGGCGGCACGAATGCCTGCCTGATCATGGGACGGGTGTAACACGCCGATGTGGAAGAGCGTCGCCGCCAACGGGATGAGTTTCCTCATCATCGTGCTGATCGCGCTGGCGGGCGCGATCGCGTGGGGGCAGCGCGAGTTCCGCGCCGCGGGGCCGCTGGAGCAGGCGACCTTCTTCGAGGTGCCGCGCGGCGCGACGCTGCGGCGGGTGTCCGAGGATCTGCAGGAAGCCGGCGTGGTGTCGTCGGCGGTGCTGTTCCGGCTGGGCGCCGAGTATGCCGACATGGGCAGCCAGCTGCGGTTCGGGAACTACGAGATCCCGGCCGGCGCCTCGATGGAGGAGGTGCTGGCCATCGTCACCGCGGGCGGGCCGTCGCGGTTCCGCTACACGGCGACCTATGTCCTGCGGCTGGAGGGCACGGGCGAGCTGCGCCTGCGCGAGCGGGTGCCGGGGACCGAGGAGATCGTGGCGCTGGCCGATTTCGCCTACGAGGACGGGGTGCCGGCGGTCTATTCCGACCTGGTGGAGAGCGGCACGCCGGTGGTCTACCGGGTGGCGGTGCCCGAGGGGTTGACCAGCTGGCAGATCGTGGAGGGCCTGCGCGCCGCCGACTTCCTGTCGGGCGAGATCGCCGAGGTGCCGCCCGAGGGGTCGCTGGCGCCCGACACCTTCGAGGTGCGGCGTGGGCAGGACCGGCAGGAGATCCTCGACCGGATGCAGGAGGCGCAGGCGGCGATCCTCGCCGAAGCCTGGGCGAACCGGCAGGACGGGCTGCCGCTGGCCAGCCCCGAGGAGGCACTGATCCTGGCCTCGATCATCGAGAAGGAAACCAGCGTGCCCGAGGAGCGCGGCCGCGTGTCGAGCGTCTTCGTCAACCGTCTGAACCGGGGCATGCGGCTGCAGACGGACCCCACGGTGATTTACGGAATCACCGAAGGACGGGGCGTTCTGGGCCGCGGGCTGCGCCAGAGCGAGCTGCGCGCGGAGACGCCGTGGAACACCTATGTCATCGAGGGCCTGCCGCCGACACCGATTGCGAACCCGGGGCGGGCGGCGATCGAGGCGGCGGTGAACCCGGACACGACGCCCTTCATCTTCTTCGTGGCGGATGGGACGGGCGGCCATGCCTTTGCCGAAACCCTTGAAGAACATAACAGAAATGTCGCCCGCTGGCGCGAGATCGAGGCCGAGCGGGCCGCGTCGGGGCAGTGAGCCGCTGTGCAGGGGTTAATGGCGCGTAAACGGGCGCAGACGCGTTAACCCATTGTAAATAAAAAACTTATTGACCCGCCGAACGGTCCATGGCATCCCTTTGGGCATGCTGGAAGACATGGGTGAACGGCCCGGGGATGCCCCCCGAGGCCGTTTTTTCGTGCGCTGCGCCGGGCTGGCGCGGCCCACCCGTCTCATGTGCTGCTCGTGACCGGGGGATCCTTGGACACGGGGATTTTTCATGACGGACCTGATTTGCGGGGATGACGGGCTGGCGCATGCCGAACGGACGGTGGCGCGGGCCTACAAGGCGCTGGAGGTGGCGGTCGAGCTGTTGGAGAGCACGCTCGACGCGGCACGCGCGGCGCGGGATTGCGACGAAACCGGCGTGATCAAGGATGTGCGGGCCGTGGGCGTCGCCTTCCAGACCGCGCTGCAGCTGGAGGGCAAGGCGCGTGAGGCAGGAAGCCAGAGATACGGGGGGCGCGGGGGCGGAGAGCTCGACCTCGACGCGGCGCGCGCTGAGATCGGGCGCCGACTGGCTCGCCTCCGCGCCGCCGGAGGTGACGGAGACCTTCCTGAAGGGGCTGAGTGACGGGGCGCTGGCGGCGCTGCCGTATCTGTTCGAGGTCTGGGCCCTGCCGCACCAGCTGCCGCCCGAGGGGGACTGGACCAGCTGGGTGATCCTGGGCGGGCGCGGTGCGGGCAAGACGCGGGCCGGCGCGGAATGGGTGCGGGCGATGGTCGAGGGACCGACGCCCGCGGCACCGGGGCGCGCAAGGCGCGTGGCGCTGGTGGGGGAGACCTACGACCAGGCGCTGGCGGTGATGGTGAAGGGGGAGAGCGGGCTGATCGCCTGCTCTCCGCCAGACCGCTGCCCGCGGTGGATCGCGGGGGAGCGGCGGCTGGAGTGGCCGAACGGGGCGGAGGCGCGGTTGTATTCGGCGCATGACCCCGAGGCGCTGAGGGGCCCGCAGTTCGACGCGGCCTGGGTCGACGAGCTGGCGAAGTGGCCGAAGGCGCAGGAGACCTGGGACATGCTGCAGTTCGCGCTGCGGCTGGGGGAACATCCGCAGCAGGTGGTGACGACCACGCCGCGGAACGTGGCGGTCCTGAAGGAGCTGTTGGCGCGGGACAGCACGGTGGTGACGCGGGCGCCGACGGAGGCGAACCGGGCGAACCTGGCGCCGAGCTTCCTGAAGGAGGTGCGGGCGCGCTACGGGCAGCAGCGGCTGGGGCGGCAGGAGCTGGACGGGGAGATCCTGGAGGACGCGGAGGACGCGCTCTGGACGCGCGGGATGCTGGACGGGTTGCGCGCGGACCGGGTGCCCGAGGGGGCGCGGGTGATCGTGGCGGTGGACCCGCCGGTGACGGGGCACGCGGGCTCGGACGCCTGCGGGATCGTGGCGGTGGCGGTGATCGAGCACGGGCCGCCGCATGGCTGGACGGCGGTGGTGCTGGAGGACGCGAGCGTGGAGGCGGCGAGCCCGAAGGCCTGGGCCGAGGCGGCCGCGGCCGCCTACCACCGGCACGGGGCGGCGCGGATGGTGGCCGAGGTGAACCAGGGCGGCGACCTGGTGGCGACGCTGATGCGGCAGGTGGACCCCTTCGTGAACCTGCGCGCGGTGCGGGCGAGCACCGGCAAGACGGCGCGGGCCGAGCCGGTGGCGGCGCTCTACGAGCAGGGGCGGGTGCGGCACCTGGGCGTGCTGGCGGCGCTGGAGGACGAGATGTGCCGGATGACCCGGCGCGGGTTCGAGGGCAAGGGCAGTCCGGATCGGCTGGACGCGCTGGTCTGGGCGCTGACCGAGGGGCTGCTGGCGCCGGGCGCGGGGGCGCTGAAGCCGCAGATCCGGGGGCTCTGAGAGCCGGTTCCGAAACCGACGAGGATTTGGCCTGGAGGGGCCGGGACGGGGGACCCAAGGGGCCGCCCCGTCTTCATGCATCACGTGAGGAGAGAGGCGCATGGTATTGGATTTCTTGCGAAAGGCCAAGGCCGAGACGCCGGAGCGCAAGGCCTCGGCCGGCGCGCGGATCGCGGTCTGGGGCACGGCGGGCCGGGTCGCCTGGACCCCGCGGGACACGGTGTCGCTGACGCGGAACGGGTTCCAGGGCAACCCGGTGGGGTTCCGGTCGGTGAAGCTGATCGCCGAGGCGGCGGCGGCGCTGCCGGTGATCTGCCGGGACCCGAGCCGACGCTACGAGGTGCACCCGGTGCCGGCGCTGCTGACGCGGCCGAACCCGGGACAGGGCAAGGCGGACCTCTTGGAGGCGGCCTATGCGCAGCTGATGCTGGCGGGCAACGCCTATGTGGAGGCGGTGCCGGCCGAGGCGGGCGGGGTGGCCGAGCTGCACGTTCTGCGGTCGGACCGGATGAGCCTGGTGCCGGGCAGTGACGGCTGGCCGATGGCCTATGACTACGTGGTGGGCGCGAACCGGCACCGCTACGCGGCCGAGATCATCTGCCATATCAAGACCTTCCACCCGCAGGACGACCATTACGGGCTGGCCCCGCTGCAGGCGGCGGCGACCGCGCTGGACGTGCATTCGGCGGCGGCGCGGTGGTCGAAGGCGTTGCTGGATAACGCGGCGCGGCCGTCCGGGGCGATCGTCTACCGGGGCGTCGACGGCGCGGGGACGATGAGCGAGGACCAGTTCGCGCGGCTGCAGGAGGAGCTGGAGACGCACCACCAGGGGGCGCGGAACGCGGGGCGGCCGATGCTGCTGGAGGGGGGGCTCGACTGGAAGCCGATGGGCTTCAGCCCGAGCGACATGGAGTTCCAGAAGACCAAGGAGGCGGCGGCGCGGGACATCGCGCTGGCCTTTGGGGTTCCGCCGATGCTGCTGGGGATCCCGGGGGATGCGACCTACGCGAATTACGCCGAGGCGAACCGGGCCTTTTACCGGCTGACGGTGCTGCCGCTGGCGCAGAAGGTGCTGGCGCAGATGGGGCATTGGCTGTCGGGGCTGACGGGGGAGGCGATCGAGCTGGCCCCGGACCTTGACCAGGTGCCGGCGCTGGCCGCGGAACGCGAGGCGCAGTGGCGGCGCATCGCCGAGGCCGATTTCCTGACCGAGGCCGAGAAGCGGCGGATGCTGGGCCTGCCCGAGCGGCCGGAGGGGGCATGAGCGAGCGGGGCACGGGCGGGTCGCGGTACCTCTATGCCCCCTTCGACGCCGCCAATGCCCGGATCGAGGCCAACGAGCGGGTGCAGGACGAGCGCTGGCAGGCGCTGACCTTTCGGCTGGAGGCCATCGAGGCGGCCATCGAGCGGCTGGAGCGGCGGCTGTGGCTGGCGGTGTTCGGGGTGGTGTCGGTGATCCTCGCGCAGGGGGTCCACGAGCTGATGCAGATGAACGGCGCGGGATAGGAGCATGACATGACACAGTTTTCCATGGCCGGGCTGGAGACGAAGTTCGTCCGGTTCGACCCCGAGGACCTGACGGTCACGGGCGGGCGCGAGATCGCGGGCTACGCGAGCCTGTTCGGGGCCTGCGACCAGGGCGGCGACATCGTGGAGCGCGGCGCCTATGCCGGCAGCCTCTCGCGGCTGGCCGAGGCGGGGCGGCGGGTGAAGATGCTGTGGCAGCACGACCCGGCCGAGCCCATCGGCATCTGGGACGAGGTGCGCGAGGACGGCCGCGGGCTGTTCGTGAAGGGCCGCCTGCTGAAGGAGGTGGCGCGCGCGCGGGAGGCGGCGGCGCTGATCGAGGCGGGGGCCATCGACGGGCTGTCGATCGGTTACCGCACGCTGCGCGCGACGAAGGACGGGCAGGGGCGCAGGCTCCTGTCGGAGGTGGAGCTGTGGGAGGTGTCGCTGGTGACCTTCCCGATGCTTCCCGACGCGCGGGTCAACGCCCCGGCCGAGGCGGCCAAGGGGGCGGAGGACCTGCGCGAGCTGGCCCGGGCGTTCGAGGACGCCCGCGCCAGGCTGGCGGCGCGCGAGCCCCGCTGACCCCATCCGCACGGAGAAGAAGGTGATGGAGATGACCGAGACCCGACAGGGCGCGGCGGATGCGCCGCGCGCGGAGCTGGCGCCGGTGGCCGAAGTGACGGAGGCCCTGGGCGGCTTCCTGAACGAATTCAGCCGGTTCCAGGACGACATGAAAGCCAAGTTCCAGAAGCAGGAAGAGCGTATTGCCATGCTGACCACCAAGACCCTGACCCACCCCCGCCCGGCGCTGTCGACCGAGACCGACCGCGGCGCGCCGCACCGCAAGGCGCTGGCCACCTACCTGCGCAACGGCGACGACGACGCGCTGCGCGGGCTCGAGATCGAGCACAAGGGCCTGAACACGGCGGTGAACGCCGAGGGCGGCTTCCTCGTCGATCCGCAGACGGCCGAGACGATCCAGTCGGTGCTGCGGTCGTCGTCGTCGCTGCGGGCGGTGGCCAACGTGGTGCAGGTGGAGGCGACGTCCTTCGACGTGCTGATCGACACCACCGACACCGGCGCGGGCTGGGCCGACGAGGTGGCCGACACGACCGAGACGGCGGCGCCGCAGATCGAGCGCATCTCGATCCCGCTGCACGAGCTGTCGGCCATGCCGAAGGCGTCGCAGCGGCTGCTGGACGATGCGGCCTTCGACGTCGAGGGGTGGCTGGCGGGCCGCATCGCCGACAAGTTCGCCCGCGCCGAGGCCGCGGCCTTCGTGGGCGGCGACGGGTCGGGCAAGCCGACGGGCTTCCTGAGCGCCTTCGCGATGCCGGACGCGGCCTGGAGCTGGGGCACGCTGGGCTACGTGGCGACCGGCACCACGGGCGATTTCGACGCGACGAACCCGGCCGACGCGGTGGTCGACCTGGTCTACGCGCTGGGGGCGCAGTACCGGGCGAACGGCACCTTCGTGATGAACTCCAAGACCGCGGGCGCGGTGCGGAAGATGAAGGATGCCGACGGCCGCTTCCTGTGGTCGGACGGGCTGGCCGCGGGCGAGCCCGCGCGGCTGATGGGCTACCCGGTGCTGATCGCCGAGGACATGCCCGACATCGCGGCCGACGCCATGGCCATCGCCTTCGGCGATTTCCGCGCGGGCTACACCATCGCGGAGCGGCCCGAGCTGCGCGTGCTGCGCGACCCGTTCAGCGCCAAGCCGCACGTCCTGTTCTACGCGACCAAGCGGGTCGGCGGCGCGATCTCGGACTACGCGGCGATCAAGCTTCTGAAGTTCGGGCTGTCCTGATCGGGGGCACGGCGGAGTGAGCCATCCCGCCCCGCGCCGGTGACGGTCGCGGGGCGGGCGGGGCGGCGGGCCGTGCGCGATCCAGCTGCGCGTCTCTCCGCTCGAGCAGCGCGGACGGGGCGCCGTCCCACCCCAGACGACGGCAGGAATTTCGGAGAAAGCGACGATGATGATGGTCGAATTGACCTCGGTGCCCGGTGCGGCCTTGCCGGTCGGCGAGCTGGCTGCGCATCTGCGGCTGGCGCGCGGCTTCAGCGACGACGGGAGCCAGGACGGGCAGCTGGAAAGCTGTCTGCGCGCCGCCAGCTCGGCCATCGAGGCGCGCATCGGCAAGGCGCTGTTCGAGCGGCGCTTCGCCCTGACGCTGGTGGCCTGGCACGACCCGGAGGCGCATGTGCTGCCGCTGGCGCCGGTGAGCCGGATCGACAGCGTGAAGGTGATCACGCGGGCCGGGGCCGAGACGCTGGTCGACCCGGGGCTCTACGCGCTGCGCCACGACCGGCACCGGCCGGTGCTGGCGGCCACGGGCACGGCGCTGCCGACGCCGAGCCAGGGCGGGACGATCGAGGTGGAGTTCACGGCCGGCTACGCGGCGGAGTGGACGGGCATCCCCGCCGATCTGCGGCAGGCGGTGCTGATCCTGGCGGGCGAGTTCTGGGGGCAGGACCTGGCGGCGGACACAGGCATGCCGTTCTCGGTGTCGGTGCTCTTGGAGCCGCACCGGCCGATGCGGCTGCGGGGGGCGGCGCAATGAGGGCGCCGGCGATGACGCGGCGCCTGCTGCTGGAGGCGCCCGAGCGGGTGCCGGACGGGGCGGGCGGTTACGGCGAAGCCTGGGTCGCGCTGGGCCATGTCTGGGCGGCGGTCGAGACGCGCGGCGCGGGCCGCGAGGTGGACCAGGCGGCGCGGCTGCAGCTGAAGGTGACGATGCGGGCGGTGCCGCAAGGTGCCGCGGCGCGGCCCACGGCCGAGATGCGGTTTCGGGACGGAGACCGGCTCTACCGGATCGAGGCGGTGCACGAGGGCGACGCGCTGGGGCGCACGCTGGTCTGTTTCGCGGTCGAGGAGGTCGCGCGATGAGCTATGGCAGCACGGCGGCATTGCAGGCGGCCGTCTACGGCGCGCTGGCGGGCGACGCGGCGGTCGCGGCGCTGTCGGGGGGCGCGGTCTACGACGCGCTGCCACCGGGGCCGGTGCCGCCGCTGTACGTGGCGCTGGGGCCGGAGCGGGCGCGGGACGCCGGCGACAAGACCGGGGCGGCTGCGGTGCATGACATCGCGGTCACGGTGGTGAGCGAGGGCGCGGGGTTCGCCGCGGCCAAGGCGCTGGCCGCGGCGATCTCGGATGCGCTGGCCGGCGCCGACCTGGTGCTGGCGCGGGGGCGGCTCATGAGCCTCGATTTCCTGCGGGCGCGGGCCCGGCGGGTCGATGCCGGGCGCGAGATCGAGCTGTGGTTCCGCGCCCGGGTGGACGAGAGCGCGACCTGAACGTCGCCCCGCAACAATTTGACAAGACTGGAGAATGACATGGCAGCCCAGAGCGGCAAGGACCTTTTGGTGAAGGTCGACATGGACGGCAACGGCGTGTTCGAGACGATGGCGGGGCTCAGGGCGACGCGGCTGAGCTTCAACGCCGAGCAGGTGGACGTGACGAGCCTGGAGTCGGCGGGGGGCTGGCGCGAGCTGCTGGCGGGCGCGGGCGTCAAGTCGGCCTCGATCTCGGGGGCGGGCATCTTTCGCGACGCGGCGACGGACGAGCGCGCGCGGCAGATCTTCTTCGACGGGGCGACGCCGGGGTTCCAGGTGGTGATCCCGGATTTCGGGATCGTGGAGGGCGCGTTCCAGATCACCTCGATCGAGTACGCGGGCAGCCATGACGGCGAGGCGACCTACGAGATGTCGATGGCCTCGGCGGGCGCGCTGACCTTCACGGCGATCTGAGCCATGGCGAACCCCCATGCGGGCGAGGTGGCGCTGGTCGTCGATGGCGAACGGCGGGTGGCGAAGCTGACGCTGGGGGCGCTGGCGGAGCTGGAGGAGCGGCTGGGGGCGGAGAGCCTGGCCGACCTGGTCGCGCGGTTCGAGGGCGAGAGCCTGCGCGCGCGGGACGTGCTGATGCTGGTCTGCGCGGGGCTGCGGGGCGGGGGGTGGCGGGGCGACCCCGCCGACCTGGTGTCGGCCGAGATCGAGGGCGGGCCGCTGGAGGCCGCGCGGGTGGCAGCAAGGCTGCTGGCGCTGGCGTTCCGGGTGCCGGGATGAGTGCGCCGCGCTTCGACTGGCCGGCCCTGATGCGGGCCGGTTTGCAGGGGCTGGGGCTGACGCCCGACGCGTTCTGGCGGCTCACGCCGGCGGAACTGCTGCTGATGCTGGGCGAGGTGCCCGGCGCGGCGCCGATGGGGCGCGGCGCGCTGGAGGCGCTGATCGCCCGGTTCCCGGACAGGACGGACAAGGAGGGCGGCGATGGTCGCGATGGATGAGGGACTCGAGGCGCTGGACGCCCAGATCGCGGAGCTGGAGGTGAGCCTGGCGGCGGCCACCAGCATGACGGCGGCGTTCCAGGCGGAGCTGAGGGGGATGCAGGACGCGATGCTCTACACCGGCCGCGAGGTCGACAGCATGAGCCGGTCGATCGGCGGCGGGCTCAGGCGTGCCTTCGACGGGGTGGTGTTCGACGGGATGCGCCTGTCGGACGCGTTGAGGACGGTCGCGCAGAGCATGGTGGACGCGGCCTATTCCACCGCGATGCGGCCGGTGCAGACCGCGCTGGGCGGGGCGATCGCCAACGGGATCAACAGTCTGGTGAGCGGGATCCTGCCCTTTCAGAAGGGCGGGGCGATCGCGCAGGGGCGGGTGATGCCCTTTGCGCGGGGCGGGGTCGTGCAGGGGCCGACCCCGTTCCCGATGCGGGGCGGCATGGGGCTGATGGGCGAGGCGGGCCCGGAAGCGATCATGCCGCTCCGCCGCGGGCCGGACGGGCGGCTGGGCGTGGCGGCCGCGGGCGGGGGTGCGCCGGTGCAGGTGGTGATGAACATCACCACGCCGGACGTGCAGGGGTTCCAGCGCAGCCAGACGCAGATCGCGGCGCAGATGGGCCGGGCGCTGGCGCGCGGCCAGCGCAACCGCTGAGGAGGGCAGGCGATGGGGTTTCACGAGGTCCGGTTTCCGGCCAACCTGAGCTTCGGCTCGGTCGGCGGCCCCGAGCGGCGCACCGAGGTGGTGGCGCTGACCAACGGCTACGAGGAGCGCAACACGCCCTGGGCGCAGTCGCGCCGGCGCTACGACGCGGGGGTCTCGCTGCGGTCGCTGGACGACATCGCGGCGCTGATCGCGTTCTTCGAGGCGCGGCGCGGGCAGTTGCACGGGTTCCGCTGGAAGGACTGGTCGGACTACAAGAGCTGCGCGCCCTCGGGCACGCCGGGCTTCCGCGACCAGGAGATCGCGGTGGCCGATGGCGTGGCGACGGTGTTTGCCCTGAGCAAGACCTATGGCGAGGGCCCGGATGTCTATGTGCGGCCGATCGCCAAGCCGGTGCTGGGCACGGTGCTGCTGGGCGTGTCGGGCGACGAGCAGGTGCTGGGCCTCGACGCGGAGGTCGATGTGACGACGGGGCTGATCACCTTCGCCGAGCCGCCGGACGCGGGCGAGGTGATCACGGCGGGGTTCGAGTTCGACGTGCCGGTGCGCTTCGACACGGACGTGATCCAGACCAGCGTGGCGAGTTTCCAGGCGGGCGAGGTGCCAAACGTGCCGGTCGTGGAGATCCGGCTGTGAGCGGGGCGGCGGCGCTGGATGCGCATCTGGCGACCGGGGCGACCGGGGTCTGCCGGTGCTGGAAGCTGACGCGGGGCGACGGGGTGGTCTACGGCTTCACCGATCACGACCGGGCGCTGGTGTTCGACGGGGTGACGTTCAAGCCCGACAGCGGGATGTCGGCCGCGGCGCTGGTGCAGACCACGGGCCTGTCGGTGGACAACACCGAAGCCGTGGGCGCCCTGTCGGACGCGGCGATCACCGAGGCGGATATCGCGGCGGGGCGCTTCGACGGGGCGGCGATCGAGGCGTGGCTGGTGCAGTGGGCGGCCCCCGAGAACCGGGTGCTGCAGTTCCGCGGCACGCTGGGGGAGCTGACGCGGGCGAACGGGGCCTTCACCGCGGAGCTGCGCGGGCTGGCCGAGCGGCTGAACACGGCGACGGGGCGGGTCTACCAGCGCAGCTGTTCGGCGGTGCTGGGGGATGGCGACTGCCGGTTCGACCTGGGGACGCCGGGCTACGCGGCGGATGTCGCGGTGGTGGCGGTCGAGGGCGCGCGGGTGCTGTGGTGCGCGGGGCTGGAGGGCTTTGAGCCGCGCTGGTTCGAGCGCGGGCGCTGCGCGGTTCTGGACGGGGCCGCGGTGGGGCTGGCGCAGGCGGTCAAGGTCGACCGGCCCGAGGGTGGGCTGAGGCGGGTGGAGCTGTGGGACCGGCTGCGCGCGGGGATCGCGGCGGGCGACCGGGTGCGGCTGACGGCGGGCTGCGACAAGCGGATGGAGACCTGCCGGCTCAAGTTCAACAACCTGCTGAATTTCCGGGGCTTCCCGGACATCCCGGGCGAGGACTGGATGGTTGCGCACCCCAGCCGCGTGTCGGCGCGGGACGGGGGCAGCCGGCGGTGAGCGCGGTCGTGGTGGCCGCGCGTGGCTGGCTGGGCACGCCCTATGTGCACCAGGCGAGTTGCCGGGGCGCGGGGTGCGATTGCCTGGGCCTCCTGCGCGGGGTGTGGCGGGAGCTGTACGGGGCCGAGCCCGAGCCGGTGCCGGGCTACACGGCGGACTGGTCCGAGGCGTCGGGCGAGGAGCGGCTCTGGGCCGCCGCGCGGCGGCATCTGGTGGAGAAACCCGTGGCCGACGCGTGCCCCGGCGACGTGATCCTGTTCCGGATGCGGGACGGGGGCGTCGCCAAGCATGTGGGGCTGCAGGCCCGGGTGGGCCGGGAGGCCAGCTTCGTCCACGCCTATTCGGGGCGTGGAGTGGTGGAAAGCGCGCTGACGCCGCCCTGGGCGCGGCGGGTGGTGGCGCGCTTCGCGTTTCCGGAAAGGATGTGACGGCATGGCGACGATCCTTCTGTCGGCTGCGGGGGCGGCCATCGGCGGCCTGACCTCGGGCACCATGCTGGGGCTGACCGGCGCCGTCATCGGCCGCGCGGTGGGCGCGACGCTGGGCCGGGTGATCGACCAGCGGCTGCTCGGCGCGGGGTCGGAGCCGGTGGAGCGGGGCCGGATCGACCGGTTCCGCATCACGCAGGCGGGCGAGGGGGCGCCGGTGGCGCAGCTGTTCGGCCGGATGCGGCTGGGCGGGCAGGTGATCTGGGCCACGCGCTTCGTCGAGACCACCACGACCAGCGGCGGCGGCAAGGGCGCGCCGCCGCAGCCGAGGACCACGACCTATTCCTATTCGGTGTCGCTGGCCGTCGCGCTGTGCGAGGGCGAGATCCGGCGCGTGGGGCGGGTCTGGGCGGACGGGGTGGAACTGGACCTCACCACGGTGTCGATGCGGGTCTATGCCGGGACCGGGGACCAGATGCTCGACCCGTTGATGGAGGCGGTGGAGGGGGCGGGGCAGGTGCCCGCCTATCGCGGCATCGCCTACGTGGTGTTCGAGGACCTTGACCTGACGCCCTACGGCAACCGGGTGCCGCACTTCGCCTTCGAGGTGACGCGCGCGGCGCAGCCCAGGCGCGAGATGCTGCCTGCCGCGGCCGACCTGGTGCGCGCGGTGGCCCTGATGCCGGGGACGGGGGAATACGTGCTGTCGACGCGGCCCGTGACCTATCGGGCGGGCCTCGGGGTCAGGGACGCCCTGAACACCAGCGCGGCCGGCGGCGGGTCGGATTTCACCCGGTCGCTGGACCAACTGCGCGGCTGCCTGCCCAATCTCGCCTCGGTCAGCCTGATCTATTCCTGGTTCGGGGACGACCTGCGCGCGGGCGCCTGCACGGTGCGCCCCAAGGTCGAGGACAAGAGCCGCGACGGGGTCGAGATGCCCTGGACGGCGGGCGGGATCGGCCGCGCCGCCGCCGAGGAGCTGGCGCGGGTGGACGGCCGTCCGGTCTATGGCGGGACGCCGGCGGACGGATCGGTGATCGAGGCGATCGCGGCGATCCGGGCCGGCGGGCAGGAGGTGATGTTCTACCCCTTCCTGCTGATGGAGATCCTGGCCGGCAACGGGCGGCCGGACCCGTGGTCAGACACCGGCGACCAGCCGGCGCTGCCCTGGCGCGGGCGGATCACGGGCGACAAGGCGCCGGGGCTGCCGGGAAGCCCGGACGGCACGGCCGCGAACGACGCGGCGGTGGATGCCTTCTTCGGCAGCGTGACGGCGGCGGATTTCGCCGTGGCGGCGGGGGCGGTCGCCTACTCCGGGCCGGCGGAGTGGTCCTATTCCCGATTCATCCTGCATTCGGCCGCGTTGTGCGCCGCGGCGGGCGGTGTCGAGGCGTTCTGCATCGGGTCGGAGATGCGCGGGCTGACCCAGATGCGGGGCACGGGCGGCGAGTTCCCGGCGGTGGCGCGGCTGCGCGCGCTGGCGGCCGAGGTGCGCGCGCTGCTGCCGAACGCCAAGCTGAGCTATGCCGCGGATTGGTCGGAATATTTCGGCTATCACCCGCAGGACGGGTCGGGGGACGTGCTGTTCCATCTCGATCCGCTCTGGGCCGACCCCGAGATCGATTTCGTCGGGATCGACAATTACATGCCGCTGTCGGACTGGCGCGACGGGCTGGACCACGCCGATGCCGGCTGGGGCGAGATCCATGCGCTGGATTACCTGCGCGCGAACGTGGAGGGCGGCGAGGGCTACGACTGGTTCTATCCGACCGGGGAGGCCCGCGCGGCGCAGCGGCGTGAGCCGATCACCGACGGGTTGCTGCAGAAGCCGTGGATCTTTCGCTACAAGGACATCGCGGCGTGGTGGCGCGAGCCGCATTACGACCGCGTCGGCGGGGTGGAGGGGGATATCCTGCGCCTCGGCGGGCAGCTGGCGGGCACGTTCGTGGGGTCGTCGGTGACGGTGACGGACGGGGCCGGTGCGAATGACGCGGGACGGCCGGTGTCACGGATCGAGCACGGCGGGGCGGGCTCGCATGTGTCGGCGGGCGTGACGCTGGCGGTGGATGAGACCTACACGCTGCGGTTCCTGGTGAAATCGGCGACGGGTGTGCCGCAGGCGAGTGCGGCCAGCGTCTATGACGGGGCGGTGCAGCGGCTGGACTACGTGGCCGGCGCGGACTGGCAGGAGGTGCGGCTGGCGTTCCGGCCTGGTGCCGCGGGCGTGACGCTGTCGCTGTCGGACCTGCGGGGCGGGGGCGATGCGACCGACCTGCTGGTGTCCGAGGTCGCGCTGATCTCGGCCTCGGCGACGACGCCTTGGGTGCCGCGGTCGAAGCCGATCCGCTTCACCGAGATCGGCTGCCCTGCCGTCGACAAGGGCACCAACCAGCCCAACGTCTTCTTCGACCCGAAGAGCTCTGAGAGCGCCCTGCCGCGGTATTCCAACGGACGGCGCGACGACCTGATCCAGCAGCAGTACCTGCGCTCGGTGCTGTCCTACTGGGCCGAGCCCGGGCGCAACCCGGTGTCGGACGTCTATGGCGGCCCGATGCTGGAGATGGACCGCGCCCATGTCTGGGCCTGGGACGCGCGGCCCTGGCCGGCGTTTCCGAACGACGTGGAGCGCTGGTCGGACGGGGACAACTGGCGGCTTGGCCACTGGATCACGGGCCGGATCGAGGCGGCGCCGCTGGACCAGGTGGTGGCCGAGCTGTGCGAGGCGGCGGGGGTGGAGGATTACGACGTCTCGGCCCTCTACGGGCTGGTGCGCGGGCACCTGTCGGGCGAGACGGAAAGCGCCCGGGCGCGGCTTCAGGCGCTGATGCTGGCGTATGGATTTCAGGCCGTGGAGCGGGAGGGGCGGCTGGTGTTCCTGCCTTTGCCGCGCCGGGCGGAGGCGGTGATCGACGCGGGCGACACGGCGCGCGACGAGGAGGACTGGGGCGGCATCGCCGGGATCCGCGCCGCCGAGGCCGAGACCGCGGGGCGGGTGCGGGTGGGCTTCGTCGCGGCCGAGGCGGGCTACGAGGAGCGGGTGGCCGAGGCGGTGTTCCCCGGCGACGACGCCGATGGGGTGACGGCCTCCGACCTGCCGCTGGCCCTGACCGGCCCCGAGGGGCAGGCCATCGCCGAGCGCTGGCTGGCCGAGGCGCGGGTGGCGCGGGACCAGCTGCGGTTCGCCCTGCCGCCGTCGCGGCGGGCGCTGGGCGCGGGGGCGCTGGTGGCGCTGGGCGACGGGTCGACCTGGCGGATCGACCGGGTCGAGGACCGGGGCGTGCGGATGATCGAGGCGGTCCGGGCCGAGCCCTCGGTCTTCGAGCCCTCCGACGCGGTGGAGGAGCGCGCGCCGGCCTCGGAGTTCGTGCCGCCGGTGCCGGTCGCGCCGGTGTTCCTGGACCTGCCGCTCCTGTCCGGGGCGGAGGTGGAGCACAGCCCGCACCTGGCGGTCACGGCGCGGCCCTGGCCCGGGTCGGTCGCGGTCTATGCCGCGCCGGGGGCGGACGGGTTCACGCTCAACCGGCTGATCGAGCGCCGCGCGGTGATGGGCGAGCTGGTGACGCCGCTGGCCGCCGCGGCGCCGGGGCTCTGGGATCGCGGTGCGCCCATGCGGGTGCGGATCGCGGCGGGCCAGCTGTCGGCGGCGGAGGCGGGGGCGGTTCTGAACGGGGCCAACCTGGCCGCGATCGGGTCGGGGGACGACGGCGACTGGGAGGTGATCCAGTTCGCGGGCGCGACGCTGGTGGGCGAGGGGCTGTGGGACATCGGCCTGCGCCTGAGGGGGCAGCAGGGCACCGATGGCGTGATGCCCGAGCTGTGGCCGGAGGGAAGCCTGTTCGTGCTGCTGGACGGGGCGCCGGTGCAGATCGACCTGCCGCCCGCGGCCCGCGGCCTGGCCCGCCACTACCGCATCGGGCCGGCGCGGCGGAGCGTGGACGACCCGAGCTACGTCGAGCGGGTGGCCGCCTTTGCGGGCGTCGGCCTGAGACCCTACGCGCCCGCGCACCTGCGCGCCACGCCGACCGGCGGGGACCTTTACCTCAGCTGGATCCGGCGCACCCGGATCGACGGCGACAGCTGGGAGGGGATCGAGGTGCCGCTGGGGGAGGCGGCGGAAAGCTACCTCCTGCGCGTGACCGATGCCGGGGGGCCCAGGCGCGAGGCGACGCTGGCCGCCCCCGCCTTTACCTACACCGCCGCGATGCGGGCCGGGGACGGCACGCAGTCGCCCTTCACCATCGAGGTTGCCCAGCTGTCCGACCGTTTCGGGCCGGGGCCGTTTGCAAGGATCGAGATCGATGACTGACACACCGCGCCTGTCCCTTCCGCTGCTGGCGCCCGCACAGGCGCAGAAGCACGTCACCGTGAACGAGGCGCTGGTGCGGGTCGACGGGATGACCCAGCTGGTGCTGGCCTCGGCCAGCCTGACGACCCCGCCGGCGGCCGCGCCCGAGGGGACGGTCTACGCCGTGCCGCCGGGGGGCGTGAACGCCTGGGCCGGGCAGGACGGCAGGCTGGCGCTGTCGGTGAACGGCGGCTGGGTCTTCGTGGCGCCGCAGCGGGGCTGGCGGGCCTTCGTGCTGGACAGCGGGCTGCCGGCGGTCTGGGACGGGGCCGACTGGCGCCCGGGCGCCGTGTCGCTGAGTCCTGCGGGTGCTTCCATGTCCTTGTCATCGCTGGATATCGAGGTGGTCCTCAGCGCGGGCCCCGCCGTGACCACGGCGCCGGTGATCCCCGCGCGGGCGCTGCTGTTCGGGGTGACGGGCCGCGTCACCGAGGCGATCACCGGCACCGCCGCGAGCTGGGACCTGGGCGTGCCCGGCGATACCGGGCGGTTCGGCACCGGGCTTGGCACCGGCCTCAATTCCTGGGTCAACGGGCCGGCGGCGCCGATCGTCTACTGGACGCCCACGGCGCTGGAGATCACCGCGCAGGGGGGCAGCTTCGCCGGCGGCGCGCTCACCCTTGTCCTGCACTACGCCGAGCTGCGCCTGCCCGACCCGGTGTAGCCTTTCCGTGACGCGGCCCCTTCCGTCATGGACCGGTGCGCCTATCTGCGGTAGAAGCACAGGCGACGGACCGGAGGGCGCTGGCATGGCGAAGCTGCAACGGAAACTGGCCGGGCTCGACCCGGTCTGGACGCGCATCCTGGACGAGGCCGAGCAGGCGGTGCGCGACGAGCCGCTGCTGGGGGGCCTGATCCACGGCTGCATCCTGCACCACGACACGCTGGAGCGCGCGCTGGCCTACCGGATGGCGCAGAAGCTGGCCTCGGGCGAGATGTCGGAGCAGCTGCTGCGCGAGATCGCGGACGAGGCCTATGCCGCAGACCCCAGCCTGGGCGTGGCCGCGCGCGCCGACATCATGGCCGTCTACGACCGCGACCCGGCCTGCCATCGCTACATCCAGCCGCTGTTGTTCTTCAAGGGGTTCCAGGCCGTGCAGGCCTATCGCGTCGGCCATTGGCTGTGGACGCAGGGGCGCACCGATTTCGCCTATTTCATCCAGATGCGGGTGTCCGAGGTCTTTGGCGTCGACATCCACCCGGCCGCCCGGATCGGCAAGGGCCTGATGATCGACCACGCCCATTCCATCGTCGTCGGCGAGACGGCGGTGGTGGGGGACAACGTGTCGATGCTGCATTCGGTGACGCTGGGCGGCACCGGCAAGGAGACCGAGGATCGCCATCCCAAGATCGGCGACGGCGTGCTGATCGGGGCAGGGGCCAAGGTGCTGGGCAACATCCGCATCGGCAACTGCTCGCGCATCGCGGCGGGCTCGGTGGTGCTCGAGGAAGTGCCGCCCTGCAAGACGGTGGCCGGCGTGCCCGCCCGCATCGTGGGCGAGGCCGGCTGCGACCAGCCCGCGATGAACATGGACCACCTGCTGCCGAGCGGGGGCAGCACCGGCCGCGGGTGACGCGCGCCCGGTCCTAGCCCAGCCAGCCGTGGCGCCTGAGGGTGGCCTCGATCCGGTCCTCGGTCTCGGGGACGGCGGCGTTGATCGACTGGTCGTGCAGGATCCACCACAGGTAGGCGTCGACGTCGGGGGCGAGGTCCGGGGCACGGGCCAGCGCCTCCTCGGCACCGAGATCCAGCACGTTGGCCGCGATGTGGTGCAGGTCGCTGCGGGCGAACAGCACCACGGGCTTGCGGTGCAGGTAGGCCGACAGGGCCACGCCCGAGTTCTGCGTCGCCACATAGTCGCAGACCTGCAGCAGCGCCGCCATCGGGCGGTCGACCAGCGACAGGCGCGGGTGCCGGTCGGCGAGCGCCGACAGCGCCGCGCGCTCGGGGCGGGTGTAGGTCTCGGCCGGGTGCAGCGTGGCGTGGACGGCCCGGGTGGTGTCGCAGCGCAGGATGGTCTCCAGCATCTCGACCGGGCTCATCGACTGGAACGACCGGTGCTCCAGCAGGCGGCCCTGCAGCGGGACGTAGACGATGCCGTCGCGCCGGGCGCGGTCCGCCTCGGGCCCGAACAGCCGGTCCCGGATGCGCCGGGCGAAGCGCCGGGCCTGTGGCTGCGGGGCGGCGGCCGGATCGAAGCGCGCGGCGGCCACGGGCCAGGTCCAGCGCTCGGCGCTGCGCTCGATCTTCCAGAACGGGTAGATGTAGTTCTTGCGGATGGTGAGGCCGCGGTCGGTGAGCGGCGGCTCCATCAGGTAGATCGCGCGGCCCGGCCGCGACGCCGAGGCCAGGCGCTCGGCCGGGGTCTGCACGTGGTAGTGCGGGGTCAGGCCGTGGCGCTGCAGCACCGCGGCCAGCCGGCGCAGGAACAGGTGTTCGCCGCGCTCGGCCATGTCGGTGAGCACGGGGTCGAGATAGAGGCGAACGTCCGTCTCCGCCGCCATCCTTGCCCCGGTCAGGCCGAGGCGCGCGACTGCCGCTTGCGCTCGTGCGGGTCGAGGAAGCGCTTGCGCAGGCGGATCGCGTTGGGCGTGACCTCGACCAGCTCGTCGTCGTCGATGTAGGCGATGGCCTGTTCCAGCGTCATCGTGATCGGCGTGGTCAGGCGCACCGCCTCGTCCGAGCCCGACGCGCGGATGTTGGTCAGCTTCTTGCCCTTCAGCGGGTTCACCTCGAGGTCGTTGTCGCGGCTGTGCTCGCCGATGATCATGCCCTCGTAGACATCCTCCTGCGCGCCGATGAACATGCGGCCGCGGTCCTCGAGGTTGAACAGCGCGTAGGCGACCGAGGTGCCGTTCTCCATCGAGATCAGGACGCCGGCGCGCCGGCCCGGGATCGGGCCCTTGTGCGGCGCCCAGCTGTGGAACACGCGGTTCAGCACGCCGGTGCCGCGCGTGTCGGTCATGAATTCCCCGTGATAGCCGATCAGCCCGCGGGCCGGCACCAGCGCCACGATGCGCGTCTTGCCCGTTCCGGCGGGCTTCATTTCCACCAGCTCGCCCCGGCGTGGGCCCGTGACCTTCTCGATGACCGGGCCGGTGAACTCGTCGTCCACGTCGATCGTCACCTCCTCGATCGGCTCCAGCGTCTGGCCGTTTTCCTCACGCAGGAGCACCCGAGGCCGCGAGATCGACAGCTCGAAGCCCTCGCGGCGCATGTTCTCGATCAGCACGCCCATCTGCAACTCGCCGCGGCCCGCGACCTCGAAGGCCTCGCCGCCGGGGGTGTCGGTGACGCGGATGGCGACGTTGGATTCCGCCTCCTTCATCAGCCGGTCCCGGATGACGCGGGACTGGACCTTCTTGCCGTCGCGGCCGGCGAGCGGGCTGTCGTTGATGCCGAAGGTGACCGAGATCGTCGGCGGGTCGATCGGCTGGGCGGGCAGGGCGGTGTCGACCGACAGGTCGCACAGCGTGTCGGCCACGGTGGCCTTGGACATGCCGGCCAGCGTCACGATATCGCCCGCGACGGCCTCGTCGATCTGTTGCTGGCTGAGCCCGCGGAAGGCGAGGATCTTGGTGACGCGGAACTGTTCCAGGCGCTCGCCGGTGCGGCTGAGGGCCTTGATCGTCTCGCCCACGGTCAGGCGGCCGGATTCGACCCGGCCGGTCAGGATGCGGCCGATGAAGGGGTCGGCGCCCAGCGTGGTGGCCAGCATCCGGAACGGCTCGGCCTCGCGCGCGATCTGCGCCGGCGGCGGCACGTGGCGCACCACGAGATCGAACAGCGCGCCCAGGTCCTTGCGGGGGCCGTCGAGCGTCTCGTCGGCCCAGCCGGCGCGGCCCGAGGCGTAGAGATGCGGGAAATCGAGCTGCCCCTCGTCGGCGTCGAGCGCGGCGAACAGGTCGAACACCTCGTTCAGCGCGCGGTCGGGCTCGGCGTCGGGCTTGTCGACCTTGTTCAGCACCACGATCGGCCGCAGCCCCAGCGCCAGCGCCTTGGAGGTGACGAACTTGGTCTGCGGCATCGGCCCCTCGGCCGCGTCCACCAGCAGCACCACCCCGTCCACCATCGACAGGATGCGCTCCACCTCGCCGCCGAAATCGGCGTGGCCGGGGGTGTCGACGATGTTGATGCGGATCCCCTTCCACTCCACGCTGGTCGCCTTGGCGAGAATGGTGATCCCGCGCTCGCGCTCGAGGTCGTTGCTGTCCATCGCGCGCTCGGCCACGGCCTGGTTCTCGCGGAAGGCGCCGGACTGCTTGAGGAGGTTGTCGACCAGCGTCGTCTTGCCGTGGTCGACATGCGCGATGATCGCGATGTTGCGGAGGTCCATGGGGGGCCCTTGAGGAAATCGGTGGGATTGCCGGAGCCCCTACAGGGTCGGACCCGGTTTGGCTAGGGCCAAAGCAAACTCTTGCAAGAGTTTGCCCAAAGCCATGCAAGGCTTTGCGCCCGTCCTTGCAAGGACGGGGCAAGGGTCTTGCAAGACCCTTGCGCGGTCAGGTCTTGCGGCGCAGGCGTATCACCACGTCCAGCTTGGCGATCTCGTAGCCCTCGGGCACGTCGGGCAGCGAGCGGATCTCCAGCTCGGTCGCCGGCGCGTCGGTCAGGGTGCCGCTGTCCTCGAAGTGGAAATGCGGGTGGTCGTCCATCCGCGTGTCGAAGTAGCTGCGCGAGCCGTCGACCGTGACCTCCTGCATCAGCCCCGCGTCGCAGAACGCCTTGAGCGTGTTGTAGACGGTGGCCAGCGAAACCTTGTCGCCCGTCGACAGGACCGCGTCGTGCAGCCCCTCGGCCGTGACGTGCCGGTTTTCCCCGTCGCCCACCAGCAGCGAGGCCAGCGCAAGGCGCTGCCGCGTCGGCCTCAGGTCGGCCTTGGCGAGCCAGCGTTTTCCGCGTTCGAGGGCTTCGGGGGTCATGGCGTCGGGTCTTTCTCGGGCTTGACAGCAGTATATAGGGGGCTTTCCGCCCCGGTTTCAATCGCAAAGCGCCCCGCGGCCCCGCCCTTGCGCCCTCGCAAGCCCCGGTGCTAGACCGGACGGACGGGGCAGGACCGACCACAACATCTGCGGGGGGACATGGCAGACTATCCGACATCCTTCGATCGGGAGGCGCTGCTCGCCTGCGCCCGCGGCGAGCTCTTCGGGCCCGGCAACGCGCAGCTGCCCGAGCCGCCGATGCTGATGATGGACCGGATCACCGAGATCTCGGGCGACGGCGGCCTGCACGGCAAGGGCCATGTCGTGGCCGAGTTCGACATCACCCCCGACCTGTGGTTCTTCTCCTGCCATTTCCCCGGCAACCCGATCATGCCGGGCTGCCTCGGGCTCGACGGGCTGTGGCAGCTCACCGGCTTCAACCTCGGCTGGCGCGGCTGGACCGGGCGCGGCTATGCCCTCGGCGTGGGCGAGGTGAAGCTGACGGGCATGGTCCGGCCGGACCGCAAGATGCTGACCTACAAGGTGGATTTCACCAAGGCCATCCAGACCCGCCGCCTGACCATGGGCGTCGCCGACGGCACCGTCGAGGCCGACGGCGAGGTGATCTACCAGGTCCGCGACATGAAGGTGGCGCTCAGCGAGAGCTGAGGGCCGCGCCGCGCCCGCCGCCTCGCCGCGGGGCCGAACCGCCTTGCCCCATCCCCCTTGCTATCCTAAACAACCCCGAGGACGGAGGGAGCACACCATGCGCCGCGACAGACCGGAGGTTTGCGGATGAGACGCGTCGTCGTCACCGGGCTGGGCATCGTCTCGCCCATCGGCAACACCGCCGCCGAGGTGGAGGCGTCCCTGCGCGCCGGCCGCTCGGGCATCGAGACCCACCCCGACATGGTCGAGCACGGCTTCCGCAGCACCGTCGCGGGCACGCTCAAGATCGACCCGTCCGAGCACATCGACAAGCGCGCGCTGCGCTTCATGGGCCCCGGCGCCGCCTACGCGCACATCGCCATGGGGCAGGCCATCGCCCACGCCGGCCTGACCGAGGCCGAGATCGTCAACGAACGCACCGGCCTCATCGCGGGCTCGGGCGGGCCGTCGACCAGCGCCATGTTCGCCGCGCACCAGTCGGTGCTGTCGACGGGTGCCACCAAACGGATCGGCCCCTTCGCGGTGCCGAAATGCATGTCCTCCACGATCAGCGCCAACCTCGCCACCGCCTACCGGATCAAGGGCATCAACTACTCGATCACCTCGGCCTGCTCGACCTCGCTGCACTGCATCGGGGCGGCGGCCGAGCAGATCATGCTGGGCAAGCAGGACGTCATGTTCGCCGGCGGCGCGGAGGAGCTGGACTGGACGCTGTCCTGCCTCTTCGACGCGATGGGCGCGATGTCGTCGAAATACAACGACACGCCGCAGCAGGCGTCCCGCGCGTTTGATGCAGGCCGCGACGGCTTCGTCATCGCGGGCGGCGGCGGCATCGTGGTGCTGGAGGCGCTGGAGCACGCCCAGGCCCGCGGCGCCACCATCCTGGCCGAGGTCACGGGCTTTGCCGCCACCTCGGACGGGCACGACATGGTCGCCCCCTCGGGCGAGGGCGGCGAGCGCGCCATGCGGCTGGCGCTCCAGACCCTGCCGCAGGGCCGCCGCGTCGACTACATCAACGCCCACGGCACCTCGACGCCGGTGGGCGACGTGGGCGAGGTCAAGGCCGTCCGCCGCGTCTTCGGCGAAGGCGCCACGCCGCCGATTTCCTCCACCAAGTCGATGACCGGGCACGCACAGGGTGCGGCGGGCGCGCTCGAGGCGATCTTCTGCCTCCTGATGCTGCAGGGCGACTTCATCGCCCCCTCGATCAACGTCGAGACGCTCGACCCGGCCCTCAGCCCGGACGAGATCGCGACCGCCCTGCGCGAGAACGCCGGCCTCGACACGGTGATGACGAATTCCTTTGGTTTCGGCGGCACGAACGGCTCCATGCTGCTCAGCCGGTTTGACGGGTAAGACGGACATGGCGAACTTGATGACGGGCAAGCGCGGCTTGATCATGGGGGTCGCGAACGACCGTTCCATCGCCTGGGGCATCGCGCGCGCCCTGCACGCCGAGGGCGCGGAGCTGGCCTTTTCCTACCAGGGCGAGGCCTTCGGCAAGCGGGTCGAGCCGCTGGCCGCCTCGGTCGGCTCCGACCTCATGATCGACGTCGACGTCACGGACGACGCCAGCCTCGACGCCGGTTTCGCGGTGCTCAAGGACCGCTGGGGCAGCCTCGACTTCGTGGTCCACGCCATCGCCTTTTCCGACAAGAACGAACTGACCGGCCGCTTCATCAACACCTCGCGCGAGAACTTCCGCAACTCGCTGACGATCTCCTGCTACTCCTTCATCGACGTCGCCCGCCGCGCGGCCGAGCTGATGCCGCAGGGCGGCAGCCTCGTGACCCTCACCTACCAGGGCTCGAACCGGGTCACGCCGTTCTACAACGTGATGGGCGTCGCCAAGGCGGCGCTGGAATCCTCGGTCCGCTACCTCGCCAACGACCTCGGCCCGCAACAGATCCGCGTCAACGCGATCAGCCCCGGGCCGATGAAGACGCTGGCCGGCGCGGCCATCGGCGGCGCGCGCAAGACCTTCAAGACCACCGAGGCCAACGCCCCCCTGCGCGCCAACGCCACGCTCGAGGCGATCGGCGGCACCGCGGTCTACCTGTGCTCGGACTACGGCGCCTGCACCACGGGCGAGATCGTGATTGTCGACGGCGGCTACCACGTGCTGGGGATGCTGCAGCCCGAGAACCTGTGACGGGGGCCGGGGGGCCGCGCACCCTCGTCGTCCTGTCCTTCAACCGGTCGGGCAGCAACTACCTCTCGGACCTGCTCGCGGCGCTGCCCTTCGTCGCCAGCCAGACCGAGGTGTTCAACCCCCGGGCGGTGCAGGTCCATTCCTTCCAGGACGGCGAGGCCAGCGTGCGCGCGCGTCTGCACCGCGTTGCGGCACAGCTCGGCGTCGACCTGCCCGACCCGGCCGCCGACCTGCGCAGCCTGATGACGCATCCGCCCCTCGTCGCCCGCGTCCGTGCCGAGCCTTTGGCCGCCATCGCCTGCCTCGCCGCGTACAACGCGCGCCCGCTCTCGGCGCTCAAGATCTTTCCCCACCACCTGCCTGTCGCCGCCGTCGACCGCCTGCTGGGCGATCCGCGAATCCTTCCCTGCGCACTCCTGCGCAACCCGCTCGACACCTTCATCTCGATGGAGAAACGCCGCCTGTCCGGGGCCTTCCGGGGCGTCGACACCACCGCGCTGCGGCCCGTGCTGTCGCCCCGCAGGTATCGCCGGTTCCTCCGGGGGCGGGTGCCATGGCTCGACCTGATGCGCCGCCACCGGCACCGGCTGCACCTCGCCCTGTCCTACGAGGCGCTGGTGGCGCTGCCCGATGATGCCGCCCGCGCCACGGCGCTGCGCCGGCACCTTGGGGATTTCGACCAGGGCGCGCCGCTCCTCCCGATCCGTCCCGCCCCGCCGCAGGACCGCGCCGGCACATGGTCGGACAAGATCGCCAACGCCGGTGACTTCGCCCGGGGCTGCGCCGACCTGGGCCTCGTGCCCGGCGCCGACCTCGCACCCTGGCCCGAGCCCCTCACAGCGCTCTGAGGCGGCGCGCGCGGCCCCCCTTGCCGGCCCGTCCGCGCCCCCGGGGCGGCCCGCACCCCGAAGAAGAACGCGGCCGCCCCGGGGTGGGGCGGCCGCGCCTGTGGTGTCATGCCGCCCGACCGGCGGACGGGCTCAGTTCGGGATGATCCGGTAGATCTCGCCCTCGTCCATCGCGGCATAGAGGTTGCCGTCCGGCCCCAGCACGACCGACCGGAAGCGCCCCGGCTCCATCGGCAGCGGCATGGAGATCACCTCGGCCGACATCCCGTCATCCGCGATGTTCAGAAGGTCGATCCGCTGGCCCACGGGCGTGCCGCCGAAGCCGATGCCCATGATCCCCACGGCCATCATGCCGTTCCAGTCGCCCCACTGGTCGCCCACCAGGAAGGCGGCCGAGCCCGTGCCCTGCGACAGCCCGTCGTTGACCCAGGCGGGCGGCATCGCGTCGGGGTAGGTGGCGGTGTCGGTCATCGGCATGAAGGCCGCGCGCTCCGCCGGGTCCATGCCCTCCATCTGGTTCGGCGAATAGCCGCAGTAGTTGTCCGGGCAATCGCCCCGGCCCGCCATGTTCGGGCGCGGATCCCAGCCGCCGTTGCCGCCGGGCCGAAGCACCGTCACCTCGTCGGAATGCCACGGCCCGTGCTCGGCGATCACCACCGCGCCGGTGTCGGGGTCGAAGGCGATGCCCTGCACGTTGCGGTGGCCATAGGTGAAGATGCGCGGGTCGAAGCCCTCGGGGGCGCCGTTGTCCGGGGCGGGGTTGCCGTCGCCGTCGATGCGCAGCACCTTGCCGGCCAGCCGCACCGGCGACTGCGGGCCGTCACCGCTGTGGATGTCGCCGGTGGTGACGTAGAGATAGCCGTCGTGGAACCGGATCCGGCCGCCGTTGTGCGCGCCCGGCCCGCCGAAGGGGTGATCCGAGGCCGCCGGCTTGTAGGGGATGTCGTCCACGATATCGACCCGGTCCGAGACCGAGGCGAAGTCATCGGCGACCCGCAGCCGCAGGACATGGTTGGATTGCGCGCCGGTGGCGGTCGAGGCCGAGTAGACGTAGATCAGCCGGTTCGACGCGAAGTCGGGGTCCACGGCCACGCCCAGCATCCCGGCCTGCCCCTCGCAGAACAGGTCGTCGGCGGTGGTGGCGTAGCCCTCGGACCCGGTCATGCCCAGCAGGCGCATGACGTCGCCCGAGGGCATCCGCACCGACAGCCCGTGGCATTTCTCGGTGAAGAACATCGTCCCGTCCTCGAGGAACGCCATGTCCCACGGCCCGTTCAGCTCGGACATCACGGTCTCGTAGGTCAGGCTGGGCGCGTTGGCCTGGGCCGCCGTCCCGTGGATGGCGACCAGGGCGGTCGATGCAAGGGCTGCGCAGAGCATCAGCCCGGTCTTTGCAGGTTTCATCGTCTTCCTCCCGAAAAAACGGCACCCTCCCCGGTGCCGCGCCGTGCGGATGCGTGCACCCCGTGGTGCACCCCTTCCGCGGGCGCCTGGCCCGAGGCCGTCCGCACGAGCCGGCCTCGTCCCGTCCTGCGCCCGCGGATCCCGACGGGCGGGCGGCCGCGAAGGGCCCGCCGCCCGGTTCTCCCGCCGCCGGCTAGCGGAACGTCGTGGAGATGAACTCCGACAGCGCCGCGATCTCGGCGTCGGTCAGATCACGCGCATTGGGGATCATCAGCCCCGAGTTGGGCCCGATCCGCTCGCCCGAGCGGTAGATCTCCAGCTTTTCGGTGATGTAGTCCGCCGTCCGGTTCTGCAGCGACGGGTAGACCGAGACGCCCCGGCCCGTCCGTCCGTGGCAGGCCGAGCAGGACGCGGCGTAAAGCTCGGCGGCGGCGACGGGTGCGGCGGTGTCGGCGATGGCGGCCGGCGGTCCCGCCAGCATGGCCGCGCAGACGGCGGCCAGCACACGAGATGATGTCATGGATCCTCCCTTCCATGTCGTCACGGTCCGTGGCGGCGGGGCCGTCCGGGGCGCGTGGCCCGGGGCCGGCGCGTCCGCGTCAGACCGTCGCAGGGGGAGGTAAATGCGCCGATGGCGCCGTCAATGATGCCTGACCTTGTCAGCAATGGCGCCGGTCACGCCGGCCGCCCGGCACCCGCCGGCGGCCGATCTAGGCCCGGCCCGCGGGCCGCATTGCGCGTCGCGCGCGCGCGCCCCGCGATGCGGGAGGGGGGCCCGGTCCTGCCGGGCCCCGCGGTCGCGCTCAGGCGACGGCGACGACCTCGACGGCAAAGGTCAGGTCCTTGCCCGCCAGCGGGTGGTTGGCGTCCAGCGTCACCGTCTCCTCGGTCACCTGCGCCACCGTCACCGGCATCGCGCGCCCGTCGGGCGTCTGCACCTGCAGCTGCGTGCCGAGGTCCAGCGGGATGTGCTCGGGCACCGCCGAGCGCGGGATCTCCTGGATCGCCTCGGCGTGGTGCGGCCCGTAGGCTTCGGCGGCGGGGATCGTCACGGTCTTGCTCTCGCCGGCCGACATGCCCGACAGCGCGGCCTCGAGGCCGGGAATGATCTGGCCCGCGCCCATCTCGAAGGTCAGCGGGTCGCGCCCCTCGGAGCTGTCGAAGGTGGTGCCGTCCGACAGGGTGCCGGTGTAGTGAATCGAAACGGTGCTGCCAGGGGTGGCCTGGGTCATGGGTGTATCCTTTGTCGGGGGAAGGTGGGTTCTGCGGCGTGGGTCGGTCTGCCGCGGCTCGGCCCCAAGGTAGGCCAGCGCGCCGCGGGATGAAACCCGGGCGTCACGAATTGTCGCGGCCGCGCGGACGTGCAAGGGTGCGCCGCGAACCGGAAGGGGAGGGCCGATGACCCGCATCACCGCCTGCGTCTTCGACGCCTACGGCACGCTGTTCGACGTCAGCGCCGCCGCCCGCGCGCTGGCCGCCGAGCCCGGGCGCGAGGGCTTTGCCGCCGTCTGGCAGCAGGTCGCCGCCGACTGGCGCGCCAAGCAGCTGGAGTATTCCTGGCTCCGCGCCGTCACCGGCGACTACTGCGATTTCTGGCAGCTGACCGAGGACGGGCTCGACTGGGCGCTCGCCCGCGCGGGGCTGGCCGATGCGGGCCTCCGGGCCGCGCTTCTCGACCTCTACTGGCACCTCGCGGCCTACCCCGAGGTGCCCGCCGTGCTCGCCCGCCTCAAGGCCGCGGGCCTGACCTGCGCCATCCTGTCCAACGGCTCGCCCCGGATGCTGGACGCCGCCGTCGCCTCGGCCGGCATCGCGCCCCATCTCGACGCCGTCCTCAGCGTGGCGGATGTCGGCACCTTCAAGCCCGACGCGCGTGTCTACGACCTCGTCGGCGCGCGGCTGGGCACCGCCCGCGACGCGGTGCTGTTCGTGTCCTCCAACGGCTGGGACGTCTGCAGCGCCGCCGCCTACGGCTTCCGCACGCTCTGGGTCAACCGCGCCGGCCTGCCCGTGGACCGGCTGCCCGGACAGCCCGACCACGTTGCCGCCGACCTCACCGCCGTGCCCGCCCTTCTGGAGATCTGAATGGAGTTCGTCACCGCCGCCGACGGCCTGCGCCTGGCCTATGACGTCACGGGCGAGGGGCAGCCGCTCCTCTGCCTGCCGGGCCTCACCCGCAACATGGACGACTTCGAGCCGGTGGTGGACGCCTTCGCCGGCCGCGCGCAGGTCATCCGCATGGATTTCCGCGGCCGCGGCGCGTCGGACTGGGGCGACCCCGCCACCTACCAGATCCCGCAGGAGGCCGCCGACGTGCTGACCCTCCTCGACCACATGGGGCTGGACCGCGTCACCATCCTCGGCACCTCCCGCGGCGGCCTCGTGGCGCTGGTGCTGGCCGCGATGGCGCGGCCCCGGATCGCCGGCGTCGTCTTCAACGACATCGGCCCCGTCGTCAGCCCCGAGGGCCTCGCCTACATCATGGAGTATCTCGGGCGTCCGCCGCGCTTCAAGACGCTGGAGGAGGCCGCCGCCAGCTTCCCGCGCCACTACGCCCCGGCCTTCCGCGACGTGCCCGAGGCCAACTGGGCCGCGCTCGCCCGCCGCATCTACCGGCAGGAGGACGGCCGCCTCGTCAACCGCTACGATCCTGCCTTGCGCGACGCCGTCGCCCCCGCCTTCGCGCCCGAGGCGCAGGCCCCCGACCTCTGGCCGCTGTTCGACGCGCTCGCCGGCGCGCCCCTCGGCCTCATCCGCGGCGCGGGCTCCAACATCCTGTCGGCCGACACCGCCGCCGAGATGCGCCGCCGCCGCCCCGACATGGCCCATGCCGAGCTGCCCGACCGCGGCCATGTTCCCTTTCTCGACGAAGCCCCCGCGATCCGCGTGATCGCCACCGTTCTGGACCAGACCCAATGACCGACCTCCCGATGATCGAGGCCGCCGCCGCCCGTGCCAGGGGCGTGGTGCGCGAAACCCCGCTCCTGTCCTCGCCCTTCCTCGACGCGATCGCGGGCCGGCCCGTCTACGCCAAGGCCGAGGTGCTGCAGCACACCGGCTCCTTCAAGTTCCGCGGCGGCTGGTCCGCCGTCTCTGCGCTCGACCCCGCGACGCGGGCCCGCGGCGTCCTCGCCTTCTCCTCCGGCAACCACGCGCAGGGCGTGGCCCATGCCGCGCAGCTCCACGGCGTGCCCGCCATCATCATCATGCCCAGGGACGCGCCGGCCCTGAAGATCGAGAACACCCGCGCGCTGGGCGCCGAGGTCGTGCTCTACGACCGCGCCGGCGGCGAGAACCGCGAGGAGATCGGCGCGCGCCTCCAGGCCGAGCGCGGCATGACCCTGATCAAGCCCTTCGACGAGCCGCAGGTGATCGCGGGGCAGGGGACCTGCGGGCTGGAAATCGCCGCGCAGGCCGCCGCCCTCGGCATCACGTCGGGCACCGTCCTCACCTGCTGCGGCGGCGGCGGCCTGACCTCGGGCATCGCGCTGGCGCTCGAGGCCCACGCCCCCGGCTTCACCGTCCGCCCGGTCGAGCCGCAGGGCTTCGACGACACCGCGCGCTCGCTGGCCGCCGGCACCCGCACCGGCCACGGCGCGCCCGAGGTCGGGCTCTGCGACGCGATCCTCACGCCCATGCCCGGCGCGATCACCTTCCCGATCATGTCCCGCCTCTGCGGCCCCGGGATCGTCGTGACCGAGCTCGAGGTGAAGGAGGCGATGCGGCTGGCCGCCGTCCGCCTGAAACTCGTCGTCGAGCCCGGCGGCGCCGTCGCGCTGGCCGCGGCGCTGTTCCACGGCCGCGACCTCGCCGACGGCCCGGTGATCGCCACGCTCTCGGGCGGCAACGCCGACCCGGAGGTCTACGCCGGGATCCTCGCGGGCGGCTGATCCTTCATCTTTCCGAAAATACGCAGGCTCACTCCGCCGCGGGCACCGGCGCCGGGGCAGGGCGCCCGCGGGTGCCGGCGTAGATGGCCAGCGCCCCGCCCATCAGCACGGCGCCCAGCAGGAACGGCGCGCCCGGCAGCCAGACCGCGCCGCCCTCGCGCGTGAACCAGAAGAACGCCTGCGTCATCATCAGCGGCGACAGGATCATCGACAGGGCCGAGATCGACGAAAGCACGCCCTGCAACTCGCCCTGCGCGTCCTCGCCCGCCGCCCGGCTCATCACGCCCTGCATCGCGGGGGCGACGATGGCGCCCACCGCCGAGACCGGGATCAGCACCCAGATCATCCAGCCCTGGTTGGCAAAGCCGTAAAGGACAAGGCAGACCGTGTTCAGCACCAGCCCCCAGAGCACGGCCCGGTGTTCCCCCAGCCGCGGCAGCACGGCCCGGATCAGCCCGCCCTGCACCACGGCCATGGCCACGCCATAGGCCGCCAGCGACAGTCCCACCGTCCCGGCACTCCAGCCAAACGCGCCTTGCGTGTAGTAGGCCCAGACCGCGGGGTAGGTGAAATTGGCGATCTGGTAGGCCAGCATCACCGCCAGCAGCGCCTTGACCCCGGGCAGCCGGCCCATCTGGCGCAGTGCGCCCGCCGGGTTCGCCCGCCGCCAGTCGAAGGCGCGGCGGCGCTCGGCCGGCAGGCTCTCGGGCAGGACGAACCAGCCGAAGGCGAAGTTCGCCGCTGCCAGGCAGGCCGCCGCCACGAAGGGCGCCCGCGGGTCGAGCCCGCCGAGGAGCCCCCCGATCGCCGGCCCGAGGATGAAGCCGATCCCGAACCCCGCCGAGATCAGCCCGAAATTCTGCGCGCGCCGGTCGCGGTCGGTGATGTCGGCCATGTAGGCCAACGCCGTCGAATGCGTCGCCGCCGCGATCCCCGCCACCACGCGGCCGGCCAGCAGCAGCCAGATCGTGCCCGCCACCGCCATCACCACGTAGTCGATCGCCATCACCGCCATTGATACCAGCAGCACCGGCCGCCGCCCGAAACGGTCCGACAGGTTGCCGATGGTGGGCGAGAAGCCGAACTGCATCACCGCGTAGACCGCCGACAGGATCCCGCCCCAGAGCGCGGCATCCGACAGCGTCGCGCCCCGCACCTCGCGGATCAGGTCCGGCATCACCGGCAGGATCAGCCCGATGCCCATGGCGTCCAGCGACACGGTGATCAGGATGAACAGGACGGGCAGGCGGCGGGTGGCCATCGGCGGGCTTTCGGATTGACAGTCACCTGTCAATCTAGGTTGACAGTCGGCCCTTGTCCATCGCCGATTTCCCGCGCCGCGCGGGCAAAGGCCCGGGCCTCGTCCGGCGCGGTGCCCAGCGTCGCCCGGCCCTCCAGCGGCGGCAGCGCCAGGCCGGGGTGGGCCTCGGCCACCAGCCGGGGCAGGGGGGTGCCGGTCGCCCGCGCCTCGGCGGCCAGCCGCTTCACCTCGCCTTGCGCCTCGGGCCGCGGCATCGCGCGGGCCAGCGCGAAGCTCAGCGCCTCGGCATGGATCAGGCCCAGCGGGTCGGCCAGCCGCGCCGCCATCGCGCTGCGGTCGGGCGCGACCTGCGCGGCCACCTCGGCCAGCACCGTGGCCGATTTCCCCGCCGCCATCACCAGCTGCGGCAGCACCAGCCATTCGGTGAACCAGGCCGCCCCGTCCCGCGCCTCCCGCGCCGCGCCGGCGCCGAGCGCCGCGCCCTGCGCGGCCGAGAAGCGGCCGAGCGCCACCAGAACCGACGGCGCCACCGGGTTCTCCTTCTGCGGCATGGTCGACGACGCCCCGCCGCCCGCCAGCCGCACCTCCGCCACGTCGCTGCGGGTCAGGATCAAGAGGTCCTCGCCCGCCTTCGCGCCGGCCGCCGCAGCCGCGCCGCAGGCCTCGGCCACCTCCGCGATCAGCGACCGCTCCGCGTGCCAGCTCCGCCCCGGGTCCGCCAGCCCCAGCGCCGCGGCCAGCGCCGCCCGGATCGCCGCGGGGTCCGGCCCCAGCATCGTCCCCGTGCCGCCCGCCCCCGACAGCGACACGCACAGCCGCGGCCGCAGCGCCCGCAGCCGCTCCGCCGCCCGGATCACCGGCCAGCCCCAACCCGCCACCAGCGCGCCGAAGCTCGACGGCACCGCCACCTGCCCGTAGGTCCGCGCCGCCATCGGCGTCTCCGCCTCGGCCTCGGCCAGCCGTCCCAGCGCCCCCGCCGCCGCGACCAGCCGCGCCTCGACCAGCCCCAGCGCCTGCCGCAGCCGCAGCATCAGGCCGGTGTCCTGGATGTCCTGGCTCGTCGCGCCCCAGTGCAGCCAGGCCGCGTGCTCGGGCGCCTCCAGCGCCTTCCTGAGCGCCGCCACCAGCCCCGGCACGCTGACCCCGTTCTGCCCCACCCCCTGCGCCAGCGCGGCGGGGTCGATCTGCAGCTCCATCGACGCCCGGTGCAGGAAGGCCCCCGACACCTCCGGGATCACGCCGGCCTTGCCCTGCACCTTGGCCAGCGCCCCCAGCACCAGCATCATCGCCCGGATCTCGGCCGTGTCCGAGAACAGCCGCCCCAGCTCGGCATCCCCGAACAGCCGCGCGTAGAGCGGCGACGAAAACGGGCTCGCGCTCACGCCGCGCCCTCCAGGTGCCCGATCTCGCGCAGGAACCCCGTCAGCAGCGCCGCGTATTCCTCGGGCTTCTCGACGCAGGGCAGGTGCCCCGCCCCCCGGATCAGCGCATAGCGCGCGCCCGGGATCAGGTCGGCCAACTCGCGCACCAGGTCGGGAGGGGTCGACCCGTCCTCGCTCCCCGCGATCACCAGCGCGGGCAGCCGCAGCGCCGCCGTGGTGGTGTAGAAATCCGTGCCCGCGATGGCCGCGGAACAGCCGGCATAGCCCGCGCCCGGCGTCGTCTCGACCATCCGGCGCCAGGGCCAGACCCGGTCGCTCTCGCGGAACCCCTTGGAAAACCACCGCGTCATGATCGCGTCGGCCATCGGCCCGGTGCCGTCGCGTTCCGCGATGGCGATGCGCTCGGCCCACATCTCGCGCGTGCCGATCTTGGGCGCGGTGTTCGACAGCACCACCGCGCGCACCAGGTCCAGCCGCTTGGCCGCCAGCCCCTGCGCCGTCATCCCCCCGATCGACAGCCCGACGAAGACGCTGTCCCTGACCCCCAGCGCGTCCATCAGCCGCTCGGCGTCATGGATCAGCCCGCCCATCGTGTAGGGCGCCGGCGGGCAGGTCGACAGCCCATGCCCCCGCTTGTCGTAGCGGATGATCCGCAAGCCCGCGGGCAACAGCGGCAGGATCGGATCCCAGAGCCGGAAATCGGTGCCGAGCGAGTTCGAGAACACCACCGCCGGCGCATCGCGCGGGCCGGTGTCGGCGTAATGCAGCACCACGTCGCCCAGATCGAGACAGTCCATCTCCTGCCCTCCCTCTCTCGCCCCCGTTCCCGCGGTTGTGCGCCAGCCCCGGTCCGGCTGCAAGCGCGGTGTCGGGAAAAGACCGGCCCGCGGCGCGGTTCGGCCTTGCCCCTGCGCGCCCCTGTGCAAGGATGGCCGCGGAGGAGAAGGGGGGACGAGCCGATGCCATCCACGATCCGCGCCGCGGTCTGCCGCGCCTTCGGGGCGCCGCTGCAGATCGAGACGCTCACCCTGCGCGATCCCGGCCCCGGCGAGATCGAGGTCACGATCGAGGCCGTCGCCATCTGCCACTCCGACATCTCCTACATGGAGGGCGCCTGGGGCGGCCCGCTGCCCGCCGTCTACGGCCACGAGGCCGCGGGCCGCGTCACGGCCCTCGGGCCCGGTGTGACCCAGGCCGCGCTCGGCGACCGCGTCCTCGTCACGCTGATCCGCGCCTGCGGGGCCTGTCCCGACTGCGCCCGCGGCCAGCCGGTCTACTGCTTCGGCAACGAGACGCGCGCGCCCAAGCTCACCGACGCCACCGGCGCCCCGGTGCATGCCGCCATGGAATGCGGCGCCTTCGCGGAAAAGGCCGTGGTCGACCAGTCCCAGGTCGCCCGCCTCGGCGAGGCCATCGCGCCCGAGGCCGCCTGCCTGCTCGCCTGCGGCGTGCCCACCGGCGTCGGCGCGGCGGTCAACACCGCCCGCGTCCGCCCCGGCGACATCGTGGTGGTGATCGGCGCCGGCGGCGTCGGCCTCAACGCGATCCAGGGCGCGCGGCTCGCGGGCGCGGCCCGCATCGTCGCCATGGACCTCGAACCGAAAAAGCTCGACGACGCCCGCGCCTTCGGCGCCACCGACACCATCCTCGCCACCGAACCGAAACCGTGGAAGATCTTGCAGAAGATCACCGGCGGCCGCCTCGCAACCCATGTCCTCGTCACCGTCGGCGCCATCCCCGCCTACGACGTGGCGCTGCGCCTGATGGCGCCCGGCGGCACCGCCTGCGCCATCGGCATGCCCCACTCGGGCGCCACCTCCGCCTACGAGCCGGTGATCCTCGCCGCTCTCGGCCAGGGCCTGCGCGGCACCAAGATGGGCGACGTGGTGCTCGCGCGCGACATCCCCTGGATGGTCGACCTCCACGCCCAGGGCCGCCTCAAGCTCGAGGAACTCATCTCCCGCCGCTGGCCCTTCGACCAGATCAACGCCGCCATCGCCGACACCAACACCGGACAGGCCCGCCGCAACGTCTTGACCCTGACCTGACCCCCTCATCTTTGCTTCCCAAATACTCCGGGGGTCCGGGGGCAGCGCCCCCGGGTCCCGCCAACCAGAGACCCACCCCATGCAGCTCCAGTCCCTCGAGATCTTCACCATCGCGCCCCCGCCCCCCGGCTGGGGCGGCCGCTACTGGCTGATCGTCCGGCTCCGCACAGCCTGCGGCATCACCGGCCTCGGCGAGGTCTACGCCGCCGCCGTCGGCCCCAAGGCGATTCGCGCGGTCATCCACGACGTGTTCGAGCGCCACATGGAGGGCGAAAGCCCCGAGAACATCGAGCTGATGTCCCGCCGGGTCTGGTCTTCGGGCTTCACCCAGCGCGCCGACCCGACCGTCTTCGGCGCCTTCGCGGGGCTCGAGATGGCCTGCTGGGACATCCTCGGCAAGGCGCGCGAGCGTCCGGTCTGGGCGCTGCTGGGGGGCCGCATGAACGACCGGCTGCGCGCCTACACCTACCTCTACCCCGACGAGGGGCGCAGCCCCGAGGAGGTGGCCCGCTTCTGGATCGACCCGCTGGCCACGGCCGAGGCCGCCGCCGCGCGCGCCGCCGAGGGCTGGACCGCGGTCAAGTTCGACCCCGCCGGCCCCTACACCATCCGCGGCGGCCATTCCCCCGCCATGTCCGACATCTCCCGCTCGGCCCTGTTCTGCCAGAAGATCCGCGAGGGGGTCGGCGACCGCGCCGACCTCCTGTTCGGAACCCACGGCCAGTTCACCCCCGGCCACGCCATCCGGCTGGCCCGCGCCATCGAGCCCTGGGATCCGCTCTGGTACGAGGAGCCGATCCCGCCGGACGACATCCCCGGCCTGGCCGAGGTCGCCCGCGCCACCTCGATCCCGGTCGCGGCCGGCGAGCGGCTCTGCGGCAAGCTGGAATTCGCCGCGGCGCTGCGGGCGGGCGTCCGCATCGTGCAGCCCGCGCTGGGGCGCGCCGGCGGCATCTGGGAGGGGCGCAAGATCGCCGTCCTCGCCGAGGCCCACGGCGCGCAGGTCGCGCCGCACATGTATGCCGGCCCGGTGGAATGGGCGGCGAACGTCCATCTCGGCGTCGCCTGCCCGAACCTGCTGATGGTCGAGGCGATCGAAAGCCCCTTCCACGCCGCCCTCGTCACCGGCCGCCCCGCGGTCCAGGCGGGCTTCGTCGAGGCCCCGACCGCGCCGGGCCTCGGGATCGAGCTGAACGACGCGGTGGCCGAGGCCCATGTCTACACCGGCAACCGCCTGCACCTCGAGATGCAGGAGGCGCCCTGCGACTGGGCGCGCGGCAACGCCTTCGCGGGCGGGGCGGCGGACTGAGCCCGACCCGAAGGCGCCGCCTGCGGCGGCACGACCCTGGCCTCGCCGGGCCCCCGCGGGGGCCCGGCTCAGGGGCAGGGGCAGGCCCCCGCACCCCCGTGCGTATTTGGGGAAAGATGAAGCGCAGGGGTCAGCCGCGCTCGGTCTCGTGGGCGTAGCGCAGGCGCGCGACCTCCTCGTTCTTCTCGGCCCGGCGCAGGTCGGTCAGCCGGCTTTCGACGTAGCTCAGGTGTTCCTCGACCGCGGCGCGGGCGGCGGGCGCGTCGCGGGCCTGCAGCGCCTCGTTGATCGCGCGGTGGTGGTCGAGCAGCAGGTCGCGGGTGGTGCGGCTCTTGAACATCATCTGGCGGTTGAAGAACACGCCCTGCTTCAGCAGGTCGAAGATCGACCGCATCATGTGCAGCAGGATCACGTTGTGGCTGGCCTCGAGGATGGCGAGGTGGAATTCGGCATCGAGCTCCGCCTCGTCGGCCGGGTTCCGTTTCTTGTGGGCGGCTTCCATCTTGCGGAAGATGGTGTCCATCACCTTGAGGTCGGTGTCCGAGCCGTGGATCGCCGCGCGTTCGGCGGCGATGGCCTCGAGGTCGCGGCGGAAGGCGATGTAGTCGAACACCGCCTCCTCGTGGCTGGCGATCAGCCGGATCAAGGCGGGCGAGAAGGCCGAGCCGAGCACGTCGGCCACGTAGATGCCGGCGCCTGCCCGGGTGGCGAGCAGCCCCCGGTCCTGCAGTTCGGCCACCGCCTCGCGCAGGGACGGGCGCGACACGCCCAGCCGCTCGGACAGCTCGCGCTCGGAGGGCAGCCGTTCGCCCGGGCGCAGGATGCCGCGCAGGATCAGCTGTTCGATCTGCCGCACCACCGAGTGCGACAGTTTCTCCGCCTCGATGCGTTGAAACGGCATGGGTTCCCTCCCGGATTGGTCAAAGAATATGACCAGCGGGAGGGGGCTGTCCAGTGACCTGACCCTGGGTCAGCGGATCGGGCGGATGATCACCTCGACCCGGCGGTTCTGCTGCCGGCCGTCGGGGGTGAGGTTGGAGGCGACGGGCTCGCTTTCGCCGCGGCCGAAGGCGCGGACGCGCGCCGGCGCGACGCCTTCCTCGAGCAGCACGCCCGCCACCGCCTGGGCGCGCCGCGCCGACAGGTCCTGGTTGTACTCGGCCGAGCCGGTGTTATCGGTGTGGCCGATCACGTCCACCGTGGTGTTGGGATACTGCTGCAGGTTGCGCGCCAGCGCCCGCAGGTCGGCCTGCAGCGAGGCGCGGATCGCGGCGCTGTCGATGTCGAATAGGATGCCCTCGGGCATGGTCACGACCAGCTCGTTGCCGGTGTTCTGGATGCGGATGTCGTCGTTGGCCAGCGTGCCGCGCAGGTCCTGCGCCTGCCGGTCGAGCGCCGCGCCGATGGCGCCGCCCGCGATGGCGCCGGCCGCCGCCCCGAGCGCCGCGTTGCGGGCGCGGTTGTCGTCGTCGGCGGTGGCGCCGAGGAAGCCGCCCAGCATGCCGCCGATGATGGCGCCGCTCTGGGTGCGCTCGCCCATGGGTTGCCCGCCGGTGCCCACGCAGCCCGTCAGGGCCAGCGCCGAGCCGGTGGCGAGGATCGTCAGTTTGATGCGCGAAATCATGGGTCTACCCTTCCGGACTGCTCTGGGCCCGGTTCCTCCGGGCGCCGTTTCGGGCCCTTTATAGCAAGCTGGCGCCGGCTGCGCAGGGGGAAATCGCGCCAAGGCGGAAACCCGCGCATCACGCGCGGGCGGCCGGTTCGGTGGTCGCCGCCTCCCAGGCGAGCATGGCGCGCTTGACCGGCAGGCCCCAGTGGTAGCCGCCCAGCCCCCCCGACCGGCGCAGCGCGCGGTGGCAGGGGATGAGCCAGCTGACCGGGTTGCGCCCCACCGCCGTGCCGACGGCGCGGGCGGCCCGCGGGCTGCCGATCGCGCGGGCGATCTCGGAATAGGTGGTGACGTGGCCGGTGGGGATGGCGAGCAGCGCCTCCCAGACCTTGATCTGGAACGGCGCGCCGATCAGGTGCAGCTGCGCCGCGCCCGCGCCCGCGCCTGCGCCCGCCCCGAAGGCCGCGGCGGCCAGCGGGGCGATGGCGGCGGCGTCCTCGACGAAAGCGGCGCCGGGCCAGCGCGACATGAGGTCGGCCAGCGCGGCCTCCTCGCCGGTCTCGGCGGTGAAGCCCAGCCCGCAGATGCCGCGGTCGGTCGCCATCACGATCGCCGGGCCGAAGGGGCTGTCGACCCCGGCCCAGCGGATCGTGAGGCCCGCGCCGCCCATCGCGAACTCGCCCGGCGCCATCGCCTCCCAGGTCAGGAACAGGTCGTGCAGCCGCCCGGCCCCGGACAGGCCCACGGCCTGCGCGGTCTCGAGCGTTGTGAAGCGGTCGCGCAGGAGCGCGCGGGCGTGGCCGAGCGCGAGGTACTGCTGGTAGCGTTTCGGGCTGACGCCCACCCAGCGCGAGAAGACGCGCTGGAAATGTGCGGGGCTCATCTGCATCCGGGCGGCGAGCGCCTCGAGGCTGAGCGGTTCCTCGGCGGCGTCGATCAAGTCGATCGCGCGGCGGATGACGTGGTAATGGTAGCGGGTGTCCTCGGTCATGGCGCGACCCTAGCGCGCGCCGGCCCCCGCCCGCGACCCGGAACTTGCGCCAAAACGCCCTTGCCGGGCCGGGCGCGAGCGGCCAAAAGAACCCCATGGCCAAGCAGCTGCCCTATCCCGTGATGCGCGAGATCTTCGCGCGGTTCCAGGCCGCCGAGCCGGAGCCGAAGGGCGAATTGCACCACACCAACGCCTTCACGCTGGTCGTCGCCGTCGCCCTGTCGGCACAGGCGACGGACGTGGGCGTGAACAAGGCGACGAAGGCGCTGTTCGAGATCGCCGACACGCCCGAGAAGATGCTGGCGCTGGGCGAGGAGGGCCTGATCGAGCACATCAAGACCATCGGGCTGTTCCGCAACAAGGCCAAGAACGTCATCAAGCTGAGCCGCATCCTCGTCGAGCAGTACGGCGGCGAGGTGCCGTCGAGCCGCGCGGCGCTGCAGTCGCTGCCCGGGGTGGGGCGCAAGACGGCGAACGTGGTCCTGAACATGTGGTGGCGGTTCCCCGCGCAGGCCGTCGACACCCACATCTTCCGCGTCGGCAACCGCGCCGGGATCGCGCCGGGCCGCGACGTCGACGCCGTGGAACGCGCCATCGAGGACCATGTCCCGGCCGAGTTCCAGCTCCACGCCCATCACTGGCTGATCCTGCACGGGCGCTACATCTGCGTGGCGCGCAAGCCGAAATGCGGCGCCTGCCTGATCCGAGACCTGTGTTCTTACGAGGAAAAGACCGAATGACCCAGACCTACGACCTTGTCGGGATCGGCAATGCCATCGTCGACGTCATCAGCCATGGCGACGACAGCTTTCTCGACAACATGGGGATCGAGAAGGGGATCATGCAGCTGGTGGACCGCGAGCGCGCGGAGCTGCTCTATGCCGCGATGCGCGACCGGGTGCAGACGCCCGGGGGCTCGGTCGCCAACACCATCGCGGGGGCGGGGACGCTGGGCCTGAAGACGGCCTTTCTCGGCAAGGTCCGCGACGACGCGCTGGGGCGGTTCTATGCCGCCGGCATGACCGACCAGGGGATCGCCTTTCCGAACCCGCCGGTCAAGGACGCGCCGGCGCCGACCTCGCGGTCGATGATCTTCGTCTCGCCCGACGGCGAGCGGTCGATGAACACCTATCTCGGCGCGGGCGCCGATTTCGACGCGGGCGACGTGGATGCCGAGGTCGCGGGCAACGCGCGCTGGCTGTTCCTCGAGGGGTATCTCTACGACAAGCCCGAGGGGAAATCGGCCTTTACCGCCGCGGCGGAGCATTGCCGCGCGGGCGGCGGCAAGGTCGGCATCACGCTGAGCGACCCGTTCTGCGTCGACCGGCACCGGGGCGATTTCCTGCGCCTGATCGAGGGGCAGATGGACTACGTGATCGGCAACCACGAGGAGTGGCTGGCGCTCTACCAGACCGCCGACCTCGACGCGGCGCTGGCGCAGGCGGCGACCATCTGCGACGTGGTCGTCTGCACCCATTCGGGCGAGCCGGTGAAGATCATCCGCGGGGCCGAGCGGGTCGAGGTGCCGGTGACGCGGATCACGCCGGTGGACGCGACGGGCGCGGGCGACCAGTTCGCGGCGGGCTTCCTCTACGGCATGGCGACCGGCCGCGACCTGCAGACCGCGGGCCGCATGGGCGTGGCCGCGGCGGCCGAGGTGATCCGCCACGTCGGGCCCCGGCCCAAACGCCCGCTGTCCGAGGTCTTCGCCGAGGCGGGGCTCTGAGCGGGGCCAGACCCTTGCAAGGGTCTGGCCAAGTCCTTGCAAGGACTTGGCGCGGTCCCTTGCAAGGGACCGGGCGATCCTTGCAAGGATCGCCGCCGCGGCCGCCCGCCGCGACACCGTCAGGGGCGACGCCGGACCGGCGGCGGCGCCGGCAAGGGAAAGGCACCGGCCATGGATGAAGCGCTTCTCCTGAACGGTATCCTGATCGTCGGGCTGGTCCTGAAGATCGGCGGGTTCCTGGTCCGGGACGAGCTCCTCCTGCGCCTGCTCGTCGCCGGCGGCATCGCCTGCGACGCGGCCTTCTACGGCTTCCGGCCCGAGCCGATCCTGCAGTCGGTGCTGGCGAACCTCGGGCTGGTGTCGATCAACCTCGCGCTGATCGCCCTGATCCTCTCCGAGCGCACCACCTGGCGCATGGGCCCCGACGACCGGGCGCTGTTCGCCCATTTCCCCACGCTCAGCCCCGGCCAGTTCCGCCGGCTCCGCCCGCTGATGACCCGCCGCACCGAGGAGGCGGGGGTGCAGCTCGCCTGGGAGGGGCGGCCGGTCGAGCACCTGATGCTGGTGTTCTCCGACCGGATCGAGATCCGCAAGGGCGGCGCGGGCTTTCCCATCGCGGGGCCGGCCTTCGTGGGCGAGATCGCCTTCCTGACCGGGCATCCGTCCTCGGCCGACGTGACGCTGCCCGAGGGGGGCACGGTGCTGCGCATCGACACCGCGGCCCTGCAGGCCCGGATGCGCCGCGCGCCGGCCCTGCACAACGCGATCGTGGCGCTGTTCGGCCGGGAGCTGGCGCGCAAGGTGGCCGACAGCGTGCCGATGGACCGCGCCGCGCGCGCCCGCCCGGTCGCCCCGGCGGCCGGCGCCCGGCCCGCGCAGCCCAAGGGGTGAGCGCGCGCGTGCCGCTAGGGTTTGCCAAGACCCGGGGTTTCGCCCATCCTCGCGCGCAGCGACCGCAGGGGGAGGCCACCCATGTCCCGTCGATCTGAGCCGCGGGCGCCGGGCCGGGCCGGGGCCGGGATGCGCCGGGCGCTGCTCCTGCTCGGGCTGGGGATGACGGCACTGATGCTGCTCCTGGCCTGGGCCGCGCCGCCGGTGCTCGACCGGGTCCGCGACCTGGTGTTCGACGGCTACCAGCGCGCCAGCCCGCGCCCCTACGACCCCTCGGTGCCGGTGCACATCATCGACATCGACGAGGCCGCGCTCGACCTTTACGGGCAATGGCCCTGGCCGCGCTCCTACCTCGCGGCGCTGACCGACCGGCTGGTCGACCACGGCGCGGCGGCGGTCGGCTACGACGTCCTGTTCGCCGAGCCCGACCGCACCTCGCCCGAGCGCATCGTTGAAAGCTGGAGCCGCTTTGCCGAGGGCATCCCGCCGGCGCTGCCCGACCTCGGCCTGCCGCCGCACGACGCGCGCTTCGCCGCGGCGCTGGCGGGGCGGCCGGTCGTGCTGGGGCTTGCGGGCGCCGCCGAGGGCGAGGCCCCCGTGGCCCGCGCGGGCGTGGCGGTGACCGGGCGGGTTCCCGACCGGATCACGCGCTTCCCCGCCGCGGTCGGCAACCTGCCCGAGCTGACCGCCGCGGCGGCGGGGCTGGGCACCATCTCGCTCGGGCGCACCGTCGACGGGGTCTCGCGCCGGGTGCCGATGGTCACCGACATCGGCGGCGTCCTGATGCCCGCCTTCTCGGCCGAGCTGTTGCGGGTGGCGCAGGGCGCGGGCGGGCATGTCCTGCGCACCTCCGAGGCCTCGGGCGAGGTCTCGGGCGGGGTGGCCAGCGCCGTGGGCATGCGCATCGGCGCGGTCGAGTTCCCGGTCGAGGCCGACGCCCAGTTCCGCATCCACTTCGCCGGGCAACAGGCGGCCCGCGTCACCCCGGTGGGCGAGGTGCTGGCTGCGGACGGCATCGACGCGCGGCTGGCCGACCGGATCGCGGGGCGGATCGTGCTGGTGGGCTCCTCGGCCGAGGGGCTGTTCGACATCCGCACCACGCCGCTCGACGGGCAGGTGGCGGGCGTCGTCCTCCATGCCGAGATCCTCGAGCAGATCCTGTCCGGCCAGTTCCTGTCCCGCCCCGACTGGATGCCCGGGCTCGAGGTGCTGCTGGTGCTGGTGGCGGGCCTCGTGCTGACGGTGCTGCAGTGGCAGGACCGGCCGCTCCGGGGGTTGGTCGCCGCGCTGGCGCTGGCGGGGGGCGCAGTGCTGGGCGGGCTCGTCGCCTTCGACCGGGCGGGGCTTTTGTTCGACCCGATCCTGCCGGTGCTGACGGTGCTGACGGTCTACCTGCCGGGCACCACGCTGGGCCTGTTCGCCAAGGAACGCGCGCGCCGGGCGATCCGCGACCGCTTCGCCTATTTCCTGCCGCCCACCCTGATCGGCCGGATCGAGGCCGACCCCGAGGCCGCCCTGACCCCCGGCGGGGCCGAGCGCGAGCTGACCATCCTGTTCGCCGACATGCGCGGCTTTTCCACCGTGACCGAGGGGATGCCGCCCGACCGGGTGGTGGCGCTGGTCAACACCTGGCTGTCGGCGCTTGCCGAGGCGCTGGTCGCCCATGGCGCCACCATCGACAAGTTCATGGGCGACGCGGTGATGGCGTTCTGGAACGCGCCTATCGCACGGGCCGACCACGCCGCGGCGGGGCTGGGCGCCATCGCCGGGCTGGAGGCGGCGGCGGCGCGGGCCAACGCGGCGCTGGCCGCGCAGGGGCTGCCGCCGGTCGCGCTGGGGATCGGGGTGAACACCGGGCCAGCCTCGGTCGGGCTGATGGGGTCGCGCGACCGGCTCAGCTACACCGCCATCGGCGACAGCGTGACGCTGGCCGCCCGGCTCGAGGGGCTGACGCGGATCTACGGGGTGCCGAACTGCGTCGGCGACGCCACCATCGCGGCGCTGCCGCCGGACCTGCGGGCGGTGCAGCTCGACCGGATCGCGGCCAAGGGCCTGTCGCGGGCCGCGCCCGTGCACCTGGTGCTGCCCGCCGCGACCGAGGGGCTGGAGAGCTTCGCCGCCACGCTGGAGGTGGCGCGCGCGGCCTATCTCGCGCGGAACTGGACCACCGCCGAGGACCGGTTCACCGATCTCGCGCAGCTACGGGTGGGGTTCTGCGACACGCCGCGCCTGGCGCAGCTCTACCTCGACCGGATCGCGGGCTTCCTGCGCCAGCCGCCGCCGCCCGACTGGGACGGGGCGGAACAGGCGCTGGCCAAGCGCTGACACCGGCGTCGCCGCTGCCGTCGTCAGCCGCCTTCGCCCCCGCTGCCACCGCCCAGCACCTCCATCAGGAAGTTGACGAAGGCGTCGTCGTCGAACAGCGCGGGGTCGAATTCTTCGCCCTCGGGCGACACCGGCCCGCGGTCCGACGGGTTCGGCCCGCCGATCCCGGTGCCCGGCCCGGACCCGGGCCCGAGCGGCGGCAGCCCGTCGAGGAGCCGCAGCAGATCGGCGAGGAACGCCCCCGACACCGAGCCCATGTAGCCGCCCGGCCCCAGCACCCCGCCCTGGCGGCTGGTGCAGCTGCGGGTGCCGCCCACGGTGATGCAGAGCCGGTCGCCGGCGATGAAGATCGCGTAGGTCTCGGACCCGCGGTGCAGGACCAGCGTGGTGGAGCCGCGGATGCCGATCGAGGCGGTGGGGGTGGTGATCGTCGCCTCCTGCCCGCGCGACAGGGTGCCGCCGATGAAGCGCAACGCGCCCTCGGTCAGACGCAGGCCCATCTCGCCCGCGCCGGTGGCCGGGTCGAACACGAAGCGGTCGAGCACGATGGTGGTGTTCGGCGCCAGCGTCAGGGTGCTCTGGTCGAGGAATAGGAGTTGGCCCCGCCCGCTGGCGGAGCTGGCCACGGTCTCGTCCTGCACCAGCCCCGTGCCGATGGCGAGGGTGCGCGTGGCGGCGCCGGGCGGCGTGCCGCGGAGCGTGGGTTCGGACGAGGCGACGGTGCCGATCTGCTGGGCCGCCGCGGGGGCGGCGAGCAGGGCGGTCAGGCACAGCAGGGGCAGGAGGCGCGGCATCTCAGAACTCCCATCCGATCTGGACCCCGTAGAAGGTCTCGGTCTGCACGAAGCCGAAGCCGAAATCGCGCTCCATCCGGCCGCCGCGGAGGTCGAGGAACACCGCCTCGGTCACATAGGCCCGCAAGGCCCCGCCATAGAGCGTGTCGGTGGTCTCGGAGGTGAAGAAGCCGAAATCCTCCTCGACCACGGCGCGCTGCACGAAGGCGCCCACCTCCCAGTTCCGGGGCAGGGCGCCCCGCAGCGCGCCGCCGCCGATGTCGAAGCTGTGCTGCGCCTCGATCCGCAGGCTGTGGGTGGTCTCGACCAGGCCGAAGTCGAAATCCTCCTGCCGCCAGCCCAGCGTGGCGCGGATCCGCGTGTCGCGCGAGGGCCGGTAGCCGGCCCCCAGCCGCGCGTCGTGGAAGCGGAACCCCTGGGAGAAGGAATTGACCGGATCGGCCTCGCCCGCCTGCAGGTCGGCATAGACCGTCCAGCGGGCGTCGATCGGGTTCTGGTAGGCCAGGCCGATGGCGACGCTGTCGTAGCCGTCGGTGAAGAACACCGAATCCTCGCGCAGCCAGGTCAGTTCCACGTAGGGCTGCAGCCGCGGCCCGTAGGCATCCCCGGCCAGCCGGAACTCGGGGCCGCTGCGCAGCCGCGTCACCTCGCGCTGGGAAAAGGTCTGCTCGCCCGGCAGGTAGGCGGCGTAGCTGAGCGCGGTCACCCACTGGGTCGCGTGACGGTCGCCGAGGTCGATCCGCCATTCCAGCGCGGCGCTGCCGAAGCCGCCCTGCAGGTCGGCCTCCCGCGTCCAGCCGCGCCCCAGCGCCACGAAGCCCTGCAGCTGCTGCGGCGCGTCGCGCTCGGCGGTCTCGTCGCGGTAGCGGGCGACCTGCGCCGCCTGCTCGGGCGTCAGCGCGCCCGACGCCTCGGCGGCGGCGAGGTGGTAGGCGGCCACGTCGTAGGCCCCGAGGGCGAAATAGGCGATGGCCAGCTCGATCCGCGCGCCGACGTTGCGCGGCTCGAGGTCGACGAAGCGTTCCAGCGTCGCCGCCGCGGCCTCGAAGTCGCGCAGCTGCACCGACAGCCGGGCGTATTGCAGCATCAGGGCGCGGTCGGCGGGGGCGGCCAGAAGCTGGGCAAAGACCGCCTGCCGCTGGCTCTCGAGCGCGGGCGCCTGGGCGGCGGCGGGACCGGCCAGCGCCAGGGTGGCGGCGACGGCCAGGGCGGTACAGGTCGGCAGGACACGGGACAGTGCAAAGGCCATGTCACCCTCCGGACGGGAACAACCACGCGAAACAGCGTCAGGCTAGGCACCGAAAGCGCTTCGAATCAACACCGGCGTGCGCCGAACCCGCGCCCGGGCCGCGATTGCGTCCTTGCGGCAACGCCCGGCCGGTCAGTCGCCCAGCTTGGCGTGGATCTCGTCGAGGTCGATCTCGCCCACCGGCATCTTGTTGCCGGGGTTCTCGAAGTCGTATTTGAACAGCTCGAAATCGCGGTGGTAGATCTCGTAGACGAGGTGCATGGCGAGGTCGTCGAAATAGGCCTCGACGGGGTGTTCGCGCTTCGGCCCGTGCCCTTCGCTCTCGTTGAAGCGCGGCACCGCCTTGAGGTCGACGGGCTGCCGCGTGTCGATCGCGTCCAGCACCTGCTGCATGCCCTCGTCGAACTTCTCGGTCCAGAAGATGCGGTCGTAGCGGCCGCCGTTGGCGATCAGCGTCGAGATGTGGCCCGCCATGGCGGACCAGTGGATGTCGGGCTCCATCGGGCGGCGCCAGCGGATGGTGTCGCGGGCGAACAGCAAAAAGCGCCGGAACGACGCGATCTGGTCGAACTCGCCCTTGCCATCCTCGCCGCCTACCTCGATCCCGTACTTCTGGATCAGGAGCGGCACCAGGTTGCCCCGGTAGCGCTTGCCGTTGCGCTGGATGCCGCAGATCTTGTCGAAAAACGACGACAGGATGCGGGTGTAGGGGTTGCGCACGCAGGTGAAGGTGAAGGACTTGTGCGCCTTCACGTTGCCCTCGATCAGGGGCTGGCTGGCCTCGATCGACCACTTGTGCAACCCCGACGTCGCATCGTGGATGTCACCGTCGTAGTAGGTGCCGTGGTCGGAGTAGTACATGATCTGCCCGATGGTCGAGCAGGCGCATTTCGGCACCACGCGGTAGACCACGCTTTCGCTTTCCGTCATCCAGGTTCCGGGAAACCCCATGCCCTCGCCTCGTTCCGTTGTCGTGTGCCCGGCCCCGCCGGCGTCGTCGCCATAAAGAGCAAACAAGACGTGCGTCTTCAATCTGCGTTAGGTATTGGTATGGGAACAAAAAGGAAAGATTGAGGCGAGCTGTTTCCGGCATGGCGAAGATAGCCTTCATCCTGCTCTGCCATAAGGATGTCCCCGCGATCATCCGCCAGGCGCAGCGCCTGACGGCGACGGGCGACTGCGTCTCGATCCACTTCGACGCCCGGTCCAAGGCGGCGGACTACGCCATGCTGACCGAGGCGCTGGCCGACAACCCCGCCGTCGCCTTCGCGCGCAAGCGGGTGAAATGCGGCTGGGGCGCCTGGAGCCTCGTGCGCGCCACGCTGAACGCGCTCGAGGTCGCCGAGGAGCGGTTCGCCGACGCCACCCATTTCTACATGCTGTCGGGCGACTGCATGTCGGTGAAATCGGCGGCCTACGCCCATGCCTTCCTCGACGCGCACGACCGCGACTACATCGAGAGCTTCGACTTCTTCACCTCGGACTGGATCAAGACCGGCTTCAAGGAGGAGCGGCTGATCTACCGGCACTGGTTCAACGAGCGCACGCAGAAATGGCTGTTCTACCGCAGCTACGAGTTGCAGAAGGCGCTGGGCCTGAAACGCGCCATCCCCGACGACATCGAGGTGCAGATCGGCAGCCAGTGGTGGTGCCTGCGCCGGCGCACCATCGAGAAGGTGCTGGAGTTCTGCCGCCAGCGGCGCGACGTGGTGCGCTTCTTTTCCACCACCTGGATCCCCGACGAGACCTTCTTCCAGACGCTGGTCCGCCACCTCGTGCCCGAGCGCGAGATCGAAAGCCGCACGCTGACCTTCAAGATGTTCAGCGATTACGGGATGCCGGTCACCTTCTACAACGACCAGTACGACCTGCTGCTGAGCCAGGACTACCTGTTCGCGCGCAAGATCAGCCCCGAGGCGACCTTGCTCAAGGACCGGCTGGGCGCGCTGTGGGAATCCGACCGCACCCGCTTTGCCGTCAGCCAGGAAGGCGAGAAGCTGCACCAGTTCCTGACCGGCCGCGGGCGCATCGGCAAGCGCTACGGCACGCGGTTCTGGGAACGCGAAAGCACGCTGGGGCCCGACCGCACGCTCTACATGCTGGTGTGCAAGAAATGGCACGTGGCCAAGCGGCTGCTCCATGCCGCCTCGGACCGGCTCGACGTGCGGGGGGTCGAATACCTGTTCGACGAGGCCACCTGCCCGGTGCCGCACCTGGGCGGGCTCGAACGCACGCTGGAAAAGCGCAACCGCCACCGCCGCGCGCTGATGCGGATGCTGTTCGACTACTACGGCACCGACCGCCTGATGATCTGCCTCGACCCCGGCAACATCGCCCTGATGAAGGATTTCATGTCCGACCGGGCCAACGCGCGCATCCTGGAACTGCAGTGCGTCTTCGACGACCAGTATCTCGTCGGCCACGCGCACCGGGTGGGGCTGGCCACCTCGGACACGCCGGGCGAGGTGATCGCGCGGATGCTGCCGACGCTGCGCCACGAGTTCGCCGACGAATCCGTGCGCATCCGCGACGCCGAGTTCCCGCGCCACTGGCGCATCCGCCAGGACCGTGACGCCCGCGAGAACGCCGAGGTGCTGGCCGATTTCTTCGACGCCGACCGCGACACCGCCCGCGCGCTGGCCGAAACCCCCTACCTGTTCGCCGACTGACGGAGCCCCCGATGCCCTACGCCTACGATCCCCAGAACATCTTCGCCAAGATCCTGCGCGGCGAGATCCCGAACCGGACCGTGCTGGAAACCGAGCACACCCTGGCCTTCGAGGACATCTATCCGCAGGCGCCGATCCATGTGCTGGTGATCCCGAAGGGGCCCTATGTGTGCGCCGACCATTTCGCGCTGGCGGCCTCGGACGCCGAGATCGTGGATTTCACCCGCAGCATCGGGCGCATCTGCGCCGATCTGGGCATCCAGCCGGGCGAGGGCGGGCAGGGGTTCCGCACCATCTCGAACGCGGGCGAGGTGGCGGTGCAGGAGGTGCCGCATTACCACGTCCACATCCTGTCGGGGCGGCCGCTGGGCCGGATGCTGCAAAAGGCGGGGTGAGCCGGTAACCGCGGGAAAACTCGAGTTTTCCCGTGCGAAAGACTCGAGTTTTTCGCCACGGAACCCGCGCGTTTCCCGCCGCCCCCGCGACGCCCGCGCCCCTTGCCCGGTGGCCTGCAACCTGCCATATCGCCCAGCGACGACCGCAGCCGAGGACAGACCCATGCCCATCGCCCCGCCCGAAACCGAGATCGTCACCGCCTGGCGCGTCGCCTGCGACGGCGGCGAGGGCGCGCTGGGCCATCCGCGCGTCTGGCTGTCGATCCCGCAGGACCGCGGCTGGGTCGAATGCGGCTACTGCGACAAGAAATTCGTCCACGCCGACTTCGCCGACACGGTGAAGGCGTCCGACTGACCATGCTGCGCGCCGTCCTCCGGGGCCTCCGGCGCGCGGTCACGGCGCTGGGCCTCGGGCTCGGCGCCTTTCTCGCCGCGGCGGCGCTGGGCGGCCTGATCCCCGGCCGCGCGGCCGACCTTCCGGCGGGCGACACGGTCGAGATCGCGCTGCTCTACGGGCCGATCCATGTCGATTTCCTGCTGCCCGCCACCGACGAGACGCGGGCGGCCTTTGGCTTCGCCGCCGGCGCGGGCGTGCCGGTGGGCCACCCCGACGTGCGGCACCTGATGGTCGGCTGGGGCGCGCGGGAGTTCTACACCACCGCCGGCACCTTCGCCGACATCACCGCCGCCGCCACGCTGCGCGCCGTCACCGGCGACGCCTCGGTCCTGCGCATCGAGGTGATCGGAGAGTTCCCGCCCGGCTTCGACCCGCCGCGCCTGCGCCTGTCGCGGGACCAGTATGCCGCGCTCCTGTCGGCCATCGCGGCCACCGCCGACGGCCCGCCGATCCCGACCGCGGGCTTCACCCCGACGGACGGGTTCGTCACGGCGGCGGGGCGGTTCCACCTGTTCCGCACCTGCAACACCTGGGTGTCCGACATGCTGCGCGCCGCGGGCATCCCCGCCGGGGCCTGGACGCCCACGCCCTACGCCGTCCGCCTCGGGCTGTGGCGCGCGGGGCTTCCGGGCTGAAAACCGGGGTCGCGGCCTGCGCCGGCCCGCGCTAGAACGGACCCGAATGAGGAAGCGGAAGGGGCACGGCATGGCATTCGGCAAGGGACATCACCTGCATCTCGTCGACGGCTCGGCCTTCATCTTCCGCGCCTACCACGCGCTGCCGCCGCTCACGCGGAAATCCGACGGCCTGCCCATCGGCGCCGTGTCTGGCTTCTGCAACATGATCCACCGCATGATCGAGGCCAACACCGGCCCCGAGGCGCCGACCCATGCCGCGGTGGTGTTCGACAAGGGCAGCCACACCTTCCGCAACGATCTCTACGATCTCTACAAGGCCAACCGCGACGAGATGCCCGAGGACCTGCGCCCGCAGATCCCGCTGACCCGCGAGGCGACCCGCGCCTTCAACATCGCCTGCCTGGAGCTGGAGAACTACGAGGCCGACGACATCATCGCCACGCTGGCGCGGCAGGCGCGCGAGGCCGGCGGCCGCGTCACCATCATCTCGTCCGACAAGGACCTTATGCAGCTCGTGGGCGGCGGCGTCGAGATGTTCGACGCGATGAAGAACACCCGCATCGACAGCGAGGGCGTCGAGGCCAAGTTCGGGGTCTCGCCGGACAAGGTGGTGGACGTGCAGGCGCTGGCCGGCGACAGCGTCGACAACATTCCCGGCGCGCCCGGCATCGGGGTCAAGACGGCCGCGCTCCTGATCAACGAGTTCGGCGACCTCGAGACGCTGCTGGCGCGCGCCGACGAGGTGCCCCAGCCCAAGCGCCGCCAGACCCTGATCGACTTCGCCGACCAGATCCGGCTGTCGAAGCGGCTGGTCACGCTGGATGCCCACACGCCGATCGACGTGACGCTGGACGACCTCGAGGTGCGGGAGCCCGACCCCGAGACGCTGCTGGCCTTCCTCGGCAAGATGGAGTTCCGCACGCTGACCAGGCGCATCGCGGACGGCATGGGCGTCGAGGCCCCCGCCATCCCCGACACCGACCCGCGCGGCGCCGATCCCGTGGCCGAAGAGGCGCCCAAGGCGCCCCCCATCGACCGGTCCACCTATGAGACCGTGCGCGACGCCGCGGCGCTCCGGTCCTGGATCGACCGCGCGATGGCGCGTGGCGAGGTGGCGCTCGACACCGAGACCACGGGCCTCGACGAGATGACGGCGGACCTCGTGGGCATCTCGCTCGCCACCGGGCCGGGGGTGGCCTGCTACATTCCCCTGACCCACAGGGCCGAGGCGGGCGAGGGGCTGTTCGGCTCCGACGCGCTGGCGGACGGCCAGATGCCGCTCGACGACGCGCTGGCGATGCTGAAGCCGCTGCTGGAAGACGGCTCGGTCCTCAAGATCCTGCAAAACGCGAAATACGACGTGAAGATCCTTGCCCGCTACGGGATCGACGTGGCGCCGATCGACGACACGATGCTGATGTCCTACGCGATGAACGCAGGGCTCCACGGGCACGGCATGGACGCGCTGAGCGAGCGCTACCTCGGCCACAACCCCATCCCCATCAAGGAGCTGATCGGCTCGGGCAAGAGCCAGGTCACCTTCGACCGGGTCAAGATCGCCGACGCCGCGACCTATGCCGCCGAGGATGCCGACGTCACCTGGCGGCTCTGGCAGGCGTTCCGCCCCCAGCTCCACCGCGCCCGTGTCACCACCGTCTACGAGACGCTGGAACGCCCGCTGGTGCCGGTGCTGGCGCGGATGGAAATGGCCGGCATCAAGGTCGACCGCGACGTGCTGTCCCGCATGTCCAACGCCTTCGCGCAGAAGATGGCGGGGCTGGAGGCCGAGATCCACGAGCTGGCCGGCGAACCCTTCAACGTGGGCTCGCCCGCGCAGCTGGGCGAGATCCTGTTCGAGAAGCTGGGCCTGCCCGGCGGCGAAAAGGGCAAGACCGGCAAGTATTCCACGCCCGCCGACGTGCTGGAGGACCTCGCCACCGAGCACGACCTGCCGGCCCGCGTGCTCGACTGGCGGCAGCTGTCCAAGCTGAAATCCACCTACACCGACGCGCTGCAGGGCCACATCAACCGCGACACGGGGCGGGTGCACACCTCCTACGTCATCGCGGGCGCGAACACCGGGCGGCTCGCGTCCACCGACCCCAACCTGCAGAACATCCCCGTGCGGACCGAGGAAGGCCGCCGCATCCGCGAGGCCTTTGTCGCCGACGCGGGCAAGGTGCTGGTCAGCCTCGACTATTCCCAGATCGAGCTGCGCATCCTCGCCCATATCGCGGGGATCGACGCGCTGAAGCAGGCCTTCCGCGAGGGGCAGGACATCCACGCCGCGACGGCGTCGGAGATGTTCGGCGTGCCGCTCGACCAGATGACGCCGGACGTGCGGCGGCAGGCCAAGGCGATCAACTTCGGCGTGATCTACGGGATTTCCGGCTTCGGCCTCGCGCGCAACCTGCGCATCCCGCGGGCCGAGGCGCAGGGCTTCATCGATCGCTATTTCGAGCGGTTTCCCGGCATCAAGGACTACATGGAGGCGACCAAGGGCTTCGCCAAGGCGAACGGCTACGTGCAGACGCTGTTCGGGCGCAAGATCCACACGCCCGAGATCAACGCCCGTGGCCCCGGCGCGGGCTTCGCCTACCGCGCGGCGATCAACGCGCCGATCCAGGGCACGGCCGCCGACATCATCCGCCGCGCGATGATCCGCATGGACGACGCCATCGCGGGCCTGCCCGCCCGGATGCTGCTGCAGGTCCACGACGAACTGCTCTTCGAGGTCGACGAGGGCGCCGCCGACGCGCTCATCGCCCGCGCGCGGGAGGTGATGGAGGGGGCCGCGCACCCGGCCGTGCATCTCGACGTGCCGCTGGTGGTGGACGCGGGGCAGGGCGCGAACTGGGCCGAGGCGCATTGAGCCGCCCCCGCCCAAGGCCCCGGACGCCCAAGGGCGAGACGCGGCTGATCGCGTTCAACAAGCCGATGGACGTGCTGAGCCAGTTCACCGATGACGGCCACTGGCCGGGGCTGAAGCGGTGGCTCGACATGCCGGGGATGTATCCGGCGGGGCGGCTCGACCGGGATTCCGAGGGGCTCCTGTTGCTGACGAACGACGGCATCCTGCAGGCGCGGCTGACCGATCCGAAATCGCACACGCCCAAGACCTACTTCGCGCTGGTCGAGGGCACACCCACGGCCGGGGCGCTCGATGCGCTGCGGGCCGGCGTCACGCTGAAGGACGGGCCGACGAGACCGGCCAGGGTCGAGGAGGTGGCGGCCCCCGGCTGGCTCTGGCCGCGCGACCCGCCGGTCCGGTTTCGGCTCAACGTCCCCGAGGCCTGGCTGAAACTGACCATCACCGAGGGCCGCAACCGGCAGGTGCGCCGCATGTGCGCCCATGTCGGCCTGCCCGTGCTGCGCCTGATCCGCTGGTCGGTCGGCCCCCACACGCTCGAGGGGCTGCCCCCCGGCACCTGGAAGGCGCTTCAGCCTTGATCTTGTAGAAGAATCACGCCAGCTGGTCGTAGGCCTCGATCGCCTTGGCCCCGTACATGTAGCCCGGGCCGCCGTTCATCAGGACGCAGACGTTGATCGTCTCGGCCACCTCGTCGCGGGTGGCCCCGGCGCGGATCGCGGCCTTCACGTGGAAGCCGATGCAGTCGACGCACTGCTTGGACACCGCGATGGCCAGCGCGATCAGCTCCTTTTCCTTGGTGGTCAGCGCCCCCTCGGCCAGCGCCGCGTCGTGCAGCTCGTGAAAGCCCCGGGCCGTGGCCGCCTGCTCGGCGCGCAGCGGCTTGAGGATCGCGGAGGTGTGGCGGAGCGTGTCTTTCCAGTCCATCGTCGGGCCTTTGCAACAGGGGGTGTCGCCCCCCGTTAAGGCCGCCGCCGGCCACGGGCCTTGCGGCAGATCAAACAACCGGCCGCCCCGAAAAAGACGAGGCCGCAGCGGTCATCCCGCGCGGCCCCGTCCTGTACGCGGCGCCACTCCTCCCCCGGACGCCGCTATTCCTTGCTCATGCAAGCATGACCATGGGAGACTCGAGGTTGTCAACGATAGCCTGCAGCAGCTCGGCCCCCAGCGCCCCGTCGATGACCCGGTGATCGACCGACAGGGTGACCGACATCACGGTCGCCACGGTCAGCTCGCCGTCCTTGCCCACCACGGGTTTCTTGACGCCCGCGCCGACGGCAAGGATCGCGCCGTGGGGCGGGTTGATGACGGCGTCGAAGTTGTCGATGCCGTACATGCCGAGGTTCGAGATCGCGAAGGTGCCGCCGACATATTCATGCGGCGCCAGCTTGCGGTCGCGGGCGCGGGTGGCGAGGTCCTTCATCTCGGACGACAGCGCCGAGAGGGATTTGGCGTGCGCGTCCTTGAGGACGGGGGTGAAGAGGCCCCCGTCGACGGCCACGGCCACGGCCACGTCCGACGGCTTCAACCGCAGCATCCGGTCGCCGGCCCAGACGGCATTGGCCGCCGGCACCTGCTGGAGCGCGTTGGCACAGGCCTTGATGATGAAGTCGTTCACCGACAGCTTGACGCCGCGCCCTTCGAGCTGGGCGTTCAGCTGGGCGCGGAACTTCATCAGCGCGTCCAGCTTGATGTCGCGCCGCAGGTAGAAATGCGGGATCGTCTGCTTGGCCTCGGTGAGGCGCGCGGCGACGGTCTTGCGCATCCCGTCGAGCTTGACCTCCTCGTAGGCGCGGCCCTCGTACATGCGCATGACCTGCGCCGCGTCCGGGCCCGCGGGCATGGCGGCGGGCTTGGCCGGGGCGGCCGGCGCGGCGGCGGCGGCGGCCGGGGCAGGGGCGGCGGCCTTGGGCGCGGCGGTCGCGCCCTCGACGTCGGCCTTCACGATCCGGCCATGGGGGCCCGAGCCCGCGATCTGCGCGAGATCGAGGCCCTTGTCCTTGGCGATGCGCCGCGCCAGCGGCGACGCGAAGACGCGGCTGCCGTCGGCGGCGGCCGGCGCGGCGGGCGCCGGGCTGGCGGCCGGGGCGGGGGCCGCGGCGGGGGCGGCTGCGGCCGGGGCAGGGGCCTCGGCCTTGGCCGGGGCCTTGGCGGCGCCCATGTCGGCGGCGCTTTCGCCCTCGCCCAGCAGGATGGCGATCGGGGCGTTCACCTTCACGCCCTCGGTGCCTTCTTGTACAAGGATCTTGCCGATCACGCCCTCGTCGACGGCCTCGAACTCCATCGTCGCCTTGTCGGTCTCGATCTCGGCCAGGATGTCGCCGGACGCGACGGTGTCGCCTTCCTTGACCAGCCACTTGGCCAGCGTGCCCTCCTCCATCGTGGGGGAGAGCGCCGGCATCAGGATTTCCGTGGGCATCGCGTTCTCCTCAGCGGTAGGTGACGGACTTGACCGCCTCGATCACCTCGGCGGTCGAGGTGAGCGCCAGCTTCTCGAGGTTGGCGGCGTAGGGCATCGGCACGTCCTTGCCCGTGCAGTTGATGACCGGCGCGTCGAGGTAATCGAAGGCGTTCTGCATGATGTAGGCCGACAGGTGGTTGCCCATCGAGGCGACCGGGAAGCCCTCCTCGACGGTGACGCAGCGGTTGGTCTTCTTCACGCTCTCGATCACGGTGGCGTAGTCGATGGGGCGCAGCGTGCGCAGGTCGATCACCTCAGCCTCGATGCCCTCCTTCGCCAGCTTCTCGGCGGCGTCGAGGGCATAGGTCATGCCGATGCCCCAGCTGACGAGCGTCACGTCGGACCCCTCGCGCCAGATCTTCGCCTTGCCGAAGGGGATGGTGAAATCCTCCAGGTCCGGCACCTCGAAGCTGCGGCCGTAGAGGATCTCGTTCTCGAGGAAGATCACCGGGTTCGGGTCGCGGATCGCGGTTTTCAGCAGGCCCTTGGCGTCGGCGGCCGAGTAGGGCTGCACCACCTTGAGGCCGGGGATCGAGGAGTACCAGGCGGCGTAGTCCTGGCTGTGCTGGGCCGCCACGCGGGCCGCGGCGCCGTTCGGGCCGCGGAACACCATCGGGGCACCCATCTGGCCGCCCGACATGTAGAGCGTCTTGGCGGCCGAGTTGATGATGTGGTCGATGGCCTGCATCGCGAAGTTGAAGGTCATGAACTCGACGATGGGCTTGAGGCCCCCGAAGGCCGCGCCGACGCCGATCCCGGCAAAGCCATGCTCGGTGATCGGGGTGTCGATCACGCGCTTGGCGCCGAACTCGTCGAGGAGGCCTTGGGTCACCTTGTAGGCGCCCTGGTATTCGGCGACCTCCTCGCCCATCACGAAGACGGTGGGGTCGCGGCGCATTTCCTCGGCCATGGCGTCGCGCAGCGCTTCGCGCACGGTCTGGGTCTTCATCTTGGTGCCGGCGGGCCAGTCGGGGCTGCGGTCGACCTTGGCGGCCGCGGGGGCCGCGGCGGCGGGGGCCTTCTCGGCCGCCTTCGGGGCCTCGGCGGCGGGGGCGGCTGCGGCAGGCGCCGGGGCGCTCATGTCCTCGCCGGCCTCACCCAGCACCGCGATGGGCGTGTTCACCTTCACGCCCTCGGTGCCTTCGGCGACGAGGATCTTGCCGATCACGCCCTCGTCGACGGCCTCGAACTCCATCGTCGCCTTGTCGGTCTCGATCTCGGCCAGGATGTCGCCCGCCTTGACGGTGTCGCCTTCCTTGACCAGCCATTTCGCCAGCGTGCCCTCCTCCATCGTGGGGGAGAGGGCGGGCATCAGGATCTCGGTTGCCATGTCGTTCTGTCCCCCTCAGGCGTCCTGCGGCGCCACGTCGGCGTAGATGTCGGTCCAGAGCTCGGAGAGGTCCGGCTCGGGGCTTTCCTTCGAGAACTCGGCGGCCTCGTTGACGATCTCCTTGATCTCCTTGTCGATCTTCTTGAGGTCGTCCTCGCTGGCGTGGCCGCCGGTCAGCAGCATCTGCCGCACGTGCTCGATCGCGTCGCGCTTCTCGCGCATCTCCTGCACCTCCTCGCGGGTGCGGTATTTCGCGGGGTCGGACATGGAGTGGCCGCGGTAGCGGTAGGTCATGACCTCGAGGATGTAGGGGCCCTTGCCCGCGCGGCAGTGGGCGACGGCGCGCTGGCCGGCGGCCTTGACCGCGAGCACGTCCATGCCGTCGACCTCCTCGCCGGCGATCCCGTAGGCCTCGCCGCGCTTCCACAGCGCGGGCGACTTGGTCGCGCGCTTGACCGCGGTGCCCATGGCGTACTGGTTGTTCTCGATCACGAAGATCACCGGCAGGTCCCACAGCTGCGCCATGTTGTAGGTCTCGTAGACCTGGCCCTGGTTCGCCGCGCCGTCGCCGAAATAGGCGAAGGTCACGCGGTCGTTGCCGAGATACTTGTCGGCGAAGGCGAGGCCCGCCCCGATCGGCACCTGCGCGCCCACGATCCCGTGGCCGCCATAGAAGTGGCGCTCCTTCGAGAACATGTGCATCGAGCCGCCCTTGCCCTTGGAATAGCCGCCGATGCGGCCGGTGAGCTCGGCCATGACACCCTTGGCGTCCATCCCGCAGGCCAGCATGTGGCCGTGGTCGCGGTAGGAGGTGACGCGCTTGTCGCCCTCGTCCGCCGCGGCCTCGAGGCCCACCACCACGGCCTCCTGGCCGATGTAGAGGTGGCAGAAGCCGCCGATCAGGCCCATGCCGTAGAGCTGGCCGGCCTTTTCCTCGAAGCGGCGGATGAGCAGCATCTCGCGGTAGTAGCGCTTGAGCTCCTCGGCCGAGACGTTCGGCGTGGCTGCCGTCGTCGCAGCGGCGGTCTTGCGTGGTGGCATGCCGGTGATCCTCCCCCGGTCGCAGAGATAGTTTAACGTTAAACATCCCTCTAGCAGACGCAACCGCGGATTGCACCCGGCAATCCTGACGCAGGGGGTTGCGCGCGGTGCAAGGCTGACCCGGCGGCGGTGCGGGCGGCGGGCGGGTCATGCGTATTTGGGGAAAGATGAAGGGGCGGGGGGCGGAGAGATGGGGCTATCCTGCGCCATCCAATGGGGACCAAGCCTTTCGGGAGGCCGCTTTGCGGCCCCCTGTCGGCCAACGCGCCCGCCGCAGGCGGACGCTAGGGCAGGATGATCTCGTCGGCGCGGACGTAGCCCAGCACGTCGCGGACCTGTTCGTCGAGCAGGTCGAGGTCGAGGAAATCGTCGGACAGGCGGCGGGTCAGGATCTCCATCCGGGCGACCTCGGCCGAGAGGCTGGCGAGCTGCTCGTCCAGCCGGTCGGCCTCGGCCTCGATCTGGATGCGCTGGAACAGGCCGTAGTTGCCCTGCACCGCGGTAAAGGTGAAGTAGGCGCCGATGAACAGGAGCGCGACGGGCAGGATCAGCCCCGAGAGCGGTGCGCTGCGTGTCATGGATCTTGCCACTGCCTCTGGTCCCCTGCGCCCTCTCGCGGGGCACTGAGGACAGAGTCGCACATTGATATGAAAAAGGGAATCCCCCTTGGGCGAGGAGCGGCCGTTTTCCGCGCCGCGCCCTAGCGGGTGTCGCGGGTGAAGGCGAAGGCGCCCGCGACGGCCACGCAGACATCGTCGCCGGTGCAGACGCGCCCCTCGTAGCGGGCGCGGATGCGGTCGCGGCCCGGCTCCTGCGGCACGATCTCGGTCACGCGCACGGTGCCGCTGCCCTCGTGGGGGATCGCGGTGCCGTCGGCTGCGGGGAGCAGGACGAAGAGGCGCTCGGTCGGGGCGCTGCCGGCCCGGTCCCCGGGCAGGCGCGCCTGCAACGACAGGCTCGCGGCCGCGTTCCCGCCGTCGACCCGGAGCCGCACCCCGCCGCCGGCGTCGGCCGGCCCGAAGCTGCCCCGGATGCCGAAGCTGGGTGGCGGATGCACCATGCGGCCATCGGCATGGAGGTTCGCCTCGCCGTTGTCCTCGACGACGCTGACGATGCCCTGGAACACCGCCCCCTCGCCGGCGACGGGGGTGTGCTGGCAGGCCCCGAGCCCAAGCGCCAGCAGCAGCGCCGCGGCGCGCCTCACGCCACCGAGGCCGCGTGGATCGCGTCGATCGCCGCGGCCAGCGCCGTGTCGAACTCGGCGTCGGACTGCTGCGCCGACAGGCCCTCGGTCAGGGCGCGGCTGAAGCTCGCGATCATGCCGTGGTTCTCGGCCAGCCGGGCGCAGGCCTCCTCGCGGCTGTAGCCGCCCGACAGCGCCACGACACGCAGCACCTTGGAATGCGCGATCAGCGGCGCATAGAGGCCCGCCCTGGACGGGATCGACAGCTTGAGCATCACCTTCTGCCCCTCGGGCACGGCCTCGAGGCCCTTCAGCAGCTCGGCCAGCAGGATCTCCTCGGCGACGGCCTTGTCGGGGGCCTTGATGTTCACCTCGGGTTCCAGGATCGGGACGAGGCCCTTGTCGAGCACCTCGAGGCCCAGGTCGACCTGCTGCGCCACCACGTCGGCGATGCCGCCCGCGTTGGCCGCGTTGATGACCGAGCGTTCCTTGGTGCCGAAGATGCCGGCCGCGGCCGCGCGGTCGAGCAGCGCGGACAGGCCCGGGATCTGCTTCATCAGCTGCACGCCGTTGGCCTCGGCCTCCAGCCCCTTGTCGATCTTGAGGAAGGGCACCACGCCCTTGTCTTCCCACAGGTAGCGGGCCGAGGGCTTGCCGCCGATCTCGCGGTCCATCGTCATCTCGAACAGGATCGCGCCGATCACCTTGGCCCCGGTGAAGGCGGGCGCGGTCGCGATCCGGGCGCGCATGGCGTGGATCAGGTCGAACATCTCGGCCTCGGAGCCATAGGCGTCCTCGGGGATGCCGTAGAGGCGCAGCGCCTTCGGGGTCGAGCCCCCGGACTGGTCCAGCGCGGCGATGAAGCCCTTGCCGGTTTCCATCTGGGTTCTCATGGCGTCGGTGGACATGCGCGCGCTCCTCTCAGGGGGGTCAGGATTTGCCCTTCTGTGCCAAAGCCCCGCGCGGCTGTCCACAATGGTGGCGCAAACAGCGGCGTCAGCCCGCCTGCTCCAGCGCCGCGACGCCGGGGAGCGTCTTGCCCTCCATCCATTCGAGGAAGGCGCCGCCCGCGGTCGAGATGTAGGTGAAGCGGTCGGCGGCATGGGCCTGGTTCAGCGCCGAGACCGTGTCGCCCCCGCCCGCCACCGACACCAGCCGCCCCGCCTCGGTCAGATCGGCCGCGGCCCTGGCGGCGGCGACGGTGGCGCGGTCGAAGGGCGCGATCTCGAAGGCGCCGAGCGGGCCGTTCCAGATCAGCGTGCGCGCGCGCTCGAAGGCGGCGACGATGCGCTCCACCGTGTCGGCGCCGGCGTCCAGGATCATGGTCTCCGACGGCACCGCGGTCGCGGCCACCGTGGTGTGGTCGGCGCCGGCGGCGAACTCCTCGGCCACCACCACGTCGGAGGGCAGCAGGATCTCGCAGCCCGTCTCCTGCGCCTTGGCCATGATGGCGCGCGCCGTGTCGGCCAGGTCGTGCTCGCATAGCGAGCGGCCCACGTCGAGCCCGTCGGCGGCGAGGAAGGTGTTCGCCATGCCGCCCCCGATCACGAGGATGTCGACCTTCTCGATCAGGTTGCCCAGCAGGTCGAGCTTGGTCGACACCTTGGCGCCGCCCACCACCGCCACCACCGGCCGCGCCGGGTTCCCCAGCGCCGCGTCGAGCGCGCGCAGCTCCGCCTCCATCAGCCGACCGGCGCAGGACGGCAGCAGGCGCGCCACGCCCTCGGTCGAGGCGTGCGCCCGATGCGCCGCGGAAAACGCGTCGTTGCAGTAGACATCGGCAAGGTCGGCCAGCTCGCGGGCGAGCGCCGGGTCGTTCTTTTCCTCGCCGGGGAAGAAGCGGATGTTCTCCAGCAGCAGCACCTCGCCCGGCCCCATGGCCCCGATCGCCGCCTCGAAATGGTCCTCGGCGAAGCGCACCGGCTGGCCCAGCGCGGCCTCCAGCGCGGGCAGCGTGACCTTGAGCGACATCTCCGGCACCACCTTGCCCTTGGGCCGGCCGAAATGCGCGACGAGCACGGGCTTGCCGCCCCTGGCCAGGATGTCGCGGATCGTCGGCACGATGCGGGTGATGCGGGTGTCGTCGGTGACCTGGCCGTCCTGCACCGGCACGTTGATGTCGACGCGCGTCAGCACCACCTTGCCCGCAAGGTCCATGTCATCAAGGGTTTTCCAGGTCATCTCGGCCTCCGTCGCGCTGTCACGGCGCCGGTTTACCATGGCCCCGCGGGCAGGCCAGAGACTTCGATGCCTCAGGCCCGCGTATTTTCGGAAAGATGAACGACAATTCGATGAAAATTGTCCTTCATCTTTCTCCAAATACGCAATCCCGACGGTCGCCGCCCCTTACAGGTGGCGGCCCATCTCGACGGCGGTATCGGCCATGCGGCAGGAGAAGCCCCACTCGTTGTCGTACCAGCTGAGGATGCGGCACAGGTTGCCGTCCATCACCTTGGTCTGGTCGGTGGCGAAGATCGAGGAATGGGCGTCGTGGTTGAAGTCCATGCTCACCAGCTTCTCGTCGGTGACGCCCAGGATGCCCTTGAGCGGCCCGCCTGCCGCGGCGTGGATCGCGGCGTTGATCTCCTCCACGCTGGTGTCGCGGGCGGCCTCGAAGGTCAGGTCGACGACCGACACGTTCGGCGTCGGCACCCGCACGGCCACCCCGTCGAGCTTGCCGTTCAGCGCGGGCAGCACCAGGCCCACCGCCTTGGCCGCGCCCGTCGAGGTCGGGATCATGCTGAGCGCCGCGGCGCGGGCGCGGTAGAGATCCTTGTGCATCGTGTCCAGCGTCGGCTGGTCGCCGGTGTAGCTGTGGATCGTGGTCATGAAGCCGCGATTGATGCCGATCGCCTCGTGCAGCACATGGGCCACCGGGGCGAGGCAGTTGGTCGTGCACGACGCGTTCGAGACGATCAGGTCGTCCTTCGTCAGCGTCTTGTGGTTCACGCCGTAGACGATGGTCTTGTCCGCGCCCTTGGACGGGGCCGAGACCAGCACGCGGCTGGCGCCGTTTTCCAGGTGCACGGCGGCCTTGTCGCGGTCGGTGAAGATGCCGGTGCATTCCATCACGATGTCGACGTGGGACCAGGGCAGCTCGGCGGGGTTGCGGATCGCGGTCACCTCGATCGGCCCGCGGCCGACGTCGATGGTGCTGGCGGTGGTCGTGACGGTCCCCGGGAAACGGCCGTGCACGCTGTCGTAGCGCAGCAGGTGCGCGTTGGTTTCCACGGGCCCGAGGTCGTTGATCGCCACGACCTCGATGTCGGTGCGGCCGTTCTCGACGATGGCGCGCAGCACGTTGCGCCCGATGCGTCCGAACCCGTTGATGGCGACTTTCACGGTCATGTCTCTCTCCCGTCCGTTGCGGTGCCGGTGCCTGCGCGTCAGCCTGCCACGGCTGCGGCGAAATCCCAAATGCCGGCGCGGTCCGCAGGGCATGTTAGCGGTAACATGACCTGTGTAGCGGCGCCCGCGCGGCTTGGGAAGGGGGCACTAGCGCCAGAAGGCGAGCCAGCCCAGCAGGTCGGCAAATCGCCGCCCGAGCGCGACGGACAGGTCCCAGCCGAACAGGGTGGCGTCGACGGCCAGGAACCCCGCGATGCAGATCGCCAGAAAGATCGCCAGCCCGTTGCTCATCCGTCGCCCTGTCCCTGCCTGCCGCAGCGCGACCGTGCCACGGGCCCGCGGTGGGGCAAAGCGGAAATGCGCCGCCCTCTGGGGGGCGGCGCATCCGGGCCGTGGCCGGGTCACGGGCGCCGGCCGAGGGACGTCCGGCGCCCGCTCCCTGCCCAGGCCTAGCGCACGCAGGTCACGTGGCGCAGCCCGTCGCAGCCCGCGGGACAGATCTGGTTCGACCCCAGCACCAGCGTGCGCTGGCCCGGGTACCGTTCCCACGCCGACGCCCGCGTGTAGCCCTGGCTCTGGCAGAAGTTGTCGGCCCCGGCCTGGCCGCAGTTCGTGCCCCAGGTCACGCACCAGTCGACGATCTCGCCGTTGACCCGCGGCAGGTCGTAGTTGCGCGACTGCGACGGCGGCGGGGGCGGCGGGGGCGGGGGCGGCAGCGCGCCGCCCGCGGCCCGCAGCGTCAGGGTCGCCGGGCAGAGCGCGGACCCGTAGGTGCCGACCCAGATGTCGTAGGTGCCGTTGCCCGGGTTCGGCAGCGTGATCGACGGGTTCAGCGAGCCGCCCGAATCGTCGTCGAAATGCCACTGGCCATAGGCGTCGTTGACCAGCAGGACGGTGTCGCAGCTGCCGTTCACGCCCAGCGTCAGGGACTGGCCCGGCATCGCGCCGCTCAGCTGCAGCTCGAAGTCGGGCGCGGCGACGATCCAGCCATGGCCGGGCACGCTGCCGCAGTTGCGCAGGTCGATGTTGCCGCCCGCGGTCACGGCCGCCGACTGGCCACCGCCGAAGAGCGCGCCCATGCCGTAGACCAGCTGCTGCCCCGACAGCCCCGCGTTGGGGCAGGTCGCCACCGGCGGCGGCGGGGGCGGGGGCGGCGGGGCGCCCGCCGTGCGCAGCGTCAGCGTCGCCGGGCAGAGCGACGATCCGTAGGTGCCGACCCAGATGTCGTAGGTGCCGTTGGCGATGTTCGGGATGGTGATCGACGGGTTCAGCGAGCCGCCCGAATCATCGTCGAAGTGCCACTGGCCATAGGCGTCGTTCACCAGCAGGACGGTGTCGCAGCTGCCGGTGGCCCCGAGCGTCAGGGACTGGCCCGGCATCGCGCCGCTCAGCTGCAGCTCGAAGTCGGGCGCGGCGATGACCCAGCCGTGCCCCGGTATGCTGCCGCAGTTGCGCAGGTCGATGTTGCCGCCCGCCGTCACGTTCACGGACTGGCCGCCGCCCAGCGACCCGGCGGAATAGACGAGCTGCTGCCCCGAGAGCCCGACGTTCGGGCAGGACGCCACCGGCGGGGGCGGCGGCGGAGGCGGAGGAGGAGGCGGCGGCGGCGGGGGCGGCGGGGCGCCCGCCGTGCGCAGCGTCAGCGTCGCCGGGCAGAGCGACGACCCGTAGGTGCCGACCCAGATGTCGTAGGTGCCGTTGGCGATGCTCGGAAGGGTGATCGACGGGTTCAGCGACCCGCCCGAATCGTCGTCGAAGTGCCACTGGCCATAGGCGTCGTTGACCAGCAGGACGGTGTCGCAGGTGCCGTTCACCCCCAGCGTCAGGGACTGGCCCGGCATCGCGCCGCTCAGCTGCAGCTCGAAGTCGGGCGAGACGATGATCCAGCCATGCCCCGGCACGCTGCCGCAGTTGCGCAGGTCGACGTTGCCGCCCGCCGTCACGCTGACGGATTGCCCGCCACCGCCCAGCGACCCGGCGGAATACACCAGTTGCTGTCCCGACAGCCCCACGTTGGGGCAGGTCTGCGCCGCCGCCGGGGCGAGCGCACCCATCAGGAACAGGAGAAGGGCGCCGATGATCCCCGTCGGCACGGCGGGTCGCAGTGGTTGCAACATGTCCGGATCCTCCCAGCTGGCCTGTTATGGCCATACGGGAGGATCGTTTCACAGGTCAGGACCTGCGTAATTGACACGCGTCAACGGCGCCGCCGGGCCCCCGGCCTCAGTGCAGGAGCCGCCCGATCGCGGCCGACACGTCGGCCATCCGCGCCGAGAAGCCCCACTCGTTGTCGTACCAGGCCAGCACGCGCACGGTGCGGCCGCCCACGACCTTGGTCTGCTCGGGCGCGAAGATCGACGAATAGGTGGTGTGGTTGAAGTCGATCGACACCTTGGGCTCGGGGTCGTAGGCCAGCACGCTGCGCATGTGGCCCTCGGCCGCCTCGCGGACGATCTCGTTCACGTCGGCGACGGTCACGTCCTTCTTCGCCTCGAAGGTCAGGTCGACGCAGGACACGTTGGGCGTGGGCACCCGCAGGGCGGTGCCGTCCAGACGCCCCTCCAGCTCCGGCAGCACCTCCTTCAGCGCCTTGGCGGCGCCGGTCGAGGTCGGGATCATCGCCATCGCGGCGGCGCGGGCGCGGTACAGGTCCTTGTGCCGGCGGTCGAGCGTCGGCTGGTCGCCGGTGTAGCTGTGGATCGTGGTCATGATCCCGCGCTCGATGCCGATGGCGTCGTTCAGCACCTTGGCCAGCGGCGCGAGGCAGTTGGTGGTGCACGAGCCGTTCGACACCACGTGGTGTTCGGCCAGCAGCTCGCGGTGGTTCACGCCGTAGACGATGGTCTTGTCGGCGTTCTTGGCCGGCGCCGAGACCAGCACGCGCTTGGCGCCGCGGGTCAGGTGGACGGCGGCCTTGTCGCGGTCGTTGAACTTGCCGGTGCATTCGAGAACCACGTCGCAGCCCTCCCAGTCCAGCTCGGCGGGGTCGTAGGTGGAGAACACCTTCATCGGCCCGCGGCCGAGGTCCATGGTGTCGCCCTTGACGCGCACCTCGCCGGGAAACCGGCCGTGGACGCTGTCGTATTTCAGAAGGTGCGCGTTGGTCTCGATCGGCCCGGTGGCGTTGATCTTGACGACCTGCACATCATTGCGGGCGGCCTCGGTGATATGGGCGAGCGTGCAGCGCCCGATGCGGCCGAACCCGTTGATGCCGAGCGTGATCGTCATGGTGAACCTCGTCGTCTGTCGCGCGTGAACCTGGCGACCGCATACCGAAGCATGCCGATGGGGCCAAGGAAAAAGCATCCTTTCTCCGTATGTTAGCGTAACCGTTAGCGGCAACATGCCCTTTTTGCGCTAACACTTGCCGTCCCCGGAGGCAGGGTTAGGATCAGGGCCGGACCGGCAGACGGGGCAGGGCACATGGCAGGCGGGCTTCTGGCACTTCTCGACGACGTGGCGGCGATCGCCAAGGTCGCGGCGGCCTCGGTCGACGACGTGATCGGGCAGGCCGCCAAGGCGGGCGCCAAGGCCGCGGGCGCGGTGATCGACGACGCCGCGGTGACGCCGAAATACGTGCACGGCTTCGAGGCCGCGCGCGAGCTGCCCATCGTGTGGAAGATCGCCAAGGGCTCGATCTTCAACAAGGTGGTGATCCTCCTGCCCGCGGCGCTGCTGCTGTCGGCCTTCGCGCCCTGGGCGATCGCGCCGCTCCTGATGCTGGGCGGCCTCTACCTGTGCTACGAGGGGGCCGAGAAGGTCTGGCACTGGCTGCGCCCGCCCGCGCCCTCCGACGTGCCGCTGGACGAGGCGCTGCACGATGCCGCGCATCTCGAGGAGCAGAAGGTGAAGGGCGCGATCAAGACCGACTTCATCCTGTCGGCCGAGATCATGACCATCGCGCTGGCCGCGCTCGAGACCGACTCGATCTGGTTCGAGGCGGCGGCGCTGCTGGTCGTCGGGCTGGCCATCACGGCCATGGTCTACGGCTCGGTCGCGCTGATCGTGAAGGCCGACGACGTGGGCCTCCACCTCGCGCAGGAGGGGCGGACGGGCGCCATCCGCGGGCTGGGCCGCGGGATCGTGCGGGGGATGCCGGGGTTCCTGCGCGCGCTGATGGTGGTGGGCACCGCCGCGATGCTCTGGGTCGGCGGCGCCATCATCACCCATGGCCTGGCCGAGATGGGCCAGCACGGCCCCGAGGACGTGATCCACGGCATCGCCCACGCCTTCGCCGCCCTCGGCGCCGTGGCCGAATGGCTGGCCGGCGCCGCGATCCACGGGGCGCTGGGCTTCGTGCTGGGCACCGCGCTGATCCCGCTCGTGCACCGCGTCCTTGCGCCGGCGCTGGCCGCGCTCGGGGTCGGGGGCGGCGCCGCGCACTGATCCGCGCCCGCGATGACCGGCGTCAAGGCGCGTGCCGCCGCGCCGTGCTGGGGTGGCCCCGTCACAGCCACGAAAGGACCGGCCATGAGCGCGCTCGGCCTCAAGATCATCGACGAGTCCGTCCAGCAGGCGAACACCTGGATCAACGAGGTCGACTACCGCGCCGGCCTCGTCAGCAAGCAAAAGGCCTACCGGATGCTGCGCGCCGTGCTGCAGGCGCTGCGCGACCACCTGACGCCCGACGAGGCCGCGCAGCTGTCGGCGCAGCTGCCGATCTTCGTGCGCGGGGTCTACTACGAGGGCTACGACCCCTCGAAGACGCCGGTGGTGGAACGCAGCCGCGCGGGCTTCCTGGCCCGCGTGGCCGAGGTGCATGGGCCGGGCCTTCCCGATGACGTGGACGCCGCCGTCGCGGCCGTGTTCGACGTGCTCGACGCCCATGTCTCGCCGGGCGAGATGGCGCAGGTCCGCGCGTCCTTCACCGCGCCGATCCGGGCGCTCTTCGCCGACTGACACGGCCGGCGCGCCGCCCCCAGTGGCGCAAGGCCCTTTTCATTCCTGCCCGGCTCGCCTATGCACCGCCAAACTTGGCGCGACGTGCCCCGCGAGAAGACCACCGACCTTGACCGAGATCCTGACCACCACCGACGCGCTGGCCGCCTTCTGCACCCGGGCCGCCGCCGCGCCCTATGTCACCGTCGACACCGAGTTCCTGCGCGAACGCACCTATTTCGCCCAGCTCTGTCTTGTGCAGCTGGCGCTGCCCGGCGAGGGCGACGCCGACGCCGTGCTGGTCGACCCGCTGGCCGACGGCATCTCGCTCGCGCCGCTCTACGAGCTCTTCCGCAACCCGAACGTCGTCAAGGTGTTCCACGCCGCGCGGCAGGACCTGGAGATCTTCCACGTCGAGGGCGGCGTGGTGCCCGCGCCGCTGTTCGACACCCAGGTCGCGGCGATGGTCTGCGGCTTTGGCGACCAGGTCGGCTACGAGACGCTGGTGCGCAAGATCGCGCGGGCGAACCTCGACAAGTCCTCGCGCTTCACCGACTGGTCGCGCCGCCCGCTGACCGAGGCGCAGAAGACCTATGCGCTGGCCGACGTGACCCACCTGCGCCGCATCTACGAGCACCTCGCCCGCGAGCTGGAGCGCAGCGGCCGCACCCACTGGCTGGAGGAGGAGCTGTCCTCGCTCACCGACGCCTCCAGCTACGTGGTCACGCCCGAGGACGCCTGGCAGCGGCTCAAGCTGCGCTCGGGCGCGGGCAAGATGCTGGCCATCGCCCGCGAACTCGCCGCCTTCCGCGAGACCTACGCCCAGCAGAAGAACATCCCCCGCAGCCGCGTCATCAAGGACGACGCGCTGCTGGAACTGGCCTCGACCAAGCCCAAGTCGCTGAACGACCTGTCGAAATCGCGGCTCCTGCTGCGCGAGGCGCGCAAGGGCGAGATCGCCGAGGGTCTGATCGCCGCGGTCCAGCGCGGGCTCGACACCCCGCCCGACCGGCAGCCGAAGATGCCCGAGGGGCGCGACCGGTCCGGCATGAACCCGGCGCTGGCCGATCTCCTGCGCGTGCTGCTCAAGGCCAAGGCCGAGGAGGCGGGCGTCGCGGCCAAGCTGATCGCGTCGTCCTCGGACCTCGACGACATCGCCTGCGGCGAGCATGACGGGATCTGGGCCACCGGCTGGCGCCGCGAGGTGTTCGGCGCCGACGCGCTGCGGCTGCTGCGCGGCGAGATCGCGCTGTCGGCCCAGGGCGACAAGGTCAGGATCGTCCCGGTCTGAGCCGGGCCGGGCGGCTCAGCGGCGGCTGACGCTGCGGCGGTTCTCGGCCCCGATCACGGTGATCGTGCGGATCCCCTGCAGGTCGAAGTTGCTGAGCTGGGTGCCCACCACGACCTCGCGCGACTGCGGCGTGCCCGCGGGCGTCGCGGTCAGCGGCGGAAAGACGCGGAACTCGTAGACGATGCCGCCCTCGGCGCGCTCGACCTCGACCAGCTCGGCCTCCCAGAACCCCTGCACCGGCGGCCGGCCCATGGCGCGCACGATGGCGCCCTGCGGGGTCGGCTCCACCGACAGGTCGACGATCTCGGTCACCAGCCCGCGCAGGTCGCGCGGGTCTTCGGGCACCGTCTGCTCCACCCGGATGCGCTGCTCCCGGTCGCCGCCGAACCAGTTGAACGGGTTCAGCCGGCTGCCGCAGGCCGCAAGGCTCGTGACGAGGGCCAGGGCAAGGATCACGCGCAGCATCGGGGGTCTCCGTCGGGGTCGTCCGGGGACTTGGGTAGCGCAAGGCGGGCGCGAAGGAAAGCCGCCACTGGACGGGGCGGGCGCGGGGACATAGGTCAGGGGCAGACCTGCCACAGCCACCCGGAGGACCCCGACATGGCCAGCCCCGCCTTCGAGGAGATCGCCGAGACCTTCGAGTTCCTCGACGACTGGGAGGAGCGCTATCGCCACGTCATCGATCTGGGCAAGGCGATGCCGGCCCTGGAGGACGCCGTGAAGGTGCCCGCGACCAAGGTGACGGGCTGCGCGAGCCAGGTCTGGATCCTGCCGCAGATCGAGGGCGAGGGGCGCGGCGCGGTGTTCCGGTTCCGCGGCGACAGCGACGCGATCATCGTGCGCGGGCTGATCGCGGTGCTTCATGCGCTCTACGACGGGCTGACGGTGGGCGACGTGCTGACGGTGGACGCGGGCCGGGAACTCGCGCGGCTGGGGCTGAACGATCACCTGTCCTCGCAGCGGTCGAACGGCCTGCGCGCGATGGTGGAGCGGATCCGGTCGCTGGCGGCGGAGACGGCGGCCGCCTGAGGGGGGCGAAAAACTGCAGTTTTTCGCACCGGAAAGCTGCAGCTTTCCGTGCCGGAAAACTCGAGTTTTCCGCCGCCTCAGAGGTGCTTGAGCGCGACCTCCAGATCGCCGTAGCCGGTAAACCGCCGCTCGAAGTCGAGCTTGAGGAACGCCGCGCAAGCCCTTGCCTTTTCGGTCAGATCCGGGTCGTCCGTCTGGGCCTGGTAGACCAGCTTGGTGTAGTTCCCGAAATACATGTCCCGCAGCTGCGGGTGCCGGTCCAGCCCCAGCGGCCGCGTCACGAAGGCGTCGAACTGGCGCACCAGGAAATCGGTCAGGTAGAAGGCCGTCATCTCGTCCCGCCCCGCGAACACCGCGTTGCCCTCGAAGAAGCTGTAGCAGTGCGGCCCCTCCAGCATCCCCACGCCCAGCCGTGCGCAGGTCGCCTGCAACAGCCCCCCGGTGCCGCAATCGGCGTAAAGGACGAACACCTCCGCGTAGTCGCCGCGCCGCGCCGTCACCGCGGCCTCGACGGCGGCGGGGATCTTCTCGGGATGGTTGTGCAGGATCGCGGGCAGGCAGTGCAGGTCCAGGTGGTCCCAGCCGTTCGCGGCGGTCAGGTCCAGCACCTCGCGCGCCAGCGCCCCGCAGCCGATCAGCAGCACCCGGCCCCGGCCCTCGGGGGCGAGGCCGGTCTCGGTCAGGGTCTGGTCGTCGAGGCGGGTCATGGGGCCGATCATGGGGCAGGGGGCGGCCGCCGCGCAGCCCTGCGCGCGACATGGCGCGGCCCCAGAACGGCAAGGGCCAACCCCGCCAGCACCGTCAGCCCCGCCAACGCCTCGGCCGCCGTGACCCGCTCGCCCAGCACCACCGCGGCCGTGGCCAGCCCCACCACCGGGATCAGAAGCGCGAAGGGCGTCACCTGCGCCGCCGGGTGCCGCGACAGGAGCGTGCCCCAGATCGAGTAGCCCAGCACCGTCGAGATCAGCGCCACGTAGACCACCGCCCCCCATCCCGCCGGGCTGAGCGCGGCCACCGTCGCCAGCGGCGCCGCCCCCTCCAGCCACAGGGACAGGCCCAGCATCGGCAGCGGCGGCACCAGGCTCGCCCACAGGAACAGCGCCAGCATGTCCACGCCTTGCAGCCGCCGGAACACCAGGTTCCCGCAAGCCCAGCACAGCGCCCCGCAGAGAAGAAGCCCCAGCCCCAGCGCCGTGATGTTGCCCCCCGAGGCCAGCCCGAATCCCGCCAACCCGCAGACGGCCAGCCCGATCCCCAGCCCCTGCAGCCGCGTGATCCGCTCGCCGTAGACCGCCCAGGCCAGCAGGATCGTCAGCGGCGCCTGGCTCTGCAGGATCAGCGAGGCGAGGCCGGCGGTGACATCGGCCCGCATCGCGCTGAACAGGAACCCGAACTGGCCCGCGTTGATCAGCGCGCCGATGGCGAGGATCGCGGGCCAGCCGGCCGGGCGGGGGAAAAGGGCGATCAGCGGGACCAGGATGGCGAAGCGCAGCGCGACGAACAGCAGCGGCGGCAGCTCGTCGAGCGCGATCTTCATCGCGCTGAAGTTCGACCCCCAGGCGAGGATCACGAGGGCCACGAGGGCAAGGTCGCGGGGCGGCATCACGGCAGCACCCGCACCGGCACGCGGCCCGTGGGCGTCAGCAGCGCCACGGCGCGCCCCTCGATCGCCACCGCCGACAGCGGCCCGCCAAAGGCCGCGCCGGTGTCGATGGCCAGCCGGTTGGGGTGCAGCTCCACCTCGGGCACCGGGGTGTGGCCGTGCACGATCAGCGCGCCGTGATCGCGCCGGTCGGACAGGAAGGGCGCCCGGATCCACAACAGGTCCTCGGCGGCCTGCGCGTCGAGCGGCAGCCCGGGCCGGATGCCGGCATGGACGAAGGCGCAGCCGCCCGCCCGGTGCATCAGCGGCAGCCGCGACAGGAAGGCCCGGTGCGCGGCCGGCACCGCGGCGCGCAGGGCCGCACGCAGCCGCGGCGCGGGCAGGCCGGGGTCGACCCCGTAGGACCGCAGCGTCGCCGCCCCGCCGATGCCTGCGCCCAAATAGCGGTCGAGCGGCAGCTCCGGGTCGCCGGCGAGCACCGCCTCGAACAGCGCATCGTGGTTGCCCTTGAGCACCACCACGCGGGCATCCTCGGCCGCCCGTCCGGCGAGCCAGCCCACCACGCCCGCGCTGTCCGGCCCCCTGTCGACGAGGTCGCCCACATGGACCAGCGGCGCCGCCCCGGTGCCCATGCGCGCCCGGTCCGCCGCGACGCGGTCATGGGCCGCGCGCAAAAGGTCGAGGTGGCCGTGGATGTCGCCGATGGCATAGAGCGTCATGGCGCGGAGGAAACCGGGGCGCCGGCGACGCCGCAAGGGGAAAGCGCCCGCGTGGCCGAAAAGCTGCAGGGCCCCGCCGCCGCGCCGGCGGGGGCTGGATCGCGCGGCCCCGGCCAGGGTAAGGGGCCCCATCGCCGCCGGCCCCCGGCGGCCCGGAGCGTTGATGTCAGAGCTTGTGACGATCGGCCCGGGCAGCGCCTGACGAAGCTGTCCACGACCCCGGCCGGGGCCCCCGCGCAATGCGGGCCTCCGGTCATGGCCGAATGTTACCGGACAGATCCCATGAACATCTCGAAACCCGAACAGCGCGTGCTGCACGTGCTGGCGCAGGGTGGCGTCATCCGGGCCGACCGCGGCCCGGGCGGCAAGGTCACGGGGGTGCTTTGCGTCACCCGCGACGGCCTCGTGCTGGAGGATTGCACGCTGCCCCTGTTCCAGCGCCTGCGCGCGCGGCGCCTGATCCACTCCGCCGGCGGGCGTCCCTACCGCATCTCGCGGGCGGGGCGGTTGGCGGTGCGGGCCCAGCCCGACAACCGCTGAGCCGGCCCTCAGGGCGCCAGGTCGAGGGTGAACATCGCAAGGTTCTCCCCGGTCTGGCGCCAGCCGAGGCTTTTCCAGAACCCCGTCGCCTCGGGCGTGGGGTCGGCCACGACCCAGATCGCGGTGCAGCCGAGCCTGCGCGCGTGGTCGGCGCAGGCCAGCACCAGCCGCGTGCCCACCCCCTGCCGCCGCCACGGGGCCGCGACGCCCAGCTCGTTGATCCACCATTGCGCCGGCTTGTCGGGGTGGTGGTAGACCACGCCCGAGCACATGCCCACCATCAGGTCGCGCTCCACCGCCACCGCGATGTGCAGGTGCGGCGCGGCAAGGAAGCCGTCCACCAGCATCGGGTCGGGCGGCGCGTCGAACACGTCCGCGTGGACGTTGGCGAAGAGGCCAGCGTCGATGCGGCGGGCAAGGAAGACGGACACGGCCATGTCCGCCCTTATGCCCGAAGCGCGCGTCGCGGCAAGCGGTGGCTGCAGCCGCCGTGGCGGCGCCGCCGCCCGGGGGGAGGCGGCCGTGGTCCGCGCACCCCCCCCCCCGGGAGGAGCATCGGCCGCAGTCCGGGGCGGGATCGCCACCCGGGTGCCCCGGTCCGGCCCCTGCATCGGCTGCCACGACCCGCATGGTCACGCCCCTCGGGTCCGCCTCGCTCCCGCGGCACCGCCAGCCGGTCGCGGCCAACCCGCTGGCGGCGCAAACCGAGGCCGGCCGGCGCGGCCGGGGCCGCCCCGGCGACCGCTGTGGCCGCCCTTCAACAATTGACGACGAAAAATTCCGAGGCCGCTTGCGTGAAACCGGGAACGGGCGCAGCGTTCCCGGCCATGTAGCCACCAGAGGGTGCAATCATGGCCTCGAAGCTTCTTCCCGCCCTTTTCCTCACCGTGTGCCTTCCGGTTGCGGCGGCGGCGCAGGACGCCAGGTCCTGGGCCGGGCCCTATGTCGGCCTGCAGTACGCCATCGGCAACGGCGCGCAATCCTACGGCGCCGGGAGCGACTACGACCTCGAGGGAACGGGTGTCGGCCTGTACGGCGGTTATCTCTGGGCCCACGGGGCCTGGGCCTTCGGGGCCGAACTGGCCTATGCGCGGACCGACTATGTCGAGGTCGATCCTGCGACCGGCGAAAGTTTTTCCGATTACGTGTTCACCTACACGGTCGATCTGAAGGCGCGCGTCGGCTACGCGGTGGGTCCGGCGCTGATCTATGGCGTCCTCGGCTACGGCCATTCCGAATACGAGGACGGCGCGCCCGAAGACCTCTTCCACATCAACGCGCCGATCTACGGTCTGGGCGTGGACTACATGGTCTCGGACCGGTTCGTCGTCGGCCTCGAGGTTCTGCGCCGCGACCTGGACGCCGATTCCAGGTTCACCGCCGACCTCACCACGGTCACCCTGCGGGCGGCGCTCCGGTTCTGATCGCCGCCGGGCGCGGAGGGCGGCGCCTGTCTTGACGGTCGCCCTCAGTGGCGTCTGGCGCCGGCACGACGGCCCGGCCTGTCCCGATCCAGACCCCTGATGCCGGTGCGTGTCGGGCCCAGGGTCCCCCGCGGCGCGGCAATACCCGCGGGGTCAGCTGGCCCGGCGCCGGGGCGCCGGGCCATGCCGGGGGCGGTCCCGCGCCTCAGGCGCGGGCAGCCATCTGGTTGTGCTTGCGCATCACGAAGTCCTTGGCCGTCTCGACCGCCACGGCCGCGTCGCGGCAATAGGCGTCGGCGCCGATGGCGCGGCCGAATTCCTCGTTCAGCGGCGCGCCGCCGACCAGCACGATGTAGTCGTCGCGGATGCCCTTTTCCTTCAGCGTGTCGATCACGACCTTCATGTAGGGCATGGTCGTGGTCAGCAGCGCCGACATGCCGAGGATGTCCGGCTGTTCGGTCTCGAGCGCGGCGAGGTACTTCTCGACCGCGTTGTTGATCCCGAGGTCGACCACCTCGAAGCCCGCGCCCTCCATCATCATGGCGACGAGGTTCTTGCCGATGTCGTGGATGTCGCCCTTGACGGTGCCGATCACCATCTTGCCGATCCGCGGCGCGCCGGTTTCCACCAGCAGCGGCTTCAGGATCGCCATGCCGCCCTTCATGGCGTTGGCGGCCATCAGCACCTCGGGCACGAACAGGATGCCGTCGCGGAAGTCGTTGCCGACGATCGTCATGCCGCCGACCAGCGCCTTGGTCAGGATGTCGTAGGGCGTCCAGCCGCGCTCCAGCAGGATGTTCACCGCCTCCTCGATCTCTTCCTTGAGACCGTCGTAGAGGTCGTCGAACATCTGCTGGACAAGCTCGTCATCGTCGAGCTCGGAAAGGATGATCTCGTCGTCGTCCGACATGGGCGCGTCTCCTGTCACTTGGGCCCCGCGCAGAGCGCGTCAGGGCGGTGGTAGATGAATTGCAGAAACCGGGATGGCCGATTGCGACATGGGCCACGCGCGGCGCGACCTGCCCTTGCCGATGTTCCTGTTCCGTTCTAGTCATGGGACCATGATGCAGCCCAGCGACCCCCTTGCCGACCGCGCCCGGGGCCGGGCCGCGCGGACCAACGCCGCCGGCCGGTTCGAGCGGTTCGCCCGCACGGCCGAGGCGGACGGCTGGGACGCCGACGCCGACCTGCCGCCGCTGCGCACCGAGGTGAGCGAGGAACGCCCGCGGACGGCGATCACGCGCAACACCTCGCCCGACCTGTCCTTCGACCGCTCGATCAACCCCTACCGGGGCTGCGAGCACGGCTGCATCTACTGCTTCGCCCGGCCGAGCCACGCCTTCCTCGGCCTGTCGCCCGGCCTCGACTTCGAGACCCGGCTGGTGGCCCGCCCCGACGCGCCCGCGGTGCTGGAGGCCGAGCTGCGCGCCCGCGGCTACGTGCCCGCCCCCATCGCCATCGGGACGAACACCGACCCCTACCAGCCGATCGAGCGGGATCGCCGCATCATGCGGCGGGTGCTGGAGGTGCTGCACGCCTTCCGCCACCCGGTCGCGGTGGTGACCAAGGGCAGCCTGGTCGAGCGCGACGCCGACATCCTGGGCGAGATGGGGCAGGCGGGGCTGGCGCGGGTGGGGATCTCGGTGACCACGCTCGACGCCGACCTGTCGCGGAAGATGGAGCCGCGCTGCCCCTCGCCCGCGCGGCGGTTGCAGACCATCGAACGGCTGACCCGCGCCGGCGTGCCGGTGCGCGTCATGGCCTCGCCGCTGGTGCCGGGGCTGACCGACCACGAGCTCGAGGCGATCCTGCAGGCCGCCCGCGACGCCGGTGCGGTCGCGGCCTCGACCATTCCGCTGCGCCTGCCGCGCGAGGTGTCGGGGCTGTGGCAGGACTGGCTCGCCGCGCAGTACCCCGAGCGGGTGGGGCGCGTCATGGGCAAGATCCGCGACATGCACGGCGGGCGGGACTACGACCCCGCGTGGGGCCGGCGCATGACCGGGCAGGGGCTCTGGGCCGACCTGATCGCGCAGCGTTTCGCCCGCGCGACGCGGGCGCTGGGCCTGGCCGAGCGGATGCCGCCCCTGCGCTGCGACCTGTTCCGGGCGCCGGCGCGGGCGGGCGACCAGCTGAGCCTGTTCTGAACGGCGCGCCGGGAGAGTTTTGCAAAACTCTCCCCACGCCCTTGCAAGGGCGTGGGCCAGAGCCTTGCAAGGCTCTGGGCAGGCTTTTGCAAAAGCCTGCCGCGCGTCACTCCAGCGGGCGGATCGGGGCGGCGTTGCAGAACACCACCACCTGCCCGCCGTTGAGGAACGCGCGATAGCCGCGGCGGCGCAGTTCGGCCCTGAAGCGCGGCCAGCCCACGATGCGCTCCACGTCGCGGGTCTTGCGGCGGACGACGCCGCCCTCCCGCGCCGCCCTGGACGAGAACAGGTGCAGGAGCCAGGCCTCGGCGTCGAGGCTCGGCGGGTAGGGGGGTGCGATCGAGAACAGGTCGTCCATGCCGCCATGGGTGGCACAGCTCCGGTTAAGGACGCGTTACCGAGCGGCAGGGGCGGTCAGGCCCCGCGCCGGCGGCCGCGCCGCTCGCGGGTGGGGGTGTCGTCGCCGGTCCCGTCCGAGCCGGAGGAGAAGCCGCCAAGCTCCTCGGCGATCTGCTCCAGCGTCGGCGCGGGGCCGCGCGCCGTGGTTTCCAGCGCGGTCTTCATCGCGCGCAGGTGCTCGGCGGTGGTGCCGCAGCAGCCGCCGATGATCGTCGCGCCCGCGTCGCGCGCCAGCACCGCGTAGCGCGCCATCAGCTCGGGCGTGCCGTCGTAGTGGATGTGGCCCTCGTGGTATTTCGGGATGCCGGCGTTGCCCTTGGCGATCACCGGCCGTTCCGCCCCCGCCGCGCGGAAGCCCAGCACCGTGCGCAACAGGTCCGAGGCCCCCACGCCGCAGTTCGCCCCGAAGGCCGTGGGCGCATTGGGCAGCCGCTCGACCATCTCGACCATGCCCGCCGAGGTCAGGCCCATCATCGTGCGCCCCGCCGTGTCGAAGCTCATCGTGCCGCACCAGTCCATGCCCGCCAGCCGGCAGGCCTCGGCCGCGGCGGCGTATTCCTCGGGCGCGCTGATCGTCTCGACCCACAGCACGTCGGCGCCGCCCGCCTTCAGCCCCTCGGCCTGTTCGTGGAACATCTCGACCGCGACCTCGTGGGTCAGCGGGCCCATCGGCGCCATGATCTCGCCGGTCGGCCCCATCGAGCCCGCCACCAGCACCTTGTGCCCCGCCGTGTCGGCCACCTCGCGCCCGATCTCGGCCGCGCGCCGGTTCAGCTCGAACACCCGATCTTGCGCGTTGTGCAGCTTCAGCCGCGAGCGCGTGCCGCCGAAGGAGTTGGTCAGGAACAGGTCCGACCCCGCCTCGACCGCGCCGCGGTAGAGCGCGGCGATGCGATCGGGGTGCTCCTCGTTCCACAGCTCGGGCGCGTCGCCCGACTGCAGGCCCATGTTGAACAGCGTCGTGCCGGTGGCGCCGTCGGCCATCAGCCAGTCGCGGGTCTTGAGCATCTCGGCGAGGGGCGAGGTCATGGGGGTCCGATCTCCGTCTGGGCGCGCGAGCCTGATGTGGACGCTGCGCGGATCATGAGCAAGGCGCAAAATGCGCATGAAGATGATGAAGGCGTTTCATGTCAGCGCCGGGGCCGCCGCCACAAAACCGGCGGGTTTTCGGGGCAAGCCGTCGGGATGAAACAGGAAACCCTGCAAGCTATGGCCGACATCGGCGTCGTGGGCGCGCCCGGCCGCGGCCCATCCGCCCTTTTCGTCGACGGCGAGAACCTCCACCCCTGGGCGGCCGCGGCCCTGCGCGCCATCGCCGGGGGCCTGCCCGATCTGCGGGCCTGCCGGGTCTACGGCAGCGTCCCTCGGATCGACGGCTGGCTGTCGGTGCCCGGCTTCGAGCCGGTCCATGCCGGGGTCTCAGGCAGCTCGGGCGAGGCCAAGAACGCCGCCGACATCCGCATCGCGGTCGACGCGATGGAATTCGCCCTGCGGGACGGGGGCGGCACGGTGGTGCTGTGCAGCTCCGACCGGGATTTCACGCCGCTCGCCTGGGCGCTGCGCCGCCACGGCTGCCGGGTGATCGGGGTGGGGGAGGCCAAGACGTCCCCGGTGTTCCGGGAGGCCTGCAGCCGCTTCGACCTGCTTTCGCCGCCGCCGGGCGCGAACAGCGGCAGGGCCTCCTGCACCCGGAAAGGCATCGACCGAAAGATCTTCGACGCCGTTGAACGCCTCGGCGGGCGGGGCGACGGCTGCCCTGTGGCTGCGCTGAACCCCGAGCTGCGGAAGACCGACCAGTTCAACATCTCCAGCCTACCCGACCCGGCGGATCGCCAGTGGCGCAGGTATCTCGCGAACCGACCGGGCACCTATCGGCTCGACCCGAGGGGGCCGGACGCGCGGGTCTGGATCATCGAGGCCGTCGGGCCGAAAGACTGAGGGCCGCGATCCGGTCAGGATGCGGCCCCCGAACGGCGGGATGGCGGTGTGCGCCCCCCTTCAGGCTTCGTCGAGCAGCTGCCCCTTGGCCACCGCCAGCAGCGCGTCGTACTTCTTGCGCACCTCGGCCTCGGCCACGCGCCCGCCGAGATCGGCCAGCACCTTGCGCATCACGTCCTCGTGGCCGGCCTCCTCGAAATCGGCCTTGACCACGGCGCGGGCATACTCGGCCGCCTCCTCGCCCGACTTGCCGAGGATGTCGGCCACCCACAGCCCCATCAGCTTGTTGCGCCGCGCCTCGGCGCGGAACTGCATCTCCTGGTCGTGGGCGAACTTGTTCTCGAACGCGTTCTCGCGGTCGTCGAAGGTGGTCATGCGGGGCTCTCCGTCTTCGTGTGTGGCCTGTCGGGCCGAGTTTACGGCCCCACGCCGACCACCTGCAAGCGCCGATCCCCGCGCTCGCTTGCGACACAGCGCGCTTTGCCCTATAGCGCAGCCAGACCAAGGGCGCGTTGCGACGACGGCGCCCCAACGACTCATCCGGGAAGACAGCATGGCACGCCGCAAGAAGGTCTACGAGGGCAAGGCCAAGATCCTCTATGAAGGCCCCGAGCCCGGCACGCTGGTGCAGTATTTCAAGGACGACGCCACCGCGTTCAACGCGGAAAAGCGCGCCACCATCGAGGGCAAGGGCGTCCTAAACAACCGCCTGTCCGAGTTCTTCATGTCGGGGCTGAACGCCATCGGCGTGCCGACCCATTTCATCCGCCGCCTCAACATGCGCGAGCAGCTGATCCGCGCGGTCGAGATCATCCCGCTGGAGGTGGTGGTCCGCAACGTCGCCGCCGGCTCCATCTCCAAGCGCCTCGGCATCGAGGAGGGCACCGCCCTGCCGCGCCCCATCGTCGAGTTCTACTTCAAGAACGACGAGCTGGGCGACCCGCTGGTGTCCGAGGAGCACATCATCGCCTTCGGCTGGGCCACCCAGCAGGACCTCGACGACATGGTCAGCCTCGCGCTGCGCGTGAACGACTTCCTGTCGGGCCTGATGCTGGGCGTCGGCATCAAGCTGGTGGACTTCAAGATCGAGATCGGCCGGATCTGGGACGGCGACTACATGCGCCTGATCGTGGCCGACGAGATCAGCCCCGACTCGTGCCGGCTGTGGGACATCGAGACCGGCAAGAAGCTGGACAAGGACGTGTTCCGCCGCGACCTCGGCAACCTGGCCGACGCCTACACCGAGGTGGCGCGCCGGCTGGGCGTGATGCCGGGGCCGGGCACCGGCGTGACCAAGCCCACGCTGATCAACTGACGGCGCGGGCGCGACCGCCGGGATTGCGTATTTGAGGAAAGATGAAGGGGGCGGGCGCATGAAGGCCACCGTGACCGTGATGCTGAAGCAGGGCGTGCTGGACCCGCAGGGCGAGGCGGTGAAATCGGCGCTGAGGACGCTGGGCTTTGCCGGCGTCGAGGGCGTGCGGCAGGGCAAGGTGATCGAGCTCGACCTGGCCGCCGGCACCACCGAGGCCGAGGTGACGGCCATGTGCGAGAAGCTGCTCGCCAACACCGTGATCGAAAGCTACCGGGTGGAGATCGGCTGATGCGGGCCGCCCGGCTGACCGGCTGGCGCGCGCCCCTCGAGATCGCCGATCTGCCCGATCCCGCCTGCCCGCCCGACGGGGTGGTGGTGCAGGTGCTGGCCTGCGGCATCTGCCGGTCGGACTGGCACGCCTGGACCGGCGCCGACCCCGACGTGCAGCTGCCCCATGTCCCCGGCCACGAGTTCTGCGGCGTGGTGCTGGAGGCCGGCCCCGAGGTCACGCGCTGGCGCAGGGGCGACCGGGTGATCGCGCCCTTCATCCTGGCCTGCGGGCGCTGCCCCGACTGCCAGCAGGGCAACCAGACCATTTGCGCCACGCAGGTCGTGCCGGGCTTCACCGTCGACGGCGCCTTTGCCGAGGCCATCGCGGTGCCGCGGGCCGACGTGAACCTGGCGCGGCTGCCGGACGGCATGGACCCGGCGCTGGCCGCCGCGCTCGGCTGCCGGGTGACGACGGCCTGGCACGCGCTGACGGGGCGGGCGGCGCTGAAGCCCGGTGAATGGCTGGGCATCTGGGGCGCGGGCGGCGTGGGCCTTGCGGCGCTGATGCTGGGGCGCGCGATGGGGGCGCGGGTCGCCGTGGCCGACGTGGTGCCGGAGAAGCTCGCGCTGGCGCAGGCGCTGGGGGCCGAGGTCGCCATCGACGCCCGCGGCGAGGACCCGGCGCAGGCGATGAAGGCCGCCACCGGCGGCGGCGCCCATGTCGCGGTCGAGGCGCTGGGGTTTCCCGTCACCGCCGAGGCGGCGCTCAGGTCGCTGCGCAAGCTCGGGCGCATGGTGCAGGTGGGGATGCCCGCGGGCGATCACGCCCGCGTCGCGCTGCCCTGGGACGTTGTCTATTCCGGCCAGCTCGCCATATACGGCACGCGCGGGATGCCCGCGCACCGCTACCCCGCGCTTCTCGACTTCCTGACCGCCACCCGCCTGGACCTGACGCCGATGATCGCCCGCCGCGTGGCCCTGTCCGATGCCTCGGCGGAACTTGCCCTGTTCGACGGCCCCGCGCCCCCCGGCGTCGCCGTCATCTCCGACTTCACCCGCTAGACCCCGCGAAAGGACCACACCCCATGCGCGCCGCCGTCCTCGTCTTCCCCGGCTCCAACTGCGACCGCGACCTTGCCGTGGCCTTCCGCGCCGCGGGCTTCGACACGGCGATGGTCTGGCACAAGGACGCGGCCCTGCCCGAGGGCACCGACATCGTCGGCGTGCCGGGCGGGTTTTCCTACGGCGACTACCTGCGCTGCGGCGCCATCGCGGCGCAGTCGCCGATCATGCGGGCGGTGGCGGCCCATGCCGAGCGGGGCGGCTACGTGCTGGGCATCTGCAACGGGTTCCAGGTGCTGTGCGAGACGCGGCTTCTGCCGGGGGCGCTGATGCGCAACGCGGGCCTCAAGTTCGTCTGCAAGATGCAGGCCCTGCGGGTCGAGACCGCCGACAGCGCCTTCACCGCCGGCTACCGGGCCGGGCAGGAGATCGCGGTGCCGGTCGCGCACCATGACGGCAACTACGTCGCCGACCCCGAGACGCTGGCCGCGCTCCGGGCCGAGGACCGGGTCGCCTTCCGCTATGTCGGCAGTCCCAACGGCGCGATGGACGACATCGCCGGCATCCTCAGCCCCAACCGCCGCGTGCTGGGGATGATGCCGCACCCCGAACGGGTGGTGGACGCCGCCCAGGGCGGCACTGACGGGATGCCGATGTTCCGCAGCCTCGCCGACGCGCTGGTCTCGGCCTGAGGCGCCGCCCTTGAGCGGCGGTCCCCGGGCACCTAGCATGTCGCCCATGAGCCTCGCCGAGACCCAGAGCCAGCCCGACAGCCGCCAGCGCCGCCGCGCCTGGGTGCTGCGCGGCCTGCTGGTCCTGTTCCTCGCCGCCGCGGTGGCGGCGATCTGGGTGTCGAACGCCTACCTGACCCAGCGCTTCACCGAGACCACGCGCAACCGCGCCGAGATCCGGCTGGCGATCTACTCGGGCACCGTGCAGTCGGAATTGCAGCGCCATTCGGTGGTGCCGCTGCTGCTGTCGCGCGACCCGGTGCTGATCCGGTCGCTGGAGCAGATGAGCTTTACCGACACCTCGCAGCGGCTGATCTCCTACGTCGACGAGATCGGGGCGGCGTCGCTGGTGCTGCTGGACCGCGAGGGGCGGATCGTGGCCGCGACCGACCGGTCCCGGCTGGGGCAGCTGCGCAACAGCGACCCCTTCTTCGTGCAGGCCGCGCGCTCGCCCGACACGGTGTTCACCTCGAATGAACCCGACACCGGGCGCTACGACTTCACCTTTTCCCGCGCCATGCGCGGGCAGGACAACCGGCTCCTCGGCGTGATCCTGGTCGAGGTGGACCTTGCCCGCATCGTCGACCGCTGGCGCGGCGCCTCCGAGGCGGTGTTCCTGGTCAACAGCCAGGGCGAGATCATCCTGTCGACCGAGCCGCGCTGGCGCGGCCGCACCGAGGCCGAGGCGCTGGCCCTGCAACCGCCGCAAAGCGCGATCCAGCGCGCGCTCGAGGCCACCGGCGAGTTCGCCTTCGGTGACCGCCGCCCCGATTTCTTCGGCTCCGACACGATCCGGCTGGAAAGCCGCATCCCGTTCCGCGGCTGGCGCATCGTCAGCTACACCGCCTACACCTCGGTGCGGGAGCGGGTGAACGCGGTCCTCGCGCTCGAGATCATGGGATTCGCGCTCCTGCTGGCGGGCGGCTTCTACGTCGTCAGCCGCCGCGCCCGGAGCCAGTCGGTCCGGCTCCTGCGGGAATCGGCGGAGTTGCGCCGCCTGAACGCGCGGCTGCAGCGGGAAATCGCCGAGCGCCAGAGGGTCGAACGGACGCTGGAGGAGGCCGAACAGAGCCTCGCCCAGAGCCAGAAACTCGCCGCGCTCGGCGAGATGTCGGCGGCCGTGTCCCACGAGCTGAACCAGCCGCTCGCCGCGATGAAGACCTACCTCGCCGGGGCGCGGCTGCTCCTCCAGCGCAAGCGGGTGGAGGAGGCGGCCTCCAGCTTCCAGCGGATCGACGACCTGATCGACCGGATGGGCGCGATCACGCGGCAGCTGAAATCCTATGCGCGCAAGGGCGGCGACGCCTTCGAGCCGGTCGACCTGCGCGACGCGCTGAAGGGCGCGATGACGATGATGGAGCCGCAGCTGCGCACCACCCGCGTCGAGATCACCCAGAGCCTGCCGCGCCGCCCGGTCATGGTGATGGCCGACCGGCTGCGGCTGGAGCAGGTGATCATCAACCTCCTGCGCAACGCGCTCGACGCGATGAAGGACGTGCCCAAGCGCGAGCTCGACCTGCTGATCGCCGAGGGCGAGGAGGCGGTGCTGACCGTGCGCGACAGCGGCAAGGGGATTGACGATCTCGACGCCTTGTTCGAGCCCTTCTACACGACCAAGAAGGCCGGCGAGGGGGTGGGGCTGGGCCTCGCCATCTCGTCGGGCATCGTGACCGACCTCGGCGGGCGGCTGACCGCCCGCAACGGCGAGGGCGGCGGCGCGGTGTTCGAGGTCCGGCTGCCGCTGATCGGCGGCGAGGGCGCGCAGGCGGCGCAATAAGGAAAGGACGACCCGCGATGAAGATTGCGATCGTGGACGACGAGCAGGATATGCGGCAGTCGATCAGCCAGTGGCTGGCGCTGTCGGGCTTCGAGACGGAAACCTACGCCTCCGCCGAGGAGGCGCTAAAGGCCATCGGCCCCGACTGGCCGGGCGTGGTGGTGACCGACGTGAAGATGCCGGGCATGGACGGCATGGCCTTCCTCAAGCGCCTGATGGGCGTGGACAGCGGCCTGCCCGTGATCCTCATCACCGGCCACGGCGACGTGCCGATGGCGGTGGAGGCCATGCGGATCGGTGCCTACGACTTCCTGGAAAAGCCCTTCAACCCCGACCGCATGACCGACCTCGCCAAGCGCGCGGCGCAGCAGCGGCGGCTCACGCTCGACAACCGGGCGCTCCGGCGCGAGCTGTCGGACGGCACCGTGCTGATGCGCAAGCTGATCGGCACGAGCGGCGTGATGGAGCGGCTGCGCGAGGATATCCTCGACCTCGGGCAGGCCGACGGGCATGTGCTGATCACCGGCGAGACCGGCACGGGCAAGACGCTGGTCGCCCACGCGCTCCATGCCGTGGGGCCGCGCGCGGGGAAAAGCTTCGTCACCCTGTCCTGCGCTGCCCATGACGAGGCGACGCTGGCCGCCAAGCTCTTCGGGCCGGTGGGCGAGGATCAGGACAAGCCGCTGGTGGAACAGGCGCGCGGCGGCACGCTGGTGCTGGAGGATATCGAAAGCCTGCCGCAGCCGCTGCAGGCGCGCCTGCTGACCGTCATCAACGAGCAGGGCACGCCGGCCGAGACGCGCATCGTCGCCATCTGCAACGCGCCCGAGCCCGAGCAGTGCGAAAGCGCGCTCCGCCCCGACCTGTTCTACCGGCTCGCCGCCATGCGCATCGACCTGCCCCCCTTGCGCCAGCGCGGCGAGGACATCCTGACGCTGTTCACCCGCTTCGGCGAGCAGTTCGCCGAGGAATACGGCACCGAGGCGCCGCAGGTCACCGCGCAGGAGGCCGCGCAGCTGTTGCAGGCCCCCTGGCCCGGCAACGTGCGCCAGCTCATCAACATCGCCGAGCGCGCGATCCTGCAGCAGCGCCGCGGCTCGGGGTCCATCGCCTCGCTCCTGATGGCCGACAACGCCGAGATCGCGCCGCAGGCCATCGGCGAGGGCAAGCCGCTCAAGGAATACGTCGAGGCCTTCGAGCGCATGCTGATCGACAACACCATGCGCCGCCACCGCGGCTCCATCGCCTCGGTGATGGAGGAGTTGTGCCTGCCGCGCCGGACGCTGAACGAGAAGATGGCGAAATACGGCCTCAGCCGGTCCGACTACCTGTGAGGTTAGGGCGCGGCGCCGCGGCGGCGCCGCCCCTCCGACCCGTCTACCGGCGGTCGACGTCGGTCAGGCGCGACCAGCGCCCATCGACCAATCCCTGCATCCATTGGCCGGGCGATACCAGATGGGTGTCGCCGACGCCCATCCAGAATTCGGCGTAGGGCGAGGGGTAGGGGCCCGTCCAGGCCCGGACGTATCGCCGATAGGGCGGGGTCTCGAAGGAGAAGACCCAAGGCTCGCGGGACCGGTCCACGCGGTAGTGCCAGTAGCCCTCCGCGGGCGCGCCGTCGCTTGCACCGAGGACGTGCGCGGCGTCTTCCTCGCTTTCGGTCAGGCCCGCGCCGAAGCTCGCCTCGACACGCCGCACGCCAAGAAGGTGGCGCGGTATCTCGACCTCTTCGCGGTCTCCCGGCCAGAGGGTCACCCGCTGAGAGACCCCCGATCCGCCGACAATGTCGGCAAACCAGACCCGGACCGTCATGTCGTCGGCGCCGGAGTTGAGGAGGATGAGCTTGCGCCCGGACCATCGCATCCGCAGCGACCCGCAGGCCGGGCCGGAACAGGGGGGCACGCCCTTTTCCGTCCCGCCCACCAAGCTGACCTCGATGGGTCCTTCGGGTGTGTAAATCGGCTGTCTCATCGACATTTTCCAACCTCCTCAAACACTTCATGAACCCGTGAGCCTGCAATCCCGGCGCCGGCCACGTCAACCCTCGGGTTCAGGAAGGGCCGGTGGACCTCGTCCACGCCCTTTGGAGGCCCCGGCCTCCCCGTCACGAATTGGCATTGCCATTTCCGCGCGCCGCCCCTTAATGTGTCCTGACCGGCCCTTGCGCCGGTCCAACCAGTTTCTCTGCATCCCTCATCCGCGCCGTGAAACCTGCGCGACAGGGACCGCAGGTCACTCGGGCCGCGGGCGCGACCGTCCTCCGGCCCATCCCGAACCGCCCCCGCAACGGGGCATGAGTGGCCGCCTCGGGGCACCCGGAGCGGTCGGAGACAGACGCGATGCACCGCACGGGCACAGACATGGCGAGACGGAGGGGGCTTGATGCACCCGCCGCGGCCAGCGCCCCCGGGCTCGCCCTTCAGACATATCGCGACATGGCCCCCGCCGTCCGGTGCGACGCACCGCCGGGGCGCGCGCGCGGCCCGTCGCGGGCAAGGATACAATGGCAAAGAAGATGCTCATCGATGCCACCCACCCGGAAGAGACCCGGGTCGTGGTGGTCGACGGAACCAAGGTCGAGGAGTTCGATTTCGAGTCGCTGAACAAGCGGCAACTCGCAGGCAACATCTACCTGGCAAAGGTCACGCGGGTCGAACCCTCGCTGCAGGCCGCCTTCGTCGATTACGGCGGGAACCGGCACGGCTTCCTCGCCTTCTCGGAAATCCACCCCGACTACTACCAAATCCCCGTCGCCGACCGCGAGGCGCTCTTGCGCGAGGAGCGGGAATACGCCGAGGCCATGGCCGAGGAGGCCGAGGAGGAGGCGAAGCCCAAGCGCGCCCGCCGCACCCGCCGCCGCAAGACCTCCGACACCCGCGCCGAGGCCGCCGCCTCCGACGCCGTGACCACCGGCGAGGCCGGCGTGCCCTCCGGGATGGAGGTGCTGGACTTCAGCGAGGACGACGACCCCGAGGCCGCCGACGGCGCCGAGGACACCGCCGCCGATGAGGCCCCGGCCGCCGGGACGGACGAGGCCGCCGGCGACGACCACGACCACGCCGACGACCACCACCACGACCACGATCACCCCGAGGACGAGGCCGAGGCGCCCACCGCCGCCGAGACCGTGTCCGACGACGACACCGCCGAGGACATCCGCCCGACTCGCAAGCCGCGGCCGCGGAAGTACAAGATCCAGGAGGTCGTCAAGGTCCGCCAGATCATGCTGGTGCAGGTCGTCAAGGAGGAGCGCGGCAACAAGGGCGCGGCGCTGACCACCTACCTGTCGCTCGCCGGCCGCTACTGCGTGCTGATGCCCAACACCGCGCGCGGCGGCGGCATCTCCCGCAAGATCACCAACGCCGCCGACCGCAAGAAGCTCAAGGAAATCGCGCAGGGCATCGACGTGCCGCAGGGCGCGGGCCTGATCATCCGCACTGCCGGCAGCCAGCGCAACAAGACCGAGATCAAGCGCGACTACGAATACCTGCAGCGCCAGTGGGAACAGATCCGCGAGCTGACGCTCAAGTCGATCGCGCCCGCGCCGATCTACCAGGAAGGCGACCTGATCCACCGCTCGATCCGCGACCTCTACACCCGCGAGATCGACGAGGTGATCGTGGAGGGCGACGCCGGCTACCGGCACGCCAAGGACTTCATGAAGATGATCATGCCGTCCCACGCCAAGAACGTGAAGCACTACACCGACCCCACGCCGCTGTTCGCGCGCCACAAGGTCGAGGGCTACCTCGCCGACATGTTCAACCCCACGGTGCAGCTGAAATCCGGCGGCTACATCGTGATCGGCGTGACCGAGGCGCTGGTCGCCATCGACGTGAACTCCGGCCGCGCCACCAAGGAAGGCTCGATCGAGGAGACCGCGCTCAAGACCAACCTCGAGGCCGCCGAGGAGATCGCCCGCCAGCTGCGCCTGCGCGACCTCGCGGGCCTGATCGTCATCGACTTCATCGACATGGACGAGCGCCGCAACAACGCCGCCGTCGAGAAGAAGCTGAAGGACAAGCTCAAGACCGACCGCGCCCGCATCCAGGTGGGCCGGATCTCGGCCTTCGGTCTGCTGGAGATGAGCCGCCAGCGCCTGCGCCCCGGGATGCTCGAGGCCACGACCCAGCCCTGCAAGCATTGCCACGGCACCGGCCTGATCCGGTCGGACGACAGCCTCGCACTGTCGATCCTGCGCCAGCTCGAGGAGGAGGGGCCCAAGGGCCGCGCCAAGGAGGTGAAGGTCACCGCGCCCGTCGGCATCGTGAACTTCCTCATGAACGAGAAGCGCGACTACATGACCGCCATCGAGGCGCGCTACGGCATGGCCATCCGCATCGAGGCGGACCCGTCGATGGTGCCGCCCGACTACAAGATGGAGCGCTTCAAGACCGCGACGCGCCGGATCGTGGCCGTCGCGCCCGTCATCGCCATGGACGCCTCGCTGATGGATGACCTCGTCGAGGAGGAGGAGGACATCGTCGAGGCCGAGGAGGAGGAGGTCGAAGAGACCGCCGCCGCCGCGCCCGCCGCGCCTGCCGCCCCCGAGGGCGCCGCCGGCGACGAGCAGCCCCGCAAGAAGCGCCGCCGCCGCCGCGGGGGCCGTGGGCGCCGCAAGAAGAACGGCGAGATGATGGAGGGGTCCGAGAACGGCGACACCGGCGCGGATGACGACGACGGCGACGAGGGCGACGACGACACCGCGGAGGGCGGGGCCGCGACCGGCGCCGACGCCACGGTCGACGCCGACGCGGCCCCTGAGGCCCCCGCCGAGGAGGCCGCACCCGCGGCCGAGGAGGCGGCCGAACCCGCCCCCGCCGCCAAGCCCAAGCGCACCCGCGCCCCGCGCAGCCGCAAGAAGCCGGTCGAGGAAGCCCCCGCCGAGCCCGCGCCTGAGCCTGCCGCCGCCGAAGCGGAAGCCGAGGCGCCCGCCCCGGAGCCGGAGCCCGCGCCCGCGCCTCAGCCCGAACCGGAGACCGCCGCCGCGCCCGCGCCGCAGCCCGAGCCCGAGCTGGCCCCGGCCGCCGCCGAGGACGGCCCGCCCAAGCCCAAGCGCCGCGGCTGGTGGTCGCTCGGCTGACCGCCATCCCCCACAACGAAAAAGGGCGCCCCTCGGGGCGCCCTTCCTGTTTCCGGGACAGGCCGGCGTCAGTTCACGCTGCGCACCATGTCCACGATCTCGATCATCGCATCGAGCGGCACGTAGCCCCGCACCATCTGGTCGCCGAACACGAAGCTCGGCGTCCCCGAGATCGCCAGCCGCTGGGCCAGCGCGTGGTTGTACTCGATCGTCGCCTCGATCAGCGGGTCGCCCATCGCCGCCATGATCGCCGCGCTGTCGAGCCCGTTCTCCTCGGCCAGCGCCATCAGCGCGGGCTCGGTCACGTCGCCGCGCATCTCCATCAGCGCGTCGTGGATCACGGCATAGCCCTCGTCCCCCAGCGCGATGCGGGTCGCGATGGCGAAGCGCGAGGCCAGCACCGACTGCTCGCCCAGGATCGGGAACTCCTTCACGACCAGCCGGATGTTGCCGTCGAGCTCCAGCAGGTCCACCACCTCGGGGTGCGCCCGCCGGCAGTAGCCGCAGCGGTAGTCCATGAACTCGACGATGGTGATGTCGCCCTCGGGGTTGCCCAGCACCACGTCGTAGGCCGAGGCGAACAGCGCGTCGGCATTGGCCGCCACCGCCATCGCGTCGCGCTCCACCTCGGCGGCGGCCTGCCGGTTCTCCAGCACGGCGATGGCCTCCATCAGCACCTCGGGGTTGTCGAGCAGGTAGGCCCGCACCTCGGCGCGGAAGGCGGCGCGCTCGGCCTCGCTCATGTTGTCGAGGTCGATGGCGCCGGCGGGGGCGGCGAGGCTCAGGGCCAGGCCCAGGGCCAGGGCAGGGGCGGCGAACAGCGGTCTCAGCACGGGTGGGTTCCCTCGTTGTCGGGCGTTTCCCCCTCCTAGCACATCGCGCAGCCCCTGCCAGCCGCGATGCGGCCGCGCCCCCCTCACAGGCCCGTGACCGCCGACAGGGGCGTTGACGCAGGCCGCCCCGGCTGGTTCAAGGCCCCCGGACCAGCCCGGAGGATCCCCCATGCGCGTCTCGCGCCGCAGCGCCGTCGATCCGTTCATCGTCATGGATGTCATGGAGGCCGCCCGCGCCGCCGAGGAGGCCGGCCGCTCCATCATCCACATGGAGGTGGGCCAGCCCGGCACCGGCGCCCCCGCCGCCGCCCGCGCCCGGCTGGCCGCCGAGATGGAGAAGGGGCCGCTCGGCTACACCGTGGCCCTCGGCCGCCCCGACCTGCGCGCGGCCATCGCGGCGCTCTACGGCGAGTGGTATGGGATCGACCTCGACCCCGCCCGCGTGATCCTGACCTCGGGCGCCTCGGGCGGGTTCCTGCTGACCTTCTCCGCCCTTTTCGACGCGGGCGACCGGGTGGGCCTGGGCGAGCCCTGCTACCCCTCCTACCGCCAGATCCTGACGGCGATGAGCCTGACGCCCGTTGGCCTGCAGACCGATCTGGACACCCGCTACCAGCCGACGCCCGACCACCTGTCGGACGATCTCGCCGGCCTGATCGTGGCCAGCCCCGCCAACCCCACCGGCACCATGCTGGGCAAGCCGGAGCTGGCCGCGCTGGCCGACGCCTGCGCCGGGCGCGACATCGCGCTGATCTCCGACGAGATCTACCACGGCCTGCAATACGACGGCCCCGCCGTCAGCGCGCTCGAGGTCACCGACGACGTCTACGTCATCAATTCCTTCTCGAAATACTTCTCGATGACCGGCTGGCGGCTGGGCTGGATGGTGGTGCCGCCGGATCATGTCCGCGTGGTCGAACGCCTCGCCCAGAACATGTTCATCTGCCCCGCCCACGCGAGCCAGGTCGCCGCCCTCGGCGCGCTCAGCCCCGAGGGCCGGGCCGAGCTCGACGCCCACCGCGAGGTCTATGCCCGCAACCGCCGCATCCTGATCGACGGTCTCGCCGCCGCGTGCCTCACGCGCGTGGCGCCGGCCGACGGCGCCTTCTACCTCTACCTCGACGTCTCGCACCTGACCGGTGACAGCCTCGCGCTGTCCGCCGAGATCCTCGACAAGGCCGGCGTCGCCGTCACCCCCGGCCTCGATTTCGACAAGTCCCGCGGCGCGGGGTTCCTGCGGCTCTCCTACGCCCGCTCGACCCCCGAGATCGAGGAAGGGGTCGCGCGGCTGGCCGCCTTCTTCGCCGCGCGCGGCTGATCTGGTCTTGGGCCGGACGGCGGGCTCTGCTAGTCTGCCCGAACCCCCACCAGACCCGGGACAGAACCCCGTGCGCCGAGCAGTCCTGATGCCCCTTCTGGCCGCGCTCGCGGTCTGCCTCACCGCCCTCGCCGCCCCGGCGCAGGGCTTCGGCGCGCTGGCCCGGCTCCTGCCCGAGGAGACGCGGCTGCACGGCGGCGAGACCGGCATCGACATCACCCTCGGCCTCAGCCAGCCGGTGCCCTTCCGCGTCTTCACCCTGGCCGACCCGGCCCGCGTGGTGGTGGATTTCCGCGAGGTGGCCTTTGGCGACTGGGCCGACACCGCGGATCTGCCCCCCGGCATCGAGGCGATGGAGGCGGGCCCGGCGCGCACGGCGGGCTGGTCGCGCCTCGTGCTGACCCTGTCCGCGCCCTTCGCGCCGACGACCGCCGCGATGACGACCGACCCCGCCACCGGCCGCGCCGCCGTCGCGCTGCGCCTCGTGCCGGTGCCCGAGGCCGAGTTCCGCGCCGCCGCCGGCACCCCGCCCGAGGCCACGGCCCCCCCCGCGGTGCTGCCCGAGGGGGCGGGCGCGGCGGGCGACGGGCGCCTTGTCGTGGTGCTCGACCCCGGCCATGGCGGCGTCGACCCGGGCGCCGTGCGGGGCGAGCATACCGAGGCCGACCTTGTCCTGACCTTCGCGCGCGAACTGCGCGACGCGCTCCGCCGCAGCGGCCGGGCCGAGGTGGTGCTGACCCGCGACGCCGACCTCTTCGTGCCGCTGCCGACCCGCGTGACGCTGGCGCGCGCGGCCGGGGCCGACCTGTTCATCTCGATCCACGCCGACGCGCTGGCCGAAGGCACCGCGCGCGGCGCGACGGTCTACACGCTGTCAGACACCGCGTCGGACGCCGCCGCCGAGGCGCTGGCCGAACAGCACGACCGCGCCGATCTGTTGCAGGGCATCGACCTGCACGGGGCCGACGACGTGGTGGCCGGCGTGCTGATGGACCTCGCCCGGCTGGAGACCGCCCCGCGCAGCGCCGCGCTGGCCACCGCGCTGGTCGAGGGGATCGGCGCGGCGGGGCTCAGGCTCCATCCCGACCCGCAGGGCGAGGCGGGCTTCACCGTGCTGCGGGCGGCCGACATCCCCTCGGTGCTGCTGGAGATCGGCTTCATGTCGGATGCCCGCGACCTCGGCGACATCCTCGACCCCGACTGGCGCGCGCAGATGCAGGCGGCGCTGGTCGAGGCGATCCTCGGCTGGGCCGAGGCGGATGCCGCGCGCATGGCGCTGGCCCGGCAATAGGGGGCGGCGGAAAACGCGCGTTTTCCGCAAGGGAAACCTCGAGGTTTCCCGTGCGTTTTCCTCGAGGAAAACGCTCCCTGCGGAAACCCGCGCATGTGATTTGCCCGGACAGGGGGTTGCAGGTATAGCATCCCCAACAGGAACGGGCGGCCCCCATGATCCGATTCACCATTGGCTTCTTCGGCGCGATCTTCACCGCCGTGACGCTCGGCATCTTTGCCGTGGCGGTGGCCGTGGGCGGCATCCTCTACATGTATTCCCGCGACCTGCCCGACCACGAGGCGCTGGCCAACTACCAGCCCCCCACGATCAGCCGGATCTATTCCCGCGAAGGCATGATCGTCGACGAGTTCGCCACCGAGCGCCGCCTGTTCGTGCCCGCCGAGGAGATCCCCGACCTCGTTGCCCATGCCTTCGTCTCGGCCGAGGACCGGAACTTCTACGAGCACGGCGGCTACGACCCCCGCGCCATCGCCGCGGCCTTCGTCGAGGCGGTGCGCAGCCGCGGCCGCGACGTGCGCGGCGCCTCGACCATCACCCAGCAGGTGATGAAGAATTTCCTGCTCGACGGGTCGCGCACGGTGGAGCGCAAGGTGCGCGAGATCATCCTCGCCGCCCGGATCGAGACCGCCCTGTCGAAGGAGCGCATCCTCGAGCTTTATCTCAACGAGATCTTCCTCGGGCAGAACTCCTACGGCGTCGCCGCCGCGGCCCAGACCTATTTCAACGCCAATCTCGAGGACCTGACGCTGGAACAGGCGGCCTACCTCGCCGCGCTGCCGCAGGCGCCGTCGAACTTCCACCCGGTGCGCGACTACGAGCGCGCGGTCAGCCGCCGCAACTACGTGCTGCGCGAGATGTTCGAGAACGGCTACATCACCCGCGCCGAGATGGAGCGCGCCACCGCCGCGCCGCTGGAAACCGTGCAGGGCGGCCATATCGAGCCGTTCCGCACCGCGATGCCGCCGCGGAACTACTTCACCGACGAGATCCGCCGCCAGCTGTCGGCGCAATACGGCGAGGACGAGTTCTTCACCGGCGGCTATTCCGTCCGCGCCACCATGGACGAAAGCCTCCAGGTGGTGGCCGAGCGCGCGCTGCGCCGGGCGCTGGAGCGCTTCGACCGCGAGCAGGGCGTCTGGCGCGGCGCGGTCGACACCATCGACCCCGCCCGCCTGACCGACGAGGACAGCTGGCGCGCCGCGCTGGCCGAGGCCGAGATCGCCCGCGACATCGAGGGCTGGTCCGCCGCCGTGGTGCTGGAGGTCGGGCAGAACGCGGCCCGCATCGGCATCGAGGGCGTGGAGGAGGACGAGGACGGCCATTTCATCCCCGCCGAGGATGTGACCTGGGCCCGGCCCCTGCGCGAGGACGGCAGCCGCGGGCCGCAGGCGCGCGTGGCCGGCGACCTGTTGTCGGTCGGCGACGTGGTGCATGTGCGCGCCATGACGCGGGACAGCGACGGCAGCTTCCTGCGCTGGACGCTCAGGCAGGTGCCCGAGGTGCAGGGCGCCTTCATGGCGATGGACGTGAACACCGGCCGGGTGCTGGCGATGCAGGGGGGGTTCTCCTACCAGCAGTCGTCGTTCAACCGCGCCACCCAGGCGACGCGGCAGCCGGGCTCGTCGTTCAAGCCCTTCGTCTACGCCGCCGCGCTCGACAGCGGCTACAGCCCCAACACCATCGTCATCGACGCGCCCATCGAGGTGCAGACGCCCGAGGGGGTCTGGCGCCCGCAGAACGCGTCGAACCAGTTCTACGGGCCGTCGCCGCTGCGCACCGGGATCGAGCTCAGCCGCAACCTGATGACCGTGCGGCTGGCCCAGGACGTGGGCATGGAGACCGTCGCCCGCTACGCCGAGCGCTTCGGCGTCTACGACGACATGCAGCCCTTCCTCGCCAACTCGCTGGGCAGCCAGGAGACCACGCTCTACCGCATGGTGGCGGCCTACGCGATGTTCGCCAACGGCGGCGAGCGGGTGGAGCCGACGCTGGTCGACCGCATCCAGGACCGCTGGGGCAACACCGTCTACCGCCATGACCAGCGGCTCTGCCCCGACTGCCAGCTGGCGTCGCTGCAGCCCGGCATGGCGCCCGCCATCGTGTCGAACCGCGAGCGCGTGATCGACCCGATCACCGCCTACCAGCTGACCTCGATGATGCAGGGCGTCGTCACCCGCGGCACCGCGGCGGGGCGGATCGACCTGCCGGTGCCCTCGGCCGGCAAGACCGGCACCACCAACGACGCGCGCGACGTCTGGTATGTGGGCTTCACCTCGACCATCGCGGCGGGCTGCTACATCGGCTACGACACGCCCCGGCCGCTGGGTTCGGGCGCCTCGGGCGGGGGCATGTGCGCGCCGGTGTTCAACGAGTTCATGCAGGAGGCCGTGCGCGAATACGGCGGCGGCCCCTTCGCGGTGCCCGAGGGCGGCGTGTTCTTCCCCATCGACCGCTACTCCGGTCAGCGCCTGCCCGACGGCGCGCAGGGCCCCGACGTGGTCTACGAGCTGTTCCGCGAGGGCGAGGAGCCGTATTTCGGCATCCTGTCGATCATCGACGGCGGCTGGGGCATGGGCTCGGACCTGCCGCTGGTCAGCCGCGGCGAGGGCGAGGCGGGCGACGGCGCGGTGGACGCGGACCAGACGGTGACCACCTCGACCGGCGAGGCGGCGCGGGTGCCGAGCCAGAGCGGCTTCGGCACGCTCAGCTCGGGTGGGCTCTACTAGGGGCGCCGCGGGGCGCGCGCGGCGGCCTTGTCCCGCGCTTCGGGGCTGGTATATCAGCCCCCTGACGAGACAAGGGGCCGAGCCAGATGCGCGCCGAGACGCAAGCCAACATCGAGAAGATCCGCAAGTCGCTGACGCTCCTGGGCCAGCGGCTGGGGCTGGAGACCGCGCAGCACCGGCTTGAGGAATTCAACGCCCGCGTCGAGGACCCCAACCTCTGGAACGACCCGGCCCGCGCGCAGAAGCTGATGCGCGACCGGCAGATGCTGGTCGACCGGCTGGGCACCTACGAGGCGATCCGCGCGGGGCTGAGCGACAATGTCGAGCTGATCGAGCTGGGCGAGGCCGAGGGCGACGCCGAGGTGGTGGCCGAGGCCGAGGCGGCGCTGGCCGAGCTGGTCGGCACCGCGGCGCAGAAGGAGCTGGAGGCGCTGCTGGACGGCGAGGCCGACGGCAACGACGCCTTTCTCGAGATCAACGCGGGCGCCGGCGGCACCGAGGCCTGCGACTGGGCGCAGATGCTGGCGCGGATGTATGTCCGCTGGGCCGAGAGCCGCGGCTTCGAGGTGGACCAGCAGGACATGTCGCCCGGCACCGAGGCCGGCATCAAGTCGGTGGTCTACCAGGTCAAGGGGCCGAACGCCTATGGCTGGCTGAAGTCGGAATCGGGCGTGCACCGCCTGGTGCGGATCAGCCCCTTCGGCAAGGGCACGCGCGAGACGAGTTTCGCGAGCGTGTGGGTCTACCCGGTGGTCGACGACAACATCGAGATCGAGGTCAACGCCAACGACATCCGCATCGACACCTACCGGTCCTCGGGCGCGGGCGGCCAGCACGTGAACACGACCGACTCGGCGGTGCGGATCACCCACCTACCCACCGGCATCGTGGTGACGAGTTCCGAGAAGTCGCAGCACCAGAACCGGGACATCGCGATGAAGGCGCTGAAGTCGCGGCTCTACCAGATGGAGCTGGAGAAGCGCACCGCGGCGATCACCGAGGCGCATGAGGCCAAGGGCGAGGCGGGCTGGGGCAACCAGATCCGGTCCTACGTGCTGCAGCCCTACCAGATGGTGAAGGACCTGCGCACGGGCTACGAGACCAGCGACACCGGCGGCGTGCTCGATGGCGACCTCGACGGGCTGATGGCGAGCGTGCTGGCGCTGAACGTGTCGGGCAAGAGCCGGGCCGAGGCGCGCGCGGAGGACTGAGGGCGGCGCCCGTCCTCGGGCCCCCCCGGGGGGCCCTCGTCCGGGCGACGGCGAGGCGGTGATCCGGCGTGGCGCGGGAGGCTGGCGGCACGGCCGATTGAGTATTTGGAAAGCAAAGATGGGGGCAGGGGGGAGCATGGCCGAGCTGTGGGAGCTGGAGGCGGGCGCGCTGTCGGGGCTGATCGCGCGGCGCGAGGTGTCGCCGGTCGAAGTGATGCGCGCGGTGCTGGCCCGGATCGACGCGGTGAACGGCGAGGTGAACGCCATCGTCGCGTTGCGGGATCGCGAGACGCTGATGGGGGCCGCGCGGATCGCCGAGGCGATGCCGGCGGAGGGCTGGCTGCACGGCGTGCCCGTGGCGATCAAGGACCTGATCGAGGTGAAGGGGATCCGGTCCACCTCGGGCTCGCCGCTGATGAAGGACCATGTGCCGGCCGTCGATGACGGGCTGGCCCGGCGGCTCAGGGCGGCGGGCGCCATCGTGATCGGCAAGACCAACGTGCCGGCCTTCGGGCTTGGTTCGCACACCGTGAACAAGGTCTACGGCGCCACCCGCAACCCCTATGACCTGTCGCGGAGCGCGGGCGGGTCCTCGGGCGGAGCGGCGGCGGCGCTGGCGACGCGGATGCTGCCGGTGGCCGATGGGTCGGACATGATGGGCAGCTTGCGCAACCCGGCCGCCTGGAACAACGTCTATGGCTTCCGGCCCACCGCGGGCCTGGTGCCCGGCGAGCCGCGCGACAGCGTGATCCAGCACCGGCTGTCGACCAACGGGCCGATGGGGCGCAGCGTGGCCGACATGGAGCGCCTGCTGGAGACGCTGAGCGACGGCGCCTACCGCGCCGGGTCGGGCAAGGCGCCGGCGCGGCCGCGGATCGGCTGGCTGGGCGACTGGGGCGGGGCCTACACGATGGAGGACGGGATCCTGGCGCAGGCCGAGGCGGCGCTGGCCGCCATGGAGGGCTTAGGCTGGGCGGTGGAGCCGGTGGCGCCGCCCTATCCGGCCGCGGCGCTGTGGGAGAGCTGGACCATCCTGCGCCAGTTCGCCGTGGCGATGAGCCTCGGGCCCTACTGGCGCGACGAGGCCGCCCAGGCGCAGCTGCCGCCGCAGGCCAGGTGGGAGATCACCCACGGCTTTGCCCGCAAGGGGGCCGAGGTGGAATGGGCGGCCGAGACGCGGCTGGCCTGGCTCGAGGCCGCGCGCGCCCTGTTCGCCCGCTACGACGCCGTGGTGCTGCCCGCGACGCAGGTCTGGCCCTTCCCGGTCGGGGACCGCTGGCCCGAGCGGATCGGCGGCCGCGAGATGGACACCTATCACCGCTGGATGGAGGTGGTGGTGCCGGCGAGCCTGGGCGGGCTGCCGGCGCTGGCGCTGCCCGCGGGCTTCGGGGCGCAGGGGTTGCCCGCCGGGGTGCAGATGATCGGCGCGCCGGGGGCCGACGCGATGCTGATGGCGCTGGGGCGCGCCTACCACGACGCGACCGGCTGGCCGGCGCGGAGGCTGCCCGCGCTCTGATCCCCCTTGGCGGGTGCGCCGGGGCCGGTCTACACTTCCCGCGGGAAACCGGAGCCTGTCGGGGAGGAGGGGCCATGAGCGACACCCTGGGCCATGCCGCGCCCTCCAAGGTGCCGGCGGTGCGCGAGATGGCGGTGGCCGACATCGGCGCGGCGCTGCGGGCGGGGCTGCGCGACTACCTCAGAAAGCCGATGATGGGGCTGTTCTTTTCCCACGTCTACGTGGTGGGGGGGTGGCTTCTCTACATCTTCTTCTTCGTCACCGACCAGGTCTGGTACGCGATCCCGATCACCGTGGGCTTTCCGTTGATCGGCCCCTTCCTCGCGGTGGGGCTCTACGAGGTGTCGCGCCGGCTGGAGGCGGGCGAGACGCAGTGGCGGCGCAACGACATCTTCGGCGTGATCTGGCGCCAGCGGCTGCGGCAGTTGCCGCTGATGTCCTGGGTGGTGATCGTCTACTTCCTGTTCTGGTCCTTCTTCGCGCACATGCTGTTCGCGCTGTTCCTCGGGCCGTCGGCGCTGACCAACGTGACCACCTCCTACGCCTACCTGCTGCAGCCCGAGGGGCTGACCATGCTGCTGGTGGGCACGGGGTTCGGGGCGGCCTTCGCCTTCGTGCTGTTCTGCCTGACGGCGGTGTCGCTGCCGCTGCTCCTGGACAAGGAGCTGGACTTCGTCACCGCGATGCTGACCTCGATCGCCGTGGTGCGCCGGAACCCCAGGGTCATGATCCTGTGGGGCCTGACCATCGCGGTGCTGACCTTCCTCGGCATGGTGCCGGGGCTGCTGGGCCTGTTCGTGGTGCTGCCGGTGCTGGGCCACGCGACCTGGCACATCTACCGCCGCGCGCTGGTGCCGCTGGACTGAGGCGGCCATGAAAAAAGCCGGGCGGCGGGCCCGGCTTTTCCTGTTTCGGCGGCTCCTGGCGCTCAGGAGGTCTTGAGGTCCGCGCCCGGGGCGGGGCCGGCGGCCGAGGGGCGCGGCACGGCGGGGGCGGGGGTCGACGGCGCCATGCGCGGCATCGACGACGACGCGCCGGTCGACAGCGGATCCTCGGCGCGCTGCACCGAGCCCTCGAAATGGGCGCCCGACTCGATCGCGATGGTCTTGTGGATGATGTCGCCCTCGACCCGCGCGGTGGAGGTCAGGCGCACCTTGAGGCCGCGCACCTTGCCGATCACGCGGCCGGTCACGACGATGTCGTCGGCGACGATCTCGCCCTCGATGTTGGCGCTTTCGCCCACGGTCAGCAGGTGGGCGCGGATGTCGCCCTGCACGGTGCCCTCGACCTGGATGTCGCCGGTGGTGCGCAGGTTGCCGGTCACCGTCAGGTCGGAACTCAGGATCGACGGGTTGGGCTTGGACTTGGGCGACGAGGTGGGGGTGGACATGTCTGCTCCCGGCTTGGGGCTGGATTTCGTATCGGACGCGGAGGCGGGGGCGCTGTCGGCGCCGGACGCCTTCGGCCCGGGTTCATTGATCTTGGATTTAGAAAACATCGCGTCCTGCCGTGATGAAGGTCATGGGATTCACCGGATCGCCGTTGCGCCGCACTTCGTAGTGCAGGTGCGTGCCGGTGCACCGTCCGGTGCAGCCCATATCACCGATATGCTCCCCGCGCGAGACCCTTTCGCCCTCGGAGACGTGCAGCCGGCTCAGGTGGGCGTAGCGGGTGGTGATGCCGAAGCCGTGGTCGATCTCGACCATCAGCCCGTAACCGCTTTGCCGGCCTGCGAAAACCACCCGGCCATCGCCGCCGGCCACGATGTTGGTGCCGCGCGCCCCGGCGAAGTCGATGCCGGCGTGAAGCCGCCGACCGCCGTTGAACGGGTCGCTGCGGTAGCCGAAGCCCGAGGTGTTGCGGAAGCTGCCGCGCACCGGGATCGAGAAGGGCAGCTGCTCGGCCGCGATCCGGTGCAGGTTCATCTGGTCGAGCTGTTCCAGCAGTTCGTTGGCCCGCAGGCTCATGGCGTCCGGCACCCCGTCGCCCGAGGTGGACACCGCGATCGGCATCAGCGGGCCGCCCTGGCCGGAATAGGTGGCGCGCACCTGCCCGATCAGCCGGTCGGTCGGGATGCCCGAGGCCGACAGCATCCGGTCGAGCGGCTCCATCGACACGGCGACGGCCTCCTCGATCTGGCGGAACACGCGCTCCTGCCGCTCGGCGGCGAGCGCGGCCTCGAACTGCAGCCGGTCGATCTCGGTTGCGGCCTCGGCCACCAGCACGGCGGAGCCGTCGCGCTGGTCGGCGGTGGTCTCCAGCGCGGACGCCAGCACCTCGATTGTGCGGCCGAGCTCGGCCTCGCGGGCGGCGGCGGTCTGGGCAGTGCCGGTTTCGGTGCGCAGTTCGCTGCGCAGGGCGACGACCTCGGTGCGGAAGCCGTCGCGCTCGTCGATGGTGCGGCGCAGCGTGGCCTGGATCACGTTGACCGCGGTCTCGAGCTCGCGGCGGCGCTCCTCGCTGTCCAGAAGCCGGGCCTGCATCGCCGCGACCTGGTCCATCGCGGTGGCAAAGCGTTCCTGCGCCTGCACCGCCTCCATGCTGCGCACGTCGACCTCGTGCGAGAGCTGGTTCAGGCGGGTCTGGTAGAGCAGGCTTTCGCGTGCGGCCTGTTCGCGGGCGTTGCCGGCGGAAATCGCGTCGATCAGGAACACCGAGGTGACGATCACCGTCCATCCGACGACCACCGCGAAGCCCGACAGGATGGCGGCCTGCGTCACGGGTCTCAGGCGGATGAATCGTGTGCCCTGGTCGGATTTCAGGAAGAGCCGCTGCTCGGGCAGGCGCTGTTCCAGGGCCGCATTCAAGCGGCCGATCAGCCGTGCTGTCACGTCGTTTGCCCCATCTTCCCCCCGATTATTATGACCCGTGCCGGTTCTTGTCCGACCGGCTGCGGTCCACTGGGGGAATACTCAGGACCGCGCACTGCCTCAACAGGCTATCCTGCCACGGCCCAAAAAGCACCGAAATTTGGCCGGTTTGGGCAAAAATCCGCCGATCCGGGGCGCGCGCGCGGGTCTCAATCGGCCAGCGGCCAGTAGAAATCGGGCGGCAGGCCGGCCTCGGCGCGCTTTTCCTCGTTGAAGGGCGGCTTCAGCGCGCCGTGGAAATAGTGGCGGACAAGGCCGTGAAAGGCGTCCTTCGGGTCGGCGTTCTCGCGCCCGCAGAGGAAGTGGAACCACTTCGAGCCATAGGCGACGTGGTGCACCTCCTCGGCGTAGATCACCTCCAGCGCGGCCACCGCCTGCGCCGCCGCTGGGTCGTCCTTGGCCTTGCGGAAGGTCTCGATCATCGTCGGCGTCACGTCGAGCCCGCGCGCCTCCAGCACCATCGGCACCACGGCGAGGCGGCCCATCAGGTCGTCGCGCGTGTCCTCGGCGGCACGCCACATGCCGGCATGGGCGGGCAGCGCGCCGTAGTGGCTGCCCATCGCCTCCAGGCAATCGGCGACCAGGTTGAAATGCTTGGATTCCTCGTCGGCCGCGCGCACCCAGTCGTCGTAGAAGCCGGAAGGCATCGGCACATGGGTGAAGCGCGCGATGATGTCCCAGTGCAGGTCGACGGCGTTCAGCTCGATGTGGGCCACGGCGTGCAGCAGCGCGAGGCGCCCCTCGCGGGTGCCGGGGCGGCGGCGGGGCACGTCGCGGGGGGCCAGCAGGTCGGGCTTGTCGGGGCGCGCGGGGCGGAGCGGCGGGGCGGCGGTGCCGATCTCGGGCAGCCGGCCCTCGGCGCGGGCGGCATGCCAGGCGGCGGCATGGCGGCGCGACAGCGCGGTCTTGTCCCGCGCGTCGGCGGTGGTCAGGACGGCCTCGGCCATCCGGGCAAGGGGGAGCATCTCGGTCATGGGCGCGGTGTGGCGGGGCGCGCGCCGGTCGTCAAGCCGCGCGGAAAACTCGAGTTTTCCGCACCGAAAAACTCGAGTTTTTCGTGCCGTTTTCCTGCAGGAAAACGCCGCGGCGCGCGGGCCTCAGAGCCCCTTGACCGCCGCAAGAACCGCCTCGGCGTGGCCCGGCACCTTGACCTTGCGCCATTCCGCGCGCAGCACGCCCGACCCGTCGATCAGGAAGGTCGACCGCTCGATCCCCATGTAGGTCTTGCCGTACATGGATTTCTCGGCCCAGACCCCGTAGCGCTCGCACACGTCGCTGGCCTCGTCGGAGGCCAGCACCACGCCCAGCCCGTGCTTGGCCACGAACTTGTCATGCGACTTGACGCTGTCCTTGGACACACCCACCACCACGGCGCCGGCGGCCTCGAACTCGGCGGCCATCGCGGTGAAATCCTTGGCCTCGGTGGTGCAGCCCGAGGTGTCGTCCTTGGGGTAGAAATACAGCACCACGGCCTTGGGGCGCAGCGCCGACAGCGTGATCTCGCCACCGCCGTCGCGGGGCAGGGTGAAGTCGGGGGCGGGGGCGCCTATCTCGGTCATCGGGTCCTCGTCTGGTCAGTCATCGCTCGCGGCGCCGCCCGGCGCCGGTCGAATTGCAAGCTAGGCGGATTGCGGCGAAGATAAAGCCCGGACAGGCAAGGCAGATGACAGCGGACAGGCAGGCCACCCCCGACGGCGCCCCACCCGGCGCGCGCCCCCCGCGCCGGCGGCGGCGGGGGCGTGTCGCGCTGCTGCTCCTGGCCCTCGGGCTGCTGCTCCTGCCGGCGCTGGCGGCGGGCGCGCTCTACGTCCGGCTCGGCGGCACGCCGCTGGCGCTGCCCGGGCCGATCGCCGACCGGATCGAGGCGCGCCTCGACGCCGCCATGGCCGCCAACCGGGTCGAGATCGGCACCATCGAGATCAGCCGCCCCGAGGGCACGGTCGAGCTGGGCCTGACGCTGCGCGACCTGCGCCTGTCCGACCCCGACGGCGCGCCGCGCGCGGCCTTTCCCGCGCTGTCGGTCGAGCTGTCGACCGCCGCGCTGCTGCAGGGCCGGGTGCACCCGCTGCGCGTCGACCTGGCCGGGGCGGGGCTGCGGCTGGCGCGGGACGCGTCGGGGCAGATCGACCTCGCCCTGATCGCGGGCGGCGCGGCCAGCGAGCTGAGTCTGGCCGAGACGCTCGCCCGCCTCGACACCATGTTCGCCAGCCCCGCCTTCGCCGAGCTGGAGGGCGTCACCGGCACCGGGCTGCAGCTGGTGATGGAGGACGCGATGACCGGGCAGGTGATGCGCGTCCGCGAGGCGCGGATGCGGCTCGAACGCAAGGACGGCGTGCTCAGCCTCAGCCTCGGCGGCGCGCTCGAGGGCAGCCGCGCGGCGACCCTCGACATCGCCCTCACCCGCGACGCGGGCACCGGCACCGCGAACCTCGGCTTCGCCTTTTCCGGCGTCGCCGCGCGCGACGTCGCCACCATCGGCCCGGCGCTGGCCTGGGTCGACCTGATGCGCGCGCCGATCTCGGGGTTCCTCGGCGGCGCGCTCATGGAGGACGGCTCGGTCGGCGACCTGCGCGTCTCGCTCGACATCGGGCCGGGGCAGCTGCGGGTGGACGGCGCCGAGACGCCGCTGGGCTTCGACCGCGTGGCCGCCGCGCTGCGCTACGACGCGACCAGCGGCCGGATCACCTTCGACAGCCTCGCGCTGTCCGCCCCGCAGCTGGGCTTCGACGCCACCGGCCACGCCGACGCCTCGCCCGACGGCAGCCGCTACACCGCCCAGTTCCGCCTGTCCGACATCACCCTCGCCCCGGGCGAGCTGTTCCCGGCGCCGCTTTCGCTGGATGGCGGGGCGCTGGACCTGCGCCTCACGCTGGCCCCCCGGCTCGAGATCGAGATCGGGCAGGCCGCGCTGTTCGACGACGGGCTGGCGCTGTCGGCCCATGGCCGGCTGTGGGGCACCGAGGCGGGGCTGGCCCTGTCGCTTGACGCCAGCCTGCCCGAGGCCGGGGCGGCGCAGGTGCTGGCCTACTGGCCCGAGGCCGCGATCCCGGCCACCCGGACATGGCTGGCCCGGAACCTGCCGGCCGCGCGCCTGCACGGCGTGGACGTCGCGGTGCGCGCCGCGCCGGGGCAGGCGCCCGAGGTCGCGCTCGACCTCGACTTCACCGAGGCCGAGCTGGTCGCCCTCGCGGCGCTGCCCCCCATCACCGGGGCCGCCGGCTATGTCAGCCTGGTGGGCCCGCGGCTGGTGCTGCGCCTCGACGAGGGCCAGATCGCGGCGCCGGGCGGGGCGGCGGTGGCGCTGGACGGCTCCACCATGACGGTGGCCAACACCCGCGTTCCGGGCCCCGAGGCCGAGCTGGACCTTGTGGTCGCGGGCGAACTGACCGACCTCCTGACGCTGCTGCAGGCGCCGCCGGTCCGGCTGATGCAGGGCAGTGCGATGACGCCCGCCCGGATCGGCACCGGCGCGGCCGAGATGCACGCCACCATCGTCACCCGCCTGATGCGGCAGGAGGGGATGGGCGACACCCGCTTCGAGGTCGCGGGCACGGTGCGCGGCTTTGCCTCGGACACGCTGGTGCCCGGCCGCAGCCTCGCCGCCGAGGCGCTGCAGGTCGCCGTCACCCCCGAGGCGGTGCGCATCTCGGGGCGGGCGAGCTTTGACGGCGTGCCCGTCACGGGCAGCTGGAGCCGCCCCCTCGGCCCCGGCGCCGCGCCCGCCGCCCGGGTCGAGGCCCGCACCGGACTGACGCGCGAGCGGCTGGCCGACCTTGGCCTGCCGCTGCCGGCCTGGCTGATGTCCGGGCAGGCCGAGGCGGCGCTGGTGCTCGACCTGCCGGACGGCGCCGCGCCGGTCCTGCAGGTCACGTCCGACCTGTCGGGGGCGGCGCTTGCGCTGCCGCCGCTGGGCTGGCGGCTGACGCAGGGCCAGACCGGGCGGCTGGACGCGGTGATCCGGCTCGGCCCCGCGCCCGAGGTCACGCGGCTGGCGCTGGAGGCGGGCGGGCTGACGCTGGAGGGGCGGGTCAGCCTGCGCCCGGGCGGCGGCTTCGACCGGCTGACGGCCGACCGCTTCCGCCTCGGGCGCTGGCTCGACGTGACCGGCGCCCTGATCGGCCGCGGCGGCGGGCGGCCGCCGGCGGTCGAGGTGACGGGCGGCACGCTCGACCTGCGCGGCGCGGCGCCCGCGGGCCGGGGCGGCGGCGGGGCCGGGGCCGGGGTGCCGATCACGGCGACGCTCGACCGGCTGCAGGTGACCGAGGGCATCGCCCTGACCGCGCTGCTGGCCGAGCTGACCACCGACGGCGGCCTGTCGGGCCAGTTCCGCGCGCGGGTCAACGGCGAGGCGCCGATCACCGGCACGCTGGTCGCGACCGAGGCCGGCCCCGCGGTGCGCATCAGGGCCGAGGACGGCGGCGCGGTGCTGCGGTCGGCGGGCGTGTTCCGCTCGGCCTATGGCGGCGCGATGGAGCTGGTTCTGCGCGCCACCGGGGCCGAGGGCACCTATGACGGCACCCTCAGCATCGACAGCCCGCGGCTGCGCGACGCGCCCGCCATGGCCGAGCTGCTGAACCTGATCTCGGTGGTGGGGCTCTTGGAGCAGCTGTCGGAGGAGGGCATCAACCTCGGCACGGTCGACGCGCGGTTCCGCATCACGCCGACGCAGCTGATCTTGCAGGAAGGCGTGGCCTTCGGCGCCTCGCTCGGCGTGTCGATGGACGGAACCTACGCGCTGGCCACCCGGCAGCTGGACATGGCCGGCGTGATCTCGCCGCTGAACGCGGTCAACAGCCTGTTCGGCGCGATCTTCTCGCCGCGGCGCGAGGGGCTGTTCGGCTTTGCCTACCGGTTGACGGGGCCCTCCGATAACCCGCAGGTGGCGGTCAACCCGCTTTCGATTCTGACCCCCGGCGTGTTCCGCGAGATCTTTCGCCGCCCGCCGCCGAACCTCGACTGACCGCGATGAAGCTCGACGATTTCGATTTCGACCTGCCCGAGGACCTGATCGCCACGCGCCCCGCGCGGCCGCGATCCTCGGCGCGTCTGCTCTACGCCAACGGCCCCGAGACCCAGGACCGGCATGTCCACGACCTGCCGTCGATCCTGCGCCGCGGCGACCGGCTGATCCTGAACGACACCCGCGTGATCCCCGCGCGGCTGACCGGCGAGCGGCTGCGCGCGACGCCCGAGGGCGAGGTGCGCGCCAAGGTCGAGGTCACGCTGATGGAGCCGCAGGCCGACGGCACCTGGTCGGCGCTGGCGAAACCGCTGCGCAAGCTGGGCCTGGGCGAGACCATCGTCTTTTCCCCCGACCTGTCGGCCGAGGTGCAGGGCCTGCACGACGGGCTGCGCCTGCGCTTCAACCTCACGGGGCCCGACTTCGACGCCGCGCTCAACGCCGCGGGCGCCATGCCGCTGCCGCCCTACATCGCCGGCAAGCGCGCCCCCGACGAGCGCGACCGCGAGGATTACCAGACCATCTGGGCGAAACGCGCGGGCGCGGTGGCCGCGCCGACGGCAAGCCTGCATTTCGACGAGGCGCTGGTGGCCGCGCTGGGGCAGGCGGGGATCGACTTCACCTTCGTCACGCTCCATGTCGGCGCGGGCACCTTCCTGCCGGTCACGGTCGACGACGTGACCACCCACCGGATGCACGCCGAATGGGGCGAGGTGCGCCCGCAGGCCGCCGACGAGATGAACGCGACCCGCGCCGCCGGCGGCCGGATCATCCCCGTGGGCACCACCGCGCTCCGCCTGATCGAGACGGCGGCGGCCGCGGACGGCACCATGCGGCCCTTCGAGGGCGACACCGACATCTTCATCTACCCCGGCTATGCCTGGAAGATCACCGACGGGCTGATGACCAATTTCCACCTGCCGAAATCGACGCTGATGATGCTGGTCTCGGCTCTGATGGGGCAGGACCGGGTGCGCGAGATCTACGCCCACGCCATCGCGGAGCGCTACCGGTTCTTCTCCTACGGGGATGCCTCCTTGCTCATGCCCGCCCGGATGTGAGAGACCGGGGCAGGGGCGAAACGCCCCGTGGAAAGGACCGGCCGCGATGATCGGCGTCTTGCGCACAACCTGGCCGCTGTTCCTGGGCCTGATGTTCCTGATGCTCGGCAACGGCCTGCAGGGCACGCTCCTGGGCATCCGCGGCGCCGAGGAGGGATTCACCACCGGGCAGATGTCAGTGGTGATGTCGGCCTATTTCGTGGGCTTCCTGTTCGCCTCGCGCATGGCGCCGGCGATGATCCGCCGGGTCGGGCATGTCCGCGTCTTCGCGGCGCTCGGTTCCTTCATCTCGGCCGCGCTGATCCTGTTCCCGACGCTGACCGACCCGATCGCCTGGACGCTGCTGCGCGTGGTCATCGGGTTCTGCTTCTGCGGGGTCTACATCACGGTCGAAAGCTGGCTGAACGACGCCTCGTCGAACGAGACGCGGGGGCGCGCGATGTCGCTCTACCTGATCGTGCAGATGGTGGGCATCATCGCGGCGCAGGCGCTCCTGAACCTGCCGGACCCGAGCGGGTTCCTTTTGTTCATCATCCCCTCGGTGCTGGTCTCCATCGCCTTCGCGCCGATCCTGCTGACGGCCAACCCCGCGCCGGTCTTCGCCGACGCCAAGCGGATGCGGCTGGCCGAGATCTACCGCACCTCGCCGCTCGGCTGCGTGTCGGTGTTCCTGCTCGGCGGCATCTTCTCGGCGCTGTTCGGCATGGCCTCGGTGTTCGGCACCGAGGCGGGGCTGACGGTGGGCGAGATCTCGATCTTCGTGGCGATCATCTACACCGGGGGGCTTTTGTGCCAGTATCCCATCGGCTGGGCGTCGGACCGGATGGACCGCCGCACGCTGATCCTGGGGCTGTCGGCCTTCGGGGCGGTGGCGTCGCTGGCCGTGCTGCCCTTCGTGGGCCAGTTCGGCGCGCTGCTGGTGGTGGGGTTCGTCATCGGCGGGGTGGCCAACCCGCTCTATTCCCTCGCCATCGCCTACACCAACGATTACCTTGCGCCCGAGGACATGGCGAGCGCGTCCGCGGGCCTCTTGCTCCTGAACGGGATCGGGGCGATCGGCGGGCCGCTGCTGGTGGGCTGGCTCATGGCGGCGACGGGGCCGGGGGGCTTCTTCGCCTTCATGGGCGGCCTCCTGGCGCTGATGGCGGCCTACTCGGCCTGGCGGATGACGCGGCGGCCGGCGGGGGCCAAGACCGGCGCCTTCGTGGCGGTGGTGCCCAGCGTCTCGCCCGCCACGGTGGCGGCCGCCGCCATCGAGGCGTCGGTGCGCGACCGGGCCGAACCGGGCGACGAGGCGGTGGCGAAGGGCTGAGAACAGGGGGAAGCCGGGCGATGAGGACGGCCAAGACGAACCGGGCGGGCGAGGTCCTGACCTTCTGGGAGGAGGCGGGCCCGGCGACGTGGTACGCCAAGGACGAGCTGTTCGACCGCACCATCCGCGACCGCTTCGGCGCGCTTTGGGAAACCGCCTGCGACGGGGCCTGCGACCACTGGGCGATGGGGCCGCGCGGCGCGCTGGCCCTGATCGTGCTGCTCGACCAGTTCCCGCGCAACATGTTCCGCGACAGCCCGCGCGCCTTCGCCTCGGACGCCCGCGCCCTGCGCTTTGCCAGCACCGCGGTTCTGCACGGCTGGGACCTGCGGGTGGCGGGGCCGCTGCGGCAGTTCGTCTACATGCCCTTCATGCATTCCGAGCGGCTGACCGACCAGGACCGGTCGGTGCGGCTGTTCAAGGCGCGGATGGCCGAGGGCGACAACCTGCTGCACGCCCGCGTCCACCGCGAGATCATCCGCCGCTTCGGCCGCTTTCCCTACCGCAACGCGGCGCTGGGGCGGGTGTCGACGCCCGAGGAACAGGCGTTCCTGACCGGCGCGGGCTACGGCGGCATCCTGCGCGAGCTGGAGCCGGCGGCGGCCTGAGTCGACGGAGAACCGCGGTTTTCTTGGGCGCGAAACCGCGGTGCCGCGGTTCCGTCTTGCCGAAGCCACACGCCCCCGCGCCGGCGGCCAGCCCTGCGCCCCGCGCAAACCCGCCTGCGACCCAACGGCAATTGTCCGCGCGCCCGGAAATCGTTTAACGTTGAACAAATGATTTCCGGAGGAGAACGACCCGTGGCATCCCAGAGTTTCGACGTCATCGTGATCGGTGCCGGCCCCGGCGGCTATGTCGCCGCCATCCGCGCCAGCCAGCTGGGCCTCAAGACGGCCATCGTCGAACGCGAGCACATGGGCGGCATCTGCCTGAACTGGGGCTGCATCCCCACCAAGGCGATGCTGCGGTCGTCCGAGGTTTTCCACCTGATGCACCGCGCCAAGGATTTCGGGCTCAAGGCCGAGAACATCTCCTACGACCTCGACGCGGTGGTGAAGCGGTCGCGCGGCGTGGCCAAGCAGCTGAACTCGGGCGTCGGCCACCTGATGAAGAAGAACAAGGTCACCGTCCTGATGGGCGAGGCGACCATCCCCGCCAAGGGCCGCGTCACGGTCAAGACCGACAAGGGCACCGAGGATCTGACCGCGCCCCACATCATCCTGGCCACCGGCGCCCGCGCGCGCGAACTGCCGGGGCTCGAGGCCGACGGCAAGCGGGTCTGGACCTACAAGCACGCGCTGGTCCCGCCGCACATGCCCAAGAAGCTGCTGGTGATCGGCTCGGGCGCCATCGGGATCGAGTTCGCCAGCTTCTACAACACGCTCGGCGCCGACACGACCGTGGTCGAGGTGATGGACCGCATCCTGCCCGTCGAGGACGCCGAGATCAGCGCCTTCGCCAAGAAGTCCTTCGAGAAGCAGGGGATGAAGATCATCCAGAAGGGCACGGTCAAGAAGCTCGACCGCGCGGCCGACAAGGTCACGGCCCACATCGAGGTGGGCGGCAAGACCGAAACGCATGAGTTCGACACCGTGATCTCGGCCGTCGGCATCGTCGGCAACGTGGAGAACCTCGGGCTCGAGGCGCTCGGCGTGAAGATCGACCGCACCCACGTCGTGACCGACGACCACTGCCGCACCGGGGTCGAGGGGCTGTACGCCATCGGCGACGTCGCCGGCGCGCCGTGGCTGGCGCACAAGGCGTCGCACGAGGGCGTCATGGTCGCCGAGATGATCGCGGGCCGCCCCGTGCACCCGATCAAGGCCACCTCCATCCCCGGCTGCACCTACTGCCACCCGCAGGTGGCGAGCGTCGGTCTGACCGAGGCCAAGGCCAAGGAGCTGGGCCACGAGGTCCGCGTCGGCCGCTTCCCCTTCATCGGCAACGGCAAGGCCATCGCGCTGGGCGAGCCCGAGGGGCTGGTGAAGACGGTGTTCGACGCCAGGACGGGCGAGCTTCTGGGCGCGCACATGATCGGCGCGGAAGTCACCGAGATGATCCAGGGCTACACGTTGGGCAAGCAGCTGGAGACCACCGAGGAGGACCTGATGCACACGGTCTTCCCGCACCCGACCCTGTCCGAGATGATGCACGAAAGCGTGCTCGACGCCTACGGCCGCGTCATTCACATCTGACCCGGACGCCAGGGCAAAGGGGGCGGTCCCGCCGGGGCCGCCCCTTTTTCGTGCCTACTCCAGCGTGATCGGCACCTCGGCGATGGCCGAGTAGTCGGTGCCGAGGAAGTAGCGGATCGCGTAGGCGCCGGGCGTCTCGGGCAGGGTCAGCTGGGCGGGGTTGCCGTCGCGGGTGTAGGTGTAGGCCACCCAGCCGCCGTCCGATCCGTCGGCCAGCCCGATCCCGAGGAAATCGCCGTCGTAGCCCGGCCCGGTCCAGCCCACCTCGATCGTCGATCCCGCCGCCGCACGGGCGGGCGCCGTGATCGTGGCGCCGACCGCCGTCACCGTGATCGGCGTCTGGGCGATGGCGGTGTAGTCCTGCCCGACGATGTAGCGGATCAGGTAGTCGCCGGGTTCGGTCGGCATCTCCAGGCGCAGCGGGTTGCCCTCGCGGGTGTAGGTGTAGGTCTCCCACTGGGCGCCGTCGGTCGCGTCCACCCGGCCGACGCCGAGGAAGTCGCCGTCATAGCCCGGCCCGGTCCAGCCCACCTCGACCATGGCCCCCGCCACCGCGCTGGCCGGCGCGGTGATCGACGCGCCCACGGCGGTGACGGTGATCGGCACCTGCGCCAGCGGCGTTGCGTCCTGGTTCAGGAAGTAGGTGATCAGGTAGTCGCCGGGCGTGACCGGCACCGCCAGCCGCAGGGGGCTGCCGTCGCGGGTGTAGGTGTAGTTCTCCCAGCGCCGGCCGCCCTCAGCCCCGACGAGCCCGATGCCGATGTAGTCCTGCGGCGCGTCCGGGCCGGTCCAGCCGACCTCGATGGTCGATCCGGCCACGGCGGTCGCGGGCGCGGTCAGGCTGGCGCTGGCCGCGGTCACGGTGATCGGCAGCTCGGCGATGACCGTGTTGTCCTGGTTCACGACGTAGCGGATCACGTAGTCGCCGGGGGCGGGGGGCACCTCCAGCCGCAGGGGGTTGCCCTCGCGGGTGTAGGTGTAGTTGTCCCAGCGGTCGGACCGTTCCGCGGTGGCCAGCCCGATGCCGATGAAATCCTGCGGGTAGCCGGGGCCGGTCCAGCCCACCTCGATGGTCGAACCCGCCGCCGCCGTCGCCGGCCCGGTCAGGGTGGCGGTGACCGGGGTCACGGTGATCGGCAGCTCGGCGATGACGGTCTGGTCCTGGTTCGCGATGTAGCGGATCAGGTAGTCGCCGGGCGTCACCGGCACCTCGAGCAGCAGGGGGTTGCCCTCGCGGGTGTAGGTGTAGTTTTCCCAGCGGTCCGAGCGTTCGGCCGTGGTCAGCCCGATGCCGATGTAGTCCTGCCGGTAGTCGGGGCCGGTCCAGCCGACCTCGATGGTGGACCCGGCCACGGCGGTGGCAGGCGCGGTCAGGGTGGCGCTGACCGGCGTCACGGTGATCGGCACCTCGGCCAGCACCTCGGCCCCGTCCGACGAGAAGTAGCGGATCAGGTGCGGCCCGGGCTGCATCGGCATTTCCAGCATCAGGGGCGAGGGCTCGCGGGTGTAGGTGTAGTTGTCCCAGCGCGCCGACCCGGTGGCCTCCGGGGTGCCGACGCCGATGTAGTCGCGCGGGTCGCCCGGGCCGGTCCAGCCGACCTCGATGGTGGCGCCGGCCACGGCGGTGGCGGGGGCGGTCAGGCTGGCCGCCGGCAGCGGCGCCTCGAACACCAGCACGATCTCGCGCGGCTGGTCGACGATGACGAAGTCGGCCGCCTGTTCCACCTCGCGCGCGGTCCAGTAGCCGGTGACACGGTAGGCGCCGCGGGTCAGTGCGACCTGCGCCGGGTTGGCCGGCGCGATCTCGCCCGCGGGGGCCAGCGGCGTCACCTCCCACAGCACCGGGTCGGTGATGAGCGGCCCGTCGGCGCTGTCGAGCCGCGCGGTGAAGGTCACGTCGACCAGCAGCGCGGGCAGCGGGATCACCACCTCCTGCGGCTGGCCCGAGACGACCGTGAAGCGCGCCTCATGCGTCGTGCCCTGCGCCACGCGCAGCACGCTGAGCCGGTAGTCGCCGGGCAGGAGCTGCACGTTGCCGCCGGGCGCCTGCACGGGGCCCAGCAGCACGTTGCCCGCGGCATCCGTCAGGGTCCAGTCGAGGGGCGAGGCGGGCACCGACATGTCGGGCTCCACCCGCGCGGTGAAGGTGACGGGCACCGTCTCCACGATCTCTGGCATCGGCACGACGACCGGGGCGATCCCGCCCGGCACGACGGTGAAGCCGGCCTGGTAGGGCACCGGCCCCGCGGGTTCGGCCCGCGTCGCGCGGGCGATGTAGGCGCCTGGCAGGAGGTCGGCGGCGATGGCCGCGCCCTGCGTGCCGTCGGACAGGACGGCGCCGTCGGCGGTCAGGATGGTCCAGGTCACGGGCCGGGTCGGCGGGGTGTTGCCGGGCACCACCACGGCCTGCAGCTGCACCGACACCGGGGCAGGGGCCTGCACCACCTGCTGCAGCGCGCTGGACAGTTCGGCGGCGTTGTCGGCGGTCAGGAACAGCCCGCCGGTGCCCTCGGCGATGCACTGCATCTGCGCGCGCGCCTCGGGTTCCGAGGCGACGTCGAAGCCGATCACGTGGGCGGTGAAGGCGACGCCGGCCTCTTCCAGCGCGCGGGCCATGGCGCAGGGGTCGGGGTTGCAGTTCTCGATCCCGTCCGACACCAGGATGACGGTCGCCGCCTCCTCGGTGTAGCGCAGCGACTGCGCCGCGGCGACGACGGCGTCGGTCATCGGCGTGCGGCCGCGGGGGTTGATGCTGTTCACCGCCTCGAGGATCCGGTCCTGGGTGAAGGGGCCGGGGGCGACGATGGTCTCGATGTCGGTGCAGGACCCGCGCTCGCGGTGGCCGTAGACCGTCAGGCCCAGCGACGCGTCGTCGGGCAGGTCGGCCAGCAGCTCGGCGATCACCTCGCGGGCGATGACGACCTTGTTCACCCCGTCGATCTGCCCCCACATCGAGCCCGAGGCGTCGAGCACGAGAATGGTGTTCGGCCGGTCGCCCTGCTGCGCCAGCGCGGCCAGCGGCAGCAGGAGGAGGGAAAGAAGGGCGATCAGAAAGGCACGCATCGGGAATGGTCCTGTTGTTGTGACATCGGGACGGAGTCTGTCATCCGCCACGCTAGACCACTGCGCGCCGATCAAGAAGCAAGGAATTCCGCCGGTTGGCGCCACGCCATGCTTGACCCCGGGGGGCCGCGCGGCGATGCAGGCGCCATGGCGCGCGATCTTCCCCACCTGCCGGACCGGACCCCGTGGGCGTTGATCGGCGCGCTCTACGCCGCGGGCCTCGTGGCGGCGGGGCAGTTCGCCAAGGTCTCCCTCACGCTGCCGGCGCTGGCGCTGGCCTACCCGGACGCGCCGGTCGCCTTCGCCGTGTCGGGCGTGGCGGTCATGGGCATCCTGTTCGGCGTCATGGCGGGCGGGATCACCGCCAGCCTCGGGCCGCGGCGGGCGATCCTGGCGGCGCTGGCCCTGTCGGCGCTGGCGGGGGCGGGGCAGGCGGTGCTGCCGCCCTTCGCGGCGCTGATGGCGCTGAGGGTGCTGGAGGGCGCGGGGCACCTGGTGCTTGTGGTGGCGATCCCGACGCTGATGGCCGGCCTCGCCGCGCCGCGCGACCGGGGGCTGGTCATGGGCATCTGGGCGACGTTCTTCGGCGTCGGCTTCGCGCTGGCGGCGCTGGTGGTGGGGCAGGACGCCGGCGTGGTCTACGGCACCCACGCGGGCCTCGCCGCGCTGCTGGGCCTGGTGTTGTGGCGGATGCTGCCGCCGCGGGTGGCCACGGCGCCCCGGCCCCTGCCGCGGCTGGCCGACCATGTCGCCATCTACCGCACCCCGCGCCTGTTCGCGCCCGCGCTGGGCCACGGCACCTACGCCTTCCTGTTCCTTGCGCTGGTCACCTTCCTGCCCGCCGCGCTGGGCGCGCCCTGGCTGGCGGCGGTGCTGCCGCTGGTGGGGCTGGCGGGGTCGCTGGCGGTGGGGCCGCTGACCCGGCTGGTGGCGCCGGGGGCGCTGGTCGCGGGGGGCTTTGCCGCCATGGCGGCGCTGTTCGCGGCGGCGCTGGTGCTGCCGGGGCTGGCCGTGCCGCTGGTGGTGGCGGGGATGCTGGTGTCGGGGGTCATCGCCGGCGGGGGCTTTGCCGCGGTGCCCTGGCTGAACGGCGCCGAGGCGGACCGGGCGCTGGCCAACGGCGCGCTGGCGCAGCTGGGCAACATCGGCACCTTCTCGGGCACGCCGGTGCTGGCCGCGCTGGGGGCGGGGGCGAGCCTGCCCATGGCCATCGCGGTGGGCGTTTTCGGGGCCGCGGCCACCGCGCTGGCCTATCGCGCCGCCGCGCGGGTGAATGTTCGCTGAACGTTCTCACATTTTGGTTGGAGACTCGGCCGCGCTCCCCTATCTGTTGCCGAACCGTTAACCACAGGCCCTCCCCATGCCCGAGCTGAAGCAGATCGAGGTGCGCGGCGCGCGCGAGCACAACCTCAAGAACGTCGATCTCGACATCCCCCGCGACCGGCTGGTGGTGATCACCGGGCTGTCGGGCTCGGGCAAGTCGTCGCTCGCCTTCGACACGATCTACGCCGAGGGGCAGCGCCGCTATGTCGAGAGCCTGTCGGCCTATGCGCGCCAGTTCCTCGACATGATGCAGAAGCCCGACGTGGACCACATCTCGGGCCTGTCGCCGGCGATCTCGATCGAGCAGAAGACGACTTCTAAGAACCCGCGCTCCACCGTCGGCACGGTGACGGAGATCTACGACTACCTGCGGCTCCTTTTCGCCCGCGCGGGCACGCCCTATTCGCCGGCGACCGGCTTGCCGATCGAGGCGCAGCAGGTGCAGGACATGGTCGACCGGGTGATGGCGATGGAGGAGGGGACGCGCGCCTACCTGCTCGCCCCCATCGTGCGCGACCGCAAGGGCGAGTATCGCAAGGAGTTCCTGGAGCTGCGCAAGCAGGGCTTCCAGCGGGTGAAGGTGGACGGGGAGTTCTACGAGCTCGACGCGCCGCCCACGCTGGACAAGAAGTTCCGCCACGACATCGACGTGGTGGTCGACCGGATCGTGGTGCGGCCGGGGATCGAGACGCGGCTGGCGGACAGTTTCCGCACCGCGCTGGACCTGGCCGACGGGATCGCGGTGCTGGAGACCGTGCCGCGCGGCTCCTCGGAGGCCTCCGCCTCCTCGTCGCGCGAGGAGGGCTCGGCAGAGACCGACGAGCCGGCGCGCATCACCTTTTCCGAGAATTTCGCCTGCCCCGTCTCGGGCTTCACCATCCCCGAGATCGAGCCGCGCCTGTTCTCGTTCAACGCGCCCTTCGGCGCCTGCCCGGTCTGCGACGGGCTGGGGATGGAGCTGTTCTTCGACGAGCGCCTGATGGTGCCCGACGCCGCCCTCAGCCTCGAGAACGGCGCCATCGCGCCCTGGCGCAAGGGCAAGTCGCCCTATTTCACCCAGACCATCCACGCCATCGCCCGCCACTACGGCTTCGACCCCAAGACCCCGTGGAAGAACCTGTCGCCCGCCGTGCAGCAGGTGTTCCTGCGCGGCTCGGGCGAGGAGGAGATCCAGTTCCGCTATGACGAGGGCGGCCGCGTCTACCAGGTGAAACGCACCTTCGAGGGCGTCATTCCCAACATGGAGCGCCGCTACCGCGAGACCGACAGCGCCTGGGTCCGCGAGGAGTTCGAGCAGTACCAGAACAACCGCCCCTGCGGCGCCTGCGGCGGCTACCGGCTGCGCCCCGAGGCGCTGGCGGTGCGGGTCGCGGGGCTGCACGTGGGCGAGGTGGTGCAGATGTCGATCCGCGAGGCCCATCGCTGGTGCGAGACGGTGCCCGCCCACCTGACCGCGCAGAAGAACGAGATCGCCCGCGCCATCCTCAAGGAGATCCGCGAGCGGCTGGGTTTCCTGAACAACGTCGGCCTGGACTACCTGACGCTCAGCCGCAATGCCGGCACGCTGTCGGGCGGGGAAAGCCAGCGCATCCGGCTCGCCTCCCAGATCGGCAGCGGGCTGACCGGCGTGCTCTACGTCCTCGACGAGCCCTCGATCGGGTTGCACCAGCGCGACAACTCCCGCCTGCTCGACACGCTGCGCAACCTGCGCGACCAGGGCAACACGGTGCTGGTGGTGGAGCATGACGAGGAGGCGATCCGCGACGCCGACTACGTCTTCGACATCGGCCCCGGCGCGGGCGTGCATGGCGGCCGCGTGGTGGCGCATGGCACGCCGGCCGAGATCGCGGCCGACCCGGCCAGCCTGACCGGGCAATACCTGTCGGGCGCGCGCGAGATCTCGGTACCGGCCGAGCGGCGCAAGGGCAACGGCAAGAAGCTGACGGTGGTCAAGGCCACCGGCAACAACCTCAAGGCGGTGACGGCCGAGTTCCCGCTGGGCCGCTTCGTCTGCGTCACCGGCGTCTCGGGCGGGGGCAAGTCGACCCTCACCATCGAGACCCTGTTCAAGACCGCCGCGATGCGCCTGAACGGCGCCCGCGAGACGCCCGCGCCCTGCGAGACCATCAAGGGCTTCGAGCATCTCGACAAGGTGATCGACATCGACCAGCGCCCGATCGGCCGCACCCCGCGGTCGAACCCCGCGACCTACACCGGCGCCTTCACCCCGATCCGCGACTGGTTCGCCGGGCTGCCCGAGGCCAAGGCGCGGGGCTACGCGCCCGGGCGCTTCAGCTTCAACGTCAAGGGCGGCCGCTGCGAGGCCTGCCAGGGCGATGGCGTCATCAAGATCGAGATGCACTTCCTGCCCGACGTCTACGTGACCTGCGAGACCTGCAAGGGCAAGCGCTACAACCGCGAGACGCTGGAGGTGCAGTTCAAGGGCAAGTCCATCGCCGACGTGCTCGACATGACGGTCGAGGACGCGCAGGAGTTCTTCAAGGCGGTGCCGTCGATCCGCGAGAAGATGGACGCGCTGGTCCGGGTGGGCCTCGGCTACATCAAGGTGGGCCAGCAGGCGACGACTCTCTCGGGCGGCGAGGCGCAGCGGGTGAAGCTGTCGAAGGAGCTGTCGAAACGGTCGACGGGGCGCACGCTCTACATCCTCGACGAGCCGACGACGGGGCTGCATTTCGAGGATGTGCGCAAGCTGCTGGAGGTGCTGCACGAGCTGGTCGAGCAGGGCAACAGCGTGGTTGTGATCGAGCACAACCTCGACGTGGTCAAGACCGCCGACTGGATCATCGACATCGGCCCCGAGGGCGGCGACGGCGGCGGCGAGATCGTCGCCGCCGGCACGCCCGAGCAGGTGGCCGAGGTCGAGCGGTCGCACACCGGGCGCTACCTCAAGCCGATGCTGAAGCCGCGCAAGCACGCCGCCGAGTAGCGGGCGGCGCCGCCGCGCCCCCGACCCGGCGCCGCGCGGGCGGTTGCCGGGCTTGCGTATTTTCGGAAAGATGAAGGGCGGGGCGCGGCACGGGGGAGGCGGCGATGGTGGGCAGGCCGAAGGTGGGGCTGGCGCTCGGCTCGGGCGGGGCGCGGGGCTGGGCGCATCTGGGCGTGTTGTCGGTGCTGGACGAGATCGGCGTGCGCCCCGGCTTCATCGCGGGCAGTTCCATGGGCGCGCTGGTGGGCGCGGCCGAGGCGGGCGGCGCGCGGGCCGAGCTGGAGGCCTGGGCGCGCGGGCTGACGCAGGCGAGGTTCCTGCGGCTGATGGATTTCCGGTTCTCGGCCGGCGGGCTGGTGGCGGGGCGCGAGATCGCCTCGGTGCTGGGGGAGTGGGGGCTCGACGTCGGCATCGGCGCGCTTGACATTCCCTTCACCGCGGTCGCCACCGACCTGGAAACGGGCCGCGAGGTCTGGCTCGACGACGGGCCGCTCCTGCCGGCCGTGCGTGCCTCGGTCTCGATCCCCGGCCTGTTCTCGCCGCAGCACATCGACGGGCGCTGGCTGGTCGATGGCGGGCTGACGAACCCGGTGCCGGTCTCGGTGGCGCGGGCGCGGGGGGCGCGGGTGATCCTGGCGGTGAACCCCAATGCCAAGCCGTCGGGGCGGGTCTGGGTGCCGCAGCCGCCCGGGGCGGGCCTCTGGACGCGGCTGGCCGAGGCGCTGCCCGAGGCGCTGCGGCCCGAGGCGGCCGAGCCGGAGCCGACGCCCCAGGGCGCCGACGTGGTCGCGGCCTCGATCGACATGATGATGGAATACCTGCGCCGCACCCGCGCCGCCGCCGACCCGGCCGACGTGACGATCGAGATCAACCTGTCGGCGCTGTCGAGCCTGTCCTTCTTCGAGGCCGAGACCGCCATCGCCGCGGGCCGGGCGGCGGCCGAGGCCGCGCGGCCCCGGATCGAGGCGGCGCTGGAGGCCGTGGCCTGAGCCTACTCGGCCGCGCGCAGCGGCGGGGTCGGCGTGGCGGTCGGGTCGAGCTCGGTGTCCGCGTAGGGGTCGGACTGCGGCGGCAGGTCCTCGGGCGGCGCGACCTCGTCCGGCGCGGGCGCGGGGTCGGGGCGCGGATCCTCGTCCCAGAAGATCGTGGGGTTCTTCGCCTGCCGCGCCTGCCGCTGCAGCGCCCAGTCCTGCGCGCGCTGGCTCATGCGGCGGGCGCCGAGACGCCCGAGGCCGCGGGTGACCCAGCCGAGGATGGTCCAGAACCACACCCTGAGCGCCAGCAGCGACGGCGTGAACACCAGCGTCAGCACGGTGGCGATGCCGAGGCCGAACACGACCGCGGTGGCCAGCTGTTTCCACCACAGCGCGGTGGGGCTGTCGACGGTGTAGCCGCCGTTGGCGAAGTCGAGAGAGATGCCGTACATCATCGGCGCGAGCCCGGCCATGGTGGTGATCGTGGTCAGCAGCACCGGGCGGATCCGCGCCTCGACGGTGCGCGTGATCGCCTCGATCCGCGGCATGTAGCGGGCGTATTCCTGGTAGGTGTCGATCAGCACGATGTTGTTGTTCACCACGATCCCGGCCAGCGCCACGATCCCGGTGCCGGTCATGATGATCGAGAAGGTCTGGTCCATCACCAGCATCCCGATCAGCACGCCGGCGGTGGACAGCACCACGGCCAGCAGCACCAGCACGGCGTTGTAGACCGAGTTGAACTGCGCCAGCAGGATGATGAACATCAGCCCCAGCGCCGCCCCGAAGGCCTGGCCGAGGAAGGCCTGGCTTTCGGCCTGTTCCTCCTGGTCGCCGGTCCATTCCCAGCTGACCGAGGCGGGGAAGGGGTTTTCGGTCTGGATCCACTCGGTCACGGCGGCGATGCGTTCGTTCGCGGTGACCGGCACGGCGGTGAGCGTGCCCGCGTCGAGCCCGGCGCGGAGGTCGTCGGCCGTGGTGCCCTCGACCAGCGCCGAGATCTGCCAGCCGGTGCCGGCGGCGGTGAAATCGGCGGGGCCCTGCACCGTGGCTGCGCCGGTGTCGAACAGGTAGCCGCGCGTGGCGCCGCCGGCGTCGGCCACGCGGACGAGGCCCGCGACCACGTCGGCCTTCACGTCGAAGACGCGGGACTGGTCGATGCGGTTGATCTCGGCCAGCTGCCGGGCGGGCGTGTAGGTGACGAAGTTCGACAGCGGCACCAGCCCGTCGCGGGTGCGCACGCGCAGGGTGTCGAGGGTGGACAGCACCCGCGCCTCCTCGGGGAAGCGGACGCGGATGTCGATCTCCTCGTCCGAGGTCGGCACCCGCATGGTGTCGAGCAGGATGCCGCGCGTGACCAGCTGCACCATCGCGCCCACGGTGGCGACGTCGGCGCCGAAGCGGCCCGCGGCCTCGACGTCGACGTCGATCTGCCAGTCGATGCCGGGCAGCGGCAGCGTGTCCTCGATCAGGGTCAGGCCGGGCAGCCCCTCGAAATGGGCGCGCGCGATGCGGGTGGCCTCCTGCAGCTCCTCCCAGTTGTCGCCGGACAGGCGCAGGTGGACGGGCTTGCCCGAGGCGGGGCCGCGGGACTGCGAGAAGATCTCGGTCTGGATGCCGGGCAGCTGGTCGAGGCGCGCCTGCAGCCGGTCGAGGATGACGTCCCCGTCCTCGCGCTGGCCCCAGGGCTCGAGGTCGAGCTGGACCTGGCCGATGGTGTCGGCGGGCGCCGCGGCGCCGCCGGTGTTGTTGTTGAGCCCGCCCTCGCCGGCGAAGGCGAACACGTCGCGCACGCCCTCGGTGTCGAGCACGATCGCCTCGACCTGGCGCACCAGCGCGTCCTGTTCGGAGACCGACAGGTTGCCGCGGGCGCGGACGTAGACGATGGCGTTCTCGGGCTCGCTCTCGACGAAGAACTCGACGCCGTTGTTGTTCTCGCCGAAGTAGGTGAACACGGCGATCACGAAGGCGACCACGGCGGCGATGGTCACCAGCGGCATCACCGGGTTGCCGACGATGGCGTGGATGACCCAGCCGAAGACCGTGCGGCGGTAGCCCGCCCGGACCTTGCCGGCCTTGCGTTCGATCCGCACCGAGCCCAGCAGCACCGACATGGCGATGGAGCCCAGCAGGAACATCGCCGCGCCCGGCGCCATCTGCAGCATCGGCGCGGCGTCGGCGGGCACCGGGATCAGCACGCCCGGCCGGATCGTCTGCAGCGCGGCGAGGAACATGAAGTAGGCCGTTGCCAGCGTCAGCACGAGGCGCGCGGCGTACCACGGGATCACCACCATCACGACCGCGGTGATGCGGTCGACGATGCGGGTGAAGCGCGCCGCGACGCCGCCGATCACCGGCAGGTAGATCAGCGCCACGATCAGCGAGGCGGTCAGCACGAAGATCAGCGTCACGGGCAACATGCCCATGAACTCGCCGGGCACGCCGGGCCAGAACAGCATCGGCAGGAAGGCGCAGAGCGTGGTCGCGGTCGAGGACACGACCGGCCAGAACATGCGCTTGGCCGCGTCGGTGTAGGCCTGCATGGGGCGCGCGCCTTCCTGCAGGCGCTTGTCGGCGTATTCGACGACGACGATGGCGCCGTCGACCAGCATCCCCACCGCGAGGATCAGGCCGAACATCACGATGTTCGAGATGGTGACGCCCATCACGCCGAGAAGGATGAAGCACAGCAGGAACGAGGTGGGGATCGCAAAGCCCACCAGCAGCGCCGAGCGCGTGCCGAGCGAGGCCAGCACCACGATCATGACAAGCGCGATGGCGGTCAGCACCGAGCCCTCGAGCTGGCGCACCATGCTGTCGACGGTGACCGACTGGTCCAGCGTGGTGGCGACCTGCACCGATTCCTGCAGCTCGGGCGGCCAGGTGGCGCGGACCTGCTCGACCGTCTCGCGCACCAGCGCGGCGGTGTCGATGATGTTGAAGCCCTGCCGCTTGACCACCTGCAGCGCGATGGTGGTCTCGCCGTTGAAGCGCGCGGTGCCGGCGCGGTCCTGGTAGGTCAGCCGGATCTCGGCCAGCTCGCCCAGCGTGACCACGCGGTCACCGTTCACCGTGATCGGCAGGCCGTAGACATCGGCCGCATTGTCGAAGGACGACGGGATCTTGACCGAGATCGCCCCGTTCTCGGTGGTGACCTCGCCGGCGGCGATCAGCTGGTTGTTGTTCACGACCGCGTTGATGAGGTCGGCCGCGGTGACGTCGTAGGCCTCGAGCGCGAGCGGGTCGAGGATGACCTCGAGCATCTCCTCCCGCGTGCCGGCAAGCCCCGCCTCGAGCACCGGCGACAGCGCCTCGAGCGCCTCCTGCATCTCGTTGGCGAGCCGGATCAGCGTGCGCTCGGGCGCGTCGCCCGACAGCGCCACGATGATGATCGGGAACTCGGAGAAGTTGATCTCGTTGATCGAGTAGCTTTCGGCGCCCTCGGGAAACTGCGCCTCGGCGCGGCCCATGGCGTCGCGCACGTCGGCGATGGTGGCGCCCTTGTCCCAGCCGAACTCGAATTCCAGGAACACCCCCGCGAAGCCCTCGGACGCGGTGGCGTTGATCGAGGTCAGCCCGTCGAGGTCCTGGAACTCGGCCTCCATCGGGCGCACCAGAAGCCGCTCGCTGTCATCGGCCGAGATGCCGGGAAAGGGGACCGAGACGAACAGGCCGGGGATGTCGATGTCGGGCTCGCCCTCCTTGGGCAGGCCGACATAGGCCGCGGTGCCCATCACCAGCGACAGGATCACGAAGGCCACGACCATGCGGGCGCGGCTGGCGGCCCAGTCGATGACGCCGATCATTGCGTCAGCTCCTCGTAGGTCACCTGCACCGGCACGCCGTCGGTGACGAACTCCTGGCCCACGGTGATGACGTCGGCGACCTCCGGCAGGCCGGTCAGCCAGACGCCCGTGGCGGTGTCGCGGATCATGCGGACGGGGACGAAGCGGACGACGCCGTCCTCGACGATGCGCACGCCGAGCGCGCCGTCGTCGCTCAACGTCATCGCCGAGGCGGGCAGCAGGTGCGCGGGCGTGCCGTCGGTCTGGATCAGGATGTCGGCGGTCTGGCCGTCGCGGATCGACACGTCGGGGTTCGGCACGGTGATCTCGACGCGGAAGGTGCGCGTGGCGGGGTCGGCCGAGCGGCTGAGGAAGCTGACGGTGCCCAGCACCTCGCGGCCCGACGCGAGCCGCGCGCCGGCGGTGGCGCCGACCTCGACACGGTCGACCTGCGCCTCGGGGACGAAGCCCACCAGCTTGATCGGGTCCAGCTCGATGATGGTGGCGCAGGGGCTGCCGGGCTGCATCAGCGTGCCCAGCTCGGCGGTGTCGGTCTCGAGGTAGCCGGGGAAGGGGGCCGCGATGCGCAGGCGTCCGATCTCCTCCTCGGCGCGGGTCACGGCGGCCTCGGCCGAGCGGATGCCCGAGCGCGCCTGCGACACGGCGGCCTCGGCCGACTGGATCTGCGCCAGCGCGCCCTCGCGGGTGGCGGCGGCGCTGGCGGCGCGTGTCTCGGAGGCGAAGCCGCTTTCGCTCAGGCGGCTGGCGGCGTTTGCGTCGATCTCGGCGGCGGTCAGCTGCGCGCGGGCGCCGGCCAGTTGCGCCTCGGCCTCGGGCAGGCGGGCGCGCGCGGTGTCGAGCGCGGCCTGCGCCTCCTCCAGCGCGGACAGGCGGGTGCCGGGGTCGATCTCGCACAGGAGCTGCCCGGCCTCGACATAGGCGCCGGCGCGGATCGGCGCCGACAGGATGCGGCCCGAGGTCTCGGCGGCGACGGTGACCTCGCGCATCGCCTCGGTCCGGCCGCGCAGGAGCACGGCGTTCTCGGTCACCTGCGCGGTGGAGCGGCGGGCGACGACGTGGATGCGCGGGTCGGCCTCGGCCTCGGCGGCGGGGGCTTGGTCGGCCTCCGCGACGGCCGGGGCGGCGGCCTCCTCGGCGGGGGTGGCGGCGCCGAAGCGGCCCGCGAACTCCATCAGGCGGTCGCGGTCGAGGATCAGGAAATACAGGGCGACGCAGACCAGCGCCGCGAACAGGAGGGGGAAGAAACGCATCGTGAACCTCGATCCCGGGCCGCCGGGGCATCCGCGGCGATCCGGCCATGCCTGCCGTTCCGTCGGCTCGCAGGAGTTACGCTGAACCAACCGGTTCAGATTAAATTTTTCTGCGGTGCCGCGCAAGACTGAACTAAGCCGTTCAGATTTGCCGTCAACGGCTGCGGCCGGGGCGGCGCGCCCTTGCGGCGACGGGTCCGAACGGGCTAAGAGGCGCCGAGGCATGACAGACGAGCGGGGCCCCGGCGGGATGTCCAGTACCGACAGTTTCATCGACGAGGTCACCGAGGAGGTCCGCCGCGACCGGCTCTACGCGCTGTTCCGCCGCTGGGCGTGGCTGGTCGCGCTGCTGGTGGTGGGGATCGTCGGCGGCGCGGCCTGGCTGGAATACAGCCGCGCGCAGGAGCGGGCCGCGGCCGAGGCCTTCGGCGACGCGCTGATCGCGGCGCTGGACACCGCCGACCCCGAGGCGCGGGTGGCCGCGCTCGAGGCGGTCCCGGCGGGCAGCCCCGAGGCGCGCATCCTCGTGGCGCTGATCGCCGCGGGCGAGGTCGCGCAGGGCGGCGCCGAGGCGTCCGCCGCCGCGGCGGCGCTCCGGGCGGCGGCCGAGGCGCCCGACCTGCCGCGGCGCTACCGCGACCTCGCCACCCTCAAGGCCGAGATGCTGGCGCCCTCCGAGCCCGCCGCCGCGCGGCTGATCCTCGGCGCGCTGGCCGAGCCGGGCGCGCCCTACGCGGCGCTGGCCGAGGAGCAGCTGGCGCTGGTCGACATCCGCAGCGGCGACCTGGAGGCCGGGCTCGACCGGCTGCGGGCGCTGGAGCGCAGCGCGGCGGCGACGCCGGGCTTGCAACAGCGGGCGTCTCAGTTGATTGTGGCGCTGGAAGCGGGCTCGACCCTGGTCGATACCGCCCCCGTGCCCGAGCCGGCCCCCGCCGAGGAGGCCCCCGCCGAGGAGGCGGCCCCGCCGGAGGCCGCGCCCGAGGCGGTCGCCCCGGCCGAAGGGGCGCCCGGCGATGGCGACGCGGCGGCGGATGCCCCCGTGGAACAACAGTGAAGACCGCTGCCATGGCGGCAGGACAGGAAGGCCGGGGCGCATGATCGGGGTCGAGGGCAGGGCAGCAGCAATCCATCGCGGCGCGCGTCTGGCGCTGGGGCTCTGCGCGCTCCTCGTGCTGGCCGCCTGCGAGCGCGACCAGGCGCTGCCGGGCGAACGCTTCGGCACCCGCGTGCCGCTGGCCGCCACGCTGCCCGGCGCCGACGGCCGCGCCGCCGCCTCGGACCTCGCCGACACCGACGCCCCCCGCGCCATCAGCCTGCCCGCGCCGACCCGCCTCGGCGACTGGCCGAGCCGCGGCTACAACACCGTCAACCGCCTGCCGCACGCCACCCTGTCGGCCGCGCCCGCGCCGCTCTGGGTCGCCGACATCGGCACCGGCAACAGCCGCCGCAACCGCATCGCGACCGACCCCGTGGCCGGCAACGGGCTGGTGTTCACCATCGACGCCGGGGGCCAGCTGCAGGCGACCTCGCTCTCGACCGGCGCGCCGGCCTGGATCGCCAGCCTCGTCCCCGATTTCGACCGCGGCGGCAACGCCTCGGGCGGCGGCCTCGCGCTGTCGGGCGACCGGCTCTACGCGACCTCGCCCTATGGCGAGCTGCTGGCGCTGAACGCCTCCACCGGCGCGGTGATCTGGCGCCAGCGCCTCGGCACGGTGCTGGGCGCGCCCACCGTCTCGGGCGGGCTGGTCTACGTGGTCGGCCGCAACTCCGAGGCCTGGGCGGTCGAGGCCGATGACGGCCGCCTGCGCTGGACCATCCCCAGCTCCGACGCGCCCTCGGTCCTCGTCGGCGGCGCGGCCCCCGCGGTGGCCGACGGCCGCGTGATCTTCCCCTTCCCCTCGGGCGAGATCGTGGCGGCCCTGCCGAACACCGGCATCACGCTGTGGAATTCCTTCGTCGCCGGCGGCCGCCTCGGCACGGCTTACGCGAACATGAACGACATCACCTCGGACCCGGTGGTGGTGGGCGGCACGATCTACGCCGGCAATCAGTCGGGCCGCGTGGTGGCGATGGACGGCCGCACCGGCACCCGCCAGTGGACCGCGGCCGAGGGCGCCTATTCGCCGGTGCTGGTCGCCGGCGGCGCGGTGTTCTTCGTGTCCGACCGCAACGAGCTGATCCGGCTCGACGCCGACACCGGCGCGCGCGTCTGGGGCACCGAGCTGCCGCTTTACGTCGCCAACCGCGAACGGCGGCGCAAGGCGGTGTTCACCCATTACGGGCCCATTCTCGCGGGCGGCCGTCTGATCGTCGCCTCGGGCGACGGGCTGGTGCGGATGTTCTCGCCCGAGAGCGGCGAGCTGGTCGGCACGCTGGAGCTGCGCGGCGGCGCCGCCTCGCACCCCATCGCGGTGGGCGACATGCTGCTGGTGGTGGGGCAGGACGGGCGGCTGCACGCGTTCCGGTAAGGCGCGCGCCGAGCTGTCAGTGCAGCCAATCTCCGCGGCGGCTGTCCTCGATGCCAAGCGCCCCGCCGACCCGCCACGCGGCATAGCGGCCCGCGTTGAACCACAGTGCCACGCTTTCCCGCAGCAGCATGGTCCAGTCCGGCGTGCCATCGCGCCCGGCCCTCAGCCGCAGCGCGGGGTATAGCGCCGCCACCTCCACCCCCATCGCCCGGAACGACGCCCAGGCCCGCGGCAGGTGGAACGCCTCGGTGACGAGGATCACCCGCGCCCCCTCGGGCAGCCGTGGCCGGGTATTGAGCGCGTTCTGCAGGGTGGAGTGCGCGTCTTCCTCCAGGAGGACCGAAGCTTCCGCCACCCCCGCGGCCCGTGCCACCGCGGCCATGCCCGCCGCCGCCGAGGGCGCGCCGGGCGCCGCCGCCCCGCCGGTGAAGACGACCACCGGCGCCGCCCCCGCGCGGGCGAGCGCCGCGCAGGCCCCGGCCCGCGCCCGGCTGGCGGCGTCGATCACGCCCGCCGCGTTGACGCCTGCGCCGAGGCAGACGATCGCGTCCCCGCGCGGCAGGGGCCGGTCCAGCGGCCAGAGAAACGTCCACAGGCAGACGGCGGCGAGGCTTGCCGCCCAGAGCAGCAGGGCGGTGCGGATCAGGCGGCCGAGGCGCCTTACTCCCACTCGATCGTCCCGGGCGGCTTTGACGTGATATCGTAGGTGACCCGGTTGATCCCCTTGACCTCGTTGATGATCCGCGTCGCGGTCTCGCCGAGGAAGTCGTGGGTGAAGGGGTAGTAATCCGCCGTCATCCCGTCGACCGAGGTCACCGCCCGGAGCGCGCAGGCGTAGTCATAGGTCCGCCCGTCGCCCATCACGCCCACGGTGCGCACCGGCAGGATCGCCACGAAGGCCTGCCAGATCTCGTCGTAGAGCCCGTGCTTGCGGATCTGGTCGATGTAGACCGCGTCGGCCTTGCGCAGGATCTCCAGCTTTTCGCGGGTGATCTCGCCGGGGCAGCGGATGGCGAGGCCGGGTCCGGGGAAGGGGTGGCGGCCGATGAAGCTGGCGGGCAGGCCCAGCTCGTGGCCCAGCGCGCGGACCTCGTCCTTGAACAGCTCGCGCAGCGGCTCGACCAGCTTGAGGCCCATCTTCTCGGGCAGCCCGCCGACATTGTGGTGCGACTTGATCGTCACCGAGGGTCCGCCCGAGAAGCTGACCGATTCGATCACGTCGGGGTAGAGCGTGCCCTGCGCCAGGAACTCCGCCCCCTCGATCTGGTCGGCGTAGTGCTGGAACACGTCGATGAACAGTTTGCCGATGGTCTTGCGCTTTGTTTCCGGGTCGGAAACGCCCTCCAGCGCGCCGAGGAAACGCTCGGACTCGTCGGCGTGGATCAGCGGGATGTTGTAGTGGTCGCGGAACATGCTGACCACCTCCTGCGCCTCGTTCAGCCTGAGCAGCCCGTGATCGACGAAGACGCAGGTCAGCTGGTCGCCGATGGCCTCGTGGATCAGCACGGCCGCGACCGACGAATCCACGCCGCCCGACAGCCCGCAGATCACCTTGGCGTCGCCCACCTGCTCGCGGATGGCGCGGATCGCCTCCTCGCGGTAGGCGCGCATGGTCCAGTCGCCCTTGAACCCCGCCAGCCGGATGAAGTTCTCGTAGAGCGTCTTGCCGTTCGGGGTGTGGTGCACCTCGGGGTGGAACTGCACCGCGTAGAAGCGGCGGTCGAGGTCGGCGGTGATGGCGAAGGGCGCGCCCGGCGAGGTGCCCAGCACCTCGAAGCCCGGCGCGATCTCGGAGACGTGGTCGCCGTGGCTCATCCAGACCTGCTCGCGCCCCGAGCCGTCCATGAACCAGCCGGTCAGGAAATCGGGCCGCGACCCCTTGGGCGTGACCCAGGCGCGGCCGAATTCGGCGGTGGCGTGCTCGCCCGCTTCGACCTTCCCGCCCAGGTCCTGCATCATCACCTGCTGGCCGTAGCAGATCCCCAGGATCGGCACGCCGCGGGCATAGACCGACTGCGGCGGGCGGGGGGACCCCGCGCGCGTCACGCTGTCGGGCCCGCCGGAAAAGATCACCGCCTTCGGGTCGAAGGCGTCCAGGAAGGCGTCGGTGACGCTCTGGTAGGGGTGGATCTCGCAGTAGACGTTCAGCTCGCGCAGGCGGCGGGCGATCAGCTGCGTGACCTGGCTGCCGAAGTCGATGATCAGCAGGCGGTCGTGGTCGTGCGGGTCGGGCGTGGCGGCGGTGCTCATGGCCCATCGCTTAGGGCCGCCGCCGCAAGGGTGCAAGGCCCATCGGCGCCAAGGGGCGGGGCAATCGGCGCCCCGCCCCCGGGGTCAAGTCAGAACCGGAACAGCACCCCGAGCTCGAACACCGTCGCGTCCATGCCGACGCCCTGGTAGAGCACGTCGGTCTGGAAATCGTCGTCGTTGAAGACGTAGCGGTTCACGCTGGCGCGCACATGCACCGTCTGCGACGCCGCCCATTCCACGCCGAGGCCGAACTGGTAGCCGTTCACGTCGTTGTCGGTGCCGAACGGGCCGGCCCCGTTGTCGGTGGTGACATCGACATTCGCCGTGGTCAGGCCGAGCGTGCCGTACACCATCATCTCGGGCGACACGAGATAGCCCAGGTTCCCGCGCAGCGCGGCGATGTAGTTGAAATCGACGTCGCAGGTGAAGGCCGGGTTGCTGCAGGCTTCGCTGCCGCTGAGGCTGGTGCCCATCAGCGCAAGCTCCGGGCCGAAGACCCAGCTGCCGTTCTGGAAGTAGTAGCCCACCACGCCGCCATAGGTCGCGCCGTCGAGATCACCCTCGCCGTCGCCGGGAAAAAGGTCGTCGTTCCCGTAGGTTCCGGTTCCGAAGCCGAGCGTGAGGCCGCCGTAGAACCCGGCCCAGTCGGCGACCGGGGCCGGCGTGTAGACCGGCGCGGGGGCCGGGGCGACGGGAACCGTGCCGTTCGCCAGCACGGGTGTCGCGAGAACCGTCGTGGCCAGGAGGGCCGGTACGAGACGCAGCATGGTCATGGTGTCTTTCCTTGTTCCCTTTGTGGATGCTCGGAAAACCCGTGGTCGACACCGCCGGCGGATCGCGGGGGATCGTGCCGGCATCGGGCCAACGTCGCGGCCTTCCAGCTTCTTTCCTCGGATATGATTCTATCTGCAATATTTGACAATTACTATAGTAACATTCCGGTCGCATTGATCTGTGTCAGATCGGCAACCGCATGTCGCTTTCCCCCGCAGGGTGCCGCAATCGGCCCGCGGCCGGGGGGCGGGGCGCGCTAGGAAACGGCACCAGCGGACCCACAGACCGGGGGAGATCGGGACATGGCGCTAGCGGAAGAGACGGCGGCACGGCGGGCACGCGGCGGCGGCGGGGCCGCGCGGCGGGCCGCGCGCTCGGCGGTCAGCTTCGAGACCGCGCGCTTCATCGAGCGCAACATCCCCAACTTCGACATCCTCACCCCCGAGGCGATCGAGATCATCGAGCACAACGCCGAGACGGTGCTCGAGGAGATCGGCGTCAACTTCGTCGAGAACCCCGCCGCGCTGGAGCGCTGGCGGCAGGCCGGCGCCGACGTGCAGGGCGAGCGGGTGCACATCCCCCGCGGCCTCGCCCGGCAGCTCTGCGCCACCGCGCCGTCGCGCTTCACCCAGCACGCCCGCAACCCTGCCCGCAACGTCGAGATCGGCGGCAAGTCCATGGTGCTGGCCCCGGTCTACGGGCCGCCCTTCGTGCGCGACCGGGTGGCCGGGCGGCGCTACGCCACGATGGCCGATTTCGAGATGTTCGTGAAACTCGGCTACATGTCGAAATGGCTGCACCATTCCGGCGGCACGGTGTGCGAGCCGACCGACATCCCGGTGAACAAGCGCCACCTCGACATGCTCTATGCGCACATGGCGCTGTCGGACAAACCCTTCATGGGGTCGGTCACCGAACCCTCGCGCGCCGCCGATTCGGTCGAGATGGCGCGCATCCTGTTCGGGTCCGACTTCGTCGACAGCCACTGCGTGATGACCTCGCTGGTCAACATCAACTCGCCGCTGACCTTCGACAGCGTGATGATGGGCGCGCTGGAGGAATACGCCGCCGCCGGGCAGGCCTGCATCGTGTCGCCCTTCATCGTGGGCGGCGCCATGGCGCCGGTCTCGGTCGCTGGCACGCTGACGCAGGTGCTGGCCGAGGTGCTGGCCGGCATCGCCTACAGCCAGCTGATCCGCCCCGGCTGCCCGATGATCTTCGGCGCCTTCGTGACCTCGATCGACATGAACTCGGGCGCGCCGACCTTCGGCACCCCCGAGGCCAGCCAGATCACCTACGGCGCGGGCCAGCTCGCGCGGCGGCTGAACCTGCCCTACCGCTCGGGCGGGGCCTTCACCGGCTCCAAGCTGCCCGACGCGCAGGGCGCCTACGAGAGCGCGAATTCGCTGAACGCCGCGCTCCTGTCGGGGGTGAACTTCATGCTGCACGCCTGCGGCTGGCTCGAGGGCGGACTGGTGGCCAGCCCCGAGAAATTCGTGATGGACGCCGACCAGCTCGGCATCCTGCACAAGCTGGCCGAGGGCGTGCCCGTCGACGACAACGCCCAGGCCATGGGCGCCCTGCGCGAGGTCGGCCCCGGCGGGCATTTCCTGGGCTGCGCGCATACCCAGGCGAATTATTCCACGGCGTTCTGGCGCACCGGCCTGCTGGACTACAAGCCCTACGAGACCTGGTCCGAGGAAGGCGCCCGCGACACCGAGGCGCTGGCCTCGGCCAAGGTCGACCGGATGCTGGCCGACTACCAGCAGCCCTACCTCGACCCCGCCACCGACGAGGCGCTCAGGGCCTACATGGCGCAGAAGAAGGCGTCGATGCCCGACGCCTTCCTCTGAGGCTCAGCTGACCGACCGCGCGGCGCACAGGATCGCGCTCATCACCTCGACGTGGCGGGTGGGCGAATAGCCCAGGCCGCCCCCGAGGCGTGCGGCGTTCAGCTTTTCCTCCTCGGCCAGCAGCGCCTGCACCGGGCGGCGGGCGGCGCGGCGGTGCGCGTCGCCGGTCAGCGCGGCCATGCGCGCGGCCCTCAGCAGCAGCCCCGGGCGGCGCATCCGCGACAGCGCGGCGGTGAGATCGGTCATCGGGAACCCTCCGGCAAGATGTCATCCGCGGCCCATGCTGGGGCGGCCCGAGGGGGTGTTGCGCACAGGCTTATCCACCGCGCGCTGCCCGTCTATCCGTTTACGTTCTGGAAACAAATTGTGGATTATCCACAGATTTTAACCAATCAGTAATCAATTCGGCGAAAACCTGCTGCCGTTGACCACGTGCGAGGGAGGTGGGACCATGACTTCGGCCTCGGCCGAGACCGGCCGATCCATGCCTGACGCCGGCCTTGCGGCGACCAGCCTGCCCGGCTGGCTGCCGGCCCCGGCGCGGCAGTATCTCGCCCATACCGCGGCCGGCCGCTCGCTGCGCCAGATCGCGCGCGCCGACGGCGACCCGGCCTCGACGGTCAGCCGCCGCGTGCGCCGCGTCGAGGCGCGCCGCGACGACCCGCTGTTCGACGAGGCGCTGGCCCTGCTCGGCCGCGCCGCCGTCCTCCCCCCTTGCCCGTCCCCCGAAGAGGAGCCCCTGCCCATGACAGCCCCGTTCCGGTCCCCGCTCGGCGATGACAGCACGATCGACCGCGAGGCCCGCCGCATCCTGCGCCGGCTGTGCGAGACCGACGCCGTGCTGGCCGTCGCGCAGGACCTCGACAAGGCGGTGGTGCTGCGCCCGGGGCCGGGCGGCGAGCAGACCCGCACCGCGGTGGTGGAACGCCGCATCGCGCAGGCCTTCGCGGTGAAGGACTGGATCTCCTGCCTGCGGGCCGGCCGGATCGCGCGCTACACCATCACCGCGGCCGGCAAGGCGGCGCTGAAGCGGCTGATCGACGAGGACCGCCGCCGCCGGCAATCGGCGCTCGGCTTTGCCGAAGCCGCGACGCCGTTCCAGGCCCAGCACGCGGTCTGGGGCATGGCGCAGGTGGCCGAACCGGGCGCGCGGCCGCGCAAGCTGCGGGTGAACCTCGCGGAATCGCCGCTCGCCGTGCTGGGCCGCCGCGCCGGGCCGGACGGCCGGCCGTTCCTGACCCCCGACCTGATCCAGGCCGGCGAGCGCCTGCGCGAGGATTTCGAGCGCGCCCAGATGGGCCCCCGCGTCGGCCAGAACTGGGACCGTTTCCTCACCGGCGGCGCCGATCGCGGCGGATTTCTGAACGACAGCGGTCTTGCCGAGGGGCCGCGCGCCGCGCGCCAGCGGGTGTCGGACGCGCTCGACCACCTCGGGCCGGGCCTCGCCGACGTGGTGCTCCGGGTGTGCTGTTTCCTCGAAGGGCTGGAGTCGGCCGAGAAGCGGCTGGGCTGGTCGGCCCGTTCGGGCAAGGTGGTGCTGAAGATCGGGCTGCAGCGCCTGCTGCGGCACTACGAGGACCGCCACGGCTTCGTCCCGGCGATCCGGGAGTGAGCCCTTGTATTGTACGGGTCTCTGTACATATCCTGTCGGTAAACCCGCGATCCCGAGGCTCCCATGGACGTGATGACCTATTCCGACGCCCGCGCGCAGCTCAAGCGCGTGATGGACCGTGCCATCGACGACCGCGAGGAGATCGTCGTGACCCGCCGCAACGGCGAGGCGGTGGTCGTGGTGTCGCTCGAATCCTGGAGCGCGATCACCGAAACGCTGCATCTCCTGTCCACGCCGAACAACGCAGGCCGGCTCCGCGACGCGGTGGCGGAACTGGACGCAGGGCAGGGCACGGAGCATGACCTGACCCCGTGAAGATCGTCTTTGCCTCCGCCGCCTGGGAGGATTACCAGCACTGGGTGGCGACCGATCCCCGCACGCTCGCGCGCGTCAACGACCTGATCCGCCAGTCCATGCGCACGCCCTTTGCCGGAACCGGCAAGCCCGAACCGCTCAAGGGCGACCTCAGCGGCTGGTGGTCGCGCCGGATCACCCGCGAGGACCGCATGGTCTACCGCGTCGCCGGCAGCGGTGCGGACCAGCGCCTCGAGATCGCGCAATTGCGGTTCCACTACTGACACTTGCACGCCCCGCAACCCGGCTGTGCCGAAATGTTCCATGCAGGGCAGGGCAGGATGCGCTACATATCCCCCGACAGGAGGAGCGAGGCCCACCCATGCGCGATCTGAAGATCCCCGACCAGCGCCACCCCGAGAAGGCGCACCGCCCCGACAACGCCCAGCCGAAGAAACCCAGCTGGATCCGCGTCAAGGCGCCCGTCGGCAAGGGATACCAGGAAACCCACCGCATCATGCGCGAGCACAAGCTCGTCACGGTCTGCGAGGAGGCGGGCTGCCCCAACGCCGGCGAATGCTGGAGCCAGGGCCACGCCACCATGATGATCATGGGCGAGATCTGCACCCGCGGCTGCACCTTCTGCAACGTGGCGACCGGCCGCCCGCAGGCGCTCGACCTGTTCGAGCCGGGGCGCGTGGCCGACGCGGTGGCGAAACTGGGCCTCAACCACGTCGTCGTCACCAGCGTCGACCGTGACGACCTCGAGGACGGCGGGGCGGAGCATTTCGCCATGACCATCCGCGCCATCCGCAAGCGCGCGCCCGACACCACCATCGAGATCCTGACACCCGACTTCCTGAAATGCGGGCCCGAGGCGCTGGAGACCGTCGTCGCGGCGAAACCGGACGTGTTCAACCACAACCTCGAGACCGTGCCCGGCCTCTACCCCGAGGTGCGCCCCGGCGCGCGCTACTTCCACTCGCTGCGGCTCCTGCAGCGGGTGAAGGAGCTCGACCCGGCCATGTTCACCAAGTCGGGCATCATGGTCGGCCTCGGCGAGGACCGGCAGTCGGTCCTGCAGGTCATGGACGACATGCGCGCGGCCGACGTCGATTTCCTGACCATCGGCCAGTATCTGCAGCCCACGCCCAAGCACCACGCCATCGACCGCTTCGTCCACCCCGACGAATTCGCGGCCTATGAAAAGGCGGCCTATGGCAAGGGTTTCCTGATGGTCTCGGCCACGCCCCTGACGCGGTCCTCCTACCACGCGGGCGACGATTTCGCCCGGCTTCGGGACGCACGGCTGAAAAAGCTCGGGCGCGCCTGAGGGGGCGGGAAAGCCACCGTATCGCGGCGCCCGCGGGCTGGGGTAGGGTGGCGGCATCTCCTTCACCCTAGGTGCCGACATGCCCCGATTCCCGCTTCGTGCCGCCGCGGCCCTGATGGCCGCGGCCCTGCTTGTGTCCGCCGCGCCGTCCGCGCTCCTGGCCGATGACTTCGCGACCGAGCGCGCCGCCGTGGCCGAGGCCGTCGCCGCCTACGAGGCCGTCGATCTGGCCGGCGCCCTCCGGCTGGCCGAACCCGCCGCCGCCGCCGGCAACCCCGTCGCGCTGCATATCCTGGGCCTGGTCCGGCTCGACCCCGCCGGCCCCGCCCATGACCCCGCCGCGGGCGAGGCCGCGCTGCGGGCCGCGCTGTCGGCGGGCTATCCCGATGCCGGGTTCGAGCTGGCGCGGGCGCTCCACGAGGGCCGGCTGGGCCGCCCCGCCGACCCGGCCGCCGCCGTCGCGGTCCTGGCCGGGGTGATCGCCCGCGACCCGTCCTACGCCCCGGCCTATCCCGCCCTTGCCGCGCTCTATGCCCGCGAGGAGACGACCGAGGATTTCGCCGCCCTGCAGGCGATCCTGCCCACGGGCCTTGCGCTGAACCCGGGGCACCCGGGCCTCCTGTCGATCCGGGGCGATGCCGCCTTCTTCGGCCTCGCGCAGCCCGAGGACCGCGCCGCGGCGCTGGCCGACTACGAGGCCGCCGCCGCCGCGGGCCACGGCTATGCCCTGTTGCGGCTGGCCGAGATGTACCGCTTCGGCGACGCGCCCGTCGCGCAGGATCACGTCCGCGCCCGCGCCTACCTGCGGGACGCCGCCGCCCGGGGCGAGGCTGGCGCCCTCTCGACGCTGGCCGACATGGACTATTTCGGCGAGGGCGGGCCGGTCGATCACCCGTCCGCGGCCGCCGGGTTCGCCGCGGCGCTTGCCGCCGACCCGACCGACGCCTTCGCGGCCTATTCGCTGGGCTACATGCTGATGCGGGGCGAGGGGGCGGCGGTGGATCACCCCCGCGCGCAGGCGCTTCTGGAACAGGCCTCGGCGCTTGGGGACATCTACGGCGATCTGGAGCTTATCGTGCTCCTGGCGCCGCACCCGGACTTCACGGTCGCGGCGCCCGATCCCGCCCGCGCCTGGGGGCTGTGCCTGCGCCACGCGGCCTACATCGCCGAGGACCCCGAGGGCGTGCTGGACCAGACGCCCGAGGCCTGCGCCCACCTGGACGCCACGATGTCGCCCGAGACCCGCGCGGCGGGCGAGGCGCTGGCCGCTGCCGACTGACCGGCCCCCCGAACCGGGGGGTTGCGGGGGCAGGGGGCGGCGCGCAAGGCTGGCGGCGCATCGTCCGCCCGGAGCCTGCCGCCCTTGTCCCTGCGTGCCGCCCTTGTCGCCCTTGTCCTTGCCCTGTCGCCGGTGACAGCCGGGGCCGACCCCTTCGCCGCCGAGCTGGCCCGCATCGAGACCGGTCTGGTGGCGATCGAGTCCGGCGATTTCGACACCGCCGAGCGGGTGTTCCGGCAGGAGGCCGAGGCCGGCAACCTGTCGGCGCGGGTCTGGCTCGGCATCCTGATGACCGTGCCCGAAAGCCCCGTCTTCGACCTTGCGCGGGGCATGGCGATCCTTGAGGCGGGGGCCGCGGCCGGCCACCCGGCCGGCGCCTCGGCGCTGGGGCGCATCCATTCCGAGGGGCGGCCCGGCCTGCCCGCCGACCCCGCCGCCGCCGAGGCGCAGTTCGCCCGCGCCCTGGCCCTCGACCCCGCCGACCCGGTCACCCACCGGCTGCTGGTCAACCACCGGCTGACGATGGGCAGCCGGACCGGCGATTTCGGCCCCCTGCACGCGGCGCTGGCGCCGGGGCTGGCCGCGCATCCCGATGACCCGTTCCTGCGCCTCGCCCGCGGGCTGACCGCGCTGCATGGCGCTGGCGTGCCGGTCGACCCGGCGGCGGCGCTGGCCGATTTCGAGGTCGCGGCGGCGGGCGGGAACCTGCTGGCGATGCAGAACGCCGCGGCCCTGCTCAGCAACGGTGCCGACGGCCTGCCGCGCGACCCCGAGGGGGCGTTTCGCATGTACGGGATGATGGCCGAGGCCGGCGACCCGGACGGGCAGGTGCTGATGGCCGGCGCGCTCCTCGCCGGGGACGGCGTGGCGGCCGACCCGGTCGCCGCCCGGGCGCTTGTCGACGCGGTGCTGGCCCGCGACCCAGGGAACCCCTCGGCCCTGATGATGCGGGCCAGTATCGACGCCCTGGGCGACGCGGGTCGGGCCGACCCGGCGGTCGTGCGCGCGCGGCTGGCCGAGCTGGGGATCGAGGGGCTGGACGCGGCGGGGATCGAGCTGGTGATGATGCTGATGGGCCCGGTGGCGGGATCGGAGCCCGCCGACGCGGTCGAGGTGGTGGCCCGCTGCGAGGTTCACCGCGACGGGCTGCTGGCCGCGGGCGCCCCGGACCAGGCCGCCGCGACCGAGGAGATCTGCGCCGCGTTCCGCCGGCAGCTCGACCCCGCGCGCCTGCCCGATGTGGCGGCGCGGGCGGCGGCGATCAGGGCTGCGGCACCGGCAGCGCCTTGAGATAGGCGGCGATGGCCAGCCGGTCGGCCTCGGGCAGCATCGCCATGTTGCGGATCACCGACACCATGTGCCCGCCCGCGCTGTCGAAATCGGGGGTGAAGCCGTCGTTCAGGTAGGCCGCGATCTCGGCCTCGGACCAGCGCAGCCGGTCGGGCGTCAGGGCCGGGACCGTGCCGCGGCCCGAGGGGTCGGGCGCGCCCGCCATCCAGCGCGTCCGGTCTAGGCCCCCCAGCGCGTCGCGGGGCGTGTGGCACTCGGCGCAATGGGCGAGCGCCTCGGCGAGGTAGCGGCCGCGGGCCTGCTGTTCGGTCAGCTCGCCCGTTACCGCGAAATCGTCCCGCAGGTTCAACAGGTTCCACACCCCCACCGCGCGCCGGATGGAAAACGGGAACCCCACCTCGTGCGGCTGGCTTTCCGCGTCCGAGGCCGGCAGGGTCTGCCAGAACGCCCAGAGATCGGCCAGGTCCTGCCGCGTGGCGAGGCGATAGGCGGTGTAGGGGAAGGCGGGGTAGTAGTGCCGCCCCTCGGGGCTGGTGCCCTCCTGCAGGGCGGTCACGAACTGGGCAAAGGTCCAGCCGCCGATGCCGTGCTCGGGGTCCGTCGACACGTTCGGCGCGACGAAGGTGCCGAAGTCGGACGGAAACCGCTGGCCGCCTGACAGGACCAGCCGCGCGTCGCCCGTCGCGCCCTCGGCGGCATGGCACGAGGCGCAGCCGGCGGCCCAGAACACCGCCTCGCCCGCCACCGGGTCGCCGCTGAGGCCGGCCAGCGCGGCCTCGGGCACGGTCGCGGGCCGCGTCAGGGCCCAGGCCCCGGCGAACCCGGCCAGCCCGATCACGGCGAGGGAGACAAGAAACCGGCGCATGGCGGCACCGGGCCGGGGCAGGGGCCCCGGCCCGGATCACCTCATTCCGCGGCGCGGTAGGCGTCGTGGCAGGCGCCGCAGGACGCGCCGACCGGGCCCAGCGCGGCGCGCATCGGGTCGAGCCCTTCGCCCGCGACGGCGGCCAGCCCCTGCGCCGCGGCGCCGAAGGCCTGCCACTTGGACACCACGTCGGGGAGGTTCTCCCAGATCGCGGGCAGGGCGCGGGTGCCGTCGAGCGCGAAGTTGTCGGTGCCCTCGGGCCAGTGGAAGCTCTGGTCGATGGTCGACATCGCCACCAGGTTGTTGGCCGCGATCTGCGCGGTGGCGGCGTCGTATGCGGTGTTGCCGCGGGCCATGTTGCCCAGCACGCCGACGTTCAGCGCCATGATCTGGAACTGGCCCTGGCGCGCCTGCACCGCGGCGGGCAGGTCCTGGGCGAGGACGGGGGCGCCGGCGCCGAGGACGGCAAGGGCGGCGAGGCTGAGGAGGGGCTTGCGGAACGTCATGGCGTGGGGAACTCCCTGGCAATGGGTGAAGACGGTCGCTCACCCCTCAGGCTAGAGACTGCCGCCCTTGCGTCAACTGAAGCTTCTGTGAGCCGCCGCAGGGGGATGGTGCGCGGCGGGGGGCCCCCGTCAGGGCGCCGACAGGCGCGGCCCGCGCGGCACCCGCTCGGGCGTCAGCCACTCGGGCCAGCCCACCAGCCATTCGATCGCCGCGAAGGCGATGCCGATGCCGCAGACCACCGCGATGGCGATCTGCTGGTTGCGCGACGGCGGGTGGCGCAGCCACAGGTACATCCGCATCAGGAAGGGCGGCATCAGCCCGCCGCCCCGGGCAGCATCCGCACCTTGCCGATGTAGGGCAGGTTGCGGTTGCGCTGCGCGTAGTCGATGCCATAGCCCACGACGAATTCGTCGGGGATCTCGAAGCCGGTCCAGTCGGCGCGGATGTCGACCTCGCGCCGCGTCGGCTTGTCGAGGAGCGCGATGGTCTTGAGCCGCGCCGGCCCCTTGGATTTCAACAGGTTGACGACGTGGTGCAGGGTGTGGCCGGTGTCGACGATGTCCTCCACCACCAACACGTCGCGGCCCGCGATCTCGCCGCGCAGGTCCTTGAGGATGCGCACCTCGCGCGAGCTCTGCATCGCGTTGCCGTAGCTCGACGCCTCCAGGAAATCGACCTCCACCGGCAGGTCGATCTCGCGCACGAGGTCGGCGATGAACACGAAACTCCCGCGCAGCAGGCCCACGACCACCAGCTTGTCGGTGCCGGCGAAGGCCGCCTCGATCTCGCGCGCCAGCCCCTCGATCCGGGCGGCGATGGCCTTGGCCGAGATCATCTGCACGACCTCGTAGCCCGGTGTCGCCTGCGACTGCGCCATAATGCCCCCCGGCCGCTCGGGCCCGAAACCCTTGAAATCTTGGCCCCGTTTTATGACATGGTCGTCGCAGGCGAAAGACGAAAGGCGGACATGCCGACCCATTCCGAGACCAGAAGGCTGCCCTACAGCCCCGAGCAGATGTATGCGCTGGTGGCCGACGTGGCGCGCTACCCGCAGTTCATCCCGTGGATCAGCGCAAGCCGCGTTCGGTCGGTCACGCCCGAGGACGACCACGCGGTGATGCTCGCGGACCTGGTGATCGGGTTCAAGATGTTCCGAGAACGCTTCCTCAGCCGCGTGACGCTGTGGGAAGAGGCCCGCAAGATCGACACGGAATACGTGGACGGGCCGTTCAAGCACATGATTTCCAACTGGGAATTCGCGCCCGCGCCGAACGGCTGCGAGGTGCGCTTCGCGGTCGATTTCGAGTTCCGCAACAAGCTCTTGCAGGGCGCGGCGGGGCTGTTCTTCCACGAGGCGATGCAGCGCATCGTGCGCGCCTTCGAGGCCCGGGCCGAGGCGCTTTACGGCAAGGGCGGGGCGGCGGCGACGGCTTGAGCCCGCCTCAGTCCTCGGGCGGGATCAGGCGGATCTCGCGCTCCTCCTCCAGCGCCCGGATCGCGGTGACGACCTCGGCCATCGCCGCCTCGCCCTCCTCGGGGCGCAGGCGGGTCATGGCCTCGGCCTCGTCCCGGATCTGGTCGGCCAGCCGTTTCGACATGTTGGCCAGCAGGAACTCCACCGTCAGCGGCGCGGCCTGCATCCCCGCGGCGATGGCGCGGGTGACGGTCTCGGGTTCGACCCGGCGCAGGATGCGCGGCACATCCGCCGGCTCCACCCGTTTCGGGATGTGCTGGAAGGTGAAGATCGCGCGCCGCACCTCGCCGGCAAAGCCCGCGTCGCGCGCCTCGAGCCCGCCGAGCAGCGCCTCGCGCAGCCCCGCGCCGACCGAGTTCAGGATCGCGCCGACCCGGTCCACCGGGCTCTTGCGGAAGGCGGGTTCGGGGTCGGCCTGCATCTGCTGCACCAGCTGCGCGCCGATGCGCTCGACCATGGCGGGCGTCACCGTGGCGGTCAGCGACACCGCGTGGGCGATCACCTGCGCCCGGTCCTCGGGCAGGTCGGACAGCAGCGCCGCGGCCTTGGCGACGCCCAGCTTGGACAGGAGGATCGCCGCCACCTCGGCGCTTTCCGTCAACAGGAGGGGGCGCAGCCGGTCGGGCGCCATGGCGGCAAGGCGCGTCCACGGGTCGGCGGGGTCGCCCGCCTCGGCCTCGGCGCGCAGCCCGTCGCGGGCGATGGGCGAGATGTGCGGCTCCAGCAGCGCCAGCGCGGCCGCCAGCCCGTTCGGCGCGGTCAGCGCGAGCCCGTCGAGCCGCGCGGTGAACTCCTGCACCACCTGCGCCAGCGTCGCCCGGCTGATCGGCCCGAGGCTTGCCATGGCGCGGGCCAGCGCCGCCTGCTGGTCCGGGCTCAGCCGGTCGAGGCCCGGCCGCACGTCCTGCGACAACAGCAGCCGCACGATCACGGCGGCCTTCTGCCGCGATGTCAGCCGCGCCGGCGGCTCCACCACGCGCGCGCCGTCGCCGGGCGGCACGCCCCATTCCTGATGCAGGCCCATGACCCCACCCCGTTCCCGATCCAAGCACCACCCGGGGGGCAGATTGGCGGGGCATCGGTTAAGGCTCTGCCTACGGCGGCGGGAAAGCCCGGCGGATTTTCCGCGAATGCGTGGGGATTGGACGCCCGGAAAAGGAAAATCGCGCGTCGGACGGGCCGGCGCGCGATCTTCGGTGTCAGGTCTGGCGGCGTGGTCTCAGCTGGTCGCGGTCGGCACGCAGGCCTGGGCGGTCGCATCCCAGCTCATGCCCTCGGCACAGCTCATGGTCACCTCGTGGGCCCGGCCCCACGAGCATTCGGCGTAGGCGAAGCCCGGCACGGCCATCAGGACGAAGGCGGCCAGGAGGGTCTTGATACGCATGTCGCGTCTCCTCGGTCAGCTGCGGTCTGGTCGTCTTACTTGCAACGGAAAGGGTAGCACGGGGGCGACAAAAGGCAATGATGTTGCGCGCGGCGCCCCGGCGCCGCACGGTCCTGTCGTCGAATGGCGGGCAGGCGCCTCAGGCGTCGCCGAAAACCCGGGCGAAGATCGTGTCGACATGCTTGGTGTGATAGCCAAGATCGAACTTCTCCTCGATCTCGGACGGGCTCAGCGCTGCGGTCACGTCGGGGTCGGCCAGCAGCTCTTCCTTGAAGTCCTTGCCCTGTTCCCAGACCTTCATCGCGTTGCGCTGCACCAGCGCGTAGGCGTCCTCGCGGCTGACACCCGCCTGGGTCAGCGCCAGCAGCACGCGCTGCGAATGCACCAGCCCGCGGAACTTGTTCATGTTGGCGATCATGGTGTCGGGGTAGATCACCAGCTTGTCGATCACGCCGGTCAGGCGCGCCAGCGCGAAGTCGAGGGTGATGGTGGCGTCCGGGCCGATCATCCGCTCGACCGAGGAATGCGAGATGTCGCGCTCGTGCCAGAGCGCCACGTTCTCCAAGGCCGGCACCACGGCCGAGCGCACCATGCGCGCCAGCCCCGTCAGGTTCTCGGTCAGCACCGGGTTGCGCTTGTGCGGCATCGCGCTCGAGCCCTTCTGGCCCTTGGAAAAGAACTCCTCGGCCTCCAGCACCTCGGTGCGCTGCATGTGGCGGATCTCGATGGCGATGTTCTCGATCGACGATGCGATCACGCCCAGCGTGGCGAAGAACATCGCGTGGCGGTCGCGCGGGATCACCTGCGTGCTGATCGGCTCGGGGCTGAGGCCCAGCTGGGCGCAGACATGCGCCTCGACCCGCGGGTCGATGTTGGCGAAGGTGCCGACCGCGCCCGAGATGGCGCCGGTGGCGATCTCGGCGCGCGCCGCCTGCAGGCGGGCGCGGTTGCGGTCCATCTCGGCGTAGAAGCGGGCGAAGGTCAGACCCATGGTCACGGGCTCGGCGTGGATGCCGTGCGACCGGCCGATCCGCACCGTCATCCTGTGCTCCATCGCCCGCCGTTTCAGCGCGGCGAGGAGCTGATCGAGATCGGCGAGGAGCAGGTCGGCCGCGCGCATCAGCTGGATGTTGAAGGTGGTGTCCAGCACGTCCGACGAGGTCATCCCCTGGTGGACGAAGCGGGCCTCCTCCGCGCCGACGATCTCGGCGAGGTGGGTCAGGAACGCGATCACGTCATGCTTGGTCACCGCCTCGATCTCGTCGATGCGGGCGACGTCGAACTCCACGTCCTTCGCCTTCCACACGGCGTCGGCGTTGGCCCTGGGGATCACGCCCAGCTCGGCCATCGCGTCGCAGGCGTGCGCCTCGATCTCGAACCAGATGCGGAACTTGGTGGCGGGCTCCCAGAGGGCGACCATCTCGGGGCGGGAATAGCGGGGGATCATCGGCTCGGCCTTGCGTTCGGTCCACGGTTGGCGCTCTCATAGGCGGCATGGAGCGGAGGAACAAGGTGACGCTGACCCGCAGATCGACGCGGGCGCTGGCCGTGGTGGCGGCGCTGGCGCCGGCGCCCGCGCTGGCCGACTGGCGCGTGGTGCACCGCGACGAGGCGGTCGCCCTCCTGACCACCCACGACATCGCCTACGACGACATCGCCTGGGAACGGCACGAGGCCGACGGGCGGCTCCTGGCCCGCGTGGCCGAGGGGGCGCGGGCGACGACCAGCGTCGGCGAGTGGCGCTTCGTGGGCGACGCGCGCTGCCTGCGCTGGTCGGGCGCGGACCGCTGGGAATGCTACCGGGTCGAGGCCGACGACGCGGGCGGCGTCCGCTTCATCGACGGCTACCGGAATGTCAGCACGGGCGCGCTGGTGGCCCGGGCGGCGCCGTGATCGGCCTGTCGGACCTGGCGGGGGCCTGGCGGCTGACGCGGGTGATCGAGGATCGCCGCGCGGGGCTGACGGGGCAGCTGACCGGCACCTGCCGCTGGGTGCCCGACGGCCCCGGGCTCAGGCAGGAGGAGGTGGGCGTTCTGACCTACGGCAGCGCGCCGCCCATGCAGGCGAGCCGGGTCTACCTGTGGCGCGCCGACGGCGACGGGCTGGCCGTGTTCTTCGAGGACGGCCGCCCCTTCCACCGCCTCGGCCCGGGGCGGACGGCCGACCGGCACTGGTGCGACCCCGACACCTACGACGTGACCTACGACCTCGGCGGCTGGCCGGTCTGGCAGCAGGCCTGGACCGTCACCGGCCCCCGCAAGGACGCCCTGATCGTCAGCCGCTTCGCCCCCGCCGACGCGGGCCCCGGGGCCCCGTGACGGCGCCGCGGCTGATCTACGTCGGCGGGGCGCGCGGGGCGGGGAAATCCGTGGCGGCCGCCCGGCTGGGGGCGCGGCTCGGGCGCGCGGTGGTGCGGATCGACCGCTACTACGTCGCCTGCCTGCGGGCCGCCCGCGACCCCGCCGTCGCCCTGGCCGCCGCCGAGGAGATCGCGCGCCGGCTGGTCGACGACCTGGTGGCCGCACGGGCCAGCGCGGTGATCGAGGGGGCGTGGCTGCGCCCCGACGAGGCGCAGGCGCTGCGGGCCGCGCACGGGGTGGCGCCGGTGTTCCTGGGCTATCCCGACGCCTGCGCGGCGACGCGCCTCGCGGCGTTCCGGGCGGGCGTGGACGTGGCGCTGCATGGCCGGCTGCACGACCTCGCCGACCGGCCCGACGCCGAGGCGCTGGCGCTGATCGAGGCCGAGATGGCGCAGGGCCGCTGGCAGCGCGACGCCTGCGCCCAGCTGGGCCTGCCCTTCGTCGACACGACCGATTTCGCCGCCGCCGAGGCGGTGCTCGACGCGCTGTTCCCCGCCGGCGCCGACCCCGGTCAGCGCGGGTAGAACCGCGCCCGGGCGAGGTCGGCGGCCTTGCCCATGCCGACCGCGTCCAGCACCAGCATCCCCTGCACCAGCGCCAGCATCTCCCGCGCCCGGGTGCGCGGCTGCCGCAGGCCCTCGGGCAGCCGGGTCATCAGGATGCGGACCTGGCCCTGCAGCAGCCGGTGCGCCGCCGCCCCGTGGGTGGCGTCATCGCGCCCCGCGGCGGACAGGATGTCGAACCAGACCCGCAGGTAGGGCCGGAAGGTCGGCGTCCGCAGCAGGTCGATCACCGCCGCGGCGATGTCGGCCTCGCTTTCGGCGCGCTGCGGGGGCAGGGCGGCGGCGAAGGCCCCCAGCATCTCGTCGATCAGCCGGTCGAGCAGCGCCGCGATCAGCCGGTCCTTGCTGCCGAAATGGTAGATCAGCATCCGGTCCGAGGTGGCCGCCGCGCGGGCGAGCGGGCGCAGGCTCGCCCCGGCCAGCCCGTTGGCCCGCACATGGCCCGCCATCGCGGCCAGAAGATCGGCCTTGTTCAGTGTCGCCATCCCGGCTCCTTGCCCGCCGCCGCCCGGGCGCGGGCGGCGCGGTCTGTGCTTGCCCGCCCCCGGGCCGTCACGGGGCCTCGGCCCCGTCGGCGCCGGCGCGGGCCGCCGCCGCCAGCCGGTCGGCCTTGCGCCGCACCAGCACCGTGCGCAGGTCGTGCATCGCCAGCAGCAGGCGGTCGGTCACCTCCTCCAGCTCGGCGTCGGTGGCCCGGCCCTGCGCCCAGTGCGTGGTCAGGTTCAGGTGGTCGATGGCGCGGTGGATGTCGTCGATGTCGCGGTCGGCCAGCACCGCGCGGCGGTCGTCGGCCCAGGCCTCGATCACCGCCTGCTCCGCGGCGGTCAGCGTGCGGTCGCCATGGGCGCGGATGTTGCCGTTGCGGATGTTGACGACGGCGATCTCCTCCATCTCGATCCGCCGCTGCCGGTTGTCGGTGGAGACCCGGAACACCGCGGCCCCGGTCTCGCGGATGCGGAAATAGAACTCGGGAAGATCGCCCATCACACTGCCTGCCTGCCGGAGCCCTGGCGGCCCGTTTCGGCGCGAAGCCTAGGGGCGCGGGCGCAGGCTGTCAAAAGGTCTGCACCCGCGCCGCGAGGGGCGCGGGTGCAGAGGGCCGCCCTCAGGACGACACGTCGTAGGCCCGCTCGCCGTGGACGGCGAGGTCGAGGCCGCCGATCTCGGTCTCCTCGTCCACCCGCATCGGCGTGACCCAGCCCACCAGCTTCACCAGCACCACGGTGATCACCACCGTGTAGGCGCCCACGATGGCCAGCCCGCCCAGCTGCGCCACCCAGGCGCCCTGGCCGAAGACCGCGATCATGATCGTGCCGAAGATGCCGCCGACCCCGTGCACGGCAAACACGTCGAGCGTGTCGTCGATCCGCAGCTTGTTGCGCATCAGCCCCACCGCCTCCTGGCAGAGGATGCCGGCAGCGGTGCCGATGATCAGCGCCGCGACCGGCCCGACGAAGCCCGAGGCCGGCGTGATCGAGGCAAGCCCCGCGATGGTGCCGGTGACGACGCCGACCATGCTGACCTTGCCGTGCTTGACCCGTTCCCACAGGCCCCAGCTGAGCGAGGCCGCCGCGGCCGAGATATGCGTGACGGTCAGCGCCATCGCCGCGCCCCCGTCGGCGGCCAGCTGCGAGCCGCCGTTGAAGCCGAACCAGCCGACCCACAGCATCGCCGCCCCGATCATCACGTAGCCCGGGTTGTGCGGCGGCGTGGTCATGTGCCGGCGCGCGCCCAGCATCACCGCGATCACCAGCGCGGCGAGGCCCGCGGTTTCATGCACCACGATGCCGCCCGCGAAGTCGCGCACGCCCGTCTCGCCCAGGATGCCGCCATCGGCCAGCATCCCGCCGCCCCAGATCCAGTGCACCACCGGCGCGTAGCACAGGAGCATCCAGAGCCCCGAGAACAGGAGCACGAAACCGAAGCCGATCCGCTCCACGTAGGCGCCCACGATCAGTGCGGGCGTGATGATGGCAAAGGTCATCTGGAACGCGAAGAACAGCACCTCGGGCAGCGTCCCCGACAGGCTGTCGGCCGTCACGCCGTTGAGGAAGGCGCGGTCGAGCCCGCCCCAGAGGCCGCTTTCGCCCGGGCCGAAGGCAATGGAATAGCCCACGGCCAGCCACAGCAGGCTCATCAGGCAGGCGATGGCGTAGCAGTGCAGGAACACGCTCAGCACGTTGCGCGCCCGCACGAGGCCGCCGTAGAACAGCGCCAGCCCCGGCAAGGTCATGAAGAGGACCAGCGCCGTGGCGACGATGATCCATGCGGTGTCCGCTCCGTTCATGTCGGATTGTCCCTTCCGATTGTCTCTCTCTCCGGCGCGCTGCAGAGCGCGTTCCGGCTGCGCGAAAAAGCGGCAAGAGGGGCGGAGGGCGCACAGGATGCGGGCAATTCCCGAAGTGCCGGGATTATGGGCGTTCTGTGGGCTGGATGCCCGCGAAACGGGCGCCCGGCGGATCGGCCCGACTCAGCGCGCGCGGCGCTCGAAGCTGGCGCTCAGCACCATGTTCAGGGCGTGGCGCACCGCCGCCGCGCGCACCTCGGACCGGCCGAGCGGGCCGAAATCGCGCGTCTCGGTCAGGACGCGGCCGCCATGGGCCAGGCCGAAGCAGACCCGCCCCTCGGGCTTGTGCGCCGACCCGCCCGGCCCGGCGATGCCGGTGACCGAGACGGCGATCTGCGCCTCAGACCGATCCAGCGCGCCCTGCGCCATCTCGGCCGCGACCGGCTCGGACACCGCGCCGTGGGCGTCCAGCGTGGCGCGGTTGACGCCCAGCATCTCGACCTTGGCGGCGTTGGAATAGGTGACGAAGCCGCGGTCGAAGGCGTGGGACGAGCCGGGGATCTCGGTGATCGCCGCGGCGACCAGCCCGCCGGTGCAGCTTTCGGCCGTGGCGAGCATCCAGCCCCGGGCGCGAAGTGCCGCCAGCACGTCGGCCGCGGTCATCCCAGCACCATGGGCAGATGCGCGATCACGGCGAACACCGCCACCACCATCGCCGCCAGCCAGCCCGCGATCAGGTCGTCGGCCATCACGCCGGTCGCGCCCGGCTGCCGGTCGGCCCAGCCCACCGGCCCGGGTTTCCAGATGTCGAACAGGCGGAAGGCGAGGAAGGCGGTCAGCACGCCGGGCCAGAGCGCCCAGAACTCCGCCCCCGCGACCTGCGCGCCCAGCGACACCGGCCAGAGCGCCACCCACTGCCCCGCGACCTCGTCGATGACGATTTCCGAGGGGTCCTTGTCGGCGCTGCCCTTCGTCGCCTCGCGCACCGCCCACCAGCCCGCCGCGGTGACGGCCAGCGTGGCGAGGAGGAGGAGGGGGAAGCCCCCCAGCGCGTGCAGCCCCCAGGCCAGCGGGACGGCGGCCGCGCTGCCCCAGGTGCCGGGGGCGGGCTTCAGGTGGCCGACGGGGCCGAGGGTGGTGAGCGCGCGGATCATGGCTTCACCAGCGTGACGGTGGCCAGCGCCGCGATGCCTTCCTCGCGGCCGGTGAAGCCCAGCTGTTCGGTGGTGGTCGCCTTGACCGAGACGCGGCCCATGTCGATCCGCAGGAGCTCCGCCAGCCGCGCCCGCATCGCCGCGGCGTGGGGCCCGATCTTGGGCCGCTCGCAGATCAGCGTCAGGTCGGCGTGGGTGATGGCGAAGCCCTGCGCCGCCGCCATGTCGACCGCATGGGTCAGGAAGATGTGGCTTTCGGCCCCCTTCCACTGCGGGTCGGACGGCGGGAAATGGGTGCCGATGTCGCCGGCACACAGCGCGCCGTAGATCGCGTCGGTCACGGTGTGCAGGCCCACGTCGGCGTCGGAATGGCCCTGCAGCCCGCGCCCGTGCGGCACCTTCACGCCGCACAGCATCACGTGGTCCCCCGGCCCGAAGCGGTGCACGTCGAAGCCGTTGCCGGTGCGGATATCCATGCGCGTCTCCATCAGTCGCGTCGCGCGGTCGAAATCCGCGGCGGTGGTCAGTTTCAGGTTGGCCTCGTCGCCCGGCGTGATCGCCACGGTCAGGCCATGGGCGCGGGCGACCTCGACATCATCCGCGGCCGCGGGGCGGGCGGGGTCGGAGAGGTGCGCCGCATGGGCGGCCCGGATCGCGGGCAGGCGAAACCCCTGCGGTGTCTGCGCGCGCCACAGGCCGGTGCGGTCCTCGGTGCCGGTCACGGTGGCCTCGCCCCGCCAGAGCGCGTCGGTGACGGGCAGGGCGGGGGCGGCGCCGTCATGGGTGGCAAGCGCGGCGAGGACGCCGTCAATCACCGCGGCCGACACCAACGGCCGCGCGGCGTCGTGGATCAGCACAAGGTCGATCCCCTCGGGGATGGCGTCGAGCCCCGCCCGGACCGAGGCGTCGCGCGTGGCACCCCCGACCGCCTCGACGAGCGGCAGCCGCGTCCCCGGACGCGCGGCCGCGAGGAGAGGCGCGTCGTCGGCGTGCCGCACCACCACCAGTGCCGCGATGGCCGGATGCGCGTCGAAGGCCGCGATCGTCCGCGCGATCACGGGCTGGCCGGCGAGGTCCCTGTATTGCTTGGGCATTCCGCCGCCCGCGCGCAGGCCCCGCCCGCCGGCGACGATCAGCGCGGCGGCCCTCGGGGCGGTCGGTGTGGGGGTGGTCTCAACCATGTTCCGGGTGATAGTCGCTTGGCCGTCGCCGCACAACGCGGCATGACGGATGCCTTGGAATCCGGCTCGCCGCCCAATATTTGTGCAAATGCGCCGGGGCGGCGGCCTGTCACGAGAGTTTCTTTTGAACTCCCCGGCGGGTCGCCCTATCCCCTCCAAGTGTGTGCACAAGGATTGAGCACTTGACTGTTTCGCTGGCAGACATGCCCCTCGCGCCGCCCGTCCTGCTGGCGCCGATGGCCGGAATCACCGACCGACCCTTCCGCGACCTCGTCGCGGGGTTCGGCGCGGGCCTCGTGGTGTCCGAGATGGTCGCAAGCCAGGAGATGGTCGAGGCCAGGGCCTCGGTCCGCGCGCGGGCCGAGCTGGGCTGCGACGCCGCCCGCACCGCGGTGCAGATCGCCGGCCGCGAGGCGCACTGGATGGCCGAGGCCGCCCGCATCGCCGAAGGGCAGGGCGCGCGGATCATCGACATCAACATGGGCTGCCCGGCCAAGAAGGTGACCAGCGGCTATTCCGGCTCGGCGCTGATGCGCGACCTCGACCATGCCCTGTCTCTGATCGAGGCGGTGGTGGGCGCGGTTTCGGTCCCCGTCACGCTCAAGACCCGCCTCGGCTGGGACGACGCGCAGCGGAACGCGCCGGCGCTTGCCGCCCGCGCCGAGGCCGCGGGTGTGCAGATGATCACCATCCACGGCCGCACCCGCTGCCAGTTCTACCAAGGCTCCGCCGACTGGGCCGCGATCCGCGCCGTCAAGGAGGCCGTTTCCATCCCCGTCATCGCCAACGGCGACATCACCGATTCCGCCAGCGCGGCCCGCGCCCTGCGCCTCTCGGGCGCCGACGGCGTGATGGTCGGCCGCGGCGCGCAGGGGCGGCCCTGGGCGCTGGCCGGGATCGCCGCGGCGCTGCACGGCACGCCCGCGCCCCAGGTGCCCGAGGGCGCCGCGCTGACCGATCTGGTCACCGGCCACCACGCCGCGATGCTGGGCTTCTACGGCCGCGACCTTGGCCTCCGCGTCGCGCGCAAGCACCTCGGCTGGTACATGGACCACGCGGGCACGCCGGCCGACCTCCGCCGCCGCATCCTGACCGCGCGGGACGAGGCCGAGATCCGCGCGATGCTGCCCGACGCGCTGGAGCGCGCCCCGGAAAGGGCCGCCGCATGACCAAGGTCACCACCAGCCTCTGGGCCTCGCTGCCCATCCCGGCGATGATCTGCGACGCCGAGGACCGGATCCGCGACGTGAACCCGGCGGGCGAGCTGTTCCTGAACGCCTCGAAAAAGGCGCTCGACGGCCACCCGGTCTGGGACAAGATCTTCGTCGACGCGCCGCTGGAGGAGGCCTTCGCCCGCGTCCGCGACGGGGCCGCGCCGCTCTTCGTCAACGCTGTCGACGTCGGCACCGGCAGCCGCAAGCCGGTGTCCTGCGACGTGCAGATCGCGCCCTTGGCCGACAAGCCCGACCATGTGCTGGTGCTCTTGGAAAGCCGGGAACTTGCCGGCCGGATGGACCGGGCGATGTCGTCCAAATCCGCGGCGAAATCCGCCATCGGCATGGCCGAGATGCTGGCCCACGAGATCAAGAACCCGCTGGCCGGCATCACCGGGGCGGCGCAGCTGATCTCGATGAACGCGAGCGGCGAGGACCGGGAGCTGACCGACCTGATCGTGGAGGAGACCCGCCGCATCCTCAAGCTCCTGTCCCAGGTCGAGGAATTCGGCAACGTCCGCCCGCCCGACCGGCGCGCGGTCAACATCCACGACATCCTCGACCGGGCGCGCAAGTCGGCCGCGGTGGGCTTTGCCGCCCACATGACCATCGAGGACGATTACGACCCCTCGCTGCCCTCCACCTGGGCCGACCCCGACCAGCTGCAGCAGGTGTTCCTGAACCTGCTCAAGAACGCCGCCGAGGCGGGGCGCCAGGGCGGCACGATCCGGCTGCGCACCTTCTACGAACTCAGCCTCAAGGTCCGCCGCAAGGACGGGTCGGGCGGCGCCGTGCCGCTGCAGGTCGAGGTCATCGACGACGGCCCGGGCATCCCGCCCGACATTGCGCAGGACCTGTTCGAGCCCTTCGTCTCGGGCCGCGAGAACGGCACCGGCCTCGGGCTCGCGCTGGTGAGCAAGATCATCTCGGACCACGACGGCTGGATCGCCGTGGATTCCGTGCCCGGACGCACCGTGTTCCGCGTGTCCCTGCCCGTCGCCCCCAAGGGTGCGGAATGACCAGGATCCTTCACCCGAGGGGGCGCATGACCCGACGACCGCGCCCTGACCGAAATCGCGCCGCAAGACGCCCAGACCCCCGGAGCTGACTGACCCATGGACGGCACCGTTCTCGTCGCCGACGACGACCGCACCATCCGCACCGTTCTGACCCAGGCGCTGACCCGCGCGGGGTGCAAGGTGCACGCCACCTCCAGCCTGATGACGCTGATGCGCTGGGTCGAGGAGGGCAAGGGCGACCTCGTGATCTCGGACGTGATCATGCCCGACGGCAACGGGCTCGAGACCCTGCCGCAGATCACGGAAAAGCGGCCCGGCCTGCCGGTGATCATCATCTCGGCGCAGAACACCATCATGACCGCGATCCAGGCGACCGAGAAGGACGCCTACGACTACCTGCCCAAGCCCTTCGACCTGCCCGACCTGATGAAGCGCGCCGCCCGCGCGCTGGACCTGAAGCGCCGCGCCAAGCCGGCCAAGCCCGCCGCCAGCGCCGCCGCCCCCGCCGCTCTGCCGTCCGCGCAGGAGGACCTGCCGCTGGTCGGCCGCACCGCGGCGATGCAGGCGCTCTACCGCCTCGTCGCCCGCGTGATGAACACCGACCTGCCCGTGCTCATCACCGGCGAGAGCGGCACCGGCAAGTCGCTGATCGCGCGTGCGATCCATGATTTCTCGGACCGCCGCACACTGCCCTTCGTGGTGGCCTCGGCGGGCGATCTGGAGGGGGTCGACGGCCCGTCGGCCATCGTGTCGCGCGCCCGCGGCGGGTCGATCCTGTTCGACGAGGTCGGCGACCTGTCCGAAGAGGCGCAGGCCAAGATCGTGCGGATGCTCGACGCCTTCGGGGATTCGGCGCCGCGGGTCATGGCGACCAGCCAGAAGGACCTGATGGAAAAGATGGAATCGGGCCGCTTCCGGCAGGACCTGTTCTATCGCCTCGGCGGCGTGACCCTGACCGTGCCATCCTTGCGCGAACGGGTCGACGACATCCCGCTGCTGGCCGCCCATTTCCTGGCACGGGTGGAACGCGACGGCATCGCGCTCCGCCGTTTCGCGCCCGAGGCGATGGACCTGATCCGCGCCTATTCCTGGCCCGGCAACGTGCGCCAGCTGGAGAACACCATCAAGCGGCTGACCGTCACCAGCCAGTCCGAGGAGATCACCAAGGCCGAGGTCGAGGCCGTGCTGGGCAACCAGCCCGCGATCGAGCCGCTGATGGGCGTGGGCGAGGGCGACAAGCTGTCGGCCTCCGTCGCCAAGCACCTGCGCCGCTACTTCGACCTGCACGGGGGCGTGTTGCCGCCTGCGGGGCTCTACAACCGGATCCTGCGCGAGGTGGAGACGCCGTTGATCGAGATCGCGTTGGAGGCGACCGGCGGCAACCAGGCAAAATGTGCCGACCTGCTGGGCATCAACCGCAATACCTTGCGCAAGAAGATCACCGATCTCGATATCCGCGTGACTCGCCGTCGCAAGTTGATGTAAAACCGCAACAGTCGCGTGGCCGTTGGGCGACAGGCCCGAAAGAGCCGTGCCACCGTTGGGGGAGCAGCCCGTGGACGATCCCGCGGACAGGAGCGCCGCCGGCCCGCTGGATCGGGTCTGGCGGTTCAAGGACGACCCGAGCGTGCGCAGTGTCGCGACGCTGGGCCTCGTGCTTCTGGGGCCGGTGCTGGCGCTTCTGACCTTCCTCGTGCTCGGGCCGCTGTCGGACCTGGCCGATGCGCCGGGGCTGCGCCTCGTGATCCTGGCCGACATGGTCTACATCCTCGTCGTCGCGGCGCTTGTGCTGCGCGAGGTGGCGCGCATCGTGGCGTCGCGGCGGGCGCGCTCGGCGGGCTCGCGGCTGCATCTGCGGCTGACCGGCGTGTTCACCATCGTGGCGCTGGTGCCGACCATCCTGGTCGCGGTCTTCGCCACCATCACGGTGAACATGGGCCTCGAAGGCTGGTTCTCGGACCGGGTGTCGTCCGCGCTCGGCAACTCGGTGGACGCCGCCGTCGCCTACAGCCAGGAACACAGCGACGACTTGACGACCGACACCCGGGCGCTGGCCAATTTCCTGAACCTCAACCGCCGCGCCACGGTGCTGTTGTCCGACGGCGACCTGCGGCAGCTGCTCAGCCAGGGCCAGAGCCGGATCCAGCGCGGGCTGGAGGAGGCCTTCGTCATCGACGGCGGCGGCGAGATCCGGGCGCGGGGCGAATCGAGCTACCTGTTCGACTACGAGCGCCCCTCGGCCCCCGACCTCGCCGCGGCGCGCGACGGCGAGCTGGTGCTGATCGAGGACCGCGCCCAGAACGAGTTCCGCGCGCTGGTGCGGCTCGACGCCTTTCCCGACCGCTACCTCTACGTCAGCCGCGAGGTCGACGGCGACATCCTCGCGCTGCTCGACGAGACGCAGCAGACGGTGCAGCTCTACCGCCAGCTCGAATCCGACCGCGGCCGGGTGCTGTTCGAATTCGGGCTGCTCTACCTCGGCTTTGCCATCATCATGGTGCTGGCCGCGATCTGGCTGGGCCTGTGGTTCGCCGAGCGCCTGTCGCGGCCCGTGGGCCAGCTGGCCGGCGCGGCCCAGCGGGTGGGCACCGGCGACCTGGAGGTGCGGGTCGCCGAGGAGGGCGGCGACGACGAGATCGCCATGCTGGGCCGGCTGTTCAACCAGATGACCCGGCAGCTCAAGGGCCAGCGCGACGCGCTGATCGAACAGAACGAGGCGACCGAGGCGCGGCGGCGGCTGTTCGACAGCGTGCTGTCCTCGGTGACGGCGGGGGTGATCGGCCTGAACGAGGCGGGCCGCGTCGATTTCATGAACCGCTCGGCGCTGCGCCTGCTGCAGCTGGTCGAGCAGCGCGACAGCGGCCTCAGCCTGTCGGCCGCGGTGCCCGAGTTCGCGGCCCTGTTCGAGCGGCTGCAGAAATCCACCGCCGAGGCCGTGCAGGAGGAGATCAAGCTGACCCGCTCGGGCAAGCAGGAAAGCCTGCTGGTGCGCATGGCGACGCGGCGCAACGCCGACGGGCGGCTGGAGGGTTACGTGGTCGCCTTCGACGACGTGACCCAGCTGGTCAGCGCGCAGCGGATGGCGGCCTGGGGCGACGTGGCCCGCCGCATCGCGCATGAGATCAAGAACCCGCTGACCCCGATCCAGCTGTCGGCCGAGCGGATCAAGCGCCGCTTTTCCAAGGAGTTGCCGGACGACGACAAGGCAAAGCTCGAGGAGATGACCGAGATCATCGTGCGCCAGACCAACGACCTGCGCCGGATCGTCGACGAGTTCTCCAAGTTCGCCCGGATGCCCGAGCCCGAGACCCGCGTCGAGGACCTGGCGCAGCTGTTCCGCGAGGCGATCACGCTGCAGCGGGCGGGCCAGCCCGGCGTGCGCTTTGCCTTCGACATCCCCGAGACGCCGGTCAAGGCCGAGCTGGACGCGACCATGATCGGGCAGGCCTTCACGAACCTGTTGAAGAACGGCGGGGAAGCCATTGAAACCCTGCAGGAAAAGGGCGCACCAGTTGGCCATGTCCCGCAGCTGCGCGGGGCGCTTCAGGTGACCGACGGCATGGCGGTCGTCACCATCGCCGACAACGGCATCGGCCTGCCCGCGGACCGGGCCAAGCTGTTCGAGCCCTACGTCACCACGCGGGAAAAGGGCACCGGCCTCGGCCTGCCCATCGTCAAGAAGATCATTGAGGAACACGGCGGGACGCTGGAGCTCGTCGATGCGGAGCCCTTCGAGGAGGGCGCGCATCGCGGGGCCATGGCGCGCATAACCCTGCCGATCTTGTCAAACGGGGAACGAGCATGACCGACATTCTGGTCGTCGACGACGAGCGCGATATCCGCGAGCTGATCTGCGACATCCTGCAGGACGAGGGCTACGTCACGCGGATGGCCGGCAACTCCGACGAGTGCATGGCCGAGCTGAACCGCGCCGCGCCCGGGCTGATGATCCTCGACATCTGGCTGAAGGACTCGAACATGGACGGGATCGACATCCTGTCCCACGTCAAGCGCGACAACCCCGAGGTGCCGGTGGTCATCATCTCGGGCCACGGCAACATCGAGATCGCGGTCGCCGCGATCAAGCAGGGCGCCTACGACTTCATCGAGAAGCCGTTCAACATCGACCAGCTGCTGGTCGTCATCCGGCGCGCAATGGAGGCGTCGCGGCTCCGGCGCGAGAACGCGGCGCTGCGCCGGCAGGACGTGCGCGAGGCGCGGATGATCGGCACGGGCGTCGCCTTCCGCGCGATGAAGGCGCAGCTCGACAAGGTGACGAAGTCGAACGGGCGGGTGATGCTGACCGGCGGGCCGGGGTCCGGCAAGGAGGTGGCGGCGCGCTACATCCACGGCCAGTCGAACCGCGCCGACGCGCCCTTCGTCGTGGTGTCCTCGGCCTCGATCCAGCCCGAGGAGATGGAGGTGAAGCTGTTCGGCCGCGAAAGCCCCGAGCGCGGGGTGGAACAGGGCCTGCTGGAACAGGCGCACGGCGGCGTGGTCTATTTCGACGAGGTGGCCGACATGCCGCTCGGCACCCAGTCCAAGATCCTGCGGGTGCTGGTCGACCAGAGCTTCAGCCGCGTCGGCGGCACCGCCAAGGTGCGGGTCGACCTGCGGGTCATTTCCTCGACCTCCCGCGACTTGTCCGTGGAGATCGCGGGCGGGCGGTTCCGCGAGGAGCTGTATCACCGTCTGAACGTGGTGCCGATCGAGGTGCCGAGCCTCGAGGACCGGCGCGACGACATCCCCGAGCTGGCCCGCCACTTCATCGCCGAGTTCAACCGCGAGCAGGGGCTGCCGCTGCGCGCGCTCGGCGAGGACGCGGTGGCGATGCTGCAGACGATGCGCTGGCCGGGCAACGTGCGCCAGCTGCGCAACGTGATCGAGCGGGTGCTGATCCTGGGCGAGGGCACGGGGCCGATCGAGGCCGCGGACCTGCCCGGGGCCGCCGAGCCCGGCGCCGGCGACGAGGACGGCGCGCCGCTGTCGGCGCGGCTGACCACGCTGCCGCTGCGCGAGGCGCGCGAGCTGTTCGAGCGGCAGTACCTGATGGCGCAGATCAACCGTTTCGGCGGCAACATCAGCCGCACGGCCAGCTTCGTGGGCATGGAGCGCTCGGCGCTGCACCGCAAGCTCAAGTCGCTGGGCGTGGTCACCACCAGCAAGTCCGGCGCGCGGGTGGCGCAGATCGACGAGGACGACGACGAGGGGGTCTGAGGCGCGGCGGCGGCTCAGACCGGGTTGACCACCAGCGCCGGGCCGCGGCCGTCCGGGCGGTAGAGGCAGGTGCCGTCGGCGAGCGGCGGCATCACCACCGAGGGGCGGATCGCGGTCTCGGCCGCGCAGTAGGGCAGGCCGACGCGGGCGTAGCCGCGCTCGCCCATGCAGCCGCGGGTCGCCGTCGCCCGGATGCCGGCGTTGCCGTCGACGGTGTAGGGCTCGCCGCCCTCGAAATAGCCCGGGATGGTGGTGCAGGCGCCGGCGGCCGTGCAGCTGGTCCGCGACGGCACGTAGATGCGGGGGGTGAAGCGGATCTCGTCGCGCACCGGGTGGTCCCTGAGCGCCTGCGCCGCGCACTGGGCGTAATCGGCGTCGCGGGTCGCGAGGTCGACGCCTTCGGCGTAGTAGGTGGTGGGCGCGACGGGGTCGCAGGCGGCGAGTGCCAGCACGGCGGCCAGGGCGGCAAGGGTCGGACGCATCACGGGCGTGGTCTTTCGGTCAGGCGGTCCCCGGGGGCACGCTAGCGGGGCGGCCTGCGGCTGTCCAGCGTCATCGCGTGACCATCAGGCGCTCAAGCCCATGGAAATGATAGATATTCGCGTAGGCGGGCCGGGCGGCGAGGCGCAGGTCGGGGCAGGTCTCGAACAGGATCGGCAGCGCGATCTGCAGCTCGAGTCGCGCGAGCGGCGCGCCGACGCAGAAATGCAGGCCCGCGCCGAAGGACAGGTTGGTGGGCCCGTCGGCGCGGGCGGGGTCGAAGCGCTCGGGGTCGGCCCAGGCGGTGGCGTCGCGGTTGGCGGAGGCGAGCAGCAGGCCGACCTGGTCGCCGCGGCGGAAGCTGTGGCCGAAGACCTCGGCGTCCTCTTAGGCGTGGCGGGTGAAGAGGTGCAGCGGCGGGTCGTGGCGGAGGATTTCCTCGACCAGCGGCGCGGGGTCGGGGCCAGGGCGGGCGCCGGTGTCGAGGCAGCGCGCCACGCCGTTGCCGAGGGTGTGGACGGTGGCCTCGTGGCCAGCGTTGAGGAGCAGGATGCAGGTGGTGATCAGCTCGTCGGCGGTGAGGCGGTTGCCGTCCTGCTCGGCGGCGATGAGGGCGGTGATGAGGTCGTCGCGCGGGTCGCTGCGGCGGCGGGCGACGTAGTCCGTCAGGAAGGCTACGAACTCCTCGGTCGCGGCCACGGCCGCGACCTCGTCGTCGCGGCTGCGGCGGGCCTGGTACATCTGGACCATGGCGTTGGACCAGCGCAGGAGGTCGGGGGCCATCGTCTCGGGCACGCCGAGGAGGCGGGCGATCACGATGACGGGGATCGGGCGGCAGAAGGCGTCGAGCAGGTCGAAGGGCGCCCCGTCGGGGAAGCGGCCGACGAGGTCGCGGGCGAGCGCAGCGATTTCCGGGGCGAGGGCCTGGATGCGGCGGCTGGTGAAGGCGCGGAGCACGAGGGAGCGCAGCCGCGTGTGGCGGGGCGGCTCCAGCTCCAGCATCGAGTGGGCCTCGACCGCGTAGAAGGGTTTCAGGTGCTCGGGGACGGGCGGCGGATCGACCGGCTCGCGGCCGAAGCGGCGGTCGCGCAGGAGCGCGTTGACCGCGGCGTGGGTGGTCGCCATCGGCAGGCCGTAGTCCTCCCACCAGACCAGCGGCCCGGCGGCGCGGGCGCGGGCGTAGAACGGGTAGGGGTCCTGCACGAACCCGGGGTCGGTGGGCGATTGGCGGAGCGTCTGCATCGGGGCGAGACATGCCATGGCGCCGCGCCCGGGGCCAGCGTCGGCGTGTGCGTATTTGGGGAAAGATGAAGGGGGGCGGGTGTGCGGCCCGCCCCCCGTCTGGTCGTGTCAGTCGGCGCCGCGCACCGGGATGGTGGCGTCGGGGCGGGGGTGGAACAGCTTCTGGACGAAGTAGATCGCCACCGCGAGGCCGAGGCCGACGAGGTCGGTCATCAGCCCGCCCTCGATCATGAACAGCGCCGCGGCGATGAGGGCCACCCGCAGGAACCACGCGACGCGCGCCCCCATGAACCAGCCCTGCACGCCCGAGGACAGCAGGAACACCCCGAAGGCCGCCGTCACGCCGGCCCGCAGCACCTCGACCCAGCTGCCGTCCATCAGGAGCGCGCCGTTGTAGAAGAACATGAAGGGCACGATGAAGGCGGCCAGCCCGAACTTGAACGAGGTGACCGAGGTTTCCATCGCGTTCGCCCCCGAGATGCCGGCGGCCGCGTAGCTCGCCAGCGCCACGGGGGGCGTGATGGCCGAGAGGACGGCGAAGTAGAACACGAAGAAATGCGCGGTGAGCGTCGGGATGCCGAGCTGCACGAGGCCCGGCGCGACGACCGAGGCCGCCACCGCGTAGGCGGCCGTGGTGGGCATGCCCATGCCGAGCAGGATCGCGATGCACATGGCGAAGAAGAGCGCGAGCAGCTGCGAGGTGTCGGCGATGTCGAGCAGCAGCGAGGAGAAGCGCGCGCCGACCCCGGTCAGCGAGATGACCCCCACGATGATGCCCGCGCAGGCGCAGACCGCGATGATCTGGATCGACATGACGCCCGCGATCTCGAAGGCGCGGACCAGCGCCCGGAGGCCCATGCGGTGCGGGGTCAGCCAGCTGACCACTGCGGCGGCGGCGGTGGCGAGCGTGCCCGCGCGGATCACAGAGTAGCCCATGAACAGCGCCGCGATCAGGATCACGATCGGCAGGAACAGGAACACGCGGCGCACCATGTCGCGGAACTTGGGCAGCTCGTCCTCGCGCATCCCGCGCATCCCGAGCTTGGCCGCCTCGAGGTCGACCATGAAGTAGACCGACACGAAGTAGAGCACCGCGGGGATGATCGCGGCGATGGCGATCTCGGTGTAGGGGATGCCGGTGATCTCGGCCATGATGAAGGCCCCGGCGCCCATGATCGGCGGCATGATCTGGCCGCCCGTCGAGGCCGCGGCCTCGACCGCGCCCGAGGTGCGCTTGGAGTAGCCGACCTTCTTCATCAGCGGGATGGTGAGCGAGCCAGTGGCCACCACGTTGCCGGCGGAGGTGCCGTTGATCATGCCCATGAGGCCCGAGGCGAAGATCGCCACCTTGGCCGGGCCGCCGCGGGCGCGGCCGGCGGCGGCGAAGGCAAAGTTGACGAAGTAGTCGCCCACCTTGGAGGCCTGCAGGAAGGCCGCGAAGATGATGAACAGGATGATGTAGGTCGAGCTGACCGCGGTGGTGGCGCCGAGGATGCCGGCATCGGTGTAGAGGAAGCCGAAGAAGCGCTGCCAGGTGTAGGGGGTCTGCACGGCGAGGATGCCGGGCAGCAGGTGCGCGGTGAAGGTGTAGGCGAGGAAGACGCCGGTGATGATGACGAGCGCCATGCCGGCGACGCGGCGGGTGAGTTCCAGGATCAGGGCCGAGCCCGCGGTGGCGGCGAAGGCCACGCCGACCGGCACGAAGGGCGTGCCAACCGAGTTGCGGGCGGCGGTGCCGTAGATCGGGATCAGGTAGGCCGCGACGACCACGGCGCAGAAGGCCAGCACCATGTCCGAGATCGGGAAGCGGTCGCGCGGGCGGTCCTCGATCCAGCCCAGCACGATGGCGCCGAAGGTGGCGATCAGGAGCGGCACGCCGTACCACCAGACCTCGGTTGTATAGAGCTCGGTGCCCGGGAAGGCGGCCCAGGTCGTGAGCCCGCCCATCTGCGGCAGGGTGCCCGAGTTGATGTCGGCCATGAAGCCGAGCGCGGTGGCCAGCGCCAGCGCGGCGGGGATCAGCAGGGCCAGCGCGGCGTAGCCCACGAGTTTCGTGTCGCGGGCGGGCCTGTCGTCGCTGAAGAAGCGGGAGGAAAACAGCAGGAACCCGAGCGCCAGCGCGCCCGCGATGTGGACGATGCGGAAGGCCCAGGTTTCCATCGGCATCTCGGGCAGCAGCGGCAGCTCGATCCCGGTCGTGCGCGAGATCGACAGGCCGTTCAGGGCCGCGAGGTGGAAGAAGGCGTAGACCGCCGCAAAGGCGGCGATGGCCGTGGCGCGCCAGCCGACCGGCAGGCGGCGGTTCTTCTCGATCGGGTCCTCGTCGACGCCCTCGGCGAGGACGGGGCCCTCGGGCAGGACGTCCTCGGGCTCGTCCTCGGGGCGGCGTCCGGTGCTGGTCTGGTCGGTCATGGTGCTGTCCCTCTCGGCCGCGCGCGGGCGGGGTGTCGCGCCGCGGGCCTGTGCCCCGGTCTGGTGGCCCGGCGCACGGGGCCGGGCGCGGGGCTTTTGTCTTGTCTGTGGGGGTGCCCGCGCCGGCCGGGGCCGGCGCGGGCGACCCGCGCGTCAGGCGCGGATCAGTTGCCGTAGATGGTGGCGGGGTCGATGGTCGCGCCGGCGTTCTCGATGAACCAGCGGGCCGCACCGGGGTGCCACATCAGCGAGGTGTTCTTGTCCCAGTTCTCGGGCAGGGTCTCGCGGGCCGAGGAGTGGATGCCGACCATGCGCTCGTTGTCCGACATCACCACGTCGGTGACGGCGTAGACGAAGCTCTCGGGCAGGTCGCAGTTGGCGATGGCGAAGTTCCACATCGCCACCGAACGCGCCGGCGCCTCGAGGGTGGTGTAGGTCGAGGGCGCGATCTCGAAGGCCGAGACCGGGAACGCCTCGAGGATGGCGGCCTGCTCTTCCTCGGTGAACTCGATGATGTTGATGTCGGTCTGCACCTCGAGCTGCGACACCGCCGGGATCGGCACGCCGGCCGCGAAGGCGATCACGTCCAGCAGGCCGTCCTGAAGCTGGCCGCCGAGGTCGTCCCAGCCGCCGTTGCGGCGGTCGTACTCGATGCCGAGCGCGGTGAGCATGGCCGGGAAGTAGGTGTCCGAGGTCGAGCCCGCCGGGCCGAAGCCGATGCGCGCGCCGGCCGGGATGTCGGAGATCGAGGTGATGCCCGAGGAGGCCAGCGTCGTGATCGAGAACGGCGTCTGGTACATCGGGAACATCGCGCAGGCGCCGGTCATCTGCAGGCCGGGGGCGATCGGGTTGGTGCCGGCATAGGATTCGGCCGCCGGACCCATGGTGGTCAGGCCGAACTGGGCCTCGCCGGTGTGCACCAGCGCCATGTTCTGCATCGGGCCGCCGGTGACTTCGGCGCCGCCCGAGATGCCGAGCTCGTCGGCGACGAGGTTCGCCCAGCCCGAGCCGTAGACGAAGAAGGTGCCGCCCTGCGACGCGGTGCCGACGGTGAAGCTCTCGGGCCAGCCGGTGCGGTCGACGTGGGCGTCGGCGAAGGCGGCGGTGGCGGTCAGCGCCGTGGTGGCCGCAAGCGCGGCGATGCGGGTGAAGGTCATGTCAGTCTCCCTTGTGGACATGAGAAGCGCCCGGCTCCCCCCGGGCCGCTTGGTCGCGCTGTCTGGGGCGCGCCACGACGTCATGCAAGCCCTGCATGGCCGGATTGCGCAAGAGGAAACGCGTTTCGCCGGGCAATGGGTCGATGCCTGCCCAAAGCGGGCCGGGGCATGTCCCGATTCCGACACATCGCGCGGGCGGTGCTCAGTCCTCGCGGAAGCTGTCGCGGCTGAGCCCGTGCTTCTGCATCTTCTCGTAGAGCGCCTTGCGGCTGAGCCCCAGCGCCTCGTAGGTCGCCTTGAGGCTGCCCCCGTTGGCCGCCAGCGCCGCGGCGATCAGGGCCTTCTCGTGGGCGGCCATCTGCGCGGCCAGCGCGCCGTCCGGGCCTGCCGCCGGCGCGGCGAGCCCGGTCTCCAGCCCCAGCGCCATGCGCTCGGCGGCGTTGCGCAGCTCGCGCACGTTGCCGGGCCAGTCCCGCGCGGTCAGGGCCGACAGCACCGCGCCGGGCACCGGCGGCACCGGGCGGCCCGCGCGGGCAGCGGCGGCATCGAGCAGCGACAGGAACAGCGCCGGAATGTCCTCGCGCCGGGCCGACAGGGGCGGCAGGCGCAGGGTGACGACGTTGAGCCGGTAGAGGAGGTCGGGGCGGAACGCGCCGTCGCGGGCGGCGGCGGCGAGGTCGCGCTTGGAGGCGGCGACGATGCGCAGGTCGAGCGCCACGGGGTCGTTGGACCCCAGCCGCGTGACCGCGCGGTCCTCGATCACGCGCAGCAGCTTGCCCTGCAGGGCCATCGGCAGGCTGTCGATCTCGTCGAGGAACAGAGTGCCGCCGCGGGCGTGCTCGAACTTGCCGTAGCGGGCGCGGGTGGCGCCGGGAAAGGCGCCGGCCTCGTGGCCGAACAGCTCGCTCTCGATCAGCTCGGCGGGCAGCGCGGCGCAGTTCACCGCGATGAAGGGCCGCTCGCCCCGGGCCGAGGCGGCGTGGAGCGCGCGGGCCGCGACCTCCTTGCCGGTGCCGGTCTCGCCCTCGATCAGCACGTCGGCCTCGGTGCCGGCCACGGCGCGCAGCTCGGCCCGGACCCGCGTCATCGCCTCGGACGCGCCCAGCAGGCGGGCCGCGATCGGGTCGCCGCCGCCGTCGGCCCGGGCGCGCAGGCGGCGGTTCTCCAGCGTCAGGCGGCGCTTGTCCTGCGCGCGGCGGACCGCCTCGACCAGCCGGGCGGGGGCGTAGGGTTTCTCGAGGAAATCATAGGCCCCGTCGCGCATCGACTGCACCGCAAGCTCGACGTCGCCATGGCCGGTGATCAGGATCACCGGCAGCTCGGGGTCCAGCGTCAGCGCCTCGGCCATCAGCATCAGCCCGTCCATGCCGGGCATGCGGATGTCGGTGACGAGGATGCCGGGAAAGTCGCGGTCGAGCCGGGCCAGCGCCTCGGCGGCGGTGGCGCAGGGGATCGCGTCGAGGTCGGCCAGCATCAGCGCCTGCGTCGCGGCGTGGCGCAGGGGGGCCTCGTCGTCGACGAAGAGCACGGGGCAGGGGGCGGCGTCGGTCATTCGGCGGCCATCTCGGCGGGCGGGTCGGCGAGGTCAAGCTCCACCGTGAACACCGCGCCGCCCTCGGGCCGGTTCGCGGCGGTCAGGCGGCCGTTGAAATCGCGCACGATGTTGTAGGAGATCGACAGCCCCAGCCCCAGCCCCTGCCCGGGCGCCTTGGTGGTGAAGAACGGGTCGAAGGCCTGCGCCAGCGCGTCCTCGCTCAGCCCCGGGCCGCGGTCGCGCACCTCGAGGAGGCAGCGGCGGCCCTCGACGGCCAGCGCCAGCGCGATCTCGGGCGGCTCGCGCCCCTCCATCGCGTCGAGCGCGTTGCCGATCAGGTTGACGATCACCTGCTGCAGCCGCACGCGGCCCCCCGTCACCCAGACCTCGGCCGCGGGCGCGGCGTAGTCAAGCCGGGCGCCCGCCTTGTCCAGCCGCGGGCGCATCAGCTCCAGCGCGTCCTCGATCACGGCGCGCATCGGCACCGGGCCGGTCTTGTCCTGCGGCCGGCGGGCGAAGTTGCGCAGGTGCTTGGAGATCGAGGCCATGCGGTCGGCCATGGTCGAGATCAGGCGGATGTTCTCGCGCGCCTCGCCCTCGCGGCCGCGGTCGAGGAAGGTGGCGGCGTTCTCGGCATAGGCCTTCACGGCGGCCAGCGGCTGGTTGAACTCGTGGCTCAGCGCCGCCGACATCTGCCCCAGCGCGGCCAGCTTGCCGGCCTGCACCAGCTCGGCCTGGGTCTTGCGCAGCTGCGCCTCGGCGCGGGCGCGCACCTCGACCTCCTGCCGCAGCTGCGCGTTGGCGGCGTCGAGGTCGCGGGTGCGTTCGCGCACGCGGGCCTCGAGCCGGGCCTGCTCGCCCGCCTGTGCCGCCAGCCGCTCCTCCAGCCGGATCCGGCGCTGCCAGATCACCGCGGCGATGAGCAGCACGAACAGCGCCGCCAGCCCCGCGACGGCCATCACGGTCAGCGCCTGCACCGTGGCCGGCGCGGTGGGCGACAGGATCGACACCCGCCAGCCCGCGGCGGCGACGAGGCCGGTCTGCATCAGGTAGCTTTCGCGCCCCGCCGCCCCGTCGATGGTGACGATCTCGTAGCCCGACGACCCCAGCGCCGCGCGCCGGGCGGGCAGGGGGGTGAGCCGGCCGATCGGGTATTGCCGGGTGGCGGCGATGGTTTCGAGCCCGGCCTCGGGCACCGGGCCGAGGGTGCGGAAATGCCAGTCGGCGCGGTCGGACAGGAAGATCACGTTCGACATGTCCTGCACGATGATGGTCGAGCCGCTGTCGGCCCAGGTCGCCTCGAAGGCGTCCAGCGTGATCTTGACCGCGACCACGCCGGTGATCTCGGTGCCGTCGATGACGGGGGCGGCGAAGAAATAGCCGCGCTCGCCCGAGGTGGTGCCGAGCGCGTGGAACCGCCCCAGCCCGCCCGCCAGCGCCTCGGTGAAATAGGGCCGGTACGCGAAACGCTGCCCGACGAAGCTGCGGTCGGTGCGGTAGGACGAGGCGGCGATGGTCAGCCCCTCGGCATCCATCAGGTAGACGTCCGACAGGTCGAGCGACAGGGCGGTCTGGCGCAGCTGCTCGTTCACGAAGGGCAGGAGGCCCGAGTTGCCGGGCTCGCGCAGGAGCCGCGCGAGGATCGGCCGTTCGGCCAGCAGCACGGGCAGCGCCTCGGTCCGGCTCAGCGCGCCGCGCATGACCTGCGTGGCCAGCTCCAGCGTCGCCCGGTCGCGGTCGCCCATGGCGATCAGGAAGGCGCGCTCGACCCGCGGAAAGGCGAGCGCCATCACAAGCGCCAACCCCGCCAGCGCCACCGCCAGCGCAGGCAGGGGCCGCCGCCGGCGCGGTCGGGCGCGGGGCGGGGCGGGCGGTCGGGCGGTGGCGGTCGCGGCGTCGGCCATGCGGGGCCGAGTATGCGCGGGCCGCGCGGCCCTGACCAGAGGCCGGATGGCGCCCCCCGCCCGCGCCCCGGGCCCGCCATTTCGCTGGCCAGCCGCCCCGCGCTGCGGCTAGTCTCGGGCGCGAGACGGGGCCGGTCCGCGGCCCCCGCCCGAGACCTGGAGGATTCCCATGGCCGCCCACCGCCGCACCCTTCCCGCCGCGCTCGTCGCGCTTGCCGCCCTCGCCGGCCCCGCCGCAGCGCAGGGCGTGTCCTGCGGGGGCGTGGGCGACGGCGCGCCCTGGCTGGGTGGGGCCCGCGAGGGCTCGGACCTGGCCACGGTCGCGGCGCCGCTGGGGCTGTCGAACCTGGCGGTGGCGCCCGGCACGCGGGCCGCGGCGGTCTTTACCCTCGGCCGGCCGATGGCCGTGCGGTTGGAGGCGGCGCCGGTCGATGCCTTCGGCGACACCATCGTCGAGCTGTTCGACGGCAACGGCCGCCTCGTGGTGCTGGATGACGATTCGGGCGGCGGGCTCGCCAGCCGCGCCGAGGTGGAGCTGCCCGCGGGCGACTACTGCGTCGCGGTGACGGGCTATGCCGGCCTCGGCGTGACCGCGAACCTGCAGGTCAGCCGCCTCGAGATGGCGGCCCTGACCCCGGGCCTTGCCGGCGGGTTCTCGGGCACCGAGGGGATGCCGCTGTTCGTGGGCGTGCAGCCCTGCCTGCCCGGCACCCCCGCGACCCCGCTGGGGCAGGGCCCCGTCGACGCGCAGCTGATGCAGGGCCTGCGCGCCACCAACACCATCCTCGGCGCGCCCTACTACCGCTTCACGCTGGCCAGCCCGCAGGCGCTGACGATCCGCGCCGACAACCCCGCGGCCGACCCCTACATCTACCTGTTCGACGGGCAGGGCGTGCTGCTGGCCGAGAACGACGACTACGAGAGCCTGAACAGCCGCATCGACATGACTCGGCCGCTGCCGGCGGGCGACTACTGCATCGCCATGCGGTCGCTGTCGGACCCGAACCTGCCGGTGACGGTGACGGTCACGGGCTTCGACGCGCGGGCCGCCGCGGCCGAGCAGTACGCGTCGGGCGAGGCCGCGCCGCCGCTCGACGGGTCCTGGCCGGTGACCGACCTTGGGCGCCTGCCGCCGATGCTCAGCCGCGACTGGCGGGTGCCGGGCGGGCAGGCGCAGTGGTTCGTGATGGAGGTGCCGACGCCGGGCCTGCTGCTGGTCACCGCCGACGAGATCAACGACAGCGACCCGGTCGTCACCTTCTTCGACGCCGCGGGGCGGATGCTGGGGATGAACGACGATTCGAACGGCACGCTGAACTCGCAGCTGGCCGTGCCGGTGCGGCCCGGGCGCTACCTGCTGGCGGTGCGGCAGTACGCGCCGTCCTACCAGGGCATGATCCGCATCGGGGTGACGCGCTACGTGCCCGCCACCCAGTAGCCGGCCTCAGGCCGCCTCGAGCGCGGCGATGATCGCCGAGAAATCGGCCGCCTTGAGCGAGGCGCCGCCCACCAGCGCCCCGTCGACATTGGGCACGGCGAAGATCTCGGCGGCGTTGCCCGGCTTGACCGACCCGCCGTAGAGGATCGCCATGTCGGCGCCCGCCAGGCCGAAGCGATCGGCCAGGTGGGCGCGGATCGCGGTGTGCACCTCGGCGATCTGGGCGGGCGTGGGCACGCGGCCGGTGCCGATGGCCCAGACGGGTTCGTAGGCGATGGTCACGGTCGCGCCGCGGGCGTCGTCGGGCACCGAGCCCGCCAGCTGGCCGCCCACCACCTCCAGCGTGACGTCGGCGTCGCGCTCGGCCTCGGTCTCGCCGACGCAGACGATCACCGACAGGCCCGCCGCCAGCGCCGCCTCGGCCTGGGCGCGGACCTGCGCGTCGGTCTCGCCGTGGTCGGCGCGGCGCTCGGAATGGCCGACGATGACGTGGCTGGCGCCCGCCTCGGCCAGCATCGCGGCCGAGATGTCGCCGGTGTGCGCGCCCTGCGCGGCGGGGTGGCAGGTCTGGCCGCCCACGGCGATCGGGCCGCCGCCGATCCGGGTCGCCATGCGGTGGATCAGCGTGGCGGGCGGGCAGACCAGGATGCCGACGCCCGGCGAGGGGTGCGCCGCCATGAGCGCGTCGATCTCGGCCAGCGCGGCGCCATCGCCGTGCATCTTCCAGTTTCCGGCGGCAAGCTTGCGGGGCATCGGCGGGCTCCTCGATGGGTCAGGGTCGGGGGCGAAGGTGGGCCGGGCGGCGGGCGGAGGTCAAGGGCGGGGCGCCTGTGCGCCGACGCACGCTGCGGGCAGGCCGCGCCGGCCCCGTGCGGCGCCCGTCACAGATGCGCCAGCGCCCGCCGCGCCCAGTCGCAGGCGAGGTCGGGGTCGTCGAGCGCGGCGTCGGGCAGGGTCCAGTAACCCATGCGCGTGGGCGCCGCCCGGCCCTTGTGCCGGTAGGACCACTGGGTGCAGCCCGCGGCCGCCATCTCGGCGGCAAAGTCGCCCTCGGCCTTCAGGAACAGGCCGCCGTCGGCCATCATGATCGCGAAGATCTGGCCCTGGTGGTAGAGGCACAGGCCCCCCATCATCCGGCGCGTGGTGATCGGCCCGAGCCCCGCGAACAGGTCGCGGGCGGTCTCGACGGCCTCGGTGGAAACGCTCACCGCCCCGAGGCGGCGCGGGTCGCTTCCAGCTCCTCGACATCCTTGAACTTGATCGACTCGCCGCAGCCGCAGGCATCCGCCACGTTGGGGTTGCGGAACTTGAAGCCCGATTCCAGCAGGCTGGTCTCGTAGTCGATCACGGTGCCGAACAGGAACATCTGCGCCATCGGGGCGATCATCACGCGGGCGCCGTCCTGTTCCACGATCTCGTCGTGGGGGTCGATGTCGGCCACGTAGTCCATGGTGTATTCCATGCCCGCGCAGCCGCCCTTCTTGACGCCGATGCGCAGGCCCTGGCTGCCGTCCCGCGCCATCAGGCGCGCGATCTGCGCCGCCGCGGCGGGGGTGATGGAAACGGCCTGCTTGCCGGGAATGCCGAACATCGGGGATGCGTCCTTCGGGCTGTGCTCCTGAGTGCCAATGTAGGCCCGTCCGGCCTCCGGCTCAAGGCAAGAGCGGCAGGATCGCCCACAGGCCCGCGGCGCAGGCCAGACCCCAGCCCAGCGACAGGCCCGCGCCCTCGACGAGACGCCGCCGGCCGGCCACGTCTCGGTCGGCCCAGCGCAGCGCGACCTGCGCGGCCTTGGCCAGCGCCACGCCCAGCGCCAGCACCGGCAGGCCCAGCGCCACCACCCCCACCATGGTCGCCCGCTCGGCCCAGCCCATCCGCACGCCGCGCGCCCCGGTCGCGGGGTCGTCGGGCAGCCGCGCGGCGACCGCGTACTGCCCGCCGCGCGCGGCGAACAGCACAGCGGCCGCGATCAGGATCGCCGCGGGCGCCCATGGCAGGGCGGCCAGCGGGCTGTCGGCCCAGAGGCCCGGGGCCAGCGCCGCCACCAGCACGATCGAGGCCAGGTGCAGGAGCTGGTCGAGGACGTAGGACGCAAGCCCCGGCCGCATCACGAAGGTCTTGAGCAGGTCGATCGCCAGGTGCAGCCCGGCCAGCACGAGGAACCACGGCGACAGGGTCAGCAGCACCAGCGGCATCGCCGCCAGCACGGTGCCGATGTGCAGGCCAAGGGCCGCGGCGCGGCGCTTGTTCGCCACCATCCAGCCGGTCTGCAGCAGGTAGTCGGCCAGCACATGCGCCAGAAACAGCGCGGCGAATGTCGATGCTGCCATGGTTCCCGTCATCCCCGGCGCCGGTTCGGTCCGCCGGGTCTCAACCCCGTCCTTGCGGGGATCATGTCAGGGGTCCGGCCCCGTGCCAAGGGGCCGCTGGGCCTACATGAAGCCCAGTTCCAGCCGCGCTTCGTCGGACATCATGTCCATGCCCCAGGGCGGGTCCCAGGTGATGTCGACGTCGACGTGCTTGACGCCCTCGAGCGGCTCGACCGCGTCGGCGACCCAGCCGGGCATCTCGCCCGCGACGGGGCAGCCGGGGGCGGTCAGGGTCATGGTGATCTTCACCGCGTTCTCGGGGTCGATGTCGATGGTGTAGACCAGCCCGAGGTCGAAGATGTTCACCGGGATTTCCGGGTCGTAGACGGTGCGGCAGGCCTCGACCACGCTCTCGTAGAGCGGGTGGTCGGTGCTCGACGGCTTGATGAGGGGCGTTCCCTCCAGCTGGGGCTGCGGCTCGGACATCGGTGGGCTTTCGTCGCTATTCCTGAGCGAAGATATAAGGAAAGCGCGGGGCGGGGTAAAGGGCGGGTCAGCCCGGGGCCCCGCGACCCGCGACCGCGTCCAGCGCGTGGCGGAGCTGCGCCGGGTCGGGAAGGGCCAGCCGGGCGTCGAGCGCGTCATGGGTCGCGCGCCAGGCGGGCAGGGCGGCCTTGAGCGCCGCGCGGCCCGTGTCGGTCAGCGTCAGGCGGCGGGACCGGCGGTCGTCCCTGTCCGGGGCCGCCACCACCAGCCCCCGCCGCTGCAGCGGCTTCAGCGCGGCGGTCAGCGTCGTCCGGTCCATGCCGAGCAGCGGCGCGAGGTCCGCGATCCGGGGTGCCTCGGGCCGGTTCAGCGCCATCAGCAGAGAGAACTGCCCGTTGGTCAGCCCCGCGGGCCGGAGCGCCGCGTCGAACAGGCGCGCCAGCTCCCGCGCCGCGCGCTGCGTGTGCAGGCACAGGCAGCGGTCGCGCACTTCCAGCGTCGTCGACAGGGGCAAGTCCGGGTCCAGCATCGGAAAAATGTTGATATCAACATAACGGGCTGTCAAGCTGCCGTCACCGAATCCGCAGTGGGGGTGTCGCGAATGTCTTATGTGCAGGGATTCCTTTTGGCCGTGCGCGCCGACCAGCGCGAGACCTACCGCCGCCACGCCGCGGCCGCCTGGCCGGTGTTCCAGCGCCTCGGCTGCCTGTCCGCCGAGGAAAACTGGGGCGTCGACGTGCAGCCGGGCGAGGTCACGTCCTTTCCCCAGGCGGTGAAGCTGGAGGAGGGCGAGGTGGTGGTGTTCTCGTGGATGGTCTGGCCCGACCGCGCCACCTGTGATGCGGCCTGGGCGCGGATGATGTCCGAGCCCGAGCTGATGGAGGGCATGGGCGAGATGCCCTTCGACGGCCGGCGCATGATGTGGGGCGGGTTCGAGCCGCTGTTCTCGGCCGGCGCCTGAGCCTCAGGCCGCCGCCGCGCGGCGCTTGCGCACCGGGGCGGGGCGGACGCGGCGCTCGATCGCCTCGTAGAGCAGCGCGGGGATGTTCTTGCCCGTGGCCTGCTCGATCCCTTCCAGCCCGGGCGAGGAATTGACCTCCAGCACCTTGGGCCCGTCATGGCCGCGCAGCATGTCGACGCCGGCAAAGCCGAGGCCGAAGACGCGGGCGGCGCGCACCGCCGTCTCGCGTTCCTCGCGGGTGATGCGCACCGGCTGCGCGCGCCCGCCCCGGTGCAGGTTCGACCGGAACTCGCCGCCGCGCGCGGTGCGCTTCATCGCGGCCACCACGCGGCCGTCGACGACGAGGCAGCGGATGTCCTCGCCCGCGGCCTCGGCGACGAAGCTCTGCACGAGGAAATTCGCCCGCAGGCCGCGGAAGGCGTCGATCACCGACTGCGCGGCGGTGCGGGTCTCGGCCAGCACCACGCCCTTGCCTTGCGTCGATTCCAGCAGCTTGATCACCACCGGCCCCTCGCCGACCAGCGCGATCAGGTTGTCGGTGTCCTTGGGGCTGGCGGCAAAGGCGGTCTGCGGCATCCCGATGCGGGCCGCGGCCAGCATCTGGTGGGCGTGCAGCTTGTCGCGGCTGGCGGTGATGCCGGCGGCGCCGTTCACGCAATGGGTGCCCAACGTCTCGAACTGGCGCAGCACGGCGGCGCCGTAAGCGGTGATCGACGCGCCGATGCGCGGGATCACCGCGTCGTAGCGCGGCAGGCGCTGGCCGTCGCAATGCACCTCGGGCGCCAGCGCGTTCAGCGCCATGTAGCAGCGGGTGGTGTCGATCACCTCGACCGTGTGGCCGCGTTCCTCGCCCTCGGTGACGAGGCGGCGGGTGGAATAGTTGTCCTCGCGGCTGAGGACCGCGATGCGGAGCGCGCGCTGCGGCGCGGCCAGCTTGACCTCGGCGGTGTGGTAGACGTCGTAGCCCAGCCGCGGCTGGCAGAAGCTGTCGGCGGGGCTGATGCGCCAGCCGGGCTGGATCGCCTGCCGCCCGATCAGCATGCGGTAGGCCATGTTCGTCCGGTCGGTCAGCGTGACCTCGACGGGCACTTCGGTGTCGCCCATGCGCAGCGTGGTCTCGATCACGTAGCGCAGCTCCGACTCGCCGTTCGACGAGGTCACCTCGCGCCGGTCGCGGATCGGGGCCGAGCAGGCGATGGTCAGGTCGGTCCGCCCCGGCACCGGGTGCACGGCAAAGCGCAGCTTGGGCCGCGAGACGGGGCCGAAGGGTTCGATGTCGAAGGCATGGAGCGCCGAGGTGCGGGCGCCGGTGTCCACCTTGGCCTTGAGCGCCGGCAGCCCCAGCGCCGGCAGCGCCACCCATTCCTCCCAGCCGAGGATCAGCCCGTCGGTCATCTGCCTGTCTCTCCCTGTCCCCGGATTCGCGCGGTGGCGGCCGCTCTAGCCCGCCGGGGCGGGGGAGGAACAGGCCCCCCGCGCGCGGGTGGCGCGACGTCGCCCTGATCGCACCGCTCTGCGACGGGCGCATGTCATGCTAGGCTTGGCCCGGACGATACAGGAGAGCCCCATGCCGGACGACGACGCACCGCACCCGCTGATCGGCACATGGCGGATGGAGGCCTGGACCGGCGTCTTCCCCGACACGGGCGAAGGCTTCGACGCGCTGGGGCCCGCGCCGCTCGGCTACATCGCCTACCACGCGGACGGGCGGATGATGGCCACCGTCTTCGCCCGCGACCGGCTGGCCGCCCGCCCCGGCGGCTGGACCGACGCCGAGAAGGTGGCGCTGTTCGACACCATGCTCGCCTATGTCGCCCGCTGGCGGATCGAGGGCGACCGGGTGATCCACAGCGTCGAGGGGGCGTGGAACCCCAGCTGGCAGGTGGACCTGACCCGGCCCTTCACCCTGTCGGGCGACCGGCTGGAGATCGCGGGGGCGCCCTCGACCGATCCCGCGACCGGGCGCGACGTGGTCTACCGGATGGTGTTCCGCAAGGTCGTGGGCTGACCGCGCGGGCTTTGCTTTGCCGCCGTTCCGCACTATCGGGGGCGGCATGAGCGACCGTTTCTCCTTCCGCCTCTCCGCCACCTCGGGAAAGGCCCGCACCGGCGTGATCTCGACCCCGCGCGGGCAGATCCGCACGCCCGCCTTCATGCCCGTGGGCACCGCGGCGACCGTCAAGGCGATGCTGCCCGACAGCGTGGCGGCGACGGGCGCCGACATCCTCTTGGGCAACACCTATCACCTGATGCTGCGGCCGACCGCCGAGCGCATCGCGCGGCTGGGCGGGCTGCACCGGTTCATGAACTGGGACAAGCCGATCCTGACCGACTCGGGCGGGTTCCAGGTGATGAGCCTCGCGGAGCTGCGCAAGCTGACCGAGGAGGGCGTGACCTTCCGCAGCCATGTGGACGGGTCGAAGCACATGCTGTCGCCGGAACGGTCCATGGAGATCCAGAAGCTCCTCGGCTCCGACATCGTGATGTGCTTCGACGAATGCCCCGCGCTGCCCGCCGACCGCGACCGCATCGCGGAATCGATGCGCCTGTCGATGCGCTGGGCCGAGCGGTCCAAGGCGGCCTTCGGCGACCGGCCGGGCCATGCGCTGTTCGGTATCCAGCAGGGCGGGCTGGAGCGGGATTTCCGGGAGGAGAGCGCCGAGGCGCTCAAGGCGATCGGCTTCGACGGCTACGCGGTCGGCGGCCTTGCGGTGGGCGAGGGGCAGGAGGCGATGTTCGGCTGCCTCGACTTCGCGCCCGACATGCTGCCCGTGGACAAGCCCCGCTACCTGATGGGCGTGGGCAAGCCGGACGACATCGTGGGCGCGGTCGCCCGCGGGATCGACATGATGGACTGCGTGCTGCCGTCGCGCTCGGGGCGCACCGGGCAGGCCTTCACCCGGCGGGGCGTCGTGAACATCAAGAACGCCCGCCACGCCGACGACCCCCGGCCGCTCGACGCGGATTGCACCTGCCCCGCCTGCCGGGGCTACAGCCGCGCCTACCTGCACCACGTGTTCCGGGCGGGCGAGATCATTTCGTCCATGCTGCTGACCTGGCACAACCTGCACTACTACCAGGAGCTGATGGCGGGGATGCGCGCGGCCATCGCCGAGGACCGCTTCGCCGGCTTCGAGGCCGCGTTCCACGCCCAACGCGCCGAGGGTGATATCGAGCCCCTTTGACCGCGACCGGGCCCCGCGATGGGGGCCCGGCCCGTTGCCATCCGGCTGCGTCAGCGGCTGGCCGACCAGCCGTACTCGTAGCCGCCGCCGCTCTGGTTGAACTGGCCGCTGATCTGGCTGCCCGACACCGTCCCGACATAGTGCTGGTCCACGCCCGGGTTCGGGCGCAGGAATTCCACCCGGCCGCTGGCGGGGTCGAACAGGACGTTCAGGAGCGTCTCCTGCCGGCTGCCGAGGTTCATGATCCCGGTCCAGCCGCCGCCCGCCTGCTGGAAGCTGAGCGTGCCCGGGAAGCCGTTGGCGTTCACGTTCCACGTGCCGGCCAGCCCCGCGCCCTGCGGCGGCACGGGCGGCTGCGGTTGCGGCCCGCTCGGGATCGCGCGGACGCTGAGCGTGCCCATGCAGGCCTCCTGCCCGTAGCGGCCGACCCACACGTTGACCGTGCCGTTGGCCGACCGGCCCTCGATCTGCAGGCGGGGGTTCCAGTTGCCCGCGCTGTCGTCGTCGAAGCGCCACTGCTGGTCCGCCGTCCGCACCAGCATCGTGCCGTCGCAGCTGCCGTTGTAGGACAGCTCCAGCAGATAGCCGTCCATCTGCGACAGCTGCAGGGTGATCGCCGGGTTGGGGTCGACATAGCCCGTGCCGGTGATGGAACAGGACCAGAGCTCCGTCCGGCCCTGCGCGGGCACGCCGCCCAGCTGCTGCGGCGTGGTCAGCTGCGGGCCCGAGAAGTAGTGCACCTGCCCGACGCCGGCGGGGTTCGGGCAGCCGCCCTGCGGCACGGTGTTGCCCACGGCGCGCACGGTCAGGTTGGCCGGGCAGACGTCGTTGGCGTGGTAGGTGCCGAGCCAGAGATCGACCCGCCCCTCGACCGCGCCGAGGGTCAGCTGCGGCATCAGCCCCGTGCCGCCATCGTCGTTGAAGTGCCAGGCCCCGTCGGGGGTGTGGGCGATCAGGGTCGAGTCGCAGTCGGACTGCACGTCGAAGATCACGCCTGTGCCGCCCATCTGGTTGAAATAGAAGGTATAGTCGGGCGCCGCCTCGGCATAGCCGACGCCGCCGTAGATCTGCGGGCAGCCCGACAGGGGCACGAAGCCCTGCGCCGTCGCCGACAGCACCTGCGGCGTTTGCAGCTGGGCGGCGGAATACTGGATCGTGGCGCCGGTCATGCCGGTGCTGGGGCAGGCCTGGGCCAGCACCGCGGCCGCCAGCCAGAGCGCGGCGCCGGCGGCGAGGGTGGTAAGGGTGCGGTGCATGTGAGGGGTCCTCCTCTTGCGGACATGGGGGGGTGCGGGCTTCGGGGGCGCCGCCCCGGGTCGGCCGGGGCGGGCAGGGGGTGCGCCTCAGCGTTCCAGCACGAAACCGCGCAGGGGCACGTAGGGGTCGGCGTCGTTCAGGAGCGGCGCGGGGCTGGTGCCCCGGACCCACATGTTCAGGTGCGTCTCGCGGCCCTGGTGGTTGTCGGGCTGGCCCGGCGCCCAGGCGGTGAAGCCCCAGGGCTCGCCGGTGACCCACATCCACTGGCTGCCCTGCCGGTAGCCGCCGAGCCATGGCCCGACGAGGTAGCGGCCCTGTTCCAGCGACCAGGCGGCGGGGTTGTTGGCCACGGCAAAGACGGCCTGCAGCTCCTCGGGGCTGGTGACGGTGGCGAGGTGCCCGCCCATCTGCTGCGCGCGCAGCTGCGCCTGGTCGAAGGTGATCCCCTCGGGCACCACCACCAGCTCGAACCGGCCGCCGGTCGGGGGCTGGGGCGGCTGCGGCGCCATCGCGCCGCCCGACACGCGGGTGCCGTTCCAGGTGCCGCTGCCGCTGCCCGAGGTGCGGGTGTAGCTGCCGGTGAAGCTGCGCCCGTCGGGCGACAGCTCGAAGCGGATGGTGCCGTAGTCGGTGCCGTTGTCCTCGATGTAGGTGCCGGTCAGGACCGAGCCCGACACGGTGCCGGCGATCTGCCCGCCCGAGCAGCAGGTGTAGCTGCCCGTCACGCTGGCGCCGGTCTGGTGGATCGTCAGGGTGCCGGCCGCGTCGGTGTTCCAGACCCCGCCGAAGCCCGCGCCCGCCACCGGCGGCTGCGGCTGCGGCGGCGGCGCGGCGCCCCCGATCGCCGCGGCCTGCAGGTTCAGCGTGGCGGGGCAGGGCGTGGGCCCGTAGGTGCCGACCCACACGTCGACCCGCCCCTCCAGCGCCGTCGGCGGCACCAGCGAGATCGCGGGGTCGAGGTTGCCGTGCCCGTCGTCGTTGAAGTGCCACAGCCCGTCGGGGGTGCGCACCAGCATGGTCGAGTCGCACTGCGCGTCCACGGTCAGGTCCAGCCGCTGCCCCTGCATCCCCGACAGGTAGAAGCTGTAGGCGGGTGCCGGGTTGGCGTAGCCGGTCGTGCCGACGATGCCGCAGTCCGCCAGCCGGGTGCTGCCCGAGGCCTGCACCGGCAGGCTCTGCCGGGTCCAGAGCTGCTGGGCGGAAAAGGCGATGGTCTGGCCGGACAGGGACGGGTTCGGGCAGCCCGCCGCGGCGCCGCCCTGCGGCACGTCGCCCGCCTCGTCCGCCACGCCGGGGCCGCGGGCGGTCCGGAAGGTGATCGTTGCGGGGCAGCTGCCGCCGCCATAGGTGCCGATCCAGACATCCACCCGCCCGTTCAGGCGGCCCGGCCCGGTGATCGTCAGCTCCGGCATCAGGCTGCCGCCCGAATCGTCGTCGAAGACCCAGCCGCCGTCCGGCGTGTGCAGGAGCAGCGTCGAATCGCAGTCCGACTGCACCCCCACCGTCAGGGCGTAGCCGTCCATCATCGACAGGTGCAGCGACATCGTGGCTGCGTCGGCCGCGTAGCCGCGCGCGCCGGGGATGCCGCAGGCCGACAGGTCGCTGCCCCCCGTGGCCGCGGCCGAGAACGCCTGCCCGGCATAGAGATCGGCGCCGGCGTAGCTGAAGGCCGGCCCCGGGTAGAGCGACGAGGGGCAGGCCTCGGCGGCGGCGGCCGTGACCAACAGGCCGGCCGCGACGGCGAGGGCGGTCCAGGGGCGGGACGGGAGACTCATGATCATCACCTCTGACAAGTGTTGCACATGAAACTCTCCGGTCCGCGGCGGGCCCCGGCATTGACCCAGGTCAATCGCGCCCGGCGAAACCGGCGCGGCGTCCCGTCCTGGCCCGTCCGGGGCCGAGGGGGGCGTCGGTCCACAGCATTTTGTGGGGCGGGGCAGGGCGCACCGCTATCCCTCCCTTGCACGCCGGCCGCGGGGGGCGCATGGTAATGCCGAACGGGTGAGGCCGCCGGCAGTTGAAACCCCCCGCCGCGCGCCCCAAGTTAAGGCATCCTTACCCGGAGGGGGCCACGGCGGCTGCGCAGCCAGGGCCCGGCCCCCTTGCCAAGACCAAGGAAGGCGAACGCCAAGTGACCCAAGACACCTTTCCCGTCCTGCCGCTCCGCGACATCGTGGTCTTTCCCCACATGATCGTGCCGCTGTTCGTGGGCCGCGAGAAATCCGTCCGCGCCCTCGAGGAGGTGATGCAGGACGACAAGCAGATCCTGCTCTCGAGCCAGATCGACCCGTCCGTCGACGAACCCACCGCCGAGGGCATCTACCGCACCGGCGTGCTGGCCAACGTGCTGCAGCTCCTGAAGCTGCCCGACGGCACCGTGAAGGTGCTGGTCGAGGGCCGGCGCCGCGTGAAGATCGAGGCCTTCACCGCGACCGAGCCCTTCTTCGAGGCCCGCGTCGCGCCCCTGTCCGAGCGCCCCGGCGACGAGGCCGCGACCCGCGCGATGATCGGCGCGGTGGCCGAGGAGTTCGAGAAATACGCCAAGGTCAAGAAGAACATCCCCGAGGACGCCCTGACCACGGTCAGCGAGGCGACCGATCCGGCCAAGCTGGCCGACCTCGTGTCGGGGCACCTGGGCATCCAGGTGGGCCAGAAGCAGGAGCTTCTGGAAACCCTCGACGTGGCCGAGCGGCTCGAGAAGGTCTACGGCCTGATGCAGGGCGAGATGTCGGTCCTGCAGGTCGAGAAGAAGATCAAGTCCCGCGTCAAGTCGCAGATGGAGCGGACCCAGCGCGAGTACTACCTGAACGAGCAGATGAAGGCGATCCAGCGCGAGCTGGGTGACGGCGACGAGGGCGGCGAGGTGGCCGAACTCGAGGACCGCATCAACGCCACCCGTCTCTCCAAGGAAGCGCGCGAGAAGGCCGAGGCGGAGCTGAAGAAGCTCAAGAACATGTCGCCCATGTCGGCCGAGGCCACCGTGGTGCGCAACTACCTCGACTGGATGCTGTCGATCCCGTGGGGCGTGAAATCGCGCGTCAAGAAGGACCTCGGCCGCGCCGAGGCGATCCTCGACGCCGACCACTACGGGCTGGAGAAGGTCAAGGAGCGCATCGTCGAATACCTCGCCGTGCAGCAGCGCTCGGCCAAGCTGAAGGGGCCGATCCTGTGCCTCGTCGGCCCGCCCGGCGTGGGCAAGACCAGCCTGGGTAAATCGGTCGCCAAGGCCACGGGGCGCGAGTTCATCCGCATCTCGCTCGGCGGCGTGCGCGATGAATCCGAGATCCGCGGCCACCGCCGGACCTACATCGGCTCCATGCCCGGCAAGATCATCCAGGCGCTCAAGAAGGCCAAGACGACGAACCCCCTCATCCTGCTCGACGAGATCGACAAGATGGGCCAGGACTTCCGCGGCGACCCGGCCTCGGCGATGCTCGAGGTGCTGGACCCCGAACAGAACTCGACCTTCATGGACCATTATCTGGAGGTCGAATACGACCTCTCGAACGTGATGTTCCTGACCACGGCGAACTCCTACAACATGCCGGGGCCGCTGCTGGACCGGATGGAGATCATCCCGCTGGCGGGCTACACCGAGGACGAGAAGCGCGAGATCGCGAAACAGCACCTCGTGGCCAAGCAGATGAAGAACCACGGCCTGCGGTCGAAGGAATTCGAGCTGACCGAGCCGGCCGTGACCGACATCATCCGCTACTACACCCGCGAGGCGGGCGTGCGGAACCTCGAGCGCGAGATCGCCAAGCTCTGCCGCAAGGCGGTGACGACCATCGTCAAGAAGGAGGCGACGCGCGTCGTGGTGACGCCCGACAGCCTCGAGGACATGCTGGGCGTCAAGCGCTTCAAGTTCGGTCTGGCCGAGCGTGAGGACCAGATCGGCGTCGTCACCGGGCTCGCCTGGACCAGCGTGGGCGGCGACCTGTTGTCGATCGAGGCGTTGCGCCTGCCGGGCAAGGGCCGGATGAAGACCACCGGCAAGCTCGGCGAGGTGATGAAGGAATCGATCGACGCGGCGGCCAGCTACGTCCGGTCCATCGCGCCGAAGATCGGGGTCAAGCCGCCGCGGCTCGACCGCTGGGACATCCACGTCCACGTCCCCGAGGGCGCCACGCCCAAGGACGGGCCGAGCGCCGGCATCGCGATGGTGACCTCCATCGTGTCCGTGCTGACGCAGATCCCGGTGCGCAAGGACATCGCCATGACCGGCGAGGTCACGCTGCGGGGCAATGTGCTGCCCATCGGCGGGCTGAAGGAGAAGCTGCTGGCGGCGCTGCGCGGCGGCATCACCACGGTGCTGATCCCCGAGGAGAACGCCAAGGACCTGCCCGAGATCCCGGACAACGTGAAGGAGGGGATGACGATCATTCCCGTCAGCCACGTCTCCGAGGTTCTGGCCCGCGCGCTGGTGCGCCAGCCCGAGCCGATCGACTGGGACGAGGCCGCCGAGGAGGCCGCGGCGGCGGCACGGGCGGCCGAGACCGGGGGCGAGGGCGCGACCGCGCACTGATCCCGCCCGGCCCGGCAAGGGCCACGGACAAAAGAAGAGGGGCGCGCCGACCGGATCGGCGCGCCCCTTTCCTGTCGTCAGGCGGGATACATGGATCCCCGCGTCAGGCGGGATACATGAACATGTCCGAGCCGCGGTTGATCGTCAGGATCAGGAAGATCATGAACAGGATCGGCACCAGCAGGTGCCCCTGGTCCTCTTCCATCCCGCTGCGGATGGTCTCGACCGACATTTGCGGCTGCAGGCTTTGCGCCTGAACCGAGGCCGCGGTCAGCGACAGGCCGACGAACGCGGCGATTACCGTCTTTTTCATTCCGTGATGTCCCCAAGGTAGTCGTAGCAGATCGGGCCAGTCTTGCCCTGTCCGTTCCTGCGTCAAGGAATTTCTCGCCCGTGACGGCCTTTGCCGTCGTCCGGTGATGCGCCCCAGTGACAGCGCCGCGCCGCCCCCTGCGCGGCCGGTCGTGCCTGCGCCCGCAGGACGGCACGCCCGTTTTTCACGGCCCTCACCGGCCCATGCCACAGCTCGTGCTGCCGTGGCTCAGGGGCGCGCGGCAGGGGTGCGGACAGCACGACGTTCCGCCCCGCACGCGCGGGACGAACGCGGCTCAAGGCGCGCGCCGAGCGGGTCGGCGCGCCCCCGGTCCCTTTGTCAGAAGGGGCCCTGGAAGTAATCGGAACCGCGGTTGATCGTCAGGATCAGGAAGATCATGAACAGGATCGGCACCAGCAGGTGCCCCTGGTCTTCCTCCATCCCGCTGCGGATGGTCTCGACCGACATTTGCGGCTGCAGGCTTTGCGCCTGAACCGAGGCCGCGGTCAGCGACAGGCCGACGAACGCGGCGATTACCGTCTTTTTCATTCCGTGATGTCCCCAAGGTAGTCGAAGCAGATTGGTGCAGTCTTGGCCTACCCGTTGCGGCGTCAAGGTTTTTTTGCCCCGGGGGGCCGGGCGCGACCGACTGCCGACCGGGCCGGGGTGCGCCGCGCGCCGTCGATGGTGATCCCGGCGCGAAGCAGGGTGCCCGAACATCTTGGTGAGCAGGCGGTCGCATCCACAACATCTTGTAGGGCGTTGTTGGCGGATCCGGCGGGTCGCGGCTTCGGCGCTCCGGCGGGCGGCCCTGCGCCGGTGATCCCGGCGGCCCCCGCGCGCGCCGCCCGCGACCGCCGCACCCACTGCGCAGGGCAGGGCCGCCCCCGGGCGACCGCCGCCCGCCATGCCGCCGCACGGGTGATTCTCGCGGCGCGGCCCGGCCTGTGGCCCCTGTGCCGCTCCGGGCGGCAATATGCCCGGATCGGGGCCGAATCCCCTTGGTCTCTGCCGGGTCCGCGGGCAACCTGCGGAAAACACAGGCTGAAAGCCGAGGCATGTTCGGGCCGTTCCGCATAGACCGCCGCAGCCTCCTCCTTGGGGGGAGCGCGATGCTCGCCGCCCCGGCGCTGGCCCGGCCGGCGCAGGCCCAGCAGGCGCGCGCGGCGGCCGGACCTCTGGCGGCGCCCACCCCGATCACCGTCACCCGTGTCCGCACCGCCCGGCCGGTGCTGGCCCTGACCTTCGACGACGGCCCGCACCCGACGCTGACGCCCGAGCTGCTGGACATGCTCGCCGCGCGCGACATCCGGGCGACCTTCTTCGTCATCGGCAACCGCGTCGCGCGCCAGCCCGAGCTGACGCGCCGCATCGCCGACGAGGGGCACGAGATCGGCAACCACACCTGGTCGCACCCCAGCCTGTTCGGCCTGTCCGACGCCGCGCTGCTGAGCCAGCTCGACCGCACCTCGGTGGCGATCGACGACGCGGTCGGCCGGCCGCCCGTCACCATGCGCCCGCCCTACGGCAACCTCTACCCGCGCCAGCGCGCCCTGATCCACGCCGAGCGCAACCTGCCCACGGTGCTGTGGTCGGTCGACCCCGAGGACTGGCGCCGCCCCGGCTCGGCGGCGGTGGCCAGCCGCATCCTCGGGGCCAGCCACCCCGGCGCGCTGATCCTGGCCCATGACATCATCGCCGCCACCGTGCGCGCCATGCCCGCCACGCTGGACGGGCTGATCGCGCGGGGCTACCAGTTCGTGACCGTGTCCGAGCTGATCGGCTGGCCGCGATGGGACAGCCGCAACCTGCGCCTCGCCGCGCGCAGCTGAACCGCGGCGGCCTCTGGCGTTTTTCCCAGAATGCCCTAGCCTTGGCCGCGACCCCGGCGATCCGCGCCGCGGCACGGATTCGGAGAGGGACAGGACCATGGCGACACGCAAGGGCCCGGGCAAGGAGACTGTCGAGGGCGGGGTCGGCAAGGCCACCCCGGCGGGGCGGACGCGGCGGGTGCCGCGGGCCAAGGTGCCCGCGCCCAAGCCCGACCCCGCCCCCGAGACCGCCGCCGCGCGCCGGGCGCACCTGCGCGCCGTCGAGACGGCCGAGGCCGCCGACCCCGAGACCGCCGCGCCCGCGGCGCCCGATGACGGCACCGTCCGCCGCTCGGACCTGATCGAGGCGGTGGCGGCGCGGACCGCGCTCAAGCGCTCGGACGCCAAGGTGGTGATCGACCTGGTGCTGGACGAGATCGGCCGCGCGCTCGACCGCAGCGACGAGCTGGCGCTGACGCCCCTCGGCAAGCTGTCGGTGAAGAAGCGCAAGCCCGACGCCAGCGGCCCCGACATCCTGACCGTGCGGGTCCGCCGGCCGCGGGACGCGGGCGCCGAGGCGGGTGCCGATGGGGGCGAAACCCCCCTTGCGGACCCCGGCGAGGATGGCTAAAGACCACCGCACCCGGCGGGTGATTAGCTCAGTGGTAGAGCGCTTCGTTCACATCGAAGATGTCGGGAGTTCGAATCTCTCATCACCCACCACCTCCCCCTGTTCCGCCCGTCGTCAGAGCCGCATCAGGTAGCTCTGCTCGCCGTCGCAGACGAGCACGCCGTCCTGGTTGTGGATCGTCACCGCCACCGTCAGCACGCCGGTTGTGCGCTGCGGCTCCAGCCGGGTGATCTCGAAGGCGGGGTAGAGCGTGTCGCCGCAATGGACCGGCGCCAGGAAGCGCGAGGATTGCGCGACGAACCCGATCAGCGCCTCGCCCATCTGGTGGGCCAGCGGGCTCGCCCCGATCGCGGCCTGGATCAGCGTCTGGTAGCCATGCGCCAGCAGGTCGCGGTGCCCGGCGCGGGCGCAGTAGGCGCGGTCGTAGTGGATCGGGTGGTTGTCGCCCGAGGCGGCCTGGAAGGCGGCAAAGACGCCCTCGGTCATGGTGCGCGACGGCGCGCGGAACACCTCGCCCAGGCGGAAGTCGGCGAAGGGGCGTGGTGCGTGGGTGCGGTGCAGGGCAGGGTCGAAGGACATCGGCGGGGCGCTCCGGGCACCGGCCCCGGGCTTGCGCGGCGCGACGCCAGCGGCTAAGCCCGCGCCCGGCGGGTGGTTAGCTCAGTTGGTAGAGCGCTTCGTTTACACCGAAGATGTCGGGGGTTCGAGTCCCTCACCACCCACCAGCTCCCGCCCGCTGTCGCAGCCGTGATCCCGCGCCGCCGCCCGCCGCATTGCGGCGCGCCCCGCGGCGCGCTAGCTCCTCGCCCATGTCGCCGCTTCCCGCCCCCGTCATCGGCCCGATCCTGATCCTCGACGACGTGGCCGGGGGCCGGATGCGCCTGTCCGCGCTGGTCCTGTCCGAGGGCGCCGCGCCGCCCCCGCCGGTGGAGCTGGAGACGGGCGCCGTGGCCCTGCAGGCGCTGGCCGCCTGGGACGGGGTCACGGTCTGGCGCGCGCGCTTCGACCGGCCCGCCGACCGGCCCTCAAGCTACCGCTGGAACGGCACCGACCACGCGCTGCAGGGCGACCTGACCGGCGACCTGCGGCTGGCCTACGTGTCGTGCAACGGCGAGGAGGTGGGCGACCTCGACCGCGAAGGCTCCGAGCGCAACGCGATGTGGGCGCGGCTGTGCGAGGCGCACCGCCGGCGGCCGCTGTCGCTGCTGCTGCATGGCGGCGACCAGGTCTATGCCGACGAGGCGACCGAGGGGCACGAGCTCAGCCATGACTGGCCCGCGCGGCTGCCGGCCGACCCCTCGGCGGCGGCGCTGGCCGGCCTGCGCCGGCACCTGCGCGCGCGGTTCCTCGCCCGCTATGCCGCCCTCTATGCCGCGCCCGAGTTCGCCTGGCTGGCCGCCCGCGTGCCCTCGCTGATGCAGTGGGACGACCACGACATCTGCGACGGCTGGGGGTCGCTCCGGCGGTCGCGGACCTATTCGCCGGTGGGCCAGACCCTGTTCGCGGTCGCGCGGGAAAGTTTCCTCCTGTTCCAGCAGGCGGCAGTCGACGGCGACCTGCCGGCGCGCTTCGCCGATCCCGCCGGCCTGCACCTGGGCTGGGCCGTGCACGCGCCGGGTCTGCGCCTGCTGGCGCCCGATCTGCGGTCGGAACGGACGCGGCGGCAGATCCTCGGCCCGGGCGGCTGGGCGATGATGGAGGCCGAGGCCGCGCGCCCCGCCGAGGGCCACAGCTTCCTGATGTCGAGCGTGCCGCTGCTGGGGCCGCGCCTGTCGCTGCTCGAGGCGCTGATGGTCGCCATCCCGCGGATGCAGCGCTACGAGGACGACCTGCGCGACCAGTGGCAGAGCCGCGCCCACCGCGACGAATGGCGGCGGATGCTGCGCCTCGTGCGCGACCTCGCCCGGACCGACGGGCACGACATCACCGCCGTCTCGGGCGAGATCCACCTGGCCACGCGGGCGGTGATGGACCTGGGGCAGGGGCTGGTGCTGAACCAGCTGGTTGCCTCGGGCATCTCGCACCGCGCCCCGCCGAGGGCCTGGGCGCGGGTGCTCGGGGCGCTCGCCGCGCTTGGGGAAGACCCGTTGCCGGAAAACCCGATCCGGGTGGCGCGGCTGCCGGGCCAGCGGTCGCGCTACATCGCCGAGCGGAACTACCTGCTCCTGGAGCGGGAGGGCGACGCCTGGCAGGCGCGGTGGGAGCTGGAGGCCAGCGGGCTGACGCCGCCGCTGGCGCTGTGATCCCATTCGTGCGCGGGCGCACTTTTGCGGGCACGGCAGTGTGAACCGTGACACAGCGCACAGAAGCTGTGGAATATTCGGCCTCCGCAGACGGGCAGACCTCGCCTAGCTTGGGTGTATCCCGATCCAGGAGGCCGCCATGAGCTGGAACCCCGCCCTCGACCCCGACTGCCCGACCGGCGACGCCGTCGACGCCATCGAGACCCTGATCGTGCCGCGCGCCCGCGACCTCGGCGATTTCGAGGTGCGCCGCGCGCTGCCCGCGCCGAAGCGGCAGATGGTCGGCCCTTTCATCTTCTTCGACCAGATGGGCCCGGCCGAGTTCCTGACGGGGCAGGGGATCGACGTCCGCCCGCACCCGCACATCGGGCTGGCGACCGTGACCTACCTGTACCAGGGCCGGTTCCACCACCGCGACAGCCTCGGCACCGACCAGTGGATCGACCCCGGCGCGGTCAACCTGATGACGGCGGGCCACGGCATCACCCATTCCGAGCGGGTCGATGGCGACATGCTGAAGGCGCCCTATTCCATGTTCGGAATCCAGACCTGGATGGCCCTGCCGAAGGACGCCGAGGACAGCGCACCCGCCTTCGTCCACGCCGGCCGCGACGCGTTGCCGATTCTGGAGGGCGAGGGCAAGCGGCTGCGGCTGATCCTCGGCACGGCCTACGGCGAGCGCGCGCCGGTGCCGGTGGCCTCCGAGACCTTCTATATCGACGCGGTGCTTGAGCCCGGCGCGCGGTTGCCGATGCCCGACGACCACGAGGACCGGGGCGCCTATGTCGTGCAGGGCTCCGTCGAGATCGCGGGCGACAGCTACACGCCCGGGCAGATGATGGTGTTCCGCCCCGGCGACCGGGTGTCGCTCACCGCGGGGCCCGGGGGCGCGCGGCTGATGCTGCTGGGTGGCGCCACGCTGGAGGGGCCGCGGTTCATCTGGTGGAACTTCGTCGCCTCCTCGAAGGAGCGGATCGAGGCCGCCAAGGAAGCCTGGCGCGCGGGCGACTGGGAACATGGCCGGTTCCAGCTGCCGCCGACCGACCGCGACGAGTTCATCCCGCTGCCCGAGCGCTGACGGCGAACCGGCCTGCGACCCCGCCCCCCGGCATCGGCGATGCGCCGGAGGCTACGGCCCTGCGCGGGAGTTGCCCGAGGGCGATACGCAGAGCACCCGCCACCGGCCGAGCGTGACCCCGCCACGCCCCAAGACGGGGTGCGGGCCGCGCGCCCATCGGCAGCGCCGTGAACCGGCGGCGCACGGGGCGCAGGGTTGCCCCGCGCGCGGGCCCTTGCGGCGGCGACGGGCGCGGCGCAGGGTGCGCCCATGCGCCCCCCGCCATGCCCCGTCCGTCCTGCCGCGCGCCTGCCGTCCGATCCGGGGGCCGGGCGATGAGCGACCGGAGCCGGGCGATCCTGTTCGTCCTTGTCGCCGTGCTCTGCGGCTCGGTGAACGACATGGGCATCAAGATGCTGTCGGGCGACTACCCGCTGCACCAGACGGTGTTCTTCCGGTCCTCGGTCGCGCTGGCCGTCAGCCTCCTGTTCCTGTTCCGCGAGGGCGGATGGGTCCTGCTCAGGACCGACCGGCCGGGGCTGCACGCGCTGCGCGCCGGGCTGGTGATGGTGTCGAACCTGACCTTCTTCGCCGGCCTCGCGGTGATGCCCCTGGCCGCGGCCACCGCGCTGTTCTTCGTGGCGCCGCTGTTCATCACGCTCCTGGCCATCCCGATGCTGGGCGAGCCCGTGGGCCGGCACCGGATGGCGGCGGTGGTGGTGGGTCTGGCGGGGGTGGGGGTGATGATGGCCCCCGGCGTCGACTGGGGCGGGATCGGGCGGGCGAGCCTCATGCTGCCGCTGGCGGCGGCGGCCTGCTACAGCTGGATGCAGGTGCTGACGCGCAAGCTCGGCGCGCGCTCGGCCGCCTCGGCGATGGCGGTCTACATCCAGGCCTGCTTCCTGCTGGTCTCGGTGCTGTTCTTCGCCGTGGCCGGCGACGGGCGCTTTGCCGAGGGGGCGACGCACCCCTCGGTGGTGTTCCTGCTGCGCGCCTGGGTCTGGCCGGCGGTGGGCGACCTGTGGGTGTTCGGCCTGATCGGGGTGATGTCGGCGATGATAGGCTATTGCATGAGCATGGCCTACAAGCTCGGCACCGCCTCGGTCGTGGCCTCCTACGAATACGCCGCCCTGCCCATGGCGATCCTCTGGGGGTGGCTGGTGTTCGGCGAGGTGCCGCGCACGGCGGTCTGGATCGGGATCGCGTTGATCGCGGGGGCGGGGCTCTATGTCTTCGCGCGGGAACGGGCGCTCGACCGGGCGCTGGCCTCGGCGCGGCCGATCCGGCGGGGTTGAGGAAAAACCGCCCGCGGGGCGGATGGGCGCTTGACGGGGCGGGCCGGGGGCAATAGACGACCGCCCACGCGGTTGTAGCTCAGTTGGTTAGAGTACCGGCCTGTCACGCCGGGGGTCGCGGGTTCGAGCCCCGTCAACCGCGCCATTTTCTCCTTCTTGCGCTACCGCCCTTCGGGCTGCTTGAGCGCGGGTTTCCTCCCCCCCCCTTCGGTCGTGCTGCCTGGCGGGGGCCGGGCGCGGGCGTTTTCCTCGAGGAAAACGCACGGGAAACCTCGAGGTTTCCCGCACGGAAAACTCCAGTTTTCCGCCACGCGAACCTGCAGGTTCGCGCAGCCGCCGGGCCGGGCGCACCACCATGGAAGGCCCCGACCCGCGACCCTCGCCCGCCGCAACCGGCGATGCGAAAACCGGCCCGGGTGCCATTGACGCCGCCGCGGGGATTGCGTAAACGCACCCTCACGCGCGGTTGTAGCTCAGTCGGTTAGAGTACCGGCCTGTCACGCCGGGGGTCGCGGGTTCGAGCCCCGTCAACCGCGCCACTTCTCCCTTCTTCCTCTACCACCCCTCGGGCGGCGTCAGCGCGGGGACCTTGCGGCACCTCCCTGTCGCCCGCCGTCCGTTGGACGCCCCGCACCGCCGCGCTAGGCTCCTGCCCATGCGCGCGCTCCTCCTCGCCCTGTTCCTCGCCGCGCCGGCCCGGGCCGAGCCCGTGGTGCTGGACCCCGCTACCGTGCTGGCACTGGCCGCCGAGCCCTGGCGCGACCGGGCGTCGTTCCGCGACGGGCTCGAGGCGGCGCTTGGCCCCCTCACCGTCGAGATGCCGCGCCTGCCCGACGGCGCCCGCGACGTCGATCCCTTTCTCTGGTCGCTGACGGGCCGGTTCGGCGCGCCGCTGCCGGGCAGCCGCGTCGCCGGCGGCATCTTCGCCTGCTCGCGCTACGGCGTCGCCACCCGCGACACGCTGGCCGCCACCGCGCTGACCGACCCCGCCGCCTTCCTGCTGTTCGGTGCGACCCAGCCCGCCCATGACGACGCCACGGCCTGGCCCGAGGCGGGCGTCGCGCGGCTGGCCTGCATGATCACCTGGGACGACACGCGCCGGGTCGCCATCATCCCCGAGGTCGCGGCGCGGGCGGCGGTGGCGGCGCGGTTTGCCACCGTCACCCGCAGCGGCGACGCCGAGCTTTACGGGCCGGGCTGGCGGGACTACCCGCCGCAGTTCGGGGCCGACGGCTACCGGATCGAGGGGCGGGACGGCGCGGCCGACAGCGTGCTGGTGCTTGACCGCGCGACGATCGAGCTCCGCGTCAGCCACCAGGTGATCCGCTTCCGCGCCTTCCTGCTGAACGGCGGCGTGTGACGCGCCCTCAGCGCCCCTTCCAGATCCAGCCGCCGCCGAAGACGCGGCTGCCGTCGGGGCCGTAGAACACGCAGGCCTGGCCGGGGCTGACGCCTTCCTCGGCGGTCAGCAGCTCGACCTCGGCCTCGGTCTCCGAGACCGGCCGCACCACCGCCGGCCGCGGCGGGCGGGTGGAGCGGATCTTGACCTCGATGTCCCAGCTGTCGCGCGAGGTGAAGGGCGCGTCGCCCAGCCAGTTGATCTCGCGCACCGGCACCGTCCGGGTCGAGAGCGCATCCTTGGGGCCGACGACCACGCGGCGGGCGTCGGGGTCGAGCTTCACCACGTAGAGCGGGTCGGCCAGCCCGCCGATCCCCAGGCCCCGGCGCTGGCCGATGGTGTAATGGATCACGCCCCGGTGTTCCCCAAGGACGCGGCCTTCCATGTCCACGATCTCGCCCGGCTCGGCCGCGCCCGGGCGCAGCTTCTCGATCACGGCGGCATAGTCGCCATTCGGCACGAAGCAGATGTCCTGGCTGTCGGGCTTGTCGGCCACGGGCAGCCCGTATTTCGCCGCAAGCTCCCGGGTTTCGGCCTTGGAGGCCAGGTGCCCGAGCGGAAAGCGCAGGTAGTCGAGCTGTTCCGCCGTGGTCGAGAACAGGAAATACGACTGGTCGCGGCCCGCATCGGCCGCGCAGTGCAGCTCCGCGCCCGCGGCACCCATCTTGCGCTGGATGTAGTGGCCCGTCGCCATGCAGTCGGCGTCGAGGTCGCGGGCGGTCTCCAGCAGGTCCTTGAACTTCACGCGCTCGTTGCAGCGGATGCAGGGCACCGGCGTCGCGCCCGCAAGGTAGCTGTCGGCGAACTCGTCGATGACGGCTTCGCGGAAGGTGTTCTCGTAATCCAGCACGTAATGCGGAAAGCCCATGGCCTCGGCCACCCGGCGGGCGTCGTGGATGTCGCGCCCGGCGCAGCAGGCGCCCTTCTTGGCCAGCGCCGCGCCGTGGTCGTAAAGCTGCAGCGTGACGCCGACGACGTCGTAGCCCTCCTCGGCCAGCATCGCCGCCACCACCGACGAATCGACGCCGCCCGACATGGCCACGACCACCCGGGTTTCCGAGGGCGGCTTGGGAAAGCCGAGCGAATTCAGCGTGTCGGGCCGGTCGAGCGCCATGGCCATGTCCTTGCAGGGGGCAGGAAAGACGGGGGTTTCCGGCGCAATATAGGAAAAACGCGCCTATCCACAACCGCCGCGGTTACCGCAAATTAAGCGAGGCAGGGCACCTGTGGTCGGACCAGACCGATCAGAGGAGACCGCTGAGGCCATGTATATCCGACGGATCCCGGGCCCCCCCTCAGTCACCCTGCCCGACGGGCGCAGCATGACCCGGGCCGACCTGCCGCCGCCCGGCACCTGCCGCTGGGTCGCCAGCCGCAAGGCCGCCGTGGTGCGGGCGGTCGAGGCGGGGCTGATCACCGCCGAAGAGGCCGTCGCCACCTGGGGCCTGTCGGACGAGGAACTGGCCGCCTGGCGCGAGGCGGTGGCCCAGCACGGGGTCGCGGCGCTGCGGGCGACCGCGCTGCAACGCTACCGGGCGTGACGGGCGCCATGGGGTTGAACCTGTCCGAAAGGGTAACTTGAAATTAACCATTGTGGCCGAATCTGGGCGGGCCATAGCGAGATTCGGAGATTTCAGATGCGTGTTCTGCTTGTCGAAGACGACCCCACGACGTCCCGCAGCATCGAGATGATGCTCAGACACGCGAACCTGAACGTCTACTCCACCGACCTCGGGGAGGAGGGGATCGACCTCGCCAAGCTCTACGACTACGACATCATCCTGCTCGACCTGAACCTGCCCGACATCCACGGCCACGACGTGCTGCGCCAGCTGCGCACGGCCCGGGTGAACACGCCGATCCTGATCCTGTCGGGCCTCGACGACCCCGAGACCAAGCTCAAGGGCTTCGGCTTCGGCGCCGACGACTACCTGACCAAGCCCTTCCACCGCGAGGAGCTGGTGGCGCGCATCCACGCCATCATCCGCCGCTCCAAGGGCCACGCCCAGTCGGTGATCCGCACCGGGCGCATCTCGGTCAACCTCGACGCCAAGACGGTCGACGTGGACGGGGTGACGGTCCACCTGACCGGCAAGGAATACCAGATGCTGGAGCTTCTCAGTCTGCGCAAGGGCACGACGCTGACAAAGGAAATGTTCCTCAACCACCTCTACGGCGGCATGGACGAGCCCGAGCTCAAGATCATCGACGTCTTCATCTGCAAGCTGCGCAAGAAGCTGTCGGTCGCCACCGGCGGCGACAACTACATCGAGACGGTCTGGGGCCGCGGCTACGTGCTGCGCGACCCGATGCCGGGGCAGGCGGCGATCGGCTATGCCGTGAACGGCTGAGCCGCGGCGCGCGCGGGCCGCGCGGCCGGGCTGGAAATTGCGCCCCGAGCCTCCTAAACCCAACGGGACGGGACCGGGCAGGGGGACAGGCACCATGGCGGAGGAGACCGAGCGCGCCGAGGCCGCCGTGGCGGCGCTCTCCGAGGCCGAGGCGGCGGCCCGGCTGGCCGAGCTCACCCGCCGGCTCGATGCCGCCAACCGCGCCTATTACCAGGACGACGCGCCTGATCTCTCCGACGCCGACTACGACGCGCTGAAGCGCGAGGCCGCCGCCATCGAGGCCCGCTTCCCCCATCTGGCGCACCCCGACAGCCCGACCGCCCAGGTCGGTGCCGCCCCCGCCGAGGGCTTCGGCAAGGTCACCCATGCCGAGCGGATGCTGTCGCTCGCCAACGCCTTCGACGCCGCCGACGTGGCCGATTTCGTCGCCGGCATCCGCCGCTACCTGAACCTGCCCGACGCGGCCCCGCTGGCCTTCACCGCCGAGCCCAAGATCGACGGCCTGTCGCTGTCGCTGCGCTACGAGGACGGGCGGCTGGTCAGCGCCGCCACCCGCGGCGACGGGGTGACGGGCGAGAACGTCACCGCCAACGCCCTGACGATCAAGGACATTCCCGCACGGCTGGAGGGCGCCCCCGCGGTTCTGGAGGTGCGCGGCGAGGTCTACATGCGCCACGCCGACTTCGCCGCGCTGAACGCGCAGCAGGCCGCGGCGGGCGACAAGACCTTCGCCAACCCGCGCAACGCGGCGGCGGGCTCGCTGCGCCAGCTCGACCCCGCGGTCACGCGCGCCCGCCCGCTCAGCTTCTTCGCCTATTCCTGGGGCGAGCTGTCCGCGCCGCTCGGCCGCAGCCAGGCCGAGGCCGTGGCGCGGCTTGCCGCGCTGGGCTTCCCGACCAACCCGCTGACGCGCCGCTGCGACAGCCTCGACGAGATGCTCGCGCATTACGCGGGCATCGAGGAGAGGCGCGCGACCCTCGGCTACGACATCGACGGCGTCGTCTACAAGGTCGACGACCTCGCGCTCCAGGCCCGCCTCGGCCTGCGCTCCACCACCCCCCGCTGGGCCATCGCGCACAAGTTCCCCGCCGAGCTCGCCTGGACCCGGCTCGAGGCGATCGACATCCAGGTCGGCCGCACCGGGGCGCTGAGCCCCGTCGCCCGCCTGACCCCCGTCACCGTCGGCGGCGTCGTCGTCTCCAACGCCACGCTCCACAACGAGGACTACATCGCCGGCCGCGACTCCCGCGGCCAGCCGATCCGGGGCGGCCGCGACATCCGCGTCGGCGACTGGGTGCAGGTCTACCGCGCCGGCGACGTGATCCCCAAGATCGCCGATGTCGACCTGTCGCGTCGGCCCGAGGGCGCCGCGCCCTTCGTCTTTCCCGTGACCTGCCCCGAATGCGGCTCGGACGCCGTGCGCGAGGAGGGCGACGCCGTGCGCCGCTGCACCGGCGGCCTGATCTGCCCCGCGCAGGCCGTTGAAAAGTTGAAGCATTTCGTCTCGCGCCAGGCCTTCGACATCGAGGGGCTGGGGTCGAAACAGGTCGAGGCCTTCTACGCCGACGGCTGGATCAGGGAACCCGCGGATATCTTTGACCTGGAACGGAATTACGGCACCGGGCTGCGCCAGCTGAAGAACCGCGAGGGCTGGGGCGAGAAATCCGCCCGCAACCTCTTCGACGCCATCGCCGAGCGCCGCCGCATCGGGCTCGGCCGGCTGATCTTCGCGCTCGGCATCCGCCACGTGGGCGAGGTCGCCGCGGCCGATCTCGCGCGGCATTTCGGCAGCTGGGCGGCCTTCATCGACACCGTCGACCGCGCCGCGCAGGAGCCCGCCGCCGCCGCCCCCGACGTGAGGGCGCGCAAGCCGCACTTGGCCGACAGCCCGGCCTGGTCCGAGATCACCGGCATCGACGGCATCGGCGAGGCGGTGGCCGTCGCGCTGACCACGACGCTGACGCAAGACGCCGAGCGCGCCTCGGTCGACCGGCTGGTGGCCCAGTTGCAGGTCGAGGCGCCGCCGGCCCGCGCGACGGCGGGCAGCCCGGTGGCCGGAAAGACCGTGGTCTTCACCGGCACGCTGGAAAAGATGACCCGCGCCGAGGCCAAGGCGCGGGCCGAGGCGCTGGGGGCCAAGGTGGCGGGCAGCGTGTCGGCCAAGACCGACCTGCTGGTCGCGGGGCCGGGCGCGGGGTCGAAGGCCAAGAAGGCGGCGGAGCTCGGGATCGAGACGATCGACGAGGACGGCTGGCTCGCCCTGATCGGCGATGGCTGAGGCGGGCCCGCAGACGGGGCGGCCGGACTACCTCTGGCCGCTCTTCGCCGGGCTCGAGGCGCTGGACGGGGTCGGGCCCAAGACCGCGAGGCATTACAAGGGCCTGGGCGTCGAGACGCCGAAGGACCTGGTGCTGACGCTGCCTGTGGGCGGCACCGACCGCAGCCGCCGCGCCTCGATCCGCGAGGTTGCGCTGCCGGGGATGGCGACGGTCGAGGTGACGGTGGGCCGCCACCGCCCGCCGACGGGCCGCGGCCGGCCCTACCGGATCGAGGTGGAGGACGCGCAGACCAGTTTCCAGCTCGTCTTCTTCCACGCCAAGGGCGATTACCTGTCGCGCATCCTGCCCACGGGCAGCCGCCGGGTGGTGTCGGGCAAGGTCGAGCTGTTCGACGGCATCGCGCAGATGCCGCACCCCGACCACATCCTGACGCCGGAGGAGGCGGGCGAGATCCCCGCCTTCGAACCGGTCTACCCGCTGTCGGCCGGCCTGACCCAGAAGGGGGTGCGCCGCGCGGTCCTGTCGGCGCTGGAGCGGGTGCCACACCTGGGCGAATGGATCGACCTGCCGCTGATGGACCAGAAGGGCTGGCCCGCCTGGCGTGCCGCGGTCGAGGCGGTACACGCGCCCGCCGGCCCCGCTGACCTCGCGCGCGGGGCACCGGCGCGCGAGCGGCTGGCCTTCGACGAGCTCTTCGCGCACCAGCTGACGCTGGCGCTGGCGCGCGCCTCGGCCCGGCGCGGCAAGGGGCGGGAGACGCGGGGCGACGGGCGGTTGCGGCAGCGCGTCCTCGACAGCCTGCCCTACCGCCCGACCGGCGCGCAGGCCCGAGCGGTGGCCGAGATCGCCGCGGACATGGCGGCGCCGACGCGGATGAACCGGCTCCTGCAGGGGGACGTGGGCGCGGGCAAGACGCTGGTCGCGCTCCTCGCGCTGCTCGTCGCGGTCGAGGCGGGCGGGCAGGGCGTGATGATGGCGCCGACCACGATCCTCGCCGGGCAGCACTACGCGAACCTGAAGCCGCTGGCCGAGGCGGCGGGCGTGGTGATCGAGATGCTGTCGGGCCAGGACAAGGGGGCGGAGCGCAAGGCCAAGCTCGCGGCGCTGAAGCGCGGCGACATCCACATCCTCGTCGGCACCCACGCGGTCTTTGTCGAGGACGTGGACTTCGCCGACCTGCGGCTGGCCATCGTGGACGAGCAGCACCGCTTCGGCGTGCGCCAGCGCATCGCACTGGGGGCCAAGGGGCAGGGGGCTGACGTGCTGGTGATGACCGCGACGCCGATCCCGCGCACCCTGAGCCTCGCCACCTACGGCGACATGGACGTGAGCGTGCTGGACGAGAAGCCGCCGGGCCGCACGCCGGTGCAGACGGCGCTGGTGTCCGCGGGGCGGATGGACGAGGTGGTGGATCACCTGCGCAAGGCCGTGGCCGAGGGGCGGCAGGCCTACTGGGTCTGCCCGCTGGTGGAGGAGAGCGAGAGCTTCGACGCGACGGCGGCCGAGGAGCGGTTCCGCCTGCTGCGCGCGGCGCTGGGCGAGGGGGTGGTGGGGCTGGTGCACGGGCAGCTGCCGCCCGAGGCCAAGACCGCCGCGATGGAGGCCTTCGCCCGCGGCGACACGCGGGTTCTGGTGGCCACCACCGTGATCGAGGTGGGCGTGGACGTGCCCAACGCCTCGATCATGGTGATCGAGCAGGCCGAGATCTTCGGCCTGGCGCAGCTGCACCAGCTGCGCGGGCGGGTCGGGCGCGGGGCGGCGGCCTCCACCTGCCTGCTGATGTACCGCCCGCCGCTGGGCGAGACGGCGCGGCGGCGGCTCATGGTGTTGCGCGACACCGAGGACGGGTTCCGCATCGCCGAGGAGGATCTGGCGATCCGCGGCGCCGGCGACCTGATCGGCACCGCGCAGTCGGGCCTGCCGCGGTTCCGCATCGCGGATCTCGAGGCGCAGACCGGGCTGATGGCGCTGGCGCAGTCGGCGGCGCGCACGCTCCTGACCCGGGACCCCACGCTGATGAGCCCGCAGGGGCAATCGGCGCGCGTGCTGCTGTGGCTGCTGGAACAGGACAAGGCGATACGGCTGATTTCGGCGGGATGACCCCTTTCGTTCGCAGATGTTCTCAAAAAGTTCTGGACAGATTGCCCGAAACATGAGAACAAAGCGTTAACACCGACGCAAGGGAGAGCCCGCCATGACCCGCATCGCCGATATCCTGACCCGCAGCCGTGACACGATCCTGGCCGACGCGGCGGGTGTCGTGGCGATCGCGGCCTTCACCTACGGGATGCTCTACCTGCCCGGCCTGATCTGACCCCTTTCTGCCTGCGGTCCGGCAGGGCCAGGGCGTGGTTTCTGTCCCCAACAGCCACGCCCCCGTTCTGTCCCGCCCGGTTTGCCTCCCGGGCCGGCCCTGCCGACGGACACGCTGACTGCCGCCGCCCTCCCCCCGGAGGTGCGGCGGTTTTTTTTCCTGGAACGACCGGGATCAGGCGCAGGCGGCGCGCTCGGCCTCCTGCATCGCCTCGGCGGTGGCCTCGAGGGCCAGCAGGATCGAGGCGTGGCGGTTGCGGTAGTCGCGGGCGGGCTCCAGCACCTCGAAGCCGTGGAAGGGGGCGCCGGGGGGCGGCGCGCCGTCCTTGAGCATGGCGCGGAGCTGGTCGCGGGCGGCCTCGATCTCGGCCCGCGTCCGGCCGATGATGTCGGCCCCCATCAGCGCCGCCGAGGCCTGCCCGAGCGCGCAGGCCTTCACGTCCTGGGCGAAGCGGGCGATGCGGCCGTCCTCCATGTCGAGGTCGACGGTCACCGTCGAGCCGCAGAGCGGCGCACGCTTGCGGATGCTCGCCTGCGGCGCCTCGAGCCGGCCGCGGTGCGGGATGTCCGCCGCGAGCGCGAGGATGCGCTGGGAGTAGAGCTTGATCAGGTCGCTGTCGCCGGACATCGCGTTTGCCTCTGGTTCCGTGCCCCTATAGGTAGCGGCCACGCCCGGTTTTGCAAAGAGGCCGCCATGCCCGGTTTCGACCCCGCCACGCTCCGCTACGACGCCAACGGCCTGATCCCCTGCATCGCGCAGGAGGCGGCGACGGGCGAGGTGCTGATGCTGGCCTGGATGAATGCGGATGCCGTGGCCCGCACGCTGGAGACGGGCCGCGTGACCTACTGGTCGCGGTCGCGCGCGGCCTTCTGGGTCAAGGGCGAGAGCTCGGGGCATGTGCAGGAGCTGGTCGAGCTCCGGCTCGACTGCGACCGCGATTGCCTGCTGGCGCTGGTGCGCCAGACCGGGCCGGCCTGCCACACCAACCGGCGGGTGTGTTTCTACACCGCGGTGCGGGACGGGCAGGAAGTCGAACTGATGTCGCCCGAGTGACCGGCCGGTCGCCGGCGTATTTTCGGAAAGATGAAGCCCGTCAGAGGCCGACCATGCGGCGGATGTCCTGCGGCGTGGCCCCTTCGGCGCGGTAGAGGCGGATGGCGCGCGCGTCGTCGCGCTTGGCCAGCCGTTTGCCGTGGTCGTCGCGGATCAGCCGGTGGTGGTGGTAGGTGGGCAGGGGGTGGCCGAGGAGGGAGGCGAGGACCGCCTGCAGCTGCGCGGCCTCGAACAGGTCCTCGCCGCGGATGACATGGGTGATGGCCTGCGCCGCGTCGTCGACCACGACCGACAGGTGGTAGGAGGCGCCCATGGCGGGGCGGGCGAGCACCGCGTCGCCGATGCCGTGTATCAGGTGATCGCGGGTGAGCGGGATGGCGCCGGCATGGGCGGGGCCGGTTTCGGTGAGGGTCGGCAGGTCTGCAAGCGTGTCGAGCGCGCGGGCCATGTCGAGGCGGATGGCGTCGCCCGGGCCGGCCTCGGCCATCGGGCGGCCGCGGCAGGTGCCGGGGTAGACGATGCCGTCGGGGCCGTGGGTCGCGCCCTCCTGCGGGGCGCTGGCGGCCTCGCGGATGTCGCGGCGGGAGCAGCGGCAGGGGTAGGTCAGGCCCATGGCGGAGAGGCGGTCGAGGGCGGCGCGGTAGGCGGGCAGGTGGTCGGACTGGCGGCGGGGGGCCGCGTCCCAGCTCAGGCCGAGCCAGGCGATATCCTCGAGGATCAGCGCCTCCCACTCGGGCCGCGCGCGGGTCTGGTCGATGTCGTCGATGCGGAGCAGGAAGGCGCCGCCGGCGGCGCGGGCCATGTCATGGGCGAGGATGGCGGAATAGGCATGGCCGAGATGCAGCGGACCCGTGGGGGACGGTGCGAACCGGGTGCGAAACGTCATGTCAGGCAAGAGGTTGCGGGGCGATCTTCACGCATCGCGCGAAGATCACGCCGCATCGGCGCGCTGCGGGGCCAGCCAGGCGGTCCAGGCGGCCTTGGCGCGGTCGGTGTAGGCCTTGTAGCGGTCGACGCGGCCCCGGCGGCCGGCGCGGAAACCTTCGACCGGGGGGAACAGGCCGAAGTTCACGTTCATCGGCTGGAAGGTCTTGGCCTCGGCGCCGCCGGTGATGTGGTGGACGAGCGCGCCCATCGCGGTCTCCTGCGGCACCGGCGGCAGGGAATGGCCCAGCACCTCGGCGGCGGCCAGCCGGCCGGCGAGCAGGCCCATGGCGGCGGATTCGACGTAGCCCTCGACCCCGGTGATCTGGCCGGCGAAGCGGATATGGGGCTTGGACCGCAGCCGCATCTGGCCGTCCAGCAGCGTGGGCGAGTTGATGAAGGTGTTGCGGTGGATGCCGCCCAGCCGCGCGAAGCTGGCGTCCTGCAACCCCGGAATCATCTTGAAAACAGCGGTTTGCGCGCCGTACTTCATCTTGGTCTGGAAGCCCACGATGTTGTAGAGCGTGCCGAGCGCGTTGTCGCGGCGGAGCTGGACGACGGCCCAGGGCTTGACGGTGGGGTTGTGCGGGTTGGTCAGGCCCACGGGCTTCATCGGCCCGTGGCGCAGCGTCTCGCGGCCGCGTTCGGCCATCACCTCGATCGGCAGGCAGCCGTCGAAATACTGCGCGGTCTCGCCCTCGTGGAACTCGGCCTTGTCGGCGGCGATGAGCGCGTCGATGAAGGTCTCGTACTCGTCGCGGGTCATCGGGCAGTTGATGTAGGCGCGCTGTTCCTCAAGCGTCTCGCCCTTGTCGTAGCGCGACTGTTCCCAGGCCACCGACATGTCGATGCTTTCGGCATAGACGATGGGGGCGATGGCGTCGAAGAAGGCCAGCGCGTCCTGCCCGGTCTCGGCGGCGATGGCCTGCGCGAGCGCGCCCGAGGTGAGGGGGCCGGTGGCGATGATGGCGGGGCCGGTGTCGGGCAGGCCGGTGATCTCGCCGGCGCGGATCTCGATGTTGGGGTGGGCGCGGAGCCGCGCGGTCACGGACTCGGCGAAGGGGTCGCGGTCGACGGCCAGCGCGCCGCCCGCGGGCAGGCGGTGGGCGTCGGCCATCGCCATGATCAACGATCCCGCCGCGCGCATTTCCCAGTGCAGGAGGCCCACGGCGTTCTGCTCGTCGTCGTCGGAGCGGAAGGAGTTGGAGCACACCATCTCGGCCAGGTGGCCGGTGCGGTGGGCGAAGGTGCCGACGGCGGGGCGCATCTCGTGCAGGACGACGCGGGCGCCGGCCTCGGCCGCCTGCCACGCCGCCTCGGAGCCGGCCATGCCGCCGCCGATGATCTGGATCACGCGGTCTGTCATGGCCCCGCAATAGCGGAAACGCGCCCCGCACCTCAAGGGCGGAACGCGTTTCTCTCGATCACCCTGGAGAGGGTGGCGGCTGCCGTCACGCCGGGGTTCCGGCGTCGTCGGCGAACAGGTTGTCGACCTCGTCGAGCGGGTCGATCACGGGCACCACGGCCGACGCGCCGTGGCGGCGCCGGCGGAGGGCGAAGATCGTGGCTTCCTCGCTCATGCGGCGCACGGGCTGGGCCTGGGCCTGCAGCGCGGCGAGGCCGACGGCGGGCATGGGGCGCAGCGGGCGGCGGGCCAGCGTGCCGATGGAAAAGCCGGGGATGCGCCGGGGCGCGACGTGGCGCTGGAGGCGGCGGCGCGGCTCGGCCCGCCCGGCGCGGTCGCTTGCGGGATAGGTCAGCAGGAGCGCGGCGATCAGGGCGAGGTCGCGCCAGAAGGCGCCAAGCTCGTCGCCGACGCCCAGCGACAGCATCGCCAGATAGCTGGCGTAGAAGGTCATCAGCGCCATCATCAGCGCGGCCAGCCGCACCGCGGTGCCCGCCATGATCAGGAAGGCGAGGATGAAGACGATGCCGGTGGCCAGCGCGCTGTCGAAGGGGGCGGGCAGGACCGGCGTGAACAGGAGCCCCAGGTCGGTGCCCGGGATCAGCTGCAGGGCGACGGCTAGGAAGTAGGACGCGATGAGAAGGCGCAGGATGGCCTGCGCCGCCGCGTTGACGCCGGTCGGTTGCGTGATGCCCTGTGCCATGCGGACGCCTCCTTGCCTGCGTTGCCCGGCGGCCCCGGCCCCGATGTCGGGGCCCCGGGGGGGATGCCGGCCTGAGGTCAGACTGCCGCCCATTTGCGGCCCGATTCCGGCAATTCCGGACAGGTTTCGGGGCGCCGTCGGGCGAAGGCGTGGCAATCGTGGCGGGATCGGGACAGGCGGGGGCCGCGTCAGCCCTCCGCCGCCTCGTCCTCGGCCTGGTCGGCGATCCAGGCGACCGACACCACCTCTTCGCCGGCGGCGGCGTTCAGCACCCGCACGCCCCCCGCCGAGCGCGAGCGGAACGAGATGCCGTCGACCGGCACCCGGATCGACTGGCCGGTGGAGGTGGCGAGCATCACCTGGTCGTCGAGATCGACCGGGAAGGCCGCGACCAGCGCGCCGCCGCGCATCGCCTTGTCCATCGCCATGACGCCCTGGCCGCCGCGGCCGCGCACCGGGTAGTCGTGCGAGGACGACAGCTTGCCCGACCCGCCGGCGGTGATGGTCAGGATCAGGTCCTCGGCGGCCGACATCTCGGCGTAGCGGTCGGGGGACAGCTGCCCCTCGGCGACCTGCACCTCGTCCTCGTCGGCCTCGATCTCCTCGTCCGGGGCGCCGGCCATCAGGCGGCGCTGCTTGAGGTAGGCGGCGCGTTCCTCGGGCGTGGCCTCGAAATGGCGGATCACGGCCATCGACACCACGCGGTCGCCGTCGGCCAGGCGGATGCCCCGCACGCCGGTCGAATCGCGGCCCTTGAACACGCGCACATCGGTGGTGGGGAAGCGGATCGCGCGGCCGGCCGCGGTGACCAGCATCACGTCGTCGGCCTCGGAGCAGATGCGGGCGTTGACCAGGCTGACCGAGCCGTCCTCGGGCAGGCGCATGGCGATCTTGCCGTTGCGCATGACGTTGGTGAAATCGGACAGCGCGTTGCGGCGCACCTCGCCCTCGGAGGTGGCAAAGACGATCTGCAGCTCGTCCCAGTGATCCTCGTCGCGGTCCACGGGCATGACGGCGGCGATGCCGGTGCCGGTCTCGATCGGCAGGATGTTGACCAGCGCCTTGCCACGGCTGGCGCGGCTGCCCTGCGGCAGGCGCCAGGTCTTGAGCTTGTAGACCATGCCGTCGGTGGTGAAGAACAGGAGCGGCGTGTGGGTGTTCGCCACGAAGAGCGAGGTCACCACGTCGTCTTCCTTCAGCGCGCCGCCCGACAGGCCCTTGCCGCCGCGCTTCTGGGCGCGGAACTCGCCGAGCGGCGTGCGCTTGATGTAGCCGCCCTGGGTGATGGTGACGACCATGTCCTCGCGCTCGATGAGGTCCTCGTCCTCCATGTCGCCGGACCAGTCGGTGATCTCGGTGCGGCGGGGGACGGCGAATTTCTCGCGCACCTCGGCCAGTTCGGCCGAGATGATCGACAGGATGCGCTCGCGGCTCCCGAGGATGGCGAGGTAGTCCTTGATCTTGGTGGCGAGGTCTTCCAGCTCGTCGGTGACCTCCTTCACGCCCAGCTGCGTCAGGCGCTGGAGGCGCAAATCGAGGATGGCGCGGGCCTGGGTTTCCGACAGGTTGTAGGTGCCGTCCTCGTTCGCGGTGTGCGTCGGGTCGTCGATCAGCTTGATGAAGGGCAGGATTTCCGCGGCGGGCCAGCGGCGCGTCATCAGCTTTTCGCGGGCTTCCGCCGCGTCGGCCGAGGCGCGGATGGTACGCACCACCTCGTCGACGTTCGACACGGCCACGGCGAGGCCGCAAAGGACGTGCGCCCGGTCGCGCGCCTTGCGCAGCTCGAACGCGGTGCGGCGGGCAACCACCTCCTCGCGGAAGTCGAGGAAGGCGGTGAGGAAGCCGCGCAGCGTCAGCTGCTCGGGCCGGCCGCCGTTCAAGGCCAGCATGTTGCAGCCGAAGGAGGTCTGCATCTGGGTGAAGCGGAACAGCTGGTTCAGCACCACCTCGGGCGTGGCGTCGCGCTTCAGCTCGATCACCACGCGCACGCCGATGCGGTCACTTTCGTCCGCGACGCCCGAAATGCCCTCGAGCTTCTTCTCGCGCACCAGGTCCGCGATGCGCTCGATCATGGACGCCTTGTTCACCTGGTAGGGGATCTCGTCGACCACGATGGCGAAGCGGTCCTTGCGGATCTCCTCGACGTGGGTCTTGGCGCGGATGATGACCGACCCGCGCCCCTCCAGATACGCCTTGCGCGCGCCGGAGCGGCCGAGGATCAGGCCGCCGGTCGGGAAATCGGGCGCGGGGATGTATTCGATCAGCTGTTCCGAGCTGAGGTCGGGGTTGGCGATCAGGGCCTGGCAGGCGTCGATCACCTCGCCCAGGTTGTGGGGCGGGATGTTGGTCGCCATGCCCACCGCGATGCCGCCCGCGCCGTTGACCAGCATGTTCGGGAAGCGCGCGGGCAGGACGGTCGGTTCCTGCTGCTTGCCGTCGTAGTTGTCCTGGAAATCGACGGTGTCCTTGTCGATGTCGGCCAGGATGTAGGCGGCCGGCGGGGCCATGCGGACCTCGGTGTAGCGCATGGCCGCGGGGTTGTCGCCGTCCATGGAGCCGAAGTTGCCCTGGCCGTCCAGCAGGGGCAGCGACATGGAGAAGGGCTGCGCCATGCGGACCAGCGCGTCGTAGATCGCGCTGTCGCCGTGGGGGTGGTACTGGCCCATCACGTCGCCCACGGGGCGGGCGGACTTGCGGTAGGGCTTGTCGTGGGTGTTGTTGGTCTCGTGCATCGCGAAGAGGATGCGCCGGTGCACCGGCTTCAGCCCGTCGCGCAGGTCGGGGATGGCGCGGGAGATGATCACCGACATGGCGTAGTCGATGAAGGAGGTCTTCATCTCGGCCGCGATGTCGATGGACGGGCCGGCATGGGGCATCCGCGCGGGGCCCATATCTTCTTCGTTTTCAGGGGTTTCCGGGGTGTCGCTCACTGGGGCCGCCTGTCTCGCGCGTTGCGTCTATATCTTGTTGCGGCGCAGTATAGGCCCGCCGGATATGGGGTGCAATGCCAAGGGGCGCCGGTCCTTGGCAGCCACCCGAAACGACTGCCAACAAATTGTTTTCATTGATTTTTAATTGCGGCGTGGCAGGCTGGATCCGTGGAGGAGGCAACACCAGAGGTGCCCCATGGCAAGGACCGAGACCGAGCTGATGCTCAAGGGCTACGGGCTGACCACCGCCGAGATGGTCTACCGCATGCCCGATTACCGCAACGTGCTGAACACCTTCGTCTGGCAGGACTACGACCTCGCGCCGGATTACCCGCGGCTGTTCGGCTTCATCGAGTACTGGCAGAAGGCCATCGAGGGGCCGCTGCATTCGGTGCGCTTCGTGCACCGCAAGCTGATCGCGCCGGGCGAATGGCGCAACGTGACGGGGGAATTCACGCTGCACTGACCGGGCGGCCGGGCGCGCGCGCGCGCTGCAGCATCCCGTAGAGGTCGCGCGGATCGTCGGGGTCGGCCAGCAGGTCGAGCCGGTCGTAAAGCCCGGTCTCCTGCAGCTTGGCGCGGATGTAGCGCAGCGCCGCGAAATCCTCGACGGCGAAGCCCACGCTGTCGAAGAGCGTCACCGCGGCCGCGTCGCGCCGGCCGGGGGCCGCGCCGGTGATGACCTGCCACAGCTCGATCACCGGGTGGTCGGCGGGCAGCTGCTGGATCTCGCCCTCGACGCGGGTCTGGGGCGGGTATTCCACGAAGATGTCCGACCGCAGCAGGATGTCGCGGTGCAGTTCGGTCTTGCCGGGGCAGTCACCGCCGATGGCGTTCAGGTGCACGCCCGCGCCGACCATGTTGTCGGTCAGGATCGTGGCGGCCTGCTTGTCGGCGGTGCAGGTGGTGATGATCTGCGCGCCCTCGACCGCGGCCTCGGCGCTGGCGCAGGGGACGAGGGTCAGGCCCGAGCCCGCGAGGTTGCGCATCGCCTTGTCGGTCGCGGCGCGGTCGATGTCCCACAGCCGCACCGTGTCGATGCCGCAGACCGCGCGGAAGGCGAGGCACTGGAATTCGGCCTGCGCGCCGTTGCCGATCATCGCCATGACGCGCGCGCCCTGCGGCGCCAGGTGCCGGGCGGCCATGGCGGAGGTCGCGGCGGTGCGCAGCGCCGTCAGCATCGTCATTTCCGACAGGAGCATCGGGTAGCCGGTGTCGACGTCGGCAAGCAGCCCGAAGGCGGTGACGGTCTGCAACCCCTCGCGCGTGTTCTTGGGGTGGCCGTTCACGTATTTGAACGCGTAGTGGATGCCGTCCGAGGTCGGCATCAGCTCGATCACCCCGTCGGGCGAATGGGCGGCGACGCGGGGCGTCTTGTCGAAGGCGGGCCAGCGGCGGAACTCGGCCTCGATGGCGTCGGTCAGCTCGACCAGCATGGTCTCGAGGCCGACCGCATGGATCAGCTCCATCATCGTGGCGACCGAGACGAAGGGCACATAGGCGCGGTCGGAGGGGGCGGGGAGGGTCATGGCGGGCTCCGTCAGGCGGCGAAACTGCGGGTGGGGCGGTCGAACACGGTGCGGCCGAGAAGCGAGGCCGTCAGGTCGACCATCAGCGAGGCGGTGCGCCCGCGCTCGTCGAGGAAGGGGTTCAGCTCCACGAGGTCGAGCGAGGTGACGAGGCCCGAATCGTGCAGCATCTCCATCACCAGGTGCGCCTCGCGGAAGGTCGCGCCGCCGGGGACGGTGGTGCCGACGGCGGGCGCGATGGCGGGGTCGAGGAAATCGACGTCGAGCGACACGTGCAGCAGGCCGTTCGCCGCCGCGACGCGGGCGAGGAAGGCGCGCAGCGGCACCGCGATGCCGGTCTCGTCGATGGCGCGCATGTCCTGCGCGTCGAAGGGCGCGGCGGCCAGCGCCCGGCGCTCGGCCGGATCGACCGACCGCAGGCCGAGGTAGCAGACATGGGCCTCGGGGATGGGCGCGGGCAGGGGCGGGAAGGCGTCGAAGCCGGGCCGCCCGGTCAGGTAGGCGACGGGCGTGCCGTGCAGGTGGCCCGAGGCGGTGGTCTCGGGCGTGTGCATGTCGGCGTGGGCGTCGAGCCACAGGACGAACTGCGGCCGGCCGAGCGCCGCGGCATGGGCCGCGACGCCCGAGACGGTGCCGAGCGACAGGGCGTGGTCGCCGCCGAGAAAGATCGGAAAGCCCTGGGCGATGGCGTCGCGCGCCGCCGCGGACAGCGCCTCGGTCCAGGCGACGGTCTCGGGCAGGGCGTGGACGACCGGGTTGCCGCAGGTCGCGGGGCGCAGCGGCGCAGGCGCCACGTCGCCAAGGTCGCGCACCGGGCGGCCGAGGCTTTCCAGCGCCGCGGCGATCCCCGCGACGCGATAGGCGGCGGGGCCCATCAGGCAGCCGCGGGTGCGCTTGCCGCTGTCCACGGGGGCGCCGAGAAGGAGGCAGGGCTGGGGCATGGCGGGTCTTTCCTCTGCGCGTGTGCCGCGAGTGATGCCCGCCGATCCGGGTTGACGGGAAGGCCCCAGAGTGATCGAAATGCGCGAGGAATGATCGAAACGGCGGGCAAGGCTGCGCAGGATGGACGAAACCGACCAGAAGCTGCTGGCGGCGCTGAAGCGCGACGGGCGCGCGCCCCTGTCGGACCTCGCGGCGCTCCTCGGGCTGTCGCGGGCGACGGTGCGGGCGCGGCTCGAGAAACTTCAGGCGGCCGGCGTGATCCGGGGCTTCACGGTGGAAACCGCGCAGGACGTGGCCGAGGCGCCGGTGCGGGGCCTGATGATGCTGTCGATCTCGGGGCCGGGGGCGGAGCGGGTGATGCTGCGCCTGACCGGCCACCCGGCGGTGCGGCAGGTGCATTCCACCAACGGCAAGTGGGACCTGATCGTGGAACTGGGCACCGCCACGCTGGAGGATCTCGACCGGGTGCTGTTCGAGATCCGGCGCCTCGACGGGGTGGAGACCTCGGAGACGAGCCTGCTCCTGAACACCCGCAAGGGCGCGCCGCGGCGTTAGGCGGTGCGCGACCGCGCGGCGGCGACCCAGATGCCGGCCAGCACCAGGCAGACGATCCCGTTCCACGACGCCATCGACAGGCCCAGCATCGACCAGGCCACCTCGGTGCAGAGCACGATCTCGGCGCCCTGCGTGGGGTCGAGCAGCGCGCTGACGTCCATCGACCCGATGTCCTCGCCGCCGCCGGTGCAGGTGAGGTTCAGCGTCCACCATGCGCGCTCGACCCCCGTGTGCAGGAGCGCGATGCCGGCATTCACCACCATCGACAGCGCCCCCGCCCAGGCCACCAGCGCGTGCGGCACCGCCGCGCCCAGCGCGCCCAGCGCGATGGCGGCCGCGTGCGGCCAGCGCTGCCACAGGCACATGGCGCAGGGCGCGAGCCCGCCGATGTACTGGAACCCGAAGGCCCCCAGCAGCATCGCCAGCGACCCCAGCCCCGCCAGTGCGATCAGATGCTTGCGTTCCATATGTTCCTCACAGTCCAATCCACGCCCGGAGCAGGCTGACCAAGGTGGCGCCCGCGAGCAGCAGCGTGCCGATCCAGGCCAGGCCCAGGATCGTGCCGACGACCACCAGGATGCCGTCGCGCTGCAGCAGGCCCATCGCCACGATCACCACGGCGATGCCCGGCACCGTGTTGGTGCCCGGCAGCGGCACCAGGATCGAGGCGCTGAACACCACCAGCGCGACCCCCACCAGCTGATCCAGCGGGCGCCGCGTCAGCGCGGCCAGCCGCGGGCGGCTGACCGCCTCGATCCGCCGGAGCCACGGCTCGGCCCGCTGCGCCAGCCCCGCGAGGCTGGATGTCGCGACCTGCCGCGCGCCAAGCCTGCCCGGCAGCCATGGCGTGCCCCGGCCCAGCAGGATCTGCCCCGAGACGAACATCAGCGGCAGGGCGACGATCTGCGGCACGCCGTAGAGAAACGGGATGCAGCAGGGCAGCGCCAGCACCAGCAGGAAGAGGCCGAAGGCGCGCTCGTTCAGCTGCGCGAGGATCCAGTCGAGCGTGACCGAGTCGCCCTCCGCGTCCTGGGCCAACAGGTGCAGCCGTTGCGAAATCGTGAATGGCTCGTCGCCGGATGCCGTCATCGGCGCGTCTCCTCGTGGGGTCCCGGCGCGGGCGCGGCACCTCGAATCGCCGGCATCGGTAGCAAACCGGAGCCTGGCTCACCAGCGCCGAGCGGACCGGGGCCCGACACGATCCCGCCAGCGGGCCGCGGCAAGGATTCGGGCTGGACGCGATGGGGCGACTTCGGTATCGCCTCGAGCGTTGCCCGAGTGGCGGAATTGGTAGACGCAGCGGATTCAAAATCCGCCGCCGCAAGGCTTGCCGGTTCGAGCCCGGCCTCGGGTACCACCCTCTCCGCAAGTTCCCACCCCCGCCTCGCCGCGCGATTCGCCGCGGCCGATCTCGATCTGGCGACAAATCGGGCAAGCCGCCGGTTTTGTTGACGGGCCCCGTGCGGCGGGATTGCGGCGAAACCGGGGCGGACGGGACATACTGTTTCCGGGACGGAACAGGTTGATCGTCGCCAGGTTGCGAACAATGACCCGGGTTCCCCCAGGGCGGGTTTCGCGCCCGGCGGCGGGAATCCGCCCAAAACCTTAATCATTTGTTAACGGAACCGGCGCGGACGGCGGCCGTGCCCGCGTTGCGCCGGGCGAAACGATCTGCCTTGGATGTGGACGGAAATGGACCGGAATGGGGCCGCCGCCGCCACATTCGTGACGTCTTTCCGAAAGATTTCGCTTTCTGGAACGGCCCTGTTCCGGGTATCCAGATGGCAGCCCGACTGGGGGGCGATGTCTGCATAGGCCACGGGGGCGGCCGCACGAAAACGTATCCGCGGAAGCGGGGCGAAAGGTGCGCCGTAGGTCGTCGTCGTTCGACGTCTCACGCCGCATTCCGGCCGTGCCGGTCAAGGGGAACGCCCTGCTGCGTCCGCCCTGGCCGCGCCAGCACATGCCTCAGCCCGGATCCGTCTCCGTGCGGACCGCCCTCGGGGTCGCAGGGTCGCCTGCTTGTTCGAAGTAAACCGATGTTGCCCGTCTTGACGGGGCGAGCCGGGGGTTCCGCCCGGCAAAAGGAGCGTGAGACAGATGGCGATCACTATCACTGCAGCGGGAACCGTCTGCGTCGTTCCCGGCGAGACCTACATCATCGCTCCGACCCTCAAGGGCGAAGTGAAGTTCGAGGCGAACCCGCATGACCCGGCGCCGGTGGACTTCAACATCGTCCTGGCCGAAAGCCCCACGCACAGCAGCGACGTCAAGCTCAAGATCTACAGCGACGACGACCTGAGCCCGCATGTCACGGTGGCCGACGGCTACAACGGCCCCAAGACCGAGTTCGACTTCAAGAAGGCCGCCGATACCGAGTTTGACATCGGCGACGGCGTGGTGTTCGAGAAGTTCGAGGTGTCCGAGGACGGCAAGGATGTCGTCACCGTCGGCGCCTTCGACCGGATGGAGCTGAAGCAGCTGGGCTACCTCGAGCTGGACGGCAACGGCTCGGACGACCTGAAGCCGGCCGACGAGCTGCGGCTCGACGTCAGCTGGCTGACGCCCGCCGAGCTGGCGGCGCTGGAGGCGGAGCTCGTGAAGGAGGGCTTCGTGACCGACGGCGCCGGCACCTGGACGGCGGCCGACGACGATGACCGGGATGTGGAGGTCAAGCTCGACCTCGACGGCGACGGCCACAAGGACTTCGAGCTCAAGCTGCACAACTGGGAAAAGATCGTCCTCGGCGACGGCACCACCCCCGACTACATCGTCGAGGGCACCTCGGGCGACGACCTGATCGACGCGGCCTACACCGGCGACCCCGAGGGCGACAGCATCGACGCCGGCGACAACCTCGCGGGCAACGACGACGACCTGGTCGACGCGGGCTCGGGCGACGACACCGTTTTCGCGGGCAACGGCAACGACACCGTCTATGCCGGCGGCGGCAACGACAGCGTGTCCGGCGATGCCGGCAACGACGTGATCTACGGCGACCAGTCGCTGGGCGAGGCCGACGGCAACGGCGCCGTGCGCGAAAGCTTCGAGTGGGATCTGGCACCCGATCCGAACGGGCCGGCCCCGATCGACAACGGCGACAAGATCACCGGCTTCACCCAGAACACCGGGTCGGTCGACGTGACCTTCTCGATCGTGTCCAGCTCGACCGGCGTGCAGCACGAGTTCGAGAACACCGACCAGAACGTGACCGGCATCAACAGCGGCACCGAGACGATCGACGACAACTCGTCCTTCTCCAGCGAGACCGGCGGCAATGGCCGGCTGGCGACCTACCAGCTCGACTTCAAGACGCCGGGCACCAGCAACGCCTCGCCGGTCGAGAACGTGTCGTTCCGCATCAACGACATCGACGGCAGCGGCTTTGTCCGGGTCTTCGCCTATGACGCCGCGGGCAACCCGATCGAGGTGGAGCTGACGGCGGGCGCCAACCTCACGCTCAGCAACAGCGACGCCGTTCCGGGCGCCGACACCGCGGCCTCGAAGGGCGGCTACCTGCCGGACAACTCGGCCGAATACTCGGTCCTCGTCAGCATCCCCGGCCCGGTCGCGAAGATCGTGATCCAGCACGGCCAGAACGGCCCGAACAACTCGGGCATCAACGTCACCGACGTGTTCTTCGACGTGCCCGCCGTGCTCGACGGCCCCGGCAACGACACGCTGTCGGGCGGCGACGGCGACGACCTGATCTACGGCGAGGGCGGCGACGACTCGCTGCTGGGCGGCGCCGGCAAGGACACGCTGGACGGCGGCACCGGCAACGACACGCTGTCGGGCGGCACCGGCGACGACGTGCTGCTGGGCGGCGACGGCAACGACGTGCTGAACGGCAACGACGGCAACGACAGCCTCGATGGCGGCACCGGCAACGACTCGCTCAGCGGGGGCAACGGCAACGACACCCTCAAGGGCGGGGCGGGCCAGGACACGCTGGCCGGCGGCGCGGGCAACGACGTCATGGACGGCGGCGCGGGCAACGACACCCTCACCGGCGGGTCGGGCAACGACTCGATCACCGATCTCGAGGGCGACAACCTGATCGTCTCGGGCGGCGAGGGCCTGCCGGACCTGGGCTTCCCCTTCATCGGCAGCCCCGATCCGAACCCGAACGACGACCGCGACACGGTCACCACCGGGGCCGGCAACGACACCATCTCGACGGGTGACGACGACGACGTGATCAACGCCGGCGACGGCAACAACGTGGTCGACGGCGGCTATGACCGCGACAGCATCACCACCGGCTCGGGCAACGACTCGATCATCGGCGGCGAAGGCAACGACACGATCTCGTCCGGTGCCGGCGACGACACCATCTACGGCGGCGAGAACGAGCCGCTCGTCAACCTGATCGACAACAACGTCAACCCGGCCAACAACGACCCGATCCTGAACAATGGCGACGACCTGATCGACGCCGGCGACGGCAACGACCTGGTCTTCGGCGAGGATGACAACGACACCATCTTCGGCGGCGCCGGCAACGACACGCTGGACGGCGGCATCGACGACGACGTGATCGACGGCGGCAGCGGCGATGACCTGATCATCGGCGGCCAGGGCGCCGACAGCCTGTCGGGCGGCACCGGCAACGACACCTTCGTGATCGGCGACTTCACCGATCCGATCTTCGGCGATGTCTACAAGGAAGGCATCGGCGACACCATCCTCGGTGGCGAGGATCCCGACGACGGCGACATCGACGTGCTGGACCTGTCCGGCGCCGGCCCGCTCAAGATCATCTACGACGATGCGCTGGATCCGGGCGGCGAGCCGGGCGAGTCGGGCAAGGTGATCTTCTACACCGACGCCAGCCAGACCACGATCGCGGGCGAGCTGATCTTCAAGGAGATCGAGAACGTCATCCCCTGCTTCACCCCCGGCACGCTGATCGCGACGCCGAAGGGCGAGGTCCCGGTGGAAAGCCTGCGCGAGGGCGACCGCGTCGTCACCCGCGACAACGGCATCCAGGAGATCCGCTGGGTCGGCAGCCGCACGCTGAACCGCGAGGAGCTGGCCAAGGCGCCGAACCTCCGGCCGATCCTGATCAAGGCCGGCAGCCTCGGCCACGGCCTGCCCGAGCGCGACATGGTGGTCTCGCCGCAGCACCGGATGCTGATCGCGGGCGACCGGACCCAGCTCTACTTCGACGAGAGCGAGGTCCTGGTGGCGGCCAAGCACCTGGTCAACGCGGGCACGATCCAGACGCTGGAGACGCTGCGCACGACCTACATCCACTTCATGTTCGACCGCCACGAGGTGGTTCTGTCGAACGGCGCCTGGACCGAGAGCTTCCAGCCCGGCGACCAGACGCTGGGGACGATGGGCAACGAGGTGCGGGACGAGATCCTGGCGCTGTTCCCGGATCTCGCCACCAGGGAGGGGATCGCCGACTACGCCGCCGCGCGCCGCTCGCTCAAGGCGCACGAGGCCCGGCTTCTGCAACTCTGAGCCGCGGACCGGCCCGGCGGCGCCGGGGTCGGACGGCATGGACAAGGACGGGGCGGCCAGAACGGCCGCCCTTTTCCGTTCCCGGGGGTCAGCCGCCGCGGCGCGCGCGCCAGGCCGCCCAGTCCTCGGGCGTGTCGAGGTCGACCGCCGCGCGGTCGCCCTGCAGCGGCAGGAGCGCGACGCGCGCCGCCTCGCGCTTCAGGATGTCCCGCGCGCCCGCGTCGCCGGTCAGCTGCGCCAGCTCGGGCACCAGGTCGGCGGGGAACAGCACCGGGTTGCCGGGCCGCCCGTCCTGCGTCGCCGCGCGCAGGATGGTGCCGGGGGATTGCGCGCCGAGCGACAGCATCAGGTAGAGGTCCTGCGCGGTGATCTCGGGCATGTCGGCCAGCGCGACGAGGACGGGGCCGGCCAGACCCGCGACGCCCGCGCGGATCGAGGCGGCCATGCCGTCGGTGCCGGTCGCCTCCACGATCTCCACCGCCAGCCCGTCGAGCGCCGCGCGGCGGGCGTCCTGCGCGGGGCCGAGCACGACGCGGACGGGCACGCCCGCCTTGGTCGCGCGGCGGGCCATGAGGCGCAGGAGCGGCTCGCCGCCCATGTCCTCCAGCAGCTTGTCGCGGCCCTTCATGCGGGAGGAGGAACCGGCGGCGAGAAGGAGGAGGGTGGCGGTCATGGACGCATCAGGGCAGGGGGAAGGGGGATGGGTCAAGGTGCGCCTTTACGGCGCGCCGTCCGTGGGTCACGCCCGCATCCGCGGATCGTCCCAGAGCGGCGCCGTGACCACCCGCGCGGGTCGGCGTTCGCCCAGGATCTCGATCTCCACCTCCAGCCCGTCCACCACCCGGTCGGCGGGCAGGAAGCCCATCGCCGCCGACTGCCCGGTCCAGTGCGAATAGCCGCCCGAGGTGCAGAACCCCGCGACCGTGCCGTCGAGCCAGATCGGCTCCCACGCCACCACGTCGGCCTCGGCCGCGTCGACCACGAAGCTGGCCAGACGACGCGCGGGCCCGGCGGCCTTTGCCGCCAGCGCGGCCTGCTTGCCGATCCAGTCGGCGGGCTTGTTCCAGCGGATGAAGCGGTCGAGCCCGGTCTCGGCCGGCGTGTAGTCGGGCGAGAACTCGCGCCCCCAGGACCCGAACCAGCGGTCAAGCCGCAGCGACATCATCGCCCGCATCCCGAAGGGTTTCAGCCCCAGGTCCTGCCCCGCCGGCCAGAGCGTGTCCCACAGGTGCCGCACGCTCATGTGGTCGGTGAAGATCTCGTAGCCCAGGTCGCCCGTGTAGCTGACCCGCTGCACGAGGCAATTGGCCATGCCCACGGTCATGGGCCGGACATCCATGAAGCGGAACGCCTCGGTGCTGACATCGCTGCGGGTGACCCGCGACAACAGCTCTCGCGCCTGCGGCCCCGCGATCTGGAAGCCCGACCGTGCGTCCGAGATGTTCTCGACCCGCACGCCGTCCTCGGCGTTCTGCTCGAACCAGCGCATGTGCCAGCCCTGCGCGCCGTAGCTGGCGGTCAGCTGGAACTCGGTCTCGGACAGGCAGGAGACGGTGAAATCCCCGATGATCTTGCCCGACGGCGCCAGCATCGGCGTCAGCGACATCCGCCCGGGCTTGGGGATCGCGCCGGCCATGATCCGGTCGAGCCAGGCCCGCGCCCGCGGCCCGGTCACGCGGTACTTGCCGAAGTTCTGCACCTCGTTGATGCCGACGCCCGTGCGCACCGCCATCACCTCGGCCTTGGTCGCCGCCCAGGCGTTCGAGCGGCGGAAGCTCGGCTCCTCGTAGCGGGGTTCATCGGGCAGGGCGTGGTAGTTCACCACCTCCAGCCCGTATTGCTGCCCCCAGACCGCGTTCATGCCGTCGAACACCTCGTACATCGGCGTGGTGCGGAAGGGGCGGGCGGCCGGGCGTTCCTCGTTGGGGTAACTCACCGAGAACCGCATCTGGTAGTTCTCGATCACCTTGGGCACGGTGTAGCCGGGCGAGGTCCAGCTGCCGAAGCGCGCCACGTCGAAGCCGCGCGGGTCGCGCTCCACCTCGCCCTCGATCATCCATTGCGCGAGCGCCAGCCCCATGCCGCCGCCCTGGCTGAAGCCCGCCATGACGGCGCAGGCCGACCAGTAGTTGCGCAGCCCCGGCACCGGCCCGATCAGCGGGTTGCCGTCGGGGGCGAAGGTGAAGGGGCCGTGGATCACGCGCTTGACGCCGCTGCGCTCCAGCACGGGGAACCGGCGGTAGGCGAAATTGACCGAATCCTCGATCTTGTCGAACTGCTCGTTCAACAGCTCGTGGCCGAAATTCCAGGGCGTGCCGTCCACCGCCCAGGGCTCGCAGGGCTTCTCGTAGAAGCCGATGCAAAGGCCGCGGCCCTCCTGCCTGAGATAGCTTTCGCCGCCGGGGTCCATCACGTGCGGGAACTCGCGGCCGGATTTCAGGATCTCCATGATCTCGGGGATGTCGTCGGTCACCAGGTACTGGTGCGCCATCGGCAGGAGCTGCAGGTAGACGCCCGCCATCGCGCCCACCTCGCGCGCCCACAATCCGGCGGCGTTCACCAGGTGCTCGCACCGGATCGTGCCCTTCTCGGTCACCACCTCCCAGCCCTCCGCGGTGGGCCGGGTCTCCAGCACGCGGTTGTGCAGCACGATCTCGGCCCCGCCCATCTTGGCCGCCCGCGCATAGGCGTGGGTCGTGCCCGAGGGGTCGAGGTGCCCGTCGAGCGGGTCGTAGAGCGCGCCGAGGATGCCGTCGAGGTTGACCATCCCGTCGGTCAGCTTGTGGATTTCCTCGGGCCCGAGGATTTCCGTGTCCAGCCCCATGTAGCGGTGCTTGGCGCGCTCGGCCTTGAGCATCTCGAACCGCGCCGGGTTGTCGGCCAGCGTGATGCCGCCGACATGGTGCAGCCCGCACGACATGCCGGTGATCGCCTCCAGCTCCTTGTAGAGCCGTATGGTATAGCCCTGCAGCGCCGCCATGTTGGTGTCGCCGTTCAGCGTGTGAAAGCCCCCCGCCGCGTGCCAGGTGGAGCCCGAGGTCAGCTCGGACCGCTCGATCAGCATGACGTCCGACCAGCCCAGCTTGGTCAGGTGATAGGCGACCGAGCAGCCGACGACGCCGCCGCCGATGATGCAGACGCGGGTGGTGGTTTTCATGGGGGACCTCCGGTAGACACGGGGCACACCGTGGCGCGGCCCCGCACCGCGCCACAAGCCCAAAGGCGACATGCCATGTCGCGGCGCGGAGGCGAGGCGAATGTTCGGCACGATCTGGCGATGGGCGCGGCAGCAGGCGCGCCGGATCCATGTGCGGGTGATCCTGGTCGCGGTGCTGAACCTTGTCGCACTGGGCCTGGCGGCGGTGGCGGGCCCCTGGCTGCCGCCGGGGCTGGCCGGTCGGGTGGGGGCGGGGGCGGTCGACGCCATCCTGCAGGTGCTGGCCAGTTCCATGCTGGCGGTGACCACCTTTTCGCTGACGGTCATGGTCACGGGCTTTTCCCGCGCCGAGGGGCAGTGGTCCCCGCGCGGGCAGGAGCTGTTGCGGCAGGACACGGTCACCCACTCGGTGCTGGCGACCTTTCTGGGCGCGTTCCTCTACGCGCTGATCGGCATCATCCTGCGCGCGGCGGGCGTGTTCGGCGAGGACGACCTGGTGGTGCTCTTCGCGGTCACGGTGGCGGTGGCGCTGTGGATCGTGGTGACGATGATCCGCTGGATCGTGCACCTCGACGGCTTCGGCAGCCTGTCCTTCACGCTCGACGCGATCGAGGCGCGCGCGGCCGAGGCGGTGGCGGGCTTCGCGCGCAGCCCCGCGCAGGGGGCGCAGGTGCTGCCCCCCGGCGCCCATCCCCCCGCCGGCGGCACCGGCGTGCACGCCACCCGCGCCGGGCATGTGGAGCAGGTCTACGAGGGCGCGCTGCAGGAGGCGGCGGCGTTCCTCGACGCCGAGATCTACGTGCTGCGCCCGGTCGGCAGCTTCGTGCAGCCGGGCGACCTCCTGGCCCGTGTCGTCGGTGGCCGCAGCCCCGGCGACGAGAGCGAGGCGGCGATCCGCGCGGCCATCCCGGTGGGGGCGGCGCGCAGCTTCGAGATGGACCCGGTCCATGCCATCGCCACCCTGGCCGAGGTCGGCACCCGGGCGCTGTCGCCGGGGGTGAACGACCCGCAGACGGCGGTGGCGGTGGTCTACCGTCTGGCCCGGGTTCTGGGCGCCGTGGCCGCCGCCGCGCCCGAGCCCGCGCCGCGCTGCGACCGGGTCTGGTTGGCCGCGGTGCCGCTGGAGCGGCTGGTGGATGCGGGCTTCGGCGCAGTGGCGCGCCACGCGGGCGGCGCGCTCGAGGTGAACCTCGCGTTGCAGGACGCGCTGGGCTCGTTGACGCGGCTGGGCCATGCGGGGCTGGCCGAGGCGGCGCGCGCCGCGGCGGAGGACCATGCCCGGCGGGCGCTGGCCGCGACCGGCGACCCCGTCGACCGCGCCCGGATCGAGGCCGCGCGGGCGCGCTAGCCGAGCTTGCGCACCTTGAGGCGGGTCAGCCGGTTCTTGTCGCGCTCGGCCACCTCGAAGCGGAAGCCGTGGAAGCTGAAGCACTGGCCGACCACCGGGATCGTCTGCGCCTCGTGGATCACGAGGCCCGCGACGGTGTTGGCCTCCTCGTCGGGCAGCTGGAAATCGGTCGCGCGGTTGAAGTCGCGGATCGTCATGGCGCCGTCGATCACGAAGTTCCCGTCCGGGCCCGGCGCCAGCACCGGCGTGTCGGGCACGTCGAATTCGTCGGTGATCTCGCCCACGATCTCCTCGAGGATGTCCTCGAGCGTGATCAGGCCGCGGAGCGCGCCGTATTCGTCCACCACCAGCGCGAAATGGGTGTGCCGGCGCAGGAAGTTGCGCATCTGGTCGTCGAGCGTGGTGGTCTCGGGGATGAAGTAGGGCTTCATCGCCACGGTGAGGATGTCGAAGTCGTCGAGTTCGGCCTGCTCGACCTTGCCGTCGTCCATCAGCCGGTGCATCGCGCGCAGGAGATCCTTGGCGTGCAGCACGCCGACGATGTTTTCCTGGTGGCCGCGGTAGAGCGGCAGGCGGGTGTGGTTGCTGGCCAGCGACAGCTTGAGGATCTCGCTGGCGGGCAGGTCGGCGTCGATCATCTCGATGCCGGAGCGGTGCAGCATGATCTCCTCGACGGTGCGCTCGTGCAGGTCGAGCGCGCCGAGGAGCCGGTCGCGCTGCTCCTTTTCCACCGTGCCCTCGGAATGGCCGAGCGACAGGGCGCCGATGATTTCCTCGTGCACCGACAGCATGTTGGCCCCGGCGTCGATGCGCACCCCGAACAGCCGCAGCACGCCGCGCACCAGCAGGCGCACCAGCGTCACCACCGGCGCCATGACCGCGATCACCAGCGTCACCGGGCGGGCGATGCGCGCCGCGGTGCGTTCGGGGTCGTTGATGGCGTAGGTCTTGGGCAGCACCTCGGCGAAGATCAGCACCAGCGCCGTCATCACCAGCGTGGCGATGGCGACGCCGCCCTCGCCAAGGATCGCGGTCAGCAGCGCGGTGGCGAGCGAGGTGGCCAGGATGTTGACGAGGTTGTTGCCCAGAAGGATGCCGCCGATCAGGCGTTCGTTGTCCTCCTTGAGCCCGAGCGCGCGCTCCGCGCCCTTGGCGGGCTTGTCGCCGCGGTCGACCATCGAGCGCAGCTTGCCGCGCGAGGCGGCGGTCAGCGCGGTCTCGGAGCCCGAGAAGAAGGCCGAGCACAGGAGGAGGAACAGGATCACCGAGGCGGTGATCCAGGTGGCGGGGTCGGAGAGGGCCGAAGCGGTCTCGGAAAGGGCGGGGTCCATGCCGCGGTTATGGGGTGCGGCGGGCCGCGCTTCAAGGTGGACCATCGCGGGATGTGGGACGGTGTTGCAGGGGCGGCATCGCCGCTGTCGCTCGGACCAAGGGCGCGCCGATGGCGAACCCCCGTCGCCCATGGCCCGGGGCTCCGCCCGGGCGCGCCTCGATCGCTCCACCGGAGCGATCGCCGGCCAAGGGCCGGATCGGCCCTCACCCCCGGAGGTATCTGGGACGCGAAGATGGGGCGGGTCAGCGCCGCGCGAGGGGATGGTTGTCGAGAACCAGCCGCTTCAGGCGCTCGTCGAGGATGTGGGTGTAGATCTCGGTGGTGGCGATGTCGGCGTGGCCGAGCAGCGTCTGGATGGCGCGCAGGTCGGCGCCGTTCTGCAGCAGGTGCGTGGCGAAGGCGTGGCGCAGCGTGTGCGGCGTGACGCGGGCCGGGTCGAGGCCGGCGGTGGCGGCGAGATCCTTGATCAGCGTGAAGAAGCGGACGCGGGTCAGGTGCCCCTCGGCACTGCGGGAGGGGAACAGGAAGGGCGAGGGTCTCGCGCCGGTCTCGGCGCGCAGGCGCTCGGCCTCGGCGTCGCGGTGGGCGAGCCAGGCGGCGATGGCGGCGCGGGCGGGGGGCGACAGGGGGACCATGCGTTCCTTGCCGCCCTTGCCGCGCACGAGGAGGAGCCGGGGGTCGCCGCGGACGGCCGCGACGGGGAGCGAGACCAGTTCGGTCACGCGCAGGCCGGTGGCGTAGAGCACCTGCATCAGGCAGCTGTCGCGCAGGCGGTCGGCGGCGCTGCGGCCGTGGGTTTCCGCGGCCGCCAGCAGCGCGTCGACCTCGGCCAGTGTGAGCGTGTTCGGCAGGGCGCGGGCGCGGGCGGGGCCCTTGATCTGCAGGGCGGGGTTGTCGGCGCGCCAGCCCTCGTCGACGGCGAAGCGGTAGAGCTGTTTCAGGGCCGAGAGGCGGCGGGCGCGGGTCGCGGGGGCGAGGCCGTCGGCGTCGAGCGACGCGAGGTAGGATTCAAGCGCCGCGCGGTCGGCGGTGGCCAGCGCGGCGCCGCGCCGGGCCAGCCAGCCCGCGGCATCCGCCAGGTCGCGGCCATAGGCCAGCCGCGTGTTGCGCGCCGCACCCTGTTCGGCGGCCTGCGCGTCGAGGAAGGCCGAGATCCACCGCGCGTCGGGCAGGGGGGCCATCGCCTCAGCCCCGCAGCAGCAGGAGCTGCAGCGCCGTGCGGCGGGCCACGTCCTCGAGCCCCACGGCGCGGTAGAGCGTCAGCGCGTCGGTGATGTCGCCCGGGTCGCGGGCGGGGTCGGACAGCACCAGCGCCGCGCGCAGCAGCGCCTCGCCCAGCCGGTCGTTCTGCAGGAACCAGGCGTAGCGATGCTCGGGCGGATCGGAGGAGAAGGCGGCGGCCACGGCCTGCGCGGTCAGGTCGGCCGCGCCGGACGGGGCGGCGGGCAGGCCGCGGGCCACGTCGAAGGCGAAGCGCTCGTCCGGGGTCTGCGGCACGGCCGCCTGCGCGACGGTCTCGTAGAGCGAGGACAGGAGCCCGATGCGCCGGGCCAGGAGCCCGTCCTCGCCGGTCAGGGGCGTGCGCAGCAGGCGCTCGGCGTAGATCTCGGCGAAGGCGGTTTCCAGCCCCGCGGCCTCCATCGCGGTCCAGGCGGGCGCGAGGCGGGCCGCGATCTCGGGGGCGTCGCCGGCGAGGATGGCGGCGTCGAGGCGCTGCAGGGCGGCGACCCGGTCCCAGACCCCGCCCGAGGCCGAGGGCACGCGGGCGGTGTAGATCGCCAGCCACTGCCCCGGCTCGACCGCGCCCGATCGGGTCAGCCGCTCGGCGGCGTCGAGCTGGGCGTTCCAGCCGGCGAGGTCGGACAGGTCGGCATGGGCGAAGGCCAGCGGCAGGCCGGTGGTGGCCGGGCGCTCGCCGATCGCGGCCCGCATCTGGAAGGACAGCGGCGTGAGCGCGGGGTCGGGCGGCAAGGGCGGCTCACCCTCGAACAGCTCGGGGTCGAGGAAGCGGGCGATCAGGTCGGCCTCGGCCTCGGTGATGCGCCCCAGCGCCTCGCCGGTGTCGAGCGTCAGCGCCGCCGCCGCCCAGTCGCCGCTGCGGGCGAGGCACAGGATGCGCGCGGGCAGGGTGGGGGCGATGTCGGGGCTGGCGGACATGGCCTGGCAGGCGCGGTCGGCGTGGCCGCTGAGCAGCGAGACGTCGAACCAGCGCCGGAACACCTCGGGGTTGGCGGGGCCGGCGCGTTCGATCAGGGCCTGGGCGGGGTCGAGCGCCCCGCGCGCCAGCAGCATGTCGACGCGGGCGAGGAACAGGTCGGGGTCGTCGGCGGCGGCGTCGGCGGGCGGGTCGAGCTCGGCCAGCGCCAGCGTCTCGGTGAAGGCCTGGATGGCGGGCAGCCCCTGCAGCGGCTGGGCGCGGAACAGGCGGGCCAGCGTCTCGGCCTCGGAGGCGCCCCAGAGGCCGGGCGGCAGGCCGGTGATCGACCCCGGCAGGAGGCCCACCGCGTCCAGCGTCACGGCGCCCAGCGGCATCACCGTCACCTCGGGCGGCGCGGCGGAGGTGGCGACATTGGCGTGCGGGCGGGTCACGGTGTCGGACAGCCAGCCGGGGACCGCGACCTCGGGCAGGTCGGTCAGGCCGGGGCCGGGCGGCGGGGCCTGCTGCGCGGCCACGGGCGCAGCGAGGAGCGTCGCCGCCAGCAGCAGCGCCGCGCCCCTGTCAGTCGCGCCCGGCATCGAGGTCGACCGGGGTGGTGACGGTGGTCTGATCGGGCACGAGGTAGCCCGAGTAGGAATAGCCGATCAGGCCCAGCACGCCGAGCACGACCAGCAGGAGAAGAAACCGGATGATGCGCCCCATGTGCCTGCGCCCTTGCCCCCCGTGATTGCCTTGCCTCATCTCCGCGGCGGGTGCGGGGTGCCCGCCTTGCGGATCGGCGTTTGCCGCCGTTCTCAATTCCTTATAAGCCATGAGCGGCGGAATTGCGCCAGTCAGGGGAAAGTTTTTTCGGGGTCATGGGCGAAACGACGCCACAATCGCGTGAGGAGGGCCGCCGGGAGGGCGCCGGGCGCCTTGTGCGCACGGTGGTTCTGATCGGCATGATGGGCGCGGGCAAGACCGCCGTGGGCCGCGCGCTGGCGCAGCGGCTGGGGGTGGAGATGCGCGACTCGGACGCCGAGATCGTGGCCTCGGCGCAGCTGTCGATTCCCGAGATCTTCGAGCGCTACGGCGAGCCCTTCTTCCGCGAGAAGGAAAGCGCGGTGATCGCCCGCCTGCTGGAGGGGCCGCCCTGCGTCCTGTCGACGGGGGGCGGGGCCTGGATGTCGGAGGCCAACCGCCGGCTCCTGACGGCGCGGGCGGCGGTGCTGTGGCTGGAGGCCGACCTCGACCTGCTGTGGAGCCGCGTGCGGCACAAGAACACCCGGCCGCTCCTCAAGACGGCGAACCCCAAGGCGACGCTGACCGAGCTTCTGGCGCAACGCGCGCCGGTCTACGCGCTGGCGCCGCTCAAGGTGCATGTGGAGCCCGGCTGGTCGATCGACGACACCGGCGACCGGGTGATGGCGGAACTGGCGCGCGCGGGCGCGGTGGAGGGCTACGCGGAATGACGGTGACGGTGCATGTGCCGCTGGGCGAGCGCGCCTACGACGTGCGGATCGGCGCGGGGCTGCTGGCGCGGGCGGGGGCGGAGATCGCGCCGCTGCTGCGGCGGAAACGGGTCTGGATCGTCACCGAGGAGACGGTGGCGGGCCTGCACCTGGCCACGCTCGAGGCCGGGCTGGCGGCTGGCGGCGTGACCTCGGCCGCGCTGGTGCTGCCGCCGGGCGAGGGCACCAAGAGCTGGCCGCATCTGATCCGCGTGGTCGACTGGCTGCTGGCCGAAAAGGTCGAGCGGCGCGACGTGGTGGTGGCCTTCGGCGGCGGGGTGATCGGCGATCTGGTGGGCTTTGCCGCCGCGATCCTGCGGCGGGGCGTGCGCTTCGTGCAGGTGCCGACCTCGCTGCTGGCGCAGGTGGATTCGTCCGTCGGCGGCAAGACCGGGATCAACACCGAACACGGCAAGAACCTGGTCGGCAGCTTCCACCAGCCGAGCCTGGTGCTGGCCGACATCGACGTGCTGGGCACGCTGGCCCCGCGCGATTTCCTTGCGGGCTACGGCGAGGTGGCGAAATACGGGTTGCTGGGCGATGCCGGGTTCTTCGACTGGCTGGAGGTGAACGGGCCGGCGCTGGCCGCGGGCGACGCGGGCCTGCGCGCCGAGGCCGTGCGCCATTCGGTGCAGATGAAGGCCGACATCGTGGTGCGCGACGAGACCGAGCAGGGCGACCGCGCGCTCCTGAACCTCGGCCACACCTTCGGCCACGCGCTCGAGGCCGCGACCGGCTATTCCGACCGGCTCCTGCATGGCGAGGGGGTGGCGATCGGCTGCGCGCTGGCCTTCCAGCTGTCGGCGCGGCTGGGGCTGTGTTCGCAGGAGGACCCGAGCCGGGTGCGCGCGCATCTGGCCGCGATGGGGATGCGGCGCGACCTGTCCGAGATCCCGGGCGACCTGCCGGGGGTGGAGGGGCTGCTGGGTCTGATGGCGCAGGACAAGAAGGTGCAGGACGGCCGCCTGCGCTTCATCCTCGCGCGCGGGGTCGGGCAGGCTTTCGTCGCCGACGACGTGCCGACCGACGCGGTGCGGGCGGTGCTGGCCGAGGCGCTGGACAGCAAGGTCTTCTAGAAGACCTTGCCGACCGAAAATCTTCTAGAAGATTTTCAGTCCTTGCCGCGGTAGGGCTCGACGTATTGCAGCGCCATGTCCCAGGGGAAGAAGATCCAGGTGTCCTGGCTCACCCCGGTGATAAAGGTGTCGACAAGCGGCTCGCCCTTGGGCTTGGCGTAGACGGTGGCGAAATGCGCCTTGGGGTAGAGCTGGCGCACCACCTCCAGCGTCTTGCCGGTGTCGACCAGGTCGTCGACCACCAGCACGCCCTCGCCGTCGCCCATCAGCGCGTCGTCGGGCCGGTTCAGCACCACGGGTTCGGCCTGGGTCTGGTGGTTGTAGCTCTTCACGCTGATCGTATCGACCATGCGGATGTCCAGCTCGCGCGCCACGATCATCGCGGGCGCCATGCCGCCCCGCGTGATCGCGATGACCGCGCGCCAGGAGCCGTCGGGGCCGGGGCCGCGCTTGTCCAGACGCCAGGCCAGCGCGCGGGCGTCGCGGTGGATCTGGTCCCAGGAGACGTGAAAGCCCTTCTCGTGCGGCAGCGGCGTGATCATGCTTCGGCCTTTCCATTGCGCTCGAGGACCAGGTCGGGGGCCTCGGGGTTCTTCATGCCGATGACGTGGTAGCCCGAATCGACATGCAGCACCTCGCCCGTCACCGCGCTGGACAGGTCGGACAGGAGATACAGCGCCGACTTGCCGACCTCGTCCTGCGTCACCGTCCGGCGGAGCGGCGAGTTGTACTCGTTCCATTTCAGGATGTAGCGGAAATCGCCGATGCCCGAGGCCGCCAGCGTCTTGATCGTGCCCGCGCTGATCGCGTTCACCCGGATCCCGTCGCGGCCCAGATCCTCGGCCAGATACATCACCGACGCCTCCAGCGCCGCCTTGGCCACGCCCATCACGTTGTAATGCGGCATCACCTTTTCGGCGCCGTAATAGGTGAGCGTCAGGAGCGAGCCGCCGTTCGGCATCATCTTCTCGGCGCGCTGGCAGACGGCGGTGAAGCTGTAGACCGAGATGTTCATGGTCATGGCGAAGTTCGCCGGCGAGGTGTCGACGTAGCGGCCGCGCAGCTCGTTCTTGTCGGAAAAGCCGATTGCGTGGACCACGAAGTCGAGGCTGCCCCATTCCGCCTGCAGCCGCTCGAACAGCGCGTCGACCGAGGCCTCGTCGGCCACGTCGCAGGGCACCATCAGCGTGGACCCGAGGCTTTCGGCCAGCGGCTGCACCCGTTTCAGCAGCGCGTCGCCCTGGTAGGAAAAGGCCAGCTCGGCCCCCTCGGCGGCCACGGCCTTGGCAATGCCCCAGGCGATGGACTTGTCGTTGGCGAGCCCCATGATGAGCCCGCGCTTGCCCGTCATCAACCCCATCGTCTTCCCCATCCGCCGCTGCCTGTGCCAAGGTCTGGTAAGCCATCGCCCGCTGCGCTTCAAGAGAGGCAGGCTTGCAGGCGGCCCCGCCGGGCGCTAGCTGCCACGGCCATGGACAGGTGTCAGGAGGGCAGGAGATGAGCGACCGGACCGGCATTTTCGCGGGGGACGACCCCTTCGTCATCGCGCAGGCCTGGCTGACCGAGGCCGAGGCGACCGAGATCAACGACCCCAACGCCATCGCGCTGGCGACCGTGGACGCCACCGGCCTGCCCAACGCGCGCATGGTGCTTTTGAAGGAGATCGAGGCGCCGGGCGGCGGCGACGGGGCCTTCGTGTTCTACACCAACTACGAAAGCCGCAAGGCGCAGGAGATCATGGGCGCCGGCAAGGCCGCCTTCGTGATGCACTGGAAATCGCTGCGCCGGCAGCTGCGCGTGCGCGGCACCGTGACCAAGGAAGAGGGGCCGCAGGCCGACGCCTACTACGCCTCGCGCTCGCTCAAGAGCCGGCTCGGCGCCTGGGCCTCGAAGCAGTCCCAGCCCCTGTCGAGCCGCGCGGCCCTGATGGCCGAGGTCGCCAAGGTGACCGCCCAGCAGGGCCCCAACCCCGCCCGCCCGCCGTTCTGGGGTGGGTTCCGCATCACGCCGGTCGAGATAGAGTTCTGGGCCGATGGCGCGTTCCGGCTGCACGACCGGTTCCGCTGGCGCCGCGAGGGGCCCGGATCGCCCTGGCAGGTGGATCGTCTGAACCCCTGAGTCTGGCTGCAAACGCCTGTCAATGACAATCATCAACGGGCAATTTAGCGAAGCGCGAAATTGCACGGGGCTGAATTGGTTCGATATTTTTACCTTGTGTCTGACGCCTGCCGGCTCCAAATCTAGGGGCAGGGATAGCGCCCAGTTTGGGCAGGGACGGGACAAGCCAGTATGGCGTATGAAACGCAAGACGGCACTCGCGTGGTTGAGGGCCGGGTGAAGTGGTTTGACGTGGGAAAGGGGTTCGGGTTCATCGTCGCCGATGACGGTGGGCCCGACATCCTCCTCCACGCGAACGTACTGAGGAACTTCGGCCAGGGATCGGTGGCCGAGGAAGCGCGGATCACCGTGCGCGTGCAGGTCACGCCGCGGGGCGTGCAGGCCAGCGAAGTGCTGGACATCGCCCCGCCCGAGGGCGCCGCCGCCGCCGGGGCGGGTTTTGGCGAGGACATCGCGCCGGACGTGCCCTTCGTGCCCGTTCGGGTGAAGTGGTTCGACAAGGCGAAAGGCTTTGGCTTCGGCAACATCTTCGGCCATCCTGAGGACGTGTTCGTTCATGCCGAGGTGCTGCGCCGCTGCGGGCTGGCCGATCTCTTGCCGGGGGAGGCCGTGGCGATGAAGGTCGTCGACGGCCCGCGGGGCAAGATGGCCGCCGAGGTGCGCGCCTGGGATTACGTCTGACGGAGGGCCGATGCGCCTGACATCCCTGTTCGCGGCGGCCGTGCTGGCCGTCGCGGTGATGCCGGGCGCGGCGCGCGCGGCCTGCAGCGAGGACCGCGTCGAGATTCGCGGCGACTTCGGCACCGTGCGCTTCCGCGTCGCCATCGCCGACACGCCGCAGGAGCGGGCGCAGGGCCTGATGCGGGTGCCCGAGATGCCGCGCATGTCGGGGATGCTGTTCGTCTACGAACGGCCGCAGAGCGTGAGCTTCTGGATGGAGAACACGCTGATCCCGCTCGACATGATCTTCGCCGACGAGACCGGCACCGTGCGGCGCATCCATGCCGAGGCGGTGCCGCTCGACCGCACGCCGATCCCCGGCGGCGACGACATCCAGTACGTGCTCGAGATCAACGGCGGGCTGGCCGCGCAGCTGGGCCTGTCCGAAGGCGACCAGATGCGCCACCCCGCGATTGACCAGGCGGACGCGGCCTGGCCCTGCGCGGGCGACTAGGCTTCGGTCTTTCCAAGCCGCGGCCGGGGCTGTAACAGGGCGGGCGTCGGGGCGTAGCGCAGTCTGGTAGCGCGTCTGTTTTGGGTACAGAAGGTCGTGAGTTCGAATCTCGCCGCCCCGACCATTCCCGCCATACCACTACATCTGGTAGAAGATCGGGCAGGCGCATCCTGATCTGGTGGGCCCCTCGCGGCCCGTGCCAAGGTTCTCCACAAGATAGTGTGTCCGTTTCGTGACGGACGGGGACAGGCCGCGCGCCGCCCGATCTGCCGGCGCGCCGCCGCCGGGCCCGCCCAGGCCCCGCTGTGATTTCACCCGAAAACACTGGGGTTTGCGCGCCGTCCGGTCCGGCCGGCCCGCGGGCGAGAATCGGACCACGCCGGGCGCGGATCGCGGGCGACCCGGTTTTCAACCGAAAATTGGGTTCGGGCCGGGCAAAAAAACGATTGACCGAGCGGGCCGCCCTACGTCAGTTTGTGTGGGCCGGCAGCAACGACACAAGATATGGTGCGGGCCGGCGGGGACGGGGAAGTAACCCACGACAGATCAGGTGACCGCCTCGGAGCAGTTCCGGGGCATCGGGCCGGTGCACGCCGGGCCGCGGGGGCCTCTTCGTCCGCGAGGAAGACCAAGACGGTCAGAGCGCAACGACGCTGGCAGACCGCGCGGAAGGGACCATTAGGCGGAAAGAGGCAGCCAGATGAAGATTGAACGCAGATTCACCCGGGCCGGCGCAGATGCATATGCCGACATGGACTTCACCACGACCACGTCGGAGATCCGCAACCCCGACGGCACCGTCGTGTTCAAGCTCGACAACGTCGAGGTGCCGGCCGGCTGGAGCCAGGTCGCCTCGGACGTGATCGCGCAGAAATATTTCCGCAAGGCCGGCGTGCCGGCGGCGCTGAAGCCGGTCAAGGAAAAGGGCGTGCCCGAGTTCCTGTGGCGCCACGTGGCCGACGACGCCGCGCTGGCCGCGCTGCCCGAGGACAAGCGCTACGGCGGCGAGACCAGCGCGCGGCAGGTGTTCCGCCGGCTGGCGGGCGCCTGGGCCTACTGGGGCTGGAAGGGCGGCTACTTCACCACCGAGGCCGACGCGCAGGCCTATTTCGACGAGATGCAGCTGATGCTCGCCCGCCAGATGGCGGCGCCGAACAGCCCGCAGTGGTTCAACACCGGCCTGCACTGGGCCTATGGCATCGACGGCCCGTCGCAGGGGCATTTCTACGTCGACTACAAGACCGGCAAGCTGACCAAGTCGGCCTCGGCCTACGAGCACCCGCAGCCGCACGCCTGCTTCATCCAGGGCGTCGCCGACGACCTGGTGAACGAGGGCGGCATCATGGACCTCTGGGTCCGCGAGGCGCGGCTGTTCAAGTATGGCTCGGGCACCGGCACCAACTTCTCGATGCTGCGCGGCGAGGGCGAGCGGCTGTCGGGCGGCGGCAAGTCGTCGGGCCTGATGGGCTTCCTCAAGATCGGCGACCGGGCGGCCGGCGCGATCAAGTCGGGCGGCACCACGCGCCGCGCGGCCAAGATGGTGATCGTCGACGCCGACCATCCCGACATCGAGGATTTCATCGACTGGAAGGTGATCGAGGAGCAGAAGGTGGCGAGCCTTGTCGCCGGCTCCAAGACCCATGAGAAGATGCTGAACGGCATCTTCGCGGCCATCGGCGCCTGGGACGGCGCGCTGGACGACGCGGTCGACCCGGCCAAGAACGACGCGCTGAAAAAGGCGATCCGCGCCGCGAAATCGGCCGCGATCCCCGAAACCTACGTCAAGCGCGTGCTCGACTACGCCCGCCAGGGCTACACCTCGATCGAGTTCCCGACCTACGACACCGACTGGGACAGCGAGGCCTATTCCTCGGTCTCGGGCCAGAACTCGAACAACTCGATCCGCGTGACCGACGCCTTCCTCAAGGCGGTCGAGGACGACGCCGACTGGCAGCTGATCAACCGCGTCGGCGGCAAGGTCGCCAAGACGCTCAAGGCGCGCGAGCTGTGGGAAAAGGTCGGCCACGCCGCCTGGGCCTGCGCCGATCCGGGCATCCAGTTCCACGACACCGTCAACGCCTGGCACACCTGCCCCGAGGACGGGCCGATCCGGGGCTCCAACCCCTGCTCGGAATACATGTTCCTCGACGACACGGCCTGCAACCTCGCGTCGATGAACCTGCTGACCTTCTACTCGGGCGGCAAGTTCGACGCCGAGAGCTACATCCACGCCACGCGGCTCTGGACGCTGACGCTGGAAATCTCGGTGATGATGGCGCAGTTCCCGTCCAAGGAGATCGCGCAGCTGTCCTATGACTTCCGGACGCTGGGCCTTGGCTACGCCAACATCGGCGGGCTGCTGATGAACATGGGGCTGGGCTACGACTCGGCCGAGGGCCGGGCGCTGTGCGGCGCGCTGACCGCGATCATGACCGGCGTGGCCTACGCCACTTCGGCCGAGATCGCCTCGGAGCTCGGGCCCTTCGCCGGCTATGCCCGCAACCGCGAGCACATGCTGCGCGTCATCCGCAACCACCGCGCCGCGGCCTACGGCAAGACCGAGGGATACGAGGCGGTCAACGTGAACCCGGTCGCGCTGGACCACGCCAACTGCCCCGACGCGCGGCTGGTGGACCTGGCCAAGCAGGCCTGGGACGAGGCCCTCAGCCTCGGCGAGCAGCACGGCTACCGCAACGCGCAGGCCACCGTGATCGCGCCGACGGGCACCATCGGCCTGGTGATGGACTGCGACACCACCGGGATCGAGCCCGACTTCGCCCTGGTGAAGTTCAAGAAGCTGGCCGGCGGCGGCTACTTCAAGATCATCAACCGCTCGGTGCCGGGCGCGCTGGAGACGCTGGGCTACAGCTCGTCCCAGATCGAGGAGATCATCTCCTACGCGGTCGGCCACGGCACGCTGGGCAACGCGCCCGGCATCAACCACACGGCGCTGATCGGCCACGGCTTCGGCGCGAAGGAGATCGAGAAGATCGAGGCGGCGCTGCCCTCGGCCTTCGACATCCGCTTCGTGTTCAACCAGTGGACGCTGGGGGCCGAGTTCTGCACCCGGACGCTGGGCATCCCGGCGGCCAAACTGAACGACCCGACCTTCGACATGCTGCGCCACCTGGGCTTCTCCAAGGCAGAGATCGACGCCGCCAACGACCACGTCTGCGGGACCATGACGCTGGAGGGCGCGCCCTTCCTCAAGGCCGAGCACTACAGCGTGTTCGACTGCGCCAACCCCTGCGGCAAGAAGGGCAAGCGCTACCTGTCGGTCGACAGCCACATCCACATGATGGCGGCGGCGCAGAGCTTCATCTCGGGGGCGATCTCCAAGACGATCAACATGCCGAACTCGGCCACCATCGAGGATTGCCAGAAGGCCTACGAGCTGTCCTGGTCGCTGGGGGTCAAGGCCAACGCGCTCTACCGTGACGGCTCCAAGCTGTCGCAGCCGCTGGCGTCCGCGCTGGTCGAGGACGACGAAGAGGCCGCCGAGGTGCTGGAAACCGGCACCACGATGGAAAAGGCGCAGGTCATCGCCGAGAAGATCGTCGAGAAGGTGGTCATCAAGGAGATCATCAAGGCCCACCGCCAGAAGATGCCCGACCGCCGCAAGGGCTATACCCAGAAGGCGATCGTGGGCGGCCACAAGGTCTACCTGCGGACCGGCGAATACGCCGACGGCAGCTTGGGCGAGATCTTCATCGACATGCACAAGGAAGGCGCGGGCTTCCGGGCGATGATGAACAACTTCGCCATCGCGGTGTCGGTCGGCCTGCAGTACGGCGTGCCGCTGGAGGAATTCGTCGACGCCTTCACCTTCACCAAGTTCGAACCCTCGGGGATGGTGCAGGGCAACGACTCGATCAAGAACGCGACGTCGATCCTCGACTACATCTTCCGCGAGCTGGCCGTGTCCTACCTCGACCGGACCGACCTCGCCCATGTCGCCCCGCAGGGCACGTCCTTCGACGACGTGGGCCGGGGCGCCGAGGAAGGCGTGTCGAACGTCCGCGAGGTGCCCGAAAGCCGCGGCTCGTCGCCCATCGACGTGCTCAAGCAGGTGGCCTCGACCGGCTACCTCCGCAAGCGCGCGCCGCAGGAGCTGATCGTGCTCCAGGGCGGGGCAGACCCGGTGGTCGCGCTCGAGACCCTGGTGCCCGAGACCCGGACCGGCGGCAGCACCGTGGCGGCCATCGCCGCGACCACGGCGGTCAGCACCGGAACCGTCAGCATGGACGCCGCCACCAAGGCCCGGATGCAGGGCTACGAGGGCGAGGCCTGCGGCGAATGCGGCAACTACACGCTGGTGCGCAACGGCACCTGCATGAAGTGCAACACCTGCGGCGCGACGAGCGGGTGCAGCTGAGAGATCGAGGGTGAGGGACTGGCGCTGCAACGCCAGCCCCTCGCTCGCCCCTCACTTAATCAGCGTGGGTGAGAGGCAAAGCAGATCGGCCCAGAGGGTCGACTAACCGAGGAGACAGACACGGACGCATCTGCAGATCAAGGACGCGCTGACCCACCCACAGGTTTCGCACAGGGATGTACCCAACTTTGCTCCGAAACTGTGGACAGCTTGGAGATTTGGCCATGGCCAATCGTAAGGGCAACAAGGAAGTGACGAGTGCCAAGGCGGCTTCTGCTGCGGCACGAGTTCTCCGCGACCCGAAGGCAAGCAAAGCTGCCAAAACGGCGGCGGCGTCGGCGCTCACGCAGCGTCCGAACAGGAAGTAACAATGTGGCGCGCGGCATTTAGCTGCGCGCCAGAGTTCCGGGGCGGGTGCGCTCGCCCCTGACGCGGATCAGGCCGCAGGCAGAAACTTTCGGGCGGAACATCAGAGCCTGATACGCGAACCTCGGGGGCGCCCTTGCCGGCGCCCCCTTTTTCTTGCGCCTCAGGCCGAGGGGCGGAAGGCGTAGCCCTCGGACAGCCGCTCGACCGTGCCGATCCCACCCTGGCCGAGGTGGAAGCCGATCACCGCCATCGCGTCGGCCGTGATCCTGTCGAACATCGCCAGCCGCGTCGCCGCCGCCGCCTCGGGGTCCTGGTCCGAGCCCGAGATCCAGCCCGGCCGGGCAAAGGCCACGTGGTCGTTGCCGATCGCGTCGCCCAGCACCATCACGGCGTCCGCGCCCGACCCGATGACAAAGCCCATGTGCCCCGGCGTGTGCCCCGGCGTCAGCGCCGCGACCACGCCCGGCAGCACCTCGTCGCCGTCCCCGAACCGGGTCACGTCGCCCGCGATCACATCGAGCCGGCGTTTCGCGCCCACGGCAAAGGCCGCGCGCTCCGCCCCGATGGTCGAGACGGTGGCCTCGTCCATCCAGTAGTCCATCTCGATGCCGCCCATCATGTGCTCGGCGTTGGCGAAATAGGGCTCGTCGAAATCGTCGAGCACGCCCCAGAGGTGGTCGGGGTGGCCGTGGGTGAAGACGACGTGGGTCACGTCGAAGGGGTCGATCCCGGCGGCGGCCAGCGCGTCGGGCAGGCTGCCGGCGGTGGGCTGGAAAGCGGTGCCCGAGCCCGCGTCGAACAGCGCCAGCACGTCGCCGCGGCGCAGGAGCGTCAGGTTGCAGGGCGGCGTCAGCGCCGCGCCGCGGTCGATGCCGAGGCCGGGCAGCAGCGCGGCCAGCTCGTCCTGCGGCATGGGGCCGAAGATGAAGTCGGCGGGCAGGCTGAGCGTGCCGTCCGAGAGCGTGGTGATCTCGGTGTCGCCCATCCTGAGCGTGGTCTGCGTCCAGGCCCGGATCGGCAGGGTGGCGGCGGCAAGCGCCGCGGTGCCGGTGGTCAGGATCCGGCGTCGGGTGATCTGCATGGGGTGTCTCCTCCCGTCAATGGCGGCACCCTAGCGCGGCAAACATATTCAGGAAAGGTAATATGTCACCGTGCAAATCCTTTGCATTTGCCACGATCCGCCCCCATGCTGGCCGGGCGGGGCAGGGCAGGCGGAGGATCCGGCGGATGCGGCCAGGGCATGTGGTGACGGGCGGGATGCTGGTGGGGGCCGGGGCGCTGGCGACCCTGTGGCTGCCTTTCGGGCTGGTGGGGGCGCTGGCGCTGTTGGCGCTGCTGCGGATCTGCTGGCTCGAGGACAACATCACCTCGGACCTGTTCGGCCGCGACCGTCTGCCCGCCGGCTACCGCTTCACCGCCGAGAGGCGGCGGCTGTTCCTGTTCCGCTGGTTCGGGGTGCTGCCCGGCGAGTCGCCGGCGGAACGCTCGGCGCACCTGATGGCCACCGCGATGCGGACCGAGGTGCAGGTCTGGGGCGTGCTGCTGCTGGGGCTGTCCTCGACGCTGGTGGCGCAATACGCGCCCTTCGGCGTCGCGGCCAACGCGGCCGTGGGCTTCGGCGTGTTCCTGCTGGCGCTGACGCGGGCCGACCGGCTGGCCCGGTCGCTGGCCTATTGCGAGGCGGGCGAGGCGCTGCCCGACCACCTGCTGCTGCCGCGCCGCCGCCGCGTGCTGGCCGAGCGCAAGCGCTAGGCTCCGTACTCAATAGGGATTCCCAAGTATCTCCTGTGGTGATTCAGTGTCCGCGACCATCCGGGAGGGGGATCATGGGCAAGGGGCACTACTGGATGAGCGACGCGGAATGGGCCC
>NZ_JAAZQQ010000008.1:0-25029 GCF_012395815.1 Roseicyclus persicicus
TCCGCGAAGTAGGCGTTGTCGAGCGCCTTCCAGGCCTCGTCGATGACGATGATCGTGGGCTTGCGGTCTTCGATCACCCGTTCGACCCGGCGGAAGAGATAGGAGAGGACCGCCATGCGTTCCCGCTCGCTCTCGGAGTCGAGGATGCCGGTCAGGTCGAAGCCCGCGACGTCCGCGTCGGTGCTGCCCCCGATTTGGAAAGTGTCGTGTGCATTCGCCCCGAAAATCCAGCCGTAGCGGCCATCGGCGGTCCATTCCTGCATCCGCTCGAAGAGATCACCTTCGTCATCGGTCGAGACGAGGAGCGAGGCGAAGTCGGACCAGTTCCTGAGGCCGGCGTTCCCGGCACTGGCGTTTTGGCGCACGACCTCTTGAAGGCGGTTGGTCTGCACCGGGGTCAGGGGTCGGTCGCGGCGCTCGAGGAGGCTTGCGAGCCAGTCGGCAAGCCACGCTTGGCCGCGGGCATCGATCTCGGTCTGCAGGGGATTGAGCCCCGTGGGCCGTCCGGCCCGCACCGTCGAATAGCTGCCGCCGAGCGCGCGGACGGCCATTTCCATGCCGGCGCGATAATCGAAGACGAAGAGCCGCGCGCCCGCGCGCCGGGCCATAGTCATCAAGAAAGCCGCCAGCACGGATTTGCCCGACCCGGGGCGGCCGAGGATCAGCGTGTGCCCGCCGGTAGGCTCGCGGTCCGGCGCGCCTTTTTCGTGGAAGTTGAAGCGAAAGCCGCTGCGCTCTGGCGTAGGGAAAAGCGTGATCGGCACGCCCCAGGGCACTTCCCGGCCGGTCTTACCGAGCGGGGTGCGGTGGAAGGTGGCGAGATCGGCGAAGTTGTGGTTCGTGATGACGGCCCTGCGGCTCCGCGCCCCTGTGTTCCCGGGATGCTGCGCCATGAAGTGCGCCCGCGCGCCGAAGGCTTCCGAAATCAGGTTGATGCCGGAGGTGGCAGAGATGTTGCGGATCTCGGCCGAGATGTCGTCGAGGGCGGCCTGAGACCGCGCGTAGACGGCCACGGTCATGTGGTGCTCGCCGAAGATCAGGCGTTTGGACTCCAGATCGTCCTGCGCCAATTCCAGTTCCTGCGCGAGGCTGACCGCCCCGTCATTGGCGGCTTGCATCAAGCGCAGCTGCCGCTTGATCCGGCCCGCCATGATGTTGGCGTTGATCGGCACAAAAGAGTGCGTGACCACCATGTCGACGGGCAGATTCAGCTCGTCGAGCATCAGGCTGTCGGTCTTGGCGGGGTAGTTCTTCACCGCGAAGATCGCGCCGAGCTTGTCGCCGACAGCGCCGTCGGAAAGGGCGATGGTCGTGCCGCGGAAGGTGACGCGGGTATTGGCTACGTCCTCGGCGATCACACCGAGGCGCGACCGGGGGAAGAGCGGGTGCTCCTCGCCCGTGTTGAGTGAACCGAGGAAGCCCAGAAGCTCGCCGGTGCTTGCGGCCAGCAGGCGGGGCTTCAGCTCATCGAAAGACGACAGCAGAAACCACACCACCTCGTCGAGCTTGCGCAAGCGGCGGGTCGTGTCCGCCGCATGTCGCGCGCGAGACGCCCCCAGACCGAAGGGCAGACGGCTGCTCGCCTCGGGGCGCTTCAGCACGGTCAGTGTCAGCGTCTTGTCGCGCAAGCCAGATTGACCCAGATGCGCGCGCCAGCATTGATCGACGGTAGCCGCAAACCCTTCGCCCGGAATGGGCGGCAGGGTCACGTCGACCGCTTTCGAGACCTTGTGCAGGTAGAATGAGAACTCGGTCCCGACCTGCGCCACGATGCCGGCCAGCAACCCGCCGATCCGGTCGAGATGCCCGTCCTCGCTCGTCGTGCTGTTCACCCCCTCGAGCCGGATGCATTGCATCAGCTCGTTGCCGCGTGTCCGGATCGTTTGGTCGGTGACAAGGCTGACGTAAGGCAGCATCGACGAGAGCCGCTTCTCGCCCTTGACCCATGCGGGCAGCGCAGTAAGCGGATCGAGCGCCTCTGCGACGTCATTGGCAAGTCCATCACGGGGCATAGCTGTCGCCTCCGTGCAGCTTGCGGTTTGTCGTGGGCGGGGTTTCCTGCAGGGTGATCACCAGGACATCGAGGAAGTTCGGATCCCAGTCCGCAGCCTTCCAAAGCGCAGGCCAGGCCAGCCCCGCGAAGACGGCCACCACCCAGCTCTGCACCCAGAGGAACAGGAGCGTCGAGCCGAAGAGCCAGACCATGGCGTACATGATCGGCAGGCCCATCAGCTTGGGCGGCCTCAGAAGGCCGATGAACACGCGGGACTGGTCGGACATCGGTATTGCTCAGGTCGTCCAGATCGCGGCGACGATGGTGGGCGCCGCAGCGATGCCTGCGATCGCGACCACGACCCAGAGCGCTTGGCGGAAGTCGAGGATCCCGAAGAGCCAGGAGAGGAAGACGCCGATAAGTGCGAGCGTGCCGATCACGATGCCCAAGGGACCGGTGATCGCATCGACGATGCCCTGTAGCAGCGTTTGCACCGGCGACAGGTCGATACTTTGGGCCAGTGCTGGGCCGGCCAGCACGATGAGGGCCATCGCGCCGAGCGCGACAAAGGAAGATTTGGACGTCACGAAAGGTCTCCTCTCAGCCGCTGGAACACGGCTGTCACACGGGCCACATGGCCTTGGGTTTCTCGAAAGGGGGGAATGCCGCCATGGCGGGTGACCGCATGGGGACCGGCATTATAGGCAGCGAGCGCCAGCGCGGGATCGCCGAACTGCTCGAGCATCATCAGAAGGTAACGCGCCGAGCCATCGAGGTTCTGGGCGGTGTCATGGGGATCGACGCCGAGATCGCGCGCGGTGTCGGGCATCAGCTGGCCGAGTCCGATGGCGCCGACGGGGCTGCGCGCGCCGGGATTGTAGGCGCTCTCGACCTCGATGTTGGCGCGATAGAACAGCGCCCAATCGCTGACCGACAGACCTGCCTGACGCAGGGCACCATGGCTGCCGTAGCGCAGCGCCGTGGTCTCGATGGCGTGGAGGATTTCGGGGGAGGCGCGGACGGCGCGCGGGGCGATCGCTGCGGCAGCTGTCACATCGCTCAGGGGAGCATCATACCCACGGGCCTGCGGTGCGGCAAAGAGAAAGAGACGATCAGGAAGGGGCCCATTCTGGGCATCTTCTTCGCCAGTGAACGAGCGCAAGGTGCTCGCAGTCTCGGCGGTGTCGATCAGTCGGCCATCGGGACTGACCTGGAAGATGAAACCGTCGGCAAGGGCCGGGGGTGCGGAACAAACACCTGTACCCAGTGCAACGACGAGCGCAAACGCGCGATCAGTTGTCCTTGACCAGAACCGGGCCGGTCCTTGGCTCGGACGTGCGCCCGGGTGCTGCGTGGCGCTCGCGGGCGCCTTCGACGAGCGGGATGCTGGCGGTCGTGCAGCCCATGTCGGCAAGGAAGCTGACAAGGCCGACGATGGTCTTGAAATCGCGCAGCTTGAGGACGCTGCGGCTGGTGACGAGCATCTTGTCGTCCCCCCCATCCGGGGCAACCGCGCGGATGACCCAGGCGCCGTACCAGCTGTTGTGGCGCTTCTCGGCGCCTTCCTTGCAGACCACCTCGATGAGATAGCCTTCGGCAAGGAGGCCGCGCAGCCCGTCTTCTGTAACCACATTCGGTGCTTCTTCTATCATGGCCTTCCCTTGGGTCCTTGTTCTGCCTGGGTGCAGTCTCGGGCCCACGGGGTCGCAACACCGCGGGCGATACAAGACAACATAAACGATAGCAAGACAATTAAAACGACTTGACGAAGATTGCCTTGCTCCGATAACGGTGATAGCTGACAAAGTCGTGATCTTAAAGGCGGCAAAGGAGTTTTGCCCTGCACATGTCCTGTGCGCGCAACATCCCCCTGGCGCTGCTGATCACCGTCCTTGTGGTGAGTGGTCCGGCCCATGCCTGCATCCCGCCGGAACGGCCGTTCCTGCCCGCGTCCCGAGAAGACATGCGCGCCTACGCGGACCTGATCCGGGGGGATTTCGAGGCCTACATCGCCGACGTGCAGGAGTATTTCCGCTGCATCGACGAGGAGCGCGCGCGAGCCTTTGTGGATGCCAGGGAAGTGAGCGAGGAATACGGGCGGTTCATCGAGGCTGTCGAGTAGCCCCCCTCCCGCTGGCACTGGGCGGGCCTGATCCGATAGGCCCATCAGGCCCGCCACCCTGCGTCGCCACGGGCTAAACGCACGGCGGCTGGAGGGCGGTTTGCCGGAATGGCGGGAGGAGGGACGGGAAGTCGCGCGCGTCGGTTGACCTCAGGCCACCTCGTCAACCCTCGTTGTCACTTCCTTAACCCAAGCCATCAGCGCCGCGGGATCAGACGGTAGCTGAACTGCCAGCCCTTCCGCGAAACTCTCGAAGGCCGGTCGGTTGAGCGCATTTAGACCGACCAGAACGGGGATCTCCATCGCAACCGCCTCGGCGATCACGTCGCGGAACCCCCGCCCCTCCGCCTCGTGCTTTCCGAACTTGTTGACGATCAGCAGGTCCGCGCCGGATGAGAGGCTGACCTTGACCAGACCCACCGCCGTTTCAAGCGCGGCAGGGTCGAGGCGGCACCCCCGCGCCTGCGGGCCAAGATCCTGGCTGATGCGCAGAACGGGACCATCGGGCAGCACCCGCACATCCATGTCGCAGGGGCCGGCATCGGCGCGCTCGCTGTTGATCTGGACAGTGCCGCAGCATCTGAGGCCCCGGGCTGCGAGGTTCGCTGCCAGCCGTTCAAGCACCAGATCCGTATCGCCGCGTCCGGGCGCCATCGTGTAGGCGAGTTTCATGTCCAGGGCTCCTTCAGGATTGGCAAAAAGGTTGGAATTCAACCAGCGCACCGGCTGGCAGGGATTCGACGTCGGCGGGCAGAAACATCAGCCCGTCCGCTGAAGAGAGCAGCCCGACACGGGCCGAATGCGTGGCACCCTCGAAACCGACGACCTCGCGACCATGTGCATCGAAACCGGCGAGCCTGGCGGGCCGGAGTTCGCAGCGCCCGGGCTTGCGGCGGATTGGGCCTGCGATCACGACATGCCGTCGGGTCGGGGCGGGTCCCGCGCCGCTCAGGGCACGGATCAGCGCCAGTCCGAAGACCTGCCATGTGACGAAGGCCGATACCGGGTTGCCGGGCAATCCAAGCCAGTGCGCCTTGCCGATGCGCCCGACCGACACCGGCTTGCCCGGTTTGATCGCAACGCCGCTGAACAGGGTTTCGCCGCCCAATGCCATGACGGCCGGCTTCACATGATCTTCTTCGCCCACCGAGATACCGCCCGTGGTGATGACAAGATCGGCTTGCGCCGACATGTCGCCCAATTGCCGGACAAGGCCGGCAAGGTTGTCGGCACCATGATCCGAGGCAACGATGTCGACATCCGCAGCTGCAAAGCTTGCCGTCAGCATCGGAGTGTTGACGTCCCAGATCTGGGCGGCCTCACGCGCACCCCCGGCGCGGCGTACCTCGTCGCCGGTGACAAGCAGTGCCACGCGGAGCCTGCGCCGAACGCGCAGGATGCCTGCACCGGCGGCGGCACAGGCGGCGATCTCCCTCGGGCCGAGCCTCTGCCCCTTGTCCAGAACGGTCGCACCCTGGGCCATGTCGCTGCCCGCACGGCGGATGTTCAAGCGCGGTTCGGGTCGGCGCGACAGATGAATGACGTCCCCGTCACGCAGGACGTCCTCCTGCATCACGACAGCGTCCGCGCCATTGGGGATTGGCGCGCCAGTAAAGATCCGGGCCGCCACGGCTCCTGCAACCGGCGTCGTCACCGCCTGCCCAGCAGGCACGCGCGCAACGACTGGCAGCACCCAGGGTCCAGCGCCAGTCAGGGCCGATGTCGCGATTGCATAGCCATCCATTGCCGCATTATCGAAAGCCGGTGCCATGGACCGGGACCGGACCGGCTGGGCAAGAATGCGGCCAAAGGCGTGGTCGAGCGACAGGGCCTCGGTGCGGCCGACCTGTGCTACATTTCCTGCAATCCGGGTCAGTGCCTCGTCGATGCTGATCAGCGCGTGAAGCATGTCCTGACTGTCACAGCCGCAGCCCCGTGACGCGATGGCTTGATGGATGGTCATTGTGCTGCCTCCTCGGCGGAATGGGTAGGCTGGAAATGCCCGGGCCCGATGCTGCAATCGAGATCGCGCAGGCGCCCGTCCTTGAGCCCGTAAATCAGGCCGTGCACCCGGACATCAGCCCCGCGACGCCATGCCCTCTGAAGGATCGGCGTTTCGCAGACACGCCGCACGCCTTCGACGACGTTCAGTTCGGCCAGCCGGTCACGTTGTCCTTCGAGGTCGGGTTCGCGCCCCAGATCGACCGCGTAAGCGCGGGCCAGGCGCCGGATCGGCTCGAGCCAGTGATCGGCGAGACCGTGTGGCAGATCCTCGGTCGCGGCCTTGACCCCGCCGCAGCCATAGTGGCCGCAAACGATGATCTCGCGGACATGCAGAGCATCGACCGCGAATTCCAGCGCCGACAGGAGGTTCATGTCCGAGGAATGAACGATGTTGGCGACGTTGCGATGGACGAACACTTCGCCTGGATCCAGCCCCGCGACCACGTTGGCCGGCACCCGGCTGTCCGAACAGCCGATCCAGAAGAACTCGGGCGCCTGAAGGGCGGCAAGGCGGGTGAAATAGTCAGGCTCTTCGTCGTGACGTTGTTTCGACCACGCCACATTGCGCGCCAGAAGGTCATTCAACATCGGTCGTCTCCGGGAAATCTGGCAGCCCGCGTCTTGAGCGCATGTGTTTCGACAGGATCCGCAGATCGGCCCGGGTCAGCCGGGCGCGGGCAATCGGCAAGAGGATCGCGTTTTCGGCAACGAGGTGGCGCCGCACGTGCCCCGCAAACCTGGACAACACCCCGCGCTCCTTGGAGGACAGATCGGCCCCTCTATCGAGGCAACGAGTGAGCATCGCTCGCACTTCGGGCAGCAGACGCATCGCCTCATCCTGATCGGCCCTGATCCGGTCGATCGCACCCTCAATCGCATCCTCTTCTGTGCAGCGCCGGGCAAGAAGCGGGAACAGGTCCTCAGCCTCGTCGCGCAGGTGGACGTTCAGTTCCTCGTTCACAAAGCGCAGCACCGCTGTCGCTTCTTGGCGATTGAAAGCGTCCGCCGTTGCCAGCGCGTCGATAACTGCGCAAATCTGACGTTCGCGCAGGTGGTCTTCGCTGATGAAGTCCAGAGGATTTGCGAGCAGGCTCGGACTCGTCGGTTTGTCGCCACTTCCGCGCGTCACTGTCTCTGACGGTTTCATCACACGTCCTTTCGCGTGGTTCAGATCGGCGTCAGGCTTGCGCCGGAGATCTGCGCCCCTTGACCGAGGCTCTCCACGAAGGCGCGCGAGGCGCGCGCCCAGGCTGCCTTTTCCAACGCCTGCGCGATCTTCGGCCGAACGGTGTCGTAGGGCAGCACCTGCCCCGGCGCCGTGGCATTCAGTCGGATGATATGCCAGCCGTGGCGCGATAACACGGGCGCCGGGGTCACGGCCCCTTCGGTCAGGGAGCGCAGGGCTGCCTCGAACTCCGGCACGGTGTCGCCGGGGCCAAGCTGACCCAGATGGCCGCCAGAAGCCTTCGAACCGCAATCGCTTTCGCGCGCGGCAGCGGCAAATCCCTTGGCATCGCCGTCGAGTCGCGCCAGCAGGGCAATGGCCCGTGCCTCGGCCGCGGCGCACTCGGCTTCGTCGCGCGGATCGCAGGCGCACAGGATGTGCGAGACATCCCAGAGCGGTGCCGAACGATATCGGGCGGGGTCTTTCTCCCATTCCGCGCGCACGGCCTCTTCACCGACGGGTTCGATCACCAGCGCCTCGTCCAGAAGGGCGCGGATCAGGGCTTCGTCGTCTGTCTCGAACCGCCCAAGAGCCAGCTCGAGCGGGTCGGCCGTCAACCCCCGTCGCTTCGCCTCTTGCAACAGCAGTGCACGGATGGCCAATGCTTGCGCGGCCTTGCGCCAGGCGATGCCCGGCTTGTCCTTGGGGGCTTCGTGGTTCTGGGCCTCGGCGGCGATTGCCGCCGAGGGGATGGTTTCGCCGTTCACGACGACATCGGGAAACAGGGCCACGTTCATCTGGCTCACTCCGCTGGCGTCGTGGCGGTGGGACCGCGCTTGGCTTGCACCTTGTCATAGGCGCGGCGGCGTTCTTCCAGCGGACGGTGGCGGCGCGACCGCACGATCTGGTAGCCGGGCCGCGTCAGCAGGTAGCGGAACGGCGCGGCGAAACCGGACCAGATGTGGACGAGCCGCGTGAACGGAAACAGCGCCGTGATGACGAGACCGAGGAAGATGTGCAGCTTGTAGAGCCAGTGCACGTCGACGACGGTGACCCAGGCGTTGATGTTCCAGCTGACCACGCTCTGCGACCAGGTCATGAAACGGACCATTTCAGACCCGTCCATGTGTTGCAGTGTCTGGGTGATCGTCAGCAGGCCGATGGCCAGCTGAAGCCAGATCAGGACCATGATCAGGATGTCGGGGAAAGTCGATGTCACGCGGATGCGCGGATCGACCAGGCGGCGATGGATCAACATGGTCGATCCGATCAGGGCGGCGATGCCAGCCGGGCCACCGATCAGCACCGCCATCCATTGCTTCAGCGCATAGGGAATGCCGATGGCATCCAGCACCCAGATCGGCGTGAAGAGGCCGATAAGGTGCCCGAAGAACACGGTCAGGATGCCAACGTGGAACAGGATCGAACCCCAGATCAGCTGCTTGCGACGCAGGAGCTGGCTCGAGGAACTCTTCCAGGTGAAGGGGTCCCGCTCGTAGCGCACGATCGATCCCACCAGGAAGATCGTCAGCGCGACATAGGGCATGACCCCGAAGATGACGAAGTTGATGTCGAAGTCGCCGAACATGTCATGCACTCCTGTTCAATTGTTGCGGGGTCGGTTTGTCCATCGCCGCGAGCATGTCGCGGACCTGCGGACAACCGGCGTTCGGATCTGGGCCGAAGGTGACTTCCGTTTCCTCCCAGACAGCGTCGAGCGCCGCGAGGTCGGTCGGATCATCATCGGGCTGGGCCAGCATGTCGGCCACCGCTTCGGCGTCGGCCTTGTCACCTGACAGCTGCAAAAGAGCGGCGAACGCGGCGGCATATCCGCTGTCGCGCCGGACGAGCCGGGCCGCGAGAGCATCGATGATATGCGCCGCGTCCGCCAAGGTTTCCTGCACTTCTGCGAAGGGACGCGTCGACAGGAATTCCAGCAGCACCGGCAGGTGATCCGGCAGTTCCGTTGTGGCGGGCTCGAACCCGCCTGCCCGGTAGGTCTCGATCAGACTGACCATTGCACCGCCGCGGTCCCGGCTTTCGCCATGAACGTGCTCGAAGAGATTGAGCGACAGCGTCCGCGAGCGGTCGAAGAGCATCACATAACTCTCCTGCAGATCGTAGAGGTCGGCGTCTGCGAAGCCATCAGTCAACGAGCGCAGCGCAGCGCGTGTATCGGTGGCGATGCGAGGATCGGAACCAAGAATTGTCCCGATCTCGGGCATCGCCTCCTGAAGTTCCCGCGAGGGATAGCTCAGGATCAGCGACAGGGCTTTCAGGGAACGGTCCAGCATCAGAAGGTCTCCTGCGGAAGGGCGAATTTCTTTTTCTTGCCGCCGAAGAGCGTCGTCTTGCCCGCCTCGCCGGTGGAACAGCCGTTGCCGTCGGTGAAGCCGCAGCCGCCGCGGATGTCGGCGCCATGCTCGTTCTGTTCGCGGTGCGCCGTGGGGATCGCGAAACGATCCTCGTAATCGGCGATGGCCATGATCTTGTACATGTCCTCGATCACCCGACCGGACATGCCGACCCGGGCGGCAATCGCCTCGTCGCGCACGCCGTCAACGCTGAGGGCCCGCATGTAGAGCCGCATCGCCGACATGCGTTCGAGGGCGTGAACGATGGGCTCCTCGTCGCCCGCCGTCAGCATGTTGGCGAGGTATTTGACGGGGATGCGCAGGGAGCGGACGTCGGGCATCTGGTCGCTCATCGCGATCTGGCCCGCCTGAGCGGCGTTCTGGATCGGGCTGAGCGGCGGGATGTACCACACCATCGGCAGCGTCCGGTATTCCGGGTGCAGCGGGAAGGCGACCTTCCAATCCATCGCCATCTTCCAGACCGGGCTGACCTTCGCCGCCTCGATCCAGTCCTCGGGCACGCCGTCGCGGCGCGCCGCGGCGATCACCTCGGGGTCGTTCGGGTCGAGGAAGACGTCGAGCTGCGCGCCGTAGAGATCGGTCTCGCGCTCGGCGCTGGCCGCAGCTTCGATCTTGTCTGCGTCATAAAGGATCACGCCCAGATAGCGAATGCGCCCGACGCAGGTTTCCGAGCAGACCGTCGGCTGGCCGCTTTCGATCCGCGGATAGCAGAAGGTGCATTTCTCGGATTTGCCGGTGTCCCAGTTGTAATAGACCTTCTTGTAGGGGCAGCCCGAGACGCACATCCGCCAGCCGCGGCACTTCTCCTGGTCGATCAGAACGATGCCGTCCTCCTCGCGCTTGTAGATCGCGCCCGAGGGACAGGAGGCGGAACAGGTGGGGTTAAGGCAGTGCTCGCACAGGCGCGGCAGATACATCATGAAGGTGTTTTCATACTCTCCATAGATGTCCTTCTGCACCTGATCGAAGTTGTAGTCCTGAGACCGCTTCGAGAATTCGCCGCCGAGGATTTCCTCCCAGTTCGGACCCTTCTCGATCTTCTCCATCCGCTCGCCGGTGATCTTCGAGCGGGGGCGCGCGGTCGGGAACGCGGTCATGTCGGGCGCCGATTTCAGGTGGTCGTAGTCGAAATCGAACGGCTCGTAGTAGTCGTCGATCTCGGGCATGGCCGGGTTGGCGAAGATGTTCGCCAGGATCCGCCATTTCGACCCCTGCTTGGGATGCAGCTTGCCCGAGGCCGAGCGCACCCAGCCGCCGTTCCAGCGCTTCTGGTTCTCCCAGTCCGTCGGATAGCCGGTGCCGGGCTTGGTCTCGACGTTGTTGAACCACGCGTATTCGACACCTTCGCGCGTCGTCCACACGTTCTTGCAGGTGACCGAGCAGGTGTGACACCCGATGCATTTGTCGAGGTTCAGGACCTTGCCGATTTGCGCACGAACTCTCATTCCGCTGCCTCCACGTTCTGGGTTGCGGACCGGCTTGCGGGTTTGTCGAGCCAGTCGATCTTCTTCATTTTCCGCACGATCACGAACTCGTCGCGGTTGCTGCCCACGGTGCCGTAGTAGTTGAAGCCGTAGGACAGCTGCGCATAGCCGCCGATCATGTGCGTGGGTTTCAGGGTGGCGCGGGTCACCGAGTTGTGGATGCCGCCGCGATTGCCGGTCTTTTCCGAACCGGGCGTGTTCACGATCTTTTCCTGCGCGTGATACATGAATAGCGTCCCCTGCTTGATCCGCTGGGACACCACCACCCGCGCGGTCAGCGCGCCGTTGGTGTTGTAGGCTTCCACCCAGTCGTTATCGACCAGCCCGGCTTTCTTCGCGTCCACCTCGGACATCCAGACCACCGGGCCGCCCCTGTTCAGCGTCAGCATCAGCAGGTTGTCGGTGTAGGTGCTGTGGATGCCCCATTTCTGGTGGGGCGTGATGAAGTTCAGCACCACGTGCGGGCTGCCCTCAGCCGCGTCGTTGTTGACGGCTGCAGTGATCGTCTTGAGGTCCACCGGCGGACGATAGCTGACGAACCCTTCGCCGAAGGCGCGCATCCATTCGTGATCCTGGTAGAGCTGCTGGCGGCCCGTCAGGGTGCGCCACGGGATCAGTTCGTGGACGTTGGTGTAGCCCGCGTTGTAGCAGACATCTTCGCTTTCGATCCCCGACCAGGTGGGCGACGAGATGATCTTGCGCGGTTGCGCGGCGATGTCGCGGAAGCGGATCTTGGTGTGATGTGCGCCCTCCGCGAGGTGGGTATGGTGCTGCCCCGTGGGCTTCTCAAGTTCTTCCCAGGCCTTCACGGCCACTTCGCCGTTGGTTTCCGGGGCGAGCATCAGGATCATCTCGGCCGCGTCGATGGCGGTTTCGAGTTTCGGCTGGCCTTTGGACACGCCCTCATCTTGAACGATGCCGTTCAGATCGCGCAGATGCTTGACCTCGGTCTTGGTGTCCCAGTTGATCCCCTTGCCACCGTTGCCGAGCTTCTCCAGCAGCGGCCCGACCGAGGTGAACTTCTTGTAGAGGTTGGGATAATCCCGCTCGACCGCGATGTAGTTCGGCGCAGTCTTGCCGGGGATCAGGTCGCATTCGCCCTTCTTCCAGTCCTTCACATGGGCCTGTGCCAGTTCGGCGGCGGTGTCATGGAGAAGCGGCAGCTGGACGATGTCGGTCTCCACGCCGAGCACCTCGGGCGCCACTTCGCTGAACTTCCGGGCGATCGACTTGAAGATCTCCCAGTCCGACTTGCTTTCGTAGGCCGGGTCGACCGCCGCCTGCAGCGGGTGGATGAAGGGGTGCATGTCCGAGGTGTTGAGGTCGTCTTTTTCGTACCAGCTGGCCGTCGGCAGGACGATGTCGGAATACACCGCCGTCGTGGACATGCGGAAGTCGATGCAGACCAGCAGGTCGAGCTTGCCCTTCGGCGCTTCGTCATGCCAGACGGCCTCCTTCGGCATCACGCCGCCTTCCTCGCCAAGGTCCTTGCCCATCACCCCGTGGTCGGTGCCCAAGAGGTGCTTGAGGAAGTACTCGTGTCCCTTGCCGGACGACCCCAGCAGGTTCGAGCGCCAGACAAACAGGTTGCGCGGCCAGTTTTCCGGGGCGTCCGGATCCTGACACGACATTTCCAGATCGCCGGATTTCAGCTGTTCGGCGACGTAGTCCTTGATCTCCTTCCCAGCCTTCTTTGCGGCTTTCGAGACTTCCAGAGGATTGGTCTTGAGCTGCGGGGCGGACGGCAGCCAGCCCATGCGCTCGGCCCGGATGTTATAGTCTATCAGACTGATGTCCCAATCGCCCTCGGGTGCGGTCGGCGACAGGATCTCGCCCGCGCGCAATGTCTCGTAGCGCCACTGGTCGGTATGGGCGTACCAGCAAGACGTCGAGTTCATATGCCGCGGCGGTCGGTTCCAGTCGAGTGCGAAGGCTAAAGGTTGCCAGCCCGTCTGCGGGCGTAGCTTCTCCTGACCCACGTAGTGCGACCAGCCGCCGCCTTCCTGCCCGATGCAGCCGCACATCACCAACATGTTGATGATGCCGCGGTAGTTCATGTCCATGTGGTACCAGTGGTTCAGACCGGCCCCGAGGATGACCATGGACTTGCCATGGGTCTTTTCGGCGTTGCCTGCGAATTCGCGGGCGACCGCGATGATTTTCTCCCTCTCAACGCCGGTGATCTTTTCGGCCCAGGCGGGGGTGTAGGGACTGTCGTCGTTGAAATCCTTGGACACCCAGTCACCGCCAAGACCCCGGTCGAGGCCGTAGTTGGCGCAGAAGAGGTCGAAAACGGTGGCAACCAGCGCTTCGGATCCGTCGGCCAGTTTCACGCGGCGCGCCGGAATGTTCCGGGTCAACACTTCGGGGTGATCGCATTTCACGAAATCGCCCGTGGCCGCACCGCCGAAATAAGGGAAGTTAACGCCTACGACCTCATCGTGATCGCCATCCATGATCTGGCTGAGGCGCAGCTTGCTTTCAGCGCCCTTCGCTTTCTCTTCGAGGTTCCACTTGCCCTCTTCGCCCCAGCGGAACCCGATGGACCCGTTCGGAGCCACGATCTGACCCGACGCCTCGTCATAGGCGACGGTCTTCCAGTCGGGGTTGTTGGCCTCGCCCAGCTTGCCGTCGAAGTCGTCAGCGCGCAGCATCCGGCCCGGCACAAGGTGGCCGTCCTTTTCATCCAGCCGAACCAGCATCGGCATGTCGGTATACTTGCGGGCGTAGTCCTCGAAATACTCGGCCTGCCGGTCGAGGTGGAATTCGCGCAGGATCACGTGACCCATCGCCATTGCCAGCGCCGCGTCGGTGCCCGCCTGCGGGTTCAGCCAGATGTCGCCGAACTTGGCGGCTTCCGAATAGTCGGGGCTGACCACGGCCGACTTGGTGCCGCGATAGCGGACCTCGGTGTAGAAATGGGCGTCGGGTGTCCGGGTCTGGGGCACGTTCGAGCCCCAAAGCATCAGGAAACCTGCATTGTACCAGTCGGCCGATTCCGGAACGTCAGTCTGTTCGCCCCAGGTCTGGGGGGAAGCTGGCGGCAGGTCGCAGTACCAGTCGTAGAACGACATGCAGGTACCGCCCAGCAGGCTCAGGTAGCGTGAACCGGCGGCGTAGCTGACCATCGACATGGCCGGGATCGGCGAGAAGCCGAACACGCGGTCGGGCCCGTAGGTCTTGGCCGTGTAGGCGTTGGCGGCGGCGATGATCTCGGTCGCTTCGTCCCAGGTGGCCCGCACGAAGCCGCCTTTGCCCCGCGTTTTGTTGATCGAATTGCGCAGGGCGGGATCGCCCTGGATCGCGGCCCAGGCGGCCACCGGCGTCATCGTCTCGCGCATCTTCCGCCACGCCCGCATCAGCGCACCACGGATCAACGGGTTCTTCACCCGGTTCGCGGAATAGAGATACCAGCTGTAGGAGGCTCCCCGCGCACAGCCGCGCGGCTCGTGGTTGGGCAGGCCCGCACGGGTGCGCGGATAGTCGGTCTGTTGGGTTTCCCAGGTGACGATCCCGGATTTTACGTAGATCTTCCATGAACACGACCCGGTGCAGTTCACCCCGTGCGTCGAGCGGACGATCTTGTCGTGCCGCCAGCGGTTCCGGTAGGTGTCTTCCCAGCTGCGATCCTCGCGGGTGGTCTGACCCCAACCGTCGGAGAATTGCTCCAGTTCCTTGCTCTGGAAGAAGTTCAGTTTGTCGAGCAGATGGCTCATTTGGCTGTCCTTTCGGGTGTCTGGGTCCGGGCGGCGAGCTCCGCCGCCCGGGAAATCAACTGAATCATTCAGCGGGCTGGGCTGCGGTGCCCTGCGGCGTGCGGCCATGTTCGATGTCGTGGAGAAGGCCGCCGGGGCGCGTGTAGACCACCCAGGTGATGACGACGCAGATCACGTAGAAGATCAGGAAACCCCACAGCGCCCCAACGGCAGACCCGGTCATCGCGATTGATGTCCCGTAGGCCTTGGGGATGAAGAAGGCGCCGTAAGCCGCGATGGCCGAGGTGAAGGCCACGATCGCGCCGGACTCCATCGCGATCTGACGCTTGCGCTCTTCAGCACCCAAGTGCGGCATCAGGCGCGGAATTTCGCGACCCATGATCACCGGGATCATCTGGAAGGTCGACGCGTTGCCGACACCGGTCAGGAAGAAGAGCGCCATGAAGCAGGCGAAGAAGCCGACGAAGGAGCCCAATCCAAGGAAGCTGATCACACCGAAGGTGGCGACGATCATCAGGGCGAAAGTCCAGAAGGTCACGCGACCGCCCCCGAACTTGTCCGAGATCCAGCCGGTGGCAGCGCGGCTCAGCGCCCCCACGAGCGGCCCAAGGAACACGTAGTTGAGTGCGTTCACTTCGGGAAAGGCCAGGCGCGTCAGCAGAGGGAAACCCGCCGAGTAGCCGATGAAGCTGCCGAAGGTGCCGGTGTAGAGGATGCACATCAACCAGTTCTGCTTGCGTCCGAAGATCACTGCCTGGTCGGCAAAGCTGGCGCGTGCATCTGCGATGTCGTTCATGCCCAACCAGGCCGCTATGGTCGCTGCGAGGATGAAGGGCACCCAGACGAAGCCTGCGTTCTGCATCCACAGCTGACCGCCGTCGGACATGGTCTGCGGTTGCCCGCCAAGTGCCCCGAAGACACCCGCCGTGATGACGATGGGCACGAGGAACTGCATGACCGACACGCCGAGGTTCCCCAGCCCCGCGTTCAGCGCCAGTGCGTTGCCCTTTTCGGCCTTCGGGAAGAAATAGCCGATATTGGCCATCGACGAGGCGAAGTTGCCGCCGCCAAAGCCGCACAGAAGGGCCAGGACGAGGAAAATCAGGTAAGGCGTGTCGGGGTTCTGCACCGCATATCCGATGCCCATGGCGGGCAGCAGCAGCGAAGCGGTCGACAGCGTCGTCCACAGCCGCCCACCGAAGATCGGCACCATGAAGCTGTAGAAGATGCGGAGCGTTGCGCCCGACAGGCCCGGCAAGGCCGCCAGCCAGAACAGCTGTCCCGGGGTGAAGTCGAACCCGATGGCGGGCAAGCGAGCCACGACCACCGACCACACCATCCAGACCGAGAAGGCCAGCAGAAGCGCCGGGATCGAGATCCACAGGTTCCGGCGTGCAACGGCACGGCCCTTTTCGGCCCAGAATTGTTGGTCCTCCGGCCGCCAGTCCTCCAGCACGCGCGGCATGGCGGTGCGTTCGGGGTGGTGAATGTCCTGCATCTCGGGCAGTTGCGGCAACTGGTCGAGCACTTCACCATGCGCAGCGCGCTCCATCGCGCGGATCGACAGGTGCATCCAGGTCAGAGCGATAGCGACCAGCCCGAAGAGCAGCGCAAAGCATGACGTGTAGATGCCCGTGAGATCGAGGAGAGCGCCGAAGGCGATCGGCAGGACAAAACCGCCAAGGCCCCCGATCATGCCAACAAGACCGCCGACGGCGCCCACATGTTTGGGGTAGTAGACCGGGATGTGCTTGAAGACTGCCGCCTTGCCGAGGCTCATGAAGAAGCCCAGAGCGAAGAGCGTGACGATGAAGGGCCAAAGACCCATTTGTGTCGAGAAGGCGATGGCACCGTCCTTGCCCTGGATGACGTAATCCGTGGGCGGGTAGCTCAGCATGAACAGGAACAGCAGGGAAAAGCCGAAGGTCCAGTACATGACCCTCCGCGCGCCAAACTTGTCCGACAGCACGCCGCCATAGGCGCGGAACAACGAGGCTGAAAGGCTGAAGGACGCCGCCGCCATCCCAGCGAAGCGCACATCGATGCCGTAGACGTCGATCAGGTAGTGCGGCATCCACAGCGCCAGCGCGACGAAGGCACCGAACACGAAGAAATAGTAGAGCGAAAAGCGCCAGACCTGGAGGTTCTTCAATGGCGCGAATTGCTGCGCCAGTGTCGGTGCCTTGGTGCCGGTCTTGCGGCGCTCGACCAGCTCAGGGTCGTCCTTGGCGAGCAGGAAGAACAGCACGCCGATGATGGCGAGCCCCGCCGCCCAGACATAGGCCACGCCATGCCAGCCATAGGCGACCATGACGAAGGGAGCGACGAACTTGGTGACCGCGGCGCCGACGTTGCCCGCACCGAAGATACCCAGCGCGGTCCCTTGGTGGCCGGCGTCATACCAGCGGCTGACATAGGCGACGCCGATGATGAACGATCCGCCCGCGAGGCCGATGCCAAGGGCCGCGATCAGATACATGATGTAGCTGTCTGCGAGCGTTAGCGCCCATGTGGCCAGCGCCGTCAGGATCATCTGGCTCGAGAACACCAGCCGCCCGCCGTATTTTTCGGTCCAGACGCCGAGAAACAGGCGGGTGACCGATCCGGTCAGGATCGGGGTGGCGACCAGCAGGCCGAACTGTGTGTCATTCAGGCCAAGCTCGGCCTTGATGGCGACACCGATGATGGAAAAGATCGTCCAGACCGCGAAACAGGCGGTGAAGGCGATCGTGCTCAAGCTCAGGGCGCGTGTCTGATCGGCGCGTGAGGCTGTGGCTACGGTCTGCATGGCGGGTCTCCGGCAAGAATAGCGGTTCACCCCTGTGAGGGGATCACTGCCAGACCTGACGCGACGGCGACGCTCGTGACTTGATCTAGATCACAAAACCTGGAAAAGGATAACGAAATAAATGGCTTACAGAAATATGTCATCCGGTGCGCGGTCGCAGATCAAGGCTGCGGTCGCGAAGGTCAACCGACCGGTTGACATATATCAATTGATTTGGTGACAATTGTTAAGCGCGCGATGTGGGAGGGAGAACGACGTGCCCGATTCCGAATACCGGGAAATTCGAAAGCTCGATCTCTTTGCACATATGGCGGATGATAATTTCACATCCTTGATGCGGGGCGCCTATGTGCAGAATTTTCCTGCACAGATCGAATTGATCACTGAAGGAGAACCGAGCGATTTTCTTCATATCGTCGTTTCGGGCTCGGTCGATCTGTTTTCGACCTGGAATGGCCGAGAGACCAGCATGGCGACCGTCCGCCCGATCTCGACCTTCATTCTAGCGGCGACCATTAAGGATGCGCCCTACCTGATGTCGGCCCGCACGTTGGAGAAAAGCCGGATCGCGCTGATCCCCAGCCAGGACGTTCGCGCGATCTTCGACGCCGACGGCAACTTTGCCCGTGCGATCGTCACTGAACTGGCGCAGTGCTATCGCTCGGTCATCAAGGCGCAAAAAGACCTGAAACTCAGAACGTCGCTCGAGCGGCTCGCGAATTACCTGCTCAGGCAACAAAGGCACGCCGGCGGTGGGGCTGCGTTCGAGTTGGACTTCGAGAAGCGGCGCCTGGCCTCTGTGCTGGGCATGACACCTGAAAATCTCAGCCGCGCCTTCAAAGGCCTGCAGCCCTACGGGGTGACCGTGACCGGCACTCGCATCACCATCGACAGTCAGGCGGATCTTGAGCGCTTTGCGAGACCAAATCCACTGATTGATGACTTTTCAACTTGAGGGACTGACAGATGACCAAATCCATGCCCGGCGCCGCCGGAGATCTCGCCGAGGAACACCCCGATGTCTGGAAGGCCTATGCTGCCTTGGGCAAGGCTACAGCCGAATGCGGCCCGCTGAAGGACCGCGAAAAGCGCCTTGTCAAACTCGCACTCGCGATTGGCGCCGGATCCGAAGGCGCGGTCCATTCCCACACCCGGCGTGCCAGATCGGAGGGCATTGAGGCTGAGGCGATCATGCAGGTAGCGATGCTGGCCATCGGCCCGCTTGGCCTGCCTCGTGCCGTCGCCGCAAAGACCTGGATCGAAGACATCAAGGATTGACGTTCAGGGAAGCGGGCTGACCCCAAAAAGCAATGGATGCGCCCAGAGCAGCGCCCCGTAAAGCGCAACGCCTGCCGCAAGCCGTAGGAGAGTGCCCCCCGACAGGGACGCCAAGAGGAGCGGCGCCTCCGCTCCGCGATCAAGCATCCGTTGCCATTCTGGCCCCATCTCGCGGCTTTTGCGCCGGTCGATCAGTCGGCCTCCCAGCAGCGCGAAGGCGGCGAAGGTACCGAACAGGATCACATGGGCCAGATCTCCGTTGGGCACGACATGGGCCGCCGCCCAAAGCGCCAACGCCAGAAGCAGCGGGTGACGCGACAAGCGGACGATTCCGGGCCGTGCAGGATCGAACAGATCGTTGCGCGCCCCGCCGAACGAGAACGGGTTGGGCCGGCCGATGGACAGCGCGAGGATCAGGCAGACCGGCCCCATGACCGTCAGTGGGACATGGACCTGCCATAGGGCCCAATCCCAAAGGGTAACATGCGGTGCGCGACCCGCCGCCCCGATCAACCAGGAAAGTACCGCCAGCGACAGGACAGAATAGGCCAGTGTGAAGCCGGAAGCGCCTAGTCGAGCCTGAAGCCGAGGCCGCAACGGCGGGCGCACGGGCAAGGAATGCGACAGGAAGAACACGACATAGGCGAGGGCGAACTCGAACCATCCCATCGGTGCGCGCCTCAGATCCGCTTGGCGGCGGGCAGACGTAGCAAAAGCCCGCCGTAAATGACCGCAAAGCTGCCGAAGGCGACGATCCACGACAGCCCGGACACCGTGTGCAACGGGCTGGAAAATTCGGGCCATACGCCCCCAGCGACCCGCGCGAATACGGACAGGATCAGGGCCAGATAGATCATGACGGTCCCTGCTCCCGCCCGCAGGTCCTGCCCGGTATGACCAAGCGTGGCGCGTGTCATCACCGCCAGTGTCATCAGGCCGATTGCCCCCGCCATCCAGAAATGCTGCGCGCCCGCCATTCCGAAGGATCCGGGAGCCAAGATTTCTGCGGCCAATGCCAGGGCCCCCAACGGCACGAAGGCATAGCCTGCGTGCAACACAGTCACCAGCGGCTCGGCAAAGGTGTGGTGTCCGGCCCAACGGGCCAATCGCAGGGCGTGCAACACGGCTGCCAGCGCAAGCGCCAATCCAGTCAGCGTCCCGAGAGGCAGTGCTACCCACAGCATAACCGCCACCAAAAGGGTCCCGAGCGCCCCCTTATCGAAGGGCTGCATCGGCGCTGCGGGCAGTACGGCGCTGCGCCGCTTCACCAGCCAGTTACGGGTGAAGGACGGCACTATTCGGCCGCCGATGACCGCGATCATCATCACGCCCGCGCCCAGGCCTAGTCGCAGGCCGTAACCTTGCGCGGCATACTCGCCTCGCGCGGCCTCCCAGTGAAACAGCGCGTTACCGAGGGCAAAGACCGCGAGCATCCCCAGCACGATCAGATTGCGCCAGTTCCGGCCCGCCACGATTTCGCGCCCGATCACCGTGGCCAGTACGACCGGGAAGGCAAGGTCGACCGCCGCCACCAGCAGCCCCGGCAACCCCGCCGAAAAGATCACAGCCACGCGCCCCACGAGCCACAGAGCCGCCAGTCCGCCCAGCGGCCAGCCGACGATTGGCAGGCGCCCCGTCCAGTTTGGCACCGCAGTCAGGAGAAAGCCCGCGACGACGGCGCCGAGATAACCGTAGAGGAACTCGTGCGCGTGCCATGACACGGGGTCGAAGGCTGTGGGCAACATCAGGTGCCCTGACAGCATCGGCACCCAAAACACCATCGCCAGCACGGCCCAGACCGCCGCACCGAAAAAGAACGGGCGGAACCCGTAGGTCAGGATCGCGGGTCCGGTCCAGGCGCGCATCTGATCGGCGGTCGAGGTCATTTGTGGCGTCCCTTGCGCGCTCAGGCCGGCGCCGCGGCGGCAATGCGGCGGTAGCCCGCCGTGCCATGATAGAAACCGTTGCTCAGGCCCGCATCCCCGCTCAGCGTCGCAAGGCGGGCATCGGCCTCGCCTGTCGGCACGCGCCCATCGAGCACATCGCGAAACACCTGCGCCACCGCGACCATGTCCACCGCCTGTGGCATCAGCCGCAGGTGCGTGACGCCATCGGCAATCAGACGGGCCACTTCGGGGAGCAGGTCGACATAGCTTTCCGACAGGGTCTGGATGCCGTTCACCCGCAGGATCGGGCGGTCGTCGCGGGTGCGGAGCGGCATGCCGTCGGGGTCTTCTTCACAGACGAACTGGCAGTTGTCCTTGGTGTGGCCGTGCGCGCGGGCGTGATAGCACCGCGCTGACACAGCCAGAGACGCGCGGCCGTAAACCTGCACCTCGACACCCAGGCCCAACGCAACTGCTGCCTGCGCCGCGGCTGCAATGGCCGGGGCCGGCATCTCGGCCGGTAGGCAGACATGGGTCGCGCCCTGCCCGGCCATCCAGGCTATCGTCGCGTCGTTGTAGGCGTTCATGAAGGGGCCGATCCGATGCGGACGCTTACCGCGCGCGTAAAGCCCTGCGGCGTTGTTCACCTCCATCTCGGGCGAGACCATCTCGGCGATGTCCTCGGTTGCCTTGCGCTCGCGTTTCAGCATCACCTCGGCCAGCGTTGACAGGATCACGCGCTTGCCTGCGCGCTCCAACCGCTCGATCGTGGCCGGCAGGTCTGCCTGGTGGAAGGGCGCGCGCTTGGAGCAAATCACCTCGCCCAGATAAACCTCGTCGACGGGCGCCTCATCCGCGATGCGGGCATAGAAGTCACGCCGTGCATCCGCGGACCAGTGGTAAGCGATCGGGCCGAGCGTCAGTTTCGTCATGGTATTCACCGCCATTTCTTTGTCTCGAAGGCGCCCTGGGTCTGCTTCTGCCCCTCGGTCAGGGCGATCAGGTCGGCGATGTTTGCCTCGCGTCCGGCCTTGATGTCATCCACCGCTGCGCGGAACGCACGCACAACGCCGCGGACATAGCTCTTCGAGCGCTGACGCCCTTCGATCTTGAAAGCATGCACGCCCGCCTCGATTAATTCGGGCAGGAGCCGCGACAGATTCAGGCTGATCGGTTCCTCGAAGGCGTAGTAGCCCTCGGGGCGATGGGGCGCGGCGTAGCGGCCCTTGCAGATCGTGGGATAGCCGGCCTTCTCCTCGGGCCCGAACCGGTCGATGGTGAAACCCGCGAGCTGCGAGGACATCGACCCGTCAGCGTCGCGCACATATTCCACATCTGAGGCGGGCGAGCACACCCCGTCCATGTTCGTGGATTGACCCGTCAGGTAATTGGTCAGGCTGCATCGCCCTTCCACCATCAGCCCGTGATTGCCGAAGATAAAGGTCTCGATCTCGCAGGGAATCTCGCGGCGGATCTGGCGGATCTCGGGGATTGTCAGGATGCGCGGCAGGACCACACGCTTTACACCGAAGTTCTCGCAATAGTAGCGGATCGCCTCGGGCGATGAGGCCGCGGCCTGTACCGACAGGTGCAGCCGGACGCCCGGATACATCCGGGCGATGTAGTCGGCCACGCCCATGTCGGCCACGATGAAGGCATCAACGCCCAAGCGCGCGCCGGTGTCCGCCGCATGTCGCCAGAGATCGACCTTGCCCGCAGGCGGATAGGTATTCAGCGCCAGCAACACCTTGGTGCCGCGCGCATGGGCATAGGTCACCGCCTCGGCCAGTTCATCGGGGGTGAAGTTCAGCCCCGGGAAGTTCCGCGCATTGGTCGCATCCTGGAAGCCGCAATAGACCGCATCGGCGCCCGCGTCGACGGCGGTGCGCAGCGCGGCGGGGGTGCCCGCGGGGCAGATCAGTTCGGCAAGGCTCATGCGTATTCCCTCGGTTTGGTGGCATCCGGATAGGCCCGCCGCAACCGTGCGAGAACCGCCCGTCCGGGTGTCCCGAACATCGCCGACGCCTCCTCGGCCAGCGAGCCGTCCATGTCGTCGAGCGCATTCCTAAGACGAACGACGGCCTCGGTGTCCCCGCTGATTTCCAGATCGCGCGAGAAGAAGGCCGCATCGCCGTCCTGCTCGGCGTCGATCAGTTCCAGAAGCAGCAAGAACCGCCCGCGGATCGTGGCCCCGACCTGCGGCGCCGTATCGCGCGGCACGGCGCGGAAGACGAGCGCCTGCGGGTCGGGGCGGAGATGCAGCGCAAAGGGCAGTTCCACGGGATCGATCAGGAAGTCAGTCGCCTGGTGCGGTCCGAGCCGCGCGAAGAGAGACGGGTGCCGCGCCGCGACCCGACGGACAACGCGCGTCAGGACCGGTTGCAGCACAAGGCAGGCAAGCCGCGCGATCGCGCCTTCGCCGGGCCGCAACCGGGCCGTTGGTTCGCTCGTCGGGATCATGATGGGTCCTTTCGCTCCCCCGATACTCCCTTCTCCGTCACGATCCTGTCGAGGGGAATGTCATGGGGCTGCGGGTAGATTGTGGTCAGTCGGGCTGCCGCCAGCGCGATGCCGATGGTGACGGGCCGCGGCGAGAGCGCGGCCAGTGTCCGGTCGTAATAGCCGCCGCCCCAGCCGAGCCGATAACGGCCTGCATCCCAGCCGAGGCAGGGCGCGAGCGCGATGTCGGGCGTCAGGACCTCCGCCTCGGGCGGCGGAACGGGGATGTTCCAATGGCCGCGCAGCATGCGCATGCCCGGCATCCATCGTCGGAACACGAGCGGCGCTGCGGGGGTCTCCACCACCGGCAGCGCGATACAGACGCCCGCCGCGTGAAGATCGGACAGGATCGGGCGCAGATCCGGTTCTCCTCGGATCGGCCAGTAGCCGGCGAGCACGGTCTCCCGGAGGGTCCCGCGCGCGGCGAGGACCGTTTCGAGATGACTGCAGATAGAACTGCTCACATGCGCCCGTCCTGTCTGGCCCAACCCCTCCCTCAGGCTGGCCAGCCTTGCCCGCTCGGCTCGACGCCAGCGCGCCACGTCACGCGCCTGCTGCACATCCGTGCCAAGCGGATCGAAATAGGTCGGGTCCACCTCCGCCGCCATGCAGGGGGGCGAGGCATAGGCTCCCTGTCCGCTCATGGACACGCACCTTCCTCGGCCACAGGTGCGACAGCGGCGTTGCACCAGTCCATGACGGCAGCCTCGGTCGGTGTGAGGATCGTCGCCATGCCATCGGCATAGCGGTCGAACGCGGCCCTGTGGGTTTCGGAGAGACCCGTCAGGACAGGAACGCCGCGGGCAAGCGCCTCGGAGATCAGCGCGCGGAAGCCGCGCCCCTCTGCCTCGCTCAGGCCAAACTTGTTGAGGATCACGAGGTCTGCCCCGCCGGCCCGAAGCCGCGACATCGCCAACCCGACGGCCTCCTCGAAGGCGCCCGCATCCATCCGGCAGGCGGTGGCGCCGGGTCCGAGATCTTGCGTGATGCGCCAGCGCGGCCCGTTGGGCAGAAGCCAGAGATCGCAGTCGCACGATCCCGATCCGGCATCGGGCGAGGCCGCGCGCAACGCACCCACCAGCCGGACGCCGTCCCGCGTTAGCCGGTCAGCCATCGCGTCCATAAGACGATCCGTCCCGCCGCGTCCTTCGACTGTCACCCCCGCAAGCTGCATCTTCGCCTCAAGCCGGCTCGAAGCGCGGGAACAGCACATCGTTCTCCAGCGCGATATGGGCGGCAAGGTCGTCGAACAGCGCCGCCAGGCCGCCATAGAGCGAGCGCCAGGAGCCACAGGCGTGCTCGGGCGGCGTCAGATCGCAGGTGAGCCGCCGGATCAGCGCGATGGGGTGCTCGATGCCCGGCCCGCCGCCCGCGCGCATGGCCGGAAACAGGATCATCTCCTCCTTCATCATGTGATCCTCCATCTCCCCGGCGAGCGTCCGGATGGCCGCGGCGAGCCCCGTGGGCGCCTCGGGATCGTCCGCGTGCACCCGCTCGACCCGGTCGGCGAGCAGTACGAGCGAGGCGAGATCCTCCCGATGCATCTCGTGATAGCGCGTCAGGATGTGATCGATCAGCGCGCCGGTCTCCTGAGGCACGTCCGTTTCTGGGAGGTCTTTCATTGCGGGTCCTTTCCCTCGCGCGTCGCCCGGTCCTTGCGTGGGCCGCAGCGAATTGGTATTTGAGATACGCATACCGCTCGTGAATGCGCATTTCAAC
>NZ_JAAZQQ010000008.1:25124-31660 GCF_012395815.1 Roseicyclus persicicus
CAACTACCAAATCAGGATCGCGACCTTGCGCCTCACCTCCTTCACCGATTACGGCCTGCGCGTTCTGATGCGGATGGCGGGCGCACCCGACCGGGCCTTCACCACGTCGGAACTCGCCGATGAATTCCGTGTCTCCCGCAACCATCTGGCCAAGGTGATCTCGGCACTTGCCGCGGCAGGTCTTCTGGAGACCCGGCGCGGCGGCGGCGGCGGCGCCATGCTTGCCCGCGCGCCCGAGGACATTCGCCTGGGCGATGTGGTGGCGTTGCTTGAAGCCGATCAGGCTCTGGTGGAATGCTTCGCGGTCGGCACCAACAGCTGCACCCTGACCCCGCAATGTCGGTTGAAAGCGCGGCTAGCCCATGCCGAGGCGGCGTTTGTCGCCGACCTCAACCGCAGCACCCTGGCCGATTGCGTTTACCGACCGGAAAACGCCTGACGCGCCACCCACGCGATCCAGCCCCAGACCGCGCTGCGCAGGGCCATGGCGTAAACGGTACGCATCTCGAAGGCTCCACCTCGGGCGACATGCAGGCCGAACGCCGCGAAAACCAGCAACGTTGCGGCGAAGATCGCGAACGATACGGGCCAGGCCCATCGCCGCCCCTGCCACAGGCCGAGACCCGCGACGACATAGGCAAGCCCGGCTAGCGTGTTGAACCACAGCACGAAGGGTACGACCGCCCCCATGTCGGCTGATCCGAGCAATGTTCGGCCACCAGAGAAAACGGTCAGCACGCCAAAGGCAATCGCAACACCGCCCGCTATGCGGCGCGTCAGACTGGTTCTAGGCATCGCAAGCGCCCTCCTTTGCGCGTAGAAGTTCCATCTGCACGTCAAACAGCCGCAACCCCTCAGGCACGAGCGCAAAGCCCCGGGCGCCGAGTGTCCAGCGGATGGCGACACCCTGCACCAGCGACGTCAGCAGGATGGCGACATCCTCTGGGATGACGTCCCGGCGCAGGTGACCCGCCGCCTGAAGTTCCCTGATCGCGGCGACAAGACGGCCCTGGAACACGCCTAGAAGCTTGCGAAACACCTCGCGCAGCGCTGGATTGTCCACCTGTAACTCGCGCGAGAACAGGATCGACGGCAGGGCAGGCGTTTCAGCAATGGCCGTCAGTTGCGCACCGATCAACGCTTTCAGGCGCGCCTGCGGCCCGGTGGCCCCTGCCTCGGCCGCAGCCCAGTAACTCTGCAACCGGTCAGCGATATCCTTGGCCACCGCCAGCCAGAGCGCGCCCTTGGTGGGGAAATGCCGGAAGATCGCAGGCTGACTGAGGCCGATGGCACGCGCGACATCCGTGGTGCTCAGCCGGTCGGGTCCGATCTCATCGGCCAGCCGCAGAACCTCGGCCACGATCTGCGCCTTTCTCTCTTCAGCACTTTGACGGCCCGACACGAGTCACCTCTTGTTAGTTATAACTCACTAACATATACTGTTGACAACCGCAACCTCTATCCGGGTCGCGCACCCTGACCGAAAGGATCCTCGCCATGCCCGCCAAGACCGCCCCCGCCGGCTATTCCCGCCTTCAGATCGCGCTGCATTGGCTCATTTTCGCACTGATCGCGCAGCAATATCTTTTCAAGGACGCGATGTCGGCCGCATGGGACCACATCACAGATGGGCTGGAGGCTGGGTTCGACCCGCTCGTGCTGGCCCATGTGGCGGGCGGCGCGCTGGTGATGATCTTCGCGCTGTGGCGGTTGACCCTGCGCGCCCGGCGCGGCGTGCCCCCGGCGATCGAGGCCAGCAAGGTGCAAGGCATTCTCGCGAAGCTCACCCATGTCGGGCTTTACGCGCTGATGATCCTGATGCCACTCAGCGGGTCTGTCGCGTGGTTCGGCGGGGTCGAGGCCGCGGCGCAGGGGCATGACGTGATGAAGGTCATCCTGCTGGCGCTGGTTGCGCTGCATGTGATGGGCGCGCTCTACCACCAGTTCATCCTGCGCGACGACACGCTGGCGCGGATGCGCCGGGCGCAGGGCTGAACCCATGCGCCTCGCCCCGCTCCTGGCGCTGCCACCCATCGCGCTCGGCATTGCCGCGGCGGCCTGGATGGTCGCGTCTGCCCCCGGCCCCGCGCAGGTCGGGGGCGACGCGCCCGCACTGCCCGTTCGGGTGATGACGGTCGCGGCGCAGGATATTCGGCCCGCCGCGACCGCTTGGGGCAACCTGCGCGCGGCCGAGACCTGGGTCGCCGTGGCCGAGGTGCAGGGCGAGGTGATCTGGCGCCATCCGGACCTTGAGCCCGGTCGCCTGATCCCGGCGGGGACGGAAGTGCTGAGAATCGACCCCGCCGACTACGAGCTGGCGCTGGCGCAATCGCAGGCCGACCTCGCGGTGCTGGAGGCCGAGCGCGTGCAGCTTACGGCAGAGGCGGACAACACACGGCGCATCCTTTCGCTGGAACAGAACCGGCTGGCCCTGACCGAGACCGATCTGGAACGCACGCGCACACTCGTCGCGCAAGGCGCCGTTCCGCAATCGCGCGCCGACGAGGCCGAGCGCGCGACCCTTCTGGCCCGCCGCACGGTGGCGGAACTGGAGAACACGCTCGCCCTGATCCCCTCCCGCGAGGCGCGGATCGCGGCACAGGTCGCGCGCAGCGAGGCCGCCATCAACCGGGCGCGCCGCTCGCTCGACCGCACGACCCTGACGACGCCGTTCGACCTGCGCGTAACCGAGGTGAATGCTGAGCTGTTTCAAACCGTCGCCCCCGGTCAGGTGGTGATCCGTGCCGACGGGATCGCGGCGGCCGAGGTCGTGGCGCACTTGCCGATAGACAGCTTTCGACGGCTATTGGGAGATACACCGGAGGGCATCACCCTTGCCGACATGATGCGCGACATGCCCGCCACGCGGATTGCAGTGACGCTTAGCCCTCTGTCGGACCCGAGGCAGATCTGGAGCGCCCGTGTTGTCGGGATCGAGGGCGCGCTGGATGCCCGTGCGCGCACCGTGCCGGTGGTGGTCAGGGTTGACGACCCCTATGAGGGCGCGGACCCGCCTCGCCGCCTGCCGCTGGTGCCCAACATGCAGGTGCAGCTTTCCTTTTCGGGCGCTTCCATGACAGGCCTCATCGCGATCCCTGAGGCGGCGTTGCATGGCGACATGGTGCGTATCCTTGGCCCCGAAGACTTGCTGGAATTGCGCCCCGTCACCGCCGCCTTCGCGCAGGATGGCCGCGTCGTTATCGCCGCTGGCCTGTCGCCGGGCGAACGCGTGGTGATCGACGACATCGCGCCGGCCATTCCCGGCATGGCCCTGACCCCGGTCGAGGTCCAGCCATGATACGCTGGTTCACCGGCCACCCGACGGCGGGCAACCTGCTGCTTCTATTGTTCCTTGCAGCGGGCATCTTTGCCGCGCCGGGCCTGTTGCGCGAAACCTTCCCCGATTTCCGCGCCGTCGAGGCCGAGGTCACCGTGCCCTACCGGGGCGCTGCAGCCGAGGATGTGGAAGCCGCGATCTGCGCGCCGCTCTGGGACGGAGTGCAGGGTGTCGAGGGGCTGGAAACCTTCACGTGCACGGCCCAGACTGGTCGCGCGCGGGCCGTGGCAACCATGGCGCCCGGTAACGATGCGCTGCGCTTCGTCAATTCGCTGCGCACCGAGGTGTCGGCCATCGACACCTTCCCCGACCGCGCCGATCCTGCCGTGGTGCGCGAATTGCACCGCTCGGATCCTGTCACATCGGTCGCCATCTCGGGCGATCTGCCTCTGGGCGAGCTGGACCGCTATGCTGACGCGCTGTTGGACCGGCTGACCGCCCTACCAGCTGTCGCGGGCGTCACGCGCGGCGGCCTCGGCACCCGGACACTGACCATCATTGCGGAGCGCGCCGTGCTCGACAGCCACGGGCTGACACCCACGACGCTCGCCACCGCCATCGCCGCGCAGAACATCGACCTGCCCGCAGGCACACTGGAGGGGCCGGGCGCGGAGCTGACCCTGCGCTTCACCGCCGAGCGCGATACAGCCAGGACGCTTGCCACGATCCCGGTTCTGGTGTTGCCCAATGGCGCGACCCTGACGCTGGGCGACGTGGCGGCGATCGAGGAACGCTTCGACCCGCCGCAAGACCGCGCCTTTGTCGATGGCATCCCCGCCATCGTGCTCGATGTCGCCAAGGCGCTCGATGCCGACGCGCTGCGGGTGCTCGACGGCGTCGCGGCGCTGGTGGCCGAGGAAACCGCCCGCCTGCCCGACACGATCACGGTGGAGGTGGTGCAGGACGTGACCTCCATCATCCGCGACCGGCTGGTGATGCTGGTTCAGAACGGGGTGATAGGCCTTGTGCTGGTGGTCGTCGTCATGAGTCTGTTTTTCCGACCTGGCTTCGCGATCTGGGCAGCGATGGGCCTGCCCATGGCCTTTGCGGGCGCCTTCGTCTGGATGGCGCTGACAGGGCTCAGCCTCAACATGATGACGCTGGTGGCGCTTCTGATGGCGATCGGGATCGTGATGGACGATTCCATCGTGATCGCGGATTCCATCGCGGTTCATTCGGCCAAGGGGGCCACGGTCGAAACCGTCGCGGCGGGCGTCGCAGCCGTGGCGCCCGGCGTGATCTCGTCCTTCCTGACGACGTTGGCCGTGTTCCTGCCCCTTGCCTTTCTGGCAGGCGAACTGGGGGCGGTGCTGGAGGTTCTTCCGGTGGTCCTGCTGGCCGCACTCGCCGCTTCGCTGATCGAGGCCTTCCTGATCCTGCCCCATCACCTGAAAGGCGGGATGAAGGACACCGCCGCATCCCGTTTTCGCATCCGCTTCGAGGCGGGTTTCGATGCCCTGCGCGAACGTGGCGTGGGCCGCTTGGCAGACGCCGCGATCAAGGCGCGCTGGCTTGTTGTCGGTCTGGCCATCGGGGCGCTGATCGTGACCGTCGGCGCCTTGGGCGGCGGCGTGGTCAAGCGCGAGGCGATGCCCGAGATCGACGGCGACGTGCTGGAGGCGCGGCTGATGCTGCCCGCGGGCACGCCGCTTGTGCGCACGACCGAGGCCGTCGCACAAGTAGAGGCGGCGCTGGACCGCGCGAACGCCCGCCTGTCCCCCGATCAGCCCCAGGCACAACCGCTGGTGATCCGCCGCATCACCCGGCTGGGCCGCAACCTCTCGGCGGGCGAGGCCGGTGCCCATGTCGCCACCGTCGCGGTGGACCTGCTCGGCGCCGAGACACGCAGCAGCACGTTGGACGAAATCGTCACGCTCTGGCGCGCGGAAATCGGCACTCTGCCCGGTGTGTCCTCGTTGATCCTGACCGAGCCGGGGATCGGCCCGCAGGGCATCGCGGTGGAATTGCGCCTGAGCCACCCCGACCTCGCCACGCTGGAGGCGGCGGGGCGCGCCACGCTGGCGGAGCTTGAAACCTATGCCGGTGTGCGCAACGCGATCCTCGATTTGCGCCCGGGCGCGCCCGAATTGCGGCTGAGCCTGTCGCCGGGGGCCGAGGCGCTGGGGCTGACCGCAACGGATGTGGCAAGCCAACTTCGCGCGGCCTTTCTCGGCACACAGCTTGCGGAAATCCGGCGCGGCGATCTGGCCTGGGAAATCGAGCTGCGGCTTGCCGATGAGGACCGCGCCAACCGCGCTGACCTGAACCTTTTCGAGATCGCGCTGCCCGGTGGCGGCACCGTGCCGTTGTCGAGCATCGCCACCGTCACCGAAGCACGTGGGTGGGGAACCATCACGCGCCGCAACGGGTTGCGTACGCTGACCGTCGCGGCCGATGTGGACGGCCGCATCGGCAATGCCGACGCGATCACCGCCCGGCTGGCCGAGGGCTTTCTGCCGGACCTCGCGGCTGCCACCCCCGGCCTGATCTTCGAGATCGGTGGGCAGGCCGCGAATTCGGCGGAAACCGTCGTCTCGATCCTGCGCGGGTTCCTGATCGGACTGGTGGGCATCTACATCGTCCTCAGCTTCCAGTTCCGCAGCTATGTGGAGCCGCTGATCGTGATGATCACCATCCCGCTGGCGTTCCTGGGCGTCATCTGGGGCCATGTCCTGATGGGCTACAACATCTCCATGCCCTCGCTGGTGGGGGCGGCCTCGCTTGCGGGAATCGTGGTGAACAACGCGATCCTGCTGGTCGGCGTCATCAACACCCGCCGCGCCGAAGGACTGTCAGCTGCGCTGGCCGCGGGCGAAGCCGTGCGATCGCGGTTCCGTCCTATCCTCGTCTCGGTCTCGACGACGATCATGGGCATGGCACCCTTGCTGCTGGAATCCTCGACGCAGGCCCAGACGCTCAAGCCGCTGGTGATCTCGGTTGTCTTCGGACTCTTGGCTGCGACAGTACTGATCCTTCTGGTTTTGCCTGCGTTCTACGCAGCACTTGAGGACCTCAGGCACGGAAAACGAGGAACTGGCGAACTGGCGGGAGCTGGCTGATCAGCCACTTCTTTTCGGAACGACAAGCGGGCTGAAGCATTCTGACGTTTGCCCGGCCAATGGCTGCTATGAGTCGAAGCCGGTCCCCGCTTGCCCGCTTGGCAATCTGCACTCCGTAACGGTTGTGTACTATCCCGCGT
>NZ_JAAZQQ010000008.1:31757-92648 GCF_012395815.1 Roseicyclus persicicus
GCCCCTTACGTTCGGGGCGTGATGTGCCCAGGGTGCGCGCGATCAATCAAATCCGCTTGCTATCGTTAGTGTTGTTTTGTATCGCCGCACCATTATAGCTGGAGTCGGCGTAATGAATCACAAGGTCCGGACCGCAGCAGCTGCTGCGGCCATCACAGTATCGAGCCTCGTCGGTTCGGTCGAGTCGGCGCAAGCCTACCAGGTCGACTGCGCCATTCTGCTCTGTCTCGCGGGCGGCTGGCCGGCATCGGCACCCTGTGCCCATGCGCGCGCGGTCTTCATCCGCAGGATCACACCCTGGCCGATCGAGCCACCCTTGCAGATCTGGCGTTGCCCGATGGGGGCGTCGTTCAACGCCCCTGCCCCGCTCTCGCCGATGGAACGCCTTTACGACATCGGCGTCCGGGAGGCGCCTCAGGCCAGCGTACCGCAAGCTCCCCTGCCCCTGGTCCAAGTCCAGTCAGACGAGCAGGCCGACATCGATATTTCGGGCGACGCCTTCGACTTCGTCCGCAGCATCCGTGTCTTTCACATCCAGTTCAGCCAACGCGAAAACCGGGATGGCGATTGCAACCGTTACGACAACACCCGCCTCGGTTCGTATGGGGTGCAGGGTGACTATCGATGGACACGGTCGAGTGTTGCCCAGGTCCCGCCCGCATCACAGCTGCCCAACACCGGGCACTGTAACTGGGTCAGCTACCGCTCGGTCTTCGTCGACTGGCGGGATCATGAAGGGAACTACGGCTTCGAAGAGGTCCGCTACTGAACTTGCCCGGGCCTGCCGGAGGCAGGTCCGCACCCAATCATCTTGCACCTGTGACTGTGCACCGAACCCAATAAGGGAAACGACGCCAGACCGAAAAGCCTGACGCCGCACTAGAAGAACCCGTGAACAAGGATCTTCTAGCGCACTGTCCGAACCGCCGCAACCAGCAAAGTTGTTTTGCTGGCAAGAATGTTGTTTGCTCTCGGCATGGGGTCGTCTCTCACAGGAGACACCGACCATGGAACCCACGACCGGCCTGATCCTGAGGCGGATCACTCAGACAGATCTGTCCGTTTCCGCCCACAAGCTGGCGACCGTCATCCTCGACGCCATAGCGTGGAAGGAGGGTTACAACGGACTGCCGCGGGGCACGGCCGCCTTCACCCTGGCCGACTTGGCATCCAAGATGGGCATCTCGCGCCAGTACCTGACCGAGCTGCTGTCTGAACTCGAGGCGTCTGAGCTGGAGCTGAGACGCGACAAGCCCAACGGCAAATTCGCGCCCTGGCTCTTCCGCTTTACGGCCTTCGATACTGAGGACGGCGATCAGGATGTTGCGTCAGGCACAGGCGACACATCACTATCTAGAGAAAGAAATAACAAAACTATTTTCTCGGGACAGATCACTATTTCTGAGGTATCAAACGTCTTCCAGACGTGTTGGGCGGAGTTGATCAAAGCTGCGAAGAGGGCCCTGCCCTGCTGGAACGTCGACACGCAGGTGATCTGGGACCGATTCCTTGCCTTCAACCGAGCTCGCGGGAACGACAGGGTTCCCGCCGGCTATCTTCTCGGGTTCATGCGCCGATGGCGAACCTCACCCGGTTCGGAAAGCCGACCAACGGAAGCGCCAACTCCGCAACAGGCAGCTGACCCACGTGAGCGGGTGTTGCTCGCTCAGATCAAAGCCGCACCCAGCGGCAACCGGCAGTTTCACGCGTCAGATCTGTGTCGCATCATCGGACAAGCAGCCTACGACGCACGTGTCCTGGACGTCATCCGACAGTTCGGCTGTCCAAGATTCACCGCGACGCTCGCCGTTCATGGGAAGGCCGTGATGGCCGGCGAGATTTCGCGATGACTTCGCGGTGCTCCTGCGACACCGCCTATACCGGCTCACGCCATAGACCAGAGAGGATTTCCTTCAGGTATCGAACGCATGGGCGTTGAGCGGATGGACATCGTGCGAATACCATCTCGCTATATTTTCGACCGAGTGGTCACGATCACATTCATGCACCAGGAGAAGCCATTGAACCTTCAACGCGCCATCGAAATCGCTGCAGAAGCCCATCGGGAACAAACCGACAAGGCCGGTGCGCCGTATCTACTCCATCCACTCCGGGTGATGATCTCATTGGAGACCGAGGACGAACGGATCGTGGGCGTCCTGCAGGACGTCGTCGAGGACGGCCCCGGCTGGACATTCCAGCGCTTGGAAAAGGAAGGGTTCTCGCCGACTGTGCTCGACGCCTTGCGCCTCGTCACGAAGCGGCCCGAGGATGAAGGCGACAGCGAGGCTGTCTACGTGGCCTTCGTTCGGCGCGCCAAGGGCAACAAGATTGCGCGTCGGGTCAAGACTGCCGACATCCTCGACAACCTGAATGCGTCGCGACTAACGGCGCTGACCGAAAAGGACATGCGCCGCATGAACCGCTACCTCGCTGCTCTGCGGGAGCTGCGGGATGCAGACGCCTGACAGGCACGTATCCGGGTGTCATCGGCGCGCGGCCAGCACGTCGTAGATATCCTCAGCCGACAGCCCATCATTTCGATCAGAGGTCGACCTTGCCTCTGTCGCGCGCGTCTCGACGATCCGCCACATGCGATAGCGCCCCTGCCCCGTGACCTCCCGGATCAGGCCCCGCTCCTCCATCCAGTCGATGTTGCGCTGAACCGTTGCCCGATGCGCGCCGGTCAGTTTCTCGGCCATCTGTACTGAGACCAGCGGCCAGCTTGTGAAGAGATCCCGCAGCATCGGCGGCGTCTTGCCTGACAGCGGCGCCATTACGCGCTCCGCATTCGCCGCCCAAGCCTCGATCTGCTCCAGCCTGCGCAGAGCAGCGAAGGTGGCACCTTCCATTGCGTTCAGCCAGCGCGCCAATCGGGTGGGCGGATCACCGCTCGCGCGGAAGCCCCCTCCCCCGCCCATGGCAATGGGGGCGAAGATCGCGCCGGGCGCGATCCCCGACGGCGCGAGATCGGCGATCGCGACACGCGCAGCCGTCACTGCGGCCTCCAGCGGGTCATCGACCGGTGAAAGCTCCGCGACGTGCCAGAGATGAAAACCCATGCAGGCCCGCGCTACGGGGTGAAGGTCTTCGGCCTGATCCATCATCGCGAGCCATCCGGCGGCCCGGTCATCGAAGGCTTCCCGCTCTGCCATCTCGACCATGCGCAAGGGAGCCTTAGCCTCGTCGAGACGCTCCCCCTGCCCCGAACGGGCACGCCGACCAAGGAAGGTTTCGAGGTCGCCCACACCTGACCGACGCGCCAACGGCGCGGGTCCGCCGGTCAGCCGCCGCACGGTCCAGCCGATCCGGTACAGCGCCTGCGCATCATCCGTTACGGTCGAAACCCGCAGCGCCATGTAAAGCGAAAGCCGGTCAAGGCCGATCCGGTCTTGCGTGAGCCAGCTGAGATCCGCGGCTTCGATCAGGGCGAGCCGTTGCCGCCAGCCAGCCGGGCCGCGGCGCAGGCGTTCACCGAGGATCCCCAGGCGCGCAGCAACACGGGCGAGCTGCGCCGCCTGCCCTGCCTCGGCCGCGCGCCAGGCATCGACAACATCGGATTCCTTCGGCTCAGGTGCAGGTCCGGGAGGCAGGTAATCCGGTTCGACCTCCATCGGCCCTGGCAGGAACCAGAGGTCAGCGTCTTCCCGGTCCTCGGACGCCTCCAAGTCTTCGAGAGGCACCCCGCCGTCGTCCATGTATGTTTGGCGCAATCGGTTCATGCGCGCATTATACGGACATTATGCGCGCTTGACGATGAAGTTTAAGGGGTGGCTTTCTCATCTACTATAGAGGCGCCCGAGGATCCTGTCTTCTTGATCGCGCTGGAGCACCTCTCGTGGGCTTAGGCCCATAAATACAAGGCTTCCCGAACTAAGCGCGCCGAGAGACACACCCCTTGCGCGCGTTCACAAACGGTCGTTTATTGGCGATACCGAAAACTGAAAAAAGCGTTTTTTGATGCCCCTGATAGGTTACGCTAGGGTCTCGACCGAGGATCAGACCCCCCTGCCCCAGTCGCAGGCCCTGAAATCCGCGGGCTGCGTCGAGATCCACGAGGAGCAGGCCTCTGGCGGCAACCGCGCACGGCCCGTGCTGGCCCGCGTGCTCGAGCGGATTGGTAAGGGCGATACGCTGGTCGTGGTGCGCATCGACCGGTTGGCGCGGTCCCTCTCGCATCTGCTGGAGGTGATCGAGCGGCTGGAGGCGAAAGGTGCCTTCTTCCGCTCTCTGACCGATCCGATCGACACGTCCTCGCCGCAGGGCAAGTTCACCCTGCAAGTTCTCGGCGCCGCGGCCGAGTTCGAGCGCGCCCTGATCCGCGAACGCACCAAGGCGGGGCTGGCCTCGGCGCGCAGCAAGGGCCGGATCGGCGGCAACCCGGGCTTGCGCGCCCGCGATCCCGCGGCGTTGCGCAAGGTGCGGCTGGCGCGGCAGGACGGCTACATGGAGCGGCTGAACGAGACGGCGCAGGACTGGGTTCCGCATGTGCGCCGCCTGCGGCCCGACATGGCCTGGGAGGACGTGCTGCGTATCGTCAACGGCCCCCTGCCCCGCGAGCGCCAGTGGACGCAAAGCCGATTGCTCCGCGCTGTGAACGCGTATGTGCGGGATGGGTTCTTGGACGAAACCGTGTTGGGCCGTGCCGGTCGCCGCGATACCGACGACCGCTTGCCGGCCATCGTTGCCGGCATCAAGGGCGCGAACCCGGAGATTACGCTGCAAGAAATCTGCAACAGGCTCGAGAAAATGCGGGAGCGGACGCCGCGTGGGCGGACCAGCTGGCAGCCGTCATCCGTGAAGATGCAGTTGGAACGGGCTGAGAGGCTGGGGTTGCTTGATTGAAGTTGCGGGAATCGACCGTGCGATTCTGAAGATCGTCGCTACGTAGGCGTCCACAATACATGTTGTGGCCACGACATCACGGGCCACGAACTGTTGAAGTGACCTACGAACGAGGTCGCCCAAAGCATTGATACTTAACAGCTTTATCTCGTCAGAAATAGGCCGCCTCAACGCCCCTAGGCCGTTCAACAGTTCGGGCTGGATTTAATCTCCAAAACTGTTAAGGTCTACAAAACAATAAAGACTTGAGGGCAGTGATGAGCGGGATACGAGCCTCTCAAAGATTCGATGTCATGTCCAAGCGGCTTGGTAGTCGCTTGCGAGAACATGCTCAGGAGACTTTTCCACCGGATGCCCAGAAGGGCCTCCGCCGCTTCGCGATGCGGGAAGCGGCCGATCTCCTACGGCTCAACCAGAACACCTTCCGCCACCATGTGTCAAACCTCGACGGCTTTCCCGAAGGTATACTCGAGGGTGGCAACCGCCGCAGTTTCTCTGCCGAGGAAATGGTCGAGGCCCAACGCGTCCTTCTTGAGACGGGCAGGATCAAGCCCGATGAGCACCCTCACAGAAGAGCCGGCGAACCATGCCAGGTCGTGACAATCTTCAACCTGAAGGGCGGATCTGCAAAAACGTCGACCGTAGCTCATGTTGGTCAGCTACTGGGCCTTCGCGGCTATCGGGTCCTGCTTATCGACCTCGACAGCCAGGCAAGTCTGACAAACCTGTTTGGGGTGACTCCTGAACTCGATCCGGACATGCCGACCTCCTACGATCTGATCCGGTCGGAAGGTCCCCTGCCCGCCTCCGAAATCATTCGCAAAACGAACTTCCCGACGGTCGACCTTATCCCCGCCTCCATGGACATCATGGAGTACGAGTTTGAGGTCGCTTTGAGCTTCAGGCACGGAGCCACCACGTTCCACAGCCGGATCCGCGAAGCACTTGAGCCTGTCCTAGACAGATATGACGTGGTGATCTTCGACACCCCGCCGCAGCTGAACTTCTCGGTGATCTCTGCCCTCTTTGCTTCCACCGGGGTCCTGATCCCGCTCAACGCGTCCATGCTTGATGTCATGTCCCTAGCAAGCTTCCTCGGTATGGCAAGCAACCTGATGGGCGTCGTCGAGGCGCACGCTCCCGAACACGGTCTAAACTTCGTGCGGGTGCTGATCACCCGCTACGAGAATACCGATGGTCCACAGGTCCAAATCTCGTCTCTGCTTCGGACGGTCCTTGGCGATGCGGTCCTCCCAGCCGAGTTCCTGAAGTCGACAGCGGTAGGTGATGCCGCCAATACGCAGCAGAGCATCTTTGAGGTCGAACCTCGCGACGTGAACCGCAGAACATACGAGCGTGCGATCGAGTCCGTTTCACGCGTGACCGACGAAGTCGAACGCGAAATCCTAAAGGCATGGGGGCGTAGCCATGGCGCGTAAGGTCTTCGGAGATTCCCTCAAGAACGCGATGGGCAATGCCGCGACCGCAGAAGAGGACGTGGATCTTGATCTCAAACGTACGAGCCCGACAGTCGCTCGTGCGCAAGCATCCGTGCTCGAGGAAGACAAACACGCCACGCGCCTGATCGACCCGAGCACCGTGCGGATGTCCGCGGTCATGGACCGTATCGATCCGAGCGATGGCCTCGAGGAACTTGTGTCCTCGATCCGGGAGCATGGGCAAAAGGTTCCCATTCTCGTCCGCCGAACCCAAGATGGCGCACTTGAGATCGTCTATGGGCGCCGCAGGCTTCTCGCCTGTCGTGAACTTGGTCAGAAGGTGCGCGCCACGGTCATGGAAATGACCGAAGAGGAAGCACTGATCGCCCAGGGCGTGGAGAACAATGCCCGCCAAGACCCCTCGTTTATCGAGAGGGCTTTGTTCGTCGCCGGCATCATTCGAGAACTTGGGAAAACAGACGAGACGCGCAAGAACGCCCAGACCATCGCCTATCGGGCACTCCAGATCGATGAGTCTCTCGTCTCTCGGATGAACCGTATCGCGACGGGCATTCCGATGGAGCTGATCCAGGCCATCGGACCAGCACATGGCGTTGGTCGGCGGGTCTGGGAGAAGCTTTTCAGGCTGTGCGAGAAGGACGTCTCGAGAGCCAAGGAAGTCGCCCGCGAAATCCCCCGTAGCTTGCCTGGCCCAGAGCGGCTTGACGCAGCGGTTACGCTGCTCACGGCCACCAAGACAACTCCGCCCAAGGCTGAGCCAGGTGAGCGCGTGAAGATCGGCCGCAAAGGCAATCGCATCACTATCGATGTGGACGCTGATCTTGCCCCACGCGTCGAAGAGGCCGTCCGAAAGCTGATCGGAGAGCTTCTTGACCGCGGTCAAGACGGCCCAAAGTGACGACCCCGTGTCTTGACCGCGGTCAAGACATCAAGAGCAACGAGCAGAAAACGAAAGGAGGAACGGCTAGAAAAGGAAAGACCCCCCGAAAGCGGTGCTTCCGAAGGGCCTCAATCAGTCTCGACACCTGATTGATACCCCCAAAACGAATCGAGTTCAACACCGCTCGCGGTGAACGGGGAAGCTTTTTCTTCCGAAACACCATGAGACATGTCACTCAAGCACGAACCGCCTTGGCGGAACAACCAGCTATTGCCTGCCCTAACCCCTACGAGCTTCTGGGGCCGGTGCGGGTTCTTCGGAAAGACCTGAACCTGACGAGCAACGACGTCACCGTGCTGACAGCGCTCATCAGCTTTATTCCGCGCGATCAGAGCCCAAACTCTGGTGAAACACAGTGCAAGCTGACCGTTGTGTTCCCTTCCAACGCCTCCTTATCAGAGCGCGCAAACGGCATCGATGAAAGAACGCTTCGCCGCTGCCTGGGGCGCCTTGAGGCTGCGGGACTCATCCAGCGAAAGAGTTCAGCGAACGGGAAACGCTTCCCTCTCCGCTACGGTGGGATCATCAGGGATGCGTTTGGGATCGACTTGGGTCCGCTAATGCAGAGCCACGACGCTCTTGCGGCCAGAGCATCGAAGGTCATGGAAGAGCGTGAACGCCTGCGCTCCCTCAAGGCAGAAGCCCTGGCGCTGCGCGCGTCCCTCCTACAGGACGAACAACTCCATGACGCACGGCGGGCTTCACTTGAAACGATCCGAAACCTGCTTCGTCGAGCAACCCTGACTGCCGACACAGTCTTGCAAATCATCGCTGGTCTCCGCGAGCTCGGAGCCAACGCCAAGCCGAGCTACGGAGAGTGCCACGATTCAAACACCCGTGCGGACCGAGAGCAATCGCAAGACCAAACCCTCGGCCGTGAGTGCGCGAGCGAAATGTCCGCCAAGAACGGACAAAATGACCGGCAGATAGAGTCTGTAAAAAAAGAACATATAAAGAAAGAAACGCAGGTGAGGCAGACCAACGCTTTCCAAAGCGTTGGGGCAGCGACCATGAACCGGGACCCTGCAAAAATGGCGTGGACGGACTTTTCACATGTCGCGGACTTCTTCCCAGACCCGCCGCGAACAAGCGAAGCCCTCAACCGCGTTCTCTTCGACATCGGTCGATTGCTTAGAATACGCCAAGAAAAACTGATGCGTGGTCTTCAGAAAGCTGGGGCTGGACGGCTTTTGCTGATCTTGGACTACCTGTTGGGAAAAGGCGAAGCGATCAGGCAGCCCGAGGCATACTTTGAAACGATCATGAAGGCATAGAGCATCCAACTTGCACGTCTTGACCGCGGTCAAGACGGACGAAGAGAGGAAAAGGCTGGGGGTTTGAGGGGTGACGGGAGGTGAGATCGGGAGAGTGGCTTCCGGCGACCGTCGTGGAGAAGATCTGATGGCGAAAGTTGCCCAGAACGTCGTCCTGTCCCCATCGCGGGACATCCCCTTCAACAAGCTCGTGCTGAGCCAGTCCAACGTGCGGCGCATCAAGGCAGGCGTTTCGGTGGAAGAGCTGGCCGAGGACATCGGGCGGCGCGGGCTCCTGCAGAGCCTGAACGTCCGGCCCGTGCTTGATGCAGATGGCGTCGAGACCGGGATGTTCGAGATCCCGGCCGGCGGTCGTCGCTTCCAGGCGCTGTCGCTGCTGGTAAAGCAGAAGCGGCTGGCGAAGACGGCGCCGATCCCCTGCATCGTGCGGGATGCTACGTCGGAGATCCTCGCCGAGGACGACTCGCTGGCGGAGAACATGCAGCGCGTCGCCTTGCATCCGCTCGACCAGTTCCGTGCGTTTCAGGCTCTGCGTGAGAAAGGTCAGGGCGAGGAAGCGATCGCGGCAGCCTTTTTCGTCACGCCTCAGATCGTGAAGCAGCGCCTGAAACTCGCCTCCGTAACCCCTGCCCTGCTCGAGGTCTATGCCGAGGATGGCATGACGCTGGAACAGCTGATGGCCTTTACGGTGAATCCGGACCACGCGCGTCAGGAACAGGTCTGGGATGCGGTGAAGAACTCCTGGAACAAAGAGCCTTATGCCATCCGGCGCATGTTGACGGAAACCTCGGTCCGGGCCTCGGATCGTCGCGCGGTCTTCGTGGGTGTCGATGCCTATGAGGCGGCGGGCGGTGTCGTGCTGCGCGATCTCTTCCAGGGCGATGACGGCGGTTGGCTGGAGGACCCTGCCCTCCTCGACCGGCTGGTCGCCGATAGGCTCCAGGCAGAAGCCGAGGCGCTTTCCTCCGAGGGCTGGAAGTGGATCGAGGTGGCGACCGACCTGCCCTATGGCTACAGCCACGGTCTGCGGCGTCTGGCCGGTGATCCCGCGCCCATGACCGACGAGGAAAGCGCGGCCCATGCGACGCTCCTCGCCGAGTATCGTGCGCTGGAAGAGGAATACTCCGGCCAGGACGAATACCCCGAAGAGATCGATGCGCGGCTCGGTCAGCTCGAGATGGCAATGGAGGCGCTTGAGCAGCGGCCGCTGATCTACGATGAGGCCGAGATCGCGCGCGCGGGCGTCTTCGTCACGCTGGATCGCAACGGCAGCCTCGCGGTCTACCGTGGCTATGTCCGGCCCGACGACGAGCCGCGCGAGGAGACCGCGGTCCATGATGGTGATGCTGCGGATGCCATGGGGCAGGGGGATGATGTCGGTGGTTCCAGCTGGAAACCGTCGGCGACCTCCGCCAGAAGCACCGCCATCACTTCGGGGGGGCAGCAGATCGGGGCGGATCCGTCCGATGAGGAAGATGACGGTGCGCTCAAGCCGCTGCCCGAGCGGCTGGTCATGGAACTGACGGCCCACCGGACCCTCGCACTGCGCGAAGCCATCGGGCGGTCGCCAGACGTCGCGCTGACGCTCCTGCTCCTGAAGCTGGTGACGGACACCTTCCGAACCTCCTCTGCGACGGGCAGCTGCCTCGAAGCCTCGGTGCGCCACGTCTATATGTCGGCTCAAGCGCCCGATCTGAAGGACAGCGTGGTGGCCAAGCTGGTCGATGAGCGTCACGCGGCGTGGGAGGCCGTTCTGCCCCTCGGCGATGACGCGGCGCTCTGGGACTATCTGACCGTTCTCGATCAGGGCAGCCGTTTGGCTCTGCTGGCGCATTGCCTCAGCTTCGGGATCAACGCGCTCCACGAAAAGGTGAACCCCTATGGTGCGGGCATCACCGCCAGCGGCCTGACCCGCCGCATGGCTCATGCAGATCTGGTGGCCCGCGCGGTCGATCTCGACATGGTCGAGGCGGGTTGGGAGCCGACCGTCGATGGCTACCTCAACCGTGTGCCCAAGGCTCGGATCCTCGACGCCGTCCGCGAGGCGAAGGGGGAGGGGACTGCGCAGCTTCTCGATCACCTGAAGAAGGGCGAGATGGCGACTGAGGCCGAACGGCTCCTCAAGGGCAGCGGCTGGTTGCCCGAGGTCCTGCGCCGCGCTGATCTGGCGGTGGACGACGGCGAGGAGATTGCAGAAGGGCGGGGGGAGCACGCGGGTCAGCCCGAGGACGTCGATCTCCCGGCCTTCCTGACGGCCGATCTGCCGGACAGCGATGCGTCGATGATGGCGGCAGAGTGATCTGAGCCATCCGGGGGGCGGGCAAACCCGCCCTCACTCTCATAAAATACAGCAATATCAATATGATGAATGCGAACGCTCGCATTCGGGATGAGGAATCATGTCTGCAACAACCATCATCGACACAGCCCCCCTCGGGGCACTGATCCGCTACACCGACGGCAGTCCCAAGCCGCCGGCACGCTTGACCAAGAAGCTCGCCGCCTGGGAGCGTTCGAACGGCGCCGGCCGTCTGGTGAAGAAGGAGCCGCCCCGGGTCTATCCGACCTGGACCGCTCCGGCCTCCTTCACGCTGCACGAGGGGAATTTCTCCTCGGACGGGGTCATCCTCGTCACAATCATGCGCAGCCATTCGGCGGACAGCCGGTTGGTCTTCGAGGTCGCCGAGGAACCAAAGCTGGGGCAGGTCCGCGTGCTGCTGGACTTCGGTGGCAACACCGAGCTGCTGCATCTTGCGGAGTCCGTCACAGCGGCGGAGCTCTGGATCGCACGGGAGGGCTATCGCAACGCTCGCCTCGAGATCGTCAGTGACGAGGACGGCGAGAGGGCAGGGGGCGTGGGCCTGGCCGCCTGAGCCCTGACAAGGCGTGAGGGGCCTGCCCTCCGGCAGGCCCCTCACCGACCACACCCTCGTCCCGCGACGTCGCGGGACGCCAAAGGTTTCATCCCAAAAATACGGAGGTCTTCAACCAAGAGCTTGGCCGGGAGGCTGGCGGCGTTCCACGCATCAGCGGGACAATCGGCTCCTGACGTTGGGGGTCCATCCCCCGCTCGCCATTCCCTTCCTTGCCCCGAATCCTGTCTTAGAGATCAACCCGCGAGGGGTCGGACTACGGGCAAGCCCGTGCCGCCGGGTGGATTCGGGCGAGCCGAACGCACCCGGTGATGTCAGCCAGTCTTCGGGCCTGCGGGGTCCTGTCGCGCGGGGGATGGTCCCCCGCCTCCAAGACAGGAGCCAAACAGATGTCCCGCAAAGATGCTCACGCCTTCGCCGCCTCCCTTGCCGCCACGCTCATGGTCTCGATCGTCGTCTTCCAGGCAGGGGATGGGACCTTCGGCGCCGTCCCCGCCGATGAAATCGACGGCGACGAGGTTCAAGTGGTCGGTGAAGTCGATCCGTGGGCATGATGCCCACGGTTCTTTTGCTCAGGGCTCGGCGTCCAGGCAGCGGCCTCGAACGGGTCCTTCGCCGGTTGACCAGTTTGATCAACACGCGCCAGAAACGTGGCGTTTGTGGCACGACCTATGGTTCTGACGCCCAACGAGGCAGGGCTCCTGCATCGACCAACTGCCGCCGTATGAAGGGATCTAGCGCTTCCGGCAGTAGCTCGCGCAACAGCTGCCACTCCGGAGCTTGTTCATCAACCTGTTCGACATGGCCAAGCCTGTGACCGGTGATCGAACGTTGTAGGTGTTCTCCCACCTTGCCCCTTAGCAGGTCGCGTTGCGACGTGTTTTTGATCAGCGTCGTAAGCAGTCGTGCATATCTTGCCAATGACCCCGAGTTTTGGAAAGTGTTCAGCATCGCCCGAATATTTGGATGATCGCTCGCGAAGTTTTCAGGCTTACCAGCCGCCTCGGCAACAATAGAAAACGCTGCAGCGACTAGACGGTCCACACGCTGCCGTTCTGTGAACGGTTCAAGTTCAGACAGTGGCAGGTTTTTCATCCTATCTCCCCATGCTCGCAAAGCATGGAAGTAGGGTAACCGTTTCAATTTTATTTGTTCTAGCAATGGCCCCGTAAGTCGATCTTCTAAATAGGGAAGTTGGATTTTAGGAAATCTCAGAGCGTCGAACCGAATCAAGACAGGCTTGTCGTAGGTCACGCCGTTCGACATATGGCATGTAAGAACGAGCGTGCGTTGCTCACGCGATGCGTTGACTGCTTTCTGATCCATTACGAATGCATTGCCCCGGTGCCGATGAATTACGTCCGATACGGCCTGTGGCACGTGCTCGGCATCGAAGGATGACAACACCCAAAGCAGCGGTATGCCTTCACGGTCATAGTGTATGCATCTCTGGGAGACTTCGGTCTGGAAGGTGTGCGACATCTGGTATTCGATGGCGAACTGTCCAAAATCACGCCATTGAACAAGAACATCCGGATAGCGCCCGTGCGCACTTTCCGTTGGCGGTAGATACTCGTCGACCCTCGTGCTTTCGACGCGCTCGTCCAAACCCGCAAGTTCAGCGATGAGTTCACACATTCGGCGATGCATGTCTGACTCTTGCTTACCGCGATATTGTGCGGCCCGAGCGTCATCCGGGCGCATGTTTCGACCAGAATACCAAGGACACCAAGGATCAGAACCTTGATAGTGGGCAAACAAAGGACGCCCGTGGGAAGTTGTAATATAGACCTGCCCACCACAAGCGACGCATCTGGCAACCAGGCCTTTTTTCCCGTTCCGATGATCAGTGATGCCCGCCCTTAAACTCTCCCATCGACTGCGGGGCATCAAAATAAGTTCACGGGTCGACAAAGGACCCAAGTTCTCAAAAATTGCTTCTTCGATTATCCGACGTGGCTCGCGATCCATGGTCCCTTTTGTTTAGCGTTTTTAAGTCTCATGTGTCTTGCATGAATAACGGGACCGTGCATTTTCACGTGCTGGATGCCCTCAGCTGATTGCCAGTTCACCAGCCGTCTTCCCAGCAGCCAGTGCGTCCACGAACCACTGCGGTTTGCGTCCCCGGCCGGACCAGGTGAGTGCCGGGTTCTCAGGGTGCCGGTATCTTGCCGCTGCAGGCGCACGGGAGGATTTCCTCTCGGTGCTGACAAGTTCGGCCAGAGAGTAGCCTAGATCCCGGGCGAGAGCTTCCACCTTGGCGCGGGCTTCCGCCTTCTGCCGATCCTCGAATGTGGAGATCGCCTTGGCGACGTCCTTCTGCATTTTCTTCAGCTCGCTGAGCGACAGTGCCTCGAGATCGTAATCAGCCATTGATGCGGTCCGTGTCCTGAATTTCCCGGTATCGATAGCCCGTCGCGGCAACGCACCGCAACTCCCGGAAGGCAAGGGCAGGGGTGGCAAAGGCTGGTGATCGCCGCCGTCGTCGCCAGTGAGTTGCTTAACTGGGGGTCAGGCTTCTCCGATGGGCAAGGTGACAGGGTCTGGCCTGGGCTCCCCGCGCATCTCTGTCTCCTGGGCCATCCCTTCGACTGACAATCCCTAATCCCGTTCGGGCTCCTGCGCGCAACCCCGCGTCAGTCCGGGCCGTGTTTCCCCTTCGGGGCTGCCCGCTCCACCCCGATCCTCTGGGGGTTTCCGGCGTCCGTTCCGTCCACCGTGCACGCGTCACCCGACGGGCTTTTTCCGGGTCTTGTCGAAGGGACGGTCCCGAAGACAGGACACACAGGAGCTTACCATGCAGAACATCGTCATCCTCGCCGGCAACATCGGTCAGACCCCCGAAGTCCGCACCACCCAGGGCGGCACCAAGATCACCAACTTCAGCCTCGCCACCTCCCGCCCCCGCCTCTCGGAAGGTCGCGTCCTGCGCGACGAGAACGGCTACCGGGTCATGGACACCGAATGGCACCGCATCACCTGCTTCAACGGTCTTGGCAAGACGGTCGCGGAGCATTGCGAAAAGGGCATGAAGGTCCTCGTCCACGGGCGCATCCACTACACGAAGTGGACCGACGCCACCGGCACTGACCGCTACGGCTGCGAGATCATCGCCGAGAAGGTCGACTTCCTGAGCCGCCCGAAATCGGCCGAGAACGAAAACCCCGAGCTGGTCGACCGCGACGACGAGATCCCGTTCTGAGGAACGGCATCTCCCCCTCTGGCCCGGCGGGGAAACCCGCCGGGTTCTGTCGTTCTCGGCCCAGAGCCGACGTTTGCGACCGTTGAAGAAATGACTCAGATGCCACCTTGCTGGTCAGCGCTGTGTTTCCCGCGCGGGCCACTATCGGGCGTTCTTCTGCAATTCACTGTAGGGGCAGACATCATCTTCGAACGGCACGTGGCGGCGGCGAAAGCTTGTTCCCGCAACGGTCTCCGGATGCCTGATCCGGTCCATCCGGAAATGACGGAATTCCCCACGGTCTGGATCCCATCCAACAAGATACCAAAGCGGCGGCAAGATCAGCATCGCTTGCGGTTCAACTTCCCGCCGTGAAGTTCGACCCTTCGCATCGCGATAATCAAAGCGAAGGAACTCGCGTTGGAGAAAGGCCGTCTCGAACGCTGGCAGCAGCTCTCGGTCCATCTTGCCCATGTCAGATAGGTCCTGAAGCGGCGAAAGCCTGCCAATGTGAAGACAGCCGAGAAAGGCGCGCAGGTCCTTCACCCTGTCGGCGGGCAGCGACTTCTCGATCTTGGCCAAACCGGCATCCGCGAGTTCCGAAAACGGCAGGTTGCCCGCCGCGCGCACGGCGGCGACGCTGATCAGAAGGGCGAAGACCTCGGGCACAGAGAGCTTGGCCGTCGTCTGCATCGATTGCGGATCGAGCTGAAGCCCGCCACCGCGACCGACGTCGGAATGGATCCTGTAGCCCTCATCCCGCAATGCGCTGATGTCGCGCAACACGGTGCGGCGCGAGGCGCCGACCTCTTCGGTCAGCTCCTTGACCGTGGAGGTGCCATTGCGGCGGAGCGTGCGCACGATGGCGTCTTGTCTGATGCGACTGTTCATGGCCCCACCTTAGCAAAAAAGGTGACAGGAACTGGCACTATTGCGGTCTATGCGATTCTCACAAACGCAAACAGGAGCTTCTTCACATGGAACGGCGAGCTACGGACCCTCGGGGTTCAGGCATCGCACTGAGCAGAACCTTATGGTCGGATGTGGGCAAAGTCGCCCCCATCCCGATCCATCTCAGCAGCCTAGGGACCAACAAAATCATGGCTAACGCAATCAAGAACCTACTCATCGGAGGACTACTCATCATGGCAACATCGGCTGCATCGAACGCGCAGGAACTGACCCTTGTCAACCCGCCGAGCCTCGGCGATCCGACGCAATTCGGCTACAGCACGGCGGTGATTGTACCGGCCAATGCACGGGTGGCATACATCTCCGGGCAGGCCGGCTTTGACCGCACCGGAGGGCTGTCTCCCGACTTTGCCGAGCAGGTCGCACAAGCCTATGCGAATCTTGGCGCGGCCCTGGACGGGATCGGAGCCAGACCAGATCAGGTCGCCAAGCTTACGATCTACGTCGTCGACCACGACATGTCCAAGCTCGGGGTGCTGTCACAGAACGTCATTGCGATGTTCGGCGACAGACTGCCGGCTCAGACCCTGGTTCCGGTTGCCAGGCTTGCACTGGACCCCATGCTTTTTGAGGTCGAAGCGGTGGTCGCTCTCGACTAGCGCCAGATAAGCACCCGGCAACGACTGAGAAACAACAGCCAGGAGAACGTGGTCGTGGAGGAAGGCTTATTCGGCCAAACGACATCCGGAACTCGCCCCGAGAAGCGGGTTCGGGCATCCGCACCGCTGGCGGTGCGGATGCGACCACGTTCGCTTGATGAAGTCGTCGGGCAAACGCACCTGCTGCGAATGGGCGCGCCGCTACGGCGGCTCGTAGAAGGCGGAACAGCCACATCGGTCGTGCTCTACGGACCCCCAGGCACGGGAAAGACAACGATTGCTGGCCTGCTTGCTGCCGTCGAGTCTCGTCATTTCGTCGCTTTGTCGGCGCTTTCCAGCGGCGTGAAAGAACTGCGTGAGGTCATCGAAGATGCACGCCGACGTCGTGATCGGCATGACGAACAGACCATTCTGTTCATCGACGAAGTGCATCGTTTTTCGAAGACGCAACAAGACGCGCTGCTTGGGGCCGTCGAGAATCGCATCGTGCTGCTCGTGGCGGCCACCACGGAGAATCCATCGTTTTCCGTGGTGGCACCGCTGCTGTCACGGTCGCTGGTGCTGCAGCTTCAATCTCTGACCGAAGACGAGGTCCGTGGATTGCTGCACAAAGCGGTAGCAGACCCGCGTGGCCTGGATGGTTCGGTTTCGATATCGACCGAAGCCATGGATGCCTTGGTGCGCCTTGCCGGAGGCGATGCCCGCCGCGCCCTGACAGCGCTGGAGGCAAGCGCCGATGGTCTGGCGGATACAGGTCGCTCGGTGATCGACCTTCCGGCCGTGGAACGGGCAATCACCGAGGCTGCCGTGCGGTATGATCGTCAAGGCGATCAGCATCATGACGTTATCAGCGCGTTCATCAAGTCGATCCGTGGTTCCGATGTCGACGCCGCCCTGCATTACCTGGCCCGAATGATCGTGGCTGGAGAAGACCCGCGTTTCATCGCGCGGCGGCTCATGGTCCATGCCAGCGAGGACGTCGGGCTGGCCGATCCCACTGCATTGCTCGCTGCCGTCGCGGCGGCTCATACCGTCGATATGGTCGGGATGCAGGAGGCCCGCCTGGCGCTGGCGCAGGCCACCGTGCATCTGGCGACGGCTCCGAAGTCCAATGCCGTCATCGGCGGCATGGACGAGGCGATTTCGGATGTCCGGGCGGGTGCTGTCGGGGCTGTGCCAGCCCACCTGAGATATGGCCGCTACGCGGGTGCGAGGGAATTGGGAAACGCCATAGGATATCGCTACCCGCACGCCGCCCCCGACGGCGTGCTTGAGCAACAGTATCCGCCGGATGACCTGGTGGGGAAGGACTACTACCGTCCCACGCGGCATGGCGCGGAGCGCGTCCTGCATGACCACCTTCCGGGACTTCGCAGCACCATTCGCGGGGCGAAAAGCTGATGGACGCGTTGGATGCCATTCTGAACCGTCTTGCCCAGGATCCCTTCCGGGCAAGGTTCCGTCTGCTTGACAGGGACCGGGCAATGGTGGCTTTGCGCGGCCCCGCAATCATCCGAATGCACGCCGAAGACTTGATCGAACGGCGACTGGCACCGGCCGAGCCGCGCAATGATGGTCGCCAGACACCCTATCGCGGGCATCCGGTGTTCGTCGCTCAGCACGCCACCGCGACCTGTTGCCGGAACTGCCTGGCGCGTTGGCACAAGTTCTCTGCGGGGCGGGCGCTCGGCTCGGCGGAGCAACGCCAGGTGGTGGAGATGATCTGCCGCTGGATTGCCGGACAATGCGCTGATCAAGGTACCCCGCCATGAGTGGGTTCAAGCATGTGAGCGATAGACATCCATCAGATGAAAGGTGGCAGCCAATGTCCGACGCCATCGTGAGACCAGCCGGTCCGGAGTTGAGGGTAGCGACGATCGGCGTCTATGGCTTCGACGCCGTGTCGTTCCTGCATCGTCTGAAGAGCGCGAATGTCCGTCGCTTGCTTGATGTACGCCAGCGACGCGGTGTTCGCGGCCCTGATTATGCCTGGGCAAACTCCCGCCGATTGCAAGCGGCACTGTTCGACGCAGAGATAGGATATGAGCACCGTCCAGAACTCGCTCCCACCACCGAATTGCGCCATCTCCAGTATGCGGAAGACAACCGCCTTGGGGTGGGCAAACGCTCACGTCAGAAGCTCGCAAGCGAGTATATCCGACGCTACACTGATGAAATCCTTGACCCTGCCGACCTCACGGCGATTTTTTCGGGGTTGCCGCAGGATGGCGTAGCGGCATTGCTTTGCGTCGAGTGCAGTCCCGAGGCATGTCACCGGTCCTTGATTGCACAAAGGTTGAGCGCTTTGCACGGGGTCGTGATCGACCACCTGAGACCATTGCGTGGTTAACCGAATGAGGGATCTCGCCGAAATCGAGATCGTTCCCGTTGACTAAGCGGTTCCATGAAGACGCACAGCAAACTCTGGTGTCGCGGCTAGGCAGCCCGCGACCACCAACCGCCCAACGACCGCTCTCCGCCCTTCACGTCGGTCAGAGTAAGAGGAGTGCCGGTTTCCCGGTGACGGGTTGAGGGCTGGGAGAGTGGCTCCCGGCGCCCGTCGCGGGAGATAAGCGATGGGCGTTGTGGAAGTTCTGGATCCGGTCGCACCGATGCGAGCCGGTGGCTGGAAAGTGGATGTGAGCCGGGGTGAGCGGAACGGGCGGGTGTCGTCCGAATGGCTCAACCGGCCCGATGACGAGCGGTATCTGTCGCTCGATGATCTCTGGGCATCGGTGAAGGGTCGGTCCGACCGCAGCCGCAGCCGTGTGGTGCAGACCGCCGACATCCGCGTCGAGGCCGCGCGCGACAACCCCGAGCGGTTGCACCTGATGCTGCCGAAGGCGCAGGAGCCGGTCGCGCCCACGCACTGGGCTTTCGGCCAGCTTGCCAGCATCGTCGGCGCGCCTGCCTCCTACCTGCGGCAGCTGCCCGCGCCGCTGGCGGGGATCAACCTGCAATACGGTCTGACCAACCACCGCGCCGAGCAGGTGAAGACCTTCGAGACGGAAGATGGTCGAACCGAACTGCGCGCGGTGACCGGCCCCGACTATGGCCGCATCCATGACCATGAATTGGTCGAGGCGGTACAGCGGATCGCGGGCAATGGCACCGGCGACACGCGCTGGAAGGTACCGGGCGTGCTCGACTGGTCGACCGGGGTCTACAACCCCGATGTCGAAATCAGCCGCGACACGACCACGCTCTATGCCTCCGACCGCGACGTCTTCCTGTTCCTGGTCGATGATCGCAACCCGATCGAGGCGGGCCGGTTGCCCGACGGTTCCCCCGATCTCTACTTCCGGGGCTTCTATTGCTGGAACTCCGAGGTGGGGGCGAAGACCCTCGGCATGGCGAGCTTCTACCTCCGTGCCGTGTGCCAAAACCGCAACCTCTGGGGCGTCGAGGATTTCCAGGAGATCAAGATCCGCCATTCCAAATACGCGGCTTCCCGCTTTGCCCTTGAGGCTGCCCCCGCGCTGACGCGGTTTGCCAATTCCTCGCCGCAGGGCTTCGTGAACGGCATCAAGGCGGCGCGGCAGCAGATCGTGGCGCGCAGCGACGAAGATCGCGCGGATTTCCTGCGCAAGCGGGGCTTCTCGAAGGCGGAGTCGGGCAAGATCATCGAGAAGGTGCTGATGGAGGAAGGCCGCCCGCCAGAGAGCATCTTCGACTTCGTGCAGGGCATCACGCGGCTTGCTCGTGACAAGACCCAGCAGGACGCCCGCCTTGACATGGAAGGGCGCGCCAAGAAGCTCCTCGACCGGGTCGGCTGACGTCGGCCCCGACAACGCGACCGCCCGCATCTGCGGCGGTCGCGCTTTCCCCTTCCAAATGCATGCCACTGGCCCCGTCCCGAGAGGGCACGCGGCTTCGGCCTGCGCAGTTCAGCGAGACCCCCATGACCCCCCAGGAAGAAACTATCGTCCTCGAGGCCCGCGACATCCTCGGTCGCTACCTCAGTCAGAACCCGGTCATCGGCAGCTGGCAGGCGCTGATGGACTATTGTGCGCTCACCGTTCGCGGCCCCATCGAGCGCTTCCACGTCCTCTATCTCGACCGCAAGAACCGCATCATCTCGGATGAGCTTCTCTCGACCGGTACGGTCGACCTTGTCCCGGTCTATCCGCGCGAGGTGATCAAGCGAGCGCTGATGCTGAACGCCAGCGCCCTGATCCTGATCCACAACCACCCTTCGGGCGATCCGACGCCGTCGGAGGCCGATCTCAGCATGACCAAGGAAATCCAGAAGGGCTGCAAGTACCTCGGGCTGACGCTGCACGACCACATCATCGTCGGCGCCGGGACAGAGCTAAGCCTGCGGGCCCTCGGCAAGCTCTGAAGGCCCATCGGACCCATCACCGCCGCCCCTTCGAGGACGAGGGCGGCGGTTTGGTCTTTGACGGATGAAGCGGGGAGAGAGGCTTCCCGCGCCGTCGGAGATTTCCCCATGTTCGACTTGCCCCTGCCCATCCACCCGACCACCGGCCCGCGAGGCTTCTCGCCGGTTTTCGCTGTGGGCGATGCTGATCCCAACCACCCCTTTGCCCTGACCCTGTCGCGCCGCAGGCCTGCGGATCTGATGTCGGGCCGGGCCGCGCCGTTGGTCCTCGCGCGCTTTGCGACGCTGGCCGATGCCATGCAGGGCGCGATCGACCATGCCGAGGGCATGGCCACGGATGCCACGCCCCAGCTTCTGGCGATACTCGATCGCGACGAGCGCCTTGTGCTGGCCGGGGCCGACAGCGACCACGCTGTCGCCTGGTGCCACCCGGTCACGAGCGCGGCTGAAGCGCGGGGCGTCGTGACCGAGGCGAGCCAGCTGCGCGCGCAGGCCGGCCGCGCGACTGCCTGGGCCGAGCCGGATCTGGCGCAACGGCTGCGCCACCGCGCCGATCTTCTGGATGGGCGTCTCGTAGACCCGCTCTGGCGCGCCTTTGCCGCCCGGGCGCTGCAAGTCGCTGCCTGAGGCCCGAGAGGCAGAGGAGGGCAGGGGGGATTTGGAGCTTGTCCGGGGGAGAGAGATCGCCCGGACCGGCTCCGATCCCTTAACCTTAGCGGAGACTCACGATGACCCTGACCGAACCCACCCTCACGCCGCCGATGACACCCTCGTCCGTCGACATGGCGCAGATCTTCGCGGCGCATGCCGAACGCGCGGCCCGGATCGACGCACTGCGCCCCGGCAACAAGGACCGCCTCTTCGACGGTCTCATGGCCGCTGGCATCACCCATGTCACCGTGACCTTCGACGGTGCGGGGGACAGCGGCCAGATCGAAAGTATCGGTGCATGGTCTGGTGAAACCGCCGTCGATTTCCCCGCGACCGAGATCGAGTATGCCGCGCTCACCTGGGACGACCCCGAGGTCGAGATGCGGCAGCTCTCGCTGGAAGATGTCGTCGAGCAACTCGCCTACGACTTCCTCTCCGACACCCATGGCGGCTGGGAAAACAACGACGGTGCCTGGGGCGAATTCTGCTTCGACGCCGCGGCCCGCTGCATCCATCTCGAGTTCAACGAGCGGTACACCTCGTCCGAACTCTTCACCCATGATTTCTGAGGGTGCGGCGATGGCACATCCCTATCACCACGCCCTCTCCTCGGTGAAGAAATGGGGCGGCACGGTCGAGGATTTCATGGCGGTGCATGCCTGGTTCGACCAGAGCAAGGAGATCACAGCCGACTTCCGGCACCGGGCGCTGCGTCACCATGCCGAGGGCATCTTCATGGCCGAGACGATCTTCGGGACAACCCTGATCCTCTCGACCGGGCGCATCATCCCGACCCGATGGGTCGGAGAGCAGCATGTGAAAGAAGACCTCGGTTTCATCCCGAGCTTTGCCGATTGGGCGAAGGCCATCCGGCCCGAACCCTGGATGGGCCGGGCCGAGCGGACCGAGGCGCTGGTCGACCCGTATTTCGCCTCGCCCGTGGTCGAGGTCACCTGAGATGACCGATCCGGCCTATCAGCGCCTCGGCCTTCCACTGACGGTATCGCCATACGCCGTCCTGCGCGCGGCGGTCCGGGCGCTTCACACCGACACGCGCGCCGTTCGCGGCTTCCGGGCCGCGCGCAAGCGCTTCTACCGGCAGATGCTCTGCGCGCATGCCGCGCGACAGGCGGCGGGCGATCCGCCATCCGGCGGATCGCTCCCAACCACCCTTTCATCCCAATCCAGCGCCCGGCCTCTCGGCCGGGTCTTCCCCATTCAGGAGGTCCCCATGGCGGATTACTTCACCCACTTCTCATGTCTGCTCGACGTCGGCACCCCCGACAAAGCTGCCCGCGCGCTCGCCCTGTTCCAGAGCTTGCGCGAAGCCGATCAGGATGCCGAGGACCCGGAGGTTGCAGGCTTTGACCTCGTGCGCCAGGACGCGCCCGAGGGCAGCACCCTCTGGATCCATGACGAGGACCACGGCGATGTCGAAGCCGTCATCCGCTTCGTGCTGCGCCTCGCAGAAGAGCTCGAGCTCATCGGCCTCTGGGGCTTCCAGTATGCCCTGACCTGCTCCCGGCCCCGCCTCGACGCCTTCGGCGGCGGCGCGCATGTTATCGATCTCGGCGCTCGCAAATCCATCGGCTGGACCAGCAGCCAGGAGTGGCTGGTCACCGCGCTGAACGGGGAGGACGCCGATGCCTGAGGTGATCTGCACCACGGTCTACCAGTTTCCCGAACTCTCGGAGGCCGCCAAGGAAAAGGCGCGTAGCTGGTATCGCGAGCTCGGGCCCCACGACGATTGGTGGGACGCGGTCTATGAGGACTTTGAGCGGGTCTGCGAGGTCCTCGGTATCCGCCTGAAGACCACCCCCATCCGCCTGATGGGCGGCGGGGCGCGGACCAAGCCCTGCATCTGGTTCTCCGGGTTCTGGAGCCAGGGCGACGGCGCCTGCTTCGAGGGCTATTGGTCCCACGCCAAAGGCGCGGCCGCGCGCATCCGGGATTACGCCCCGACCGACGCGACGCTGCATGGCATCGCGGACCGGCTGCAGGCCATCCAGCGCCGGAACTTCTACCAGCTCGCCGCCGAGGTCAGCCATCGGGGCCGCTACTATCACGAATACACAATGTCGGTGGACGTCACGCGGGACAGCCCGACCTGGCAGCCGCCGACCGAAGATGCCGAGGAGATCGTGACCGAGGCGCTGCGTGATCTGGCCCGCTGGCTCTACCGCCAGCTTGAGGCGGAATACGACCACCTCACCTCGGATGAGGCCATCGAGGAGGGGATCATCGTCAACGATTACACGTTCACGGAAGCCGGGCGTCGCTTCGGGTAAGGGCGCACGGTTGAAAACTGTCAGAAAACCGCGTATGTTTCTGACAAAGGAGCGATCATGGAGCGCATGGCCGAGAGCATTATGAATGTCGCTACGACGTTGCCGGAGGGGGTGCCCTTGGCAGCGAAGGGGCTCTTGCACCTTGGCTCGCGCGCGGCGGTTGATCAGACGCTGTCGCGTCTGGCCGCGCGCGGCGAGTTGATCCGTGCGGGACGCGGCATCTACATGCGCCCGGTCCAGACACGCTTTGGCCCGCGCAGTCCGTCCGCTGAACAGGCGATTGAAGCGCTCGCAGTGCAGCGGGGCGAGACGATCGTGCCGAGCGGTGCTGCTGCAGCAAACGCTCTGGGCCTCACGACACAGGTGCCGGTCAAGTCGGTTTACCTCACCTCCGGTCGAAGCCGCGTGCTGAACCTTGGGCGGCAAGCGGTCGAACTGCGTCATGCGCCGCGTTGGCAGTTGGCTCTTGGGAACAAGACCTCGGGCCAGGCCGTCCGCGCTCTGGCATGGCTTGGACCGGATGAGGCTCCCAAGGCCCTGCAAATCCTGCGATCCAAGCTCACGGAGGCGGCAAAGACCGAACTGGTATCCGCCGCGCCGCAGTTCCCGACTTGGCTGGCACGATTGATCGGAAAGATGGTCCATGGCTGAGGCATTCCTGCGCCTCGACGCCAACGACCGACTGGATGCTCTTGGCGTTGCAGCCGATCGGCTTGGCCGGCCCGCCCACCTCCTCGAAAAGGACGTCTGGGTGGTCTGGGCGATCCAGCAGCTGTTTGGATCGCCCATTGGCACAAACCTCGTCTTCAAGGGTGGCACCTCTCTGTCGAAGGCCTACCAGGTCATTGACCGGTTTTCCGAGGATGTGGATCTGACCTTCGATATCCGGGCGCTGATCCCGGATCTGCTCGAGGGCCGTGAAGACGCCATGCCCGCCACATCCAGTGAAGAGCGGCGCTGGTCGAAACGTGTTCGACACGCCTTGCCTGAATGGGTGGCCGGGACCGTCGAGCCGATCCTGCAGCAGGCGATTGATCGGGAAGGGATCGATGCCAGGCTTCGGACTGACGGCGACAAGCTGTTCATCGACTACCCACACCTCGCGCGCGGCACGGGATACGTTTCTCCGAGCGTGATGCTGGAATTCGGTGCGCGTTCTACAGGAGAGCCCGCATCCCCACGCGATATCGTTTGCGATGCCGCGTCGGTGATCGCAGGCGTGGAGTTTCCCACTGCCCGCCCGCGTGTGATGCATGCGGAACGGACGTTCTGGGAAAAGGCGACAGCGATCCACGTCTTCTGTTTGCAAAACCGTATGCGAGGGGATCGCTTTTCTCGCCACTGGCATGATGTCGCCCGGTTGGACGATGCGGGCATCGCCGCTGCGGCCATCCAAGATCGCGCGCTTGCGACCGCTGTCGCCCGGCACAAGACGATGTTCTTTGCAGAGAAGGCGGCGGATGCCACGTGGATCGATTACGGCGCCGCAACCTGTGGTCAACTCCAGCTGGCCCCAAGCGGTGCAGCCCTCGACGCTCTCGCTGACGATTATGGCCGGATGGTCGAGGACGGCCTGCTTGCATCAACACCAGAGCCTTTTGGCGACTTGATGGACCGTTGCGCGGGCATCGCGCGCAAGGCCAATGCAGCGTTCAAGCCTGACTGACCATCTTTTCGTAAGATTCCCGCTACTTATTCCCGTCGATCCACTTCGACATGAGCTCCTTGTCGCGGAAGCATTCCTCCGGAACGGCGCGCCGTTTGATCCGGGCGAGCTTCTCCGCGAAGGCCACCTGCTTTGATGTCGGCAGCCGGTCCATGTTGGAGACCGGTTTCAGATGGGCCTGCGCCTCGATCCAGGCGCTGAGCAACCGACGGTCCTGCTGAACTTCCCAAGGCAGGAGGGTCTGGTTGCGCAGGGCGAGTGACCGCGCATAGGCGATCTGCTTCGGTGTCGCGGGCAGGGTGTATGTGGTGCTGTCCATCGGGAAACTCCCTTTCTAGCTTGGCCCTCAATATAGAACATAACAGGAACAAAATCAAGCCAAGCGAACGGAACGCACCGGTTCGAGAGGGAGAGAGGGGTCGGGGAAGATCAGGCCTGAGGGTGCCCGAGAGAGAGGGTGTCCGGGCCTATCCCTGTCCCTCATTCCGGAGTTTCCCGATGACCTATCTCGTGCCTGTTGCGCCTCCCGTTCCTGTTCCGTCCACTGAACCCGCGCCCGCAATCCTCGCCGTGGCCGAGGCACTGCAGCCTGATCTCGCGCAGGGCTTCCAGATCGACGCGCTGCGCCTGCGCGTAGAGATGGAGCGCGCCTTTGGCGGCTCCGATGCCGACGGCGCCTGGGACTGGAAGCTCGCCTATGAGGCGGGCGAGGTGGCGCTGGTCCTCTTCCTGCGGAAATTCGGCCGCGCGCTGCTGGCCCGTGCTGGATCGCCTGCGGCACTGCTGCCGATCCTTGCCAAGGTGGCGGGCCTCTTGCCGACGCATACCCGGCGCTCGGAGGAGATGGAGCGGTTCCAGCAATTCTCGACGCCGCTGCCCATGGGGCTCGCTGCACTGGCCGCCGCACAGATCACGCCGCGTGACCTGGTCCTTGAGCCTTCGGCCGGGACCGGGCTTCTGGCGATCCTCGCTGAGATCGCGGGTGGCAGCCTTGCGCTGAACGAGTTGGCCGACACCCGCGCCGACCTTCTGCGCCTCCTTTTTCCGGGGCGTCCCGTCACCAGTTTCGACGCCGCGCAGATCGACGATCACCTCGACGCAGGGCTGCGCCCCAGCGTCATCCTGATGAATCCGCCGTTTTCGGCTGTGGCCAATGTCGATGGCCGCAGCACTGATGCGACGGCCCGGCACCTGCGCTCGGCCCTTGCCCGGCTGGCCCCCGGCGGGCGTCTGGTCGCCATCACGGGGGCGGGTTTTGCGCCCGATGCCCCTGCTTGGGTCGACACTTTCGCCCGGCTGACGGAGACGGCCCATCTCGTCTTCACCGGCGCTGTGTCCGGTGCCGCCTTCGCCAAGCATGGCACCAGCTTCGAGACGCGGATTTCGGTCTTCGACAAGTGCCGCGGCGGCGAACGGGGTGGGATCACCGCCGATCTGGCTCGGGCGATGTCCGTCGATGCGCCGCAGCTCCTCACCCGGATCGTGGCCGAGTGCCCCCCGCGCCTCGAGTTGGAAGAGGGCGCGCTGCCTCGCCCTCAGCCCACTTCCCCTTTCCGGGAAAAACCAGCCCGTACGTCCGGCCCTCCCGCTCGACATTTGGGGGCAACGTCATCGGCCAGTGCCAATGCAATTGTCGCAGCGCCAGATGCCGAAGACCTCGGCTACACCCTGCGCGAGACGGCGGACGATCTCGGCGCCGCGCGCCTGTCGGACGCGATCTACGAGACCTTCCGCCTGCAGGCGATCGACATCCCTGGGGCGGCCCCGCACCCGACCAAGCTCGTGCAGTCGGCGGCGATGGCCTCGGTCGCGCCCCCGAAACCCTCCTATCGTCCGAAACTCCCGCCTGCCGTGCTGCGCGACGGTCTGCTCTCCGAGGCCCAGCTTGAGACCGTGATCTACGCGGGCGAAGCGCATGGTGCGTATCTCGCCGGATCATGGACCGTCGATGAGACCGGCGACATGGTCTCGGCCGCACCGGCGGATGCCCCTGACGCCATTCGCTTCCGTCGCGGCTTCTTCCTCGGCGACGGCACCGGCGCTGGCAAGGGCCGCCAGTCGGCCGGGATCCTGTTCGACAACTGGTGCCGTGGGCGCCGTAAGGCGCTCTGGATCTCGAAGAGCGACAAGCTCCTGGAAGATGCTCAGCGCGACTGGTCTGCCCTCTGCCAGGAGCGGCTTCTGGTGACGCCCCTGTCGCGCTTCGCGCAAGGCCGCGACATCCCGCTGACCGAGGGCATCCTCTTCACCACCTACGCAACGCTGCGCTCAGAAGAGCGGGGCGCCAAGAAATCCCGCGTCGACCAGATCGTTGACTGGCTCGGGGCGGATTTCGACGGGGTGATCCTCTTCGACGAAAGCCACGCCATGGCCAATGCCGCCGGATCGAAGGGCGAGCGCGGCGACACCGAGGCGTCGCAGCAGGGCAGGGCGGGCCTGCGCCTGCAGCACAAGCTGCCCAATGCTCGCGTGGTCTATGTCTCTGCCACGGGTGCGACCACGGTCCACAACCTCGCCTATGCGCAGCGGCTCGGCCTTTGGGGTGGCGAAGACTTTCCGTTTGCGACGCGGGGGGAGTTTGTCGAGGCCATTGAGGCGGGCGGCGTTGCCGCGATGGAGGTTCTCGCCCGTGACCTTCGGTCGCTCGGGCTCTACACAGCCCGGTCGCTCTCCTATGATGGCGTCGAGTACGAGATGCTCGAGCATGCGCTCAGCCCCGAGCAGCGCAGCATCTATGATGCCTATGCCGGGGCCTTCGCCATCATCCACAACAACCTTGCCGCTGCGATGGAGGCGGCCAACATCACGGGTGAGAGCGGCACGCTGAACCGCCAGGCCAAATCCGCCGCGCGCTCGGCCTTCGAATCCGCCAAGCAGCGCTTCTTCGGACACCTGCTGACGTCGATGAAAACCCCCACCTTGATCTCCAGCATCGAGGCCGATCTCGCGGCGGGGCAGGCGTGCGTCATCCAGATCGTCTCGACCGGCGAGGCGCTGATGGAGCGCCGCCTGTCGGAGATCCCGACCGACGAGTGGAACGACATCCGCGTCGACATCACCCCGCGGGAATACGTCCTGGACTATCTCGCCCATTCCTTCCCGGTGCAGCTCTACGAGCCCTTCACCGACAGCGAGGGCAACCTGTCGTCCCGGCCGGTGGTGCGTGATGGTCAGCCGGTGGAATGCCGCGAGGCCGCCCGCAGACGCGATGCGCTGATCGAGAAGCTGGCCTCGCTGCCGCCCGTCCCGGGCGCGCTCGACCAGATCGTCCAGCGCTTCGGCACCGATCTCGTGGCCGAGGTCACGGGCCGCTCGCGCCGCATCGTTCGCAAGGGCGAGGGTCCTGCCGCGCGGCTTGTCGTGGAAAACCGTGCCGGCTCCGCCAACCTCGCGGAAACCGCCGCCTTCATGGATGACCAGAAGCGCATCCTGATTTTTTCCGACGCGGGCGGCACGGGGCGCAGCTATCACGCCGACCTCGGCGCGAAAAACCAGCGCATGCGGGTTCATTATCTGTTGGAACCCGGCTGGAAAGCCGATGCCGCCATCCAAGGTTTGGGGCGGACGAACCGCACCAATCAGGCGCAGCCGCCGCTGTTCCGGCCCGTTGCTACCGATGTGAAGGCGGAGAAGCGGTTCCTCTCCACCATCGCCCGCCGCCTCGACACGCTGGGTGCGATCACGCGCGGTCAGCGCCAGACCGGCGGGCAGGGGCTGTTCCGGCCCGAGGACAATCTCGAGAGTCCTTACGCCCGCGATGCCCTGCGCCAGCTCTACCGCCGCATCTATCGCGGCGATGTGGCGGGCTGCTCGCTCGGGGCCTTCGAGGATGCGACCGGCCTCAGCCTCACCGATGGCAACGGGCTGAAAGACGACCTGCCCCCGATCACGACTTTCCTCAATCGCCTGCTCGCGCTGACGATCGACATGCAGGCCGTGCTCTTCGCGGCCTTCGAGGAATTGCTCGACCAGCGCATTGAGGGCGCCATCGCCGCCGGGGTCTATGACCTCGGGCTCGAGACGCTGCGCGCCGAGAGCTTCCGCATCACGGACGCGCGGGTGATCTACACCCATCCCGGCTCCGGCGCGGAAACCCAGCTCCTGACCATCGCAGAAAAGCGCCGCAACACGCCGACCTCGCTCGTGGATGCGCTCGACTGGCTCGACGACCAGAAGGCGCGGCTTCTGGTCAACAGCCGGTCGGGCCGCGCCGCCGTGCAGGTGCCTGCCACCAGCCTGATGCTGGATGACGGCACCATCGAGCCTCGACTGCGGCTGATCCGCCCGATGGAGGCCAGCACCCTTCCGGCAAAGATCATGGAGGACACCCATTGGCTCGAGGCCGAGCGCGCGGCCTTCGCCGCCGCCTGGACCGCGGAATTGGCCGAGGTACCGGAGTTCAGCGAGTCAACGCTGCACATCGTGGCGGGGCTGCTGCTGCCGATCTGGAAGCAACTCCCACAGGATGAAACCCGCGTCTACCGACTGCAAACCGATGACGGTCAGCGCATCATCGGTCGCCGCGTTTCGCCGTCGTGGGTCGCGACCACACTTGCCGCCGATGCGCCGAAGCTCACGGCGGCGCAAGTCCATGCCCTTGTTCTGGAGGGCAAGACGGTCGTGCGCTTGGCCGAAGGGATGGAGCTGCACCGCTCGCGCGTCATGGGCGTCAACCGGATCGAGCTGTCGGGCTTTTTGGGTGCCGCCAAAGACCGGCTGAAGGCAGATGGGTTCTTCTCGGAGATCATCGCCTGGAAGCTGCGGCTCTTCTGCCCAGCAGACTCCAGCGGCATCGCAGTGCTTGATCGTCTGCTTGCACGTTGTCCCGTGACAGGACTACATGCGCGTGGAGGGTGCTGAGCCATGTATTCCGAGACCGAAGATGTGATCCGCGCACTCGCGGAGAATGCAGAGAGCGTGTGTCGCGCCTACCTTCCCGCCGGACGGCGGGAAGGGTCCTACTGGATAGTGGGCGATCTGCAGAACAACCCCGGCCGCTCGCTCTTCGTGCGGCTGACTGGACCCACATCAGGACCGGGCGCGCGCGGAAAGTGGCAGGATGCGGCGGTCGGACTGCATGGTGATCTTCTCGACATCATCCGCGAGCGAACCGGGATCTCGCGCTTTCCCGATCTCTTGGCCGAGGCCCGGGCGCATCTTGGCCGTCCCCAGCCGGTCCTCCCGAATACGCCAGTGCCGAAGAAGGCCAAAGCCCCCGGTGGCACGCCAGCGGCGGCGGCGCGATTGTTTGCAGCCTCGGTGCCGGTCGCAGGCACGCTTGCCGACACCTACCTTCGCGCCCGGGGCATCACCCAAGGCGGCAGGATGAGCGCGCTCCGCTTCCACCCAAACTGCTGGCATCGAGATGAGGGCCAGACCCGGAGCATCCCCAGACCGGCGCTGATCGCCGCGGTCACCGATGGGGCAGGGGCTTTTCAGGGTGTGCATCGCACCTGGCTGGCTCTTGACGGTCAGGGGAAAGCGGATGTCGAGACGCAGCGGCGTGCCATGGGTCACCTCCTTGGCAATGCCGTCAGGCTGACCCCGCATGAAGACATCCTCGTGGTCGGCGAAGGCATCGAGACCATGCTGTCCCTGTCCGAGGCGGCCTCCGGCCTTCCCGTCTGGGCGGCTCTCTCGTCGGGTCACCTCGGGGCGGTCCAGTTGCCGGAGGGGCTGCAGCGCCTTTACATCGCCATAGACCGCGATCAGGCCGGGCAACGCGCGGCAGAGAGGTTGAGCGCCAGAGCTCTTGTTGCCGGGATTGCGGTTCGGGTGCTGGAGCCGCGTCTCGGGGATTTCAACGATGATCTCCGGGCGTACGGCAAGGAGGCACTGCGCCAGCATCTGGCAGGGCAGATCGGGCCCGAGGATCGGCATCGTCTATCCGGCTGAGCAGCATCGCGCAGAGGGCAGTCGGGGGTGCGGGGGCAGGGGCTCGCATTCCGGTCGCGAGTGTGGATCATCACCTTTGCCCCTTTCCGGGCAATCTCATCCACCCGTCACCCACACGGCCTTCAAGAGATGGGCAGGCGACCGTCAAAGGGGCCGCCCCTTCAAGGACGGGGGGCGACTGATTTCCGCCGGCGGCAGAGCCGCCTTTGCATCGCGAGACAAATCAGCCGCCCCCCGTCCTCCTCCACGTGCGTTCCGGCCCCGAAGGCGGGGTGAAGGGGCGTCCCCCGTGACGGCTTTCGCAGCCCATGAAGGCCGCGCGGGATGACGCGCGGACGAGACAGGCCCGGAGGCAACAACAGATGACGCTCCACACCCACGACGACGCGTATGAACCCGCCCATGCCGCATCCCAGACCGCCCATGCGCTCGACGAGCTACAGCTCTACGGCTACCGCCCCTTTGACGAGCCCGATCCGCGCCCGATGCCCGATGGGCAGCGCCTCGCGGTCGCCGTCGCCGACATCTTCGATGCCCTCGTCGCGACCCTGGAAGACACCCGCATGGAACCCGACCTCGAAGAGGTGCTCTGGGGTCAGGTCAACCTCTTCCACCGCGCCACGGCCCGGATCGAGCGGTCGCTGGACGAGAACGAGCAGGCGCAACGCCGCCTCCAGCGGGAGCAGGATGGCTCCGAGGTGAAATCCACCGAACTCGAGCGCCTGACGGCCGAAGGCATGACCCTGATCGAACGGCGCAACTGCATGGACATGATGCGCGATCACGCCGCGACCGAGTTCGTCCATCACACGGGCTCTACCTGGCGCCCCCGCACCGGCTCGATGGTGAACCGCCAGCACATGACCGCAGCGCTGATCGACAGCCGCGATTTCCTGGCCGCCAAGCGCCGCGCGGAGACCGAGGTGATGCTCCCCGCAGGCCCCAAGGTCGCCCTCACAGGCGGGACCGACTTCAACGATCATCGCCTGATCTGGGGCAAGCTCGACCAGGTCCGGACCAAGTATCCCGATATGGTCCTCCTGCACGGTGGCAGCCCGAAGGGCGCTGAACTCATCGCCGCCAAATGGGCCGAGGCCCGGGGCGTGACGCAGGTGGCCTTCAAGCCCGACTGGACCAAGCACGCCAAGGCCGCGCCCTTCAAGCGCAATGACGCCATGCTGGATGTGCTGCCCGTCGGCGTCCTCGTCTTCCCGGGCAATGGCATCCAAGAGAACCTCGCCGACAAAGCCAAGAAGCTGGGCATCCCGGTCATGAAGTTCGAAAAGGGGGCGTGAGCCCCCTTAGGCTTCGCCGCTGCTGAAAGCGTCAACCTGGTTCTGAGGTCCCGCAAGCCTACCCAGAGGCCAACGCTGAATTTTGTGTTGCAGTTAATCCATCTGGTTCTTGTATCACGGAAAACCCTCAGCTAGGGTGCCTTTGTAAAACAGGTGAGGAACCCGATGGCACGGCCAAGAGCAGAGAATCCCAGAACAAAAACCGCTAACATCCGCCTCACCGAGGAAGAGCGCACCGAGATCGAGGCTGCCGCTGCCGCTCAGGGCTATGCCTCTCTCAGCGAGTATATCCGCTTCCTGCACAGCCGCTTCACCGAGGAAGAAGGGCTTTCCATGGGGGAGAAGAAAACCAACCCCCGCGACTTTCCCGCGAAGCTCCTGCGCCCGTTTCTAAAGACCGATCACGGGCAAATCTTTTGGGGCGACAGCCGCAGCTACCTCTTCAGCAAGGCTGAAGAGAACAGCGTCGATCTCATCATGACCTCACCGCCCTTCGGTCTGGTGCGCAAGAAGAGCTATGGCAATGAAGATGCAGATCGCTACTGCGACTGGTTCCGTCCCTTCGCTGAAGGGTTTCACCGCGTCCTGAAGGACACCGGCAGCCTCGTCATCGACATCGGCGGCGCATGGGTGCCAGGCCAGCCCACCCGCAGCCTCTATCATTTCAAGCTGCTCGTTATGCTCGTCGAGGAATACGGCTTCCACCTGTGCCAGGAGCACTACTGGTTCAACCCCTCGAAGCTCCCCACCCCTGCCGAGTGGGTGAATGTCCGCCGCGTGCGCGTCAAAGACGCGGTGAACACCGTCTGGTGGCTCTCGAAGACGCCGTTCCCCAAGGCCAATAACAAGCGCGTCCTTCAGCCCTACTCCAAGTCGATGGAGCACCTGCTGAAGAACGGCTACAAGGCCAAGCTGCGCCCATCGGGGCATGACATCTCTGACAAGTTCAACAAGGACAATGGCGGCTCCGTCCCGCCGAACCTGCTGGCCATCGCCAACACCGAGTCCAACGGGCGCTATCAGGATCACTGCCGCGCCGAGAACATCCCGATCCATCCCGCGCGCTTCCCTGCGCAGCTTCCCGAATACTTCATCCGCTTCCTCACCGACCCCGGCGACCTAGTGGTCGATCCCTTCGGTGGCTCCTGCGTTACGGGCGTCGTGGCCGAGAACCTTAAGCGCCGCTGGACGTGCTGCGAGTTGTCCGAGGAGTATCTCCTCGGTGCCCGCGCCCGCTTCGAGCCCACGCTTCAGCCGCTCCCCAAGGATCGCGGCATTCCTTACGAGATCGCCTCGCCCTGTGCGCGTCCGGTCGCGGAAGAAGATGTGCCGCTCTTCAAGGACGGCGGAGCGCAGCGCCCCGCCTCGATGCGCAAGAAGGCATCGCCGAAGATCGCCGCCGAGTGATAGCCCCTCCCCCTGCCTAGACCCGCTAGGCAGGGGGAGTAAGCAGCCGCTCCCGCACCCAAGCCTGAAGCCGCCCATCAGTCAGCCCCGCAAAATCCACCACGCGGGGCGCAGGCGCAGCTTCATCCAGAAGGGCAGGGGCTTCGCGACTCAGGGCAATGAGCGAGGCGCGGACAAGCCCGTCTATCTCCGCCTCTGGCCTATAGCCGCGCGCATAGCGCACGATCTGCCCCGCTGCCTCGCGGAAGCGGGCGCTTGCCGTGTCCCCAGCCAGATATTTGACCTCGATGATTGATGCCGCTTGATCGGCTCGCCGGTCGGCGACCACCAAGTCAGGCCGATCCGCCGCGAGCTGCATCCCATAGGCAGCCAAAGCCCGCTCCAAGCGCTCTTCGGACGGTTCCAGGCCGGGCGGGGCGAACAGCCCGCCGCCGCCCTGCCAGAAGATGTCATACCGACCGCAGGAGATGACTGGCGCTCCCGATGTCTTGCCCAGCAAGGCAAGGCGCATCGGCTGGCCTGTCTCTGCGGCAAGGGCTTCTCCGATCCCAAGCCCCACAGCTAGCTCGAAGCGCCGCCATTGTTCGAGGGGCCCGATCAACGTGCTGCGCAGAACGCTCAGCAGCGCCTCTTCGTCTCCGGCCTCAACTTGCGCCAGCGTGTCATAGGCCGCAATGGCAAGCCGGTAGATCATCCGCCGCGAGCGCGCCGCATCCCGCAGGGCTCCCGGTCCTGGCCTGCGATGGACGGCCACGCTCTTCAGAACCTCGCGCAAGGCATCGAGGCGCTTCACCGCCGTCACATCCGCCATCGTCTCTTCGACAAGCCGCGCATAGGCCGAGCCCGCTGGCTGAAGGGCGAAGAGCCGCGCCGCATAGGTCGAGACGGTATGGACTACCCATGCCACCACCTGGTTCGGCCCCGTGTTGAAGCTGCGCACGGGCTCTTCGTAGATTACGAGCGACGGGTGACCGGCCACCCGCCGCGCGAGCATCGTGCCTCGCGCGTCGATCCGCCCGCGTGCTACTGCATCGTCCGTCCGTTGCACGAATTGCAGCAGGCTTTGCGCTTCGTGGCGATGGCTCAGCACATAGGACAGGAACGCCCTCACAGGCTCCGACAACGCCCAATGGGCGCGCAGCAAGTCCATGTCCCGCGCAAAATCGAGATGAGGGCTATCAGCCCCCGCCAGCGTCCCCTGCCGGAAATACCGCAGGAAAACCCCCGCTGCATAATCATTGATGGCGCGGTCGAGAGTCTCCATCACGGATTCGCTACACGGCCACGGATGCCATCCGCGTCTTGATCCGTTCGCCCTGGGCAGCATCGAGGCCGAAAACCTCGATAGCCTTGCCTGCGAGGAACTCCGCATCCTGCACGACGATCCCGTCGAGCATGGGCAAGAGCACCATGTCTACCGCGTCGAGCAGCGCCTCCTTCATCGAGGGCGTCGGCGCGGCGAAGAACGCCGCATCATCTTCCATCGCCTGGACGGCTTTGATGGCGTCGATAATTGGCGCAGGGCCAATCACCCGCACTGAGTTGATGGCTTCCCAGAAGGACGCGAGCGGGCAAGGGGCTCCTGCCGCCGGTCCTGCCCAAGTTGGATCTTCCTTGCGCAGGAAGGCTTCCATGAAGCCCGCCGTATCACGCGGGGCATCGACATAGACCCAGCCGAAGCGCCGCGCGAGCGCATAAGACATTTGGTAGAGGGACGCCTTGTCGATGGAATTGATCGTCGCTACCAAGCGCCAATGAAGCCCTGGCGCAAACTCATGCGCCGCCGCCGAGGGCTTGCTCTCTGGCAGGATCACATATTGCAGGCTGTCCTTGTCCTCGATGTCGAGCCGGTAGGGCAGGGTGGTTTGCTGCCCCGACAGCACCGTGAATAGCGGCCCAATCACCTTGTCGATGTCGCAGCGGTTCAGCTCGTCGATGATGAGCGGGCGGTCAAAGCGGCGCAGCAGCACCCCCGGAATGAAGGCCACTGACCCGCTGCCGACAGGCTGATAGCCCCCGATGATGTCTTGCGAGGTCCAATCCGAAGAGCCCGTCACCAACGTCCATTTGCCGCCGGTCAGTACCGTGGCGATATGACGGGCGAGCGTCGTCTTACCCGTCCCGGGAGGCCCGTAGAGCATGATATGCCGCTTGCCCGAGGCGAGGGCGGCGTTGATCTGGCGATAGACCGCTGAGTCGATCCCCAGAAGATCGCTCATCTCAGGGATATGCAGCGAGGCAGGCGCGACGATCTCGTCGTCATCCGCTGCCTCATCTTCTTCGTCTTCAAGGCCGGAGCCCGCTGCCGCCGCCAGAGGCGCGACCGGCCCCGCCGCCTTCCAGGCGTCGGCGATGTCCTTTTTCAGGCGCTCGAACTCAGCTTGATCGCTCAGGTCATAGACAGGGATCGCCCCTGTCGCCCCACCTTCAGGCGAGACCGTGATGTCCGCCGCCAAGGCGTCGATCACTTCGCCATAGGTCAGCGGGCGAGGCGTCCCCGCAATCGAGACCTCGACCTCATGCTCGCGCGGCTGCACCCCGAGAAGTCCCGCAAGTAGATAGGGCAGAGCAGCGCCTTTGAACTTCATCGCCCCGCTACCGGGATCGAAGTGGAACGGCTCCGCCGAAGAGCCTTGCGGCGTTGCCCCGTGGAAGACAAAGAGCGCATGGACTTCGAGGCTGTCGTCCTGAAAATAGTCGTTCATCTCCTGCCGCACGAGCGGCACCAGGCGGAACACCACCCCCGCCTTGTCCTCCTGAGAAGCGTTGATCGCGCCGAGATTCAGCGCGCCGCCAGCAGGATTGACGGCTTTCCAGCCCGCGCCGTCAGGCTCGATCTGATAAAGCCATCGCGGCGGTTTATTCGCCGAGTAATTCGGCTCCTTCCAGAAGCCGGTTTCTAAATTGATGTCATGGCGCGAGCCCAAGCCTTGGCCGAGCTTGAAACCGCATTGTGAGAATTGAAGCCCCTTATCCTTCAGGCGGTCTTTGAACCATCTGAAGAAATCGACTTCGTAAATCTTTGACTTATCCGCCATTACCACCGCCCACCTTGAAGCAATTCTTCGTCTGCCTGCGCTGCTGACACTACCGCCGAAGGCGAGCATCGTCTATCTATTCGATAAATGGGGCTTATTTGCCTCTCAGGAGCCCGCCAGAGGGGTTGTCGCGACGTCAGGCCGTTTGGGGATGTCCAAGGCATGAAGCTATCCTGCGGCGCTCTTGTGGCTGTCTGCCGCCCTTTGCCAAGCCCACAAGACTGATCGTCATGCCCTTCCCTCTCTCGCCCCAGACCATCGACACCCTCGCCGAAATCATCACAGGCGGCTCCGGCATGGGCAGCGGACCGTCACCCATCGGCATCTACCGCTCCGGTCCCCAGATTGAGCGCTTCATGCGCGGCTGCACCGTGGACTTCCGCGTCAACGGTTCGCGCGTGAGCAAGGCCGAAATCAGCATGGCAGGGCCTTGTCGATGAGGATTACATCACAAAGAGCGGCGACACCCGCTACCGACTCGGTCAGCGGCTAGTTCTGCGCGCCGAGGGAGTGAACTAGGCGGTGGAGTTTGTCGAGAAGCTCGTTGCGGGGCTGCGAAGCGATGTAATCAAGGTACTGTCCGGGCAGAGATCTTCACCGTAAGTATTTGTTCTTTTGCTAAGAGGCATCAGTTCGACCAGACAACCAAGCTTGACTGCGGCCCTGGCCAGATCATTGCCGGATGCTTTTCGAAGACATGCAGACCTTGCGGGCTTCCAGCGAGGGAGCGTGCTTCATCGGCGCTTACGGCGAGCGCGTAGCCTTGGCGGCGATCAAAGCCGTCAATGTCCCTAATACAGAGCTTCCAGACCCGTTTCATGGCGAAGAGCTTCGCGCAAATCTCTTTATCAATCGTTAAGGGTCGTCCCCGCAACGAAGCGTCTTTTTGTACCGTTCGGTCGACCCATGCGGTCACCCGCTTGGGACCGGGTGCTCTTTCGATGGAGGCCGCCATCGGGCCCGCACATATCAAGCGGCGGCTGAGATGGGTTCGTAGCGCACTTCAACCTTGGCGGAGTCCAGCCACGCCGGCTGCAGGTCGCCATTGTTCCATTGGTAGAGGTAGCCCACCAGCGTGTCGGTCTTCTTGCAGAGGATGCGCATGATCGGTTCGGCCGTAAGCCGCGGAAAAGTGGTCACGATGTGCTCCTCTCAAACTGACCTCAGGACTTGTTAACAACGAGGCCGCAATATCGTTTTGAACGTCTTAGGGTTGGGTTTCTGCAACTGCAAGATGAAGTCGGCGGCCTCGGCAAGAACCCACCGACAAAAGGACAAGTTGTCTTTATAGTCAGGTTTCTGGCGTATCCTTTTCTGCATTCTGCGCTGCAGCGCGAACGGCGATCTCGTCCAGGAGTATGTCGATCTCTGCCCAGACACGGGGCTCCAACTGCCCGCGGATCAGGGCCCATTTGCTCAACACGTCCAGCGGGTCGTGGGCGCGCAGGAGGGTGGTCACTGCGCCGGCATCGACTGCCAGTGAGGTTCGCGTGCGCCATTCGGTGATCCGCGTGCGTTGCTCTTCCGACGGGGGGACGAACTCGGAGCCGAGCTCCCAGTTCTTGACCGCACGGCGCAGGGCGGCGCGGATGACATGGGCGGGATCGACGCCGCAATCGATCAGGGCTTCCTCTTGTCGTTCCAGCGCATTCACCCGGATGTCGATCTTGCGCGTCGCCGGACTGCGTCGCGAGCGGGATGGTGATGACATGACCGCAGGCGCCGCCCTCGCGTCCGTCTCCTGACTGAGCTGAGACGTGGAGGTAGGTGGTGTGCTTTGGTGCCCGGCGACGTCATCTCCCATTGGCGCCGGTTCCACGGCCACAGTCTCTGGCATCGCTGCCGCGAGCCGTACCTCTTCCCTTCCCGGGTCTTCTCCCAACTCTGGCCGCAGTGATGCAGCATAAGCCGGGTCGGGCCGTGTGATGGTCGGGATCTTCTTCCTCACAACCCCGTCCTCACGCGGCCAGGATGTTGTTGAGGATGTCGGTCGCTTCTTCGAGGGCCTCGACCACATGGCGCACATGGGGCCGCATGAGGGGGTTCGGATCGGCCTGCTTCTGCAATGCCACAGCGTGCAGGAGGCCCTTCTCGTCCATCTCCTTGTAGACGTTCCGGCGCATCATCACGGTCTCGATCACCGGGAACCGCGCGATCGCTGCTTCGATGAGGGCGGCATCGGCGCGCGTGGTCTTTGTGTCGACCATGTTCAGCACGACATGGTGACGGGGCAGGCTGTCGGGGTCATCTACGCGGGCGCGGAGCTTTTCGAACCAGTCTGCCGTCTGTGCGCCGACATCGAGATCCGAGGTCGAGAGCATGACAGGCGTCACGATGTGATCGGCCAGAACGGCGATCCCGTCCGACCACTCGGCCCCGACGCCCGCCGTATCGATGAAGATGAAATCCGCCGAGTCCGCCGCATAGACCTGCTCGATCCGGCGATCCACGGCCCCTACGCTCTCGACAGTCGCCGAGCGCAGCAGGGGCGATCCCAAACCCGCGGCTTCAGCCCGCTTGTGCCAGGTGCCAAGCGCGCCGGTGCTGTCAGTATCGATCAGAAGGACGCGACGTCCGGCGGCAACGGCAGCGCTGATCAGGGCGCGCGAGAGCGTGGTCTTACCACTCCCCCCTTTACGGGCCATCGCGGCGATCACCACGAGATTGTCGTTCGGCATGGGGGCGGACCTCTCGCAAGAATGGTGAAACGCAACAAAGATGTTACCGTGTCGCTAACCTCCATGCGTGACGGCGTCAAGCAGAAGACGGGATGCGGGCTGCCTCAGGCGAAATGCGGGGCGCATAATGCATCGTGCAGGGGACGTGAGGCACGCTGCACGGGACACCTGACTTTATCCCGTCCGCGCGATGCAGGCCCCAGATGACGTGCGACATTCGACATGGGCCATTGGCCGCGTCGCAGGAAACGCGACGCATCTCGCACTGGACGTGATGCATTGCGCACCATGCGCGATGCGGGGAGCAGGGGCCATCTGACATTTGCCAGAAGCCGTGCTGCAGGGCGCGCAAAACGCAGTCCAAAGGACGCGATGCGCGATGCAGGGAACGCGGGACGCGTTGCATTGAGCGCGTTGCGCGCTGCATTTGCCAAAGGACGTCAAATCGGCCTGTCTGGCCGATTTTCTACATTGAGTACAAGCCCTTGGTGCCTTCTCCGCTTGTGCTGGGAGAAGGCGGGCTTGTACGAAGTTGGCAAGAAATAGGAACGTATACTTCACATGGGACACAGTCGCAGACTGACCGATCAGGAACGCCGTCAGATTGTCCGGGAACGGGCGAAAGGCGTCGCCGTCAGTGCGATCAGTGCAACGCTGAAGGTCTCGCCCAAGACGGTCTACAACGTGCTGAGCCGGGGCCGTTCCGCCGTCTCGGCGAACGACAGCCGCACCCGTGTGCTGACCATGCGGGTCACTGATCGCGACCTTCGCGGCTTCGATGCGGCTCTCGCGCGGCGCGGCATTGCCCACCGGTCAGACGCCATGCGCTGCCTGATGCTGGCCGCCGACGATCTCCTGCGCCCGGATGAGGGCATGACGGATGAGCTGAAAGGGATGAGCGCGGCGCTGAACCGGGTCGGCAATAACGTCAACCAGGTCGCGCGCCGCCTGAACGAGGCCAAGCGCAAAGGCGAGCGTCTGCCCTATACCCCCGCCAGTCATGCTGAGATCCGTGACCTTGCGGTGCTCGTTTTCGACATGGCCGACCAGATCCAGGAGATGTTCCGCGCGCGGCGTCGCGAACTGGACCTCGAGGTCACCAAGGCCCTCGCCGGTCTGGCACGGCAGGAAGCGGCGCAGGTGGCCGAGCATGGCGCGGAGTGAGGCGCGCGGCGTCGGGCCCGCCCTCTTCGATCGTGACTGGAGCCGGGTCTCGGGCAGTTGGCAGGGGCTTGCCAAGAAGGCGCAGATGGTCCGGGCGGCACGCGGCTACTCGCCGGCCATCTTCAAGCCGATCTCGAGAGGCGGGTGCCACACGGGCGCCCAGCTCAAGGCCCAGCTGACCTACCTCACCACCAAGTCGAGCCATATCCTCGACAGCCGTGGCACCCATGATGGCAAGAAGACCCTGTCCGAGGCCGAGATCGACCGGGTCGTGCGGCGCTTCGAGAACCAATGGGGCGAGCGGCACAGTCCGAAGCTCGGGCATACCTCGCATCTTCTGATGGCGTTTCCTGTGGGCACCAGCGGCGAAGAGGTGCGCGCGATCACCGAGACGGTCTGTGAGCGGTTCTTTCAAGGTGAGGGGTCGCAATTCGACTATATTGCTGCAATACACCAAGATCGCGCGCATCCACATGCGCATATCGTTCTGAACCGCCGCAGCAAGGATGGCGAAATGTTCTTTCTCGGGAAGGATCACCACTTCAACTACGACGCCTTTCGGGTGGCGATGGTCGAGGCGGCGCAGGTCCACGGGATCCGGCTCGAGGCGACACGGCGCCTTGACCGGGGGGTCACGACCTACCGCGCCGAGATCGACGAGGTCTACAAAGCCCGTGACGAGGGCCGAGCGCCGGTCGAGCGTCAGCGCACCGGTGCCGACCTGGCCGCGGCCCTGGAAACGGTGGCGCGCAACGCGCTGACCTATCGGGGTCTGGCGGTCGAGGCGTCCCGGTCGAACTTCGATGACGTGGCCGAGGCGCTCGAGCGGGCCAGCACCATCCTTGCCAGTGGCGGTCAGATCCAATCTGACGGAGCCATCTACATGTCCCAAGACGAAACGGCGTTTGACACGCTGATCACCGAATTTTCCCAGAACATCCGTCAGATCGAAGCCGCAATCGACCGAGCACCCGCATCCGAGCGGCCGGAGATCGAGCGCAAGCTCACTGATGTGCTGGCCTCCGTCGCGCATCTCAATCCGCTTGGAGACCGCTCGGCTGCGCTGCTCGACGCACCATCCCGGGACGGGGTCTATGCGCGGGCCAACATGCGCGAGGACCAGATGGGGCGCCTCGACGACGATGCGGTGAAGACGCGCCTCAGCGAGGCGCTGCAGGGCACGGGCATCGATCCCGAAGCCGTGGCCGCCCGCATGCGTGAGGGTGCCGGCAATGCCGCGCTCGAACGGCAATGGCTGGCGCAGGATCTGCGTGCCATCGCCAAGGCGGGCGATCTCGATCTGGAGAAGGGCGAGGATCGCGAGGAGGCGTTGGACCGGCTGGAAGCCGTCCATGTCCGACTTGGCGACACCCTGACCGATGCGCGTATCCTGCGGGCCATCGATGATGTGGATGAGACCGACGGTGACCCGGTTGCCCTGGCCGAACGCGTCACGCTGCCCGAGCGTGAGCGCGCGGCGGGCGAGCCCGACATTTTCGCCCCGTCCGAGCGCCGGGATTTCCAAGAGCTCGTCGCCCAATTCCGCCGGACAGACTTCGACCATCCCTTTTCGGACGACCCTTCCGTGCGCAGGGCTGGTGCCGTCGAAGTGGAGGAAGCCCGGGCCGCCTTCAACGCCTTCGCGCAGCGGTCGCCCGATCACGCCGAATTGGCCTCGATGGCCTGGGACAAGATCACCGACAGCCGCAAGCCGCAGGAGTTCGCCGTCGACGAAAAGGACCGCAGGCTCCACGCCGGTGACATGGACCTCGCGCTACGCGATCCCATCCAGCATCTCGGGCCGATCACGGAAGACGACCGCACCCTCGCGCGCTACCGCGCCGAGATGCCGGACGAAGAGTTCGGGGCGGCGGTCCAGGAGGAAATCAACCGTCTGCGCGCCATGGGCGCATCGCGCGCCTATATCAGCGAGCGAAGTTTTGAGATCGAGGATCAGGCGCGACAGGACTATGCCGAACGGCGCTTCATGGCTGAGACCGCCCCAGATGTGCTGACCTTCCTGCAGCGGGCAGAGGCCGAGGACGTGAAACCGCTCACTGAGACGGACTGCCAGCGCCTCGCCGCCCAGATCGACCGCAACCTCACGCCGAACGCGGTGACTGCCCTCCGCGCAGGACACGCGGATGTGCTGGACAAGTTCACCGGGGACCCACTTCGACAGTTGGAACTTGCCAAGGCCTATCTGGAAAGCAGCGAAGTAACGGCGCATGGCCCTGCCATGGAGCGGGTGCTGGATGCCCTGGCCGAAGAGCAGATCGAGGCGCAGCGCGCACGTCACGCAGCGACCCATGGCGAAAAGGGGATCACCCATGGATAAGGGAAAGATCGCGGGCGGGATCCTGAGCCTGACGCTGGTCGGCCTCGCCATCGGCTATGTCGTGGCCACGGGCTACCTGACCATTCGCTATGGCCTGTCGACGCAAGCTTTCGACGTCACCCTGCTCGCGCGGGAATACCGCGCCCTCGGTGTCAGCGCGCCGCGGGACTTCCTCTGGGTGAACCTGATCCTCGCAGGCTTTGGCATTGCCGCGCTGATGCTGAGCGTCACGCTTCTCGGCGATGCACTGACGCGTTTCGGAACGACCCATTGGCAGACCCGGGGCGAGATGAAGCGTAACGGCTTCTTTGCCAAGCCGGGCGGCGGCTTCCTTCTTGGCAAGCTCGGCCCCCCGAAATCGAAGCGCCCCTTCCTCGTTTCCAAAACCTTCCCGCATGCGCTGATCGTGGCGCCCACGGGCCGAGGCAAGGGGGTGGGCTTCGTGATCCCGAACTTGCTCACCTACAAGGGCTCGGCCGTGGTGCTCGACGTGAAGGGCGAGAACTTCCGCGAGACATCGCGCTTCCGCGCCAGCATGGGCGACAAGGTGTTCCGCTTCGCGCCGACCGACTGGGACCGCCCCACCCACCGCTATAACCCGCTGGCGCGCATCGCGGCGATGACCAATCCCGATCGGCAACAGATGGAGCTGAAGCTCACCGCCAAGCTCTTCCTGCAGACCGACAATGAAAAACTGAGTGGGCTTCTTGCAGGCGGTATCGACCTCTTCGTCGCGGCCGGTCTCTTGGCCTTCGAGCGCGGTGTACCGACCATTGGCGAGATCTACCGCATCACCGCCTCGGGCGGCGACAAGCAGAAGGAATATCTCAAGCGCGCGAATGAGGTGAAGAACACCTCGGCCAAGCTGATCTTCGAGCGCATGGCATCGACCAACAACGACACACTGACCTCGTACCTGTCGCTCCTTATGACCTCGGGGCTCGACACCTGGGACAACCGTGCCATCGACGCGGCCACCGCGACCTCGGACTTCTCGTTCCGGGACATTCGGCGGCGGCCGCATGCGATCTACCTCGTGGTCGAATCCGAGATGATCCGCCCGCTGGCCCCGCTGATCAGGCTCTTCTTCTCGGACCTGATCGCCTCACTGCAGGCGCAGGAGCCGGGGGACGACGAACCCTGGCCGGTGATGATCATGCTCGACGAGTTCGACCGGCTCGGAAAAATGCCGATCGTCGCCGAAAGCATCAAGACGCTGCGCTCCTTCGGCGGGAACCTCGCCATTGTCACGCAGACGATCCCGGCACTGGATGAGATCTATGGCGAAAACACCCGTCGGTCGCTGCAGGGCGGCGCGGGCGTGAAGCTCTACCTCACCCCGTCCGAGCAGAAGACCATCGAGGAGTTGAGCCAGGCTGTCGGCAAGACCACCAAGCGCGTGGTGACCCGGTCCCGCGCCGTAGGGCGCAATCCCTTTGAGGGCCGGAGCGTTTCTGAGCGGACAGAGGACACGCCGCTTCTGACCGAGGATCAGGCACGGCGCATGGACCTCGACGAGGTGATCCTCGTCATCGACGCGCAGATGCCGATCCGGGCACGGCGGATCAAGTATTTCGAAGACCCGGCGTTGAAGGTGCTTCACGCGGGTCAGGCGGGGAGTTTCCCATATCCGGATGAAGACGGACTGCGGCGCGATCGGCAGATGACTGAGACGCGAGAGACGGTGGAGAAGCTGAAGCTGGAATTGCAGGAGGTGCGACTGGCGACGGGGGTACAGGGAGCTGGAACTGTGTCGACGGTTGCCGATAAAGTCCCTCCAACGGAAACGACAGCTTCAAGCGCTGCGCTTTCGCGTCGCGCACGAGGGCGCGCTGCCCGCGCCGAAGTTGATGTTGGCGTGACCGGTCAGTTGGCGATCGATCTGAATAGGTTGGGACTCGACAAGGCCGATAGGACCGAACTAGCTAAGGCAGTTCAGACGACGCGTGCCATCATCGCTGAGTATACGTGATCGGCCCGTACACACCGTCCACGTGGGACTTTGGCTATATTGAGGCGTTCCCAAGCGAAGATCCAAAGCACGAAAAATACTAGGTGCAAAGCCGGGCGCTCAACGTCCTTAGCGGACTAGGATTCTCTTCGGTCTTCGCGGCCTGTATTTTTTAGCAGATACTAACCTCGATGTCTCTTGGTCGTCTGTCGCAACCCCCACATCATGGCTTGGTATGAGCTGGTATCCGCACGGAACGGGATACTCACAAAAATCGCACCGTCAACTTGTGGGGTGACGTCGATGCCACGATCAGCGAGCATATCAAGCCAGATGTCGGCGATCGTTTCGAACTCTTTCAGGCTTTCCCACTGGCCGTAGCGTTCCCAGAGGACCCTGTGGGAATGTTGGAGACGCACGAAGAATGGGGCAAACCAATGATCCTGGAGGGAGGCTGATATATCTGGCAGGTCTGTTTCAGTTTCCTGCTCTAGGCCATCGGCAGTACCTAGCACGTACGAGGCATATTTTATTAGGCTTCCGATATTGCGCTGAGCTTCGATCAGAAGCGCGTCGTAATCTGCGTCATGGCGACACTTCAGAATGGCTTCCCGCACATTATGTCCGGCATCTGCAAGAATCTTCAGAAAAACGCCTTGATAGTTTTCTGACGGAGCTGCTCCGAAGCCGGCTGAAATTCGGCAGGCGGCATATTCGTCCCACGATGCCTCTATAACTTCTAAGCGAAGCCCCTCAAACCAGGTCTTGGGCCGGTAGCGGAGGATCTTGTTCGGAAACTGACGATCCTTGACGGTATTGATTTCGACATGCGCACACTCATGCGCAATGATGTGAACGGCCTCCTGGCACGCTTTGCTCTGGGGTTCGTCGAGAAGTCCTTCCAAGAACGCCGCATTGAGCAGGATATGCGATTTCAGAACACCGTCTCGCAGGACGGCTGGCGTCATGGCGACACCGACACCCCAGTCTTTGCTGGCCGTCAGTACAGAACTGGTTTGCACACCACGGTCCAGCTCTTCTAAGGCTTGGGCGTAGTCGTAGGCCAAAGTCACGCCATCTAGCCTTTCGAGATCCATGTGTTGACCGAAGATTTGGATAAGCCCTAAGACATTGGAACCGATCACACGAGCGTCCTCTTCTCGGGCGTAATTTCTGGCTGACGCTGAGAGGCTCGATGGCGTGGTTGTTTGAGGCTGTTCGGACATACTGCTTTCCTGCCGTTGCTCAAAAAGTTGGTGTCACCTTTTCCTCGATCCGCAAATTTCTCGGAGCTGCCCTGCGGCGACGCAACACCAGAACCGGAGGACGTGATCGAATATCTTACGATAAGAAGTCGAAACTGGCCGCCGGCTGGTTCTGCGCGAGGCCGCGAGCGCGCAAAGAAGCATCGGCGCCGGAGTAACCGGCCCTGAGAAGCAGGCGCCGTTCGTCAGGGGAGAACGGGTTCAGGCGGGTCCGCAGGGCAGCGGCGGCCGCAGCCTCTTCAGTGCTGAGCGGCAGAGCGTCCGGCACTGCATAGTGGGCCGATGCCGCATCGATACTCCAGTACGCCACCTGGCGTTGCCCCCCATTGGCCATGCCGAACAGGATTCGTCTTCGGGAGTGCTCGGCCTGCTGCTGAATCAGACTGAGGGTTCGGAACATCTGGCCGATCCAACGCCCGGTGGGGCGGCCGACTTCCGGGATCGTGCGGCCAGCATTGCTGACGAGGATGGTCCGGCACCGCTTCCAGACTCGTTCAAGGCCGAGATTGTCATAGATGCCGCCGTCGGCAAGAACAGCGGTCATGGTGAACGGCTCCCGGTGAAGGTCGGCTCCGGCCGTGGGCTGGACGGACTCGCCCGACAGGTCGATGTGCACCGGCGATAGGATCGGCGGGAAGGCCGATGAGGCCGCGACAACGCGCGCCAGCGGAATCACCGGCCTGCTGATCATTCCCACGCGGTAATCGGCGGCATAGCTCTTTCCGAAGCGCCAGCCGCTGCCGGTTTGCAGATTCGTAGCCATAAAGGTGAAGCGCGGGCAATCGGTGATGTCCTGCAGGCACGCCCCATGGAAGAGATGCCGGTCATAGGCGCGCACAATGCTGTCGGCGGCGGTGTAGCCCGGCAGGAGGCCGTAGAGCGCGGCCTTGATGTCGATGCCCTTGCCCGAAAAACGCAGCAAGGGCAAAACGAAGACTTCATCGAAATTGACCGCGCGGTTGTTCTCGTCAAAGTGCAGGTCTGGCCAGCGCAACGCCAGTAGGCCGGCGGTGATAGAGCCGCCGGAGACGCTGGCAACCTCGCCGAGGCGCGGTAGGAAACCGAGCTCGTTGAGGCGAATGAGTGCGCCCGTGTGATAGATCATCGCGCGGTAGCCACCGCCCGAGAGGCAAAGACCAATTGTGTCATCGAGCTTGCGGGCCTGCAGGAAATCGACTTCGGCGGAATGGGCCGCGAACAGGCTCTGAATGTCCTGCGCTACTGTGAGATCGTTCATACGGCATTTCCATCGGTCGTCAGACGACCTTTGCCCGCAAGCATCACGCTGAGCTGACCGTGGTCACCGGCAATCGCGATCAAGGCGGGAACGCCCTCGCTCTCCAGTTCATCCGTCAGCCAGCACAATTGTCGGATATCAGTCAAGCTGGGGCGGATCGATGAGCCCCGTGGATGGGAATGCCATTCGCCCACATAGCGGACCTGGTGCAGGGAGCGCTCCGTTGCTTCCTTAACGGCGGCGGCAAGGCCGGACACGCCGCGCTCAAAGGCGGTGACGCTACTAGAGCTGCCCCGCGGTGCCGGTAGAGCCGTAACGATGTGAACGGAGCGACGGCTTGTGTCGGTGATACCAAGCAGCACGCCGCCGGTTTCGTGCGGCAGGCGTTCTGTGCGCAGTGCCGCAATCTGCCCGGAAAGGCCCTCGTCATAGGTTACAGTCCAACTGCCGAGCGCGATTTTCTGGACCGCCAGTGCCGACGCTTCCGCCAGGCTGACGCTGTGATCGTCGGCGAGGGTCCAGACGCGTATAACTGCGTCGTCGCCGGAGAGTGCATCCACAATGGCTTGAGACGCAATTGCGCTCATTTGCGCCGCCCTGCTGGCGGGAATGCGGTTGGTTGCAGCGCGGCAGGAGCCGCTGTAGCGCACGCCGCTTTCCGCCTGCAGGTGATGCGCAAGCGCTGGGTTGATCTGGATCAGCGAGTGGTATTGCGATTCGAGATCATGCAAGGTGTGCGCGCAATCGCGCCCTTCCGCCAGAAGGATCACCGCTGTCCCAGCGGGGTTGAAGAAAACCGACAGGCGGCGCGCCCCAAGGCGCGGCAAATCCGCAAGGCGACGTGAAACGGCGACGGAAGCAGAGGCGTCAATAATTACATCCGCCTTGGTTATCGCTTCGTCCAGCTTCGCTGCGAGTTCAATTGGCGGATGGAGAAAGTCTGCTTCCAAAAGGGTGACGGGGTCGCCAAGCAGGGCATGGATGCGATGCGCCAACCCGACGACCTTGGGGCGACCAACATCTATGGGATACAGGGCGTGACGGGCAAGGTTGTGCGGCATCAGGTGATCCTCGTCGACTATCGTCCACTGAAACCGGCCCTCACGTGCCAGGTTGATGGCTAGCTGCGACCCCAGCGACCCTGCGCCGATTAGTACGCAGCGGCGGGTGTCGGGCTGGGTCTGCCCGCTGATCGTCGCGCCTGCCGCCCGATCGAAATCCAGATGGACGTCGGCCGGCTCGATAGAGAGGGTGGGCACGATCGCGCCCGTGGCCATACCGACCATCCGAACATAGCCGCTTCCAGAGCCCACGTTGCTCTCGTTTCGGGCAAGGGCACCGAGGGCGATACCGAGATCTCCGGCGGTATCGTGAGTGATGAATGCGCGTAGGTCATCGGCTTGCCGACCATCATGACCAGCGACCGGAAAAGCGATAACAAGCGCAATACGTGCCTGAAGACGCCGGACGGCAGTGGAATCCACGCCAGCCCATTCTATCACGCGCTTACGAAGTTCTGCGGCAAGATCAATGCCGCACGCATGCAACTGCTGAGCGAGCACATCGAGTGTCTGTGGCGCGTGTTGCAGTCGCCGCATGCCTTGGGGGGCTGCGCGCATAGGGATAACCACGAACATCGGATCATTCTTGTTGCTGCCGTGCTTTACGATTTCGGTGACAATGATCGTCGCATGCTCGCTACGCATATGTCCGACCAATTCGGCGGGCTCATTGGTCTGCATCAGAGCAGCCGTCGGGAGAATGATCTTTGCGGGGTTGTGGAAGAAGAGGGGCTCCAAAGGTTGCGCTGTGTCGTGAAGTTCGCCGCGGGCAGCTTTCGCGAGCCAAAGCTGAACGCGACGCATAAATTCCGCGGGTGTGAAAGTGAGCTTCGCTTCCGCCCAAGGCCGGTCGTCGACACACAGGGCGCGCGGCATCTCGTCCGGCGTCCAGTTCTGGTGCATGGTTTCGGGGAAGTCAGGGCGTAGTGCCAGAACCGCCGGCTGCATTCCATTCGTCCCGAAGATCAGGGCCACCGATTCCATTCTGCGGACAGGAACAGCTAGGTCCTGTGGCCGCTCCACCTCAATTTCGAGGTGAAGAGCGGCCACTGCACCATCGTCGGTTTGCCGTGTTCCAACTAGAGTGACGGCCGGCGCACTGCCAGAAAGGACGTACTCAATGACTGCCTGTGCAGCATCGAGCGTCACCGCATCCGGTGCCACCGGCTTCCCGAACGCCGACCACCAAGGATGGAGAACCGCTGTCATCCTTAGCCTGCCCGCGCCGGCGTGGCGATGATGCTGGCCGCGCCGGCCACAGCCGAGACAGTCAGGAGTTGCGCGCCGCGGCTCGTCACCTCAATGCTGAGTGGCCTCGGCCTGGCCGTCGAGGGCGATTCCATCGTAACCTTGAACGAGCCGTCTGCGCGACGCGCGACTGCCTTGTAGTAGTTACCGGCCTGCCGGTGGGGGGGCTGGACATCGGCGTCTTCGGCCGTCCCCTTGAGGGGCATGGGCTTGCTGGTCGACACCATGATATGGCGATCACGCCCCTGCTTCTCGCAAAGCCACTCTACATGTTCGGTGGGCTGGGTCTCATCCTCGCCCTTGGTCCAGCCGATCGCCGTGTAGGAGCAGTGATGGGGGACCTTGAAAATGTCCCACAGCAGGCGGTCTTCATGCCCGTGACGCTTTGTGGTCAAGACAATCTGATCGATAGAGTCGGCGTGGATGTCAGACATAAACAGCGCATAGGTCTCTCGACCGCCCTCAAGGAAAGTGACCTGGAAGACGATGCTATCCTGGTTACGGTCAACAATCCCATTCTCATTCTGACGCCAGCCGAAGGGGCTATGAATGAAGAATTCGGCTTGCTCCGACCCGTATTTGGAAAAGCCGGGAACGTATTGGCCGGCATCGGTAATCAGGTGCGCGCGGGACTCAAGGGAAAGCCCCTGCTTCGCCAGCCAGTCGGCCAGCTTCTTCGGGCGGGAAAAGACGCGGATGCCGTAACCCTGCCGCAGCCGATGCCGTGCTTCCTGGCGGACAATTCGGGCGCTGTCGTCACAGCCGTCTTCAAGGATAGCGGCAGCCGGCACCCACAGTTCCTTGATCTTGATGCGGCCCTCGCCTTGGTATTTCGCGGCATGGTCGAGCCAGAAAAAATCTCCTGTCCCGCAGCAGTGATCGTCGTCCAGATGCGTAAAGCAGACGACGTCATAGTTGTCCCGGTCAGCGGCCCGGAGGTCGCCCTTCAGTTCGGTAGGAAGGTCAATCCGTTTGTCGTGGAGGTCGTTTTCGTTCCGCATGTCGGCATAGTCGACCAGCATTTTCTTGCCGTCGGCGAAATCGATCCTGGTGCAGTCGGCATTCCCGAGGGGATGGAAGGTCAGCTTTGCGGTCATATTCATCTCCTGTGGCTTTCAGCGCTCACAGGGTCAATCTCACCAGCATTGTCCGACCGGTAATGTTTTGTTAAAGATTTTCTTGAAGGCTGCCGTCGGGCACTGGACCGCAAGTAAAGAAGGCGGGGCAGAAGGGACATGTGCGGTCGGATCGCACTGGTGTGAAGTTTCCGCCCTCAATAGCTGCCAAGACTTCGGCAAGCTTTTCCATCCTCTTGCCGAGAGCCCTGTGATCGAACTCGATCTTTGTAGTGTGATCGTCGTCGCCGAGGTGGACGATCTCGACTGTGCTGCCGGGAAGTGAGTTGACGGCCGCCATCTGGAAAGCTGCGTCGGCGAGGGCTTGTCCGGTCTTGGAGGACTGGTGACCCGTCCGAACCATTCGCACGATATGCTGCCCTCTTGGTGTCATAATGACATCGTCTGCATTAGCCGTGACTGTGGTCGTCCCGATGCCTATTCGGAGAGACGGCGTTATCGAGCGGCTTGTGCCTGCTCGCATCGCTACGAACCGCTGAACAAGCAAGGCCGCAAGTTCGCGGTGCAGTCGATACTCATCCCCAGCGAGTGGCCCTTCAGTCCATCTCTGCGCCAGCAGCTCTTCCACGTCACCAAGTGACATATCGGAGGGATCAGTGGCAGCGATCTCCGTCACTATGGTGCGCACGAGATCGTGCATTGTCGTCATAGTTGTTGCCGTGCGTCGACCTCCGACGCCAAGGACATGAGTGTAAAGGAAACGCCGTGGACAACGATCATACAGATCCAATTGCGCCGTCGTGATCTTGATTGCAGGCCCAAGGGCGATCGGGAGCGGCCCTTCCTCTGGGTCCGGTTCCCGGTCCATGCGCGGCGCTGCCGCGCGGGCAGCCGTCACGCCTAGCCGGGCGATGAAATCCGAGGGATTGCGCCGATTGCCATTCGCCATTCGGGTCGCTGAGTAAAGCTGTAGGCGGTCTCGGGCACGAGAGGCGGCGACATACAAAAGGCATTCTTGCTCGAGAGCGTGATCAGCAGCAGCCAGAGCAATCGTTCCGCCTTCTCCGCCAGCGATCATGCCATCGGGAACTGGACAGGCCGGCTTACGTGCAGTGCTGGGCATGCTCCCTTTATTCAGACCCATGATGTGTACCACGGGGAACTCAAGTCCCTTACTGCCGTGAATGGTCATCAGCCGGACTGCGTTGATGCCCTGAGCTGCCAGCGGAATCTGTCGAAGATCCCGTTCATCGGCGAGTTGGATAAGCCGCCTGATCGCGTCGAGCGTGCGCTGGATCGGCAGACCTGGCCCCGAACGTTGAGCGCGCAGGAAGCCCATCAGCTGCCAGATCGCCACGCCCATGGCACGACTCGAGATATCCTCCGTCGATGCAATCAGCGCCGCCGTTCGTGTTCGATCCAGCATGACGTGCGCCAGAACGGACCAAGGATGCGCATTGGTATCAAATCCGTCCAGCATGCTGGCCAACCGGCATATGGCGTCAGTGTCAGCGGCGTCCAGAGTTGGCCGAGAGGGCGATGCACCAGCCCAGGCTAGCGGTCCAGCTTCCGTTTGTCGAAGGTGCCCGACCACCGATGCCGCACCCGCCAGACTTAGCCCGGTCGACAATCCCTGGAGCGAGGCCTTACGCACCAATCCCATGGCCCGCCTGTCGACGAGCAACGAAAGAACGGATAAAAGATCCTTGACCTCGGGTCGTTCGAAGAGATTGCCGAGGTACAGGACCGGAATCCCTCGTCGCTCCAGTTCGCGACCCATGCGGTTGAGCCTGTCATTGCCAGGGCAGAGCACAGCTTGGTCGCGGAAGTCGAAGTTATGAAGATGGCGCAGAATTTCGTCTGCGAGTGCGTTCGCCTCGTCGTCGTTGTCACCAAAGGTGACGTGCTCCGGTGGGACACCGCTGGGCTGTCGATATGCTTTTAGGGACGCATCGCCGGTACCAGCCTGCATGCCCGCACCGAAATTCGAAAACGCTCCAACGATCTCGGGTGTTGAGCGATAGTTGAGGCGTAGTCGATCTCCGGTGCCACTAGGAAAGTCTTCTGTCTTGAATCGCGACATGTTGAATGAGGACGCACCGCGGAACCTGTAGATGGCCTGCCGCGCGTCACCAACGGCCCAAAGGTTCTTTCCACCATCCGTTAGTCGCTGGAGCAGCCTCACGCTACTGCGGTTTACGTCTTGGTACTCATCAACGAGGACATGGCTATAGGTAGCCCGTAGAATTGATACGGCCTCAGAATCTGAATCGAGGAGCTTTACGGGGAGAGACACTAGATCTCCGAAGTCCACCGCGCATGCCGCGAGCTTCAACTCCTCGTACTTCTTAAAGACAAGAGCGACTTCAGCGCATCGCTCAGCGGCAAGGCGGGCCTCGGGGTCGGCGGCCCTGTCCAGCATCTCTTGCGCCAGCGCGGCGTAGCGGTCAGCGTCCGCAACTTCGTCCTTCGCCCGGGATATCGCGGTGAGCATGTCCTTGAGGGGGCGGTCAGGATTCATGAACTCCCGATGATGGGTGAGGTTGAGAGCAAGGTATTCGCGCTCCATGATCTCGATCGCCTCGCTGCGATCCATCATGCGGGGTTCTCTAGGGAAACCCAGCTGCTTGTGGTATCTGCGCACCAAATCAAGACCGAAGGCGTGGAATGTCCCAACCCACATCGCTGACGCAGCCTTTGGCCTTAGTCCAGCGATGCGTTCAGATAGTTCTCCTGCAGCTTTATTGGAGAAGGTCAGCACAAGAATTGATCGGGGATCGACTCCTTCATCGACGAGGCCAGAAACCCGCCCGACGAGAGTCTGTGTCTTTCCCGTTCCCGGTCCGGCCTCCAAAAGATACGGAGACCCACGATGCATTGCGGCTTTGCACTGATCGGCGTTCAGCGCTTTTGGAGGTCTTACCTCGGTGTCCTCTGCTTCCGGTTCGACCGCTGGAAGCAGCAGCGCGTCAAGAAGCTGCAACGCGACAACGTCAAAGGGTGCACCCAACTTCGTCGCAATTTCTGACGCCGTCATGCCCTCAAGGTGTAGTGCGCGAGCCCATTTGCGCGGCAATAAGAATTCGCGACCGAAGAGGTCCATCTGGACCTCCCGGCGCTGCCGTCGACTGTAGTCAACAACCCGGTCCTCACCAACTGGCGATGCTTCTGGCGATCGAGTGGGATCAACGTCGAGGGCGACATGCTGAACCCGGTCGTCGCCGAGCGTGGCGTGACCGAGTTCGTGGCCTACGAGGAAGGCCTTGAAAAAAATTGTTCCCGAGTCCTCGTGTCTGATGGCACGATTTATGGGATCGAACTGTGCCCGACCGCCTTCCAGAATCGCGCTGCCTGGCTCGACGATCTCTATGTCTAGTTCCAGACTGGACGCCGCGGCTTTAACTAGCGCCTCGGGATCCCAAGGGTCAGCGCCCTTTGAGACCACTTCATCGTGAAGTGCTGCTGCACGCTGCCGGGCTAGTTCTACGGCGTCCATGAGTCAATCCCGCGAGGCCAGAAGTTGACGTCGTCGCTCATCTGGAACCTTGCACTGCATAAGGAGATCTTCAAACGTAATCTTTTCTGTCTCAGCAGACGGATTATTGTCAGCTTTGTAGCTGATGCTAGGTGCACGTCGAGGCGGTGCTGCCATGAAGCGACGTAGGTCGTCCGCAGTGGATCGGAGGCCGATCGCAAGAGCGTCAACAAATGATGCAGGTACGCTAGCAACGTCCACAAGCCGAGAGCTAAATCCCTGAATTACACCGCTCGGTACATCAAGTTCACGACGTAGCGCTACCAGTTCCTGCGAAGATAGGTTGGTGAACGGATCTTTCACTTCAGCCGAAGTGTGAACGGGTAATATCGCGTGAAATGCTAAAAGCGATGCTTCAACCCAATCCTCATCGGTTGGCGCTGTCACTTTTTCTGTTGCTCGCTGCAGCCTAAGATCAAGGGAAAGTTCTATAAGCTGATCAGCAAGGTGAGGATACTGTCGGAGGAATCGTTCAAGGGTTGCATTGTCTTGCAAATGCTCGACTGAAAACGTGAGAAGGATTTCTTCGAAGATGTCGTCATGGCTGTCAGTCATGTCCGTCTCCATTTGACAGAGCCTTGCGTATCATTTGATATGCTTCGTCGCGCCGGTTCCGAACTGTTTTCTCAGATTTAACGCCGATCACCTTTCGAATGGTCATGACGCTATCATCAGATGAATCGATCGGTATTTCTCTCATTATCAACTCGATGACTCTTCGGTACTTGTCTGGTAAGGCGATAATCGCGGCAGCGATGCGCGACCGGTAAAACGGGTCGTCGGAAAGCAGCTCTTCCCTAAGATCAAGACTGCCGACAGCGCGCTCTACTGCCAGAGAAGGCTCATTCGAGTTCTCTTCGTCTTCGATTGGAAGGGTGCGCCAGGCGTGCTTCTTCGCCCTATGCATGGACGTCCTGCGGAGAGCTGCGATGGCGCTGGCAAACATTATTTCGAAATAGTCGAGGGCCGACCCAGCATCACTTCGGTCTTCCATGAGCTTGGCGACGAAAAGGTCTCTCACTCGCTCTCGCCCGCCTGCGGCATGAACATTTTCCGATCGGTCTGCTTGTTCACCCGATATGAACGGTAACGCTGAGGCAAGTCGACGCATTAGCTCACGGTAAAGTTCGTTGAAATAGCCAACGTCGTTGTCGTTACGCATGTTTCGTATAAGATAAACGATGCACTCAGACTTTATGTAAAGTGGTGACGTTGTGTCACGAACCTTCAGGGCTGCAACGATATCCTTGCGTGGCCGTGTAATCAGTATCGCAAGTGCCTTTTCAACCTCAGGACGACGCGTGTAGGGCGTGCCATCAGATCGACACTTGGTAAGTGGTTTCACTACAGCATTATTCAAAGGTATCCTCTTGATCTATCAGCGCCTCGAGGAATGGTAGCACTTAATTGAATTGCCTTCATAGAGGGTGCAGCCTATCAACTTCCCAACCGCTTCGCCCTCTCAGCCATCCTGACCACCTGCGCGCTCGCGGTCGCTGCCGCACTCCGCACGGCTGCAGGGGCCTGCATTGCCCCCCGACCGATCGCTTCACCCGTCGTCAGCGCACCGATCCGCTCCCTGCCCTGGACACCTGAGGTGTTTACTAAGCCCCGGAGCACGCCAGCAGACCCACTGACGATCGCAGGTGCAGCTGCCACCATCAGGTTTCCCGAGATCCCACGCACGATTAAGGGCGTTGCCGCGACGAACCCCTTCGCCAGGAAGACCATCACGAAGAACGGCACCAGCGAGCCGATGTTGGTCGCGGAGTTCAGATCTCCGAGCTGGGCCAGCAGCGAATTCGCCATGCCGACGACGGTCGAGAACATGGCGGCGATGACGATGGGGTAGAAGGCGTAGCTGATCGTCGTCGAGACCCATCTGTGGAAGAAATCCTTGGTCGCATCGAAGAGCGACAGAGCGATCATGATCGGCGCGAGGCCCAGCATCAGGGTCAGCATCATCTTGGCGAAGATGAGGACGATGCCGGTCATGAAGCCAAGGAGGCTCAGGAGCACCAGACCGATGCCGCCGAGGATGGCACCGGTCATCCAGTTGAGATTGCTGCCGATTGCATTGAGGTACGTGGCGAAGCGCTCGATCAGATTGTCGAACTCTCCCGCAAAGTGGCTGGCACCTGCCCCTGCCCCACCGACGGACGATACGAGCGCACCAGCGACATAGTCGAGGCCCCCGATCACGGCGTTGGACACAGCGTTGAAGTTGGCCCAGTTGAAGGCGAAGAGCCCTATCAACATCAGCTTTATCAGGTACCAGAAGAAACTGGCCCCATCCATGCTGCGGAACTGGAAGGCCATGTTGATGCAGATGCCGATCAGCGAGAGCGTGACCATCAGCAGGACGATCGTGCCGGTATTGCTGGCCACAGCCCCGAACTGGGACTCGGCCGCATCGACAAGGAAACCGTCAGCGGTTTCGACCATCCAGCTGACGACGCTCATTACCAGTTGCCCTGAGCTTCGCAGATGTCCTGAACTGGATGGCGCAGATCGTTGCGCTGCCGTCGGATGTCCCGCTGCGCTGCCGTATGTTCCGCCGCGGACGCCAGGAGATACCGTTCGTTGAATTCTTCAGAGGCATCCTTCCATTCCGGGAAGCGGACTTCGCAGCCGCAGTTGCCTGTATCGACGATCTGTTCCCATGCGCGCAGTTCGTACAGATCCATCAACGTCAGCGCCTTGTAGGCCTCGCGCGGGTGGATCTCGTCCATCCAGACCGGCCGTGCGGGCCGGTCGTTGCAGATCCGGTACTGCTGGGGCGCGATGGTCACGGTGAGATCGTTCGTGACCGGAGGCGAGGTCTGGGCCGCGAGGGGTGCGGCAAACAGGGTGACAACTGCGGCGAGGATGATCTTGCGCATGGGGTTTCCTTTCGGGTCATTCGGCGGCGACCGCGGGGCGCTTTGTGCCCCCGGTTCCGGCGGTGTTCTGATCTGGATGTCTCGCCTGCCCCGGCAGGAAGAACTCGGTGATGCCGCGGGCGCCGTCATGGCGGCCTGCCTGGATGATCACGTCGATGGAGCCCTCGATATAGTCGACCATGTCGGCATAGGTCATCGGCACATCGGTCTTGAGGGCCGCGATGGCGAGACGGCGGACGGCGAGTTGCGGGGTCTCGGCGTGCAAGGTGGTCAGCGAGCCGCCATGGCCGGTGTTGATCGCCTCGAGGAAGGTCATGGCCTCGCGACCACGGACCTCCCCGAGCACGATCCGATCAGGCCGCATCCGCAGGGTCGAGGCCAGAAGCACATCGGCGCTACGGGCCTCGATGTCCCGGTCGGCGATCAGCGTTACGGCGTTTGGCTGCTCGGGGCGCAGTTCTGCCGCCTCCTCGATGGTAATGATCCGCTCTTCGGGCGGGATCAGGGAGAGGATCTTCCGCGCCGCGACCGTCTTGCCTGTCGAGGTGCCGCCCGAGACGATCATGTTGAGCTTGTTTTCGACGCAGAAGCGCAGGGCGGCGTCGATGTCGCCGGACGCCACCACATCGCGCAGGGCGGCATTCCGTTCACGGCGCAGGCCTTCGAGGCTGCGCTCCGTGCCATAAAGGAAGCCAAGCTTGATGGCCTCCAGAGGCAGGGAGGAGAAGAACCGCAGCGAGATGGAGAACCCGCCTTCGACGGCGGGGGGCTGGATGACCTGCGCCCGGATCGGACGATCCCGGTAGAGGATCGAGACCGAGACGATGGGTTTCTTGGTGCTGAGCGTCGTCGAGGCGGCCGAGGCTATCTGGTTGCCGAGGTCCTTGATCTCGGTTTGGGTCAGCGGCGCGCCAAGGCCGCGCATGAAATGATCGCCCTGAAACTCGCCCCAAACCTGCCCGTCGGGGTTGATGCAGATCTCGATCGTGTCACAGCAACGCACGTGCGCGCCCAGCCGGTCGAGCGAGGCTTCGAGATAGCTTGCTGCCATGTCAGAAGATCTCCAGATCGCGGTCGACCATGACCGTGATCCGCGTGCCCTGATCGACATGGATCACGGGACGGATCGCCAGATAGTCCTGCATCACGCTTTGGGTGCTGTCGCGCAGGTCTGTGCCGACGTCGCTCGCGATGTCGGCCGCGGCCTCATCCTCAATCTGTCCGGCGGCCGCCGCAGGCAGGGCCCCGATCAGCGAGATCAGCGTGGCCGAGCCGAAACGCTGCGCAAAGCGGGTATCGACAAAACCGGTGGTGCCGGTGCGGCCGAGCTCATCCCCACCGAAGGCGCTGATTTCCACGGTCTGGTTGTCGGGCAGGATTACGCGGTCCCAGGCCACCATCACACGCGACTGCGCGAGCGCCACATCGGAGCGGTAACGCCCCACGAGACGCGCGCCGCGCGGGATCAGGACCCGCGTGCCATCGAAGGAATGAACGTCCTCGGAGACGATGGCGCGGATGGCGCCGGGCAGCGTGCTGTCGAGCGCCGTCTCGGTCACGGCCTGGATCATCGTGCCCTGCACGACGGTGTTGCCGGGGTTCACGATCACTTCGGCCCGCGTTACCGGGGCGGGCCTTGCACCCGCGCGCACGAAGGCTTCGTCCTCATTCAGGCGCGCGGCCTCTACGCTGTTCTCCCGGTCGGTCCCTGCCCCCATCCCGGAAAACGCGATCATGGGCGAGGCGATGCGTTCGGCCCGTGCCTCGGCCTCTGCGATGCGGCGGCGCTCAAGTTCGGCGAGCCGCAACTCCTCCTCGTTCGGCCCGAGGTCTGTCGGCGCAGGCGGGGTCAGCCGCGCGACCTCAAGGTCCATGCGCAACTGGTCAAGCTCGCGGTCGCGTTCGGTCAACTGTCGCTCGAGCGCGCGCTGCGCCTCAGACGAGGCCTCTTGCAGCGCCGCGATCTGCGCTGTGAGATCGGCGATGGCCTGCTCTGCGCCGCTATCCGATGCCTCGACGGGCCGCGCGCGCAGGTCTTCCAGTTCCGCTCGCAGCGTTGCGAGACTTTCCATCAGCGCCAGTTCCGACGCAGAGGGACCGGTCTCGGCCGGCGGCGGCGCAGGCTCTGCAACGGGCATGGGAGCCAGGTCCCCAAAGCCCGATCCAGCTGTCTGGAACTCTTCCGGGGCTGCGGTTGGCAGGGGTGCTTCCGGCGATGGCTGCAGGGCGGCCCAGGCCAGGCCGCCTGCGGCCAAGATCCCGGCCACGCCGAGGACGGCGGCCAGCGGGGAAGGCCGTGCGGTGCCGCGCTTCTTGTCGCCCGTCGCTTCGAGAGCCGCCAGGCGCGCGGCCAGGTCTTCGGTGTCCTGGCTCATGACGTGGGCCCACCCATATCCTGAACACAGACCTCGTCTTCCCCGAGGCGCAGGACCCATTGGCGATTGACGCCCGAGACGCGGATGACACCATCCTCGATCGCCGTGCTGTTCACCGCCCGCTCGCCGCCATTGGCATAGCGGAAGATCGCTGGGACCGGCGCGTTCCGCGCGAAGCGGAAGTAGGTGAAGGTGCCATCATCCCAGATGGCCGTCGGTGTGAACTCCTCCCGGGCGCTGACGGCATAGTTCGCATTCGGCGCCTCGGCCGCAACCGCCCGGGCCGGTTGAACGCGGCTCTCGGGATAGCGGAACTGCACGACGTAATGCGGGGTCTCGCGCGCCTCGACCACGTGGAAGTAGTAGGAGCGCCGGTTCGTATAGACCGTGATGTTCGTGGCGACTCCAGAGGCTGTAGGCTTGATCGCGAAAGCCCGACCGCCCGGCACGCCGTCGAACTGGAAGCCCACCGTGTCGCCCGCGATGATCGAGCGGATGGTCTCGCCCTCGCCGAACTCGACGGTGGTGACCCGGGTCAGGGTGGTGACGATCCGGTAGACCTGCCCCTCGGTCCAGGTCGCGATCCGGACGCGATTGTCATGGGGGCCGGGGCGCGGCGTGGTCTCGGCAAAGGCTGCGGGTGCGGAGAGCACGAAGGCACCGGCGAGGAGCAGGGCATGAACAGGGGCGAGAACGGGAACAGAGGTCATTCGGAACGGTCCGATCGGATGGCATATTGGGTGACGGTGAAGCCGAAGGGGTTCTGCCAGACATCGTCGATCGAGCGTGTCCGTTCGGGCTGGAAGGCGAACATCAGCGTTGCGGTGAAGGATCCGTCCTGCGCCCCTTGCGGGCTGGTCAGGCGCTTTCTGAGGCGCACCTGCGCGCGGTTGTCGCCGATCAGCGTGATCGAGGCGATCTCGACAGCCATCTCGGCCGCGGGGCCATAGCGGGTCGGCGGATAGCTCTCCTGTCCCGAGGTCCACATGGCGCGCATGCTGGCCTCGGCCGCCCCGGTGGATTGCGCCAGCACCCGGCGGACGCGCAGATCGTTGTCGAGCTGGTTGTAGGCCTCGCGGTCAAGGATGTAGCGGTAGATCTGCGCCTCGATGATCGCAGGCCGCTCGGCAAGCCGCACCGTTTCGACCGTGGCATTGGGCAGGGCCAGACCCGTCGCGGGGTCATAGGGCACGACGACCGGCGGCGGCGTCTCGACCATCAGGACGACGGCTGCGGCCGCAAGGCAGCCGAAAACGCCAAAGCCCGCCCCGCCAAGACCGATCATCCGCCAGAGCTGCTCCCGGCGCAGCGCGCCATGGATCAGCTCCTCCTCGACCAGTTCACGCGTGCTCATG
>NZ_JAAZQQ010000009.1 GCF_012395815.1 Roseicyclus persicicus
GCGGCCGCAAGGCAGCCGAAAACGCCAAAGCCCGCCCCGCCAAGACCGATCATCCGCCAGAGCTGCTCCCGGCGCAGCGCGCCATGGATCAGCTCCTCCTCGACCAGTTCACGCGTGCTCATGCCTGCCGTCATGTCGGGTGCTTTGGTCACGGCCGCAGGCTCGGCAGGGTGAAGTCCATGTAGCGGCGCTCTTCGGCGACGGTGGCGGCATCCACCACGCCCGCATTGCCTGCGCCGAGGGTCTGGATGGCCTCAAGCTCCCACATCCGCGTCATGGCGATGGCCAGTTCCGCCGTGACGCGGGTGTTGTGGTCCATCGACTCCTTGAGATCCTCCATGTCGGGGATCATCGCGACGAGCTGTTCGACACGTTCGAGGGATTGCGCTGCCTCTGCATGGCTGTTCTGGGCCGCCGCCGACATCACGGCACCGGTCGTGGCGCGGGTCGCGACTCCTTCCGCGCCTGGATTGCCACTGGTGGCGATCTCGCGCAGCGAGTCCTCGTCGAACCCGGCACTGGCGAGCGCCTGTTCCATCTGCGTGCGCAGGGGCCCCGCGTTTGGGCCGATCAGGCTCGACCAGTCGCCCGCCTGGATGCCTCGGATCAGGCCGGGGATGTCTTCGAAATTGGCCTGCAGGAGGTCGTCGAGGTCGCCGCCCATAGCGAGGCCGAGGATGCTGCGCGGCCCGGTGAGCGAGGCATACATCTCGTTCAGCTGATCGAGCTGGCCTTGCAACGTCTCGAGTTGCGCCAGCGCATTGTCCAGAAGATCGGTCTGGATCCCGAAATCCTGCAGCATCTGCTGAAGCTGGCGGATTTCCTGGGCGATGTTCTGGGTATCGACCGTGGGCACGCCCTGTGCGGTGACGGGCCCCGCGAGGGCGGAGGTCAGAGCGAGGGTGGCGGCGGTGGTGGTGAGGGAACGGTACAAGCGCCGGATCATCGCAATGTCTCCTGGGTGAAATCCATGAACTGCCGCTCGGCGGCTTGGGCTGCGGCCATGGCGAGTTGTTCCTCGCTCAGCGGCTGGGTATGGGCGGCCTTGATCCGGGTCCGGATCGCGACCAGCCGGGCCAGCTCGGCGCGGGCATAGGTGTTGAGCGCGATGGCCTCATGCAGGTCTTCCGTCTCGCCGATGCGGATGATGATGTCTTGCACCCGCAAGGCGGCGGCACGGACCGAGACGAGCGAATAGTCCCCATAGACCCCCGCCCCATGGGCCGAGAGGCTGAAACTCGCGTTCGCCAGAAGGACGGGATCGATTGTGCCGAGCGCATCGATGCCGCCCACGGCGGCGAGATAGCTGTTGTACTGCTGGGGGATCACAACGACGTAGTGCTGCGTCTCCGCGAAGGGCGGGACGCCGCCGTAGTTCTGCACGTTGCCGGGGCCAGCGTTATAGGCCGCGAGGGCGTGGATGATGTTGCCATCGAACATGTTCAGCATCTGCGCGAGGTACCGCGCGCCCCCCGTCACCTGCAGCCAGGGGTCGTCATAATAGGCCGGATAGATCCCGAGATCGCCGGCCGTACCGGGCATGATCTGGGTGAGGCCGAAGGCCCCTACGGGAGAGCGCGCCCCGATCTGGAAGCGGCTTTCCTGCCAGATCAGCGCCTGCAGAAGGCAGCGCCATTGCACGAGCGAGAGGCCCGCACGGCTCACGCCCGGCAGTCCGTGGGTATGGCGCGCCGCGCGGATGATCAGTTCCTCGATCCCTTCCCGGGCATCGCCAAACATCCGGGCTGCGGCCGGATTGTTGTCCTCGGGCGCGTAGAGGCTGGCGGCTGCGCTTTCGACGTCACCAACCGCCCCCTGCCCCGCCTCGAGCCCGGCCACGGTGCCAGCCACATCGCCCGAGCCAAGGGACATGGCATCCATGAGCCCTTCGAGCGAGGCGAGTTGCTGGCGTTCGATCTCGGCCAGTTCCCCTTCGCGGGTCAGCCGGTCTTGTTGCATCGCCAGGTCGCGATCGGTCTGTTCGAGGATTGCCTGTCGTTCGGCAAACAGGCGCAGGTCGAAGGTTGGCACGCCTTGGGCGACGGCTGGGCCCGCAGCGGGACCAGCCAGCGCAAGGCTGACCACCGAGAGAGGAAGCCAGGTCCGCATTGGCTCAGCCGCCCGCCCCCAAGAGGACGAAATCGCAAGCCGTGTCGCGGCGCGTGACCTCCGCACCCATGGTCGAGATCGTGGCTGTCGCGGTTGCACCTCGTGCGGGCGTATCGCGGAAGTTGAAGCAGTTGGCCTCTGCGGGGTTATGCTGCGCACAAGCCGTCAGGATCAGGCCAAGTCCAAGCAGCAGGACGCTGCGGGTGAGGATACGGGTCATGTCACTCTCCAGAAATCGGGGCGGTCTCGGTAATCGGGACCGACAAGGGCCTCGCCCTTCTCCATGCCGCCGAGGATGGTCACGAGGGGGCCGAGGGCGCTCAGATCGGCATCGATCACCACTGCGCCGCGGTCATCACGAACGAGTGCGAGCCGCGAGGCGGACCCCACGCCCAGAAGCACGTCGAGATCTTTCTCGCTGAGGCCTAGCATGGCGTAATCGGCAGCCGAGGCGCGGATGTTGGGCAGGAGCACCTGGGTTGGCACAGCTTCCACGATGGTCCTGCCGGTCCGCGTGCGTTCGAGCTGGCTGGCATACTGGGTCATCATCACGACGACCGCGTTCTGCTTGCGGGCGGTCACCAGCCAGTTCGAGAGCCGCTCCGCGAAGTAGGCGTTGTCGAGCGCCTTCCAGGCCTCGTCGATGACGATGATCGTGGGCTTGCGGTCTTCGATCACCCGTTCGACCCGGCGGAAGAGATAGGAGAGGACCGCCATGCGTTCC